>PABB01000080.1 GCA_002702655.1 Planctomycetaceae bacterium
TCAGGGGCATGGGTTGTTGAGTCCACACCGCCTGTAAGGCGACCATGCCAGCCGCATCAAGGCCAATTCAATGATCGAAAAGGGTTAACGGCGTAGGGTAGCACCGGTTGCCGTTCAGACTACCGGTGCGGCGCAGCCGCAGGAGGCATCACCGGCCCGCTCGCGCCCTCTTGCCGCTGTGCGGCCCAGGTAGGCTCGCGCGCCCCGCGGCCGCTACTCCGCCAACTCGCAAGTGAACACGTACGTGCCCGATTCGACGGCCAGCGTTGTGTTGCCACCGTCGCTACTTTCAACCGTTACGCCCGGGGCGTCGGTGGCGGGCGCCTCGCCCTCGTGGATTGTCGCGGCCGCGGCGGGCAGCGTGACCAGTGCCGTCGAGTTGGCCGGGATCCGCACGCGCAGGCGGAACTCATCGCCGTCGCGGTCCCAGTGGACTTGGATGGGGCCGTGGGGCCCCTCGTACGAGCCCTCGGCCCAGGTCAGATCGCCGCCGGGGGTGGGCTCGATGAGCACGCGTTTGAACCCGGGCGCCGTCGGGTCGGGGCGAATGCCCAGTACGTGGCCGTAGAACCACTCGGTAATGTGCCCCAGCATGAAGTGGTTGTGCGACGAGTGGTGGTTGGCGTCCCACGCCTCGGTGAGCGCCGTGGCGCCTTGCTTCAGCTGATAGCCGTAGCCGGGCCGCTCGTCCTGGTTGATCATCCGGTAGATCACGTCGGACCGGCCGCCGTGGGCCAGCGCCTGCAGCAGGAACCGGTAGCCGACGTCGCCGGCGGTGGGGCCGTAGTCGTTCTCCTGCACGTCGTTGACCAGCGCCGCCAGTGCGCGGTCGTGGTCCTCCGGCAGGACCAGACCCAGCTCCAGCGCGATCGCATTGCTGCATTGCGAGTTGGTCGCGTACACGCCCTCCTCGGTGCGAAACTCGCGCAACCACGCCGCGCGAATCGCCTCGGCCTGGGCCGCGTAGCGCTTCGCATCCTGGTCGTAGCCCAGCAACTCGGCGATGCGGGACATCAGCTCGGCGTCGTGAAAGTAAAACGCCGTGGCGGTCACCGGCGGCGGGGTCAGCTGCGCGTGCCCGGGCCGATCGGCGGGGCCCAGGTCGTACCAATCGCCCAGCCCTTCGGAGACGATGCCGTCCTCGGCGATGGATTCCAGGTAAGCCAGGTACCGTTGCATGACCTCGTAGTGCTGCCGCAGCAACGTGTCGTCGCCGGTGAATACGTACTGCTGCCACGGCACCAAGATCACGGCCGAGCCCCACTCGGCCGCTGCGCGAAACGTGCCGGGAAACTCCACGTACTCGGGGGCGATGTTGGGGACCAAGCCGTTGTCCAGTTGCGAGTCGGCCATGTCCTGCATGCCCTTGGCAAAAATCCGCGGCACGTCGAACTCGTAGCGGATGGCGGGGCCGTTCAGGTGGTACTGCTCGAGCCAGCCGAGCTTCTCGCGGTGCGGGCAATCGGTCAGCACCGAGACCATGTTGGACCGCTGCGCCCAGCGGACCAGCGTGCGGATCCGGTTGAGCAACTCGTTGGAGCAGCGAAAGTCGCCTGCCGCCGGTGTGGTGGAGTGCACGACCACGCCCGCGCAGGCGTCGAGCGTCGGCAGCGGGCCGCCCTCGGTCGCCGGTAGCAGATCAACCTGTAGGAACCGGCAGCCGGCGTAGAAGAACTGCGGGAACCATGTTTCGGGGCCGTCGGTCGCCTTGGTGTATTGCCAGTAGGCCGGGCCGCGGTTGCCGCCGCACGTGCCGCGGTCGATGTCGCCGTTGTCGTCGAGCACCTCGGCATGCGTGAGCCGCACGGTGCTGCCGGCCGGGCCGCTGACGGTGATCCGCGGCATGTAGCTGGCGTTCTGCCCCAGGTCGACAACCTGCCGGCCCGCGCCGTGGTCGGTGATGCTCGCCGGTTCGATGGTTTCGATGGCGCCCAGCGGCGGTGCGCTGGCAGTGGAGCCACGGAGCGTGCCGCTGGGACGGACCAACTCGACCGCTCCCGTCCAATGCGCGTCGTCGAATCCCGCCGTGTCCCACCCCGGCTCGATCAGCCGGGCGTCGAAGTCCTCGCCGCCAAAGATGTCGTTGTAGGTGACCGGCCCGCGGGCGACGCGCCACTGCGGGTCGGTGACGACGACCTCGCGCGAGCCGTCGACGTATTGCAGTTCGATCTGCCCGCAGGCGCGCAACGGGCCGAACGTTCCCTGGAACTTGCTGAAGCGATTGCGGCGCTCGGTGTTGTACATGCCGTCGCCCAGGGCCAGCCCCACGGCGTTGTCGCCCTGCACGAGCAGTTCGGTCACGTCGTGCGTTTCGTACAGGGCCGTGCGGTTGTATTTGCTCCACCCGGGGGAGAGCAGATTGGCCGAGACCTTCTGGCCGTTGAGAAACAGCTCGAACTGCCCCAGCCCGCACACATGCACCAACGCCCGCCGCAGACCCGGCTTCACCCCGAATTCACGCCGCAGCAGCAGCGCCTCGGACGTCCAGGGAGCGACGATCCAGCGGGCCTGCCAGTCGTCGGACTCCAGCACGCCCATCGTCCACGTGGCCGGGGCGCTCCATGGGCTTGCGTGCTCGTGCTCGTTCCAGGCGCGCACCTTCCAGAACGCCTGCTGAGAGGAGCCCAGCGGCTGGCCGGCGTAGCGCACGCGGGCGGCGTCGGACTCGACGCGCCCCGAGTCCCACAAATCGGCGTCGTCCGCCGCGAGCTTTTCCGCTGTGGACGCCACCAGGATCTGGTACGCACTCTGCCGGGCGCCGCGCGCGTCGCTCGTCACCTGCCACGAAAGCCGCGGGTTGGCGGCGTCGACGCCCAGCGGGTCGACGGCGTTTTCGCACATCAGCCGCACGGCCGAGAAGCCGCCCGTTGTCTCAGCCGCGCGGGCCGCATGGTGAAATGCCAAGCCGAACAGCACCGCCAGCCCTGCGGTCCAACAAGAGAATCTTCCCTGCACGCCGCGTGCGGCCCGTCCCATCATCATTCTCCACGGAAGTCAATCAAAGCATCGAAAGAGCGGTCGCTACTCGGCCGATCGCGACGCGATGCGCCGGCGGAACCTGTCGACGTTGTCCTGCCGCACCACCTCGGTGTCGATGTAAATCGTACCGCCGCCGGTGATCGGCAGCTCGTCGCTGGCGCTGGCGGCCAGCGACTGCAGCAGTCGCACCGCTTCGTAGCCGTACTTGTAGGGGTCCTGGGCGATGGTGGCGTAGATGTGGCCGTCCTTGACGCCATCGAGCGTGGGATCGGTCGCGTCGAACGCGATCACTTTCACCTTGTCGAGTTGATCAAGCTCTTTGAGCGTGTCGAGAATCACCGCGCCATGCCGCGAATTCATCCCCACGATGCACGCCAGATCGCTGTGCTCGGCGAGCGTGCGGCGGATCCCCTCGGCGGCGGCCGCGCTGTCCCCCTCGTCGGTCAGGTATTCGATCACCTCAATGGCCGGCGGCGGTTCGTCCCCGTCGTTGACCGCCGCGTTGCGAATCTTCAGCTTCTCCTCAAATCCCAATTGACGATCGATCATATTGGCCTTGGTCAAATTGGCCAGCAGAACCAACACTTTCCCGCCCTCCGGCAGAGCCTCGTTGACCAGTTCCAAGCACTTGGCGCCCGCGCCGTAGTTGCTGGTGCCGATGTGCCCCCGTCGCTGCGAGTAGGGCGCGTCCGAGTCGAAGGTGATCAGGTTGGTTTCGCTTTGAATGCGATTGATCAACGGCGTTTGGTCTTCGGCGCTGAGCGGGCTGACCGCCACGCCGTCGAAGTCGGCCGGCTTCAACTTCGTGAGCAGTGCCATCTGCTCTTCGAGGCTTTCGGCATCGGCCGGCATCTCCACGTCGACCGTCACGCCGTGGTCCTCGCCGGCCTCGCGAGCGCCGTTGGCCGTGCTTTGCCAGTACGGGCCCGAGCCGCCGGTGATGAAGGCCACGTGCAGGTTCTCCGGCGGCGTCGGGGGCGCCTCCTGCTGAAAGACCTGTTGCCGGTACCACGCCGCGGCGGCGATCGCGACGAGCGCCACAGCGAGCAAGACCGCATTGGATTTCGACATGACGATGCGCCCTTGAGGTTGATGAGAGAGCTAACTCGGACCGTCCGCCGGATGAGCGGCCAGCGATTGTTGCGGCTGGAGTTGTTGCTGAACGTGCTGCACGATCTGGGCGACCTGCGCGGCTTGAGCGTCGGTCGCGGCCGCGATCGGCGGCTTGGTGGTCCGCCGGCACAGGCCGCGCGCCTCCAGGGCCGCCTTGCACTGCGCGATCACCGAGGGGACCGACAGCGGACCGCCCGCGGCGTAGACCTTTTGGATGAGTTCGACAAGTTGATGAGCGGCGGCGACGCGCGGGGCGTCGTCGCACAGATGGGCATCATACAGGCTGGCGAACACCGTGGGAAAGATGTTCGCTCCGCCGCACACGCCCCCGGCGCCGCCCATGGCCAGCGTGCGGGCCAGCAGATGCTCGGGCCCCACCAGCACGGGAAAGTCGACCCGGCGGCTGACCGCCCGTAGCGCCGCGGCGAAGTAGTTCAGATCGCCCGAGCTGTCTTTCAGCGCCACGATCCCCGGCTCGTCGATCAGTTGCGAAATCGTCTCGGGCTCGATCGTCAGCTTGGCGACCGCCGGCATGTTGTACAGCACGGTCGGCAGCGGCGCGGTGCGAGCCAGTTGCCGGTAGTAGTCGGCGATGGCTGCCTGGCTTACCGCAAAGTAGAACGGCGGCGTGGCGACGATCGCGTCGCAACCGCAATCGGCGGCGTGGGCGGCCAGGGCGAGCGACTCGCCCAGCGACGCGGCGCTCACCCCGGCAAGCACGGGCACGCGCCCGTCAGCCTGGGCGGCGACGGTCGACAGCACCAGCCGTTGCTCCGCGGCGGCCAGCGAGGGGCCCTCGCCGGTCGTGCCCAGCGCGAACAGACCGTGGACCCCGCCGGCGATCACGTGGTCGACCAGTCGCGCCAGCGCCGGCACGTCCACCTCGCCCGCGGCCGTGAGCGGCGTGGCCAGCGGCGGGACGATCCCGCGAATCGGTTGGAGCATTTCTTGGGGCATGGCGGGTGGTTGTTGGTGATTCGTGATTGGTGATTCGTGAGTGGCGGCAGTTCAGCAGGTTCTCTTGCGCTGCACGGTCATCGCGCACTTTCCATTCTGCGCTAAGGATCGACCGTCGGGGCGGCCGCGGGGGCGGATTCCTGCCGCGGGCCCTGCAACCAGCCCGCGAGCGACCCGACGACAAGCACAGTCAGCGTGCCCACGACAATCGTCATATTTTCATGCAGCAGCGGTTGGTCTGTCACAGCTTCGCCCCCGTCGCCGGGCAGCAGTCGATCGAACAGACCGCGGAGCTTGGGCCAGGCCATCCCCAACGTGGCCAGCAGCCCCGCCGCCACCGCGACCGCCGCCGGCCGCGAACCGACGCGGCGATTGATTGCCCCCAGCAGAAACAGCCCCAACAGCCCGCCGGCGAACACGCCCGACAGCAGCCACCACACGTCCAGCACGCTTTGCACGCCGATCATGGCCAGCGCCGTGGCTGTGCCCAGCACGCCCATGACCAACGTGGCGCCGTACAGCACCGTCATGTTCTCCCGCTCGGTGGCCTGCGGGCGAAAGTAGCGGCGGTAGATGTCCGATAGCACGACGGTCGCCGAACTGTTGAGCGACGTGTCGATGCTGCTCATCGCGGCGGCAAAGATGGCGGCGATCACCAGCCCCGTCACGCCGCGGGGCAGCGCGTGCACGATGAAATGCGGCAGCACCTTGTCCCCCACGTCGGCGGGCGAGAGCTCGGCGACCGTCGCCGCCACCGCTTCGGCCGTTTGCTGGACGCCGGCCAGTCGCAACTTCTGCTCGGCCACTTGCTGCTGGACTTCGGCCAGCATCTCTGGGTGCGTATCGTAGTAGGCAAATGCAGCCGTGCCGATGAAGAAAAACGCCAACGACACCGGGATGTACAGCAGCGCCCCCAGCCACACGCTGCGGCGGGCCTGGGCCATGTCGGTCGATGCGTGGTATCGCTGCACGTAGCTCTGGTCGATGCCGAAGTTGTTCAGATTCATGAACAGCCCGTACAGCAGCACGACCCACACGGTCGACGTGGCCAACGACCAGTCGGTGCTGCCCAGGCTGAACTTCGCCTCGGCCGCGCCGATCGAGAACACCTGCCCTGGCCCCTCGGGCATGCCGAGGAGCAACAGTGCGATGATCCCCGCCGCCCCGGCCAACAGCACCAGCGACTGCACTACGTCGGTCCAGATGACCGCCTCGATCCCGCCCAAGATCGTGTACAGCGTGATCAGCGCTCCCGCGGCGACGATAATGATCCACTGCGGCCAACCCGTCAGCGCCGCCAGCGCCAGCGACACCCCGAACAGCACCGTGCCGACTCGCGCGAACTGCATCAGCAAGTACGACACGACCCCGTAGGTCCGCGCCCACGGGCCGAAGCGGTGCTCCAGGTGCGAGTAGGCCGAAATCTCGCCGCTGTTGCGGTAGAACGGCACAAACCACCGCGTCGCGATCCACGCCGCCACCGGCAGCGTGAAGCTGAACAATAGCGAGTTCCAGTTCGAACCGTACGCCTTGCCCGGCACGCCCAAGAACGTATTGCTGGAGAGAAAGGTGCCGAAGATCGACAGCCCCACCGCCCAGCCGGCAATCGAGCCGCCGGCTGAGGTGAACTCCGCCGTGGTGGAGCTTTTGCGAACGAACCAACAGCCGAACCCGACCACGCCGACGACGTAGACCACCAGCACCGCGATGTCGATCGGAGATAGCATGGGATCGGGCGGTTGTCAGGAGTCCGTTGTCAGTTGTCCGTGGCCTGTTGCCAATCACGATTCACTGGCCTGGCGGACGGCCGGTGCGGTCATGCTAAGTGCGCCGCGGCGACGATTGTGACTCGATCTGCGTCCATCCGCGTCGACCCGCGGTTCATTCAATCCTGAACTCCCGCTGACGCTGCCACGCCGTCGGGCCACTGGCCGCCGACGATGGGCGCCGACGGCAGCTTGGTCGGATCAATCACCGCATGGGCGATCCGCTCGCGGCGCCAGGTGTAGGTCACGTGCACCAATCCGTCGCTGGTTTGAATGACCGCCGGGTAGGAGTACTGCTGCTCGGGCTTGCTTTCCAGCACGAGCGCGGCGTTCCACTGCTCGCCATCGGTCGAGGTGGCCACGTTCAACGGCCAGCGAATCTTGTACGTGTCGCTGTGGTTGTAGATGAGCAGGTGCCGCCCGTCGGCGAGCGTCACGGCGTCGGTCCCCGAACTGGGATTGGGCAGCGGCAGTCGCGACATCTCGCCCCAGGTCTTGCCGTTGTCGGTCGACCAGATCTGAAAGATCCCGCTGGCCCGCGTCCGCCCGAGCGCCTGCAACCGGCCGTCGCCATGCACCAGAATGCTGGGTTGGATGGCGCGAATCTTCGCCGGGTCGTTCAGCGGGCCGGTCGTGGTCCACGTCACCCCGCCGTCGGTGCTCCGCTCGAAGTGCACGCGCCAGCCGTCATGCTCGGTGCTCGAAGGGGACACGATCGTCCCGTCGGCCAGTTGCACCGGCTTGTTCTTTACGGGGCCGATCAGCCCGTCGGGCATCCGTTGCGGCTCTGACCACGTTCGACCGTCGTTGTTCGATTGCATGACCATGCCCCACCAGTCGCGCGGCGTGGGGCCGACTTTGTAGAACAGCAGCAGCGGCCCCTCGGCCGGCTGAAACAGCACAGGGTTCCACGTGGGATAGCGGGTGTCGCCGGTCACCCCGTTGGCCACCTCCACCGGCGCCGACCAGCCGTCGGCGCCATGCCGCGAAACCCAGATGCCCACGTCGGGATGCCGCTCGTGCGTGCCGCCAAACCAGGCGGCGACCAGCCCCGCGGGCGTCTCGACAATCGTCGACGCATGGCACGAAGGGAACGGCGCCGTGTCGTAGATGAACTCCTGCTCGATGAGCCCCGGCGGCAGCGCGTCGTCGGCGGCAGCGGGCGAGCACACGGCGCCAGTCGACGCCGCGATGGCGACGAATACGTAGAGAAGCTTGGGCATCGGACCAATTGCAACAGAAGAACCAGAGGAGGGCGCCACGTGGCGGCAGAGCCATTGTATCCTGCCGCGAATTTGCAATGCAGGGGCCGACTTTGCAACAATCGCCCGGCTGCCTGCAGGGGCGCGAGACGGCTCGCGGAGCCTGGGAGTCGCATCGTAGCATGGCCGCTCCGGCCGTGCGCCCGGAGCGAACTCCCGCACGGCCGGAGCGGCCATGCTATCAACCACTCGCTCCGCAGCGGCGCCTAATCCGCTCGTACCTCCGCCGCGACCGTCAGCCGCCCGGCTTCGCAATCCGCCGCCTCGGCGATGATCTCAATGGCACCCGCCTCCCCCGTCGACCGCAGCACCACCAGCCCGCGGCCCTGGTAAACCTGGCGCGGATTCGCCTGGTACGTTTGCTCGGTGGTCAAGTCAGCGCTGCCGACCGCGACGATCTCCGCCGGACCGGTCACCGAGTACGTCACCGCGTGATCCGCCTGCGGACAGCAGCGGCCGTGCGCATCGGCAATCGTCACGTCGACAAACGCCAGCGACTGCCGATCGGCCGCGAGCGTCTGCTGATCGGCGGCGAGTTGCACCGCGGCGGGCGCCTCGGCGGTGACCAGCTCGAAACGCTCCACTTCTTGGCCGTCCTCCAAGCCGATGACGGCCAGCGTCCCCGGCTGATAGGCGACGGCGATCTCCGCGCGGAACTGCTCGGCCACGGTGGTCGGCGCTTCGCCCACGACGCGACCGTTCAGCTCCAGCCGCACGGCGTCGTAGCGAGAGAAGGCAACCACCGCCATCAGTTCGCCTTCGCGGCCGGGCCAGGTCCAGCTTTGTTGCCATGGCGGCACGGCCCACTTGGTCAGCTGCCAGGCGCCGCCGTCGGGGGCGGTGGTCTGCACGGCCGCGGCCAGCGTCCGTCCGCGGTCCCAGACGATCTGTCGGTAATAGGAGTGCGGCCGTCGGTCGCCGATCAGGTCCAGGTCGCCGCACGCGGCGCCGTGCCAGGGAAAGTGCGACCCCTCCCAGTGATGCCGCAGCAGCTCGCCCGGCGGGAACGCGCGGCCGATGCTCGCTTCGCCCAGGTAGTCCATCGCGCTCCAAACGAAGGCGCCAATCACGTACGGATGTTGCGTGGTCGCTTGCCAGTCCTCGAAGGCATCTTTGGGGTACGTTTCCGAGCCGTACATCACACGCGACGGGACGCGCTGGTGGTCGGACGCCATCCGCGAGGTTTCGTAGTTGTAGCCCCCCACGTCCAGCACGGCGAACAACGGGTCGAGGATCGTCCAATCGGCGCCGTCCCACAGGCCGCAGATCGCCGCCGAAACGGGGCGCGTCGCGTCGTGCTGCAGCACGCGGCCTCGCAGCTTCGCCGCCAGCAGCACGGCCCGCGGCTTGGCCCGCTCGTACATTTCGTTGCCGACGCTCCAGATGATCACCGACGGGTGATTGCGGTCGCGGCGGACCAACGCGTCGATGATGGCCTCGTGCTGCTCCGGGAAGTCATCGGCGTCGTGCGCGACTTTTTTGGCTTCCCAGCCGTCGAACGCTTCGTCGATCACCAGCATGCCCAACTCGTCGCAGACATTCAGGAACGTGACCGAGGGCGGGTTGTGCGCCGTGCGAATGCAGTTGAAGCCGGCGTCTTTCAACAGTTGCACCCGGCGTCGTTCGGCATCGTCGAACGACGCCGCGCCCAGCGGCCCCAGGTCGCTGTGGACGCAGCCGCCGCACAGCTGGACCGGCGCGCCGTTGAGCAGCAGCCCGCGCTCCGGCGAGACGTCGACGGTCCGCAGGCCGTAGCGGAACGTCGCACTGTCGGCGTCGCGGTTGTCGCTGACCAGCGTCACAGCCACGTCGTGCAACGTGGGCGAGTCGGGCGACCAGAGCTGCGGGTCGGCAATCGCGAGGGATTCTTCCAGCGTGTGCTCGCCCGGTTTCAGCACGAGTTGCTCGCCGCGGTGCGTGATCTTGCGGCCGTCGGCGCCATGAAAATGGCACGCCAGCGCGACTGACACGTTGGCGTCCGATTGATTCAGCACGTCGGCGCGCACGGTCAGCTTGGCCGCGCCGTCGGCGCCCCGCTCGGTGATCAGGATCACGCCGTCTGGCGCCAGCCGCACCGGCGGCGATACCTCCAGCCACACGTGCCGATAGATCCCCGAGCCGGTGTACCACCGCGAATTGGGCAAGTCGTCGTTGCGGACCCGCACTGTGATCACGTTCGACTCGCCCAGATTCAAATGCGGCGTCAGGTCGCACCGAAACGGCACGTAACCGTTGCCCTGGTTGCCCCCGACGCGCTCGCCGTTGCACCACACGTCCCCCCGGTGGTAGACGCCTTCGAAATGCAGCGCCACGTGCTGGCCCTGCCACGCGGCGGGCGCGTCGAGCGTGCGACGATACCAACCGGCGCCGGCGGGAAAGTAGCCAAAGTGCCCCTCGCCCGGCGCGTCGCTGGTGCGTTCGCCGTGAATGCTCCAATCGTGCGGCAGGTCGACTTGTTGCCATTGGCTGTCATTGAATCTCGGAATTAATGCCGCCTCGTGATCACCAACGGCAAACCGCCAGCCGTTGTCCAGCAGCGTCCGCTCGCTCGCGGGGGATGAGGCGGCGGACAAACTCAGTGCGACTGCAATCGCCGCGAGATGTTTTGCAAAGTGACGAGCGAGCATGACAAGAAGCCCCCGAGGTGCGTGCCGGGTGAAGTTCTACTAGCTATAACAGAGAGACCGCACCGCGTCGACGGACGGCGCGATGGCGGCGCTCATCGCAGAGTCCCGTAGCCGGGCCGCTACGCGGGCCGGTGTGCGCAGTGTCGGGGCTTTGCTCAAACGTCCCGGACGGCGTGGCCGTCCGGCTGGGGCGCAGCTTATCCGTCGGCTCTTCGATAGATCGCAACTCACTCGTCACCGCTTCCTTAGGCATGAACGCACTGCAATCGCATCGCTGTGGGCTGCCGTTTGTGATGCGAGCGTGCCTGGTGCTTGCGATCGTGCTGGCGCGAGTGCCGACTCGCGGCGACGAGATTGACGATCTGTTTGCCAATCCGCCACCCGCCGCGAGGCCGTGGGTGATCTGGTACTGGATGCACGGCTGCATCTCGCACGAGGGCATCGCCGCCGACCTGGACGCGATGCAGCAGGCCGGCATCGGCGGCGCGTATTTGATGCCGATCAAACCGCCGCTGGCGCCCTCGCCTTGGCCGCAGCCGGTCGAGACGCTCTCGCCCGAGTGGGACGCGGCGGTCAAGTTCGCCGTGGCCGAAGCCCACCGCCGCGATCTGCAGATCGCCATGCACCTGTGCGACGGCTTTGCCACCGCTGGCGGGCCGTGGATCACGCCCGAGCTGTCGATGCAGCAGGTAACTTGCCACGCGCTGAATTGGCCTGACGGCGCGATCGGCAGCGGCGTCACGATCGACAAGCCGCCGCATCGCGAAGGATTCTATCGCGACATCGCCGTGGTGGCGCTCCCCGCGCCGCCCGGCGCGGGCGTCACGTCGCAATCGCACCCGGCGCCGCGGGTGACGACCTCCACAGGCGAGGCGGCCGACTTTCTGCTCGACAGTTCTCGCCGCGGTCGCGTGCGGACGACCGAGCCCGGCTGGATCCAGTACGAGTTCGCCAAACCGTTCACCTGCCGCAGCGTCACGATCACGCCCGATGGGAACAACTATCAAGCCCAACGGCTCGCGATCGAGGCGAGCAACGACGGTCGCGCGTTTCGCCCCGTCGCGCAACTCGCAGCGCCGCGGCATGGCTGGCATAACGGGGAGGGCGTCGTCACGCACGCGATCCCGCCGACTACGGCGCGGGTGTTTCGCTTCGGGTGGGACAAGGAGGGCTCCGAGCCGGGCGCCGAGGACCTCGACAGCGCCAAGTGGTCGCCCGTGCTGAAAGTCACCGCCATCGAGTTGTCCGCCGAGCCGCGCATTCATCAGTACCGCGGCAAGACGGCCGCCGTGTGGCGGGCCAGTCCGCGCACGACCGCCGAACTCGTTCCCGACGAATTGTGCGTGCCGCAGGAGTCGATCCTCGATCTCACCGATCGCCTGCGGGGCGAGTATCTCGTCGATTGGACGCCGCCGCCGGGGGCCTGGACGATCCTACGGATCGGCCACACGTCGACCGGCGCGACCAACGCCACCGGCGGGGCAGGGCAGGGGCTGGAGTGCGATAAACTCAACGCCGCGGCCGTGCGGCTGCAGTTCGACAAGTGGTTCGCCCGGGCGCGTGACACCGTGGGCCCGGAGCTTGCCGAGCAGACGCTCCGCACGCTGCACCTCGACAGTTGGGAGTGCGGCAGCCAGAACTGGACCGCCGACCTGCTCGAGCAGTTTGCCGCCCGTCGCGGCTACGACGCGCGGCCGTACTTGCCCGTGCTCGCCGGCGTGCCGGTCGACAGCGCCGACGCGTCCGAGCGGTTTCTGTTCGACTATCGGCAGACGCTGGCGGAGTTGCTGCAGGAGCGGTTCTTCGACACGCTGACTCGGCTCGCTCGGGACCGCGGCTGCCAGTTCACCGCCGAGTGCACGGCCCCCGTAATGATGGGCCACGGCATGCGGCACTTCGCGGCGGTCGACGTGCCGATGGGCGAGTTCTGGCTCCGCAGCCCCACGCACGACAAGCCCAACGACATGCTCGACGCGATCTCGGCCGCCCATGTGTACGGCAAGCCGATCGTGCAGGCCGAGGCGTTCACGCAGTTGCGGATCGGCTGGGACGAACACCCGGGCATGCTCAAGCCGTTGGCTGACCGCGAGTTCGCCCGCGGCGCCAACCGGCTGGCGCACCACTTGTTCGTGCAGCAGCCGTGGCTCGACCGGGCGCCGGGCATGACGCTCAGCAGCATCGGCGTGCTGTTTCAACGCGGGCAGACGTGGTGGCCGGCCGTGCGGGCGTGGAACGACTACCTCAGCCGTTGCCAGGCGCTACTGCAGTGGGGCCGGCCGGTGGTCGACATTGCGGTGTTCGCGGGCGAGGACGTCCCCAGCCGCGCCGTGCCGCCGCACTATCTGGTCGACAAGCTGCCGGGACTCTTCCCCGGCAGAAAGATCGAGCACGAACGCCAGCGTCGCGAAAACCGCGGCGCGCCTACCCGCGAGCAGCCGCCGGGCGTGCGGCACTCAGCGAACATCGTCGATCCCGATGACTGGGTCGATCCACTGGGCGGATACAAGTACGACTCGATTGACCGGCACGCGCTACTGGAATTGGCGACAGTCAAGGACGGGCGGATTGAGTTGCCCGGCGGGGCGAGTTATCGCCTGCTCGTGGTGCCCGGCGTCACGCCGATGCAGCCCAGCGGCGGGCGGATGAGTGTTGAACTGGTCCGCAAGCTGTTGGAATTGGTCGAAGCGGGGGCGACGATTGCGCTGTGCGAGCGGCCGACGCAAACGCTGGGATTGGGCGATAACGCGGCGGGCGATGCGCAGCTAGCCCAGATCGTGGATAAGTTGTGGCCGGCCGAAATTGTCGACGGCGGAGAGAAGCGAAAGACAACCGTCGCTCAAGTGGGGCGGGGCTGGGTGGTCCGTGGGCCGCTGACCGAACAGGCCGAAACAACAGTGGGGCTCCGTGCTGATTGTGTGCTCAACTTTCTCAACGCCGAAACCGTCCCGCCGCCGACGATCGCCTGGAGCCATCGTCGCGGCGACGACGGCGACGCGTACTACGTGGCCAATCTGACTGATGCCGCCGCGCAGCCGATGGTCGGCATGCACTGCGAGGAGGGCGACGTGGCAGTGCTGCAACCGGTCGATGGCCGTATACGCCGCGCGGGGCGGATCGGTGAGTTCAGCGGCGACGCGGCTCCGCTCGATCGGGTTTGGCGAAACGGCGAGCGAACGTGGGCCACACTGTCGCTTGCGCCGCACCAGTCGGCGTTCATCGTCGTTCGCCGCAAGGGCGACGGTGGTCCAGTCGACGCCCCGCCGGTCGCGGGAGCTTCAGACTCTGCCGAATATCAAGAGCTGCTCGGCCCATGGCGAGTCGCCTTCCAGCCGATCACGGGCGAGAAGTTTGTCGCCGAGTTGCCGAAACTCGCCGACCTGTCGCAACACGACGACCCGCGCGTGCGGCACTTTGCGGGGACGGCCGTCTATGAAACCACCCTTCATCGCGGCGAAGACAGCGCTGGCGCTGCGGGCGAGTCGGCGCGCGTGTGGCTGGAACTGGGCCAAGTGGAGAACCTCGCCCAGGTGAGCCTCAACGGGCAATCGTGTGGCGTGGCGTGGACGCCGCCGTTTCGCGTTGAATTGACGCCGCACTTGCGCGTGGGGGAGAATCAACTGCAGATCGCCGTCACGAACACCTGGAGGAACCGCCTCGTCGGCGAGCAACGCGACGCCGTGCCCAAAGCCAGTTGGACCACCGCGGCGCTCCCCGCGGCCGACGCCGAACTTCTGCCAGCGGGACTGTTGGGCCCCGTGGAGCTTGTCGAGGAACCATGAGCGCATCGTTGCCCGTCACTCGCATCATGACCTGCCTGGCTAGCCGGACGGCCACGCCGTCCGGGAAACTCCCGGCGCGCCCCATCGCACTGCGGCCCGCGTAGCGGCCCGGCTTCTTGTCTTGTGCCACATTTCAAAAATCATCGACCTCGTCTGATTGAGTACAAGAAACATGCTCCACCGACCGTTTCTGCTCGCTGCGATTGCCGCGTGCACGTTGTTGCTCGCCCCTGTGCGCTCCCGCGCCGCCGAGGACGACGACGCGACCAAGTACCACGTCCGCCCCGCCAATCAGCCGCCGGCGGAGTTTCGCGTCTCGGCCGAAGACATGCAGGCGATCTACGACGAGGTGAAGACGCCCTACAAGTACGGCATCGTGCTGCCGCGCGTCGAGAACGAGATGGTCGACTGCCCGAACATCTTCCGCGCCGACGACGCCTGGTACATGGCGTACGTGGCGATCAGCAACAAAGTCGGATACCAGACCTTTCTGGCTCGCAGCGAAAACCTGCTCGACTGGGAGAAGCTGGGGTGCGTGTTGCCGTTCGCCCCCAGCGGCTGGGACCAGTGGCAGTGCGACGCCAGTCTCGCGTTGGTCGACCCCGAGTGGGGCGGCTCGCTGCGGCTGCAGCCCTACGACGGCAAGTATTGGATGACCTACATCGGCGGCGCCAAGCAGGGCTACGAACCCGATCCGCTGTCGATTGGCGTTGCCTGGACGACCGAGCCCACCGTCGCCAAGCCCTGGACGCGCCTGCCCGACAACCCCGTGCTGTCGCCCGAGCAGCCCGACGCGCGGCCCTTCGAACAAGCCACGCTCTACAAGAGCAACGTGCTGTGGGACCGCGATAAGTCGCTGGGGCACGAGTTCGTCATGTTCTACAACGCCAAGCAGCAGGGGCCCGCGACCGAGCGGATCGGCATGGCGGTCTCCGACGATATGGTCCACTGGACCCGCTTTGGCGACGGTCCGGTTGTCGACAACGAGAAGGGCATCTCCGGCGACCCCCAGATCGTGCGGATCGGCGACCTGTGGGTCATGTTTTATTTTGGCCTGCACTGGGGGCCGGGGGCGTTTGATTCGTTTGCTTGCTCGCGAGATCTGGTGCACTGGACCCAATGGGACGGCGAAGCGCTGACGTACCCCAGCAAGCCGTGGGACAAAACGTTCGCCCACAAGCCGTGGCTGATCAAGCACGACGGGGTCGTGTACCACTTTTACTGTGCGGTGGGTAACGAGGGCCGGGCGATTGCCGTGGCGACGTCGAAAGATCTGCGGGGCGGCGAGTGAGTGATTGGTGACTGGTGACTGGTGACTGGTGATTGGCGAGTATCGACTGACCACTGACCACTGACCATTGACTACGGACAATTGCACGCGTCCATCCGCGGTTCCAATACTCTCTACCTGACTTGAATGATGAGAAACTCTCAACTGCCCCCGCGGCTTTTCCTCAGCTTCGTTGTCGTGGCGGCGGCTTCTGTTGCTTGCGGCGACGACAGAGCGGCCGACAGCGTTATTTGGTTTGACCAACCCGCGGAGCATTTCACCGAGTCGCTCCCGCTGGGCAACGGCCGCTTGGGCGCCATGTGGTTCGGCGGGGTCGAGCAGGACAAGATCGTGCTGTGCGAAAGCGGCATGTGGTCGGGGTCCGAGCAGGACGAGAACCGCCACGGCGCCGCGGCTGCTCTGCCGGAGATCCGCGAGTTGCTGTTCGCGGGCAAGGTCCACGAGGCCGAGCGGCTGATGAATCAGCAGTTCACCTGCGCCGGCGCGGGCTCGGGGCACGGCCGCGGTGCGAATGTGCCGTACGGGTCGTACCAGACGCTGGGGACGCTGCTGATCGACTATCAGCGCGATCAGCGCGATGAGGCAGCCGGTCAGCGACGGTTGGATGTCACGCAGTATCGCCGCTACCTGATGCTCGACAGAGCGACGGCACAGGTCAGCGTCAATCCCTTGTCGATGATTCGCAAAGCGTTCGTCAGTGCGCCGGATCAGGTCCTGGTCTACCGCATTTCCGCTGCGGACAGGGGGGGCGCATCGTTTCGCGTGCGGCTCTCTCGCCCTGAGCACGCCGAGGTGGCGGCCGAGGGCGACGATCAACTGGTGATGATGGGCCAGTTGCCCGACGGTCGCGGCGGCGACGCCGGCGTTCGCTACTGTGCGCGGGTCCGCGTGATCCCGGCGGACGGTGACGAGGGCGTCGTGACGGTGGCGGACGGCGCTCTGCAGGTGCGTGGCGTGCGCAGTGCGATGATCCTGGTCGCTGCGGCAACAAAGATCGACTCCTTTGCGGGGCGCGACATGGCCGACCCTGCTGCTGCCACGGGTCGCGACATCGACGCGGCGGCCGATCGGACCTTCGTCGAATTGCAGCAGCGGCATGTCGACGACTACCAGCGGTACTACAATCGCGCCGCGTTGGTGCTCGGCCCGCCGCGACCGCGACCACCTGCCAGCGTGCCCCCAACGCCCGCCCGCCTGAAGGCCTCCTGGAACGGCGCCGAAGATCCCGACCTCGCCGCGCTCTACTTCAACTTCGGCCGCTACCTGCTGATCAGCTCGTCGCGGCCCGGCGGCTTCCCGGCCAACCTGCAGGGCATTTGGGCCGAGGAGATCCAAACGCCCTGGAACGGCGACTGGCATCTGAACGTCAACGTGCAGATGAACTACTGGCCGGCCGAGCCGTGCGGGCTGAGCGACTTGCACGAACCGATGTTCGCCTTCATCGACTCGCTGGTCGAGCCGGGTGGCGAGACGGCCCGCGCTTACTACGACGCCGACGGGTGGGTCGCCCACGTGCTGGCCAACCCCTGGGGTTTCACGGCGCCCGGCGAGTCGGCCACGTGGGGCGCGACCAGCACCGGTGGCGCGTGGGCTTGCCAGCACCTGTGGCAGCACTATCTGTATACGCAAGATCGCGAGTTCCTGGCGCGGGCCTACCCCGCGCTGCGCGGCGCCGCGGAGTTCTTCCTGGACGTGCTGGTCGAAGACCCGCGCACCGGGCATCTGGTGACCGCCCCCTCGAACTCCCCGGAGAACACGTACGTTGCACCCGACGGCCAGCCCGCGCACATCTGCATTGGCGCCACGATGGACATGCAGGTGATCCGCTACCTGTTTGACGCCACGGTCGACGCGGCGGAGATCCTCGGTGTCGACGAGTCGTTCGGCGAACAGCTCCGCGCCTCTCGCGCCCGGCTGCGGCCCACGCAGATCGGCTCCGACGGTCGGATCATGGAGTGGGACCGCGAGTACCAGGAAGCCGAGCCGCACCATCGGCACGTGTCGCACCTGTGGGGCCTGTACCCGGCCAGCGAGATCGACGCCCGGCTGACGCCCGAGTTGGCCGCCGCCGCGCGGAAGTCGCTCGACGCCCGCGGCGACGACGGAACGGGTTGGAGTCTGGCGTACAAGATCGCGCTGTGGGCGCGACTGCACGACGGCGACCGCGCGCTGAAGCTGCTGAAGCGACAACTGATGCCGGTCTCGGCCACCGAAAAAGACATTCGCTGGCAGGGGGGCACCTATCCCAACTTGTTCGACAGCCATCCGCCGTTTCAAATCGACGGCAACTTCGGCGCGACCGCGGCGATTGCCGAGATGCTGCTGCAAAGCCGCGCGACCGGCACGGCGACCGCGCCGAGCTTCGAGCTCGACCTGCTGCCCGCGTTGCCAACGGCGTGGCCGCAGGGGAGCTACCGCGGCTTGCGCGGCCGCGGCGGGTTCGTGGTCGACGCCAAGTGGGCCGACGGTGAGCTGACGCAGGCGCAGGTGGTCAGTCAGCACGGCCTGCCGGTGATTGTGCGCTGCGGCGAGCGGACGGCAGAGCTCGAGTTGGAAGCCGGCGAGTCCGTGCTGCTCGACGGGCAGTTGCAGATTCTGCAGCAAGCTGCTGAAGCGGCCGCGGGGAGTCGCACGGAATGAGTTTGCGAGCCCGCCAAAGCGGTGTGCCAGGAATCCCCCTCCCTCGCAGGGAGGGGCCAGGGGAGGGTCGGCCGGCGCTGCGAGAAAATGATGGTTGCCCTTGTCGTTTCGCGTGCGCTGGGAATCCCTCCCCCAGCCCCTCCCTTCTAGTAAGGGGTGCATCGCGCAGAGCGTTGGTGGTCACGCTGGCCGTGTTCGTCGTTGCCGCTCCGGCCGCCGCCGATCCGCCTGACTGGGAGAACCCGGCAGTTCTGCAGCGCAACCGGCTGCCGGCCCGCGCGACATTCTGGCCGTTCGATTCGGTCGACGCGGCGCGCGACGGCGGGCGCGACGACTCGCCGTATGTGCAGTCGCTCAACGGGTCGTGGCAGTTCCACTGGTCGCCGCGGCCGGAGGAGCGCCCCGTGGATTTCTATCGCGACGACTTCGATGCGACCGCGTGGGCGACGATCCCGGTGCCTTCTAGCTGGGAGCTGCAGGGCTACGGCACGCCGATCTATGTCAGCGCGGGTTACCCGTTTCGCATCGACCCGCCGCGGGTGACCAGCACGCCGCTCCAGCGCTTTACGGCCTTCGCCGAGCGCAATCCCGTGGGGTCGTACCGCCGCACGTTCACTGTGCCGACGAACTGGCAAGGGCGCCGCGTGGTGCTGCACTTCGCCGGCGTCGAGAGTGCTCTGTACGTGTGGGTCAACGGCCAGCGGGTCGGCTACAGCCAGGGCAGTCGCACGCCGGCCGAGTTCGACGTGACCGCCATGCTGCGCGACGGCGAGAACACGCTGGCCGTGGAAGTCTACCGCTGGAGCGACGGCAGCTATCTGGAAGATCAGGACATGTGGCGGCTGAGCGGCATCTTTCGCGACGTGCTGCTGGTGGCCACGCCGAGGGCGCGGATCCGCGACCTCGCCGTGCGGACCGAGTTGGACGACCAGTACCGCGATGCCGAGCTGATCATCGAGCCGCAACTGGCCGGCGACGGCGACGCGAATTGGGAAGGCTGGCAAGTCGAAGCGCAACTATTCGACGCCGCCGGTCAGTCGGTGCTCGCCGAGCCGCTCTCGCACGATGCGGACCCCATCGCCAACGCCGACTACCGGGCCTCGCTGCTCGTCGAGCGCACGCCCCAGCGCGGCTTGCCGCAGTTCGGCTGGCTGAGGACCACGGTCGCCAATCCCCGCAAGTGGACCGCCGAGACGCCGCATCTGTACCGACTGGTGCTGGCGCTGCGCGACGCCAGCGGCGAGGTGGTCGAGGCGGTCGGCTGCGACGTCGGCTTTCGCGCAATCGAGATCCGCGGCGGCCGGCTGCTGGTCAACGGCGAGCCGGTCAAGCTCCGCGGCGTCAACCGGCACGAACACGACCCGGCCGGCGGGCATGCCATCTCGCGGGAGCGGATGGAGCAGGATCTACGGCTGCTGAAGCAGGCCAACGTCAACGCGGTGCGCACTTCGCACTATCCCAACGACCCGTACTGGTACCAACTGTGCGACCGTTGGGGGATGTACGTGCTGGACGAAGCGAACATCGAAACCCACGGCCTGCGCGGGCGGCTGGCCAACGAGCCGAGTTGGGCCGCCGCGTTTCTCGATCGCACGATCCGCATGGCCCAGCGCGACAAGAATCACCCGTCGGTGATCATGTGGTCGCTGGGGAACGAGTCGGGGTACGGCCCCAACTTCGCGGCCACCGCGGCGTGGCTGCGGCAGTTCGATCCCACGCGACC
This sequence comes from Planctomycetaceae bacterium, assembly GCA_002702655.1. Taxonomy (GTDB): domain Bacteria; phylum Planctomycetota; class Planctomycetia; order Pirellulales; family Lacipirellulaceae. The sequence goes on from PABB01000080.1 coordinate 20,138, forward strand.
GATCCACTACGAGGGCGCCCAGGGCGACCCCCGCGATCCCGATGCGGTCGACGTGGTCAGCCGGTTCTATCCGCGCGTCGCCGAGGACTACCTCAACCCGCCGCCTCCCGACGACGCCACGGCTGCGACCGCGGCCGAGCGCCCCGAGAACGCGCGGTGGGAGCGGCTGCTCGATCTGGCCCACAACCCCGCCGACGATCGCCCGGTGCTGGCCAGCGAGTACGCTCACGCCATGGGCAACGCGCTGGGCAACCTGGCCGAGTACTGGCAGGAGATCGACGCGGAGCCGCGGCTGCTGGGCGGCTTCATCTGGGATTGGAGCGACCAGGCGCTGTACCGCACGCTGCCCGATGGGCGCCGCGTACTGTGTTACGGCGGCGACTTCGGCGACGAGCCAAACCACGGGGCGTTCTGCCTCAATGGCATCGTCACGGCCGAGCGCGAGTTGACGCCCAAGTACTGGGAGGTGAAAGCGGCGTATGCGCCGGTTGACTGGTGGATCGTGACCGACGACTTTCCCTTTGCGAATGTGCATATCCGCAGCCGCCTGAGTCATGGCGATCTGAATCAGTTCGTCCTGCGGTGGCGGTTAGAGCACGACGGCCAGACGATTCAACATGGCGAGTCGCCGATCGCCGCGACCGCGCCGGGCGCGGCCTGCGCCATTTCGATTCCGCTGCAGGACCTGGCGCCGTTGACTCCCGACGACGATTTCTTTCTGCGCGTGAGCTTGCACCTGGCGGAGTCGACGCCGTGGGCTGAGGCAGGGCACGAAGTAGCAAGCGTGCAGCAGCCGCTCTTCTTGTTCGATGACTTGGACGATCCCTATCCGGTGGAACCACTGCCGAGCAGCGACATCCGCCTCGTCGAACAGGCCGACAGCTACCAGTTGCAGGGCGCCGGGTGGTCGGCCGCGTTCGATCGTCAGACGGCGGCGTTGACTTCGCTTCGCAGCGGCGGGCGGGAGTTGATGGCTCGCGTCCCGGCCAACGAGGCGGGGCCGCAGCTGCAAGCGTGGCGAGCGCCCACCGACAATGACCGCGGCTTCGGCGGCTGGTTGGCCGAATCGTGGCGCACCGCGGGCCTCGATCGCTTGGAACATCAACTCGATTCGTTCGCCGCCGAGCAAGTCGACTCCGCGACAATCCGCCTGCGAGCGACCGGCGTCAGTCGCGCCGCCACGGGGCAATTCGCCACGCGGACCGTGTGGACCGTCCGCGGCGACGGTTCGTTGGCTTGTCGCGTGCGGATCGAGCCGACTGGGGCTCTGCCGCCGCTGCCGCGACTGGGCGTGCGCATGCAACTGGCGGGCGACCTGGAGCAACTGACGTGGTTGGGACACGGCCCTCACGAGAATTACTGCGATCGAATGCTGGCGGCGCAGCGGGGATTCTGGCGCAGCACGGTGCCCCAGCAGTACGTGCCATATCTCCGACCGCAGGAGACTGGCAACAAATCGGGCGTCGAGTGGCTGACGCTCTGCGACACGGACGGTCGCGGCGTGCTTGTTGTCGACGATTCGGGGTGGCTTGACGCCTCGGCGTTGCACTTTACAGCCGAGGACCTGACCGCCGCGCGGCATGCGTGGGAGCTGCAGCCGCGGGGCGCGACGGTGCTGTCGCTCGACACGGCGCAGTGCGGGTTGGGCAACAGCAGCTGCGGGCCCGGTGTCTTGAGCGCGTATGCTGTGCCGGTTGGCTCGGATGAACTTCACTTTACTTTGATTCCCATCGGTCCCAACGACCGACCGGCGGAGATGGCTCGCGACCATCGCCGGAGATATGGAGACCACCATCATGATTGATCCACTGTCGAGTGCCGGCGCATCGTCGCGGCGGGAGTTCTTGCAACGCGCCGGCGGTGGCGCAGCGATCGCGCTCGCGGCGGGGGCTCTGGGGCCGCGGGTCGCCCGGGCGGCCGGCGCGGCGGCACCCAAGCCGCGGTATCGCATTGGCGTGTGCGATTGGATGATTCTCAAACGGCAGCGGCTGGGCGCATTCGGCCGGGCCGCGGAGTGCGGCGTCGACGGCGTGGAAGTCGACATGGGCTCCCTCGGGCAGCGCGACACGTTCGACAGCGCCCTGGCGGACCCCGCGGTGCGGGAGCAGTTTCTGCAAGCGGCCCAGGAAAACTCGCTGGAGATTTGCAGCCTGGCCATGTCGGGTTTTTACGCCCAGTCGTTCGCCGAGCGGCCGACGTACCGGCAAATGGTCGGCGACTGCCTGCGCACCATGCAGCAGATGAAAGTCGGCGTGGCGTTCCTGCCGCTGGGCGTGCGGGGCGACTTGGTGCAGCATCCCGAGTTGCGACCCGCAATCGTCGAGCGGCTGCAAACCGTCGGCGCCGAGGCCGCGGCGGCGGGCGTGGTGATCGGCGTGGAAACGGCGCTGGACGCCGCGGGCGAAGTGCAACTGCTGGAGGAAATCGGCTCGCCAGCCGTGCGCAGTTACTTCAACTTCGCCAACGCCCTGCAGAACGGCCGCGACCTGCTGGCTGAGCTGCGTACGCTTGGCAAAGATCGCATCTGCCAGATCCACTGCACCGACGAAGACGGCGTGTGGCTGGAGCACAATCAGCGGATCGACCTGCCGGCGGTCAAGGCGGTGCTGGACGACATGGACTGGCGCGGCTGGCTGGTCATGGAACGCAGCCGCGACGCCCGCAACAGCCGCGACGTGGTCGGCAACTACGGGGCGAACGCGCGGTATCTCAAAAGCGTGTTTCAAGGTTCGTAACGGGTGCTCCGCATTTGGAAAACTGGAACCACGACGGCTCGACGGACACGACGTGCGTGGGCGTCGCGGGAACGATCGTTTTGCACTTTTGCTTTTGCACGAAAACGGAAATCTGCGAGCAAAAGTCCGCGGGGCGTCACGGTGCGAGTCGCTTGAAGCGATTGCCCGGCAATGACTTCCGTGCGACGCCGCTGGCAACCGTGGGCGACTTTTGCTGGCAGAACTCTCGCTTGCCGTGCAAAACTTGCAGCCGCTGCCGTCTTGGCGCGACGGACTCGCCGCCGCCGCGCGGGGCGATCCGCCACTACGTTTCTACGCGATGTCGTGGCTCAATTTCCACGACAAACTCGTGGATTCCACATGGGCAGAATTCGGCAGCGCTCGGGCGTTCCGCCGCCGCATTACACCAGTCGCGATGTTTCAACCTGCGGTGGTGTATGATCAGATCTCCCATGCAGATATCACTGAAAACACTCCTGCTGTTGCCGGTCCTCCTGTCGCCGGTGCTGATTTCTTACCTACTGATGGACTCGTCAGGCGGTGCGGAAGCCGTGGTATTCCTGCTGGCGCCGATTGCGATCTATTCTGTTGTGATCACGCTCGCGTTGAGTACGGGCGAGCGTCGCCACTGGGCCGTCTTTAAGCAGCTTGGCAGCACGGGGATTGGTGCACTTGCAGGCTTGGCGTTCGTGTTGCAGGCAGTTGTCCCGTGGTTTGTCGACGTGCACCTCGGGGACGGCGCATCTCTCGGGGAGATGCTCGGAGCGTTCGCCCAATTTGCAATCTGCGGCGTGACAATTGGCGCCGCGTGCGGAGCGATTGTCCGGCGTTTGACTGATGGTGGTACGAGGGCGCGATAAGACTACGTACATGTCGCCCCTCGCGGGGCTGATAGCATTGGCGGCATGGGAGGACATTCTGCCGGGCTGGGGCGCTTCGTGTCTGGTTGGCGGCGGGCGGCCGAGTCTCTCGCTGCTGTTGTCGGAACGAGCCAAATCCACTAGCGTTCGCGCCCGTCACCCGCACGTTCTTGCCGCTTTTCGAGAGGATGATCGATGAACCGCCCCTGCATGTCCGTGGCGATTGCCCTGGCCCTTCTGTCAACGCCGTTGGTCGCCCAGGCCGGCAAGCTGCCCGGCACGATGAAGGTGGCGCAGCACGAGCTGAAGCTCAATGGCGAAGGCGTGCGCGAGAAGTACCTGCTGGATCTGTACGTGGCGGGCCTGTATCTGCCGGAGACGAGCCGCGACGCCCAGGCGATCATTGCCGCGGACCAACTGATGGCGATCCGCATTGCGGTCGTGTCGAAGCTGGTCAGTCAGGAAAAGCTCGTCGAGTCGCTGGACGAGGGCTTTGGGAAGTCGACCAAGGGCAAGCTGCAGCCGATCCAGAAGCAGTTGGAGCAGTTCCGCCGCTGCTTTGCCGGCGAGATCGTGCGGGGCGACGTGTTCGACCTGATCTACGTGCCGAAGCAGGGCGTGTTCGTGTTCAAAAACGGCAAACGCACCGGCGTGGTCGCCGGCATGCCGTTCAAGCAAGCGCTGTTTGGCATCTGGCTGGGCGAGCAACCCGCCGACGCGACGCTGCGCACGGCGCTGCTGGGGGCGGCGGAAACGACGCGGCGGTGAACTTCAAATCGCGGCGCCAGCGACGTTCCACGCGTTTGGCATCGTGTGTTGGCAGCCGAACCGGCTAAGATAGCATCGCCCGGATTCCGCGAAAGGAACTACTCGATGCTTCCAACGTCCCGGAATGTTCGCTTCTCGCTTCGCGGCTTGATGATTGTCATTACGATCGTCGCGGGAATTCTTGGCTATGTTGTCGTGCCCGCGATCAGGCAACAGTCAGCCGTCAAGCGCATTTTGAACGCCGGCGGCCATGTTGGTTATCAGAGCGGCTGCAATTCGCGGGGCGAGCATCTGTTTGGCGAAACGCCCAATCTGCCAACGTGGCTCGCCGAGAGGCTGGCTCCCTGCAATTGGGCGTATTTTGGCGAGGTCACGCACGTGTTCATGAGTGGCGTACCAATCTCCGACAAAGATCTTCGGGTACTCGGTTGGCTTCATGGACTCCGCACGGTGTATCTTGACGACTCGCACGTTGGCGACAACGGCATCGAGAGTCTCTATGAACTTCGGAGCCTATCGCGACTCAACTTGGCGGGCACCCGGGTGACCGATGATGGTTTGCGGCCTTTCGCGCGCATGAAGTCGCTTACAGAACTCGTTGTACCCGTGGGCATCTCCGACGACACGGTCGCGTACCTAGCGGCGAACCTTCCCAATTGCATGGTGGAGGTCGAGTAGGAACAGGCACGAAAGAAGTCGGTCGCCATGCCCGCGACGGCGGACGTGTGTGATCGCGGCGCTCCGCGAGCGACGTCCCGGAGGGACGCTCTGAGAATAGCCCAGCGATGTGTCGCTGGGAACTGGTTGGCAAGAGTCGCCGCTAGTCCCGACAGGGACGACTGAAACGGAATCGCCCCCCTGGCGCCTAGCCATCAGCCGTCCCTGCGGGACTGCGTATCGCTGCGCCGCCTAACCCAGCGATGAATCGCTGGGCTCTTGGCAAATCCTCCCTCCGGGAGATGGGAAGACCATGTTGGCAAATGGCGCCCAGTCCGATCAGCCCATCGTGCGATGCAACTGCCGCGCCTGGGCAATGTGACGCCGGCGTCGGTCTTTGACGCCTCTGCTTTCAAAGTAGCGTCGCTGTCGATTGCGATCGATCATTCTCACGTACGAGCCCGTGAGGACGCCGGCCTGGCGGCACGCGAATTGGAATCGGCGGACGGCAGCGTGAATCGACTCGTCGTCGCGGACGATGACTCGGGGCATGCTTGGTGCGTCTTAGGTGGCTGACGCTCTGCCATCGATCATGGGGCAAGTTTGCCTGCGAACTTGCCCGAGTATGATTGTTCACAAGCGGATCGGCAATCCAAACTGGGGAAGGAGAGCAGATCGCTGAGATCCAATAAGATAGGTTGCGAGCGCAGCGGCAACCCATCAATGTTGTCGTTTGGAGTATCATCGCGGGCGCGTTGCCAGCTGGCGGGCGACGCGCCCGACTTCTCTCGCACTCTCGCACGGCAGGCCATGAAAGTCCGGTTCAGTCTCCGTTGGCTGCTGGTGGTGCTCACGATGGCCGCGTTGAGTCTCGCCGCATTGGCGATCTCTGCTCGGCGGCAGGCGGCGATTGTGGCGCAGTTGCAGGCGTTGGGTTGCACGCTGGAAACCGAGCCCGTCTGGCCCGAATCGTTGTGGGCCCCGTTGGGCGAGTCCTACTCGCAGCGGATCGTGGGGGTTGAGGTCAGCGTCGGAGCCAGCCGTCGGGCCATCCCGCACTTGGCGAAATTGCGTTCGCTGCGGACGCTGGATATTACCGGCGTGTCGTTCAAGGCGGACCAACTCGACGCCGCGGTGGCTCAGGCGGGACGAGCGCTGCCCGCCGTGGATGTGACGGGATTTTCCGTGATGGCTCATCCCATCTACGAGACCGAGTGAGCGGCGTTGCCAGCGGCGAGGCAATCCATCAGTGCAGGGCCGTCGCGAATTGCCGCTGATGGGTCCCCGGCGGACCGGGAACCCATCTTACTTCTTGGCCCAATCCGCCACAGGCAGCGATTCGCCGGCTTTCAGATCCAACTCCCGCACGTCGCCGCCGTATTCGAGTTGGCATTTGCCCGCGCGGGTGGCGTGCAGTTCGGCCGACTGCAGTTGGCCGTTGGCCCACGCGAGCGACACTTCGAACCCGCCGCGGGCGCGCAGGCCGCGGACGCGGCCGGTCGGCCAGGCGGCGGGCAGGGCGGGCAGCAGTTCGATCCGGCGGACGCCCTCGGCGGTGGTGCGGTGCGATTGCAGCAGCATTTCGCACATGCCGCTGGTCGCGCCGAAGTTGCCGTCGATCTGAAACGGCGGGTGGGCGTCCAACAGGTTGGGGTAGACGCCCCCGCCCTTGTAGTCGGTCAGCGGCGAGCCGGTCAGTTGCAGCAGCTCGTGCAGCATGAGATACGCGTGGTCGCCGTCGCGCAGGCGGGCCCACAGGTTGATCTTCCAGGCCCGCGACCAGCCGGTGCCGCCGTCGCCGCGTTCGGTGAGCGACACCCGCGCGGCGTCGAACAGCTTGGGCGTGTCGGGCGAGATCTCGCTGCCCGGGAACAGTCCCCACAGGTGCGACACGTGGCGGTGGCGGTTGTTGGGGTCGTCCCGGTCCTCGAGCCACTCCTGCAGTTGCCCGCGCTGACCGATTTGGTTGGGCGCGATGCGGTCGTGCACGGCTTGCAGCTTAGTACGCAAATCTTTGTCGACGCCCAACTCCTCCCCCGCGGCGATCGTGTTGGCCAGCAGGCTGCGGATGATCTGGTGGTCCATCGTGGGGCCCATGACCAGGCCGCCTTGCTCGGGCGAGTTGCTGGGGCCGCTGATTAGCCAATGCTCGTCGCTGCGGGGGTCCTCGATGAGGTACGCGGCGAAGAACTCGGCGGCGGACTTCATGATCGGGTAGGCCGTGTCGCGGAGGAATTGCTCGTCGCCGCTGTGCAGATAGTGCTCCCACAGGTGCTCGCACAGCCACGCGCCGCCGGTGGGCCAGATGCCGTGGTTCGAGGCGTTGATGGGGGCCGTGCCGCGCCACAGGTCGGTGTTGTGATGCAGCACCCAGCCGGGGGCGGCGTAGTGGACCCGTGCGGTGCGGGCGCCCGACTCGGCGACTTCGCCGAGCATGTCGAACAGCGGCTCGGCGCACTCGCTCAGGTTAGCGACCTCGGCCGGCCAGTAGTTCATTTCGGCGTTGATGTTGGTCGTGTACTTGCTGCCCCAGGGCGGGTCGAGCTGGTCATTCCAGATGCCCTGCAGGTTTGCCGCCTGACTGCCGGGCCGGCTGGAGGCGATCAGCAGGTAGCGGCCGAATTGAAACAGCAGGGCGTCGAGCGCCGGGTCGGCGTGCTCGCGGGCCTGCACCACGCGCTGGTCGGTGGGCAGCGACTCCGTGGGCAGCGGGCCCAGGTCGAGCGCCACGCGACGGAACAGTTGTTGGTGGTCGGCGACGTGCTGGTCGCGCAGGCTGTCAAAGTCCTGGCCGGCGAGCGCGTCGAGGTCGAGCTTGAGCTGGTGCATCCGCGCGTCGTCGAGCGTGCGCCAATCGACGAAGTTGGTCGCCGCGCCCAACGCCAGCGTGGCGCGGGTGGCGCCGGCGATGTGCGTGGCGTTGTCGGATTGCGAGACGCTGCCGTCGGTGTCGAGCACGCGCACCGCGGCGGCTAATTTCATGGCGTTTTCTTCTTGCCCGCGGGCCAGCCGGTCGTCGGCGGGCGCCACGGCGCCGGTGAGCAGCAGCGTTTGATCGTCGTACGGGGCGGTGCGGGCGCCGGCGTGCGGGCTGGTCAACCGCGCCGCGAAGGCGAGCTGGCCGGGGGCGTCGCTGGTCACGTGCACGATGATCGCCCGGGCCGGCGCGCTGGCGAATGCCTGCTGGGTGAAGGTCACGCCGTCGACGGTCCAGCTCTGCGAGGCGATTGCCGTGTCGAGGTCCAGCACGCGGCGGTAGTCTTCGACGGCGTCGGCGTCGCCGTCGGCAAACTCCAGCAGCAGATCGCCGCAGGGTTGGTACGCCATCTGCCGCAGCGGGACGGACATGAACCGCTCGGACGCCAGGTCCTCGGCCGCCCGCTGTTGGCCGGCAAACAGCAGCCGACGGATCTCCGGCAGCACCTCGGCCGCGCCGGCGTGGGCGTAGTCGTGGGGCGCGCCTTCCCACAACGTGTCGATGTTGAACTGATAGCGGCACTGCTGCGCGCCGCCGTACGCCATGGCGCCCAACGAGCCGTTGCCAATGGGCAGCGCCTCGACCCACTGCTCGGCGGGGCGGTCGTACCACAGTTCCAACGGATTGGCCGCCGCCGCATTGTTTAGCAGGCCGCACAACGCCGCAACCCAAACGAGTGCGATTGTGCGAAGATGAAACCGCGGATGAACGCGGATGCACGCGGATGCTTCGCGGTGTGCTGATGTGCGAAATCGATGCGCCAGTCGCGGCGTTAGCCGCGGCCGCGAATCGAGGCCTGAAAGGCCGGCGCTATGACAGCCCAGGGCGCAGCCCTGGGTTTCGTATGTGGGAGAATCCGCGAGCCCTGAAGGGGCGGCACTGTTCGCCAGCGGGCAATCCCGTGCCACGGCTCTGCGAGCCGTGAGAAGCGGGGAAGTCGTCGGCAATGCGCACGGCTCACAGAGCCGTGGCACACGGGGACTGCGTTGATCTGCGTTCATCTGCGGTTGTTCTTTCTTCTTCCGAATGCGAACTGCTGATCGCTCCGACTCGCTCACTGCTCGAGACTTTCCAAGCGCACGCGCAGCGGCCCCAACGTCTCGCGCCGGGCGACCTCCTTGCCGTTGATCAACAAACACAATCCCGCGCCGCGGCCGAATCGTCGACCGTTGCGGTCCCACAGGATTGTCGCGATCCGCCCGTGATACTTCACGCCATCCAAACAAAACCAGCCCCACGCGTCAGCCGGCAGCAGCGGGTCGACGACTAGCGAGTCATCCTCTTGGGGGACGATGCCGACCAGGCCGCCGATGACCAGGTCGTTGAACGTGGAGTGGTTGTAGAACCGGCTGCGGCGTTCTTTCTCGCCGGTGATCAGCCACTGGCCGGTGACTTCGTCATAGTACTCGCCAATGTACGCGACGCCGTCTTTCTGGTGCGCCTCGGCGTACGTGACAAGTTGTTCGAAATAGTCCCGCCGCGTGACCGCGTCCTGCGGCGGGCCGCGGAGCACGCGGGCCAGCGCGTCGAGCGTTTGGCTGGTGGCGAACGGCCAGCAGGCGCCGTCCCACTCGCACGTGCCGGTGCCATGGGTGCGGAACTCGGGGTGGCGGCGCTCGGCGGTGGTCAGTCCGCGCGGGGCCCAAAACCCGTCGCGGTCGGTGATTTGCCGCCAGGCGATTGCGCGCTCGCTCCGGGCGAGGTCGAATCGCCACGGCAAGTAGCCAATCAACTCCCGCGCGCCTGAAAAGCTGCCGTCGGGACGGCGGACTTCGTAGAACTGCGCGTCGGCGTTCCACAAACTGTCCACGACGGCGCGGAGTTTTTCCGCTTTGCCGCGGAACTGCCGGGCCTCGTCTGCGCGGCCGGCGCGCTCGGCCACTCCCGCGATCGCCGCCGCGTTGGCGGCCATGTAGCTGTTGATCGTGGGCCGCACGTTCTGCACGCGGCGGCCGCCGCTGATCGACTCCTCCATGCCGTCGCGCACGTCGAACTGCCAGAACGAACCGTCGGGCAGTCGCCGCTCGGCCTCCCAGGTGCGGTAGTCGGCGATCATGGGGTCGAGTAACTCGGCCAACAGCGCGTCGTCGCCGGTGACGCGGCTGCGCTCGACGAGCGCCGCGGGGACCCAGCTGCTGAATTTGTGAAAGTGCGGCGCCGGGCCGCCGTCGTCGCCGCCCGTGTACCAGAACCGCGCGTAGTCGTCGAGAAACGCCTGCTCGCGCAGCCAGCGGCCCTCGGCTAGATGATGCCCCACGGCGCAGGCGATCGTGTTGTACGCGCCGGCGTGGCTGACCGGGGTGATAAACTCGGTGAGCAGCACGCCGCGGGGCGTTTGTTTGAGGTGCTTGCGGTAGGTCCACCAGCGGTAGTAGTAGATCTCCTCGAACCGAGCGGAGGGGCACGTGAACAGCGGCGCCCGTGCTGCGATCCACGACCACGCGGCGTCGTTGGGCACGAGGTTCACGACGCTTTGGTCGTCGTTGGCGTTGAAGCGGTCGATATAATGCGCAAACTCGTCCGGCTGCAGAATGGCGTACGGCTCGTCGGTGCCGGCCTGCGGGCCAGTGGTCACGCTCATCGCGGCGCTCAACAACAGTGCGATCGGCAGCGAACAGAGATAGCGATAGTTGCGAGACATGGCCAACGAGCAGGGGAAGAGCGACGAGCCGAGACACGGTATGCTAATCCCGCGAGCGGGGCGTCGCAATTCGCGGCGGGTCTTGGTGCAAGTGATCAGCGTATGAAATGCAACAACCGGCAGGGGCGCGACTCTGTCGAGTGGACGCAGGAGTGGCGAGTGCGCTGCGGTGCGTCCCGTAGGGACGCTCTGAGAATAGCCCCGCGATTTATCGCTGGTTGCGGAGGCCGGTTGTCGACGAGAGTCCCGACAGGGACGATTGAATGCTGCGGTGGCGTGAGTTCTTCAGCCGTCCCTGTCGGGACTGCGCCGAAGTCCAGGCCGCTCTACCCAGCGATGAATCGCTGGGCTATTGTCGTGCCCTCCCTCGGGGAGGGCTGGTTATGTGACCGTCAGCGTGCGGCGGCATCAGCTCGCAAGAGCTCCTTTTTGTGGCGGACGGAGTGGCGATGCAGTCTGTGGAAAAACTTGGCGATCTTTGCGGTTTCACTGCGGACCGTCGCACGTCTTTCAATGACGCGGCGCTGTGGGGCGTGGCCGTAAGCGCATGGGTGCTGGCGGTGGGCGGCGGAGTGTTGCGCGCTGCTGAGCCGGACGGCGGCGCGCTGCAACTGGGCCCCGGCGCCGTCGTGCAGCCGATTGGCTTTGAGCACGTGCGGTGGACCGACGGTTTCTGGGCGCAGCGGACGGGCGTCGTGCGGCACGTGGCCGTGCCGGCGATGGGGCAGCTGATGAAGAGCGGCCTGTACAAGCCGTTTCTGGAGCATTTTTACATCGCCGCGGGCCAGGCCGAGGGCGACTACCACGGCGCCGCGTGGAACGACGGCGACTTTTACAAATGGCTCGAAGCGGCCATCGCCGCGGTGGCGGTTGACGACGATGCGCAGTTGCAGGCGTTGATTGACGAATCGATTGCCGCGATCGCCGCCGCGCAACGCGAGGACGGCTATATTCACACGCCCGTGCTCATCCGCCAGCGCAACGGCGATGCGACGGCAGCGCCGTTTCAGGACCGCTTCGCGTTTGAGATGTACAACATGGGCCATTTGATGACGACCGCTTGCCTGCATCATCGGCTTACCGGGCGCGACGATCTGCTGGCGGTGGCCGAGCGGGCGGCGGAGTTTCTGATTCAGGCGTTTCGCCACCCCACGCCGCAGCTCGCGCGCAATTCCGTGTGCCCCTCGCACTACATGGGGTTGGTCGATTTGTATCGCACGACCGGCAAGCGAAAGTACCTCGACCTGGTCGAGCATCTGATCGCGATGCGCGATCTGGTCGAGGACGGCGGCGACGACAATCAGGATCGGTTGCCGCTCGCGCAGCAGCGCGAGATCGCCGGCCATGCGGTGCGGGCGAACTACCTGTACTGCGGCGTGGCTGATCTGGTGGTCGAGACGGCCGACGACCAACTAGCGGCGCCGCTCGCGCCGCTGTGGGACAACTGGATGACCAAAAAGGCGTACGTCACCGGCGGGTGCGGGGCGCTATACGACGGCGCGTCGCCCGACGGCTCGGCCGCCCAGGATCAGATCACGCGCGTGCATCAGTCGTACGGACGCAACTACCAGTTGCCGCACACGACCGCGCACAACGAAACGTGCGCGAACATCGCCGGGGTCATGTGGAGCTGGCAGATGTACCTGCTCACCGGCGAAGCGAAATACGTCGACGCGGTCGAAACGGCGCTGCTGAACAGCGTGCTGGCGGGCATGAGTTTGGGCGGCACCGACTACTTCTACGTCAACCCGCTGCGGGTGACCGACCCGCTGCCGACCGAGCTGCGCTACCCGCGCACGCGGCAGCCGTTCTTCACGTCGTTTTGCTGCCCGCCGAACCTGTTGCGCACGTTGGCGCAAGTGGGGGGCTACGCTTACTCGATGTCCGACGACGGCGTGTCGGTGAATCTGTACGGCGGCAACACGCTCGACACGCAACTGGCTGGGCAGCCGCTGCGGCTGACGCAAACGACCGACTTTCCCTGGCAAGGGCAGGTGACGATCACGGTCGACGCTTGCCCGGCCGACGAGTTCGCCGTGCGGCTGCGGATCCCGGCGTGGGCCCGCGGGGCGACGGTGAGCGTCAACGGCAAAGGATTTGGCGGCGAGGTGTCGCTGTGCTCGTTCCTGGAACTGAACCGCCGTTGGCAGACGGGAGATCGAATCGAACTGAACCTGCCGATGCCGCCGGTGTTGCTGGAAGCCCACCCGCTTATCGAGGAGGCGACCAACCAGGTCGCCGTCCGCCGCGGCCCCGTGGTGTACTGCCTGGAGTCGGCCGACCTGCCGGCGGGCGTCGACGTGGCGGCAGTGCACGTCCCGCGCGACGCGCGGCTGACGGCCGAGTACGAATCGGAACTGCTGGGGGGCGTGACGACGGTGTCGCTGACCGGCGTGGTGCGCGACGCGCCGGCGTGGGGCGAGCAGCTGTACCGCGAAGCGAAACCCCGCGACGCCCGGCCGGTCGACCTGCGATTGGTCCCGTACTACGCGTGGGGCAACCGCGGCGCGGGGGAGATGACGGTGTGGCTGCCGGTTGAATAAATGGCGGGGGTGAACTCCGGCTCAGTACTCCCAACTCAGCATCCCGTACACGCCCCGTTGCACGAGCGTCGAGGGGACGAACTGGCTCGGTTCATGGGCTTCCCGGTGGGCGCTGTCCAGCAGGTTTTGGCCGACGTCGACGCTTCCATCCGTTCGGTCAGGTAGAACGCCAAGCGGACGTCCAACTCGACGTAAGCGGGGGCGCGGAGTTGCGCGTCGCCGGCCGGCTCACAGCTCGGCGTAGTCGTCGACCGTGGCTCCGTCGAGGCACGCCTGAATGATCCGCTTGCCCACGGGGCGCAAATCGTCGCTGAGGAACTGCCGCAGCTGCTGGTGGAAGAACTCCGTGAGGATCTGTGCCCCCTTGTCGTACGCGGCCTCGCCCACCTCGGGCTGCTGCGAGACGTCGAAGAACCACGACCCGATCGTCTGCCCTTCGACTTGCAGCGTGTGCTTCACGTAGCCCAAGAGCGGGCAGCGGGCCTTCTGCAGATCGCCGGCGCGGAACGGCGCCCCGCCGCGACGGGCCAGGTACTCGCGCGCGATCCACTGTGGCGCGAAGCCGACCTTCCAGCAGCCGATGTGCTGGTTGGGGATGAGCACGAACAGCGTCTTTTCGGTTTCCAGGATCTGATCGAGCAGGATGTTCGCTTGATCGACTTTGCGGCCCGTGGCGAACGGCCAGAACGACCCCACGCCCTCGGACTGCATGCCCTCCTGGTCGACGATCGACGGGTTGCCGTGTCCGCGGGGGGCGACCAGCCGCCACAGCCACGCCAGCGAGGGCGGCAGCACGTGGAACAGACCCATGATGCCATAGGTGGGGTGGTCGGCCGTGCAGGGCGGACAGCGGACGCCAAAGCTGCGAATATCGACCGTCACGGGGTGGTTGACGATATTGGGGACGAACTTCCGCGGCACGACGACGCGGGGGTTGGGGCACGGCTTGCCCGGCTCGTCGAGCGTGTGCTCCCAGATGAGCGTCGTGGCGCCCGGCCGCGCGTCGACGTTCAAAAACAGCAACGGCCCGGGCGGCGAGATGGTGAGCTTTTCGAGGTACGGGTCGATGCCATAGCCGTCGATGTGATTGACGCGGATGAACCAGGCGGCTTCGGCGTCGGTCAGCGTCAGCTTGCCGTCGACCGGCTCGTGGGTCTGCAGGCTCGAGTGGCACAGCGCCATGTCATCGGTCACTGGGCGCAATTCGCATCCGCGGGCGAGCGTGAGCTTGCGGACGTCGCCGTTCAGGATGTTCTCGCCCAGTTTGAGCGAGCCATCGGCCTCGCGGTGCATCTGCTCGAGCATCTCGCTCTTGCCGCCCCCCGAGGCGCCTTCGTGCATGATGGTGGTCGTGTTCTCGTACGGCGTCACCACCTCGACGGTCGAGCAGTGAGCGGTCGTCCACGGCTGGGCGGCGCGCTCGCCCAGGGTGAGCAGCATGCCGTACACGCCCTTCTTGGCCGAGGGGCCCGGGTACAGGTTGTACGAGAACAGTTCGTGCAGGTTGGCGTCGTCCTCGAACCGCCGGTTGTGCACCACGACCTGCTTGCCGTCGAAATGCGTGTGGCGAAACGGCGGGGCCACGTACACCACCGCGCCGTGGTGATAGTCCTTGCCCTGGGCGCGGATCTCCTCCAGCGGCACGATGCCCTGCAGCATCGCCAGGCCCAGCGCGAAGAAGCCGGCGTTGGCCGGGGCGATGGCCAATGCGTTGAGCGGCTTGTCAGGCAGACCCGTGCGGAAGAAGAACGCCGCAATCGGTTGCGTGCGGAGCCACTCGATCGTTTCGGTCCGCAGGTCGGTGAACGGCTTGCCGAACCGGCCCTCGAACGTGGGCTTGTCGGTGTGCGTCGAGTCGCCCACGACCATGCAGTCGGGGTCGCGCCGCCGCATGTAGGGTTCGACGTAGTTGGCCGCCACGCCGTTCTTGGTCTGGCAGACTTGCACTTCCGGGACAAAGCCGCGCCCGGGGACTTCGTAGCCGACCGTGTAGAACCCGTCGGCGCCGACCTCGCCCAATCCCAACTCGGCAGCGGGCGTGGCCAGGGCGACCAGGTCTTCGACGGATCCGGCCAGGTGCAGGCGGCCATCCTTCTCGGCGGCTTCCAACACGCTCATGGCGGTGAACGACAGCGTCAGATCTTTCAGCGCAGACAGCGACATGGGGGGACTCGATCGGGGGGCGGGGGGCAACGAAGGCGGGACCTGGGCGGCGCGGCTGCCGCCAGATGGATTCTTGATCCCACAACTTAATCGCTAAAGCGCACGCGGGCAATTGTCTCGGCGCGAGGAACTGAAATTGCCGTACGAGTGCGCCACTGCTGGCTTGTCCAGCAGTGCGAAGCGTGTACCCGGCGCCCCACTGCTGGACGAGCCAGCAGTGGCACGTGGCAGTCCCGAAGCGACGCCGTCAGCGGCGCATGATCGCCGCGTCGAGGTTGAGGATCGCCTGGCAGGCGACCGTCAGCGCGGCCAGCTCGGGCGTCGCCTGGGCGGCGAGCGTTGAATCGCCGGCGGCGAGGAACCCGGCAACGGCGTCCGGTGCTGCGTCGGCGAACACCGCGCGCTGCTCGGCGTAGAGTGCTTGCAGAAGCTGCTGCTCGCGGGGCGTCGCGGGCCGGCCAGTGACGGTGAGGAACGCCTTGGCGAGCGCGGCGGCCATTTCGCCGTCGTCGCCCCTCGCGGGCAGCACCCGCTCGGCCAGCGCTCGCGCGGCTTCGACGAATTGCACGTCGTTCAGCAGCACCAACGCCTGCAGCGGCGTGTTGGTGCGGCTGCGCGACACGGTGCAAACCTCGCGTGTCGGCGCATCCAGCGCCAACATGTTGGGCAACGGCGCCGTGCGCTTCCACACCGAATACAGCGAGCGCCGGTAGAGCGCCTCGCCGACCGACTGCTTGTAGGGCGGCGACATCACATTTGACTCGCGCCACAGATCCTCGCCCGGCTGATAGGGCGACACGGGCGAGCCGCCCGCGGTGCGATTGAGCAACCCCGCCACGGCCAGCGCCTGGTCGCGCAGCTGCTCGGCCGACAGGCGGAAGCTGGGCCCCCGCGCGAGCAGGGCGTTGGTCGGATCGCGCTGGCGGAGTTCGTTGCTAGCGCGCGAGTCCTGCCGGTACGTGGCCGACAGCGCAATCTGTCGGCACAGCCGTTTGATGTCCCAGCCGTGGGCGACAAAATCGCGGGCGAGCCAATCGAGCAACTCCGGGTGCGTCGGCCGAGCGCCCTGGCTGCCGAAATTCTCCGGCGTCGTGACCAAGCCCGCGCCGAAGAAGTTCGCCCACACGCGGTTCACCAGCACGCGGGCCGTGAGCGGATGGTCGTCCGTGGTGAGCCATTGCGCGAGCCCCAGCCTGTTGCGCGGCGCGCCCGCGGGAAGCGGCGGCATAATTTTTTCGAACGCGGTGCGCTCGACGCGGTTCTCGTCGGTCCGCGGAGCGTCGTAGGCGCCGCGGGCCAGCACGTGCGTGGGACGCGGTGCGGGCAGCTCGCGCATCACCGCCGTCTCTTGCAGTTGCTCCTGGATGGCGATGACGGCCGCCCGCCGCTGGGTCAATTCCTGCCGGGCAGCCTGCGCCGGCGGGTCGATGGCGGCGAAGTAGAACTGCCGCAGTTGTTCGCGAGCCGAGGCATCTGAATGGTCGGCACGCCGCTCGGTCAGCGTGCCGGGGGCGTGCAGTTCGGCGGCTTCGAGGGGTGCCAATGCGCGGTCGAACACGCGCAGCTCGTCGATTTGCCCGCCGCGAAAACCGCGGTCGCGGAACCTCGCCCCCAGGGCAAAGCGGCCGTTGCCATGGGCACGCACGGCGACGCTCTTGAAAACGTGATCGCGGAGCACGGTCGTCTCGACCTCGCGGCCATCGACGTACACGCGAATGCCGCGGGCGCGGCTGGAACCGTCGTAGGTGATGCACACGTGGCGCCATTGGTCGGCGGGAATGACCTCAGCGGTCTGCACGCCGATGCCGTTCCCCGGCCACACGCGGTAGATCCGCACCGACAGCCGGCCGCCTGCGAGCATCACGTCCGTGCCGTTGTAGCCCACGTCGGTGCCGAAGGTGCGGTGCGCCACGACCACCGGCTGGGCCTCGCCCACGGTGTCGCGCAAGTGGAAATCCAACGACCACGGGTCGCTGCGGTCGACCTCAAACAGCTCTGGAAACTCGAGGCCGCTGTCGCCGTCCAACGCGACGGCTTGCCCCGTCACGCCCTCACACGCAGTGATGCCGGGGCCCTCGCCGGGCGGCGCGTCGTCGACCGCGGAATTGGTCGGGTGCGCGGGATCGTCGTCGAACGTGAACCGGCCGGTCAGCCCCGGCAGCGCGTCGATTCGCGGCTGCGAGGCGAGCCACTGTGCGAACCGCTCCTCGCCCGTCGCGATCGTCTCTTGCAGATGGTCGGCCGCGTCGTCGCGGGCCTGTTCCGCGGCGGCCAATTGGGCGGCTTGCTCGTCGGTGGGCAGCAGCAGCGAAGGCGCCGGCACTTTGTCCGCGCGGTCGTACAGGCCGTTCTCGTCGATGGAGTTGAAGAACGCCATCATCGAGTAGTAGTCGCGCGCGGAGATCGGGTCGTACTTGTGATCGTGGCACCGTGCGCAGCCGAGCGTGAGCCCCAGGATCGCCGTGCCGAACGTGTCGACCCGGTCGGCCGCGTTCTCCACCAGCCACTCGGCCGACAGCGAGCCGCCCTCGTTGGTCATGCGGTGCAGGCGGTTCATCGCCGTGGCGAGGATCTGATTGCGCGTGGCGTCGGGCAACAGATCGCCGGCGAGCTGCCAAGTGAGAAACTCGTCGTACGGCAAGTTGTCGTTCAGCGCCCGCACGACCCAATCGCGGTACGGCCACTGCGAGTTGAGCTGGTCCGACTGAAACCCGTACGAGTCGGCGTACCGCACGGCGTCCAGCCAGGCGACCGCCATGTGCTCGCCGTACGCCGGCGAAGCGAGCAGCCGATCGACCGCCGCGGCCAGCACGGCGTCGATTCCGTCGTTGGCCAGTTGCGCTTCAAACTGCCGAATCTCGTCCACGGTCGGCGGCAAGCCGGTCAGGTCGAGCGACACGCGCCGCAACAGTCGCAGCGGCGCCGCGGGCGGGGTGGGACGCAGCTCGTGTTGCTGCAACCGCGCGAGCACGAACCGATCGAGCGGCCCGGTGGGCCAACTCGCGTCGTCGACTGCGGGCACGGGGACGGATTCGGGCAGCGGCTCGAACGCCCAGTGCCCGGTCACCTCGGCCCCCGCCTCGACCCAGCGGCGGAGCGTGTCGATCTCCGCAGCCGTGAGCGACAGGCCCGACTCCGCGGGGGGCATCCGCTCGTCGGAATCGTCGCTGGCGACGCGGCGGACCAACTCGCTCGACTCGATGTCGCCGGGCACGACGACCCAATCGAGCAGCCCCTCGGCCGTGTCGAGTCGCAACTCGGCCGCGCGCGTCTCGGCGTCAGGGCCGTGACATTGGTAACAGCGGTCCGACAGGATCGGCCGCACGTCGCGATCGTAGTTGGGCGCAGGTGCGTCGCCAGCCGCGGCGCACCGGCCCCCGGCGAGCAGCGTCAGGGCGAGCAGCGCGAAGACCGTCGAGCGCATGATTGAGGAGCAGGGCGAGGAGCAGGGCGAGGAACAGGTGCGGCAAGGCGACCGGGCGCGCAGCGGCGTTGTACGACAATGATCCGGCAAGGTCGGCATCGCACGATCTACCTATCATACGAACCTCACCGCCCGGCGAACAACGCACCGGCCATGAAATGCAAAAACAGGAAGCTCCGCTGCAAGCTGCTGCCGAGCCGCCGCGTTTCCTGTCGCTGGGCGAGAAGAACAACCTCGCAAAAGTGCGTCTGGTTGTATTAACACTCGCGTGCGAGTGCGACATAATCGAGCGTTGACGAGCGACGCCCCGCGTCGTCGCCCGTCTCCGCGGTCGTCGGTTGCGCCGGCGCCGGTGAAACTCTTGTGACATTTTCTATTCCCAACGGCATGGAGCTGGTTGCCCGCGCCCGCAACGCCGGTCGCGCCGCGAACGCTCCCTTTTCAGGTGTCCACTCGACATGACGTCTGCACCCGCGCCGGCGAAGCTCGCCCCGAAGACCGTGTACCTGGTCGCCAACGGCGATCTGCGACTCTCCGCCAATCAGAACTGCTGGGCTGCGCAGCACGAGATGGAGCAAGCGATTGGCCAGGCCGTCGCCGCCGCCGGTTGGACGGTTCAGCGAGCGCATCCGTATAAGGAAGACGAGCAGCATGGCTTCATCGGCTCACAGAAGGAAGGGCTGGCCGTGTTCCGCGGGCTGGATCCCGACGCGCCGCTGATCGTGGCCGAGGCCGTGTGGCAATACTCGCACCACGTCCTCGCGGGACTCAGCACGCACCGCGGTCCGATCCTCACGCTGGCCAACTGGTCAGGCACCTGGCCGGGGTTGGTGGGCATGCTCAACCTGAACGGCTCGCTGACCAAGGCCGGCGTGCCGTACTGCTCGCTGTGGGCCGACGACTTTGCCGACGCGGCGTTCCGCGACAAGCTCGCCGGCTGGCTCAACACGGGCGCCGTCGAGCACGACCTGTCGCACGTGAAACCGCTGAGCGACGCGCCCGTGGGCGACGCCGAGCGGGCGCTCGCCAAGCAATTGGCCGACGAACTGCGCACCCAGAAGGCGATCATGGGCGTGTTCGACGAAGGCTGCATGGGCATGTTCAACGCGATCATTCCCGATCACTTGCTCAACCCCACGGGCGTGTTCAAGGAGCGGCTCAGCCAGTCGGCGCTGTACTACGAAACCACGCAGGTGCCCGACGCCGAAGCGGACGCGGTCCGCGCGTGGATGGAAAACGCGGGGATCAAATTCCAGACCGGCCCCACGCACGAGACGGATCTGACCGACGAGCAGATTCGCTTGCAGTGCAAGATGTACGTCGCCGCGGTGCGGATCGCCGACGATTTTGGCTGTGATCTCATCGGCATCCAATACCAGCAGGGGCTCAAGGACCTGCTGCCGGCGAGCGATCTGGTCGAGGGGACGCTGAACAACACGGCCCGCCCGCCGGTGACCAGCCGCGACGGTTCGCGCGTGCTGTACGAGGGCGAGCCGCTGCCGCATTTCAACGAAGTGGACGAGTGCGCGGGGCTCGACGGCTTGCTGACCTACCGCGTGCACAAGGCGCTGGGCCAGCCGGTGGAGAACACGCTGCACGATTTGCGGTGGGGCGATTGGGACCGCTCGGGCACGACCGACGAGTACGTGTGGGTGTTTGAGATCAGCGGCAGCGTGCCGCCGGCGCACTTTGCGGACGGCTGGGCCGGCGCGGTCAGCGAGCGGCAACCGGCGATGTACTTTCCCAACGGCGGCGGCACGATCAAGGGCATCAGCAAGCCGGGCGAAGTGGTGTGGTCGCGGATTTTTGTCGAGGACGGCAAGCTCAAAATGGACCTGGGCCGGGCGAAGGTGGTCGAACTGCCGCTGGCCGAGACCGAGCGCCGTTGGAACGACACGACCCCGCAGTGGCCGATCATGCACGCGGTCACGTACGGCGTGAGCCGCGACCAGATGATGGCCCGGCACAAGAGCAACCATATTCAGTGCGCGTACGCCAACTCGGCCGCCGAAGCGAACCGCGCGATGTATGCCAAGGCGGCGCTGGCCGCGGAGTTGGGATTAGAGGTTTGCATCTGCGGCGACGCGCCGGGTTGAGCGAGTCGGTAGGCGGTAGGGGGTAGTCGTTAGGATGGGACGGTTGCCTCTGAGCGACGCCGGCCGCTGGCTTCGCCAACGGCTCACTACCGCCTACCTACTACCTACTACCGACTACCCACTCCTAACTCCCATGACACCCGCATCCGACAACTCGAACCGCATCGCCGTCATCGGCCTGGGCCTGCTGGGCACGGCGCTGGCTGAGCGGCTGCTGGAGTGCGGCTTCGACGTGGTCGTCTACAACCGCACCCGGGAGAAGGCGGCGCCACTGCTTCAGCGTGGGGCGACGTGGTCGGATCGGCCGCTGGCCGAGTGCGATCGCGCCGTGATTTGCCTCTATCGGACCGAGCACGTTGAGGAGGTGCTCGCCGCGATGGACGCCGACTTGCGGCCCGGGCAGGTGCTGGTGGACGCCACGACCGGCGACCCGCAACAGACCGAGTCGCTGGGGCAAAAACTGGCCGACCGCGGCGTGCATTATCTGGAGTCGCCGATCGCCGCCTCTAGCGAGCAGACCCGCCGCGGCGAGGCGCTGGCCATGGTCGCGGGCGAGCGCGAGGCGTACGACGCCAGCGCCGACGTGCTGGCGGCCATCGCTCCCAAGTCATTTTATCTGGGCGGCTGGGGCAACGCGGCGCGGATGAAGTTGGTGAACAACCTGATCCTGGGGCTCAACCGGGCGGCGCTCGCCGAGGGGCTGTTGTTTGCCGAGGCCGAGGGGCTTGACCCGGCGGCGGTGTTGGAGGTGCTCACCAGCAGCAATTCGTACTCGGCGGTGATGGACGTGAAGGGCGCCAAGATGGTCCAACGCGACTTCGCCGTGCAGGCCCGGCTGGCGCAGCATCGCAAGGACGTCGACATGATCCTGGCCGAGGCGGCGTCGCGCGGGCGCACGTTGCCGCTGTCGACCTTGCACCGCGAACTGCTGCTCTTGGGCGAACGATTGGAACTGGGCGACGCGGACAACTCGGCGGTGATCGAAGCCATCGCCCGGGCCAGCCGCGGCGAAGATTAGCTTTGACGAGATTCAGAATCAAAGAGACAGGATAACAGGATTGGCAGGATTAACAGGATGAAGCCAGGGAAGTCGTGGCGCGCAGGTCGCGTCCGCGATTGAGCCCGTTAATCCTGCACATCCCGTCATCCTGTCCAACTCTTCCAACTTGGCGCTCTTGGCGTCCTTGGCGGTTCAAACGAAGCGAGAGCAGAGAGGGTCGGAGTCGACATCATGGCATTTCCCACGCGACGCACTGTGTTGAAGAGCTTGGCCGCGGCGGCGCCGGCGGTGGTTGCGACGCGGGTCGCCCACGCGGCCGCGCGGGGCGCGCGGCCGCGGTTGGCGCTAATTGGCTGCGGCGTCCGCGGGCGCTCGTTTTACGACTATGTCGATTACGTGTGTGATCCAGATGCGGAGCGATTGGCGGCCGCGGCGCAGGCGGCCGGCGTGCCGAGCGAGCGGGCGGTGACCGACATGCGGCGGTTGCTCGACGACCCGGCGGTCGACGGGGTGGTGATCGCGGCGCCCGACCATTGGCACGCGCCGGCGGCGCTGTTGGCGCTGGCCGCGGGAAAGCATGCGTACGTCGAAAAGCCGTGCTGCCACAATCTGCGCGAGGGGCAGCTGCTGGTCGAAGCGGCGAAGCGGTCCGGCTTGGTCGTGCAACACGGCACGCAGCAGCGCAGCCGGCGGTTCACGGCCGATGCGATCCAGATGCTGCACGAGGGCAAGATCGGCGACGTGCTGGCGGCCAAGGCGTGGAACATTCAGATGCGCGACGACATCGGCCACCTGCAGCCCAGCGAACCGCCGCCGGGGGTCGACTATGACCTGTGGGTCGGGCCGGCACAGTTCGTGCCTTTCCAGGCGAACCGTTTCCATAAGAATTGGCACTGGTGGTACAACTTCGGCACCGGCGACATTGGCAACGACGGCGCTCACGAGTTGGACTACGCCCGCTGGGGCCTGGGTGTCACGGGATTGCCGTCGCGCGTGGCGGCCGTGGGGGGCAAGTACTTCTTCGACGACGATCAGCAGTTCCCCGACACGGCCAACTGCACGATCGAGTACGCCGACGCCCAGGCCAACGGCCGGCCGAAGCAGCTCATCTTCGAAATGCGGCTGTGGTCGCGCAACTACCCGATGAACTGCGACAGCGGCGTGGAGTTCTACGGTACTGACGGGCAGATGTTTCTGAGCAAACGCGGCAAGCTGCGGGTGATCGACGGCGCCAACAAGGTGCTGCTGGACGAGCGGGCGGAGAAGGAGTCGGGGTTTGCGCACGTGGAGAACTTCCTCGCGGCGATTCGCGACGGGGCGACGCTCAACGCGCCGATCGAGGTGGGCTACCACAGCGTGGCGCCGGTGCACTACGCGAACATTGCGATCCGCACCGGCAGCACGCTGACGATTAATCCGGCGACGGGGGTCGTGCAGGACAACGCGGCCGCGACGGACCTGTTGGGCCGGAAGTATCGCGACGGCGGGCACTGGTCCGTGCCGGCGGGAGGTGTGAGTTGATGGACGCGTCAAAATCGCAAACGTTGGCAGCCGGCACGATGGTTCGCAGCACATGTCGTGCCCTGCAGGGGCAGAGTATTTCAGCCCAGGGTTGGCCGCGGACGAGCGTCAGCGAGTCGCGGGCTACCCTGGGTCGATCGTGCGAGCGACATCGTTCGGCCGAGTCGAACGTGTCGATTCCGTCGGCGGTCGACCGAGGCCGAGTTCGTCCGCGGATTGGTTCGGCCTCGGCAGTACGCCGCCCGACGCGATCCCGGCTCCTCGGCCGACGGTGCCGGATGGTCCGTCAACGCAGGGTAGGCCGCCGCTCGCTGCCGCTCGCGGGCGGCCAACCCTGGGCTGGATTATGTAGCCCTTTTAGGGCACGAGTCGCAGCCGGCGAAGCAGTGCGACTCGCAAGGCGCCTCTCTGTCTTGCTTGTCATGATCGTATGTCTGGCATGGTGCGCGACGACGGCAACTGCCGCAGGTGTTGTCCCGTCAGATTCGCTCTCGACGACGCTTCTCACTGTCGACGACGGCTCGGACTCGGTGACCTCGATCTTTCTCGGCGACCAACAGGTCGCGGAGTATCACCCGCGTAGCGCGACTACGCCACGGCCGTTCTTCTCCGATTTGTGCACGCTGGACGGACGGCAAGTCACGCGACGGAATCCGCCCGACCCTGTGCGCGATCTGGCCGACCATCCGGAGTTTCACCCGGGACTGTGGCTAGCATTTGGCGATATCGGCGGCTCGGATTATTGGCGGAACAAGGCGGTCGTCGAATTGGAGACGCCGCAGCGACCACGAAACGGCCTGACGGACGACGACACCCACCATCGCTATCGCTATCTGACCCAAGATCGCCCGGCGACCGTCGTCTGCCAGGAAGACTTTCACGCTCGGTACATTCCGCTCCGCGGCAGCTGGTTGCTGCTGTGGGATTCGACCTTCACGGCCGACGAGCCGGTGGCGTTTGGCGACCAGGAAGAAATGGGTCTGGGCGTGCGCGTGGCGACGGAGATGCGCTCGGAAACGCGCGCTCGCGGCGACATCCCCCCGGGCAACGGGCGGATTCTTGACGCCGAAGGACGGCGGGGCGCCGAGCAGATTTGGGGGCAGGCGGCCGCGTGGTGTGATTACAGTGGCCAGGTCGACGGCGCACCGGCCGGCATCGCCATCTTCTGCCACCCCGACAACTTCCGCCCCAGCTGGTGGCATGCTCGCGACTACGGTCTGTTGGTGGCCAACCCCTTTGGTCGGGCGGCGATGAAGCAGGGCGAACCGAGCCGCGTGATCGTGGGGCCCGCCGAGCCGCTGCGGCTGCGCTACGGCGTGTGGGTCCACGGCAGTCTGGAGGACGACGCACGCGAATTGCAACAGGCGTACGAACTGTACGTCAAGTTCGCCAACCGGTTGGATGATGCAGATTCCGGGACGGCCGAATGACCGAGTTGCATGTCGTCGACAAGGTCGTGATCGTCGCCTACTTGTTGGGCATCACGTTGCTGGGCGCGTGGGCGGCGCGGCGGGTGAAGGACTCCAGCGATTTCTTCATGCCCCGCCGGTTCGGCAAGGCGATGATGATCTTCAACGCCTTTGGCACCGGCACCGCCGCCGATCAGGCCGTGCCCGTGGCCGCCAAGACGTTTCAGCAGGGGCTGAGCGGCATTTGGTGGAGCTGGCTGTGGCTGCCGGCCACGCCGTTCTATTGGCTGATCGCGCCGGTCATGCGGCGACTGCGGGCCACGACCACCGCCGACGCCTACACGCTGCGGTTCGGGCCCAGCGTGGGCGTGCTGTTCGCGCTAGTGGGAATTGTGGGCCTGTCGGTGAAGATTGGGCTGATGCTCAAGGGCGCTGGCGAAATGATCGAGTCGGCCACAGGCGGCGCCTACGCGGCCGACGCGGCGATCCTGGTGATCACCGTGCTGTTTGTCATTTACGGCACGGCCGGCGGACTCGCCGCGGCGATTATCACCGACTACGTGCAGGGCATCCTCACGCTGGTGTTTTCGTTCATGCTATTGCCCTTCGTACTGCATGCGGTGGGGGGATTGGCGGGGGCCAAGGCGACCATTAATGATCCGCAGATGCTACGGCTGATGGTTCCGGGGGAGATTGGGCCGTTCTTCGTGGCGATGTATGCGCTGCAGGCGCTGATTGGGATTGTGGCCCAGCCATTCATCATGGGCGTGTGCGCCGCGGGCCGCACGGAGATGGACGGCCGCGTGGGGTTCATGGTCGGCAACCTGGTCAAGCGGCTGTGCACGATGGCGTGGTGCATCACGGCGCTGGCCGCGGTGGCCTGGTACATGCAGCGCGACGTGCCGCTGAGTGACATCAATCCCGATCATGTGTACGGCGACGTGGCCAACGCGTTTCTGCCGACGGTGATGCCGGGACTGTTGGGGATTTTTCTGGCGGCGCTGTTGGCTTCGGCGATGAGTTCCTGCGACGCGTTTATGATTTCCTCGTCGGGACTGTTCACGACCAACGTCTACAAACCGCTGGTCGCGGGCCGCGGCGAGAAGCACTATCTGCTGGTGGGGCGGGCGGCGGCGCTGGCGGTGGTGGCCGGCGGGTTGGCGTTTGCGTTCTGGGCCGAGAACGTGATTCACGCGCTGAATATTTGGCTGCGGATTGCGCCGATGATGGGCATCGCGTTCTGGCTGGGGTTGTTCTGGCGCCGCACGACGACTGCCGGGGCGTGGGCGGCGACGCTGACCGGGTTTGCCGCGTGGTGGGCGACCGCGCAACAGCGGGTCGTGCAGTGGGCGGCTGAGTTGCCGGTTGCCGAGTCGCTGACGCTGGTCACGCAAACGGCCAAGGGCCCGGCCCTCCGCGAGCCGTGGGTGATCCTCTTCTACACCGTGGCGTCGCTCGCCGCGGGGGTTGTCGTGAGCCTGGTGACCCAGCCTGCCGATGCCGAGAAGCTGGAACGGTTTTACGGCCTGATCCGCACGCCGGTGGCCGACGACGAACCGCCGGCGCACGACTGTCGGTTGCCGCAGGGCGTGCAACCGGCGCCGCGGCGGTTGCTGGTGGGCGCGGGCGGTTTGGAGATCCTGCGCCCCTCGCGCACCTCCGTAGTCGGCTTCCTCGCCGGTTGCGCGGGCGTGGTCGCGTTGGTGGGGGGATTTTGGCTGCTGGTGATGTGAGACAGCGGGCTGTCAGCTATCGGTTGTCAGCTGTCAGCCAGAAGGGCTGGCTGGGACACCAGTCGCTGCGCGGCCCCGTCGAACCTCGTGCGTGTTCGTGCGAAGGGCTCAGCGGAGCCTCGGCCTCCCGCAAGCTTGCGCGGCCGACGCGGATAGCCATTTCCTACTAGAAATCAGCGGTTTTCGGGAACAAAACTGCGTTTGTGAGGAAATCTTCACGGAAGTGCGTCGCTGCCGTTGCATGGTGAGGGGGATTGCATGCGGCTTTGCGGACTTCTATTGCAGTTTCGCTTCCTTGATGGGCCGCCGCGCTGCAGCGTATCCTGAATGAGTGAAAGGCCTTACGCTGGGCTTTGCTGCGCCTCGTCTTGCGGAATTGGGGTTCTCCTGTGTGGCGGTTGCTGACTGTCGTGCCCGTGCTGTTTGTCTGCGCCAGCGCGGTGCTGGCCGCGTCGCCGCCGGCCGCGGAGCCTCAGCCCGACCCCCAGTACGAGCGTGTGATTGCCGAGCGGGCGGCCAAGATCGTGGCGCCGCTGGAGCTGGCTGACGCCGAGCAGGCCGCACGGGTCGCGGGGCTGATTGCCGATCAATACCGCAGCCTGAGCGCGTTGCATGCCCGTCGCGACGCGCTGCGCGCCGCTGGCGATCAGGACGATGCAGGCCGGCAGGCGGCGCTGCAGGCGATCGCCGTCGAGCAGTACCAATTGCACCGCGGCTACTTGGCACGCCTGGCGGCCGAGTTGCCCGCGGCGCAGATCGATCAGATCAAAGACGGCATGACCTACGGCGTGGTTGCCGGCACGTACGGCCGGTACCTGCAGCTGCTGCCGGAGCTGACGCCGGACGAACGCCGGCAGATCAAGGCGTGGCTGATTGAAGCGCGGGAGTATGCCATGGACGGCGGCTCCTCAGAAGAAAAACACGGCTGGTTCCGCAAGTACAAGGGGCGGATCACCAATTACTTATCCCAACGGGGCTACGATCTGGCCGCGGCCGAACAACGGCTTGCCGAAGGCGAATGACGCGCCGGAACGTTGGCTCTGTCACCATGAAATCGAAGATGCGGTCCGGGTAACGCTCGGGCCGACGCTCTCCATGAACAATCGCAAGTTCTTTCTCGTCGCCGTCGGCGTGGTCGCGTTGGCGAGTTGTCTGGTTGCGCCGGTGCGGGCGCAGTATCCCACGATCACGCCGGACGTCGCGGCCGAATCACAGCGTCGGCACGCCGCGATG
Source organism: Planctomycetaceae bacterium (assembly GCA_002702655.1). Classification (GTDB taxonomy): domain Bacteria; phylum Planctomycetota; class Planctomycetia; order Pirellulales; family Lacipirellulaceae. Next base: position 47,898 of record PABB01000080.1, read on the forward strand.
CAGCGGCGCTCGGACGAAGCGTGGCAGCGGGCGTTGCCGCTGGTTCAGCAGGGCGAAACCCAGGGCAAGCCGTATCTGCCGGGCGCTCGCAAGCCGGGCGATTTGCCGCAGGCGTCGTTGCCGGCCTTTCCTGGCGCTCAGGGCGGGGGCATGTACAGCCACGGCGGCCGCGGCGGCAAGGTGTACGTGGTGACCAACCTGAACGATCGCGGCCCGGGCAGCTTTCGCGCGGCGCTGGAGGCGGGCGGCCCCCGGTTTGTCGTGTTCAACGTGGCCGGGATTATCGAGCTGAGCGAGCGGATCGTCGTGCGGGCGCCGTACCTGACGATCGACGGCAGCAGCGCCCCGGGGGACGGGGTCTGCATCGCCGGCGACACGGTGGAGATCGACACCCACGATGTGATTATTCGTCACATGCGGTTCCGCCGCGGGGCCACCTGGGTCGGCGATCGCAACGACTCGATCGGCGGCAACCCGGTGGGCAACATCATGGTCGATCACGTCTCGGCCAGTTGGGGCCTGGACGAAAACATGTCGATGTACCGGCATATGTACCAGCCGCCGGACGGCGGGCCGGAGCTGAAGCTCCCCACGGTGAACATCACGATTCAAAATTCGATCTTCAGCGAGGGGCTGGATACCTACAACCACGCGTTCGGCAGCACGATTGGCGGCTACAACAGCACGTTCCACCACAACCTGTGGGCGTGCAACACGGGCCGCAATCCCAGCGTGGGAATGATTTACGACTTCACCTTCGCCAACAACGTGGTGTTCAACTGGCGGCATCGCACGATCGACGGCGGCGACCATCGCAGCTTCTACAACGTGATCAACAACTACTTCAAGCCGGGGCCGGCGACGCCCGCGGATCGGCCGATCGCGTATCGGATTCTCAAGCCCGAGAAGCGCCGCAGTCCGTACTTCAATCTCGATTTCGGCAAGGCGTACGTCGCCGGCAACGTGGTCGAGGGCAGCGACCGCGTGACGCGCGACAACTGGGACGGCGGCGTGCAGGTGGAAGACGACGACATGGTGCCCAGCGCGGATTTGATGACCACCAAGGAAGCCCGCAAGCAGGGCGGACCGCTGACCGGCGACGCGCGGCGCGAAGAGGCGGCCAAGCGGCGCGAAACCGTGCTCGCCGAGGTGCGCTCTGACGCCCCCTACCCGCATTCGTATCTGACAATCCAGTCGGCGGCCGAGGCGTATGACTTCGTGCTGGCCAACGTCGGCGCCACGTTGCCGCGTCGCGATCCGGTCGACGAGCGCGTGGTCAACATGGTCCGCACGGGCGAGGTCACCTACGCCGAGGGCAAGGGGATCATCACCGACATTGAGCAAGTGGGCGGGTATCCCGACTATGCCGGCGAGCCGTACGCCGACGCCGACAGCGACGGGATGCCCGACGCGTGGGAGACGGCCCACGGGCTCGACCCCCGCAATGCCGACGACGCGGCAGGCGATCGCAACGGCGACGGCTACACGCACATCGAAGATTTTCTATACGGGCTGGACCCCAACACGCTGTACGCCCCATGGGCGACTCCGCAGACGTATGAAGATTTGTTTTGGAAGTACTGATTTGGCGCCCCGCCGCCATCCCGGGCCGCGTGGCGGCCCGGTTACTTGGCCCGCGTGACTGAATCCATGGACCGTCTCACTGCCACTTACCTGATTGAAACGCCCGGCGACGCCGACGCCGCGGCGGCTGCGCTGGCCGGCGAGCAATCGTCGGGTACGTTTGTGGCGGTGCCGGGCGAGACGGCCGAGTTGAAGCAGCGGTTCGCGGCCCGCGTGGAAGAGGTGCAACTGCTGGAGGCAGTCGACGAGCCCAGCCTGCCGGGCAGTCGCGGCAGCGACACGGGGCGGTTCCAGCGGGCGCATGTCCGCGTGTCGTGGTCGGTGGAGAACTTCGGCTACAACCTGCCCGCGATCATTTCCACTGTGCAGGGCAACTTGTACGAGCTGCCGCACTTCTCGGGGTTGCGGCTGGTCGATGTGGATTTTCCCGCGTCGTTTGCCGAGCACTTCGCCGGCCCGCGGTTTGGCGTCGCGGGCACTCGGCGGCTGACTGGCGTGAGCGAGCGACCGCTGATTGGCACCATCATCAAACCGAGCGTCGGCCTCACTCCCGCCGACACGGCGGCGCTGGTGCGTCAGGTGGTCGAGGCGGGCGTCGACTTCGTCAAAGACGACGAACTGATGGCCGACCCGCCGCATGCGCGGTTCGACGACCGCGTCGAGCAGGTCATGCGCGTGGTCAACGATCACGCCGACCGAACGGGCAAACAGGTGATGGTCGCGCTGAACGTGACCGACGAACTCGACCGCATGCTGGCCCACTACGACACGATCGTGCGGCATGGCGGCACGTGCGCCATGGTCAGCCTCAACAGCGTGGGGCTCGCCGGCGTCAAGCGACTGTGCGACGCGGGGCAGTTGGCCATCCACGGCCATCGTAACGGGTGGGGCATGCTCACCCGGCATCCGGCGCTGGGCATGGACTTCACCGCGTACCAAAAGCTGTGGCGGCTGGCGGGGGTCGATCAGATCCACGTGAACGGCATCGCCAACAAGTTCTGGGAGACGGACGATTCGGTCGTGCGCTCGATCGAAGCGTGTCGCACGCCGCTGTTGGGCGGCATGCAGGTGCTGCCGGTCGTCTCGTCGGGGCAATGGGGCGGGCAGGCGCCGGAGACCTACCGCCGCACGCAAACCACCGATCTGCTGTACATGGCCGGCGGGGGGATCATGGCTCACCCCGACGGGCCTGCGGGGGGCGTGGCGGCGCTGCACGACGCGTGGCGGCTGGCCGCCGAGGGGCTCACCCTGGAGGCGGCGTGTCAGCAGTCGACTCCGCTGCGCCGCGCCGCGGAGAAGTTTGGCGGCTTGAAGAATCTCCCGCAGTCCGGCAGTGCGCCGGCGGAGGTCGCCGCACGATGAGCGATCTGTTGCTGGCCTACTATGCCGACGATTTGACCGGCGCGACCGACGCCCTGGAGCAGCTCGCGACCGCTGGCGTGCGGACGACGCTATTTCTGGAGAAGCCGGACGCGACGATGCTGAAGCTCGCCGCGGGGGCCCAGGCGATCGGCATCGCCGGCGCCACGCGCGCCCTGCCGGCCGATGCGCTGGAAGCGCAACTGCGACCGGCGCTGGCGACGCTCAGTTGGTTGCGGCCGCGGCACATTCACTACAAGACTTGCTCGACGTTTGATTCGTCGCCGGCGCGCGGCAGCATCGGTCGGGCGCTGGACGTGGCTCGCGACGCGTGTCGTCCGCGGCTGACGGCGGTCCTGGGGGGCAGCCCGCCGTTGGGCCGGTATTGCGCGTTCGGGAATTTGTTCGCCACCGAAAACGTCGGCGGCGCCGGCGCCGCACACCGGCTCGATCGGCACCCGACGGTCAGTTGCCACCCGGCGACGCCGATGGCGGAGAGCGACCTGCGGCGCGTGCTGGCCGCTCAGAGTGACGCCCGCATCGAGTTGTTCGACGTGCGCCAGTGGCAACGCCCGCACCAGCAGCAGCGCGAGCAACTCGCGCAGTTGCTCGCCGAGGGAGCCGGTGCCGTGCTGTTCGACGCGGTCGAGGACGCGCATCTGGCGATGTTCGCCGCGCTGGCCGAACAGTACGCCGACGGCCAGTCGCCGGTCGTGTCGATCGGTTCCTCGGGCGTCGAGACGGGGCTGTGCCGCCACTGGTCCGCCGCGGGGCGGATCTCCGCCGCCAGCGCGTGGCAGCATAACAATGGCGGCGGGCTGCTGGTCGCTTCGGGCAGTTGTTCGCCGGTGACCGCCGCGCAGATCGACTGGGCTGCCCGGCATGGTTTTGCCGAGGTGGCGCTGGACGCCCCCGCGCTGGTCGGCGCGGGGCGCGAGCAGGCCGTGGGTCGGGCTGCCGCCGCCGCGGCCGAGCTGCTGGCGGTCGGGCGCAACGTGGTCGTTCACCTGGCCAAGGGCCCGGCCGACGCCCGCATCGCGGCCACGCAACAGCGAGTCGCCCCATCTGCCGATACCAAGGGAGGAGACGGCGTCACGGAGACGCTGGGCCGATCGTTGGGCCGGCTCATCGACGAGTGTCTGCAGGCCGCTCCGCCGGCGCGGGTCTGCCTGGCTGGGGGCGACACGTCGAGCTTTGCGGCCCGGGAACTGGGGATTCAGGCATTGGAAATGACGGGGCCCGCCTCGCCGGGGGCGCCCTGGTGTCGCGCTTGCGCGCCCACGCGGCGGGCCGATCAGGTGGAATTCATCTTCAAAGGCGGACAAGTCGGGACCGAGGCGTTCTTCGGTTTGCTCGCCAGCGGGCAGGACTAATTATCATGGGCGTTATGGACAAGGCGAACAACCCGCCGCTCGACCGCCGGCACGATCGCAAGGTCGTGGCGATGATTCATACTTCCTCGACGATGGAGCCGGTGTTCGAACGGCTGCGTCGCGAGAAACATTTGGACGTGGACTTGCTGCACATCACCGACGACTCGGTGATCAGCGACGTGATTGCCGACGGCTGCCTGTCAGGGGCGGTCTCTGATCGGGTGCGCAAGCACATTGCCGCGGCCGAGGCTGCCGAGGCCGACTACATTCTCGTCACGTGCTCGTCGATCGGCGGCGCGGTGGACGAAGCGCAAAAGGTGATGCGCGTGCCGCTGATGCGGGTCGACCAGCCGATGGCCGATCGGGCGATTGGCCTGGGGCGGCGGATTGGCGTGCTGGCCACGCTGCAAACCACGATGGATCCGACGTGCAATTTGCTGCGCGATCGGGCGAAGGCCGCCGGCAAGGAGATCGAATTGGTCGCCCGCGTCTGCAGCGGCGCCTTCGACGCGTTTCTGACGGGGCGGCTCGACGAGCACGACGCCCAGGTGTCGCAGGCTTTGCGCGAGTTGGCTGCCGAGGTCGACGTGGTCGTGCTGGCCCAGGCGTCGATGGCGCGGGTGGCCGAATCGCTGCCGGCCGGCGAGATCAAAACGCCCGTGCTTTCCAGCCCCGGATTGGCGATGGAGCACCTGGCGAGCTTGCTGTAGTCGCCGGCTCGCGAGTCCACAAGCCACGTAGCATGGCCGCTCCGGCCGTGCGATTTCTCGCCTACCGCGTGATCAGAGGATGACGAAACCGCAGATGCACGCCGATGAACGCCGATGCGTATCACAGGCATGGCGGGCGTTGCTTAAAGCGGCGGCCTTGCAGGACAACTCGTCAGCCTCGCCAGAACAGCAGACCACCATCCGCGTTTATCTGCGCGCATCTGCGGTTGTATCTCCTCCCTAGTCGAAGCCGCCTTAGCGGCGAGCGTTTCGTTTTACACGGCCGGAGCGGCCATGCTACCGCTTGATACCAAGCCAGGCAGAGTTTCCCGCATGCACGCCTTTCGCAAAACCTCGCTCGTGTTTGCTGCGGCGATGGTGGCGGTGGCGGTGGCCGTGGCGTGGCAAGGGCATCCCGCGTGGCGGTGGGCGGCGGTCGCGGCCGCGTTGTCGTTGCCGACGGGGGTGGCCGTGGCGCCGGCGCTGGCCGGGTTTCAATACACGCTGTGGATTGTGGGCGTGGTCGTCGCGGGGCTGGTGAAGCCCGAGCTGTTCCTGTGGAGCGTCGGCGGGGTGTCGACGCGCTCGCCGCTGGTGGTGATCACGATCGTGCAGTTGGTCATGTTCGGCATGGGCACGAAGATGAGCCTGCGCGACTTTGCCGGGGTGGCCAAGATGCCACAGCCGGTCTTGGTGGGCGTGGCGCTGCAGTTCACGGTGATGCCGCTGGTGGGGTTTTCGCTGGCGAAGCTGTGCGGCTTTCCGCCGGAGATCGGCGCCGGGGTCGTGCTGATCGGCTCTTGCTCCAGCGGGTTGGCGTCCAACGTGATGTGCTACCTGGCCGGGGCGAATCTGCCGCTGTCGATCACGCTCACCGCCGTGGCCACGCTGCTCGCGCCGTTGGTCACGCCGTTTTGGATGACGACGCTCGTGGGCGAGACGGTGCAGCGCAGCTTTTCGGCGATGGCGGGGGACATCATCAAGATGACCATCGTGCCGATCGGCGCGGCGATGCTGCATGACTACTTGAAGACGGCGCCGGCGCAGCAGCGACGTGTTGTCGGCGGCGTGGCGCTGGCGTGCGCGGCGGCGGCCGTGGCGATCGTCGCCAGCGGCGGCTGGAGCCCCGGCGACGACGGCAGTCTCAATCCGCAGGCCATGTTGCTGGTGTACTCTCTGGCGGCGCCGGCGGTGGGGCTGGTTTATCACCTGCTGGTCGCCCGCTGGCCGGCTGTGGATCGGCACATGCATTACGCGTCGATGTTCGGCATCATTTACTTCACGGCCGTGACCACCGCGGCGGGGCGCGACAACCTGCTGGCGGCGGGGCTGCTGCTGTGCCTGGCCGCGGCTGTGCATAATATGGTGGGATACGCGGCCGGCTACTGGCTGAGCCGCGCCGCGGGGCTCGATCGCCAGTCGGCGCTGACCGTGGGGTTTGAGGTTGGCATGCAAAACGGCGGCATGGCGGCCGGCATGGCTTCGGCCATGAACAAGCTGGGCACCGTCGGCCTGGCGGCGGCCGTGTTCAGTCCGTGGATGAACGTGACCGGGTCGCTGTGGGCCAACTACTTAAGGCGGCGCCGACCGAGCGCTGAGACTTTTCCAGAACCGACCGCCGCACCGACGGCGCCCGCCGCGGCGGTCAACGAGTAAACCACTGATGCACCACCGCGAGTCATTCGCTGTTCATTTTGCTGCGGCGCTGGGGTTGATGATCTGCACCGCGTGCGTCGGAGGCGCCGCTGCCGGGGCCGCCGAGCCGTTGGTCTCGGTCGATCGCGACGGGCAGTTGACCTACCGCCGCGACGAACACGGCAACTGCGTGCCGGACTTTTCGGCGTGCGGCTACGCCCTCGGCGAGCGTGACATCCCCGAGCCCGCGGCACTCGTTGCGGTGGCGCCGGGGGAGGGCGACGATGACGCGCGAATCCAGGCGGCGCTTGATTTCGCGGCGACCCAGCCGGCCAGTGAGCACGGCGCGCGCGGCGCCGTGCAGTTGCTGCCGGGCGAGTTTCAAATCGCCGGCCAGTTGCGCGTGCCCGGCGGCGTAGTCCTGCGCGGCGCCGGGGCGGGCGCGGGCGGGACGGTGCTGCTGGCAACTGGGATCGATCGCCGCGCCGTGATGCGAATCGAGGGCGGTCCGCCGCCGGCCGCACCCGACGAGCCGCTGCCGGTCGTCGACGCCTACGTGCCGGTGGGCAGCATCGAACTGACGCTCCCGGACAATCATGGTTTGACCATCGGCGACCGTGTGATCGTCACCCGGCCGTCGACCGCTGAGTGGATCGAGCAACTCGGCTGCGGCCCGCGCGTGTTCGGCGTCGGCTGGCGGGCCGGCTCGCGCGACTTGCAGTGGGATCGCACCATTGCGGACGTCGACGGGCCGCGGGTCACGCTCGATGCGGCAATTACCGTGGCGTTGGACCAAGGGTACGGCGGCGGGGCAGTCGCGCGGCGGCCGTGGCCAGAACGATTGCAGGAGGCGGGCGTCGAGGATTTGACAATCAAAGCGGCCGTCGATCCCGATCGCCCGCTCGACGAGGATCACGCTTGGTTTGGCGTGGCCGTGGACAACGCGGCCGACTGCTGGATTCGCCGCGTGCGATTCGAGCATCTCGCCGGCGGGGCCGTGGTGCTCGGTCCGCAAACCACGCGCGTGAGCGTTGTCGACTGCTTGTCACTGGCGCCGGTGTCGGAACTCGGCGGCTACCGTCGGCACGCGTTTTTCACCCGCGGGCAACTGGGGCTGTTTCTGCGGTGCTGGAGCGAGGACGGGCGGCACGACTTTTCGACTGGGTTCTGTGCCGCGGGGCCCAATGCGTTTGTCAGTTGCCGCACGCGCGGCTCGCGCGATTACAGCGGGCCGATCGAAAGCCTTTCCGCCGGCGTGCTGTACGACAACGTGCGGATCGACGGCCACGACCTGCGGCTGGTCAACAACTGGGCCGCTCCGACCCAGGCGGGCTGGTCGGCGACCAACTGCCTGCTATGGCAATGCCGGGCGGCGAACGTGCGCTGCTTCGCCCCACCGGGGGCCAACAACTGGTGCGTCGGTGCGTGGGCCAACGTGGCCGGCGACGGCGTGATCGAGAGCGTCAGCGATATCGTCCGCCCGCTGAGTTTGTACCAGGCGCAACTCGCCCAGCGCGTCGGCGCCGAGGCGGCCCGCCGCGTCGACCCCGTGTTGGGCAAGTCGATTGCCGCGACCAGTCCAACCTATGACGAAGCGGCCGCGTTCGTGGCGCAATCCAACGAGCCGGCGCGGCAGTTGATTGATGTGATTGAAGAGAAGATCGCCGCGGCACAGGAGCTTCGCTTGGATGAAGCGGAGCAAGCGTCAGTGACGTCAGGTCCCCCTCCCTTGCAGGGAGGGTCGGCGGGGCAGACAGATCGGCAAAGTGGCGTCGCGCAGAATGAATCCCTTCCCCGGCCCCTCCCTTCGAGGGAGGGGAGTGCGCGCGTGGTGCGTGTTGAAAACGGCTGGTTGACCGTCGAAGGCGGCGTGCTGGTCGGCCGGCGGATGACCCCGTCGTGGTGGCGGGGGACAGTACTCGCTGATGCCGAAAAAGCAGCCCAGATGGGCCGCAACGTCACGCGGTTCGCCCCCGGCCGCTGGGGCGCGGGCTGGACCGACGGCGTCGACGACGTGGCCGCCGCGATGCGCGCCAGTGGCGCCGCGGCTTACGAACATCACTACGGCCTGTGGTACGACCGCCGCCGCGACGATCACCTGATGGTCCGCCGCGCCGACGGCGACGTCACGCCGCCGTTCTACGAGCAGCCCTTCGCCCGCAGCGGCCAGGGCACGGCGTGGGACGGACTGAGTAAGTACGACCTCACGCGGTTCAATCCGTGGTATTGGTCGCGGCTGGGACAGCTGGCCGACCGCTGCGACGAGGCGGGCATGGTGCTGCTGCATCAAAACTACTTCCAACACAACATTCTGGAGGCGGGCGCCCATTGGGTCGATTGCCCCTGGCGGCCCGCGAACAACGTCAACGCGACCGGCCTGCCCGAGCCGCCGCCCTTCGTCGGCGACAAGCGGCTGTTTATGGCGCACAACTTCTACGATCCGGCGAACAAACCGCTCCGCGAGCTGCACCGCGGCTACATCCGCCAATGCCTGGATGCGTTCGCCGACAACCCGAACGTGATCCAACTGACCAGCGCCGAGTACACCGGGCCGCTGGAGTTTGTGCAGTTCTGGCTCGACGTGATTGCCGAGTGGCAGGCCGAGACCGGCCGGGATCCGCTGATTGCGCTGAGCTGCACCAAAGACGTGCAGGATGCGATCCTGGCGGATGCGCGACGGGCGGCGGTGGTCGACGTGATCGACATCCGCTACTGGACGTACGACGAGCACGGCGAGCTGTACGCCCCGGCCGGCGGCGTGAACCTGGCCCCGCGACAGCACATGCGGCAGTTGCAGCCGGAGGCGAGTTCGTTTGCGTCGATCGTCCGCGCGGTGCGGGAGTGTCGGACCCGCCATCCCAACAAAGCGGTCACGTATTTTGCCAGCGACGCCTGCCGCAGCGGCGAGGACGGCTGGGCCGTGCTGATCGGCGGCGGGTCGTTGGCCAGTGTGCGGTTGCCGGAGGACGTGCGAAGCGCCGTGGCGGCGATGCAGCCCGCCGAAGGCATGCTGCCGGCAGACGCCGGGTGGGCGCTGGCAGCGGGGGAGGCGCAGGCGGTTGTGTATCTCAGCGACGCCAATGCGGCGGTGAAAGTTGGCGATCTCGCGGCCAACACCGCCTACAATGCCAATTGGCTCGACGAGCGCACCGGCCAGATCGTCGAGACGCAGCGATACCGCACGAATAACCGCGGTGAATTGACCCTCAAGCCAGGCACGCAGGCGTGCTGGTTGCAGCAAGTGGATTGAAACTTAACACAAAGGGAGGACGCGGCCACGGCGTGGGCGCCATGGCCACGACGCGATAGCGTCATGGCCATGCAATACGCGGTCGAAACCACATGCCCACGACGGAGGACCGTCGTGGGCATGGCACCCCAGATCGAAGGACTTCTCTGCGCTGCTCCCGGGACTTATCACCATGTTTCTTGCCAACCACCACGACCTGTCGTTGCGAGTCACCCGGCGTCATTTCTTCGGCGCCAGCGGCGGGGCGCTCGGCGCAGCGGCGTTGGGGTCGCTGTTGGGGCCGCTGCGCGCCAGCGGCGCGGCTTCGAGCGGCGACTCCGCCGCCGACTACCTGCTACCCGGCGGGGCCAAGGCCAAGCGGATCATCTTTCTGTTCCAGTCGGGCGGCCCGTCGCAGGTTGACCTGTTCGACTACAAACCGCTGTTGAACCAACGGCACGGCGAGCAATTGCCCGATAGCGTGCGGGCCGGGCAGCGGCTCACGGGGATGTCGGCCCAGCAGTCGTCGATCCCGCTGGCGGGCTCGCCATTTGAGTTCGCCCAGCATGGCGAGAGCGGCGCGTGGCTCAGCGAGTTGTTGCCGCATCACCGTAAGATCGTCGACGAGTTGTGCATCGTGAAATCGATGTTCACCGAGGCGATCAACCACGACCCGGCGATCACCTTTTTCCAGACTGGCTCGCAGATCGCCGGTCGGCCGTCGCTGGGGGCGTGGCTGTCGTACGGGCTGGGCTCGCCGAACGACAACCTGCCGGCGTTCATCGTGCTGGTCTCGGCCGGGCAGCAGGGCCAGCCGCTCTACGCGCGGCTGTGGGGTTCGGGCTTTCTCGACTCGCGGTACCAGGGCGTGCAATTCCGCGCGGGCCGCGACCCGGTGCTGTACCTCAGCAATCCCGACGGGGTCTGCCGCTCCGGGCGGCGGGCGATGCTTGACAAGCTGGGCGAGTTGAATCGCGCGCAGTTTGAGGCCGAGTTGGACCCCGAGATCGAGTCGCGCATCGCCCAGTACGAAATGGCGTTTCGCATGCAAACGAGCGTGCCCGAGGCGACCGACCTGACCGCCGAGCCGGACAGCACGTTTGCGTTGTACGGCGAGGACGCCCGGCAGCCCGGTACGTTTGCGGCCAACTGCCTACTGGCCCGGCGGTTGGCGGAGCGCGGCGTGCCGTTCATTCAACTGTACCACCAGGGCTGGGATCAGCACGGCTCGCTCGCTGGCGAGATCCGCAAGCAGTGCGCGGAGACCGATCAGGCGTCCGCTGCGTTGGTGCTGGATCTCAAGCAGCGCGGCCTGCTGGAGGACACGCTGGTCGTGTGGGGCGGCGAGTTCGGTCGCACGAGCTACTCGCAGGGGCTGCTGACCCCCGAGGGCTTCGGCCGCGACCATCACCCGCGGTGCTTCACCATGTGGATGGCCGGCGGCGGCGTGCGCGGCGGCACGACCTACGGCGCAACCGACGACTTTGGCTACAACATCGTCGACGCCGCGGGAGCGCCGCTGCAGCCGACCAAGCACGAGTTCACGCCCGGCGCCGTGCATGTGCACGACTTGCAGGCGACGCTGCTGCACCTGCTGGGCGTGGACCACCAACGGCTGGCGTTCAAATACCAGGGCCGCCGGTTCCGGCTGACCGACGTGCATGGGCACGTGGTGCGCGAGCTACTCGCTTGAGGCGGGCGTCGCCGCCTGATCTTCCGCGTCGCTCACGGTGAACACGATCACGTGGTACGTCTCCGCGTCGAGCGGGGCCGCGAAGACGAGCGCTCCTGGCGGGGCGGCGCCCTCGTAGAACAACTGTCCCTCCAGGCGTTCTCGACGCAGGTCGAACTGATCGAGCGTCAGCGGGTCGGCCCGGTTCTTGAACCGGGGCCGCCGAAGGCGGCAAGAGGCTTTGCTTGGCGGTCCGGCGCCCGGTTGCGTGGCGTCTCTTGCGGCTGCGCCGCCCGGGTTCAAGAACCCGGGCTACCCTGACGGGCTCGGCGGAGCCTCGCCCTCCGGCGTGCCGTGCTCACTCTTCGAGCAGGTCGCGATACTCCGACTCCAGCCCCGCGGCTTCCTTCACCGCGTCGCCGGCTTGCGGGCCGTTGTGGCGCCACACGTTTCCTGGGCCGTTGGCATTGGCGAGAAACCGCTCGGCGGGGCACCAATTGTCCTCGACGGTGATCCACGACGAGCCCTCGTCCAGGTACACGTAGAACCAGTGCGACGGATCGTGCACCTGCGGGCTCATCGCGATCTCGTCGATCGCGTTGCCGCGGACGACCGTGCCGGGCTGGTTGGACAGCGTGTAGATCCCCGCGGTGTCGGAGGTGCGGGTCGCGACGCGGCGGATGCGGTTGGCGACGACGCGATTGTCGCGCATGGCGTTGGCGTCGCGGGTCCAGCCCCAGCCCAGGCTGATGCCGGTGTACGGGCAGTTGGAAATGTCGTTGTGTTGGATCGCCGCCTCGCGGGCGTAGCCGACGATGATGCCCACCGCGCCCCAGTCCTCGGCGCCGCAGTCGGTCACCACGTTGTTGGCGATGGTGCAGCGGGTGCAGATCAACCGCTCGTCGCGGGGCAGCCAAGCGAGGTGCGTTTCGACGGGGCCGGTCTGAAAGCTGCCGGTTTGTAGGCCATTGCCGCCCGTGTCGCGAAAGATGCACCCCTCGACGCGGGCGTCGTGCACGCCCTGGACCAGGTCCAGCCCGGCGGCGGCCGTGTGCTGGAACCGGCACCGCTGGAAGGAGACGTGCTGCGCACCGGCGACGGTGACCGCGGCGGGCGTGCGGACCAGCCAGGCCTGATTGTCGAGGCTCCGCCACTCGGGCGTGCCCTTGGGACGCAGCTTGTACGCCTCGGTCATGGCCATCGTCGCCTGCAGCGGCACGTGGCCGTGCGTCGCCGGACGATGCCACGCGCAGTGCGAAAAGGTCAGCCCGCGCAGCTCGACGTGCCGCACGGGGCGATCGACGGTGCCGGTGATCTCGACGACCGTTTCCAATCGCGGCGCCACCGCGGGTCGCGCGCGCGGATTCGCGTCTGCCGGCGGCCAGCAGTAGGCGCGCTGCTCGACTGGATCGACATAGAACTCGCCCGGCTGGTCGAGAAACTCGATCGCCCCGGTCAGAAAGAACGGCGCCCCGCGCGGGTCCATCGTGGGCGGCGGCCAGGGGTGTTCGAATTGCAGCCGGCTCTCGGGATCGTGGAAGCTGACGTGCAGGCGGTCGTCGTCGACTTCGATGGCGCCGATCCGTAGTTGGGCGATTTCCCAGGCTTGCAGGACGGTCATTTCCAGAAGACTCGCGTCGCGCAGTCGGCCCAACGCGTCGCGGGCGATGGTGCAGCGCTCGGTCGCGCGATCCCAAGCGAGCGTGCGATGCATGTCCGGAGCATTGGGCGTGCGAGCGCGGGTGGCCCGAGCATCGCCGACCCACAGTTGGCGAAACTCCAGCTGGCGTCCCTCGACCCACGGCAGCGAGACGGCCAGCACATGGTCGCGGGCCGACTCCGGCAAACCTTGCACCTCGTCCCGCAGCGGCAGCCAGCCGCTCAGCAGCTCGCCGCCGCTGAGCACGGGCGTTTCGCCCGGCGCCGCCTGCAAGATCGTCGGGCTGCTGCCCGTGCCGGAGTCCTCGGGCCGGATCCGCAGCGGCTCATCGAGAAAGTACAGGCCGCCGCGAAGCGTGATCGTGACGCCTTCGGCGACGGCCGGGCTGTGCAAGCGGCGCAGTTCGCGAGCGCGGCGCAGGGCGAGCGCCGGCGAAGCGAGCGGCGATTCGCGCGTGCCGGCCGCGGCGTCGTCGCCGTCGGGGGCGACCCAGATCTGCGCCGGCGCGGCCAGCGAGGGTGTGGCGAACAGCCAAGCCGCGGCGACCAGCAGCAGACGCGTCGCATGGCCGCCCCGGCCGTGCGACGCGGGGGTGACTGGTGACTGGTGATTGGTGACTGGTAACTGGCGACTGGCATGGCGCCATGGGGAGGGCGAGGCTCCTGCCGAGCCTGAAGCGGGTACACGGTTCGGCTCGGCAGGAGCCTCGCCCTCCCGATTTGCGATCGCGATGGTTCCAAAGTCGGAATGTCTCAGAGCATGTTTCATCGGATCTCGAATTCACATCACGAACTGAAAGAACCCGTAAAGCCCCGCCATGCACGCGGCCAGCGCGGCCCAGCCGAGCCAGCCGACGGGGCCAAGTCCGCGCTCGCCGGTCGCGTAAGTTTCGCGCAGGCTCGGCAGCGGGGTCTCTGTCTTATCATGATTGGTCCCCAGCGAGATGGCGACCATCGCCGCGACCAGCACGCAAAACAGCACAAACGACAGCACCAAGAAGTGCGGCAGCATCGACTCGCCGGCGTCGTTGAGGATGAACTCGGCCTTGTTGAAATCGGCGATGCCGATCCCCAGGCACAGCGCCGAGCCGGCCACCAGCGTCACCAACGCAGCAGTCGCGGTAGCTCGTTTCCAAAAGATCCCCAGCACGAACACCGCCGACACGGGCGGGGCCATGTAGCCGATGATTGCCTGGAACAGGTCGAACAGGCTCTGCCCGCCCGTCTCCTGGGCGTGCTTGAGGTACTGGGCGATGCCGACCGCCATCACGGCGGCCAGCACCGTAGTCACGCGGCCGACCGTTTTGGCGTGTCGCTCGGACTGATCGCGCGAAAACCATCGCTGGTGCACGTCGAGCGTGTAGACGGTGCTGAACGAGTTGAGCCCCGAGTTGAGCGTGGACACCACCGCCGCCACCAACACGGCGACGGTCAGCCCCTTGAGCCCCGGCCCCAGGTACGCATTGACCATTTGCAGGAAGACTTTCTTGTCGTCGTCGATCCCCGGCATCAGCACGGCCGCGCAGATGCCCGGCAGCAGAAAGATGAACGGCGGCAGGATCTTCAAGAAGCCGCAAAACAGCGTCCCGCCCTGGCTCTGCTGCAGGTCGCGGGCGCCCAGAGCGCGCTGCACGATGGTTTGATCCGAGCACCAGAACCACAGCGACAGCACGGGGTAGCCCAGCACGAAGGCGTACCACGGAGTTTCGGACCCGGCGGGATGGAACAGCTTCCAGGTCAACTCCGACGGCGTGCCGCTGACGTGCACGTTGCGGAGCGCCTCGAAGCTGCCGATCTCGCCCAGCGCGACCGCGGCCAGCGTGCCCGAGCCGATGATCATCAACACCGATTGGAACGAGTCGGTCACCATCACCGCCGCCAGACCGCCGGCCACTGTGAAGCTGGTGGCGATGACCGCGAGCGCGACGATGCTGGTCAACTCGTCCCAGCCCATCAGTTGGGCCAGCAGCGACCCGCCGGCGAACAGCGTACCGCCGATCCACAACACGACCGTGCCCAGCAGGGCGTAAAACGTCATGAACGTGTAGCAGCGGGGGCCGAAGCGTTTCTTGAGGAACTCGGGCATCGTCGAGATCCGCGTCGCCATATAGAACGGCACGAACACCATGCCCAGCAGGAACAAGAACACCCACGCCATCCACTCGAAGTTGGCCGTGACCATGCCGGTCGTGTAGCCGGCGCCGCAGGTGGCGATCAGAAAGTTGGGGCCGATGTTCGTGCCGAAGATCGAGAAGCCGACATTCGGCCACCCCATGCTGCGGCCGCCGAGAAACAGATCGTCGCTGTGCCGGTGGCGGTAGCTGACCCAGCCCCCAATCGCCAACAGCGCGACGACGTACGACACGAACACCGCCGCGTCGAGCGTCGTCATATCCAGCTCGCCGCCGGAAAACGCCAGCGGCAGGGGCAGTGCGTGCATGAAACCTGATTCGGGATAAGGAAAGCGTGCCACGGCTCGGCGAGCCGTGCGCGGACGCCATGGACCGCTGAGGAAAAGTTGATTTAGCCGCGGAGCTTGCTCCGCGGGCCCCGCCGCAAGCGGCGGGGCTAAATGGTTGAATTGGCGGTCCGCAACGACTCATTCATCATTTGTCGACCGCACTGACCGGTTTCAACGGCGCCCAGATCCCTTCGGTCACGTCGGAAAAGGGGCGCTGGCACTCGTCGGTCAGCTTCCACCATCGTTGGTTGATCGGGTCGGCCTTGTTCGCGGCGTCGTCGGCCGCCGCGTCGGCGCCCATGTACTCCAGATACAAAAACTCGACCAACTGGTCGTCGAGTTCCACTAAGAAGATGCACAAGAACCGGATGTTCCCGCGGACCGCCTGGTCGACGACCCCCGGCCACGTGGTCTGGTGCAGCGTGCGGTACTGGAACTCCTTCTCGGGGATGACGGTGGTGCCGATCATCACCACGTCGGTCGGCTCGCCGTCGTCCCCACCTTCTCCAGCTTCGACGCCGCGGATGTAGTTGATCCATTCCATTTGCAACCACTGACGACCGTACCGCTTCGCGCGGGGGTGCGGCTCGACGATCTGCTGCCAACCGAGCGACTCGGTGGCCTGCTCGAACATCTCGGCGGCCCCCAGGTAATCGCTGGCGTCGTGCACGCCGCCCATGGCAAAGTGGATCACCACGCACGGGCGGCCTTCGATCGTGCGGGTGAACGCGCGGGGAGAGAAGATTTGGCGCTCGGCCAGCTTGGCGCCCACGGGGTGCTCCTCGAGTTTGGCCATCGCCGCGGCGAGCGCTTCCTCTTGCCCGGGCCGCAGCGTGGCGACGAGGCCGACCTGGGTCAGCTCGCCCGACTGCAGATAGAGCTCGTAGGGGGAGAAGGCGCGCGCGGGGCTGCTTGCCATCAGCAA
This sequence comes from Planctomycetaceae bacterium, assembly GCA_002702655.1. Taxonomy (GTDB): domain Bacteria; phylum Planctomycetota; class Planctomycetia; order Pirellulales; family Lacipirellulaceae. Next base: position 64,505 of record PABB01000080.1, read on the forward strand.
CAGAAGCAAAGTCGCGGCCAGTATGCTCGTAGCATGGCCGCCCCGGCCGTGCGAGCGAACGGCATCCTTCAATTCGCACGGGCGGGGCGCCCATGCTACCTGGCGATGGCTCATGACTCACTCCTCCACGCGAATCGGCAACTTGCTGTCGTTGCGCACGAACAGCGGAATCTGCTGCAGCGGGGCCGCGACTTCCACGCACTGGCCGCCGTCGTGTTTTTGTCCCGTCCAGGCGTTGGCCCAACTGGCGCCGGCCGGCAGGTACACGGTGCGACTGTTGGCCCCGGGGAACAGGATGGGCGCCACCAGCAGGTCGGGGCCGAAGAGAAACTGGTCGTCCACGGCCGCCGCCGCGTCGTCTTCAGGATAGTCAAAAAACAACGGCCGCATCGGCGGCGTCCCGACGGCGGCGGCCAGGTCCATCTGCTCTATGACATACGGCAGCAGCCGCTCGCGCAGCAGCAGGTACTCGCGCAGAATGGCGTACGCCTCGTCGCCGTAGCTCCACACTTCGTTGGGGCCGCCACGGGTGGGGTCGCTGGTTTCCGGCGCTTCCAGCGAGCTATTCCGCCAACCGTGCAGACGAAACAGCGGGCAGAAGGCGCCATACTGAAACCAGCGGATCAGCAACTCGCGAAACGCAGGGCTGTCGACCTGCCCGCCGAAGAACCCGCCGATGTCGGTGGTCCACCAGGGAATGCCGCTCAGTGCGGCGTTCAGTCCGGCCCGGATTTGTTGACGCAGGTCTTCCCAGGTCGAGTGGATGTCGCCCGACCACAGCGCGGCGCCATACCGTTGGCTGCCGGCAAATGCGGCGCGGCCCAGCGTGACGATCTCCGTCTCGCCCTCGCCCCGCATGCCCTCGTAGAACGCCTGCTGCTGCGCCATGGGGTACAGGCAGCCGACTTCGGCGCCATTGCCCGCGTGGTACCGCACGTTGTCGTGGTCGTAATTGGCCATCTCCGGCTCGATCGCGTCGAGCCACCACGCCTTGATGCCGTGGGAGTAGTAGTTGCTGCGGACCTTGTCCCACAAGAACTCGCGCGCCTCGGGGTGGGTGGGATCGAGCAGGCTGCTGACGACCGTGCCGGCGGCGTTGGTGTCGGTGAACTGCACAAACGCGTTGAGCCCGCGCTCGGTCTGGGCGAGCAACCCGCGACGCTGCAACTCGGCATAATTCTCGCTGTCGGGGCTGACCGTGGGCCAGACGGACACCATAGTCTTCACCCCCAGCGACTCCAGCTCCTGGACCATCGCCGCCGGGTCGGGCCAGCACGCGGGGTCGAATTTCCAGTCGCCCATGTGCGTCCAGTTGAAGTAGTCGATCACGATGACCGACAGCGGCAGGCCGCGGCGGCGGTGCTCGCGGGCGACCTGCAGCAGTTCGTCCTGCGTCTTGTAGCGCAGCTTGCACTGCCAGAAACCGGCCGCCCACTGCGGCAGTCGCGGGGGATGGCCCGTCAGTTCCGCGTAGCGGTGCATGATGTCGGCATAACTGTCGCCGGCCACCACGCAGTAATCGACCAGCCGCGTGGCGTCGGCGACCCACCGCGTGGCGGTGCGGCCCAACTCGACCCGGCCCTGCGCGGGGTTGTGCCACAGCAGGCCGTAGCCGCGGCTGGAGAGCAGCCACGGGATCGACACCTCCGAGTTGCGGTGCGTGAGCTCCAGCACGCAGCCCTTTTGATCGAGCAGCCCGTGCCGGCGTTGTCCCAGGCCGTAGAATCGTTCGTCGTCGTAGGCCGTCAGTGCCAGCGACGCGCGGCTGAGATCGCCGCCCACGGACTTGAACGCGCGCGACGGCGGATAGTTCGTGCGAAACGCGGCTTCCTCGACCAACGGCTCGGGCGAACCGTCGCGGAAGAACCGCACGCGCCCCCGGGGGTCCACGGTCGCAGAGAGGCGGCCGTTGGCGATCCGCGCCTCGGCGTCGCCAATCTCAATCTGTGCCGCCGTGGTCTTCGGCGGCAAGACGCTCCAGTCGCGCTGGGGCATGTCCGGCAACATCGTGGCCCGCACCCGCAGCGTCTCGTCGCCCCAGGGTTCCACCCACAACGTCTGCCCGCGCAAGCGCCAAATCAGGCGGTTGTCGGATGCCGTGAATTGGCCGGAGCGAACAGACATTCAGATTGGAACCGACAAGGACGCCATGTACGCCAAGGAAAAGTCAACGCCAGGATTACAGGATGACTAGGGTCGACATGATTGACAATTGATCTGCGCTCGCCCGGCGCCTCGGCGCAATGCTCCTGTTCATCCTGCACATCCTGTTATCCTGTCTTTTTGACTTGGCGTTCTTGGCGACCTTGGCGGTCCAGCAACTCAAGTTTCCAGCGGCGGGAACGGGCCGAAGTTCTCCGGTGCGTCCTGCTGGTGATCGTACACCACCTGCCCGTCGCGCAGAAACGGCACGGCCATCGCCCACGGTTTGCCGTCGGGGCGGTTGATCGGCTCGCAACTGTATTGGGGCAAGTAGACCCGCCGCATCCGGTTGGTCGTGTTGGCGCCGCTGCGATGCAGGTTGTAGCTAGTGAAGGCGACCACGCTCCCCGCGGGGACGATCACGGGGTCGCCCGGGTCGTCGCCGTCGTAGCCGATCACATCGTTGGTGCCGCTTTCGCGCGTGTGATCGAGCAAGCAGTCGCGCGTGCCGCCTCGGCTATGGGGCAGCAAATAGACCGTGCCGTTCTCCTCGTTCACGTCATCCAGCGTGCACCAGACGGTGACGTACGGTTTGTGCCGCGTCGTGGGGTCGTAGTGCTTGACGTAGCCGCTGTCTTGGTGCCAGCCGAATTTCATGCCCTGCTCGGCGCCCTTGACGACCCACTGCTCGTGAAACAGGTACGCGTCGGGTCCCAGCGCCGCCTGGGCGACCTCGGCCATCAGCGAGCTGAACAGAAACTTCCACAGCCGCGGGCTCAGCCGGTAGCGATTGTTGATGAAGTATCGCTTGCCGCGGTGGCACAGTTCGTCGACCTGCACGCCTTTGGCGTCCATGATCGAGTCGAAGTAGCCCAGGTAGTACGAACACTCTTCACGGAGCATGTCGAGCATGTCCGCAGGGATGACCCCGGGGAGGATCATGTAGCCTTCTTCGCGATACTGCTCGCGCTGCGCTGCGGGGACGACGCCCATGCACGGTTCCTTGCGATTGATTGAGGGGCGCTGCTGGCTTGATTCGAGGGTCGCGGACAGGGAGCGTGTGCCGGTCGCGACAGGCAAACCTTGAATGTCCTCTGCGGCGAGCGGACTCGCAATCGTGAAACGCGCGAACCAACGCCGTTTCTCCGCAAACGTAGGTTCGGCGTGCGGCGGGCAGGTCGGCGGATACCGCAAACGCTCGTTGCCTGCTGAATCGCTCAGAGGCGACTCCGCCGGGCGAAGTGCGCTGCGACCTGCGGGGCGAGTTCTTCATCGGCCAACCCGTTCGCTGCGGAGCGAGCGGCTTGATCCGATGAGCGCCGATCAGCCGCGAGCAACTCGAACGCCAGATCGCGGCGCGCCGCGTACGGGGGCGTGTTTGCGGCGACGACGGAACTCGATGTCACGGTTGCCGGTTCAGAATCCGCGGCGCCGGTCAACTCGGCCTCGACGGCCAGTTCTACGGCGACCGTCTGCGGCGCCAGTGACACGGCAGCGGCCAGCAAGCTGTCGACCGCCACCGCCGGCGGGGCCGTGTCGCCATAGCGATCCGCCCACAGCTCCAGGTCGGCGGCGTCGACAAACAGGTCGCCGTTGCCGTCGGCGCCGGCGAAGCTCTCCGCGACCGTCGTGCCGGAAGCACGCTGCCAGAGCAGGAAGTCGGCGCCCGTGACCGCGTTGCTGCGATCGTAGTCGCCCTGCAGGTGATCGATGACGGTGAAGTCGGCTTCGACCAGCCCGCTCCACTCGCCGGCGGCGGTGCGGACCCGCGCCCTCACGGTCGTGTCGGTCAGCAGCGACAGCGGCCCCGCGTAAATCTGCACGGCCGGCGAACTGTTCACGCCGCCGCCAATGTCGCGCGGATCGGTGGCGCCGTCCGTGGTGTAGTAGATGACGCCTTGAGGGGCGGTCACTTCCAACTCGTAGCCAGTCGACACGACGCCGCCGTGTTGGCTGAAGCTGGGAGCGTCGAACGTGGTGTACAACCCGTCGCTGCGCAATTGACTCAGTACGAAGGCTTGCCGAGCCGGGAAGTAGCGGCGGATGACCCACAGCGCTTCGCGCGACCAGTCACCCTGGTTGTACGGGTCGGCGACCTTCGCATCGCCCCAGCGGGCCGACTCGGCGATGATCGCCGTGGAGATCTGGTTATACCGCTCGAGCATCCGCGCCGCGTTGGCCTGGGGGGTGAGAGCGCCATCGTTGAAGAAGTGCATCTGCACGCGGTCGATGAATCGCTGCCGGTACTCGGCACTCTCCAACAGGTCCTGGTGCAGATACTGCGGATTGAACTGGGCGTAGTTGTCTTCGTTGCCGTTGTTGAACGGGCCGGTGCGGTCGATGCCGACTGAGCCGTGGTTGCCGAAGCCGGCGCCAAGGGAGTGCTCGTTGTCGTGCATGAAAAACTGGAATCCGCGATCGGCCGTTGCGCGGTTGTAGATCCCGAACCAGTTGTTAGCCTGGTTGTCGCCCAGGAAGTAGGAGATACCAGTGTCGTAGCCGCCTGTGAGGATCAGGATGCTCATGTAGTCGACTAGGTTGTCGACATCCAGCAGCACGGGCAGCGCCGCGTTGCGCGTGCCATCGGGGTTGAGGCCCTGCATGGTCCAGTACAGGTCGGCGTTGGCCGCGGGGTTGTCGGCCAGCGCTTCGCCGTAGTCGAACAGTTGCCGCCAGGCGATGTCGTTGCCGGCGGACAGTTCCGTGCCGCCGACGTCGCCCAGCCCCGATTTCAGCACGTCGTAATCGTCCTCGTCGCCGCCGAAATACGATTCGCCGTAGAACTCCTCGACGCGCTCCTGGGTCTGATACAGTCCCCAGTACTGCCCGTCGAGGTACAGGTGGTAGTAGCGACTGCGCGTGTAGGGTTGCCCCAGGTCGCGCTGGGCGTCGCGGGAGAACACTTCGCGGAGGAAGGTGTTCTCCAGATCGCCGTCCATCGACCAGGAGTAGTTCTGGGCCGTGCGCAGGTCGAGCACGTCGAACTCGTCGGTCCCCTCGTCGCCGAAGAGCGGGAATTCGAGCCGCGCGGCCCCGTAGTCGCCGCGGAAGTAAAACCGAAACGCGTGCTTGGGGTTGAAGTCGTTGCGGCTGTAACCGCCGCGGATTCGCAGCCCGGCGTTGATCGTAAAGCCGTCCGTGCCGTCGGGGTTGATCAGTTCCACCGAGGCGGGCCGCTCCCAATCGCGTCCGCGGTTCAGGGCGTTGACGTAGATGCCGGTCACCGGATCGAACAGGTTGGCCGTATCGGTGGTGATGGAGATCGACGGGATGTCGAGCAGGGCGTCTTTGACCGCTTGCTCGCCGTGCAGCACCAGGATCTGGGGGTCGACGCCGTAGTCCAGCAATTGCCCGTTGACGTTGTTGCTGGGCCAACCGGCGGGCGCCGCGCCATCAGGGGACTGCTGCACGACATCGTCGACGTAGATGTACGTGGTCGTCGTGACGAACGACGGCTTGTAGCCTTCGCGGAACGCGCGGGCCCGCAGCGTGGTCGTTCCGGTGATCGCAATCGGTCCGGTCGCTACCGTGCCGTTGAGCGGGTTCATCGCGGCGTCGACCTCGGGCGTGGACCCGTCGGTCGTGTACAGCACCAACGCGTCGGCGGTGGTCGTCGTGGCGGTCGTCACCTGGGGCGCGTCGTAGAAGCCGTGCGGCAAGCTGATCGTCGGGTCGGCCACGTAGCCGCCGAACGTGTCGGCCTCGTTGCCGTAGCCGGGCGTGGCGATCTCGAAAAAGCCGATCCGCTCCGGCTGGACCAGCGTCGAGCCGGAGGCGACCAACTCCGGCACGGAGAGCATGTCGGAACTGCCGGGCCGGTTGAGCGCGTGGATCGCCAGCACGTTGTCCCCGGCCTGCAGGTGCGGGACGGCCGTGCTGATGTCGAAGTCGCGGAACTGCTCGGCCAGCGAGTCGGACTGCGAGCCCTCGGCTACGGAATTCCACTGCGGCGCGTCGGGGGCGTTGGCTTCGGCCACTTTCACGCCGTTGAGGTACGCCACGAATCCGTCGTCGTACATCATCCGCAGCGTCAAACGGTCGACGCCGGCGAGCGACGCCAGCGTGAAAGGGACGCGCAGGTAGATGGACGTGGAGCCCGACGGCACATTGGTGGCGATTTCGGCGACGAAGTTCGTGGTGCTGCCGGGGCTGTTCTCGTACCCGAACCCGGTGGGGCCGACGATGTTGAACGTTGCGCTGCTGAACTCCGGCTGCATCCAGGAGGAGTCGAAGAGGCTGTGGGTCGGCCGCCACGCGCGGCCCGTGGCGCCGGTCGCCAGCAGCGTCTGCTGGACGCCGGTCGGCTGCATCGCCCGACCGTAGGTCACGTCTTCGTACTGCTGGGGGAACTCGGGGCTGAAGTGGTCGATGACCGTCAAGCTGGCGTCGGACAGGGCGAGATACTCTCCGCCGGCGCTCAGCGCGAAGCTAGCGTGCAGCTCGCCGTTGGGCATGACCGTGTCTTTGCCCGAAGCGAAGACCACCATGTACCCGCCGGCGGGGAGTGAGGCGCCGGCAGGAAACGTCCAACGGTCGAGTTCGTCGGCGCGGTCGGTCAGGTGCAGGCCGCCCAAGTCAACGGGCGTGGCGCCGGAGTTGAAAATCTCGACCCAGTCGGACGAGTCGCCCTCGTAGTCGTTCAACAGGTTATCGTTGCTGGCGGCGAATTCCGTGATCCGCAGCGCCGAGGCGTCCAACAGCTGACGCGGCTCGAGCGTTTCGAGGCGGAGTTGCCGCGCGGCAGAGTGTGTTCGAGAGCGCATAGGTGTCCTGAACGCGGCGAACCTGGCGGCTCGCGAAGAAATCATCGCCCAGAGGAAATGGGCCGTCGCAACGGCGGCGCGCTAGCAGACTGTTCCGGTCGCTCTGCGGCGAAAAGACGGGGGCTTCATCACTTCCTAGCGGCTATTCTAAACTGGCGAGACGGTTTTCGCCACGGATTCGCCCCTGCGGCGAGATCCAACCTCCACGGCGAGCGGGGGCGTAAGCCCCCTTTTCGGGTGGATCAACAGTGGGCTCACGCCACCTGCTCGTTGGTCATTTCTGTGTTGTGAACAAGGTCGTCGCAGTTTTTCGCAGAACTTCCACGCTTTGGGCGTAAGATCGCCTCCGCGGCGGAAATCTCCATTCTTGGGCAGCCACAAGGGCCCGTCGCCAACTCTTTGCAGACTGCCATGACCGCCAACGACGACCGCGTCCTGGAGTTCAGCGAGCTGCTGCAAGAGAGCCGAAGCCGCGTCTTTGGGCTGATTTACGCGTTGGTGCTGAACATGGCCGACGCGGAGGATCTGTTTCAGCAGACCGCGGCCCTGCTGTGGGAGAAGTTTGACGAGTACGAGTCGGGCACGGACTTCGCCGCTTGGGCGTTGCGGGTAGCCCGGTTCAAGTCGGCCAATTTTGTCCGCGGGCGGCAGCGCGAGCGCCAGCGATTGTCGACCGGGGCAATTGACGAGTTGTTCGAGGCGACGGCCGCGACGCCCGACGTGGGCCAGGAAGAACGCCTGCAAGCGTTGCGCGGCTGCCTGGGCAAGCTGAAGGCCAGCGACCGCAAACTGGTGGAGCGGTGCTACGCCAGCGGCGCGGCGATTGGCGAAATTGCCGCGGGCGAGGGCAAGTCGGCCGGCGCAGTATACACCGCATTGCATCGCATCCGGCGGTCGCTGATGGAGTGCATCCGTCGGACGCTCGCCGGCGAGGAACACCCGGCCCCCAGCGGCGCCTGACGGCGCCACGGTCCTGTTAAACGATCACCAACCCCGCGGGGCGCCAGGCCCCGTTCCCCGCGCCATCGAACGAGTATGACTCCCCAACTCGACAAGTTGATCCAACGGATCATGCGAGACGGCGACGACGAACAGGCGATGGCCGAGTTGAGCCAGTTGCTGCAGTCAAATCCGCAGGATCGGCGGGACTACCTCGACTACTGTCGCGTGCATTGCGACCTGGCGTACTTGTCGTCGGCGTTGGGCGCCGAGCAGCGCGCCCTGGACGCGCTGGCCAGCAAGACGTTGGGACCGGCGGCCGAGGGAGCGCAACCGCCACGGGGGCCGCACTCGCCGATGGCCAAATCGCGAGTGAAATGGGGGCTGCTGGCGCTGGCGGCCAGCATCGTGCTGGTTTTCGCCTGGCAGTTCATCGCCCCCAGCGACGTCGATTCACAGGGCGACGCCCTGCTGGCCGACACTGGCTGGCGCGAGCCAACGATCGTGGCCAGCGTGGCCGCGGCGGACAACGTGACCTGGGTCGGCCAGGAGTACGCCGCGGGCGACGCGGTGCGATTGGGCGGACAGGTCAAGTTGGCTGGCGGCCTGCTGAAGCTGAACACGCCCTCGGGCGCCGAGTTGCTGCTGGAAGGGCCGTGCGACGTGAAGTTCGACGCGCCGCGCAGCGTCCAATTGCAGCGGGGCAAGCTCACGGCCCGACTGGCCGATTGGGCGACAGGCTACAGCGTCAGCACCGAATCGCTGCGGGTGCTCGATCTGGGGCGCGTGTTCGCCGTGATGGCCGACGGCCAAGGCAACGTGGAAGCGCACGCCCTGGAGGGCGACGTCCGCGTCCAGGCGCTTGCCGTGACCGACCGCACGCGTACCAGTTTCGTGCTGGGCGAAGGGCAGGCGGTGCGCGTCGAGCGGGCGTCGCAGGTTTCCCAGCGCGGCCCGGCCCAGCAGGACGAGTTCGTGCTGAGCAACGGCGAGTTCCGCCCGTTCCGCCCGATCGAATTGCACAACACGGGCCGCGGGTTGGAAGTGGGCGACGAGGACCCGCACTGGCGGATCGTCGACGGGGCGGTCGGCGCCGGCTTCACCGGGCCGCAGTACGCGGTCGTTTGCGAGGCGGACGAACGCTACTTGCCCAACCACAAGCTGGTGTCGCAGTGGATGTCGGTCGCCCGCGACTTGCGTCCCGGCTGCCTGCCCAACTCGGTTTACACGTTCCGCACGGAGTTCGATCTGGCCGGCTACGACCTGGACACGGTTACCGTCCTGGCGGACATGATGGCGGACAACGGCGTCGCGGAGGTGCGGATCAACGGCCAGCCGGTCGAACTGGTCCCCTGGCGCGACAACGAGTTCATGCAGGAATTCCGGCAGTTCCGGCGGGCGGAAATCGTGGACGGCTTCGTGCCGGGAATCAACCAGATAGAAATCGACGTGCTCAACGGCATTTACGCGAATGAAAATAACCCCGACGCCCCGCCGACGCCCAATCCGATGTCGTTGCGGGTCGAGTGGCAGGCGTTTGGTTCGCCGCTGCCGCGCACGGTTGATAGCGAGACAGCGATCTGAGCGTCGGGCCGGCGGAGTTCCTTCCGCTGCGGCTCCGGGGCAACCGCTCAGATCGCATTTGATTATTCACGACCCTTCCCTAGTTGCTCCTTCTTGAGCGGCGCGCTGGCGCGCCGTTGTTGGACTCTTCCTCACACGACGTTGGCCGGAAGCCGGCCCACCCAGGCAACATTTAGGATTGCACCCCATGAAAGCGACTTGGCATCAACGGACGGCTCTGTTGGCAACGATACTGACGATGCTGTTGGCGGGCGCCGCAACGGCGCAAACGACGCTCTACTCCGACAGCTTCAGCGGCGGCGCCGTTCCGCTGAACGGCGTACTGGTCGAGGGCGGCTCGCTGCAGACCGGAGGCGTCATCTGGTCGGCCAACTCGGCGTTCCTGGCCAACGGCTCGATCAACGGCGCCAACGAGGGCAGCGCGATCCTGCCGTTCGCCCCGCAGATCAATGCGACCTACACGCTCAGCATGGACGTGAGCAACACCACTGACCGCTGGGTCGGTTTGGGGTTCAAGAGCAATGCGCTGGCCAACCCTGGCGCCAGCGATCTCAACGATCGCTTCTCGAATAACAACGGCGGCGTGTCCTGGATGCTGTACCGCGATCACGCGACCGACCCGACGCAGGACATCCAAATCTTCGGCGGCCTGGGAACTGGTAACGGCATTGCCGACAACGACACGACGATCAACCATGCCGTGCCCAACACGCTGCAGATCGTGCTGGACACGACCGGCGACGGTTCGTCGTTCACGGCCGACTTCTTTCTCAACGGCTCGTCGATCTCTTCAGGTCCCCAGACGGTGCCGCTGGGGATTTCCAACATCCAATACGTGGGTCTGACGTTCGACAATGCGACGGCCACGCCGATTTCGTACGACAACTTCCTGCTGACCGAACTGATCACCGGCCCGACGCTTAACGAGTGGAACGTGGACGCGGACGGCGCGTTCGGCGTGGCGGGCAACTGGACGATGGGCGCCCCCGCGGCCAATTCTGACGTGCTGTTCGGGACGATCATCACCGAGAATCGTACGATCACGCTGAACAACTCGGTGCAGTTGAATCAGATTTCGTTCAACAACGCGGGGGACGGCGACTACTTCCTCGCGCCCGCGGCCAGTCAGACGGTCACGCTCACCGGCGACGCGGCCGTGTCGGTCACCGGGCGGCATTGGCTGCGGGCGGGCGTGGCCGGTTCGCAGGGACTGAACGTCTCGGGCGCGGGCGAGTTGGTGCTCGACGCGGCCAACACGTTCAGCGGCCCCTTGAACATCGCCGCGGCCAACGTGGCAATCGTGAACAACCAGGCCTTGCCTGCGGGCAACGCGGTGAACCTGACCGGCGGCGCGCGGCTGCAAATCTGGGGTCCGGACAACGGCTTCTTCACGGACAACGGCTCTGCGGGCTATTCCAGCGGTACGATTGGCAATGCGATCGACTTGGCTGACACCAGTGCCCTGACGATCAACGACGGCGTCGATGCGACGATCACCGGCGTGATCAGCGGTACGGGCACGGTGGCGGTCAACAACGCCGACGTGACCTTCGCGGCGAGCAACTCCTACTCCGGCGCCACGACCATCAGCGGCGGTACGGTCGACTTCAGCGGCGCCGGCTCGATCACCGCCTCCACGGCCTACAACCTGGGCAACGGGGCCGCGGTGCTGAAGATCGCCTCCAGCGGCCGGCTCAACGGCGCCGCGCCGATCAACTTCACCAGCGACGGCGGGGCGGTCGGCTCGGAGGCGCAGTTGGAATTGAGCGGCAATGTCGCGCTGTCCAACCCCGTCACGATCGCCCAACGGACCAGCGACGTGCCGGCCATTCGCAGCGTGAGCGGCAACAACACGCTGTCGGGCGGCATTTCGGTGGGCACGGGCGGCGCGTCGGCGCGGGTGCAAAGCGACTCGGGGCTGCTGACGATCTCAGGCGGCATCACGTCGACCGCAGCGAATCGCAATTTCTACCTGCAGGGCGCCGGCAACGGCGTCGTCAGCGGAACGATTTCCGACGACGGAACCAACACGCTCAACCTGTTCAAGGCCGGCGCGGGGACGTGGACGCTCACCGCCGCGGCCAACACGCACTCGGGCAACACGACCATCGAGCAGGGCGAGTTGATTCTCAAGGCGGACACTCCCGGCGGGACCGAGAGCGAGCTGCTGAGCCCCGTGATCACGGTGCAGAACGGCGGCACGTTCGACGTGACCGACTTCAGCATGTACGCCCTGGAGGTCGGCCAGTCGCTGGCCGGCGGCGGCACGATCCAGGCGCAATCGTTCGAGATCTACGACGACAACACGGTCACGCCGGGCGACAGCGTCGGTAGGCTGCGCATCGAAGGCAACGCGGCGCTGCTGGGCGGCGATGGCGGCGGCAACCTGAATTTCGAGCTGGGCAACACTGTCGCCGTTGGCGGCACGGAGAACGACTTGATCCAAGTGACCGGCAGCTTCACCGGCGCCTCGACGTCGATGAACGTGAACGTGACGCCGGTCGAAGGCTCCCTGGCCGCCGACACGTACGTGCTGATTTCCGCCGGCAGCGGCGCCGCGATCAACACCAGCGGGCTCACGCCCCGCGTGGTTAGCAACACGGGCGCCGTCCTGACGCCGCGGCAGACGCTGATGGTCGGTTCGGCGACCGGTCAGGTCAATCTCACTGTCTCTGGCAGCGCCGCGGCGCTCACCTGGAACGCCGGCGGCGCGTCGGGCGATTGGAACACGACGACCGCCAACTGGACCGGCGGCGCGTCGACTTATCGCGACTTGGACAACGTCACCTTCGGTCCCGGCGGAGCGAAGCAGGTGGTGCTGGCCACGGAAGTGGCGCCCGGCTCGACCACGTTCAACCCCGGCGCCGCGACCTACGAGTTTAGCGGCACCGGCGGGATCACCGGCTACGGCGCCGTGGCGGTCAACTCCGGCACGGTCAAGCTGCTCAACGAGGGCAACAACTACCGCGGGGCGACGACCATCGCCAGCGGCGCCCGGTTGGAGTTCGCCGCCGCCCAAACCGGCACGATCACCTCGACCGGCGGCACGGTGGCCGTGAAGAACACCCTCGTGCAGACGTTGGTCGACGATTTCAGCGGCAACCTGTCGGCCTACAACAGCACGGTCATCCTCGACGTGAACGGCGGGGCGAGCAACGCGTTCCAGTGGCAAATTACCGACGGGACGCTCGAGCACGCGACGACCACGTACGACGACATCGAGCAGGCGGCGCTCACCCGCACCGACTTCAGCCTGGCCGTCGGCGAGGAACTGCGAGTCGACTACTCGCCCGACAACGACGGCTCGCAGGATATCGGCCTGTACGTCGGCGCCGGCACGCCGACCGCGGGCGTGCGGCAAGACTACGTGACCGTGTACATCCGCAACAACGGCGGCCAGGTGCTGTCGCGCGGGTTTGACGGCACGACCGAATTCCCGCTGGTCGCCGACGGCAACCCGCCGAACTTGGACGGCCTGTTCATTCGTCGGTTGAGTCAGGACACCTTCGAGACCGGCTACTACGAAGCCGGCACGCGCAACGTGCTGACCACCCGCACGATCACCAACGGGAACGCCGCGGGGATCGGCAACTCGATCGGCTTCTACTCCGATGTGCGCGGCACGGGCGTGCGGGGCAACGTCGACAACCTGACGATCGGCCAAGGCAGTGCCAGTAACGTGCTGGCGATTGACGGCGATCTGGCGCTGACCGGCGGGGCGGTGGAGTTCGACGTGTCCAGCGCCGGGTTCACTTCGATTGACGTCGCGGGCGACGCGACGCTGTCGGGAACCACGGTGGCGATCAATTTGATCGACAGCTTCTCGCCGATCGAAGGCGCTGACTACGCCGTGCTGACGGTCGCCGGGGCCTACTCGGCGTCGTCGCTGAACTTCAGCCTGCCGGCGCTGACTGCCGGTTTGACTTGGGATACGTCGACCTTTGCGATCGACGGCATCCTCAGCGTGATCGCCGCGGGCACGGCGGGCGATTTCAACGGCGACGGCAACGTCGACGGAACCGATTTCCTGCTCTGGCAACGCGACCCGGGCGTCGGCGCCCTGGCCGATTGGCAGGCGAATTACGGCACGGTCGCCGCGGCCCCCTCGGCGGGCAATGTGCCCGAACCGGCCGCCGCGACGTTGTTGGCCTTGGCTTTGACGGGATGGGCCGCCACGGCGGTGCGTCGTCGCTCGCGTTGAGCGTCGCGCGCCGTAGCGGCTTAGTTTTTGTGGTTTTGTTTTGACTGAGAGTTTTTCCCTTTTCTCCTTTGGAGGCGACTCATGAAGTTTGCATCACGATGGACAACCTCGCTGGCGGCGATCGTCGCGCTGGCGTTGGTCAACCAGGCCACCGCCGCGTTGATCGACGACTTCAGCGATACCGACGTGTCGGAGTACACGGTCACCGCGATCCTGGACGCCAATGGCGGCGGCGCCAACACGGCCGTGTTGGGCAGCCCCAGCGGCGCGCTGCAGCTGGACACCACGGCTTACGACGGCATTGAGCAGTACGCAATCATCCGCGACGGGCTGAGTCTGGACGTGGGCAAGGAAGTGCAAGTCGACGTCGCGCACACCGGCGATTCGCAGGACATTGGCCTGTACGTCGGCGGCACGACCCCCGTGGCCGGCACCCGGCAGGACTACGTGGCGGTTTACCTGCGTAACAACGGTCAGGTCTTCTCACGTGGATTTGACGGGACCGGCGAGTACGGCCTGAGCGGCGGCGCGTCGCCCGCCGTGGAGAGCCTGTTCATCGCGCGCACCGCCGCGAACACCTATGAGACGGGCTACTACGAAGGCGGCGTTCGCAACGTGATCGTCGAGCGCACACCCTCCTTCGCCAACGACGGCGACGTGGTCGGCTTCTACGCCGACGTGCGCGCCCTCGGCACGCTGGGCAACTGGGACAACCTGTCGATTGTCCCCGAGCCGGCCACGCTGCTGCTGACCGGGCTGGCCCTGGTCGGCGTCGCTGCGGCGCGTCGTCGCTCGTCGTGATTGATGGAAACGGTCCGCGCAAAGCCCGCGGGCGCACAATTGCGCCCGCGGGCTCGGCGGACGCCCCGCCGGGGTCGTACGCGATCCGGCTCAACTTACAGCGTCGTTTTGACACGGAACTCGTCGACATGAGAAGTCCAGGCACACGCCGCTGCGGCGGCCAATCGAACCGCGCATTCACGCTCGTGGAACTGCTGGTGGTGATCGCCATCATCGGCGTGCTGGTGGCGCTGCTGCTGCCGGCCGTGCAGGCCGCTCGCGAAGCGGCCCGCCGCATGCAGTGCGGGAACAACCAAAAGCAGATCGCCCTGGCGCTGCTGAATTACGAGACCGATCGCAAGGAGTTTCCCTCGGCCCGCGCCGGATCGGACGGCAACTACGGCAACATCACCTGTCCCGACGGCGAAGCGCTGACGGTGACCGGCTCGGGCCCGCTGGGGCAGAGCGGCGCCAGCGCGCTGGTGATGATTCTGCCGTATATCGAACAGCAGCCGTTGTACGACTTGCTGCGGGTGGACGAGGTGCCGATCTGGGCGCCCGGCACGGGGTGGTTCACTTCGAACCTGGACATCGCCCCCGGGCTGGCCCAGACGCCCGACGCGTACATCTGCCCCAGCGACTCGATCCGCGGCGAGTTCGCCCAGTGGGCGCACGGCATCAATGTCAATCAGTATCAAATCGGCGTCGGAAGCTACGCCAACGTGTCGGGATATTGGCGACCCGATGACGATCGCACCTATATCAAGTACTGCGGTCAGGGGGTGTTCTTCTACGATCGCGATATCGCCATTCGCGAGATCACCGACGGCCTGAGCAACACGCTCTTCGCCGGCGAGGTCCGCGACGGCCATCTTGTCGACACGGCCGGCTTGGCGATCAACTCGAATATCTGGTCCAACGGCAATCGCATGCAGTCGACGATGCGCACCACGGCCACCCCGCTCAATTCGCCGCCAGGCGTCGACCTGGGTTCCGGGTTGGCGAGAGAGTCGCAGGCCTACTCCAACGGCGCGTTCTCCAGCAACCATCCGGGGGGCTGCAACTTTGCCTACGGCGACGGTCGCGTGGAGTTTCTGAGCGACTCGATCGATCTGGAAACGTACAAGCTGATGTCCGGCCGCAACGACGGCGGCCAGTTGGCCACCACCGGCGGCGGCGGTCGCGGCGGCGGCGGTCGGTAGCAGCGGCCACTCTGCGACGCACGCGGTGCGCATCCCAGCAACGGACCAGAGGCAACGGAATCGAGGACATGCAACTTCACAACAATCCCAGCGGTCGGCTGGCGCTGAGCATCTGCCTGCTGGTCGCGATCGTGGCGGCGAGCGGCTGCTCGGACGGACTGCCCCATCGCGTGCCGGTCTCCGGCGTGGTCAAAATCGACGGCAAGCCGCTTGATCGCGGGTCGATCATGATCGTCCCTGCCGATGACCGCCCCGCCGGGGGCAGCATCGGCCCCGACGGCCGCTTCACGCTCACCTCGTACGAGTTGAACGACGGCGTGGTCACCGGCACGCACCAGGTTGCGGTGCAATCGAACATTCACATCGACGAGCGCACCACCAAGTGGCTGACGCCGAAGAAATACGGCGATCCTAAAACGTCGGGGCTGACCGTCACGATCGAGGAGCCGACGGACGATCTGGTCATTGAGTTGACCTGGGACGGCAAGGAGCCGTTTACCGAACGGTTGTAGGCGCGGGGCAAAGTGCGGCAGAGAACAGGCATCCAGTGAAGTTGGCGACAGGCATGTTGAAAAATCGGATGGGCGGATTCCTGGCGGCGGTCGCGGCGTGCGTTGGCGCTCTGCTCGGCGGATCCCCGCTGCGATCGGCCGAGTTGACGTTGCAGGCCGACATGGTGCTCGACGCGCAGGCGCTGCTGATGCCGCGGGGGTCGACCTACGGGCCGGCGATCAACGGCGTGTCGTACAACAGCGAGGCGCTGCTCACCGCGGGCGGCTACCAGTATGCGACCTGGTACCACCTGGGGCCCGACGACGAGTACATCTATCTCGCTCGCCGCGACCTGACGGGGACCGCTTGGGAGGTGATGGACACCGGCCAGCCATTCGTCAACGGCGACAACAGTTGGGACGCCCACAACGTCGTGTCGATGGGCGTCGACGGCGACGGGCGCATCCACCTGTCGTACGACCATCACAACCACTATATGAACTACCGCAACACCGACGCGGGGGCCGCCACGGGCGCGGCGTGGAACGCCAGTCTGATCAACCCCGAGGCCAACACGCTCAACACGGACGTGCCCAACCCGCCGCCGGCGCCGTTCGACAACGTGACCTATCCGCGGTTCGCAACCGACCCGACCACCGGCAATCTGCTGATGACCTTCCGCCGCGGCGGCAGCGGCAACGGCGACCTGTTCTTCAGCACCTACGACGTGGCGACCGACACCTGGGCGACCCCGCACGAGATCATCAACGGCACCGCGGGCGGACTTCTGTACGACGACCCCTACGGCGGCGCGTCGACCAATCGCAACGCGTATCTCAACGGCATCGACGTCGACGGCTCCGGCCGAATCCACCTGACGTGGACCTGGCGCGAGGCGGCCACGGGCAGCTCGAACCACGACATTATGTACGTCTACAGCGACGACGGCGGCGCCACGTGGCGCAACACCGCCGGTTCGGCGATCGGCACGGTTGGCAACCCCGTCACGATGAACTCCCGCGGTGTGCGGGTCGTAACGATGGATCGCGGTAACACGCTGATGAACCAGCAAACGCAGATCGTCGACGGCGATGGCATCATCCATGCGGTCATGTGGCACAAGACGGATGAGGCGCCGCCCGTGGTTGGGTTCACCGCCGAACCGGCCGCGTACTACCACTATTACCGCGACGACCGGGGATCGTGGACTCGTACCGATCTGCCGCAGGATTTGCCGGTGGGTTCGCGGCCTGACATGGCGGCCGACGCCGACGGCAATTTGTACGTCACGTACGTGGCGCCGGGGCCGACTGACGGCGGCGGAGTCACGGCCAACTACTACACCAACGGCAACTTGGTGGTGGCGACCGCGTCGAAGGCCACCGGCTGGCAGGATTGGCAGATCGTGTACGTCGACCCGGGCGACTTTGTCGGCGAGCCGCAGTTGGATCACGCCCGGCTGGCCGAGGGGGGCGTCGTTTCGATCTTTGTGCAAAAGAACGGCGACAACGCGAGCGGCCCGACGGGTTCGCCGCTGCATGTGTTCGAGTGGAACAAGCTGGCCAACAAGCGCGTGTGGGTCGGCGACGACGCGGCAACGTGGCAGCCCAGCGGCGGCGCCGACTGGGACGGCAACGGCGACGACGTGGGCGACGCGGCGTTCGCCAACGGCGAGCGCGTGCAGTTCGACGACAATGCGGCCAGCTTCGCCGTGCAGATTGCCGCGGACGTGGCCCCCAGCGACACTGAGTTTGCCAACACTGCGGGCCACGATTACGTGCTCGTCGGTCAGGAGCTGGGCGGCGCCGGCGGCGTGCGATTGATCGGCGGCGGGACGGTCACTTTCAAAAACACCGCAAATGGCTACACGGGCGCGACGGATATCGAGGCCGGCACGCTCCACTTGTCCGGCGCGGCAACGCTGGCGGGCACGTCGGCGATCAACGTCCGCGCCGGCGGCAGCCTGAACGTGACTGCCGCGACGACCGGCAGCCTGCAACTGCAATCGCAGCCGCTGCTGGTCGAGGGCGCCGTCCAGGGCGCCGTCGACGCCGCGAGCGGTTCGAGCATCATGCTTGCCGCGGGCGGCACGGTTTCCGGCGACGTATCGCTGCAGACGGGATCGTCGCTCAGCGGCGCCGGCGCCGTGGGCGGGAACCTGACGGCCAGTGCGGGGACGTTGCTGCAGATCGGCGCCGCGGGGCTGCCTGTTGCCAGTGAGACGAGTTCCGTGGTGATCGACGACTTTGCCGACGGCAACCTGTCGGAGTATACGCAAACGCTGGTCAACGACGGCAACGGCGCCGTGACGAATGTGGCGTTCACCGCCGCTGGCGGCTCTCTGACGGCGGAGTACGCCGGCGCCGCGGCGTTCGAGCAGACGCTGCTGCTGCGGGACGACTTCGATCTGGACGTGGGCGAGACGCTGCGCGTCGATCTCAACATGGGCCCGACCGACCAGCAGATGGACCTGGGGTTGGCGATCAGCGAGACAGCGACGCCGCAGGCCGCCACGCCCGGGGACACTAACACGCGGACCACGTTCGATTGGTCGTCGGTGTCGATCCGCCCCAGTTCGAACAACATCCGGGTGAATCAGTCGGACGACGGCTCGCTCGACACGAGCACCGGCGCCGCGAGCGGGGTGTCCGAAACAAGTCTGACGGGGCTGTTTATCCAGCGGATTTCGGCCACGGAGTTCGCCGTTGGGTTCACGAACGGTCAAGACGTTGACCAGACCGTCCACACGCTCGCCTTCGCCGCGGGCGAAGTCGGGGCGGCGCTGGGTTTCTACGCCGACCTGCGCGACAGCGGTTCGCTGGGCGTGCTGGACAATCTGCGGATCGAGTCGTCGACGCCAACGTTTGTGGGCGAGATGCTTTCCGTCGACGGCGACGTGTCGTTGGCGGCCGACGCGATTGCCGCATTCGACATTGCGACTCCTGGCGTGGCCGATCGACTGACCGTCGGCGGCGCGCTGGCAGCCGGCGGGACGCTGCAAGTGACTCGCGAGGACGGCCTGCCGGCTCTGGTCGCGGGCGACGGGTTCGATTTGCTCGATTTCGCCAGCGCGACAGGCGAGTTCGCCGAGTACGTGCTGCCGGGGTTGGACGCCGGATTGGCCTGGGCCGTGGGCGACCTCGGCGTGTCGGGCGAAATTCGGGTGGTCGTCGACGTCGATCTCAACGAGGATGGATGGGTCGACGGCAGCGATTACCTGGCCCTGCAGCGCAGCAGTCCGGCGCTGTTGGGGGCGTGGCAGGAGTTGTTCGGTCAACGCCTTGTCCACGGGGCGTCGTCGGCCAGTGCGGTGCCCGAACCGAGCGCTTGGGCGTTGTTGGGCGCCGCGGTGATGCTTGCCGCTGGCGGCCGGGCAACGCTTGACGCCGCGCGGTCCGCTGCCTTTGCCATCTCCTCTTATTGTCGCCCGCAATGAAGCCTCGCACGATCTCGTTTCGACTTGGCCGCATCTGTCTTGCGTGCGTCGCGCTGCTGGGCGGCGGGATCGCGAGCGGCAACGCCGCAGGCGAAAACCAACCTGCCGCGCCCGCGGTATTGACTTGCGAGTTCTTGCGCGACCCCGACGTGGCGGCAATTTACGACCCCGCGCCGGAGTTCGGCTGGCAGTGCGGGACGGGCGACGACGCTTACTCGCAGACGGCCTTCCGGCTGATCGTGCAGACGGCCGCCGACGGCGACGACAACGCCGAGACGCTTTGGGACACGGGCCGCATCGACGGCAACCAGTCGATCAACATTCCCTACGACGGCCCGCCGCTGCAGTCGGGCCGCAGCTACCAGTGGAGGGTGCAGGCGTGGGACGACGCGGGGAATGAAACGCCTTGGTCCGACGCACAGACGTTCCACATGGCCGCCAGGCTCAGCGCCAGCCGCACGTCGCGCAGCCCGCTGCAGGTGCTGTCGCAACCGGCCGTGGAGGTTCGCGCGCTGTCGGATCGCGAACTGTTCGCCGACTTCGGCAAGGACGCGTTCGGGTATGTCGTACTGCGACTGCCGGCGGCGGACCAGCCGCGGGTTTTTGAAGTACGGTTCGGCGAACGGCTCGACGGTGACCGGATCGATCAGGCTCCCGGCGGCACGATTCGATACTATGCCGTGACGGTAACCGTGCCCGCGGGCGCCAAGGAGATTGAAGTTCGCCCGCCGCGCGATTTTCGCAACACGACCGGCGCCGCGGTGCGGCTGCCGCGGTCGATTGGAGTGGTGGCGCCGTTTCGGTATGTGGAGATTATTGCCGAGGAGCCCGGCTTAACGCTGGCCGCCGAGCACATCGTGCGTCGCGCGGTGCAGTACCCGTTTGATCGCGCGGCAGCGGAGTTCGAGTCGTCCGATCCCGTGCTCAACGACATCTGGCAACTGTGCAAGTACTCGATCGAAGCGACCACGTTTTGCGGCGTGTACGTCGACGGCGATCGCGAGCGGATTCCCTACGAGGCGGACGCCTACATCAACCAACTCGCCCACTACGGCGTCGACCAGGAGTATGCGCTGGCGCGGTACTCGCACGAATATCTGCTGGAGCATCCCACCTGGCCGACCGAGTGGAAACAGCACTCCGTGCTGATGGCCTGGGCCGACTACCTGTACACCGGCAACCGCGAGTCGCTGGCCGCTCACTATCGCACGCTGCAACAAGACAAAACGCTGGTGGCGGCCGAGCGGCCGGACGGTCTGCTCGATACGTCGAGCGAGCCTTATCAAGACATTGTCGATTGGCCCGCCGGCGAGCGCGACGGCCACGAAATGTTGCCGGTCAACGCGGTGGTCAACGCGTTTCACTACGCCACGCTCACCCGCATGGCCAAGATCGCCGATGCCCTGGGGCACGACGACGATGCGGCCGAATACCGCGAGAAGGCGGCGCGGTTTCGCACCGTGTTCAACGAGAAGCTATGGAACGACGCGGCCGGGGCGTACGTCGACGGCCTGGATTCGACGCACAGTTCGATTCACGCCAACCTGTTTCCGTTGGCGTTTGGCTTGGTCCCCGCGGAACGCGTCGACGCGACGGTCGCCTTCGTCAAGTCGCGCGGGATGGCGTGCAGCGTCTACGCCGCCCAGTTTCTGCTGGAGGGGCTCTACCGACACGATCGCGGCGATGTGGCGTTCGACCTGCTCACGTCGACTGGCAAACGCAGCTGGGTCAACATGCTCCGCAGCGGCTCGACGATCACGCTGGAGGCGTGGGACGAGTCGTTCAAGCCGAATCTCGACTGGAACCACGCTTGGGGCGCCGCCCCCGCGAACATCATTCCCATGTATCTGGTCGGCGTGCGGCCCACCGAGCCGGGGTTCGCCAAGTTCGTTGTGCAGCCCCGGCCGGGCGAACTGCAGTGGTTCACGGCGCGCGTGCCTTCGATTCGCGGGCCGATCGAGGTGAGCTACCGGCGCGACGGCGCCGCCGTGCAACTGGAAGCGGTCGTGCCGGGCAATTGTGAAGCGGCAATTGCCGTCCCCGTGCCCGCTGGCGATCGGCTGATCGCGCTGAGCATCGACGGGCGCGAGGTTCCGCCGGAGGTGCGCGGCGGCCACGCGTGGGTTGAAGGCGTGACGCCGGGTCGGCACGAAGTGTCCGCCACGTTCGCCCCCGCAATCAGCCAGGCCGGCGTTGATTCGCCAGCGGGATAGGGCGGCCAAAACACCGCACGCCCTGCTGGGC
Organism: Planctomycetaceae bacterium; assembly: GCA_002702655.1. Classification (GTDB taxonomy): domain Bacteria; phylum Planctomycetota; class Planctomycetia; order Pirellulales; family Lacipirellulaceae. Next base: position 86,288 of record PABB01000080.1, read on the forward strand.
AGCCTGGTTGGACGGCCGCCGCTTCACTGCACGCCGACCGGTTCGCCGACGATCGGCCAGCCGTCGGCGGACCAGCTCAAGGGGCGGACCTGCAGAATCCGCTGGGCGTCGAGGTGCTCCACATCGTACGTGTGGTGCACCATCCACTGGCCCTCGTCGGTCGTCAGCACGCCGTTGTGCCCCGGGCCGCGCCACCGCTGGTCGCCTTCCAGCACCGTCGTGCCGCCGCCTTCCAGCATCGGTTTGCCGTCGGCGTCGACGTACGGGCCGGTCGCGTCGCGGCTGCGGCCCACGACCACGTTGTAGGTACTGTCGGCCCCGTCGCAGCAGCCGTCCCAACTGACGAACAGGTAGTAGTAGCCGTCGTGGAACATGGCAAAGGGCGCTTCGATCGCGTGCGAGTTTGTGTCCGGTCGGGCGGCCACCGGTTGAAACTCGGCGCCCTGCTTGGGCTTGCCGGTCGCGGGGTCGACTTCAACGACTTTCAGCCCCGCCCAGTGCGAGCCCCAGAACAGCAGCCACCGATCGTCTTCGTCGACCAGCAACGCGGGATCGATGGCGTTGAAGTCGGTCGTCTCGGCGGACGATTCCAGCACTTTGCCGCGGTCGACCCATTTGTAGTCGGCGCTGTCCGGGTCAAGCGACTTGTTGACCGCCAGTCCGATCACCGAGTGCTGGCTGCCGAACGTCGAAACGCTGTAGTACAGGTAGTACAGTCCGTCATGGTAGCTCAGGTCGGGCGCCCAAATGCCTTGCGTGCCGGGGACCGCGTCGCGCGCCCACTGGGGAACGGCGCTCTCGAACACGCGGCCGGACTTCTCCCAATGCACCAGGTCGGTGCTCCGCAGCAACTGCACGCCGCGGCCGGTGGCGGCAACGTAGTACACCGTCTCGCCCGCGTCGTTGGTGACGGCCACGCCCGTGGGATCGGGGGCCCCGTTGAGCAATCCGGAACGCGGCTGAGCCATCGCCACGGCGGGCGCGAGGAGAACGATCGACAACGGCAACGCACAGCGCATCAAGTGGAGCATGACTTGGCAATCTCTGACTGACGACGGGGAGAAGTGAAGCGACGAATTCTCGTTTTATACCACGATCGGATGGCAGCGTCTTGGCGTCCGTGTGAGCGATTCCTTGGTCAGCGTGACATGGAGCACCTGAAGTGAGTTCGAGACAGCAGATTGCACTTCGCGGGCAGTCATTGTCGACAGGGCCTGCCAGTCGGGGCGACGCGTTGGGGTTCTGTTTCGCGGGACAGTTCGCGGCGGCGTCACCGCGGGTCTCTCAGCGAGAGATAGGCAGTTCCGGCAGGTCCTGCTGTCCTGTTGGCGTGTAGTCGCCGTGGACGTAGCGAGCCAAGTCGTCGTACAACTGCCGACCTGCCTCGGGACGGGCCAGCATGCGTTTGATGGCGCCGCCGCCTTCGTACCAGCCATGCACGGAACCTTTCATCCAGCCGTATTTGGCGCCGGCGTTCAGGTAATTGTAGAAGTGCTGGCGGAACAACTCGGACTGATAGGCTCGGTCGTCGAATTCCATTTCCACGCCTGCTCCCATGGTCAGGGCCCGCCGTGCCGCGTCGGCGAGTCGCGCGGGCGGCGAGTCCTCGTGAAAGAAATGGTTGGGCTGCAGCATCATCGCGTCGAAGCCGCGCTGTTGCCAACCGTCGACGCCCGGGGCGTTGAAGTAAGGGATCCAATAGAACCGGTCCCCCTTGGCGTGAATGGTGCGGGCCAACCACTCGACCAACTCGTTATCGGACTCGCGGATGCCCTCGGCGGTCCAGTAGAAACCGAGCAGTTTGAGGTGAGCGTAGTCCTGCTGATAGAAACGCTCGCGGACGGTGTCGACATACCACGCGAGCGCCGTCTGGCGGTCCTCCGGCACGCTGAAGTCGAGCGTATTGTCGCTCCCCGGCAACGGCCCGAACGCGCGGATGCTGGTTTGCGGCAGCGGCACGGACAGCACGACCCCAGCGCGACGATCCTCATCGGACAGCGCAGCCCCGGCGGCGGCCATCGCCCCCTCGAGCCCGGCGAGCCCGGTGTCGCTGCGGAACCACGCGTCAGCCAGCCACGCCCAATCCGCCTGCGTGGGATAGGGGCCCTGGCCGTTGTCGTGATAGAGCGAGGCGCCCGCGTCGGTCGCGAACTCCAACAGCAGAAAACTGTCGAACAGCCAATCGGTCGGCGCGCCCTGCTGATCGACGTACGCGACGTACGGCAGCAACGCGTCGGCCGTCCATTTCTCGCGCGCCTGTTGACCGTGATAGATAAGGCACAGGTGGTGGACGCCGCCCACCTCTGCGGCGCCTGGCGCCAGGTAGGCTGGTTCGCTCGCCGCTGCGGTTGTGAAGACCGCGGCGCATAGGATCGTCAGCAGCAGACTGCTGGAGTACCTGTTCACTCGCGGTGAGAGTGGGCTTTGCATGTCGAACTGTTGCCTCTTTCGATCCTCAATTGCCTACTGCGCAGCGTCTAGCTTGGGATACCACCGACGATTGCGCACCTTCGGGGCTGTGCCCGATTCAGGAAAGCTGCCGCCCACCGCGTCGCGCAGCAGTTGCGACAGCCGCTGGACCTCCGCGGCGTGCGCCGGGTCTTCGGCCAGGTTGGTCAGTTCGCGGGGATCATTGTCATGATCGTACAACTCGCGCCCCGCGTCGCCGCCGTCCCACTCGGTGTAGCGCCACCGATCCGTGCGCAGGCTGTAGCCGAAGTATCTCTTGTTGCCCTGTCCTCTGTTGACCTGGGAGAGAGCCCAGCCGCGCGCTGCGTGCGTCGGGTCTTTCAACACGGGAACCAGGCTCTCGCCTTGCAGGGTCGCGGCGGGCTCGATTCCGCACAGGTGCGCCAGCGTGGGGTAAAGGTCGACTTGACTCACCGGCTGGCGGACCACGGCCCCGGCAGTCGTCACGCCGGGCGCCACGACCAGCAGGGGCACGCGCAGGCTCTCCTCGAACAGACTCATCTTCTGCCACAGGCCGTGCTCGCCCATGTGGTAGCCGTGATCGCTGGTGAACACGATGATCGTGTCGTCGGCCAGAGCCAACCGGTCGAGCGCGTCGACCACCCGGCCCACCTGCGCGTCCATGAAACTGATACTGGCGTAGTAGGCCTGCATGGCCTGCCGGCGAAGCTCGTCGCTCATGCGGTCCTGCACCGCTTTGCCAGACGCCACCGCGGCCGCCGGCAGATCGGCGCGGTCCGCTTCGATCCCGCTTACGACCGGCATGTCTGCTGCGGGGTAGTAGCCGAAATACGGATCGCGCGGGGCCACGTACGGGGTGTGCGGGCGAAAGAACCCCACGGCCAGAAAAAACGGCCGCTGGCGGTCGGCGGCGCAGCGCTGCAGCACCCATTGGGCGTCGTTGGCCAGGATGCCGTCGGTGTGCCGCTCGTCGCTCGCCGGCGAGGCGTACCACGACAACGTGCCGCCGAATTGCCCGGGGACCAGCGAGAAGATTCGCGCCGGATCGCCCAGCCGGTCAATCCCCGCGGGGTTCATCTGCAGTTCCCAGGACGCCGGATCGTCGTCCCCGGAGGTGCCGACGCTGCCCGGCACGCCGTAGTGATAGAGCTTGCCCAGCCGGGCGGCAAAGTAACCCTGTCGGCGAAACGCCTGCGGCAGGCTGAGGTGCTGCGGCACAGTCTGCCGAAAGATCTGGCTGTTCTGATAGATGCCGGTGCTGTTGGGATACAACCCGGTCAGCATCGAGTTGCGGCTGGGCCCGCACAGGGGGAAGGTGCAGTAGGCTCGCTCGAACAACACGCCGCGCGCCGCCAAGCGATCGAGATTCGGCGTCCGCGCCCGCGGGTCGTCGTAGCACCCCAGGAAATTGTTCAGGTCGTCGGAGATGATCAGCAGCACGTTGGGCCGCGTTGGCTCCGCCGCGTTGACGATGTTCGCGGGGAACAGTCCGACCAACACGGTCAACAGCGCGGCGCAGCGGCTCGCGATGTGGATGCTCTTCAAGCTGCTTGCCGCGGCTGTCACTTTCATGGCACTCGCCTCCGGGGGAGTTGGGCATCATCGGTCGTCGACCCGCGCGCATCCGCCGGTCCGCCTGACCCCATGATCGCCCCGGCGGGCGCCGGTTTGCAACACCCCGGCAGTCAGCGAGCAGCGATCGGTCGCCGCGGGGCGCGCACGCGCATCGCCAGCGCCGCCAAGGTGATGGCCAGGCTCGCACACGCCAGGGCGCTCGGCTCGGGGAGCTGAGCGGCGCCGCCGACTGCCGCGGAAGCAGCCCCGTAGTTCGCCTGCCAATCGGCGAGCAACTGTCCCGGTTGGTTGCCGGGAAATCCCCGCTGCCACGCGAGAAAGTCGGTTCCGTCGACCTGCAGGTCAGAATTGAAATCACCGAGCAGGCCCGCGGTGAGCGTCAGCACGACGTCGTTGCCCGTGCCGCCGATGTAGGAGATCGTCACCAGCCCGGCAAACCCCGTGCCGAGAATCGCTTCGCCCTCCTCGTACAAATCGCCGGTCGTCCCATTCTCAAAGAAACCGACCACCGGGGCGGTCGTGCGATTGTCCAGCAGCAGCAGGTCGCCGCTGGCCGCGAGCGGCGACAAATCGAGCGCCAACGCCGTGCCGTCGCCGTGCAAGTTGCCGCTGCCGTTGACGCCCGTGTTGGCGGCCGCCTCGACCGGGTCCTGCAGTTGCACGGAGTTCGCGCCATTGCCCAGCACCACCAGCGGCGTCACGCCGGCGGCGTCAGCGGTCCAGGCGATGGTCTCCTCGGCGCCCAGCGCGGCGTTGTCCAACTGCCGCACCGACAGCGCGGCCGCGCCGCCGATCAGTTCGATCCGGCCGCTGGTGCCCGCGGCGCCGTCGCCCAGGATCAACGCGCCCTCGTGCTCGACTGCACCGCTGCCGCCGACGGTCAGTCGTCCCGAGCCGCCGTTGCGGCCCAGGCTCATGCGGCCGGCCCCGTCGGCGGCCGAATGGAGCGTGCCGCCGGTGATTTCGTAGGCTCCCTCCGCGCCGATGTTCTCGCCCAGTGAGAAATCACCGTCGCTCACAAACCGCCCCCCGGTCTGCTGCACCAGGCCGACGCCGCCAGATTCGAAGCCGATGAACACCGGGGCGCCGTTGCTGTTGAGCACCACGGCGCCGTCCGATGCGATTTGCAGCAGGCCGTTGCCACCGTAGCCGACATACAAATCATCCGGCGAGGCGACCAGCGCCGAGTCGGCCGCGCCCGCCCCGTCGCCCACGCGCAGCACGCCGACGCTTTCGGCGTGACCGATGCGCAGGTGACGCAGTTGCGATCCGCTGGGGCCGCCGCCGGGCAGCAACTGGCCGGCGTTGAGGTTGTACTCGCCGCTGCTGCCGGCGCCGTTGCCGATGGCCATGAACTTCAGCGCGCCGGTCACGTCGCCCGCGGTGACGACGCCGCCGTTTTGGGTGAGGCTGCCGGCGCCGCCCTGGCCAATCCGCAGCCGGCCTTCCACCTTGAGCGTGCCGGTGCTGTTCCAGACAACCGTGCCCAGGCGCCCGTCTTCGCCAATGGTCAGGTCGCCAATATCGGTGCTGCCCGGGGCGGCGCCGTTGCCGATGGTGAGATTCTCGTTGCCGGTCACAATCAGCGTGCCGTCGCCTTCGGTCCCGGCGACGACCAAGCCGCTGCGGGCCGTGCCGATACGCGCCGTCCGCACGGCGAACCCGGCGGCCGTGCTCGTGGCGGCGTCGAACGTGGCGACGCCGTTGTTGCCGAGGTACAGATCCTGACCGCCGTCGGCAAACGGATCGGCCGGCGTACCGCTGGCTCCCCCGGCGCCATCGCCGGCGTCCCAGGCGGCGTCAAAGTTAGCCGCCCCGGCGGTCCAGGCGAGCCCCTCGACGGCCAGCACGTTCAGCGTGGTATTGTAAGCGAAGGGCAAGCCGTACTCGGTGCTCAGATAGTTCGCGACCAGGTTGATCTGCCCGATCGAGAGCTGCTCGTTGTAAACGACGAACTCCGCTAGCTCGCCGGTGAAGTGGTCGCTGCCGAGCAGACCGCCGTTGGCCGCGCGGCCGGTGCCCAGCAGCAACTCCAAATCGTTGCCGGAGAATTGCACGCCTCCGCCGGGATTGTTACTGGAGCCGGTGAACGTGTTCGCCGCCAGCGTGCCGTCGACGAACAGCGTGGCGTCGTTGTACGACTGGCCGGGCTCGACTTGCCACGCGACGATGTGGAAGCCGGCGTCTCCCAGCGGGGTATCGTACAAAGCGGCGCCGTCGTTGAAGCGGAAACCCGCCCCGCCGTTGCTGGCGCCCGTGGACGAGGACGACACGTCCAGGCCGACGACTTCGCCCGCGGCGCCGTCGCTGGAGCCGAGTTGCCCCAAACGCTCGGCCACGTCGCCCGAGCTGTCGGCCGTGGTGACCGCAAACACGGTGATGCCGCCCGCGGGCGAGGGCAGGGTGTTGGTGCTGGAGGAAATCAGCGAGTCGTCGCCGTCAAAGCTGACGACCGCCCGGCCGTTGAGCGTTCCGGTCAGCAGCGTCGGCTGAGCGGCGGCGTCCCGTTGGGCCAGCGTGCCGTCGAACGTGTCGCCGCCGGTCGTGTCGGCCCAGCCGCCGACCGCGGCGCCGTTGCCCAGCGCGGCGAGGTCTTCGGCCTTCAGCCGCACGATCGGCGTCGCCGCGTCCGGCAAGTTGAGCGACGGGGTCGAGTACCGAATGCCCAGCGCCTCGGCCGACATTTGCCTGACAAGTGTGGGCTGCTGGAACGCCAGGTTGTTCGTCTCGCCCACGTCGACCGACAGGTCGTACAGTTCCGGCGAAGTGCCTTGGGCGTTGATCAGCAACTTCATGTCGCCGGTGCGCAGCGCGAGCACTTCCTGCCCGTTGGCGCCGGCCCCGTTCGCGTCGGGGTTGTCGTGGCGGTTCTCGGCGCCGCGGTTCATGTTCCAGAACAACGACGTCGTGCGCGTCTGCGACGCCGCGCCCAGCAGCGCCTGGCTGAGATCTTCGCCGTCGAACGCGGCGCCCGCGGGCGCCGCCACGCCGCTGATCGCCGTGAGCGTCGGGAACAAGTCGGGCATCCACATCACCGTGTCGTCATCCGTGCGGTTGGCGGCGACGTGCCCCGTCCAGCGGGCGACCAGCGGCTCGCGGAACCCGCCTTCGAACAAATCCCCCTTATCGCCGCGGAACGGGCCGTTGGAGTCGATGCTGTTGGCGTTGGTCGCGGTGGGGCCGTTGTCCGCGGTGACCAGGATGAGCGTCTCGCCGCCGAGCCCCTGCTGATCGATGTAATCCACGAGCCGGCCGACCTGCTGGTCCATGTGCTCCATGACCGCCAGATAGTTGCGCGACTCCGTCGGCAGGTCGGGGTACAGGCTGTCGTACTTCGCTTTGAGCGCCGGCGGCGGATCGTGCGGCGTGTGGACTTCGTCCGGCCACACGTTGACGAAAAACGGCTGCGACGGGTCGTTAGCCTGAGCCGCGCCGATGAAATCGATTGCCCGGTCGACCATGAACGTGGCGTTGTACTCGCGCTCCAGGTAGACCAACTGGTCCAAGCCGCCGCCGGTGCCGCGGGCTTCGCTGGCCGAGTTGAGGCCGTTGAGATAGGCGCTGGGCCGCGCCGCCACGCCGCTGGCGTCGCCGCCGTAATCGACCACGTTGATGATGCGGTTGCCCAACCCCTCGAACTGCGTCCACACGTCGTCGTAGCCGTACTCGACGACCCGCGGAACCGTCACGTTGGTGCCGGGGGTCGGGTTGACCTCGTAGCCCACGTCGCGGCCGCCGCCCAGGTGCCACTTGCCAAAGTGGCCCGTGGCGTAGCCGCCATCGTGAAACGCCTGGGCCATCGACGGCGCACCCAGCGACAGGTTGTTGGCGTTGTCGCGGTTGAGATTGCTGGTCGAGTTGTCGAGAAACGAATTGATGTTCGACCGGGCCGCATACTGCCCGGTGAACAGCGACGCCCGCGAGGGGCTGCAGATGGGCGCCCCCGAATAGAACTGCGTGAACCGGGTGCCTTCGAGCGCCAACTGATCAATGTTCGGCGTGTGGGAGTACTGGCTGCCGTAGACGCCCAGGTCCCCCCAGCCCATGTCGTCGATGTTGACGATCACGATGTTGGGGGCAAAGCCGCCGGTTTGAGCGCGGGCGTCGCGGGGGTCGGCCGCGGTTCCAACAACTAGGCTGGCAATCAACAGCGTGGCGACGTGCGCAGCGCGTGCGCCGCGGCGGCGCGCGGCCGCATCAAGGGTGGTGCTCATGCGAGTGGACGTTTGCTGCTGCGGAAAAAAGAAAAAGCAGCGCCGCCCCGCGACGATCGTCAAATCGCCCGGGGCGGCGCGTCGCGGTCGGGACTTGCCCCTAACGACGGCGTCGCACTCGCGCGAGCGAGAATACGATCGCCGCCATTCCCGACAGCACAATCGCAGCGGGCTCGGGCACGACCGCAAAGCCGGCCCGCAGACCGCTGCCGAATCCGCCTTGCTGGAACGTGCGGTTGTCCGGCGAGGCGATGTAGTCGGCCAACGTCAGGAATCCCTCAATCTGTCCGCTGCCCGCCACTTGGAAGTAGTTCGCCCCGGCCACGTCGTTGGGCGCGGGGCGATTCCCCGGAGCATCTTCGTTGGGGTAGTAGAAATTCAGCAGGTTGCCGCCGTAGTTCGACTCGTTGTTGACGCCGGTGTCGGTCAGCAAGTCGGCCAGCGAGGCGTACTCGCGGATGTCGCCGTCCGTCCCGTCGGCCGCTTCCAGCACGGCGTACAGACCGCCCGTGCGACCGTCCCAGCTTAGGCCGTGAATCGTGCCCGCTCCGCCGCCGCCCGCGGGGCCGACGCCGTTGGTTTTGTCAGCAAACACGTCCGCCGCCAGCGTGGCGGGGGTCGCCGCGGCGAGCCAGTCGGCGACGCTATTCCACTGGACCACGTCGCCGCCGCCGTTGACGCCCAGCACGCCCTCGCCCGGCATGTAGGTGAAACCCTGGTACGCGCCGTAATCGGGGATCGTCGCCTGCAACACGCCCGAGCCGCCGCCAAAGCTGCCGCCGGTGACGGGGCTGGCGCCGGTGTCGATGCCGGAGAACGACTTCACCAGCCCGATGTCGTTGACAATGTAAATCGTGGCTGCTTGGGCATAGGCGCCAACGCAGCACAATGCGGCTGTGAGCAGCCACCGCGAACCGAACCATCTCATGAGACATTCCTCTCAACAGGTGCCAATTGAATAGAAAGACACGTTAGAAATCAGATCGCTGCCTCTCGCTGCGTCTTGCACGCTACGCCCGCTGCCACCGCCGTCGCAGCAGAACGGCCGCCTGGGCGCCGACGATCAACCCGGCCAGCGCCCCAGTGGCCGGTTCGGGTACGCCGGCGGCGATTGCGACCGCCGAGCCGGCGCCGTAGTTCGCTTGCCAGTCGGCCAGGGCGCCGACGCCCGGGTTGCGCTGCCAGAGCAAGAAGTCCGCGCCGTCGACGGCCATGTCGCCGTTGAAGTCGCCCGCCAGACCGCCGCCGCCGACCAGGTTCAAGATCACGTCGTTGCCGGTGCCGCCCAGGTAGGAGATCGTCACCGTGCCGGCGAACCCGGTGCCGGCGATCGTTTCGCCTTCCTCGAACAGATCCAGCGTGCTGCCCGACTCAAAGAAACCGATGATCGCTTCGGTGCTTTGGTTGTCGATCAGCGTGAGCGTGTGATCGCCGATCAGTGCCGACAGATCCAGTTCCAGCGCGATGCCGTCGCCCATCAAGTCGCCGCCGCCGTTGGTCCCGGTGTTGGCCCCGACCTCGACGGGGTCCTGCAGTTGCACGACGTCGGTCCCGGTGGCCGCTGTCACCACGATCGGAGTGATGCCCAGCGAGTCGGCGATCCAGCGGATGGTTTCGTCGTTGCCGTTGCCGGCGCCGGCCGTGCCGGGTGCGTTCTCCAGCCGATTCACCGTGAAGCTGGCCTGGCTGCCGGTGAGCTCCAGCAAACCGGTGGTCCCGGCGCCGCCCGCTTCGGCAATGAACAGATTGCCCTGGGTGGTCAGGCTGCCCGTGCCGCTGACGCGGAACGTGCCGTTGCCGCCGCCGCCGCCGATGCGAATGTCGCCGCCGCCGTCATTGGCCGCCTGGATCGTGCCGCCGCTGAGCTGGTACTCGCCGACCGACCCGGCGCCCTGGCCGATCGAAAAGACCGCCTCGGTCGTCACGGAGCCGCCCTCTTGCACGACCAGTCCCGTGGCCATCGGCCCGCCGGAGCGGTTGCCGACAAACAGCGGCGCGTCGTTGCCGATCAGTCGCAGCGCGCCGTCGGATTTGATGACCACGGTACCGTTGCCGCCCTGCGAGCCGATCCACACGTCGTCTTCCGACTCCAGCACCGCCGTGTTGGCGGCGCCCATGCCGTCGCCCAGGTTCAACACCCCGGTCGCCCCGTCGTGACCCACGCGGAACTGCCGCAGCGGGCTGCCTGGTCCCGGGCCGTCGGGATACAGCGTGCCGTTGTTCAAGTTGTACGTGCCGGTGCTGCCGGCGCCGTCGCCGATGCCCAGGTACTTGCCGCCGCCGCCGGTGGTGCCGGCCTGCACGACGCCGTTGTTCTGATTGAACACGCCCGTCCCGCCGGCACGGCCCACGCGGAATTGCCCCTGCGCGTCGAGCGTGCCGGTGCTGTTCCAGTTGACTGTGCCGGTGAAGCCCGCTTCGCCGACAATGAAGAAGCCCTCGGCGCCTTGCCCAGCGGAGTCGTCCACGGTCAGGCCCTCGGATCCCGCGACGGTGAGCGTCCCGTTGCCGTTGCGGCCGGCGATCACCGCGGCCGCTTGATTGGTGCCGATGAAGACGTTTTGTACCGTGGAGCCCGACGAATCGTTCGTCGTGCCGTCGTACGTGGCGACGCCGTTGTTGCCCAGGTACAGCGTCTGCGGCCCGCTGAACGGATCGACCCCCGTGGCGGCGACGCCAAAGCTGCCGTTGCCCGACGCCCACCCCGCGTCGAAGTTGGCCGCGGCCGAGTTCCACACCAGCCCGTCGGTGCTGCTGCTGGGCAGCGTGCTTTGGAGCACGATGTCGTTGCCGTCGCCGCCGAACAGGTTGAGGTAGAAGTCGTTGCCGCCGCTGTTCTGGCCCACGACTTGACCCTGGACCAGATTGCCAAACGAACCAGTCAACTGCGCGGCCGCATCGAGCTGATCAAACAGCACGATCGGGGCGGTCGACGAGTAGCTGGCGAGCCCGCTGATGTTCAGCGCCCCCCCGGCCAGAGTGACGCTGTTGCCCGAGGCCGTGTCGCCCGCCGTGTTCGTATTGCCCTCGACTGTGATCGTGGTCGCGCCGCCGGCGTCCAGGTTGAATGTGAACGCGGAGGTCGCAAACGCGTTGACCGCCCGCACGTTGACCGACCCCGTCGAGCCGTTCAGCGTGTAGGAGCCGTTGCCCGTGTTGAATCCCAACTGCAGCAGCCCGTCCATATCCAGCGCACCGCCGGTTTGATTGATCACGCCCGTGGCGCCCCCGCCGGGGCCGACCGACAGCGTGGAGGACGTGGCCAACACGGCCGTGTAGGGAATCGACAGCAGTCCGTCCGACAGAATGTTCAGTTCGCCCGTGCCGCCGCCCGAGCCGACTTCCACGTTGCCGAAGTGCTCGATGCTCGCCGAGCCCGCTGCGCCAACGCCGTCGCCCAGGTTGAGCGTCCCCTGGCTGCTGCCGCCGACGCCGACTTGCAGCGTTCGGCGAATTTCAAACCCGGCGCCGTCGTCCAGCGCGCCGATCGTGGCGGCGCCGTCGTTGAGATTCCACGTGCCCGTGCCGCCGCCCGAGCCGATTTGCGTCCCCTGGCCGGCGCCTGGAGTGTTGCCAAAGGCCGCCGTGCCGCCGTTCATGTTGAACGTGCCGACGCCGCCTTGGCCGACCCGGAACTGGCCGTTCGCCCGCAGCTGACCCGTGGAGTTCCAGTTCAATGTGCCGTTGATGCCGGCCGCGCCGCCGACGATCAGGTTGCCGGTTCCCACCGCGTCGGTGTCGAACAGCAGCAGGTCGACGTTATTGACCGTCAGGACGCCGTCGCCTTGCAGGTTGGGGCCGCCGATCCCCGACAGGTTGGCCTCGGGCGCCAACGTACCGACGCGCAGCTCGTACAGCGAGTTATCTTCGAAGAACCCCTGGTTGGCGGCACTGAGCGTTACGTTGCCGCCATTGCCGACGATCACGGTATGTTCGCCGCCGAAGATGCCCGTCGTGCCGATGTGGTCAAACGGATTGTCAGTCGTCCCCACGGCGCCAAAATCGTCGTAGCTCCAGGTCGGGCTGCCGACGAAGCTGCCGGTCCCGTCGTTCCAGAGCAGCACGTCGGCCGCCGCGTTCGTCGCGGCCAGCGCGACTGCCAGCGCCAGAAGAATCAAGGCAGAGCGAAGCTGTTGCGTTGGCACGGCAACGCGGCGTGAGCGAAGAGAGTCGTTCATTCGTATGTTCCTCAGAGTAGTTTTGTGTGCGGACAAAGCGCTGCCGCGGCGTCGCGTGGCCGTTCGAATCGCCATCGGCTGTTCACGGAGCGGCAACCACCTCGCCCCCTTCGCGGCTCGACAGGGCGCGCCACGCCAGCAACTGCACGTCGTCGTTGACGAATCGCACCGAGCCGTCGCATAACGCCGCTTGCACGCCGCCGGGGTGATGGCTGCGGGCGGCCAGCGTTTGCGCCGCGTTGTTGTTGTTGCGCGAGCAGGGCAGGCCGAGCTCGGGCCGGTCGATGCAGTAGCCGATATCGACGCCGCAGCCCGTCTTGGGGTCGACCGTGGCCGACGCCTCGCCGCGTCCGCCCCCGCCGCCTCCGCAGGGCGAACTGTTGGGCAGCAGCAAGGTGGAGATTTGGTGACTGGCGGACGCGGGAATCCAGATCCGGGCCCGACGGTCAATTTCGCTGTCGGGCGGGCCGCCGGTGGGCGCCTGGATCATCTCCATCATCAGCAGCGTGTTGCTCGACCCGTCGCTGATCCGGCGGAACGGGATCTTCACGTGGGGTTCAAACGGCCCGGGCTGTCCCGGCTCGTTTGCGTTGGTGACCAGGTTCCACACCGGCGTCGACTGCACGAACCGGCCGGTGCCCCAGTTGATGCCGTAGTTCCCTTTGAAGTCGTGCGCCGTGTCGCCCGTGCCGGAGTTGCTCGCGTCAAACCCCTGGGCGTAGAGCACCTGCACCGGCTCGTCGGAGGGGCACTGCAGCGCAGGCTCGGGGTGCGAGAACACGTTGCGCAACTGCTTGCGCGGTTGCACGGACGGGTCGAACAAATCGGCGACGACCGACGCTTCGATAAACGGCAGGATCTCAATGTAGAACGTGCGGCCGTCGAGCCCGCCGGGGGGCGCCATGGGGAAGTGCTTGTACGACGAGACGTAGTTCTGCGACGCGATCGCCAGCTGCCGGATGTTGTTCTGGCACGAGGAGCGGCGCGCCGCTTCGCGGGCTGCCTGAATCGCCGGCAGCAGCAGCGCCACCAGCACGCCGATGATCGCAATCACCACCAGCAGCTCGACGAGCGTGAAGCCCGCCCGCCGCACAGGTGGCGGCGCTGCGGCGCACGCTCGCCGCGGCGATTTGCGAATTGCCCTCATTTCCATATCACTCTGGCTCCTGGATAATAGGCGGCTGACGGATCGCCCTCGTCACGGCGCGGGCACGGCAAGCCGCAGCGAACACGCGCTCGCCTGAGCGCAAACTCGCGCCGGCGCGGCCGCCATGGAATGGGCGGGGCGTCGGCCGGGTTGCGTGAAATTCGCTGGGAACGATTAACGGGAGGAGATCCGCCGCCTGTGCCGTCCGCTCATCGACGTCGTCGCAAGAGAATCGGACGTTCACGGGTCTTTTTGCCGCTCGCGGCCGCGAGGTTACGAGCAAGGCGGAAGATTTGACAACTTTGTCGATTTTTGACGACCACCCGGAACTTTCGCCGCGGTGGCGGCAAACTAGTCTTCGGGTCTGCTAACGCGGATTACGCCGCGGCAGTCGTTTTGCGCTGTCATCGCCGACCCCCGTACGAGGCTCATACAGTGGCGACTGAAGTCTGCGGCGCTATGGATCAACAGGAGCAACTCCCAAGCGGGGCGGGCGAACAAGGACTGGCGGCCCTGTGGGAGAGCGCCCGTGCGCCGGTGTTTGCGCAACTGCTGGCAGGGATCGGGTCGTTTCACGACGCCGAAGACGTGCTGCAGGAAGTCGCCATCAGCGTGGCCCGCGACTTTGGCAAGTACGATCCGGCCCGCCCGTTTGTCGCCTGGGCGTTGGGCATTGCCCGCAATAAGATGTTGATGTATTTCCGCAAACAGAGCCGCGATCGGTTGGTGTTCAGCGACGAGATGCTGGCGCTCGCCGGGAGCCGCCTGCAGCAGCAGTCGCTGCGCAGCGGCGACGGCCGCCGCGAAGCCATCGCTCACTGCATCGAAACGCTCGACCCCAAGCGGCGGGAAGTTCTGCGGTTGCGGTACGGCGGCGACCTCAGCCTGGCGGAGATCGCCGATCGCACCGATCGGTCCGTGGCGGCGATCAAGGGCATGATGTTCCGCGTGCGGCTGGCCCTGTCGCGGTGCGTCGAGAAGCGTCTTTCTCTCACCGACGGATGACACGGTGGACATTCCCTCCCCAATCGCCGATTTGCTGGAAGACTACGTCGACGGCCGACTGGATGTCGCCGGCCGCGACCAGGTCGAGCAGTGGTTCTACGCGTCCGAGGAGAACCAGCGCCTGTTCGCCGACTGGTTCCTGTGGCAGGCGCAACTCCGCGATCTGGAACAGGTGCAGGACCTGCGGCAAGTGTTTGGCGCGCCGCCGGTCGCCGCGCGGGTGACGCCACAGAAAAGTCGAAGCGGGCGGCGAACCTGGCGGACGTCGACCTGGCTGGCCGTGGCGGCGTGTCTGGCGGTGGCGGCGTTTTTGAGCGGCAGCTGGCTCTCGGGACGCGACGGCGACGACGCCCGATCGGGCCATGCCAACCGCCGCGCTCGGCGGCTCGCGGCCGCGACACCCCCGGCCGCCACGCTGTCTCGCGGCGCCGATTGCGTGTGGGGCGATTCGGGAGGCGATCACCATGTGGGCGATCCGCTGCAGATTGGCGAGCAACTCGATCTGCGGGAGGGACTCGCTCAACTGTACTTCGAAAGCGGCGCCAACGTTGTGATGAACGGGCCCTGTCGGTTGCGGATCGACGGGCCGATGTCCTGCCGGCTCGATGTCGGCAGCGTCGCGGCCGAGGTGCCGCACGAGGCCACCGGCTTCACAATCCGCGGGCCCAATGCCGAAGTGATCGACCTGGGCACGGCGTTCGGCTTTTCCGTCGACGCCGACGGCGGATCGCAGGTTCACGTGTTCGAGGGCGAGGTCGTCTCCCGCCAGTTGGATCGCAGCGGACAGGTCGTTGGCGAGAGTTTCCGGCTGGTCGAGAATCAGGCCGTGCAGTTCTTCCCCGGACAGCGAGAGAAAGCCACCAAGCTGGCGGCCGACGAAGCCCAGTTCATTCGCACCGTTCCCACGTTGTGGGAGCACGACGCCATTGAGCTTCTGCCGCATGGCGCCGACCTGGCGCTGTGGCTGCGGGCCGAGCACGGCGTCTTGGCCGATCAACAGAATCGCGTGATTGCTTGGCAGGATCTGACGCTGCTGGACAACGCGCGCGCGAACGACGCTTTCCAGTCGCAAGTCGCGCTGCGTCCCGTGCTGGTCCGCGACGCGATCGGCGGTCGCTCGGCGTTGCGGTTTGACGGCGACCGGACGTTCCTGTCGACGCCGCCCATGCGCACGACCAACAACCAGACGATTGTCGTGGCGTACCGCAACGCACCGTTTGCCACGCGGCCCCGCTACGGCGGGCAACTGGTCAATTACAACGGCGCTCCCAGTCGCTTTTTCGGCAACACGCCCGGGCCGGTTTATCCCGGCGTGCTGCAGTTGGGCGAGGACGTGGGAGTGGCGCCGGTGGTCCGGGGGGCCATGGCGGCCAAAGCGTACCTGGGCAAACAGAAGGGCCGCGATCTGAACGTGGGCTATGTCAAATCCGAACCGCTGGGCGAGTCGCGGCCGATCGTTGTCGCTTACGTTTACGACATGGCCAACGACCGCTCGCAGCTTGCCGTCAACGGTCGAATCGTCGACCGCGGCAATGCCGACGCGCCGGTGGCGATCACCTCGCGCAAATCAATCGGCCGCCACGGCGTGTTCGAGGACTGGGGCTTCTGCGGCGATATCGCGGAAGTGATCATCTACAATGCGGCGCTGAGTTCCGAGGACGTGCAGTCGCTCAGCGAGTCGCTGATGACGTACTACTCGATCAGCGACAACGACCGCTGAGTGGCATCGGCTGAATGGCATCCCTCGTTTCCACCGACAACAAGTTCGTCCTGTGAGTCTGAGATTTCTCGCCGCTGCGCTCTGCCTGTTCTGCATCCTGGCTGCGCAATCCCGCAGCGCTGAGCCCGTGGCCCGCCCCAATGTGGTGGTCGTGTTCATCGACGACATGGGGTGGTCGGACTTGTCTTGCTTTGGCGGCGACGGCCCGGAGACGGAGACCATTGACCGCCTGGCGGCCGAGGGCGTGCGGTTTACGCAGTTCTATGTCAACTCGCCGATTTGCTCGCCGTCGCGGGTGGCGCTCACCACGGGGCAATACCCTCAGCGGTGGCGCATCACTTCGTACCTCGACAACCGCCGCAACAATGCGCGGCGCGGCATGGCCCAGTGGCTGGATCCCGCGGCGCCGGTGCTCGCGCGACAACTGCAGCGCGCCGGCTACGCGACCGGGCACTTTGGCAAATGGCACATGGGCGGGCAGCGCGACGTGGACGATGCGCCGCCGATCACCGACTACGGATTCGATCGCAGCCTGACGAATTTCGAGGGCATGGGCGCCAAGCTGCTGCCGTTGACCATGAAACCGGGCGACGAGCGTCCCGGGCGAATTTGGCGGGACGCCGTGCGCCTGGGCGAACCGGTCACCTGGATGCAGCGCTCTGAGATCACCGGCGGCTTTGTCGACGCCGCGATCGAGTTCATCGATCAAGCCCAGCGCGACGACAAGCCGTTCTACGTGAATGTGTGGCCCGACGACGTTCACAGCCCGTTCTTTCCGCCGTTGGATCGTTGGGGCGACAGTCGTCGCGGCCTGTATCGCGGCGTGCTGGACGCAATGGACGAACAGTTCGCGCGGCTGTTTGAGCGGATTCGCAGCGACGAGCAGCTCAGTGGCAACACGCTGGTGCTGCTTTGCTCGGACAACGGCCCCGAAGCGGGGGCCGGGGAGTCGACGCCGTTGCGCGGCGCGAAAACGTGGCTTTACGAGGGCGGGGTGCGTTCGCCGCTGATTGTCTGGTCGCCGGGACTGTTGCCGGCTGACGCTGCCGGCAGCATCAACGAGCAGTCTGTCCTGTGCGCCCTCGACCTGAACCGATCGCTGTATTCCCTGTGCGGCGTCGACGTGCCGGACGGCGCGCAACTCGATGGCGAGAACCTCGCCCCGACGCTGCTGGCCCAGGACCAACAGAGCCGCACGGCGCCAATCTTCTGGCGGCGGCCGCCGGATCGTCCGGGCTACGGCCACGGACTGGACGAGGACAATCCCGACCTGGCGGTCCGCGACGGGCGGTGGAAGTTCTACGTCAACTACGACGGCAGCGACCCGCAGTTGTATGACCTGCAGGCCGACGAGTCCGAGACGGAGAACCTCGCGCCCCAACGCCCCGACGTGGCCGCGCGACTTCGGCAGGCCGTCTTTGACTGGAACGCATCGCTGCCGGCCGACGCGGGCGGCGCGACCGCCTCAGTGACCGGAGCTGGCGGGCAGTGACGAACCGTCTTCCCGGGCAATGGATTTGCCGGCTCAAATGCCGACGGTGTCGGCAACGCACGCCGCAGGCACGTCGTCAGTGACTGTGGCTCGATGCCAGCTTGTCGGCGGACCCGTTGAACTGCTCGGACGAGTGCTGCTGAAAGCCAAGGGCATGTTCGCAGCGGTTGAGGCGTTCCATGTAGGCGCCGAAAAACCCGTTCTCGCGGACCGAGTGGCTGATCGTGGCCGCGACGGCGTCCGCTGAGCCCGGCGGAACGATGGCTTCCACCCATAGCGCGGGCTCTTCCACCGCCGCTTGCGCCCGGTTCGGTTGAGCTGCGGCGCATGCTTTCACGCTCCAGACCACGGCGCCATACCTCGCGAGCGTCTGCTTGACGTCCGCCTCGGCGTCGGGTGCGACGACCACTGTGACGCGCTCCGCGGCATGCGACAGGCGTTTGCGCGCCGCATGCGGGTCGGAGGTGTACGGCTGAAACGCCTCCAGTCCTCGCAGTTCCAACCGCAGTCCTTCCTGCTCGAAGTCGTCCTGCATCTCGTCGAGCTTTTCCATGACGCTGTGATCGACCAGTTGCGCTGCGGACAGGTCGAGCACAATGTTGCGGCGTTGGACCAGGCCGATTTGCTCCAACTGGCGTCGGAAGGGAATCCAGTTGCTAAACACGGCCGAGCCGCGGGCGACGATGCGGCTGGTCGATTCGTCGAGCTCTTCCACTTCGATGTACGGCTTGAACATGCTGGACAGCGGGACGCCGTTGGCGGCGTGGATGCCCAGTTTCACCAGAATGCCGATGCCCACGCCAATCAGCAGGTCCGTGGCCAGCACGGCCACCAACGTGCAGGCGAAGATCACCAATTGCTCTTTGCCGATGCGGTAGGCGTTGACGAACTCGCTGGGGTGGGCCAAGCGGAAGCCCGTGTAGACCAGCATGGCCGCCAGGGCGGCCAACGGGATTCTGTGCAGGACCATCGGGATCATCGCAACGCACAGCAGCAGAAACACGCCATGCCAAAAGTCGGCGAACCGTGTCCGGGCGCCGTTGTCGATGTTCGCCCGGCTGCGCACGATTTCGGAGATCATCGGCGACCCGCCAATGCACGCGGCCCCCAGATTGGCGACCCCCACGGCCAGCATGTCGCGATTCATGTTGGTCTTGCGCTTCCAGGGATCGATCAGGTCGACTGCCTTGGCGCTGAGCATCGATTCCAAGCTGCCGATCGCAAAGAACATCAGCACCCACTTCCACGCGGTGAACGTTTTCAGAGCGCTCATGTCGGGCAGAGTGAGCTCGTGGAACATCCCGAACGGCTTGTCGGGCATGGCGACCAGGTACTGCTCGCCGAGCTTGTATTTGTGGTTGCTGAGCGTGTAGGAATGCTCGTGCAGCAGGTCGAATCCAGTACCCATCGCCATGGCGACGACCAGCACGACCATGGGGGCCGGCACGACGCCCGCCTTGGGGAACCGCTTCTTAACGACTGGCCACAGAAACATGATCGCCACGCTGACCAGACCGATGGCGGCGATCGCCGGGTTGGCTTCGCGGACGTAGCTGGGAATCTCGCGGAGCATCTCCAGCGGCTCGCCCTTGCCGGCGACGCCCAGCGCGACCGGCAACTGCTTGATCATGATGATCACGCCAATCGCCGCCAGCATGCCGTGAACCACGGCCGTGGGAAAGAACTCGGTGAGCACGCCCGCGCGGAAGATCGCAAAGCCGATCTGCAGCACCGCCGCCGCCACCGCGACCGCCAGCGTGGCGCGATAGGCGGCGCTGTCCGCCGCGGACCAGCCGCCGACCATCCCGTCGCCGCCGAAGTCGCTGACGCAACCGGCCACGATCACGATCAGGCCAGCCGCGGGCCCCTTGATCGTCAGTTCCGAATTGCTGATGAACGTGGTCACCAACGCGCCGACGATCGCCGTGAACACGCCGGCCAGCGGGGGAAACCCGCCGGCGATCGAAATCGCCAAGCAGAGCGGCAGGGCAATCAGAAAGACCAGAAAACCCGACAGCAAGTCGAATTTCAGATACTTCTTGAATCCCGCGGCGTTGCCGACGGGGATGTCGCCGGCAGGCGTCGTGACGGGCTGAGCAGCGGATGTCATTGGAGCACCAGCGCCCGGGCAGGGCGGTCAGAGGAATGGTCGGGAAGAAATTGCGGTTGAGTATTCTCCGTGGCCGTCGATTCGCCAGCTGCGGCGTTGTCCATGGCGTCAGGCTCCCCGCGACTGGCGCGCTGCTCGAGCAGCGCCTCGGCCGCGTGCTCGCGTGACGCAACGCCCGGCTGCGGCGCCAAGCCGCCTCCCAGAATCAACAGCGACAGCACCAGCACCGCGATGTTCTCCGAGGGACGCACCCGCAGGTCAATCGTGCCGGCGTGACGAGCGCCGGTGAACACCTGAAAGTAGGCCCGCATCACGGCAACGCCGTTGAGCGCCGTGGTCAATAGCAGCAGCATGCCGATCGTCGGCGCCGAGTGCACGGCGCCCTCAACAAGTAACTCCAGGGCGACAAAACCGATCGTGCCGGGAAACCCGATGCTGGCCATGCCGGTCAGCAGGAACAGTCCGCTGAGGGTGGGCGCCGCGTCGTGCAGGCCGTTGTACCGCTGCAGGTCGATGCGACCGACGCGGCTCTCGACGCAGCGCAGCGTCAGGCCAAACCCCGTCATGGCCAAACCAACGGACAACCATACGCACAGGGCGCCGGTGAGTCCCAGCGTGCTGGTCAACTCCAACCCCAACAGCACCAGCGAGGCCTGACTCAACAGCAGGTATGCAAAGAACCGTCGCGCGTCGCGTTGCACCAGCGACATGCCGGCCGCGTAGACGGCGGTCGCCAGCGCCGCCACAGCCACCAGCGTCAGCACCCACCCGGGCGCCGTGGGCAGCACCAGCCGCAACGCGGCGTAGGGGCCCGCCAGCGGCGTCGTAAACAAGATGGCGGTGCCAAAACTCGCCCGCTCAAACAGATCGGGGAACCAGCAATGCAGCGGGAACACGCCGCTGCGGATCAGCACCGCCAACGCGATCAGACAGGCGCCGATCGCCTCCGAGTTCGCCCCCAGCGCGTCGAACTGCTGCGTGGCGACGCCAGCCGACAGCAGCACCAGGAACGCCCCCATGTGCAGTACGAACGCCCGTCGCGATTCGCCGCGACGGCGCAGTTCGACCGCGGGCGGCACGACGCCCGCGGCCAGCAGCAGCAGCAGTCCCCAGGACGATTTGGTCGCCAGCGTCGCCAGCACGATCGACTCGCTCAGCAGGGTCATCCCCAGCGAGAACCGCGCCGACTTGGTGCGCAACGTGGCCAGGATCGTCAGAAAGTAGATCAACGCCGCCAGCGGCAACAGCGGAGCGCTCAGTTCGTCGACGGCAAACGGGTCGCCGCCCGGCAGCCAGCCGAGCAGAGTCACCCCGTCGTGCGCTTCGAACGCGCGCAGCACGGCCAAATCAAACCACGCGGCGACGCTGGCCGCCACCGCGGCCCCGGAGGCGAACATCGCCACTCGCCGCGCGCGATCGGGCTCGGCACGCCGGGCCAACAGCGCGCCTGCCAGCGGCACGAAGACGGCTACCTCCAACAGCGGCAAATGCAACTGGTTCATGCCGCCTCCGACTTCTGCGCCGCATCCGGCGCCGTGGGTTCCGCTTTGGCGCCCGACGACTCGCCCGCCAGCCACCTCAGCCAGCGCATTTCCAGCGCTTGGCAGACCCCAAACACGGCCAAAAACGGTTCGACGACGAACCGGTAGATCCAGCCGTCCAGTTGCCCGCGCAGATAGGCGAAGCGGTACACCGCCGCCTGCGGCCCGCCGCCGTTGGCGACACGCTCGCCCAAGGCGTTTTCCAGCGACTGGTAATCATGCAACACGCTAGGAGCCCGCAGCAATTGCAGGGTGCGGAACGTGGCGTGGCCGACGATGTGGATCAGGGGCAAGTAGTGCAATCCGAAGCCAATCTCCGCGGTAATCAGCCCCACCTGGGCCAGCGACGCGAAGGCCAAGGCGGATTTCACGTCCGCTTGCGCGCGGGCCACAATCGCGCCGTAGGCGGCGGTTGCCAGTCCGAGCGCCACCACCGCGGCGCTCAGCGGCCACGACAACGCCAATAGCGGGCTGACGCGCAGCAGCAAGTAAGTCCCCAAGTGCACCGACAGCGCACCGTAGAACACGGCGCTGGAGGGAGTCGGTCCTTCCATCGCACGGGGCAGCCATTCGGAGAACGGCAGCAGGGCGCTCTTGCCGGCCGCAGCGATCAGCACGAGCAGGCCGATGGCCAACGCCGCGCCGCTGCTGAGCGTCGCCTCGCCGTTGGGCCAGGCGCCGTGGCCGGTCAACTCGGCAAAGTCGCCGGCGCCATGCACATGGTGCAGTGCCACAACGGCGATCAAGAACGCGGCGTCGGCAAATCGATACACGGACCAGACGCGCAGGCCGTTCTCCACCGGCCCCGGTCGATCGTGGAAGAACGCCACCAGCAGGGCCGACGACAGTCCCACGAGCTCCCAGCCAACGAACAAGGTTTCCACCGTCCCGGCCAGCGTGGCGCCGACCATTCCCAGCAGAAACAACGCGTACAGGGAGAAGAACCGATGGTACCCCGGCTCGCGATGGAGATAACGATTGGCGAACGCCCCCACGGTGCCTACCAACACAAAGGTGAGAAACACCAGCGGCACTGACAGCCGATCGAACACAAACTTCAGATGAAAGTGGTAGGCGTCGTCAGCCGAAAGCCCGTGGACCGACGCCCAATGTCCCAGCTCGATCTCCACGTTGCGCGACCCAGTGGCCAGCATCCCCACGAAGACGAACCCCGCGGCCAGCAACCCGCACAGCACGCTGGCCTCGGTCAATCGGGCGCTGGTCCGTTCCGAGGGGGTCCAGCGGGTGAGCGCCGACGTGCAAAACGCCAGCACCAACAGCAGCGGGGCCAGCACCACGACCAACCCGGCAATCGACAGGGCGGTTTCGATGGTCATGGGGCGGCCTCCTCGATCGCCGCGGCGTCGCCTGCGTCGATCAGGGCGAAGTCGAGGTGATCGCGTTGTCCGCGGTACCAGGCGTACGAAGAAGCGACGGTCGGCAATGTGTCGTTAGTCGTCGGCAGCGGCTCGAACTTGCCGCCGCGGAACAGTTGCAGCGACGCGTCCGCCGGATCAATGATCGCGAGTTGAACCCAGTCGCCGGCCAGCAGTCGATCGATGGCCGGGTTGTCGGCGGCGATCTTGGCGATTGCTTGCGGGGTCGTTTCAATGACGAACAGGATTCGCAGCGGCTCGTGAATCTCGACCATTTGCCAGGGCAAGCCGGTCCGTAAATCGCTGCCCGCGCCGTCCATCACCCCCAGCAGCGATGTGAGGTTATGCGGCAGCTTGGTGCCGCAACCGTAGCCGGCGTTGTCGATCCGCGAGAAGTAATATTCCAAGTTGATGCCCGCGCAGACGGGAATCACAGCCGCCAGCAGTTTGGCCAAGACCGAGTAATCGTCGTCGTCCAACAGCGGATCGTACGAAGTCAGAAACGCCCGGCGATCCAAAAACAGACCGCGGCTCCATGCTCGTCGGCCGACCAAACACAGGGCGTTGGTGGCGTGGCCGCACTCCGAGCGGACCTGCGAGAGGTCAGCCGCCCGGCCTTCCACATGCCGCAGCGCGCGATCGAGCGAGAGGTTCAGGGCGGCCGATTCGAAGCGGCGGGCGCGCTCGTGAGCGTCGCGCCGACGGGCCTCTTCGATCGCCTCCCGGGCCCGCGTGAGCGCGGCGTCCGCCTCGGACTGCAAGGCGTCCAGGTCGTAGTAGGCTACGCTGTCGTCGCACGTGTTGTGATAAGCGCCAATAAACACTGTCGTCGGCGGGATCGGGAACCCCCGCTCGGCCAGCAGCGCACGGACGCGCGGATCGTTCGCCATTCGCGCGAAGGCCCGGGCATTGGGACCGCCGCGGCCGCCGCCGCAGGCGCCGCAGTCGTACGCCGCAGCGTGCGGGTTGTTCACGCTCGAGGAGCCGTGTCCGCAGATGATCACCAGCGGCGACCAGCAGCCCGGCAAGCCGGTGGTGCGCAGCAGGCCCTCGACGATGGCGGCCATCTCGTCGACGGTGTAGCCGTCTTTCCGATCGCCATCGGTGTCGGCGATGGTCTCCAGGTGCAACCGCGTGCGCTGATCGCGCACCAGCCGGCCCGCTCCGCGCAGCAGTCCCTCGGCCAGCCGGGGCGCCACGACGCGCAGCACCATCGGCAGCGTGGCGACGGCGCCGAGCAGTCCCGCCACCAACCCGCCGATCATCGAACGCGAGCCGAGCGTCAGTCCGTGCGCGGCGCGACCCAAGCGGCGTCGCGCAGCCGCCCGCCGGCGACTGGCGTCGGCTTCGGTGTAGACGGGCTCTTCGACGATGTAGTGAACCGGTTTCACGTTGACCGGACACAGCGGACGGAAATGGGCTTCGCCCAGCCCCTTGTAATACATCGCCACGCCAAAGAAGCCGGCGTAGCCGAACGTCTCGCAGTCGGGGTCGATTTCCTCGAGATGCCGGCGAAACGACTCTTCGCGATCGTCGATGCAGCACACAATCTGGTAAGCGGGAGCTGCGGCCGGCGGCGAGGTGCGCGCCGCGGCCGCCGACAGGGCACCCAGCGCTGCGTTGCGATAGTGCCGTTCGTAGGCCTGGTGGTACACGCGGCGCCGCACGCGGCTGGGAAAGGCGCGAATTTCCGCGAGCAACATGCTCAGTTCTTCGGGCGCCAACTGCAGCAGGTCGGGGCCGGACCAACCGCGGATCTCGGCCACCTGAAACAGGACAAACGCCAGGTTGGCGCGATCCTGTCGCGACCGCCGCTCGGAGGCCGACTGCGCGGGCGTTTCGCCATCCGCGGCCTTGGCGGCAAAGGTGAGCAGCAGCAGGCGGACCGCCATCAACTCAACCAGCGAACCGGCGGGCGCCGGCCAGGGAGCCCACTCGGCGTTGGTTTCCATCTGCCACAGCGTTCCGGTCCAGCCCGGGAGCCGAAGCAATTCGTGCTGCAGAAACGCCTCGCGCCGCTCGACGGGCACGTGAAGCTCGTCGAGCAGCGACCAGATCAGTTCGGCCGCAGCGGGCTGTTGCTGCTGAATTTCGCGCACTCGCTGCGGCAGGCGCCGCAGCCAAGATTCGGCCGGGCGCGTCTCCGCATGCAAACTCAAGAACGCGGCGAGCAGTCCCTGGTCCCGATTGGGCAACGTCCACGGCGCGTAGCCCTGATCGAGATAGGCTGCGCACAGCCGGATCATGACCGGGTCGACCAAAGCGTCGGCCGCTTCCCAGCCGACGCCGTTGGCGGCCGCATGCTCGCATGGGGCCGCGGCAGTGGATTCTTCGCAGGCGAGCCACAGCAAATGGAGCGTGAAGGCCTCCCACCGGGCGTCGTCCCAGTCGCCGATCGATCCGGGCCCGCCAAATTGGTCGATCAGCCGATCGATCCGCAGGTGCAGCTCTGGCGAGACCTTAGCTTCATCGCGGTAGTCGCGCACCAGCCACCGCCGCGTGTCGTCGATCGAACGCTGCTTGTCTGCCGCGGATGCTTCGTCCCGGAAACGGTACAGCGCCTCGGTTTCTTCGACGAACCAGTGAATTTCCGCTTCGGCCCCCTCGCGGAGCGGGTGCCCGAGCATGCTCAGCCACAGTTCGTGCCGCGTGCCCAACCGGCCGATCAGTTGATCGCCGCGATCGCCCAGCACGTCGAACAGTTCGGCTTCCAGGTCCTGAGCGGTGATCCGCCCATGCCGCAGCGCCGTGCGGTAGTCCTGCTCGGGGAGATAGGGATGGCAGTCGTACAAATCCGCCGCGGTTTGCACGGCCTGGTCGAACGGCAATTGCTCGAACGCGTGCAGCGTGTTGTGGTGCACGAACACGCTGATCGGCCCCTGCGACGGCAGCAGGTGCGCAGCGTGCTCGAGCCAGGCGACGACGTTTGATGCGTCGTCCTCGTGAGCGACTGGTTCGGAACTGACCGCGGATTGAGTCACGGGCGGGAGGCCGGGTGAGGCCTGGGCGAAAACGCGAGGTGGGAACGCCCAACGACATCGTTGGCGTTGGCGGAAGGGGCGGGGGCTTCGCCAGCCGCGGTTCGAGTGCGGAGGTTCTTCCTGACAGGGGCAAGTCTAGCCTGGACGGTCGCCATGGCGACCGGGGAGTTCGGTTACAATTCAGTAAGCTGCCGCTGGCGGGGCTATAATGCTCGGTTCGGACTTGCCCGTCCGACGCTCCCGCCATCAGCCCCCGCGTGCCTGCGGTATTCCGCCCATGAAAGTTCTCTTGATCGAAGACGATCTGACGCTCGGCCGCGCGGTGCAGCGCGGCCTGGACGAGGTCGGGATGACCTGCCATTGGTCCCGCAGCGGCGCCGACGGCCTGGCGGCGGCCGAGACCCAGCAGTGCGACGTGGTCGTCCTCGATCTGCTGCTGCCCGACGTCAACGGGTTGGAGATCCTCTCGCAGTTGCGAAAGGCCGGCATTCGCACGCCCGTGCTCGTGCTCAGCGCGCTGGGATCGGTCGAGGAGCGCGTCGCGGGGCTGCAAAGCGGCGCCGACGACTACATGGTCAAGCCGTTTGCCTTTGCCGAATTGGTGGCCCGGCTCGACGCGCTGTCGCGACGCTCGCTGGAAGCCCCCGCCCAGCACCACGACGTGGGCCCGTTGTCGCTCGATCTCGCCACGCGTCGCGTGACGCGGGACGACAAGGAAATCGACCTGACGCCCACCGAGTTCAGTCTGCTGGAGTATCTCATGCGGCACGCCGGGCAGGTCGTCACCCGGCGGATGCTGTGCGAGCACCTGTGGGACGCCGATTGGGAGGGCGTGACCAACGTCGTGGACGTGCACGTTTCGCGGCTGCGAGGAAAGATCGACCGCGGATTCGAGGAGCCCCTGTTGCATACGGTGCGCGGGCGAGGTTACCTGATCAAGAGCGACGGTCCCTCCGCGGACCTGGTCGAAGCCTGACGCCCGTCCGGTCGAGTTTGCCGCCGATGAAACCCGCGCGCTTCTTTCGCTCGATTCGCTTCCGGATTGCGGTGTGGTGTTCTTTGGCCGTCGCGGCGGTCGCGATTGCCGCGCTGGTGGGACTGCGGCAGACGATTCGCTGGACGTTGACTCACGAAGTCGATCAGGCGCTGCTGGAAGACGGCGATGAAGTGGGCCTCGTGCTCACCGAACTGGGCCCCGAGGGGCTCGAGGCCGTCGCCGACGAGCTCGGCCGCAAGGCGACCGGCCATCGCCAGCACCGTTGGTTCGTGCGGCTCATCGCTGATGACGACACGATTGTCTGGCAGAGTGCCTCGGCCGCCGACTCTCCCGCGCTCGCCGGCGACGGGCCGCTGCAAACCAGCGGCGAGTACCGGCTGTATGGGACCGACGCGCCCACCAATCGCGTGGGCGTCGCGCGCATGGAACTGGGCGCTTGGCTGGCGCCGTTGCAGGACGATTTGAAGCGGATCGATCGCACCGTCGTCGGCGCGACGGTGCTCATGCTGTTGCTCGCCCCGCTGTGCGGCTACTGGCTCGCCGGGCTGGCGACGCGCGATCTGGCCGCCATCACGGCCCAGGCCGCCCGCATGCGACCATCCAAGCTCG
Source organism: Planctomycetaceae bacterium (assembly GCA_002702655.1). GTDB lineage: Bacteria > Planctomycetota > Planctomycetia > Pirellulales > Lacipirellulaceae. The sequence continues at coordinate 113,663 of PABB01000080.1, forward strand.
ACGAGCGGCTGCCGGAACGCGGGGTGGGCGACGAACTCGATCGACTGGCTCATACTGTCAATCGTCTGCTCGATCGCATCGCCGATTTCATTGAGGAGAAGCGCAACTTCCTGGCCAATGCCGCTCACGAACTGCGAACGCCGATCGCCGCGATTCGCAGTTCCGCCGAGGTGTCACTCGCTGCGGACCGCACGGTCGGCGAGTATCGCGAGCTGCTTGAGCAGATCATCGAAGACTCGGAGTCGTTGGAGGTGTTGGTCAATCAGGTTCTGCTGCTTTCCGAGGCGGTCGCGTCCCAGGACGCGACGCCGCGCAACACGGTCGACTTCAGCCAGGTTGTCAGCCGCGCCGTGGACATGTTCCGCGGCGTGGCGGAAAGCCGGCAGATTGAGTTGCATGCCAACATCCAACCGCAAGTGCAGGTGCGCGGCGTGCGGCAGCACTTGGTGCAGGTCGCCAACAATCTGATCGACAACGCGCTGAAGTACACCCCCGAGGGCGGACAAGCGACCGTCGAACTCGTTGCCACCGAATCCGGTGAAGCTCGGCTCGAAGTGGTCGACTCGGGGATCGGGATCGACCCGGCGGACGTGCCGCGCGTGTTCGAGCGGTTCTTCCGGGCGGACCGCGCTCGTCAGCGCTGCGGCCAGGGCGGCACCGGCCTGGGGCTGAGCATCTGCCAGACGATCGTCGACGCCCACGACGGCTCGATCGAATGCCGCAGCACCCCCGGCTCCGGGACGCAGCTGGAAGTGCGCCTGCCGTTGGCCGTGCCGACAAACTCGGCCTGATTGGCGCCGAACTCGCTAGCACGCTGCCAGCGAACATTACAAATGCGCTGGACGACTGTTCGCCGCTTGGGAGCCCGGCGGCTGTCGTTCGATGCTTCATTCGGGAGAAATCGCATTGTCTATCCAGGGACGGATCGAATGCCATATCAACGGATCGTGGTTGTCGCCGCCAGCGTATGGCTGGCACTGGGGCGCGCTGGCGTCACGGCTCAACAGCTCGCTCCGCAGGCCTTGCCCGCCGTCGATTCCACGGCCGCCGGCGAGGCCCTTGCTGCAACCAGCCTGCCCGCCGCAGACGGAGCAGCGAGTTTTGAGTCGATCTGCGATGGCGCGTTGAGCCCCGTCGTCTGGCGGCCAAATTGCCGCAGCGGCCCCCTCGGCGGCGCCTATCCCACGGTCGCCGTCACGGGATTCTTCCAGGCGGACGGCATTTGGTTCTCGCAGGATGCCACGAATACGGCCGTCGTCACCGACGCCCAAGACGTGACCGAATTTCGCCGCGCTCGGCTGGCGGCGAAAGGTCAGCTGGCCAGCAACGTTTCGTATTTCACGGAGTACGACTTTGCGTTTCCGGGCCGTCCCAGCTTCATGGATGTGTACGTCGACGTGGAGGACCTGTCGCGTTTCGGCAAACTGCGCATCGGCCAGTGGCGGCAGCCCTTCAGCATGGACGCGCAGACCAGCGTGCGAGAACTGATGTTTTTGGAGCGGGCGTTGCCGTTCGCCTTTGTGCCATTCCGCCAAGTGGGAGCGGGCTTGTCGAACACGGCCGTCGACGAGTCGGTCACCTGGGCCGTCTCCGGCTACCGCTTTCCGACGGACGTGTTCGGCGACGTGGCGGGCGACGGGGGATACGGCTTCTCGACGCGCGAGACCGTGCTCGTCTACAGCGAAGAGAGTACGACGCTCCATGTCGGCGGCGGCTACACTTACAACCGCCCGTCAACCGACGCCGCTCGGCTGCGTACGCCGCCTGAAGTTGGCTTCAATCAACTCGACTTCCGCTCGACCGACTTTCCCGTTCCGTTCTTCGTTGACACGGGAGTGCTGCCCGGCGTCGACTCGTATCAGGCGTTCAATGTGGAACTGGCCGGCAGTCGTGGTCCGTGGCTAGCCCAGAGCGAGTTCTTTGCGGTCCGCGTCGACCAGGATGGCGTTGGTCTGTTGGATTTCCAGGGCGCCTACGCCCAAGTGGCCTACGCCTTGACCGGCGAGACGCACCCGTACAACCGCTCCGCCGGCGTCTACAGCCGCATCACGCCGCACACCGACTACGGCGGCGTCAGCGGCCTGGGGGCGTGGGAAGTCGCGGGGCGGTGGAGCTATATCGACCTGACCGACGGTCCGGTCGACGGCGGCGTGCTGAACGATCTCACCTGTGGATTGAACTGGTACCTCAACCGTTTCACGAAGTTTCAATTCAACTACATCCACGCTTTCCTGGAGCGGCCCGCAGGGACGACCAGCGACGCCGACATCTTTGCCGTCCGAGCGCAGATAGATTTCTGACTCGGTGCCAGCTCGCGGAAGCGGCTGCCTCGCCGTCTCGCCGGTCCAAGGACGGAATCCGCAGGGGCCGGCGCGCAGCCGATTGCCTCGCCGGCGTCACTTGGCTTCACTGGAGGCCCGCCAGAAAGGCGGACCAGCGCGCCCGGAGCCGACACCGCGCGGCTTGCGGCCGCCGTGCCGCAAACTGTTTTACGAGCACACGTTGCGGCGCACCAAAAGAAGAAAGCGGAGGGCAGGGGACTCGAACCCCCAACCCCTTGCGGGGCGCCTGATTTCGAGTCAGGTTGCTAGCCAATTCGCATACCCTCCGGGGACCTCGCAGTTTATCGGCTGGACCGCTGCTGGGCAATTGGCCGATTGCCGCGGCGAAGGCGACTTTTCGGGGCGGCGGCGGGGACCGATTCCGTCAGCTTTGCCTAATCGCGCCGCCCGCGCCCGGATTGCACCGGCCGTGCGCGGCGGACCAGATGCGCGGGTTCCGCGCCGTGTGAGCCATGTGCCGCGCGCCGCTGATGTTGTGCGGGTGCTAGCGGGCGCCCGCCGATATCTAGCAGCGTCCTGGTTCCCTCCCCACGAAGACCTGCGAGTTGCCCATGCCCACGGAGAAAATGATCCGGATCGTCAGCCGCGGCCAGAATGGCGAACTCCGCACCCGCGATTACCCCCACAGCGACGCCGTGCTGCGGATGCACACGCAAATCGGCGTCGATGACTGCAGCACCGATTTGAGCCTACGCGGAATGCCGGTGTTTCGCGGACTGATCGGCCCCATGCCCGAGGGCAAGGGCGTCGTCCGTTACGAAACGCCGGAGGTCTTCGAGTCGCTGACGAAGGAGTGGGGCGCGCCGACGCCCGGCCGGCGTCGGCGACGGGCACGCTCCTGACCGGCCCGACTTGAAATCGCAGCAAGCGGGCCACAAACGAAAACGCCCCGGCGCATCGCGTCGGGGCGTTTTTCTTTTGGCGAGGCTCAAGGGCGACCGTTTATCGCGGCGAAGTCCGGCTCACAACCGTTGCGGGCGAAGATTCAGCCTTCGACAGCCTTGCGGTCTCACTGATACCGGGAGCCGCTGGGAGCTTGCCAGCCGGTGGCTTCGCGCGGCGGATCGCTCGGCATCGCCCGACCGCCGTAGGTCGTGTTGGGCTGAGCAGCCGTCCGGGCGACCGGCGCTGCAGGACGGGCGGCCAGCGTGGCCGACGGCCCGACGGACGTGGCGGGCGATGTCGTGGGCGATGTCGCCGCGGTGAGCGGCCGGGCGCCATCGGCGGCGGGCGCCGGGCCCATCGCCACGCGCTCGGTGATCTCCACCGGACGCACCGCATAGCGCGTCACGGGCGTCTGCACCGTCCGGGTTTCGGGCGCCCACGCGACGCGCGTCACCGGCATTGTGACTGTGGCCACCTGCTGTTGGTACGTCGTCACCGGCTCGTATTCGTACGTGTAATACGGCGTGACGAACGGGTTCCACCGGCCGTGCAGCCGCGAGACCACCTGGTACTGCGTGACCGGGACGTTGTACACCTGCTGGAACTGCTGGTTCTCGGTCGTCACCTGCTGCCGGTAGGTCGTCTGCGTCTGCGACAGGTTTTCGGTGACCGGAACGGTGCGGTTGACCACGGTCCGCGTGACGCGAATCTGCTCGCCGTTGGGCCCTGTCTCGTAGGTCACTTCCTGCGCGGCGGCCGGGTGAGGACACACAGCGAGAGCCAACGCCGCTACTGCGGCGAACGTAGCAATTCGTGCAAGGCCGGTCATGAACGTCCCCCCGGACTGAACTTCTCTGGCGGGCTGCGGGCGCGCCAACTGTTCGCTCCCAGCGCGCAACGCGATGCGCATCGGGCCGACGGCGCCTTGGGAATTATCGGTACAATTGGCACGGCGGCATGAACGCGATCGCCGCGCCGCTCTCGCTAGCAAAGCGTGCGCTGGCGGGCCGCAACCAGGTCGCTAGCAGAGGCCCGCGTCGTGCGCTAAAATACGGCCAGTTGCTGAGCCACGCCGGCTCGGACAGGAGAAACTCATGACACTGGTCACCAGCGAATTGCTGTCGATTTTGCAGTGCCCGGCCACTGGCGGACCGTTGGCCGAGGCCGACGCGGAGTTGATCCAGCGCATCAATGCGGCGATCGCCGGCGGGCAACTGGCGACCATTGGCGGCAACAAGCTGGAAAAGCCGCTGCAGGGCGGGCTGGTCGCGGCCGATCGCCTGTACCCGATTGTCGATGGCATCCCGATCATGCTGCCCGACGAAGCGATCAACGTGGCCGAGTTGCCGTAACAGCGACTGCGAAATCACTCGACGCCCCCCACGCCAGGCCCGCCGCCATGTCGACCATCTTTCAGAAAATCATCGACCGCGAGATCCCGGCCGACATCGTTCACGAGGACGATGTCTGCTTGGCGTTCCGCGACGTGAACCCGCAGGCCCCCACGCATGTCTTGGTGATTCCCAAGCGGCCAATCGTGTCGCTGGAGACGCTGGCCGACGACGAAGCGGCGATCGTCGGCCACATGGCCCTGGTAATCCGCGACCTGGCGCGGCAGCTCGGATTGGCCGAGGGCGGCTACCGGGTCGTGGTCAATTGCGGCGCCGACGGCGGGCAGACCGTCGACCACCTGCACTACCACCTGCTGGGCGGCCGGCCGATGTCGTGGCCGCCAGGCTAGGTCACCCGCCAGCCGCGCTCGTACCGCGGGCCCGCCAGCCCGTTGTCAGCCGTGGCGCGAATCGATACCCTAGAGGGCTGCTCGCTCACTAAGTCCCGGTGGCGCAATTGGATAGCGCGTCGGCCTCCGAAGCCGAAGGTTAGTGGTTCGAATCCACTCCGGGATACTGACTTACGTCGACGCGAATCGGCCTGTCACAGTTCCTGTCACAGTTGCCGATAAAAAAGGCCGCGAAGCAGCTGCCACTGCCCGCGGCCCAGCGAACCTTTCAGCTCGCCTTGGTGATTCGTAACGCCATTGCTGAGAGGTTTTTTTATGTCGACCAAGTTTCCTAAGCCGTGGTACCGGCCCGCTCGGGGCGTCTGGTACGTGACTCTCGACGGCAAGCAGTACAACCTCGGCCCGAATGAAGACGAGGCCTTCGAGCAATACCATCGCCTCATGAGCTTGCCCCAGGAGCGGCGGCTCGCCGGCGAGACCGTGGCCGAAATCTTGGACGCCTTTCTGGAATGGTGTCAGGCCAACCGGGCTCCGCGGACCTACGAGTGGTACCGCGACCGCGCTCAGCACTTTCTCGACTTCGCCCCCCGCGGGCTGCGGGTTGATCAACTCAAGCCGTATCACCTGCAGCGGTATATCGACGCCCAAACCTCCTGGGCTCCGGGCAACAAACGCAACGCCTGCCGAGCCGTCCAGCGTGCTCTGACCTGGGCCGTCAAGCAGGGTTACATCGAGCGCTCGCCCTTGGCCCACTTCGAAAAACCGCCTGCCGGCCGTCGCGATCAAATTGTGAGCGAAGCGGAATACGCCGCCCTACTGGCAGCCACGCGAGATCGGACGTTCCGTGACGTGCTCACCGTGGCGTGGGAAACCGGTGCGCGGCCCCAGGAAGTCCTGCGGGTCGAAGCGCGACACGTAGACCTCCGCAATTCGCGCTGGGTGTTTCCTCCCGCTGAAGCCAAAGGCGGCAAGCTGCCGCGTGTCATCTACCTCAACCCGACTGCCCGGGCCATCACCCAACGGCTCATGAAGGCCCACCCGACCGGGCCGCTGTTTCGCAACACCCGTGGCCGGCCGTGGACGACGATGGCCGTCAAATGTCGCTTCGACACGATCAAGAAGAATTGCGGCGTTCGCTATTGTCTCTATTCGCTTCGACACACGTGGGCGACAAACGCACTCCGCAAGGGCGTCGACCCGATCACGGTCTCCGTGCTTATGGGGCACTCGGACACGAACATGCTCGCCCGCACCTACGCCCACCTGACGCACGATCCGGCTTACCTGCAGCAGGCCGCCGCGCGTGTTACTGCCTAAGGTGCCGCAGCCGATGAGCCGAGCGGGCGGGCATCAGCGCTTGTCCGCTCGGCTCTTGTCTGCACGTCGCCACGTAGGCCACCAAATCGTTTTCGCTGATCCGGATTGCACCGCGCCCGCACCCGACCCGATGACAGGCCAGTTTGCCCTTCTCGATCAATTGATAAACGCACGTACCGCTCACTCGCAATCGTGCGGCGACTTCCTTAACTGTGAGCATCATCGTTCGCGCTCCTCCTTGAATGTCGAATCGTCGAAGATGTCGTAGCCGTACCCCGCGCCGCCGCACCGGTCGAAGTTTTTGCAGACCCACATGCTCTCTTGGGCATCCCACCGGATCATCGACGAGGGATACGCCTCATCGCAACGTATGCAGCGAACGTCCCGCACCCCCGCCGGCCGCGTACGGATCGTTATAGTCGGCGTCGAACAGTTCCTTCCGTTTACTCATGGTTGACCTCCTTACGCGGCCGACCCGTTCTCCGGCCGATTCCCAGTTCGACCGTTCGGCGGCTGACCTCCTTCGCCATGTCCCTATCGACGACTTCCTTGCGGATCGCTTCAAACGCCGCGTCGGTGAATTCGTCAGTCGCGAGACCTTTCGTCTCCGCTTCATCCAGCAAGATGCTCATGCCCTCGTGGATAAAGTCCTCGTTCGAGTCCACAGGCCGGTCCATTCTCGCAAGCGCTGACACCAGCACGCCCACAGCCTGCTTGATCAAATGCTCGGGCCTCGCAGCCGTCGTCGGCAGCGGCTCCAGCTCGGCCGGCTCGTTGCCGGCCCAGCTCTCAAACGCCGCTCGCACGGCGTTCCAGGCCGGCAGCGTCGCCGCCCTGTTGGCGTGCTTCGGGTCGATGGTCTCCTCGACCAGCCGGAACCAGTTTGCGGTCAACTCGGCGAGAATCCGTCCGCGCTTGGACCGCCAGTCGGCCCAGCTGTCGACCCCCAGGCGTTTCAGGGCCTCGCGTCTCAATTGGATTTCCACCCGCGTTGCGCATTTCGGCCAATCGCCCCAGCGTCGGGCGACCAAGGCCTCGATCTTGTCGTAATCCAACAGGACCTCGAGCACTTTGTCGTAGATCCTCATTCGGATATCGCCAGCGCCCACGTCGAAACCGGTAGAGCGGCGGCCGAACCGGTGCTCGCCGTGGCACAACTCCGTGACGTGATCCCCGTTCTTTCGTGCTCGTGCGACGAATCGCCCCTCTCGGTATGGCCTGGAGAGCGTCTCCACATCAACGCCCGGCAGATCAGCCGCCGCGTCGACGCGCGTCAATTTCTCTCGCACCAGGCGGATATTGAGAGCCGCGAGGACGCGCAGCACCAGGCGGTAGACGTCATCGGCGCCGTCGCGCATCAGCTGCAGCGAGGTGGCCCGTGCAATCCCGTTGGGCAGAGTCTTGTGGACCTTGCCGCGATTCATCAGAAGCAGCACGAGCCCCGACTCGCCGACCAATCTCCACCGGTACGCGATTCGTTTGCGTCCCTTGCCCGTGGTGGCGTGACCGCTTTGGACGATAAACCGTTCCCCGGCGAGGATCAGTTCGTCCTCGCCCTGGTTTCCCTTCTCGGCAGCGTCCCGCGCCTGGTCGAGGATTTGCGAGGTGTGGCCAAACGACTCGTGAGCCAGATACAGACTCAGTTCGAGCCAGTCTTCGCCGCCGGTCGTCAGATTGGTTTTAGAGGGGGGTGTGTTACTGGAAACACCCCTGTCGAACAGCGGAAGCTCCGCTACTGCGTCCTCGCCTGCGGCGTTCTCGGGGGAACCATCAGGCCCCAAGGTTCCCCTCGACCCCTCCTTCCCTTCTCCGTTCCGGGGGGTGTCGCCCGGGCCCAGGCCGGCTTGCGGCCCTTGGGCGGGCCGCTGCGCGGCCGGCCCCGGCGACATTGCGGGGTCAGATTGAGTATCTTTCGGAGACATGCCCGAATGTTATGGTAGCCACGTCCACGGCGCATGGACATCGCCCTACCTTTTCATGTCCGCCACCACCGGCAGCAGCCAGAATCCCTTGGCCCGCTGCAGGCCCTTCGTGTGGGATTCAGGCGAGGCGGGCAGATCTGCGTCTCTCTGCAGGCCTTTCTGGACCTGCCCCACGGCGTCAAATAGCTCTCTGATATCGCCGCTCGTCACCTCGACATGCAATGCCTTGGCGATATCAATAATCAGGCGTCCTATGCGGAACTTAATCTGCTTGCGGGACAGTCGCCGCGTTGACCGTTGCAGAGCCTTTCCCACTCGGCGTTGTCGCCCTGCCTGGAGACTCGCAGGCCCGTCGTGGAGAAATCGCTGCATGCGATTGTGGTGAATGACTTGCTTGTCGAGTCCAACGAGCAAATCGAGAGCAGTGCGATCAGGCCCAACCCAGCGGGTTGCGTCGCAAAGCACCTTCCCGGGCCAGCGCCCATGCAGAACCCAGCAGGGCAACGCAACCCGGAAGCAGAATTGCCCAACGGAAGTCCTGCAGAGAGCCTCCCAGTCGATCTCGCCGAGAATGCCGTTGTCATTCGGAGAGCAAATGCCGTCGGCCGCCAGCCGCTTGCCGAGCTCGGCAAAACGTGTTGCATTGGCGTAAACGCCCTTGGGAGTCTGTCCGCAGAGTTCACGCAGCGTCGCCTCAACCACGACGCGCTCTGCCCGTGTACACCACGACAAGAACCGATAGGCGGATAGCAATCGGGCAACTCGCTGCGGATTCCAGCCCAGAGCGCACCCCAGATCAGCCAGGAAAGTCCGGTGGTTGCTGTAGTATTCGAGCCACCTTTCGCCGTCCCTCCTCTGTAACCGCGGCCGTCGGCCCGAGCCACTGCGCACCCATGTCAGCAACTCGCAGGTCGCTTCCGCGGCGAGGGCGGCATTGATGCCAAACGCGGCCAGCACCGACGGCTTCCCGGCGGCCCAGATTTCTAGAGGGTTAGCTTCCATGCCGACCTCCGAGGGTCTGTAAATCTTACGCAATCCATGTAATCCGGCGCCTCCCTAGCGGGGGATCGCGATCCGATCCTCCCAATCGGCGGAGCATCGTGTAGATTGGGTCGCGGCCGCCGCTGGCGCCGTTGTCGATACGACGCATTTCCCGTGCCGCAGCGACGCCGGCCCGGTGGCCAAGCAGCAGGCTACCAGGTCTCCTCCAGCCACACAGACAGACTCGACGCCCCACATGGCTGACGCATCTTCCAGCACCGACCTCGACTACGCCGACACCCTGTGGAAGGCGGCCGACGCGCTCCGCGGCCAGGTCGACGCGGCGGAGTACAAGCACGTTGTCCTTGGGCTCCTCTTCCTCAAGTACATCTCCGATTCGTTCGAGACCCGTCGAGAGCAGTTGAAGGCCGAGCTGCAGGACGTGGGGATACCGCCCGAACAGCTCGAAACACTCCTGGAAAACCGCGACGAGTACACGGCTGAGCGCGTCTTCTGGGTCCCTCAGCAAGCCCGCTGGCAGAATCTCCAGGATCAGGCAACCCGCGCCGACATTGCCGTGCTCATCGACGACGCGATCCTCGCCGTCGAGCGAGACAACCCATCACTCAAGAACAAACTTCCCCGCGACTATGCCCGCCGCGGCATTGCACCGGAGAAGATGAAGTCGCTCATCGACTTGATCGCCGACATCGGCTTCAAGGGCCCTCGCGAGCAGGCTCGCGACACGCTCGGCCGGGTCTACGAGTACTTTCTCGGCAAGTTCGCCCAGGCGGAAGGCAAGCTCGGCGGCGAGTTTTACACGCCCCGTTGCGTGGTCCGCGTCCTGGTCGAAATGCTCGAACCGTACGAGGGCCGCGTCTACGATCCGTGCTGTGGCTCCGGCGGCATGTTCGTTCAAAGCGAGCAATTCGTTGCGACCCACGGCGGCAACACCCGGGCCATCTCGATCTATGGCCAGGAGTCGAACCCGACGACGTGGCGACTTGCCCACATGAACCTGGCGATCCACACCATCGAGGCCAACCTAGGACCGCAGCCGGCCGACACGTTCCTCCGCGACCTGCACCCAGACCTGAAGGCGGACTACATTCTCGCCAATCCCCCGTTCAATGTGAGTGATTGGTCGGGACAACTCCTGGAGAAGGACGTCCGCTGGCGGTTCGGCACGCCTCCCAGGGGGAACGCAAACTACGCCTGGATTCAACACTTCATCCACCACCTGGCGGTCCCCAACGGCCGCGGCGGCGGGATGGCCGGTTTTGTCATGGCGAACGGTTCGCTCAGCTCCAACACCGGCGGCGAGGGCGAGATTCGCCAGAAGATCGTCGAAGCGGACCTCGTCGATTGCATCGTCGCCTTGCCGGCCCAACTCTTCTACACGACTGGGATCCCGGTCTGTCTCTGGTTCCTTACCCGCGACAAGAGCGGCAAGAACGTCCGCGGCGGTGGCCGCAACCGCGCCGGCGAGACGCTGTTCATCGACGCCCGCAAGCTCGGGACGATGCAGACCCGCACGCTAAGGGTGCTGACCGGCGGAGACAACGGCGCCACCACCGGCGGCGACGGCACGGGCGACCCGCTCCCCGCGAGTGACATTGGCCGGATCATCTATGCATACCGGCAATGGCGCGGCGAGCAGCCACCGTCTTGGTGGAACGTAGAGGAGCATGGCGCGTGGAAGTACGCCGACATCCCTGGGTTCGTGATGTCTTCGACCACCGCTCAGATCGAGAAACACAAATTCGTTCTTACTCCCGGTCGGTTCGTCGGCGCTGAGGAACCGGAGGACGACGGTGAACCGTTTGCCGAGAAGTTTCCACGGCTTATGGCTGAGTTGGAGCAGCAATTCGCCGAAGGCGAACAGTTGATCTCGGTCATTCGAGAACGCCTTGCGGAGGTCAGGCCGCATGGCTAATTGGCGCCGGTCTACATGGGGCGATGAGATCTCGCTTGAGTATGGCAAAGGGATTCGCGACTACGCGGACGCCTCGGGCCCGGTTCGTGTCTTCGGAACGAACGGTCCCGTAGGATGGTCGGATACGCCACTTGCAGACGGACCGGGAGTGATTCTCGGCCGAAAAGGCGCATATCGTGGTGTCCACTACTCACCCGATCCGTTCTTTGTGATCGATACTGCGTATTACGCAGTCGCAAAGACCGAGCTCGATATGCGCTGGCTTTACTACGCGATGATCCATCACGAGCTGGGGAAGATCGATGACGGATCACCGATTCCGTCGACAACCCGAGCCGCTGTATATCCACGCGAGTTGGAGGTACCGGAACTTGCAGAGCAACGCGACATCGCAGGTGTACTTGCCTCTCTCGACGACAAGATTGAGCAGAATCGGCGGACTGCGTCGTCGTTGGAGGAACTGGCCCGGGCGATTTTTCGGGCGTGGTTCGTCGACTTCGAGCCCGTCAAATCCAAAGCCGCAGGCGCGGCCAGCTTTCCGTCGATGCCACAAACCGTCTTCGATGCCCTCCCCGCCTCGTTGACCACCTCTGCGTTTGGAGCCATCCCACAGGGATGGGACGTCAAGCCGCTCGATGAGATCTTTGTGCTGCAGAGGGGTTTCGATCTTCCAAAGCGACGTCGCACGGAAGGCCCCTACCCAGTTTTGGCCGCGAGTGGCCCGAATGGCACCCACTCTGAATTCAAAGTCCGGGGACCTGGCGTCACCACCGGCCGGAGCGGTGTGCTGGGCAAAGTCTTCTTCGTACAAGAGGACTATTGGCCACTAAACACGACCTTGTGGATTAAGGAGTATCGTCGCTCAAATCCATGGCACGCATACTTCTTGCTCCAGACATTAGACCTTGCAGGTTTCAATGCAGGTTCAGCAGTTCCGACCTTGAACCGTAATCACTTGCACACGCTCGTGGTCGCGTCACCAACTGCAGATGTCCTTTCCTCCTTCGCCACTATTGCGAAGCCTTTCTTTGAATTACAGGGACACTTTGCGAGTGAATCCCGCAAGCTCGCCGAACTCCGCGACTATCTCCTTCCCAAACTCCTCTCCGGCAAAGTCCGAGTGGGCGAGAGCAATGCTTGAACCGGAAGACACGCGTTTTCAAATGGTCGGTGCCAGAGCGGCACTTCTGTCCGGTCCGGTCGCCGCCGCGATCGAGCAGACGATCGACGCAATCGAGAACGCGGTCGAGAAGGTGCCAGACTTCGCATTCGATCTCTCGAAGACCCTCGTGGAAACGGTCTGCAAGACGATACTCGCCGACCTTGGGCAGCCGGCAGGTGCCAATTGGGACTGTCCCAAGCTCCTGAAAGAAACCACCAACCGACTGTCGTTGCTTCCCCGTAACTTTCCCAACGCGGGGCCCGCAAGAGAATCCGTCGAGAAGACTGTTCGCGGCATGCTGCAGACCATACAGGGGCTCTGCGAATTGCGAAATAATCACGGAATTGCCTCCCACGGTCGGGACGGCTTTGCCGATCGACTCGGCGCCAGGCAGGCGACGCTTGCCGCACAGGCGGCAGATACGATCGTCGCATTCGTGTATCGCACTCACCGCGATGCATTGAGTCAGAGTCCCGGCGATCGCGTTTACTACGAAGACCATGTCGACTTCAACGAGACCTTTGATCGAGAAAATGACCCGTTTCGATTGGGTTCGATCGAACTGGCGGCCAGTCGCTTTCTCTTTCTCGCTGATCCGATTGCCTATAAGACAGCGGTCGTTGAGTACGTTTCGAATCGAGACGATCCAGAAAACAACGGCGGCCAAGAGGAGGAAACATGATTCCAACCTCTCCGTCAGAGCACCTCGTTGAGACCGTCGCCAATATTTACTTTTCGTCCCGCGGCTATTCAGTACTTCTTGGCGCACAGATCGACGACGCGGGCGAGCGTGCCGACTTGGCTCGCCCGCTGCTTGAAGGCCGCGTCGCCAAAGCGATCCACCGGCTCCACCCGCAGCTTCCTCATGACGAAGTTGAGCAAGTGCTTCGCGTTCTTCGTCGTCCGCCGCTTCCGACGCTCATCCAGAATAACCGCTGGTTCCATGAACAGCTCACCGCTGGCATTGAGGTCTCCTATCGCGACCCGACGACCGGTGAAAACCGAGGCGGACGGGCTCGGCTTATGGACTTCGAGAACCCGGCGAATAACGACCTACTGGTGGTTCGTCAGCTCGTCGTCACAAACGCCACCGGCACGACGATTCGCCCAGACCTGACGGTCTTTCTCAACGGCTTCCCTATCGCCCTGTTCGAATTGAAAGACCCCGCTGACCCCCACGCCGGTTTGGACGTCGCTATCAATCAGATGCGTCGATACATGGAGAAGGCGCCCGACTTCTTCATGCCGAATGCGATGCTGGTCGCGTCCGACGGATTGCTCACCCGCGTGGGGGCGATCACGTCGGGCCTCGATCGGTTCATGCCGTGGCGGCCCGACGCGGGCGGCGAACCGACGCTGGAGACGCTCATCCGGGGACTTTTCGAGCCGTCGCAATTGCTCGACTACCTCCGCAACTGCGTGGTGTTTCAAGAAGACGAGCGCGGCGAGATTGCCAAGAAGATCGCCGGCTATCACCAGTTCCGCGCAGTCCGCAACACCCGCGCCGCCGTGTTGCAGGCCATCAAGCCGCCGGCCGGGTCCAACACTTCAGAAGACGCGGGCAAAGGGGGCGTCGTCTGGCACACCCAAGGCTCCGGCAAGAGCCTCACCATGCTCATGCTCGCCGGCGCGCTTGTCCAGGAGCCGGCCTTAGCCAATCCCACGATCGTGGTCGTCACCGACCGCAACGACCTGGACAATCAACTCTTCGACACGTTTGCCACCGGCCACGCGCTGCTGAGACAAACGCCCGTGCAAGCCGAGAGTCGCGACCATTTGAAGCAACTCCTCGACCGTGCCGCCGGGGGCGTGGTCTTCACGACGATTCAGAAGTTTACCGAAGATCACGGCACGCTCAGCGAGCGGGCCAACGTGGTCGTGATGGCCGACGAAGCCCACCGCAGCCAGTACGGGTTCGTCGAGGGGGGCGCGAAGTGGATGCGCGACGCACTCCCGAATGCCACATTTGTCGGCTTCACCGGGACCCCGCTTGACCGCGACGACCGCAGCACGCCGCGCGTGTTTGGCGCATACGCCGACATTTACGACGTGCGTCAGGCTGTGGAAGACGGTGCCACGAAGCCACTGCTGTATGAGTCGCGGATCGTCAAGCTCACCGTGGACGACGAGGGGGTTGCCGAAGCCGAACGCGAGATCGAGGAGGCCACAGCAGCCAGCCGCGAAGGGACCGACGCACCGGAGAACGTTCGCGTGCCATTGGAAGCCCTGGTCGGGGCCCCCGAGCGACTCACGGCGGTGGCTGCGTTCCTCGTCGACCATTGGGAGCAGCGACGGGACGCCATGGAGGGCAAGGCGATGGTCGTAACCATGAGCCGCGATATCGCTGCGCGACTCTACGAGGAAATCAAAGCATTGCGGCCTGCTTGGCCAGATGCCGACGACGCAAAAGGGGCCATGAAGGTGGTCGTCACCGGCAGCGCCGACGACCCCGAACCGCTACAGCAGCATGTCCGAACAGCTCAGGCGCGTAAGAACCTTGCCGCACGATTCAAAAACCCCGACGACGACTTCCGCCTCGCGATCGTCGTCGATATGTGGCTCACTGGCTTTGACGTGCCTTGCGCTCACACGATGTATCTCGACAAGCCGCTCGCGGGGCACAACCTGATGCAGGCGATTGCCCGCGTGAATCGCGTCTATGGCGAGAAGCCCGGCGGTCTGATCGTCGACATGTTGGGTCTCGCCGACCAGTTCGCAGATGCACTGGCGACCTATGCGAACGCCAGCGGGCAGGACGAAGCGGCTTTCAAGCAGGTACAGGACGAGGCCGTCCCTGCCATGCAGTCGGCCTTCGAGAAATTGCAGGCCTTCTTTAGCGATTTCGACTATGCGTCGGCGCTCGCGGGCGATCAGACGGGCGTTCTCCGCGTGTACGTCAACGCGATTGACTACGTTCTCGCGCAGCATGGAGAGAATGGCGAATCATCGGCAGATGTCAGCACGGCGCTGCGTGAGAATCCAGGTCGCCGAAGATTGCGCAAGCTAGTCAAAGAGTTGTCTGCCGCCTTTGCGCTCGCCGTGCCGCGACCGGAGACAGATGTGATTGCTCCGCATTTGGCATTCTACCAACGACTTGTCGCGATGATGCAGAAGCGACTTGCCGACGAGAGCGACAGTCGAGAGCGCGCCCGTGCTCGCGATGTTGACGCAGCGGTGCGGCAGGTCATTGGCGGGGCCGTCGATGCTGGGCAAGTCATCGACTTGTTCGAGGCCGCCGGACTCGACTCCGCCAGGCTCGACATCCTTTCGGAAGACTTCTTACAGCGGGTGTCGGCGCTGGAGCAGAAGAATCTTGCGTTGGAGACCTTGCGGAAGTTGCTCAATGACCAGGTTCGCGTCACTGAGCGGAAGAATCTCGTCTTGAGCCGCCAGTTTCGCGAGGCGCTCGAAGACGCCATGCTCAGCTATACCAATAGGCAAATCAGCACTGCCGAAATGATCAGCCGGCTGCTCGATCTTGCCCGTTGGGTCCGTGAACAGCAACAACGCGGCGAAGCGCTCGGCTTGTCCGATGAAGAGGCCGCTTTCTACGACGCACTGGCCGAAAATGGCTCGGCCAGGGAAGTCATGAAGTCAGACACTCTCAGACTCATGGCTCGCAAATTGTCTGAGATGATCAAAGAAATGCCCAAGCTAGACTGGGCGCAGCGAGAGTCTGTTCGCGCCGACCTGCGCCGCAAGGTACGTCGCTTGCTTGCGCTCTACGGCTACCCGCCCGACCTGTCCGAGGACGCCACCCAATTGGTTCTGCGCCAAGCCGAGCTTTCTACCGACGAAAGCGACGATTGACGTTCTGATCTTTCGCTTTGAGCACCGCAAACGCGGAGTGTGCTATGGCCCTGTGGCTCTGTCGCGCTGGCAAACACGGTCAGTTTGAACAGCGATTCCTTTCCGACAAGCGGATTTACCTCACCTGGGATGGACTCAACCGCAACCTGGGTTCCATCGAAACTAAGCCCGCTCTCGGCGAGGGGCTGCGAGAGGTCTATCCAGACGCCCCCAAGGCTCGCATCTCCCAGAACACGGGCCAGATTTGGGCGTTTGTTAAAGGGATGAGCATCGGCGACTGGGTTGCTCTGCCGAGCAAGGTGAAGGCCGCCATTCACATCGCCGAGATCACTGGCGATTACTCCTTTGATCCGAAGGCTGCCGACCCGTTCTACCACCATCGCACCGTCAAATGGATCGCCGAGGATATTCCGCGCTCCAACTTCGACCAAGACTTGCTCTACTCTCTCGGCGCGTTTTCGACTGTCTGCCGAATCCGCCGCAATGACGCGGAAAACCGCGTGCACAAGATTGCCGCGTCGGCGGGCGTGAAGCTGAAACCGAGATCGGAGCCCGCCCCGGTCACGGAACCAGATGACGAGAGCGACGAACCTGAAGTCGTTGATCTGGAACGCCTGGCGCGTGACAGCATTGCGAAGCTCATCACTGCGCACTATTCCGGGCACGCGATGGCGGCCTTGGTTGAAGCCGTCCTAAGAGCGCAAGGCTACACCACTTATCGCAGTCCTGAAGGGCCCGATAAAGGCATCGATATTCTCGCCGGCGGAGGCCTTCTCGGATTCGGGGCGCCGCGCATCGCTGTCCAAGTCAAGTCCGGTTCTTCACCGGTCGATCGTCCCACCTTGGATCAGCTCATCGGCGCGATGCAAAATGTCCACGCCGATCACGGGCTGCTCGTCTCTTGGGGCGGCTTCAAGTCAAGCGTCGACCGCGAGGAGGCAATCCAGTTCTTTCGCGTTCGCCTGTGGGATCAGGACACGCTGATGGATCAGATCCTTGCGAACTACGATAAACTCGACGACGACCTTCGCGCCGAGCTTCCTCTCAAACGCATTTGGACTGTTGCTGAACAAGAGGATGGCGACTGATGGCGGCGAGATTCGGCTGTCGGTTCGAAGAATCCATGTCGGTTCCGTAGCGGCAGGTCAGTGCCTTCCAGCATAGTCGCACGTGCAAACTGACTCGTCGGTTTGGGCGAGCGCCCAATGTGGTGTCGGAGCTTGAATAAGATGGCTGGATCTCAGGCCGCCCCCTTGCTCTACGACTTGCACATCGACCTACGCATGTATTTCTGCCCGCCCATGAACGATCGAGGGCGCGGCATCACCTTGACTCGCCGGATTCAGCTGCCGTTCCCGCCGTTCAACGGCTTGTCGCTCACGGGTTCGACGATCGACGTTGTTCCAATGCCCGAGGGATTCACGCTGAATTCCGTCGTCTGGGATTGCGATCGAAGCCGATTCACCGCTTATACGGAGATGTCCCAACACGATTTCCCGATCGCGTCGATCCCCGACGAGTTGAACGCATGGATCGACCGTGGGTGGCGACTCGGTAGCTCGGCGGACGTATTTGACGACGCGCACGACTCTGGCGGCGGCGATGAGGAAGTAGAAACAACCGACTCTCCGCGGGACGATTTTGAGCCAGCCGACGAGGAAGACGCCTGGCCGATGCTGCCGCCCAGAAAACGGCCCAAGGAGTTCAACAAGCTATTCCGCGCTCTCATCCGTCTGATGTGCGAAGCCCACAATGCAGAATCGCGTGCCTACGCAATGTGGCGGACGCAGCGATTCTATTCGGACGAAGAGCTCAAAAAGAGTGAATCGTCCGTAGCACGCAGATTCAAGGACGCCGAGTCCGAATTCTACGAGATGACAATCGATGAGCAAATCGAATGGCGGAAGCGCATCTGCAGGAATTACCCTCGCCTTGATCGCATACTCGCCAAGGCTTGAGGCGTCACAGAACCGCTTGCAGAGCGTCGCAAATCCTGTAATCTACGCGAATTGTTGGCGACCCTGTTAGGTTCCTCTCTCGGTCGTAACTCTTTGTCCTGCATGTCGTTCGGGCCACCCTAAGGTCGCACCTCCGAAGCCGAAGGTTAGTGGTTCGAATCCACTCCGGGATACTTGTTCTTTTCACAGTGCGAGTCAGCGACTCGCGAACCGGACGGACTTGCGACGCCAACGGCGCCGCACGCAGATCACCGGAAGAAGCGCCGCGGCGGTCAGTGCGATGGCGGCCGGTTCGGGGACCGTGGCGACTGTCGACGAGGCAGCCAGGCCGCTCCCGGCGCCGAAATTGTCCTGCCACTTCCACAGGTCGAACAGCGTGTAGGTCGACGTTATTCCGCGTTGCCACGCGACGAAATCCCCACCGTTGACGCGGCGGTCGCCGTTCAGGTCGCCGTAAATCGGCAGCGTGCCTTGATCCCCGGCGGCGATGCCGACGCCCGGCTGATCTTCAAAGGCCCAGTCCTTCACGTGCAGGGTTCCGGCGTCGTTGTCGACCGCCACCCGCATCCAAGCATAGTGCAGATCGGTCGGCCCCACGGGAAACGCCAGTCCGATGAAGGCGTTGTCGACCGCCGAGAACTGGGCCAGGGGGTACTCGGTTCCGTAGGCCAACGCGCCGTAGTACGCGGGGCCCAGCGTCGATGCGTTGATCGGCGCTCCTGCTGGCAACGCCGTGGCGTATTGCACGCCGGCGTCGGCGAAGCCAACGATTCGGCCGGGACTATACGGCACCGTGACGCCCTGGTAATTGACGCCGTCGAAGACGAAGTTCTCCAAGACGACATCGTCGAAGTCGTCGTTTTCGAAGTTGAGATCCAGCGGCTGTTCGTTGTCGAGCGGCACGGAAACGTTACCGAAATAATAGTGGACGGCGGCTGCTGCGCGGCCCGCGATCATCAGCGTGCAGGCGGCCACAAGCACGGCGACCTTGCCGGGACAGAGCCGGGGGAACCGGCCGCGGTTTTTCAGATTGAGCATTTCTTCAGTCGCCTTTCGCGAGTCGAGGGCAGCGGCGGTCCGCCCCCGTGACCAGCCTGAACGAAGTCCCACTGACGGTCCGCCTGCCGGCGGCTGGCTGAGTCAGGCGGCGAGTCGCTCCAACGTTCTGCTGGGAGGAGCGAGTTCAGGAGGAGCGGACCGCCGCGAATTCGGCGCTGATTTGGAGTTTCCTGGATTTTCTCGCAATCGAGCGGCGGGTTCGCGACACGGTTTGGGCTCCCCCTTCCGGAGCGTGTCGCGCAGTCGTCTGACCGTTCGTGCTACGGCGTCGCGGTTCGCCCGGGCAGCGTCCGACCTCCGGGCCAAAACGCGGCTGCGACATCGCTCTCATCGAGGCTTCCGCCAGTCACCATCGCCTTGACGCCCGCTTCTAGCCCGAGGTGCCGTATGGCTCGTCGTGAATCGCTCGCTTCGCCGTGGACTGCTGGAGTTGGACGTTGGCGGCTGCCGTGGCTTGGCCTGCTGTTGTTTCTGGGCGGGGTGATTGCGTTTGCCGACTACTCGCGCAGCCAAGATCCTCCTCAGCGCCAGGACGCTGATGAGTTCGTCGTCCAACGCGGGCGTCGCCGGTGGCAGCCGCGGCCGCGACCCCGTCCTCCCGGTCGGACTCAGCCGCAGCCGCCTCCGCCCCAGCAGCAGCAACCCGTGCAAGACAGCTACGTCGTGCTGGGTTACAACGACTTGGGCATGCACTGCATGAACGCGGATTTTTCGCAGTTATGCATCTTGCCGCCGTACAATTCGTTGCACGCCCAGGTGATTCGCCGCGGCCGCGAGCCTGACATCGTGACGCGCAACGTGACTGTGCGCTACACGATCCCCTCGAATACCACGTCCGTCACCAAGACCAACTTCTGGCAGTTTGCGCCGGCGTTGTTCGGAGTGATGCTGCCGCCGGACATCGGCCTGACAGGCAACGGCTTGGAAGGGGTGATGACGCCCACCGGCAACAACGATTGGGCGGCGATCGGCATCCCGATCACGCCGATCGACGACGGCGGTTTCCTCAACCCCTACCCGCTGGCGTCCATCCAGGTCGAATCGCAAGGCAACCCCGTGGCGACGACCCGGGCGGTTGTGCCCGTGTCGTGGGAGATTAGCTGCAACCTGTGCCACGCCCCGGGCGGCACGGGCCCGCAGGTCGACGCCGATATCCTGCTGAAGCACGATCAGAAACACGGCACGTCGCTGTTGGGCGGGCCGCCCGTGTTGTGCGCGTCGTGCCACGCCGACCCTGCGCTGGGAACCACGGGTGCGCCGGGGGTGTCGTCGATGTCGCATGCGATGCACGGCTCGCACGCGACACGCATGCAACCGGTCGCTGACATGGGCATGACCAATATCTGCTACGCCTGCCATCCCGGCTTCCAGACCAACTGTCAGCGGGACGTGCATTTCGCCAACGGGATCTACTGCATCGATTGCCACGGCCCAATGGAAGCGGTGGCCCACCCGGCGCGGACCCCCTGGATCGACGAACCGACCTGCGCCAGTTGCCACGACCTCGGCCAGGAAGAGTTCGACTTCGAGGAGCCAGGCAAGTTGTTCAAGGACTCGCGCGGCCACGGCAACGTGCATTGCGCCGCGTGCCATGGCAGCCCGCACGCGATCACGCCGGCGTTGACGGTGGAGGACAACATTCAAGCCATCCAGCATCAAGGTTATCCGGGCGTGATCGATCAATGCACGGTGTGCCACACGTCGATGCCGGGCGACCGTTTCGAGCACAAGCGAGATGATTGAGCGCGCCGCGACGCTGTGATCGCGTGAGTGTCGCGGTTGTTTGTCCTGGCATCGTCCTCCTCGGGCGGCAATGTCATTGGCGCCGCGGTTCCACAGCCAAGCGGGATCGCGCGGACGCTCGCGGCAGTTCTTGCCGCAATTGCCGGTGGCTCGCGTCTTGGACGCGGACTCCCGCATTACGAGTAGGCGAAACGGATGCTACGCCGGCCGCCCGATGCCGGTCCTGGGCAGGTGAGATCGACGCAGGACAGCTTCAAAGTCGGCGAGCCAGCAGTGGGACGCTCATTGCCGCTTTGCCGTTCCCTGGGGATCGAACCGCTGGGTGCGGACGCGAGAAGCGATGGCGGTTATCATGGCGGGGTTCGACTCTACTTATTGCCGACGCACGCCATGCCCGATTCCGCTTCATCCAGTGCCAATTCGCCCGATGCGCCGGAGTCGACGTCGTCCGACCGCTCATTGCTGCGACGGTTCCAGGCTGGTCAGCAGGACGCGGCGACGGAATTGTACATGCGATACGCGCGGCGCCTGCAAGCGCTGGCTCGCAAGCAGACCGGGCAGCACCTGGCAACGCGGTTCGACCCCGAGGATGTCGTCCAATCGGTGTTTCGCACGTTTTTTCGTCGGGCCGCCGACGGGTGCTACGAGGCGCCGGTGGGAGAGGAGTTGTGGCAACTGCTGTTGGTCTTGGCGTTGAACAAGATTCGCACGCTCGCGGTGCATCATCGCGCCCAGAAGCGCGACGCAGGACGCACGATCGGCGTGGACGCCGTGGGCGAAGTGGCCGGCGCTTCGGGCGCCGACGCGGTCGCGTACAACACGATGAAGATGGTCGTCGACGAACTGGTCGACAGCCTCCCCGCGCCGCAGGATGAGATCATTCGTATGAGGATTGAAGGACACGAAGTGGCGGACATCGCCCAGGCGGTAGGCCGTTCCAAACGAACGGTCGAACGAACATTGCAGCAGTTCCGCACGCGTTTGACCCACTTGATCGATCAAAACCCTTAGCGATTTGAGTCGTGAATCAGATCCCGCCAGCCGCTGCCGACGCCATCGACGACATCGTCGAGGCGTTCGAACAAGCCCGCCACGGCGACGGTGCGACGCGGCTGACCGATTTCTTGCCGCCCCCGAGCCACCCGGAGTTCCGCGCCATCGCGGCGGAGTTGATTCGCGTCGATATGGAGTATTCGTGGGAAGGGGGCGCCGGCGACACGGTCGACAGCTATCGGCAACTGCTGCCGGACGTGTTGTCCGACGCCGCGACGCTTGCCAGCATTGCGTTTGAGGAGTACCGCTTGCGAGCCTTGGCCGGGCAGCCGGTCGGCAAGGAAGAGTTTGCTCGAACCTATTCGATCCCGGTCGATGACTGGCCGCAATTCGGTGTTGCTCGGGAGCGGGCCGCTGAGTCTTCGGACCCGGCCCCGGGCCACGGTTGCCTGGATGACGCTTGGCGCGACGCGCTGCAGTTGGCGGACAGCGTGGCCGATTTTCCCGTCGCGGGGGACGCGATCGCCGGTTTCGAGTTGGTGGAAGAACTGGGCCGCGGCGCCTTCGCGCGCGTGTTCCTCGCCCGCCAGCGCGAGTTGGCCGAGCGTCCCGTGGCGCTGAAGATCGCCGCGGGACAATCGCTCGAGCCGCAGCACCTGGCGCGGTTGCAGCACACGAACATCGTGCCGATTTATTCGGTGCACACGGCCGACGGGTTCACGGCCGTATGCATGCCGTATTTTGGTTCGCGGACGTTGGCCGACGTGAATCGCGAGTTGGCGGGGCAACCGTCGCTGCCCGCCAGCGGCGCCGCGTTGGTCAGCACCGTCCAAGCCGGCGGCGAGCCGACGTGGGCAGAGCGGGCGCAGCAATCGGAGGCAGCGGTCGCTGCGGCGACCGAGGGCGTCAGTCACGACGCCGCGGAGCGACTGCGGAGGCGGAGTTACGTCGATGCGGTTCTGGACGTGATGCGGCAGGCGGCCGAGGGGCTCGCCCATGCCCACGCGCGCGGCATCGTGCACCGCGATCTCAAACCGGCGAATATCCTGCTTGCCGACGACGCGCGGCCGCTGCTGCTGGATTTCAATCTGTCGGAAAGCGTGGTGGTGAACGGCCGGCCGGCGCTGACCGCGGGCGGAACGCTGCCGTACATGTCGCCGGAGCAACTGCAGGCTGTTCGCGGCGGCGGGGGCGTGGACCGGCGCAGCGACATTTATTCGCTGGGCGTCATGCTGTACGAGTTGCTTGCCGGCCGGCGGCCTTTCCCGGATCGCAGCGGCCTGTTCGAGCAGTTGGTCGCCCAAGCGATCGCGGATCGCCAGCAGGCGCCCGTCGATCTGCGCCAGCGAAATCCTGCGGCCCCGCCCGCTGCGGCGTCCATTGTGGCCAAGTGCCTGGCGACCGACGCGGATCAGCGGTATCAGACGGCCGACGAGTTGGCTGAGGATTTGCGGCGGCACCTGAACCATCGCCCGTTGCGCTACGCGGCGAATTCATCGCTCGTCGAACGCCTGTCGAAGTGGACGCGGCGGCACCCACGGGCGTCCTCGGGCGGGACAATTGCCGCCGCGGCCGCGGTCGTTCTGACGGCCGCGGCGCTGTTGGGGCTGCGTTGGTCGGCTGCGGATCGCTTCGAAGAGTTTCAAAACGCGTTGCCGCAGGCGCGATCCGCGCTGACGGTCGCCGAAGCCGATCCGCAACTGATTCAGCAGGGCATCGAGTTCGGCAAGCAGACCCTCGCCGGCTATAAACTCAGCGAGGATTCCGGCCTGCAACGTAACTGGGCGGTGCGGGCGTTGGGGACCAAGAAAGTCGCCCAGTTGCGGACCGATGTCGCCGAGTTGGCGTATTTGCTGGCCGAAGCGACCGCCCGCGCCGCGGCGGCCGGGGACGACAAGCAGTTGGTCGTCGAAGCCGCGCGCTGGAACGAACTGGCGTCGGCGACTTTCGGCGCCGACGCGCCCGCGGCCGTCGCCGCCCAAGCTGAGATGATCGCCCATCTCGCCGAAGAATCGGGGGACGTGCGCCAACGCGTCGCCATGCGCCAGCGGTTCGCGCCAGGCGATCCGCAGGCGTTGATGTTGTCCGACCTGCGGCTGGCGGCCAGCCGGCTTTTGTCGGACCGTGAATTTCGCGCCGCGATGCCCTACTTGCGGGAGCTGCGCAACCGAACTCCGCAAGATGCGTCGGCGTGGTTGATGCTCGGCAATGGCTACGCGGCGCTGGGAGAAGACGCCCAAGCAGAATTGAGTTACGACGCGTCGGCGGCGCTGCTGCCGGCCGCGGGGACTTTCGCGGCGGTGCTGAATCGCGGATTGAGCCGGCTGCGACAGCAGGAGTACGAGCAAGCGATCAGCGACTTCTCCGACGTCATCCGGCGACGCCCCGATCTGGCCTGCGGCTACTTGAACCGAGGCTTGGCCCGCGCCGCCCTTGGCCAACACGCCGAGGCCATTGACGACTACTCCCACGCATTGGAACTAGGAGTTCGGCAGACGCGAATTCACTTCCTGCTGGCACGGTCGTGGCAAGCGCTTGGCAGCGCGGACAAGGCTCAGCAGTGCTATCAGACGGGCCTGCAACTCACGCCCACCGATGCGACAAGCTGGGTTGCCCGCGGCGTGGCCCGGCTGGGAGCGGACCCCGCAGGAGCCCTGGCCGATTTTCGCGCGGCGCTGCAGGTGGCGCCGGGCGATCTTTCGGCGCTGCACAACATGATGGTCGTGGCGGCCGAACGGCTCGGCCAGCCGCAGGTCGCCCGCGAGGCCGCCAGCGAGATTCTTGACATTCAGCCCGACAACGCCGCCGCACTGGCAGGGCGGGCCGTAATCGCGGCGCGGCAAGGGGATCGCGCTGCGGCATTGGCGGACGTCTCGCGGCTGCTGGAGGCGAGCGACGCCCCGATGCACTATTTCCAGGCCGCCTGCGTGTTGTCGCTCACATCGGCCCAGCAAGCTGCCGACGCCGAGCAGGCCGCCGCCTACTTGCTCCGAGCGCTGGTTGCGCAGCCAGCGCTCGCGGCTCGGGCGGACGCCGATCCCGATTTGGCCGCATTGCGAGATTCTCCCCGGTATTCGGAAGTCCTGCGGGCCGTGGAAGCTGCGACTGCAGCGGTTGACCCGGCGACGGACGAATCGGCGCCACCGTAGCGGCGTCGTTCGCGTGTGCGATTCGCCTGCCGCAGGTATACTTGGGGCTTGGGAAATCGAAACCAACGGTCCCCCGCAGCGTAATTTTGCATTCTGCCAGAATTTCATGGCGGCCCGCCCTGACGAATTCCGCTCCTCCCCGCAGGGCTAGCTCGTATTCCCCGGCGGTTCGCGTCGTGCGCTGCTCCGTCTGCTGTCGATCGCCGGGTTTTGCCGACTTGTGAAGATGCACCGCACCGGCCGCCACATCGCCGTCATGCCCGTTCTTCAAACCGTATCGCGGCCACCGCGTCCACGACCCGGCTTCGAACAACTCGAGCCGCGGCTGCTGCTTGATGCGCAAGGCGTGTTGTCAGGCGCCGATATGCACCTGACGCTGAGCTTCGCTCCCGACGGCGCCGAGATCGCTGGCCAGGACAACGCACTGACGGCCACGTTCGATGCACTGGCCGCAGCGACCAATCCGGCCGACCCGACCGCGGCCTGGCAAGCGACGATTCTGCGGGCGTTTCAAACCTGGGCGGTGGAAACGAACGCGGATATCGGCGTCGTGAGCGACGGCGGACAGCCGTTCGGCGTCGCCGGGCCCACGCAGCGGGACGCCCGGTTTGGCGATATTCGCATCGGCGCCATGGCGATGGAACCGACCGTGGGGGCGGTCTCGGTGCCGACCGACGGGTTGGTGGCCGGCACCTGGTATGCCGACGTGGTGTTCAACACGGCGTTCCCGTTTCGCTCGCTGGACGACCTGTACGCCGTCGCCCTGCACGAGGCGGGCAACGTGTTCGGACTGAAGGACAACACCGACCCGGCTTCGCCGCTCTCGACCAGCGACCCGCCCGTGGTCAAATCGCCCACGCCCGCGGACATCGCGGCGCTGCAGGGGCTGTTTGGCGCGCGTGCCGCGGATGCAAACGAGACGAGCGGCGGGGCGACGCCGGACAACGACTCGTTTGCCAATGCCACGGAGCTTAAGCGGGGTGAATTGCCGGAACATGACAGCGGCAGCGCGCCGACGGTCCTTTACGGCGATATCACCACGAGCGGCGACGTTGACTTCTTCATGATCCGAGGCCCGGGCGGATACTCCGGGCCGATGACGGTCTCCGTGCGCACTGCGGGCATCAGCTTGCTCGCGTCGCGTCTGCAGGTCTACGATTCCGGCCAACAGCTCATTGGCGAAGCGGTCGCGACCGACTTGGGCGGGGGCGTCGCGGAGTACCGCGTTCCGGCCGTTGCGCCGGGCGACGACTATTATTTTCGCGTGAGCGCCGCAGCGACGGGCGACTTTGACCGCGGCGGCTTTTCGCTGGCCGTCGTGTTTGACGATCGCAACGTGATCGACCAGGCGACGATCGACGACGTGGCCGGCGGTGCGTATCGGTTTCTTTCCGCTGAGGACATGGCCAAGTTGTTCGACGGCGACGCCTACGACGACGAGCTCTTCGGCGACGACATGCACGGCGACGACGAGCCCGGCGGGGCGCTGGAACTGGAGACGGTCCCTGGTTTCGTCGAGGACACGCGTTTCCAGGTCGTCGCCAGCATCGCCGACGCGACCGACGTGGATTACTACACGATCAAGTCGCCCGACTTTGCGGCGACCGGGCTCGACGTGTTGACCGCGACGGTCCGATCATTGGATGCCGGCGGGCTGGTGCCGAAAGTGCGGCTGCTGGACGAATACGGCAACGAGATTGCGGCCACGATCCTGGCCAACGGCAACGGCGAGTTCATCCTGCAGTCGACGGCGGTGCTTTCCGAGGACGACGTCCAGATCGAAGTCTCCGCGGCCGACCCCGGCGGCCTGTTCGACGCGGGCAACTATGAGCTGATCGTCGCGTTCGGACCGACGGCAACGGAAGTGACTTCGCTGGCGACCGCGACGATCGGCGCCGGGGTCGCTCACCGGGCTCACAAGCTGTACGTGTCCGAGCCGCAGTTGTTTCATTTCGCCCTGCAGGCCGATCCCGTCGCGACGCCGCCGCCGACCGTGCTGATCGCGTCAGTCATCGCCGACAAGACGCAAGAAATCGCATTTCAAATCGCGACGCGACCGGGCGAGACTCGCACCGGGGCCGCCGTCTTGCTGGCTCCCGGCATTTACACGGTGGACATCGCCGCGGCCACGCTCGATGGTTCGCCGTTGCCGGAGTTCGGCTATTCCATTTCCGGGACTTCGATTTCCGATCCGTTTGTCGGCGATCCCACCGATCCGACCTCCAACCCCTTTGCCTGCACCGAACCAGAGTTGGCGGGTTTTTTTTGCTATCCCGGCGATCCCCCCATCATCTCGCCCGATCCGTTCCTGTGGGACCGATTTGGCGAATCGCTGCCCGACCCGCCGCCGGGCCTGGATTTGCCGACGTTGATCAATCTGTTGCTGGGCGACTGGTGGCAGTGGGTCTGGAACGAGTTTGGCCTGAACGGCCCCGTCCTGGCCACGAATGATGCATTCCATGCCCCCGACGCATCCTCGGGGCAAACATTCTCCGTCGACGGCGCTACGGGCGTGCTGGGTAACGACGTCGACCCCGAGGGCGGTGCGATGGCAACGATCCTCGTGACGGACGCGTCGCACGGAACGTTGAGCCTGGCCGCCGATGGAGGGTTCCAGTACACGCCGGATCCCGGGTTCACGGGCATGGACCACTTCACCTACCAGGTCACCGACTTTGTGAACGTGTCGAACGTCGGCGTCGCGAAGATCGTGGTGGGCGATTCGGGGGACTTCGATGCCGGCGGGTCGGTGACGGGGGCGGACTTTCTGGCGCTGCAGCGCGGGTTCGGGGCGACGACGGGCGCTACGTTCGCCGAGGGCGACGCCGATTTCGACGGCGCTGTGACCGACGCCGACCTGTCCATTTGGCAACAACAGTTTGGCAACGCTCTCGTCGCCGCCGTCGTTCCCGCCGATAGCGATGGGAGCGGTACGGTCGCCGGCGCGGATTTCCTGATCTGGCAGCGCGGGGCGGGGACCACTGCCGGGGCGACCGTGGCATCCGGCGATTTTACGGGTGATGGAGCCGTCGACGCTGCCGACCTGCTGCAGTGGACCACTCAATACGGGGCCGCGGTTGCCAGTTCGCTGGCGGCGTCGGCGACGGTGAGCGCAACAGCCATGGTGCAAAGCTCGGCCGCGACGAGCGGCGGTCTTGTCGTCGCGAGCCGCTCGTTGTTTTCACCCGAACAACTCGTCCCGCAAGCCGTTCATGTCGCCGCGGACGCTGTCGGCTCGCCGACGCCCGCCACGGCGGCCGTGCGCCGCGAACGGTCGCCGGCCCCGCCGCGGACTTCCCTGGTCGTCGCCGTGTCGGTCCCGAGCCAAGACCACCGTTCCGCAGCAACGACCGCAACGGGGAATCTGCGCCGTCACGACTCGCGCGACGCGGCTTTCGCCGCCTGGGACTCGATCGATTCGCTCACATCCGGGAACGCGTGGGGCGACGAACTCCGCGCGTGGCGCCTGCCGGCGGCGCGACGATGAGGCTCACGCGATTTGCGCCGCCGGACTTTTCCGTGACACTGACGGGCCGGCGCCGCGAGCGCGGCTTCACGCTGGTCGAGTTGTTGGTCGTGATGGCGATCGTCGGCGCAATGGTCGGGCTGTTGTTGCCCGCCGTGCAAGCGGCGCGCGAGTCGGCCCGTCGCATTCAATGCGCAAGCCACATGAAAAACGTGGCGCTCGCCGTGCTGGACTTCGAAACGAGCGAGCGGGCGTTGCCGGCGGCCGGGCTGGCGCGAACTCGGCGTGACACGCAGTACGACGTCGACATCTTCAATCCCTTCGGCGGACGGCAAATCAGTTGGATTGTCGCCATCTTGCCGCAACTGGAGCAAGCTGCGTTGTTCGACCGGTTCGACCTTGAGCGGCCCATTTACGCCCAGGCCGGCGACCCGCAGGCGGCGCATGTGGCCATCCTGCAGTGCCCCAGCGATGACGCCAGCAACCGCTGGCACGACATGCTGCGTCCCGGCGCCGGTGTGCAGTACGTGAAGCTGGCCAAGGGAAACATGGCGGCTTATGTGAGCCCGTTTCATGTCGATCTGCAGTATTTGTACCCGGGAGCGTTGATCGGACAGCCGCAGCCGCTGCGAAGTATTCCCGATCTGTCGTCGACGCTGCTGATCAGCGAGGTCCGCACGCTGGACCATGAGTCGGACGAACGGGGCGCCTGGGCGCTCGCCTGGAACGGCGCCAGTCTGCTTGCCTTCGACATGCACCCCCGCGGTTGGCTGGGCCGGTCGGAAGGAACCGGCGAGGGCGACCAGTACCAGTCCGAGAATCGCGCTGCGTACGTTCCCGATCCCGACAGCCTTGGCGAAGCGCAGCCGCCGAACAACTTGGGTCCCAATTTCGACACGCTGAAATACTGCACCAACACGGCGACGTCTCCCCGGCAGGCCGCCTTTGACGCCGGCATGCCCTGTGTGCTGCATTCGGCGCAGATTGGCGTCGGCGTCGCCGGCCACATGTCCGCCGCACCGCGCAGTCTCCATCCCGGCGGCGTCAACGCGGCGTTTCTCGACGGCCACGTCACGTTCTTGCCGGACGACATCGACGAGATTGCCATGGCTCACATGGTGAGCGTGACGGACAACTGAACCCCAGCGGGGCCCGAGCGACTGCCGCGATCCGATTTCTTGGCGATTGGCGGCGTTTTGAGACAGATAGCACTTGCTGGGGTCGTGTGATCGCCAGGCGGCCACCTTCACGCCGGTGAAACTCCGTGGGTGCCCTAGGCGAGGCACTTCACGCACGACCGCCAAACCGCGTAGACGGCGGCGCAGACAAGGCCGAGCGGGGTAAGTAGACTCCTCGTATGGCGCCCACCTTTCCATCCCGGTCGAATCGCGTTTTGTCGTGCCTTCTGGCGGCGGCGATCGTGCATTTGTTGGGCGCATGTCCGTGCGGCTGCCTCGACGGGAACCTCTGGCTGCAGCAGATTCGCGCCATCGTCGCTGCCAGCGCCGGCGATGTCGGCGAACAGCCCGTCGAGGTTGATCACCAGTGCGATGACGACTCGTTGACCTGGCTGGCGGGCGACGGCAGTCCCGCGGGCGTGCATTCCGCCGTCGCCGTCGCCGTGGCCGCGGTGGCGCCTGGCGCAGCGGTTGACGTCGCCGGCGCACCCGTTGTCTCGGCTTCCGACACTCGCCCGCCGGCAGCGCCGTCAGGCATTTCCGCGCGCAGGCTGCGCGCGTCTTTGCAGATCTTCCTGATCTGATTCGCCCCGCGCGAGCGCCAATTCGTCGCGGCTGAGAACGCGGCTTCACGTTGGCGCTTCGACAATCGTTTCTGTCGAATTCGTGTGGATCCGGGGCCGTTGCTTTCGGCTGGCCCCGTGCCTTCTCCGGGAGATTGCCGCGATGCAATTTGCGCTTGTCCAATCCGCCTCCGCCGGGTTCCGGCGGGGATCGAGTCGCCGCGTGACCGGCTGGGTCGCCGTGGTCGCCATCGCCGTAGCGGCCGGAGCGCCGGCTGCGCGAGCCGACGTCGCCATGAGCGCGGCCAAAGTCCGCGCGGCCGGGATCAAAACCGCCGAGGTCGTCGAGCGGCCGATGCAGGCGACCGTCACGGCGCCCGGCCGGGTGCGATATGACGACCGGCGGCATGTTGAGGTGAAAGTCGCGGCCGCGGGCATCGTCTCGGCCGTCGAAGTGAAGCCAGGGGACGCCGTGCAGCGGGGCGACCTGCTGGCCGAGGTTGTCAGCCCCGAAGTGGCCCAGGCCCGCGCCGAGGTGCTTGGCGCCGCGGCCGAACGCGAGTTGGCGGAGGTCAAAAGCCTGCGGGCCAGCCGCATCCAGACGGGCGTCACGGCGCTGCTGGAGGCGGTGCGCGACAACGCGCCCGCCGACGTCGTCGCCGAGCAAGTGGCCGACGCTCAGTTGGGCGCGCACCGGCAGGAAATCCTGACGAACTACGCCGCCTACCGGCAGGCGGCGGCTTTGGCTGCCGGGGCTGCGGGCGCCGGCATGGCCGACGTGCTGTCGGGCCGCGAAGTGCAGCGTCGCCGCGCGGCGCTCGCCCAGGCGTCCGCCGAACTGGAAACCGCCGTGGAGAACTCCGCTTATCTGGCCGATGTGGAAGCCCGCGCAGCAGCCAACGCGCTGGCCGCTGCAGAGCGACAACTGGCGATCCACCGGCAGTACCTGGGGGCCCTGGAAGCCAGCGCGGCGCCCCAGCGCGGATTGCCCAGCGAAGCCGATTTGGCGCGCTTGGAAGTGCGGTCGCCGCTGGACGGGACCGTTCAGTCGCGCACGTTTTCCGTGAGCGAACGGCTCGCCCCCGGCGACACGCTGTTCGTGGTGGCTGACACGACGACGCTGTGGATCGAAGCCGACATCCGCGAAGGGCAGTGCGATGCGCTGAAGCTGCTGCCGGGCGACGAAGTTCGGGTCGCCGCCAACGCCCAGCCCGGCCGGGCGCTAGCGGCCAGCGTGCTGTACGTCGGGGGCCAGATCTCGGCGCAGTCCAACGCCGCGGCGTTGATGGCCGAGTTTGACAATCGCGAGCAGCTGTTGCGCCCGGGGCAGTTCGTCCAGGTGACGGCGCCCACGTCCCAGCGCCGACGGTGCATCGCGGCGCCCGCCTCGGCGATTCTGGATCACGAAGGACGGCAGTTCGTGTTCGTGCCGGCGGGCACTGGCCAGTTTCGCCGGGTCGACGTCACGACCGGGCTCGCCGAGGACGGTTGGGTGGAAGTCACCGCGGGATTGGCGGCCGGCGACCAGGTCGTCACCGAAGGCGCCTTCGCGCTGAAATCGGAACTGTTGCTGCAGCAGTTCGAAGAATAACCGCCTGTCGCCGGCCCCCCGCGATCGTCCTGTCTCCCCGCTGCGCAACGTCAACCCACGCTATCGCACCGCACTATGCTCGCCAAGCTCATTGAGTTCTCGCTCGACAATCGCTTCCTCGTGCTGGTGATCACGCTGTTGGTGGCGGTAGCCGGACTGAAGGCGGCGCTGGAGTTGCCGATCGACGCTGTGCCGGACATGACCAACGTCCAGGTGACCGTGATCACCGACGCGGGGTCGCTGTCGCCCGTGGAGGTCGAGCGGTACGTCACCTACCCTGTCGAATCGACCATGGGCGGCCTGCCGAATGTCGAGGAACTGCGCAGCGTTTCGAAGTTCGGCATCTCGGTGGTCACCATCGTCTTTGACGAAGACACCGACATTTACTGGGCGCGGCAACTGGTGGCCGAGCGACTGCCGACTGCGGCCGCGCTGATTCCGGCCGGTTACGGCTCGCCCGAGTTGGGGCCGCTGACAACCGCGTTGGGCGAGATTCTGCAGTTCGAAGTCCGGGGGGCCGGCTACTCCGCGATGCAACTGCGGACAGTTCTGGAGTGGGACGTCGCCCCGCAACTGCGGCAGGTGAGCGGCGTGACGGAAATCAATTCGCACGGCGGCTTTCTGAAGTCGTACGAAGTGCGTCCCGACCCGCTCCGCCTGGCCGCCTACGGCTTGGGCGTCGACGACGTGGTGCATGCGATGCAACAGAACAATGCCTCGGCCGGCGGCGGGTACGCCGTGGTGCACGACGAGCAGCGCTTCATCCGCGGACAAGCGCTGTTGGAAAGCGCGACTGATATTGGCGCTGTCGTAGTGAGTCGGCCGTCCGGCGGAACGCCGATTCTCGTGCGTGACGTGGCCGAGGTCTCCGCGGCGCCGGTCACGCGACAGGGCGCCGTCACGCGCGACGCCCGGGGCGAAGCGGTCGTCGGCATGGTCATGATGCTCGTGGGCGAGAACTCGCGCGAGGTCGTCGAGCGCGTCAAGGAACGACTCGCGGAGGTCAGCAAGACGCTGCCCGAGGGCGTGCAAATCGAAATCATCTACGACCGTGCGGCCCTGATTGGCCGCACGTTGCACACGGTGCTGATGAACCTGACCGAAGGCGGCGCGCTGGTGATTATCGTGCTGCTGGCGATGCTGGGCAGCTTCAAGGCGGGGCTGATCACCGCGCTGGCGATCCCGCTGTCGATGCTGTTCGCCGCCAACCTGATGCAGGCGACTGCCGTGACGGCGAGCTTGATGAGCCTGGGGGCGATCGACTTTGGGCTGATCGTCGACTCGTCGGTCATCATGGTCGAAAACTGCATGCACCGTCTCGCCCACAACGCCGAGGGCCGCTCGCGATTGGAGGTGATTCGCGACGCCGCGATTGAAGTCCGCAAGCCAACCATGTTCGGCGAGTTGATCATCGCGGTCGTCTACCTGCCGATCCTGATGCTCGAAGGCACCGAGGGCAAGCTGTTCCGGCCGATGGCGCTGACCGTGCTGTTTGCGCTGTTCGGGTCCCTGATTCTGTCGATGACCGTCATGCCCGCCATGGCGTCGTTGGCGTTACCCAAGCGCATTTCTCACGTGGAACCGCGGTTGGTGCGATGGATCAAACGCATTTACCGCCCCGTGGCCAACTGGGCCATCCTGCACCCGCGCGTCACGGCCGGGGCGGCGCTGGCCGTGTTCGCGATCAGCATCCCGGTCGGTCTGCGACTGGGGGCCGAGTTCATGCCGCGACTGGAAGAGGGCGACCTGCTGGTCGAAGCGGTTCGGCTGCCCAGTGCGTCACTCGAGGGCGCCGTCGACATGTCGACGCGGATCGAGCGGACGCTGACCGAACTCCCCGAAGTCAAAACGGTGTTCTGCAAGACGGGC
Source organism: Planctomycetaceae bacterium (assembly GCA_002702655.1). GTDB lineage: Bacteria > Planctomycetota > Planctomycetia > Pirellulales > Lacipirellulaceae. Next base: position 147,328 of record PABB01000080.1, read on the forward strand.
CGCCCCGAGATCGCCAATGACGTGATGGGCGTGCACCAGACCGACGTGTGGGTCATGCTGAACCCGCCCGACAAGTGGCGCCCCGGCATGACGCGCGATCTGCTGATCGAAGAAATGTCGGCAAAGCTCGGCGACAACGTGCCCGGCGTGGCGTTCGGCTTCACGCAGCCGATTGAAATGCGAGTCGACGAGCTGGTGGCTGGCGTCAAAGCCGACGTGGCGGCCCTGCTGTACGGCGACGACCTGCAGGTGCTGGGCGAAAAGTCCAAAGAAATCGAGCGCGTCCTGCACAGCATCGACGGCGCCGCCGACGTCAAAGCCGACTATCAGGCCAACCTGACGACCGTGACCGTGCTGCCCAATCGCGCTCGGCTGGCTCAGTACGGTCTGACGGCGGCGGAGGTCATGCACGTGGTCGAGGCGCTGGGCGGCGTGACGACCGGCACGGTGTTCGAAGGCCGCGCCCGCGTGCCCGTGATTGTGCGGCTGCCCGAGGGCTGGCGCGGCGACGCCGCCAAGATCGGTTCGTTGACCGTCGCGCAAGCGGCCGGCAAGCCGGTGCCGCTCAGCGAAGTGGCCGACGTGAAGATCGAGGAAACCCCGCCCAACGTGGAGCACGACGATAAGCGCCGCCGCACGTTCGTCTCTGCGAATTGCCGGGGGCGCGACGTGGCGAGTTTCGTGACCGACGCGCAAGCGGCCGTCGCCGAGCAGGTCGTTTTGCCCGACGGCTACGAACTGCGCTGGGGCGGCGACTTTGAAAACCTGCAGTCGGCCAGCCGGCGGCTGGCGGTCATCACGCCGATCGTACTGCTGTTGATCTTCCTGCTGCTGCACACCACGTTCAAGTCGGTGCGGCTGGCGCTGTTGATCTTTCTGGCCGTGCCGATGGCCGCCTCGGGGGGCGTGTTCGCCCTGTGGTGGCGGGAAATGCCGTTCAGCATCTCGGCCGGCGTCGGGTTCGTCGCGTTATTCGGCGTGGCGGTGCTCAACGGACTGGTCTGGGTCAGCGCCGCCGAGAACGCCCGCCGCAGCGGCACGCCCGTCGCCCAAGCGACCCACGACACGGCGCTCTCGCGACTGCGACCTGTGCTGATGACGGCGCTGGTCGCCAGCCTTGGTTTTCTACCGATGGCCGCGTCCACCAGCGACGGCGCCGAGATGCAGCGCCCGCTGGCCACGGTGGTGATCGGCGGGTTGATCACGTCCACGCTGTTGACGTCGCTGGTCGTGCCGGCCATCTATCCCTGGTTTGCACCGCGTACGGTCAGCAATTGAGTGCGCATCCGTTGCCCAGGCAGATCCTTGTGCGATTGACGAGCGGCCTCACGCTCCATCGCGCCGGCGACAGAAAGCGGAGCTGTGACGCCCAGGGTCGGCGCCTCACTCGGCGCGGGCCGCCAGCGAACCGTCGAGCAGCAACCCGTCGATGAAGATGTGGTTGTCCCACACTTCGCCCAGGGCATCGAGATAGGCCAGGTTCGCTTGAAAATATGTTTGCTGCGCCGCCAGCAGCGGCAGGTAGCCGGTCTCGCCCTGGTCGTAGCCCCGCCGCACCAACGCGAGCGTTCGCTCGGATCGCGGCAAGATCTCCGTGGCGTAGGTTTGGGCTGTGACCAGGGCGTCGGCATAGCGACGGAACGCCCCGGCAAGCCGCTGACTGAGCTGTTGTTCGACGCGGTCGACGTTGCGCACCGCGGCGGAAATCTCGGCTTGGGCCTGGCGAATGCCCCCCTGGTTGCGGTTCCACAGCGGCAACGGCACGCCGATCTGCACGCCGGCGATCGTGTCTTGCGAGGAAGCGTCGTACTGCACCGAAACTTGCGTGCTGACGTCGGGGATCGGCTCGACGCACGCCCGGTTCAACGCCCGGCGGGCGCGCGACACGTCGGCCATGGCGGCGGCCACCTCGGGACTGCTCTGCAGAATTCGCATCTGCTGCTGCTGCCAGTCGAGCGTCGCGGGCAACTGGCTGATGTCGCCCGCCAGCGGCTGCGGCGGCAGCGCGTCGGAGGCGACGACCGCGGACAGCTCGCGCCACGCCTGGGCGTGTGAGTTGCGCGCGGTTCGCAATGCCACCATCGCGTTTTGCTGGGTAATTTCGGTCTGCAGCAAACCGGCCAGGGGAATTTCTTCGGCATCGTACAGCTGTTGCGACGCCGTGGCGGCGGACTCGGCGACCGCGGTCAGATCGCCCGCCACTTCAACGCGGCGCTGGGCGAGCAGCGCCCGGTAATAGGCCTGGCGAACGTCGGTGCGGACGCGCACTTGCATCGCCGCGAGTTGCTGCTGGGCCTTGGCGATCTCCGCAGCGACAATGTTGCGGTCACGCTGGAGTTTGTGGGCGGTGATGAACTGCTGGCCGACGTAGCCGCCTTGTTGCCCGGCCGAACCATCGCCGCCGATTTCGCTGGCGACGTACCCCGCAGTCGGGTTGGGCGCCAGCCCGGCCTGCAACCACTTGCCGCGCAGGGCGGCCACTTGGGCCGCCGCCTGGTGAATGCTCGGGTTATTCGACAGCGCGAGCTGTTGGACAAATTCCAGGGTCAACTCGCCTGTGGGCGGGAGCGGTTGAACGCCCGCTGCCGAGTCGCCGACGACGGGTGGCTCGACGACGCTTGGCGGCTGGACCAACTCGAAATCGGCGCCGGCGTCGCTTGGCTCGGCCGTGTCGGCGCCGCTCGGCGCCAAAGTCGGGGAAGCCGGGACGGGGCCCGCGGCGTCTGGATTCGCGACGGCCCGATCGCCGACGGCGGCCAGCGCGCACGCCAAGCCCACTGCGAGTCTCGGAACAAAACGTACGAACATAGTGGTACACCCCCGGAGTGCATTATCGGTCGGCAACAGCGGCCGTCCGGAGGGTAAATCTCAAGCGACAACGGCTGCGCATGCAGTGAATGCAGTGCAGGCTGCCACGCTCGCAGCGCGCCCACAGCGAGGCGGCCCGCGGGAGTGGTTCGGCTCCACGCCGGGAATCTCTCGCCGTCGTCGCTCGGACGGGGTTACTTGCCGATTTTCCTGACGAGTCCGCCGACGGCGGCCAGGACGAGCAGGCTGGTCAGTGCGGCCGGTTCCGGCACCGCGGCGGCGGGCGGCGTCGACGTGCCGTACTGCGTTTGCCAGATCGCCAAATCATCGGCCGTCACCTTGCCGTCGCCATTCGCGTCGCCGTCGGCCAGCAGCGCCGTGCCGTCGGTCAGCGGGAAACCGTCCTGCCAGTTAAGAAAATCGCTGCCGTCCACGATCAGGTCGCCGTTGAAGTCGGCGTTGTCGCTGTTGGGCGGCGGGATCACTCCGGCTTCGACAACCTGAGCGTCGTCCCCGAGCCGGCGACCGGCGTGCTGGCCGCGCTGCTGGTGGCGGGGCTGGTCGCGGGGCGTTGCCGCCGCAGTTAGCGAAAAGCTCCCTGCTGCGACGCGCACTGCGTCGGCAGCGGCCTGGCCGGCTCTTCGCGAGTCGGCTGACAACAGTTGCGTGATATGCGCAGCGGACGCCAAAGCCATGCCGCCCGTCGGTTCCGGTTGCAGCCGGCGCCGGCGGGCGGCTATCATTGGCCCGTTGCGTTTTTCTTCTCTTTGTCACGCATGCGCCGGCATTCTCGTCCGGCAGATCGCCTTATGTCCGCCAATGGCGAGTTTGAGCGGGAACCGGTTCCCGAGAGCGCCCTGCTGGGCTTCAAGAGTTTTCCCGGCATGTACGCCGGCGAGCACTGCGCCGGCACGGAGTTGATGATCGGGCCTATGTTCGTCACCCACGGCGTCAGCGCCGCCGATCTGGTGCTGGGCCTGTTGGTGGGCAACGCCCTGGCCGTGGCGAGTTGGATGCTGCTGTGCGCACCAATCGCCGTGCGGGCGCGACTGACGTTGTACTATCAGCTGGAGAAGATCTGCGGACGGCGGCTTGTCACGCTCTACAATTTGGCCAACGGCGTCATGTTTTGCTTCTTGGCCGGGGCGATGATCACCGTCTCGGCCACCGCGATTGGCGTGATGGTTCCCGGAATCACCATGCCGACGCTCGACGACGTGTATCCGACGGGACCGGCGTGGATCATCGCCGTGTTGGCCGTGGGCGTGCTGATTTCGTTTGTCGCGGCCTACGGCTACAGCGCCGTGTCGAAGTTCGCTAACATCGCCGCGCCGTGGATGGTGTTGGTGTTTCTGGCATTCGGGCTGATTGGATTGCGAGAGTTTCTCGTCGCCACGGGGGCCGATATCCACTCGCTCAGCGACCTCTGGCAGCTATGCGAAACGTCGATCTGGAAGGGCGGCGCGCCGCTGGAAGGCAAGCCGAAGTTCAACTTTTGGCACGTTATGTTCTTCGCCTGGTTCTGCAATATGGCGATGCACATCGGCATGGCGGACCTGAGCGTGTTTCGCTTCGCGCGCAGATCGTGGTACGCGGTCGCCACCTCGGCGGGCATGTACGTGGGGCACTTCATGGCCTGGATCGCCGCGTCGATCCTGTACGCGCTGCAACTGCATCGCGACCCCGCGGACACGGCCGTGGTGCCCGGAACGCTGGCGTGGACGGCGTGCGGCTACACGGGACTGATTTGCGTGATCATCGCCGGCTGGACGACCGCCAACCCGACGATCTATCGGGCAGGTCTGGCGTTCCAGGCCATCATGCCGACTGTGTCGCGGTACAAGGTGACGATCGCCACCGGTTTGCTGGCCACCGTGGCGGGCATGTTTCCCTGGTTTGCCATGCAGTTGTTGGGGTTCGTCGCGCTGTACGGGCTGGTGCTGATGCCGATGGGGGCCGTCATCTTCTCTGACTTCTGGCTGATGCCCAAATTGGGAATGGTGCAGGAATTCGCGAGACGCGCCGGGCGCGACTTCAACATCGCCGCGGGCGCTGCGTGGATCCTGACCATCTTGGTTTGCGTTGGCGTCGTCAAATGGTCGGGACGCGACGACTACATTTTTTTCGCCAGCCTGCCCGGTTGGTTTTTGGCCACGGCCATCTACCTGTCGGTGAGCAAGTGGCAGCAGCGATCCGCTTCGCTGGCAAAGTGAGTTTTGTCGGCCAATCGTGCCGTGGATAGCGCGCCGCGCCGGGGCGACGCAGAATCGATATTCAGGAGACGAACCGATGGCGATGCGAAGCATCTTTCAGGCGGCCTCGTGGTTGGCTTTAACTGCGCTTGTCGGAGCGCCGCTGGCATTCCTGGCGGGGCGAATCGAGTCGCCCGCCATGAAGACCTGGATGCTCGTGGCCACCGTGGCGTGGTTCGTCGTCACCCCGTTGTGGATGGGCCGCGAGCAACCCGACGAGAGCGCCGCCGCGGTGTGAGATGCCCCTGCCTCGCAGGGAGGGGCCAGGGGCGGGACGCAGGGCACTGAGTGTCCTCCCCACGTCGCTCCACGGTGAGCAGCCATGAGAATCCATCGCGAACGGTGCGCCACTGCAACAGCGTGCGCACCGCAGATTGCAGACCGAGTCGCAGCCTGAAGGGCTGCGCTGCGAAAGCCCAGGACGCAGTCCTGGGGCCTGGAGTTCGTCAGATTCGCTAGCCCTGAAAGGGCGCGCTACCATGCGGTAAGTTGAGCGCGCCCCTTCAGGGCTACCGTTGCAATCGCGTTCAGCACGCAGGACTGCGTCCTGGGCTGTCGTAGGATCGGCCTTTCAGGCCTCAACGACCGTTGCGCGGCTAACGAGCCGCTGACCATTCTGGCTGATAGCTGACAGCCGATAGCTGACAGCCCTGCCGGGGTTCATTGGCGGCGCAGTTCTCCATAGTCCGTCGGGCCCCCGCGTGACATTTCCACGTGGCCGATTCTCTCCGAGGATCGGTCAATGCGGTTTCCATCGGCGCATCGTCTTGGCGTGAGCACCGAGTCGATTGGTCGATTCTCGGAGAGAATCGACCACCCTCATGGGTTTGCGGAGTTCTGCCGTCCCGGCGACTGAAGCAGCGTCCCCAGCAGCGCTTCGTACGCCGGCTTCGGCTGCAGCCGCTCGTCGAACAGCAGCGGTCGGCGGCGTTTGCCCGCGGGCGTCCCCGGCGGATCGAGCCAACTGTGGCGGTCGCTCACGCCCCAGGTTTGCAGCCAACCCGCGCCGCGGTGTGACAGCCAGATCTCGGCGATGCGCGCGTACGCGTCGGCCTGCCGGGCGAGGCTTGCCGGCGAGTTATCGGGTATCGCCACGTCGAGCTCGGTCACGTAGTTGTCCAACCCCAACGCCGCGATCGCGCGCATCCGCTCGGCCAACACGAACTCGCCACCCAGCACGTCGTCGGCCGTGACGTGCAACTGCCAGCCGAAGCCATCAATCAATCCCTCGGCGTGCAGCTCGCGGACGATCCCCAGGGCCGTGTCCCAGCGACGCGTCTGTTTGCGAGTCGACAACTCGCAGCCGTAGTCGTTGTATAGCAGCTCCGCGTCGGCGTCGTGGCTTCGCGCCAGGCGAAACGCTTTGGCGATGTAGTCGCGGCCCATCGCCCGCAACCACCAGCAATCGCGCAGGGCGCCGCCATCGGGGGCGACCGCTTCGTTCACCACGTCCCACGCGGCGCACCGGCCGCGATAGCGCCCCGTGGCGTGGGCAACATGCTCGGCCAGGATGGCCTGCGCGTCGCTCGCGGGGGCCGCCTTGACCCACGCCGGCAACTTGTCGTCCGCCGGGTAGAGCAGGGGGTGCAGGTGTACGGCCAAGCCGTTGTCGACGGCGAACTCGACCACCGCGTCGGTCAGCTGCCAATCCCAACGGTCACGCGCCGGGTGCGTGCGCGTCCAATACGCGCCAACCGTCGCGGCGTTGAACTCCCGGGCGACCAACTCCTGCTGCCGCGGGGTTTGCCAATCCGCGTCCAAGATCATGGCGCCAACGCGCAGGCCGCGCTGCTCGGCGACCGTGCGGAGCGAGTGCTTCGCGGTCCCTGCCTCTGCCGGCTCCGCGACGAATTCTTCCGCGCAAACGAAGGAAGCGCCGACCAACGCGGCCACCATCGCCGCGACGATGATCCTGCCGACGGCGCTCATGAGCTGCGCAGCTGGCCCGCGCTGCTGCCGGCGGCCAATTCGTCGATCATTGCCGTGGTGGCCGCGGCGACGGCGTCCTGCCACTTGGCTTCGCCGAACCGCTCGGCGTACTCGCCCTGGCGGTAGGCGAAGATCAGTGCGCGGCTGTTGTTGATCACGGCGCCCAGTCCGCGGTCGTCGAAGGCCCCCGCCACGTCGGCGGCGCCGGCGCCTTGGCTGCCGTAGCCAGGCACCAAAAACCACGTGTGCGGCATGGCGGACCGCAGCTCGACCAGTTGCTCGGGATAGGTCGCCCCCGCCACGGCGCCGACGATCCCGTAGCCGTGCCGGCCGGCGGTCTCCGCCGACATCCGCTCGACCAGCGCCGCCGTGTGCCGATAGACGGTTTGCCCGTCGGCGGTGAGATCCTGCAGCAGCCCGCCGCCGGGGTTGGAGGTCTTCACGAGCACGAACAACCCGGCCGCCCGCTGCTGAGCCACCTCCACAAACGGCGTGAGGCTGTCCTCGCCCAGATACGGGCTGACCGTCAGCGCGTCGCCCCGCCACGGCGCCGCGTCGCGACCCAACATGCCGCGAGCGTAGGCTTCGGCCGTGCTGCCGATGTCGTTGCGTTTGGCGTCCAGGATCACCAGCAACCCCCGCTGCTGCGCATGCGCAATCACGTCGACCAGGGCGGTGACCCCCACGGGGCCCAACTCCTCGAAGAACGCCGACTGCGGCTTGACCACCGGGACCAGGTCGGCCACGGCGTCGATCACGCCGCGGCAGAACTCGCGGTAGGCGGCCGCGCGGCCCGCGGTTGAGTCGACATGGGCCTCGGCCAGGGGGGCGGGCAACTGGTTCCACCGTGGGTCGAGCCCCACGCACACCGGGGTGCGGCGCGAGATGACGGCGTCGGCCAGGGCGTCGGTAAAGTGGGACACGGCAACGGGGCCCGATACAGAGGACGGCGAACGAAGGAGCTGAAACGCCCGCGATTGTAGCTGATGGGGCCGCCGCCTGTCACGTTGCAGGTACTCCGAAGGAGCGTCGAGAAACCGAGGTTAGGGTGGCTGGGGACGACCAACGGGAGCCCCCAGTGAAGTCCCTGGGGGCTCCGCTGCGCTTCGTCCCCAGCCACCCGCCGCTGGCATCGCCCGCCGCGGGCGAGTCGCCTATCATGGTCCCCTTGCACTCACGAATCAGCCGACCGCAGTTCCCCGATGGACGTCCTCGAATTCGACAACGGAACCTACCGCACGCCCCCGGGGCGGCGCGGCAAGCTGCTGGCGCGCATCTCGCCGACCGCGTCTTTCTTTCTTCGCTACCCGTGGATCATCTTCAAAGCCGCCTGGCGAGCCAAACGCGGCCGGTTGGACGGCGCCGCCTGGGCCGATGCCAGCCGCGAGGTGCTCGAGGCGTTGGAGGCCGCCGGCTGCACCTGCGAGATCACCGGCGTGGAGCACCTGCGCGGCCTCGACGGTCCGTACATTGTCGTCGCCAACCACATGAGCACGCTGGAGACGATGGTGCTGCCGGTCGTGCTGCAGCCGCTGCGCAAGACCACGTTTGTCGTGAAGCGGTCGCTGACGACAATGCCGGTGTTCAAGCACATCATGAACTCGCGGCAGGCCATCGCCGTCACGCAGGACAATCCCCGCGAAGACCTCAAGACGATGCTCGCCGAGGGGTTGGACCGCCTGCAGCGCGGTTACACGCTGGTTGTGTTTCCGCAGGGCTCGCGGACGATGCAGTTCGATCCCAAGCGGCTCAACACGATTGGGGTGAAGCTGGCCGCCCGTGCCGGAGTGCCGCTGGTGCCGTGCGCCGTGGCGACCGACGCCTGGGGCCTCGGTGATTGGATTCCCGAACTGGCCAAGATCGATCCCGCCAAGCCAATTCGCATGGCGTTCGACGCCCCGCTGCAAGTCACCGGTCGCGGCGAAGCGCAGCACGCGCGGACGCTGGAGTTCATCGGCGAGCGGCTGAGCGAGTGGGGTTACGACGTGCCGCAGGCGAGTGGTGGTGAGTGATTGTGAAGCAAGAAGCAAGAGGCCGTCCCGTCAGGGACGACTGAGAATAGCCCAGCGATTCATCGCTGGGTTTGCAGGCATCGGCCGGGCCGACAATCCCGTTAGGGACGGCTGAATTCCGCTAACCCACTTTCATTCGTCCCTGTCGGGACTTGCGATAAGGACTGCTCAGGTTTCCCAGAGATGAATTTCCCAGAGATGAATCGCTGGGCTATTTCCATGAACTCCCTCCGGGAGAATCACGGCGCGCATACAGAGCGGGCTAGTTTTCCTGTTGGTTGCGGCGTCGGCGCTCTAGGTCGCAGGCTTGCTCACTGAAGCTCTATCGAGCGACATCCGAAGCGTGCGAGGCTCCGTTCGTCGAACAAACCCCAATTTTCGCGTGTCGCCTAGATTCTCGCCGTCTGTCTGCCGCTTTGCGCAGAAAATCAGCGCTGTTCCGGCTAAGCGGTTTTGTCGCCGGCGCCCGGCGGCGCGCCGTAACCTCTTCGATAGTTGCAAGTTGAGGCGCATCGAGCCGCCGCGTGGCAAGCGGCTGCCGTCGACTCATCCCGCTGACGAGGGCCCTGCAGTTTTTGACCATCGGCGCCCGCGTCGGTAGAGTGTGCCGATGGGTTTGCGGCGCTGCCGGCGCGTCGCCTGTCGTCCCGGACGATGTACGGCCCGCGCGGCATGCGCTGTCGTTGCATGCCGCGAGGAACGTGGTTGTCGTCCTTCCTCTGCGGAGTTCTTGCCGATGTTCGGTCATACATCGCCGGTGAGCCGGCGCGGATTTCTTACCGTCGGCGCTGTCGGCGGGCTCGGGCTCACCCTTGGCGATTGGTTCGCCCTGCGCCATGCAGCGGCGGCCGAGAACGAGTATGTCAGCCCGCCGGTGAAGGCGCAAAGCGTCATCCACATCTTCCTGCCCGGCGGGATCAGCGCGCAGGAATCGTTCGACCCCAAGCCGCTGGCGCCGATCGAGTACCGCGGCGAGCTGCGGGCGATCCCGACCAAGATCGCCGGCGAGCAGTTCAGCGAGCTGCTGCCGCGCACCGCCGGCATCGCGGACAAGCTGACCGTGGTCCGCTCGCTCACGCACAGCGAGGCGGCCCACGAGCGCGGCGTGCAGAACATGCTGACCGGCTACCGGCCCAGCCCCGCGCTGGAGTTCCCCAGTCTGGGCAGCATCGTGAGCCACGAGTTCGGCCCCCGCAAAAACCTGCCGGCGTACATTTGCGTGCCCAATATGCCCAGCCCTTACGCGGGCCCGGGGTATTTGAGCGCGGCCTACGCCCCGTTCAGTCTGGGCGACGACCCGGCGCGCAACGGGTTCAAGGTGCGCGACCTGAACCTGCCGGGCGGGGTGGACGAAGCGCGGTTCACGCGGCGGCGCGAAGCGCTCGCGGCGGTCAATCAATCGTTCGTCGACCGCACCCAGGCCGACGGTGTGGCCGCGATGAACTCGTTTTACCAACGGGCGTTCGACCTGATCGGGTCGGAGTCGGCCCGCGAGGCGTTCAACATCGACGCCGAGGACGGCAAGATGCGCGACCGCTACGGCCGCCATCAGGCCGGGCAGCGGATGCTGATGGCGCGGCGGTTGGTCGAGGCGGGCGCGAGGTTCGTTACGCTCAGCTACGGCGGCTGGGATCATCACGTGCAGGTGACCGGCAACATGCGGCGGCTGATGCCGGCGTTTGATCAAGCGTTTGCCGCGCTCGTGAGCGACCTGGACGAGCGCGGCCTGCTGGACGACACGTTGGTATTGGTGTCGACCGAGTTCGGCCGCACGCCCAAGCTCAACCAGGACGGCGGTCGCGACCACTGGGCCAAGGTGTTCAGCGTCGTCGCCGCCGGCGGCGGCATGCGACGCGGCATGGTGGTCGGCTCGTCGGGCGCCACGGCCACCGAGCCGGAAGACACGCCGGTCTCGCCCGAAGATCTGGCCACGACCGTGCTGCATCAACTGGGCATCCCGGCCGAGAAAGAGCTGATGGCCCCCGGCGCCCGCCCGATCGAAATCGTCAAAGGCGGCCAGGTCCGCCGCGAGATGCTCACCTGACGGTTCGGGCGTCGCCTTGTTCCTTGTTCAGTTGCGCGCAAAGGCGCGAAGGCGCAAAGGGAAGACGCAAAGATTTTTCCAGTCGCAGCGTCGATCGCGGGTACTGGCCGGTACTCGGCAACTTCTCCGTCATTGGCGACGCGATGCGAGTCGACACGCTCTCAAGAAGAGCTTTTCCGCTGCCTCCAACGCAAACGTGGCACGATGAAGAAAGCCTGTGCTGATTTACGCTTGGCCGACCGCCTTCGCGCCTTTGCGCCTTGGCGCGCGACAATCATTGCGTGCCTGTGCCTCGCAGCGGCCGCGGCCGATGCGGGCGAGCCGCGGTTGGATTTGCTCGAGCCGCAGGGCGCCCAGCGGGGGACGACCGTGTCGGTCGATCTGGTCGGCCCCCGCGTCGGCAAGTCGCCGCTGCACCTGCTGCTGGAGCGGCCCGGGGTGGAGGTGCTCAGACTGGAGCCGGTCGACGGCAACCGCGTGCGGGCCGAGTTGCAGCTGGCCGACGACTGCCCGCTGGGCATCCACCCGCTGCGCGTGCACACCGGCACGGGGTTGAGCAACCTGCGCACGCTGCACGTCGGCGCCTTGGCCGAAGCCAACGAAGCCGAACCCAACGACGCGGCCGAGCAAGCCCAAGAGATTGCGCTGGATACGGTGGTCAACGGCGTCGTGAAAGCGGCCGATGTTGATCGCTATGCCGTGCAACTGGCCGAGGGCGAGCGGCTGTCGGTCGAGATCGAAGCGATGCGGCTCGGCCGCACGTTCTTCGACGCGGCGATCGCGGTGCTCGACCCGGCGGGCGAGCAGATCGCGTTCTGCGACGACGCCGGCCCGGCACGGCAGGACGCCATGCTGTCGCTGGTCGCCCCCGCGGCGGGGCGCTACACGGTCGTGGTGCACGACGCCGCCATGCAGGGTAACGATCAGTCGAGCTATCGGCTACACGTCGGTCGATTCCCGCGGCCGACCGCGGCTTACCCGCCGGGCGGTCAGCCGGGCGAGCAGTTGGAAGTCCGCTGGCTCGGCGATGCCGCCGGCGAACGCACTGAAACGATCACGCTGCCGGCCGATGCCGGGCCGGACTACGGGGTGCATCCGGCAGACGACCGCGGGGCGAGTCCCACCCCGTTGCCGCTGCGGGTCGTCGAAATCCCCAACGCCCTGGAAGCGGAACCCAACGACAACCGCGAGCAGCCCACCGCAATGCCGACAATCGCCGCGGCGACCGGCGTGATCGGCACGCCGGGCGACTTGGACCACTTCCGCTTCCCGGCCAAGAAGGGCCAGGCGATCGATTTCCGCATGTACGCCCAGCAGCTGGGCTCGCCGTTGGATGGGATCGTGCGGATCTACAATCTCGACGGCCGGCAACTCGCCGCGAACGACGACGACCGCGGCAAGCCCGATTCGTATCTGCGGTTCAATCCGCCCGAGGATGGCGAGTACCTGCTGCGTGTGGAGGACCGCATCAACCAGGGCGGCCCGGAGTATGTGTATCGCGTCGAAGCGACTCGTCCCGCGCCGGTCGTCGACCTGCGGCTGGACGAACTGCAGCGGTACGTGTCGCAAACCGTGGTCGTGCCGCGCGGCAATCGTACGGTCGTGATGGTCACCGCCTCGCGCCGCGACGTCGGCGGCCCGCTGCAGGTGCAAGCTGCCGGATTGCCCGCGGGCGTGACGGCGACCGCGCCCGAGCTGCCCGGCAACTTCAACCGCGTGCCGATCGTGTTCGAGGCGGCCCCCGACGCCGAGTTGACCGCCGGGTTGTGGACGATCGGCGCCACGCCGCTGGACGAAAACAAGCCATTCGCCACGCGGTTCGAGCAGCAGACCTGGCTGGTGCGGGGCCGCAACAACGTGCCCATGTGGGACTACTACGCCGACGCGCCGCCCATTGCGGTGACTGAGGCAGTTCCGTTCCGCCTGCGATTGGTCGAGCCCAAGGCGCCGCTGGTGCAAAACGGCTCGAAGGACCTGCAGGTCACCGCCGAGCGGGACGAGGGCTTCGACGGCGCCATTCGCGTGCGGATGCTGTACAACCCGCCGGGCATTTCGGCGAACAACTCGCGCTCGATTCCCCAAGGCAAAAGCGACGCAGTCGTGCCGATCACCGCCAGCGGCAACGCCGCGGTGGGCGAGTGGCCTGTGGTCGTGTGGGGCGAAGCGGGCATCGACGGCCGCATCGTCACCTCGACCCAACTGGTCACGCTGCGCGTGGCGCCGGGGCACATGGGGCTCACATTTCCCACGGTCGCCGTCACCCAGGGCGGCGCAGGCGAGTATGTCGTGCCCTTGGAGCAGCGCACCCCGTTTGCGGGCGCCGCCAAGCTGGAACTGCTGGGCCTCCCCCCGGGCGTGACCGCGCCGGTTGTGGAAGTCACCAGCGACGCCACCGAAGCCAAATTCCCCCTCACCGTCGCTGCCGACGCCCGCGTGGGTCGGCACCGCTCGATCATGTGCCGCGTGACGCTCACCGAGGCCGACGAGCCGGTCGTGCAGACGGTGGGTCGCGGCGAAGTGCGGGTCGACCCCCCGCCGCAGCCGCCCCAGGCGACCGCCACCGCCGCACAGGAAGGACGCAATTCGTGATGAAATCAGATTCCACAGGGTGCCATGGCCACCCAGCGATAGCCGGTTGGCCATGCGAGCGCGGGATGAAGTTCGCAGGCCCACAACGGAAGTCCCAGGTCGTGGTCGATTTTCTCCGAGAATCGACCAATCCGGCCCCACGCCGGTCACCGGAATTGTCCTGCAATCAGGCGCCGAAAGTCGACTTTCGGAGAAAGTCGACCACGCTGTTGGCGCCTTGGGCGCTGCAGCTTCGGTTAAGATTGGCATCGTTTGCCCTGTGGGCTGCGGTTTACTCACCCGCCCCTATTGCGCACGCAGAAGAACCGGCGGAGTCGGCCGCTTCGCCGCCCGTTGCTGCTGAGTTCGTCGAGCTGGCCGTCTACCCGCCGCAGGTCCGCTTGGAGCACGGCGCCGACGCCCAGCGGGTCATCGCCGTGGCCACCCGGGCCGATGGCGTTACGGTCGATGTGACCAGTCAAGTCCAATGGAGCCGCGCCGGCGAGGGGCCGGAGCTGCTGGCCGTAGACGCCGGCGTGGTCACGCCGCGTGCGGTCGGCAACGCGCTGCTTCAAGCCCAGCTCGGCGAGCTGACCGCGGCGACCGACGTGCAGGTGGCGGCCGTCGACCCGCCGGGAGCGCCGGAATTCCGCCACGACGTGATGCCCGTGTTCATGCGCGCCGGCTGCAACGCCGGCGGTTGCCACGGCGCCGCCCTGGGCAAGGACGGCTTCCAGTTGTCGCTGTTCGGCTACGACCCAGCGGGCGACTACTATCGGCTGACGCGGCAACTCTCCACGCGGCGGATCAACCGCGCGCTGCCCGACGACAGCCTGCTGCTGCAAAAGGCGATTGCCGGCGTGCCGCACACGGGCGGCAAGCGGTTCACGCCCGACGACGAGTATTACGCCGCGATCCACGACTGGATTGCCGCGGGCGCCGGCGACGACGCCGAGCAGGCCGCCACGGTCGAGTCGCTGCAGATTTACCCGCCGCAGGCCGTGCTCGAAGGCTCCGACGCAGCGCAGCAGTTCATCGCCGTGGCCACGTACAGCGATGGCGAGCAGCGCGACGTGACCGACCTGGCCGTGTTCCTCAGCAACAACGACGCGTCGGCCGCCGTGGGCGACTCGGGGCTGGTGACCGCCGCCAACGCGGGCGAGGCGTTTGTCACGGCTCGCTTCGACGTGCACACGGTGGGCAGCCAAGTGCTGTCGCTCTCGCCCGAAGCGAAGTACGAGCCGCCCGCCGAACCGCCCGCCAACTTCATCGACGAACTGGTCGAAGCCAAGCTGAGCAAGTTGCGCGTCTCGCCCAGCGGACTGTGCACCGACGACGAGTTCCTCCGCCGCGTGACAATCGATCTGGCCGGACGGTTGCCGACGGCCGAAGAACGCGCTGCGCTGCACGATGACCAATCGCCCGAACGCCGCGAGCACGTGGTCGATGCGCTGTTGGCCTCGCCCGACTTCGTCGACGTCTGGGCGCTGAAGTGGGCCGAGATCCTGCTGGTCCGCTCCGAACCGAATCGTGTCGAGTACAAGCCGATGTACTTGTACTGGCAGTGGATCCGCAATCACGTGGCCGCCGGCACGCCGGCCGACGCGATGGTCCGCGAGCTGATCTCCGCCAGCGGCAGTTCGTTCCTGGAGCCGGAGGTCAACTTCTACCAGATCGAGCCCGACGCCAAGAAGATCGCGGAGAACGCGGCCCAGGCGTTTTTGGGCATCCGCGTGCAGTGCGCCCAGTGCCACAACCATCCGTTCGATCGCTGGACGATGGACGATTACTATTCGTTCGCGGCGTTCTTCTCGCAGATTGCTCGCAAGCGGACCGAGGACTACCGCGAGATCTTGGTCTTCAACCGCGGCGGGGGCGAATCGACTCTCCCCGTCACGGGCAAAGCGATGCCGCCGAAGTTCCTGGGCGGCGAGCAGCCAGAGATCAACCGCCGCGATCGTCGCGAGGTGGTCGCCGAGTGGATCGCGTCGCCGGACAATCCGTACTTCGCCGCCAACTTGGCGAACCGCGCCTGGTCGCACATGCTGGGCGTGGGCATCGTCGAGCCGGTCGACGACGTGCGGGTGAGCAACCCGCCCAGCAACCCGGAACTGCTCGACGCGCTGGCCGCGCGGCTGGTCAAGCACGAGTTCGACATCCGCAAGCTGTTGCGCGACATTGCGACCAGCTACGCTTATCAGCGCACGGTGGAAACGACCGCGGGCAACGCCCACGATCAGCGCAACTTCGCCCACGCGCTGGTTCGCCGCATCCCCGCCGAAGCGTTGCTGGACTGCGTGAGCCAGGCCACGGGGGCGCCCGAGCGGCTGCCCGGCTTGCCGCCCGGCGCGCGGGCGCTGGAAGTCGCCGACGGCAACGGCGGCAACTACTTTCTGACCGCGTTTGGCCGCTCGAAGCGAACCACGGTTTGCGCGTGCGAAGCGTCCGCCGAGCCCACGCTGTCGCAGGCGCTGCACATGCTCAACGGCAACACGGTGCATGGCAAGATTACTCAGGGCGGGCTCGTGAAGACGTGGCTGGAGGAGGGACGCACGCCCGCCGAGGTGATCGCGGCGATCTACGACCGCTGCCTGGGCCGGGCGCCCTCCGAAGCCGAGTCGCAACAACTGCTCGCCCTGTGCGGCGACAACGAGAAACCGGTCGCCGAGTTGGAAGACGCCTTCTGGGCGGTGCTCAACTCGCGCGAGTTTTTGTTCAATCATTAATGGCCCGCCTCGCTGGTTTCGCAGGACCGAACCGCGAAGGTCGCGAAAGCTCACGAAAGAAGATGCGGCAGGCTCCGGCTTGCTTGACGGCAACATGATTAACATTGTTTCGCACTCGGTGTTCCGCTGCGGCCGCGCGCTGCAGCGTTTCGACCATGTCGTTCTCCTCGGCGCTCTCTGCGTCCTCTGCGGTGAGAAATCCGCCCTCGCCGCCGAGGCGCCGGCCAAGGTGACCTACGCCGAGCACGTGCGGCCGATCTTTCAGCAAAGCTGCTTTGCCTGCCACTCGCAGGACGACATGAACAGCGACCTGGCGCTGGACAGTTACGGCGCCGTGATGAGCGGCGGGGCCGGGGGCGAGATCGTGGCCGCGGGCGATCCCGACGGCTCGCGGCTGTGGGCCCTGGTCACGCACGCCGACTCGCCCGAGATGCCCCCCGGCGGCGACAAACTCCCCGACGATCAACTGGCGCTGATCCGCGCGTGGATCGATGGCGGCCTGCTGGAAAACGCCGGCTCGAAACCGCGCAAAGGCCCGGCGGTCGCCGTCGCCGCCGCGCCTACGACCGACAATCGCCCCGAGGGCGAACCCGCCATGCCCGCGGGCGTGGTCTGCGAGCCGGTCGTCGCGCCCGATCGCGCGGCCGCGGTGGGCGCGATCGCAGTGAGTCCCTGGGCGCCGCTGGTCGCGATTGGCGGACCGCAGCAGGTGTCGCTGTATCATTTGCACTCCGGCCAACTGCTGGGCGTGCTGCCGTACCTGGAGGGCGAGCCGCTGGTGCTGCGGTTCAGCCGCGACGGCAGTCTGCTGTTGATCGCCGGCGGCCGTCACGGGGCGTTCGGCAATGCCGCGCTGTACGACGTCGCGACCGGCGTGCGCGTGGCCACGGTGGGCGAGGAGGTCGACGCCGTGCTGGCCGCCGACGTGTCGCCGGACCAGTCGCTGGTGGCGGTCGGCGGCCCCAAGAAGGTGGCTCGCGTCTATCGGGTGGCCGACGGCAGCGTCGCGTACGAAATTCGCAAACACACCGACTGGGTCACGGCGCTGGAGTTCAGTCCCGACGGCAAGCTGCTCGCTACGGCCGATCGCGCCGGGGCCGCGTATCTGTGGGACGCGCGCGGCGGGCACGAGGCGGCCAGCCTGTCGGGGCACCAGGAGCACATCGCCGCGATGTCGTGGCGGGCCGATTCGCAGATGTTGGCCACTGCCAGCGAAGACGACACGGTGCGGCTGTGGACCACCACGGGCACGCAGGCCAAAAGTTTCAACGCCCACGGCGGCGGCGTGCTGTCGGTCGATTGGCACCGCGACGGACAAATCGTTACCGCGGGCCGCGATCGCAAACTCAAACTGTGGGACGGCAATGGCAAGCATCTGGGCGACTTGGCCGACACGCCGGACGTGGCGCTGGTCGCGCGGCTGGGGTTCGAAGCCAAGCTGGCCGCGGTGGGCGACTGGCAAGGGGGCGTGCGCATTGTCGACGCCGCCCAAAAGCAAGTGCTGCGCGAGCTGACGCCCAACCCGCCGCGACTGGCGGTGCGGTTGGAGTTGGCGCAGCAAGCGGCCGAGCAACAGCGCTCGGCCCACGAGGCCGCGGCGGCAGCGCTCGCGGCGGCGCAAGCCGAGCTGGCGGCCGCCGACACGGCGCTCGCGCAGCAACGCGAGCAGTTGCAGAAAGCCGATGACACGGCCGCCGCCACGAACCGGCAGCGCGTGGCCGCGGCCAAGCAGGTGGCCGAGCGCGTCGCCGCCTGGCGCGCCGCGACCGAAGCCGCCGCATCCACGGCCGACAAGCTGGTCGCCGCCGAGCAGCAGCACGCCGCAGCGCAGCGAGCGCTCGCCGAGTGGCAGGTGACTGGCCAACCGGGCGGCGATGCCAAACGCGACGAACTGCAGGCCGCGGTCAAGCAGACGGGAGGCGCGCTGGAGCAAGCCCGCGCGGCCGCCGCGGCCGCCGACCGCGCGCTGGCCGAGGCCGCCGCCGCCAAACAGCAGGCGGACAACCAGGCGGTGGCCGCTGCTGACGCACACCGCGCCGCGGCCGCCGAAGCTTCGGCCCGTCGCCAGGCGGAGCCCGCCGCCGATCGCGCCGCCGCGCAAGCAAAAGCGTCCGCGTCCCAAGCGACCGCCGCCGACACGGCCGCCGCGCTCGCCGCCGCCGAGGCCGAGCTGGCCCGTGCGACCGAGTTGTTTCAAGCGTACTCCACCGCTCGGGAGCGCTACGCCCAGGCGATTGCCGCCGCCGAGGCGACCGCCGGCGCATCGGCCGAGGCGCTTGCCCAGCGCGAAGCCGCTCAGGCCGTCGCCCAGCAGCAGCTTTCTGAGAAAGAGCAGCAAGCCGCGGCGTTGGCCGAGAAGTTGGCCGAGCTGCAGCGGCAGCATGACGAGGCCGTGTCGCAGAGCGAGTCGGCCCGTCAAGCTGCGGAAGCCGCCGCGGGCGAAGTGACCGCCGCGTCGGCCGCCCAAGCCGCCGCGGCGCGGACGGCCGCATTGGCGGCAGCGCGGGCGGAGCAATTCGAGCAGACGGAAGTCGCGCGCGGCAATACGGAGTGAGCCGGCTGAGCGCTTCCTGCGAATGGCGTCGAGCCAACCACAGGGCGGCGCGGTTGCCGTTGCGTTGAGATCACCCGCGCTGGCCCGCGCTCAGAATTCCTTCACGGCCGGGTTGATCCGTCGGGCCTCGACCCAAGCGGCCTTGGCTTCGTTGCGTTTTCCCAGTTTGCGAAGCACGAAGCTGCGGGCCGCCAGCACTTCGTCCATGTTCGGGGCGCCGCGCTCTAGATCGTCCAGCAGCGCGTCGGCGGCGGCAAAATCGCCCTTGGCCGCTTGGACCACGGCCAGTTTCACGGCGCCGCCGCTGTAGAGGTCGGCGTTGAGAAAGCCGCTTTCCACGGCGTTCGAAAGTTCGGCCAACGCCGCATCGAAATTGCCGGCCTCAAACGCTTGGTTGCCGGCGGTCAACGCGGCCTCGGCAGCCTGACGGCCTTCGATCACGTCGGCGGACGGCCCGTCCGAACAGCCGCCCAACAGCAGCATGCAAACGACGAGTGGGCGGAGCGCACGGCGAAAATGGCAAAAGCGATTCATGGGCGGTGCGGGTCGTATTCAGAATTCACCGTCGTACGACTCGCCGCCATTGCGACTGCCCAGCGCCCGCCACACGTTCAGGTCGACGCCATCGGCCACGGTGGCCGTGTGGCCGTCGCCAAACGCCACGACCACGACGCCGGCGTGATTGCTGCGCGCGGCAATGATGGCATGCTCGTCGGGCGCATCGGGAATGGCGCTGTAGCTGCCGCAGTCGTAGCCTTCCCAGTTGGGCGGCGCCACGTGGTTGTACTGGGAGCTGTCGTAGCCGGCGAACGGCCACCCGTTGGACCAGTCTTCGCCAAACGGCCAGGCGCCCGCGGCCAGAAAGTTGTATTGGTCGGCACGTGGCGTGTAGCTGCCGCAGTCCTGGAATAGATCGTTGACCGGCATCAGATCACGCGTGCGATTGCTGGCCGTGACGATATCGGCCTTGGTCGGGGGCTGTTGCGTGGGGACGCCGCCGCTGCCCTTGAGCCGCTCGGAGAAGAAGGCAGTGTTCGACAGGCCGTCCGAGTAGGCGCTGGCGTTGAGCCCTTTCTTGCCCATGGTGAACGCGCCATTGCCGCCGGCTTCGAAACCCTCGTCGGACTGCATGGTGGGATCGGCGAAGGGCGGCGGGCCGTTATTACGCATCGCCCCGGCGTACGGCGTCGAGCCGCCAAAGTTGCTGCGGTAGTTGTTCTCCGAAATGACTTGCCCCTCGCTTGAATCGCTCGGACAGAGGAACAGCGATTGAGCGGTCGAGTACGCTTGGTAGTGGGGATTGGTCGGCGTCCCGTTGGTCGTCATCCGTTTGATCTGAGCGATGTTGAAGTCAATCAGATCGTAAACGTTGGTTTGCTCCATGAACGGCAGCAGCCAGATATGCACGGAGTAGAAGCCGGTCTTCTGACTAGGCTGCACGGCCGAATAGTTCGTGTATCCCGGGGCCAGAGGTTTGCCATTGATCTCCCAGTCAGGAATCAATCGGCCGGGGGGAAACACGCCGTTGGCGCTTTCGTAGTTGGCCGCGGCCAGTGCCATTTGCTTGACGTTGTTCACGCACTGCGTACGGCGGGCGGCTTCGCGGGCGGCTTGGATCGCCGGCAAGAGCAAGGCCACCAACACGCCAATGATCGCAATGACCACCAGCAACTCGACAAGCGTAAATCCGCGGCGGGGGGACGTGCGCATAGGTTCGTTTCCTGACGAATCCAAGATGGAATGACCGGATGCCGCGGTCGGCAGTCGCACTGCTAACAGTTGCGTGTCGCCTGGAGAGTGTGCGGCGGGGCGGGCGGGACGGTAGCTGCGATGCTATCGCAACCAGCGTATGGTACGTGACGGCGGGCGATTTGGAAACATTTTTTAGGGCAAGTCGCGGTTTCGCGCTGGCGATCACCGGGCCGCAACCGGCGCATGGTCGCTCTTGCGGTCTGGGTAGCTTACGGCGACTTGGCTGCATTTTCGTGGGTGTCGTCGGCGTCACCCGGCAATGACGGATGCTCCAACGACACGTCGATCCACACGAGCCGATGGTCGGAGCTGGGGAAGGGGTGAACGCCTGTCAGGGGAAACAGGGGATCGTC
Organism: Planctomycetaceae bacterium; assembly: GCA_002702655.1. Taxonomy (GTDB): domain Bacteria; phylum Planctomycetota; class Planctomycetia; order Pirellulales; family Lacipirellulaceae. The sequence goes on from PABB01000080.1 coordinate 168,326, forward strand.
GGTCGACGGCCAGAACACGCCCGCGTCGACAACTTGTAGATCGCGCGACGGCAGCACGTAGTCGATCCGCAGGTTGCCGGGGCGCGGGCGATCGGGCGGGTCGCACGTGTCGTGGGCCGGGTCGCCGCGGTGGTTCGCATTGGCGCCCCCCTGGAGCGCTGCCTGCTCGGCGCCGCCGCGGCTCGCGGGAATCGGGTCGGTCCGCACCCGCGGCGAGGCGAGCAGCGCGCGAATCCCCTCAGGACCGTCGCCATCGAGCGGATCGCCGTTCAGATCGCCCGCGATCACGAAGCTTGCCCCCGCGGCGAGCGGGCCATGGCGGCCCGCATCGTCCACAATCGGCGAATCGGACCCGTTGCCAGAGCTGGAGTGGCCCCCGACGTACTCGACCCAGAAGCCGATCTCGTCCCGATTGCGCAGCCCGTTGCGGTCCTCGGGCCCGTCGTAGGTGGGCGGCGTGGGATGGCTCCCCAGCAAGTGGATCGTCCGCCCGCCGACGCGAATTGGCACGTCCCAGTGGCTTTTCGAAGACAGTGGAAACTGTTTCAACGCCGCGGCGGGGTACCAATCGCCCCCGGCGTCAGTGGCCGGATCGTCGGGCAGATGCGCCCCCGGCAGGTCAACCCAACGGAACTGGCGGAAGGTCCGTACTGCCGCCTCGTCGATCGGATAGCGTGAGAGCACCGCCATGCCGTATTGCCCCGGGTAGCGGCCGTATCCCCAGCAGTCGCCGGCGTAGGCGTCGCTGCCCGCCGGGCCGCCGACCTGGCCGTCGCGATTGAGATCGAACCCCGAGGGCTGTCCCGTGTTGGACGGGGCGACGTAGCGATGGGGGTATTCGATGGGGTCGGCCGGGCCCGCAGGGGCGCCGCTCGCGTGCTGGGCAACCGCCAAGTAGTTCTTGCAGAACCCGTCCAGCGTGGCGCCATCGGCGTCGTAGTCGAGTTCGTTCACGAGCAGCACGTCCGGCCGCACGCGCTGAATGATCTCCGCCAGACAGCGGGCCTGCTGGTCGTCGCCGGTTTGCAGCCGCTGGGCGATTTCCCCTGCGCGGCTGCCGTACAGCGAGACATTGAACGTAGCGATCCGCAGCGTTTGGTCCGCCCTCGCTGGGTGTGCGCCAGCGGACCACGCGGCGAGAAACGCGAGCAGCAGCCTGCCCAGCACCAGGAAATGGCGCGTTTTACAGAGACAATCGTGCGAGTTCATGGTCGAACGCACCGGGCGGGAGGGAAGGACAGGGCAGGCGGTGTTCCGCTTGCGGATGATACCCAGCGACACGCGGCGAAGCGATTGTTTACGCGAAGCCGATTCTCGCGTTCGCGCAAAACCCGCTCGTTCGTCGCCTAGCGCCGGTCTTTCCGCGGCAATCAGTCCGCCGCGGCAGCGCAGATTTGTTAAGACCGCGAGAAGAATCTCGGATTCGCGGGCACTATTTGCTTCTCATCGCCAGCGTCGTTGTTTAGGTTATGGCTGGGATAGCTGTGCCAGTTATCCCATTTTTCCCACCACTACGTCCGCTGACGGAACGCGGACCCGCCTCGCCAACGTCCTGTTGCGAGCGTCCCTGTCGTAGCGACCGCAGGCAGCGCGTCGCACGCCGTGACGCTGAGCCATCCGCCTCGAAGGTTGCGCCGACGATGACGTTCAACATTGCAGCGCTCCCTCGGCCGTTTGCCCTCACGTAGCGCATCGGCACGAGGGCATCGAGAGAGCCTTTTCAGACAACATTTAGCCAGTCACCAGAAAAGAGATTCCAAGGAGATTTTTCATGAGGAGCAACTCGGTTGCCGCGATTCTGGCGGCGCTTTGCATCGTCTCGTCAGCCAGCGCCGCGGACTTTGTGATCGACGACTTTGACGGCGGCGAGGACGGCATCGTCCTCAGCCGGACGATCTCCCCCGTTCCCGGCACGATGCTCGCCGGCGGCGACATGTTCGAGCCGGGAAACCGGGCCGACGTGCTGGCGAATTTCAGCTTCGGTTTGCCGTTCTCTATTTCTGACGATTCGTTGGAAGGGGCCGCACTCAACGGCGCTTTTGAATTCGACAGTCAGGGACTGTTCGGCGTCCAGAAGACCGACAGCTTCTTCGGCGTCGCCGACATCACCAACGATCAGAATCCCGCGGTGGCGCCCGCCACCGTGGCCAGCGCGACCGTCGATTGGGAAATCAACACCACGGGACTCAGCAACATGATGCTGACCGTCGACGTCGGCGCGATGGGCGACTTTGAGCTGGACGACGTGTTCCGGTTCGAGGTGTCGTTCGACGGCGGGGCGAACTTTACTCCCGTGATGGTCTTCGGCGTCAACGAAGATATCGAACACACCTACCGTCCGCTTGACGATCAGCACCGCACGTCCTTCGCTGACTTTGACGACAGCACCGAAGTCGACGCGACCGACTTGGCCACCTGGGCGACCAACTACGGCGCCGTCGGTCAGATGGACAACACGACCGGCGACGCGGACGGCAACGAGGCGGTCGACGGTCCCGACTTCATCATTTGGCAGCAGGACCTCGGCCCGGCGCGAGTCGATTCCGTCACGACGCTCAACGACCCGATGGTCTTTCTGGGCGCCGACATGGTCTTGGGCGGCGGCGACGACGTCATTCTTGACAAGACCGATCGCGACACGGGCGAGTTGGACAGCGTCTCGGCCGCCATCAGCGGCTCGGGTTCGTCGATGATCCTGCGGTTCTACGCGGCCCAGGACAGCGGCAGCGAGGCGTTCGGCTTCGACAACGTCATTCTCACAGCCGACGTGGCCGCCGTGGGCGCCGTGCCCGAGCCGACGACGTTGGCCTTGGTCGTGCTAGGCCTAGGCAGCGTGTGGGCCGCTCGTCGTCGAGGCTAAGAGCGCGCGGCCGACCTCCCGAGAGGACGGCCCGCCGATCAGAGTAGGAAAGCGAAGCAGCGGGCCGCGTCCTGGCCACAGGGCGCGGCCCCCCTTGTGTCAGCGTGCCGCACTCGCGGCGTCGGCAACTCGAATCCGCAACTCAAGGATACATCACAATGACGGGGCGCACTGGTTCGCGGACCGCGATGGCGCGGGCCTGGTTTATCTGCATGATGGCCGCGTGGGGAATCGGCACGCCGTCGGCCCACGCGCAGTTAGTCGTGACGGAGTTGATGTACAACCCGCTGAGCGTCAACGACGTGGCTTGGGAATGGATCGAAGTTCAGAATACCGGCGCCTCGGCGATTGACTTGGCTGGCTACTACGGCGCGCGGTTGGGCGATGCTCTGCCGGCCAATCCCGCGGTCAACGCCTCGTTGGCGACCAACACCGTGATTCCCGCCGGCGCAACGGCCGTGCTGTACAGCGGCAACATCGGCGGCACGGGCGACTACGACGACCAGGCGTTTCGCGACGCCTGGGGTTTGAGCGCGGGCGTGCCGCTGATTGCGGTGGAGAATTGGGCCACGCTGACCAATACCGGCGGCGCGGCGGTCGGGTATTGGCCGGCCAGCGGGATTCCGGGCTCGGCCATTGTCGACAATATGGGGACGTTGGAGGTCGACAACTTCGATGGCGCCGCGTTTAGCATCGACTACCGCACCGACGCTATGTTCCCCAGCAGCGGCAACGGATTCTCCATCGAGTGGAACGGCCAGGGCAGCAACCAAGTCGGCGCCAACTGGGCGGTCAGTGCTGTGGAAACGGGCGCCACGACCAGCGTGGCGGTGAACTTTCCCGCGGGGCAAATTAACAACACCGCCGACGCCGGCAGCCCCGGCGTCGTCCCGGCAGGCCCAGCGGCATCGGGCCTGCTGATTACCGAGATCATGTACAACCCCGCTTCGGCCGAGAACGATTGGGAGTGGGTCGAGATCTACAATAACACGGGCGCAACGATCAACTTCGGCGACAATTACGTGTTCAGCGATCTGAACAGCACGCTGCTGGACGCGCCCAATGTCGGGCCCGGAACGCTCGCCAATGGCGCGGCCGCGGTGCTGTACAACGCCGACGATGTGACGCTGCAAAACATGATCGACGCCTGGGATCCGGGCTCGTTGCTGGGCGTGAATTTTATCGGCGTGACGAACTTTCCTTCATTGACTAACAGTCCCAGCAATGGCGCCACAACGCCCACCGAGTGGGTCGCCATTTGGTCGTCCCTGTCCGACTATCAGACCGACAATCCGGATTCGTCGACGCGTTCCGCATCGCTCGCCGAGTCGTCGCTGTTGTACGACGACGACGGCACAATTTGGCCGGGCGACAACAATAGCGCGTCGATCTATCTGACCGACCTGTCTGCCGACCAAACCGTCGGGACGAACTGGCTGCGCAGCGAAGTGGGCGACGGGCTGACGGTCAACGCCTCGCCGGCATTTGACTTGCTGGAGGTCCACCCTGGCGGCGACGTCGGCACGCCGGGCGTGTTCATGCCCACCACCGGCGGCTCGGACGCCGACTTCGACGACGACAACGATGTTGACGCGGCGGACCTGGCTACGTGGGCGGCCGCCTACGGCGGTGCGGCCACCGAGACCACTGGCGACGCCGACGGCTCGGGTTTCGCCGACGGCAGCGATTTCCTGCAGTGGCAACAAGAGTTCACCGGGCCCGGCAGCGTGGCCGCGGTGCCCGAGCCGGCCTCTGCCGTGTGTGCGGCGCTGGCCATCGCGGGCTGCTGGGCGGTTGGCCGTCGCTCGCGACGGGGCTAGGGGCGTCGCTGCCGATTGTTTGCCGAGATTGCGACGGCGAGTTTTAATATCACAGAGCCGCGCTCTGCCGACGGAGCGCGGCTTTTTTCTTGCTTGGTCCACGACGTGCTTGCATTTTCCATGATTTCCCGCCGGTTGATGTTTCTGCTCGCTGTCGTGTGGACGTGTCACGCGGCGCCCGCTCGCGCCCAATTGCGAATCGTTTCGTACAACACGGGCACGGGGCAGGTCGACGGCACGCAAACGGCTCGCTCGGGCATGGATTTGGTCCTCTCGGCGATTGGCGCAGAGGTCGTCGGCGGGATCGCCAAGCCGATCGACGTGCTGATGCTGCAGGAGCAGTACACGACCTCCATTTCGACGCAGTCGGTCGTCGACGTGCTCAACGGCATCTACGGCGCCGGCGTCTACGCCCGCTCGTCGCTCAATGCGGCGACCAGCCATCCCGAGGGCGCCGGCGGCGGGCCGGCGTTGGTCTACAACACGCAAACCGTCGAGCTGCTCGGCGAACAGCGTTCGGGCTCCGTCAACGGGTCGGCCCAGGCGCGCTCGACGATGCGGTATCAGTTGCGACCGGTCGGCTACGACGCCGCGGCCGACTTTTATGTCTACAACGACCACTATAAGTCGGACACGGGCTCGGAGAACGCCGCCCGACGGCTGATCGAGGCCACCAACGTTCGTACAAATTCCGACGCGCTGGGCGAGGGCACGCACGCGATCTACGCCGGCGATTACAACATCCAGACCAGCAGCGAGGATATGTACCAGCATCTCCTCTCCGCCGGTCCCGGGCAGGCGTTCGACCCCATCAACGCACCCGGCTCGTGGCACGACAATTCGTCGTTGCGGTACACGCACACGCAGAGCCCGGCCACCTCGTCGCAGTACTCGGGGCAGACGCTGGGCGGAATGGACGATCGGTTTGACTTTCAGCTGGTCACCGGCGAGTTTCTCGACGGCGAGGGGCTGGACTACATCCCCGGTTCCTATCGCGCCTTCGGCAATGACGGGACGCACGCCTGCTGCAACAGTCCGATCACCTCCAGCGGCGGCGCCTCGCCTGCCGTGCTCAACGCGTTGATGACCGTGTCGGACCACCTGCCAGTGGTCGCCGATTACCAACTGCCGGCCGTGATGGACGTGACGCTGGGCTCCGTGCCGTCGATGATTTCCGTGGGCGCGCCGATTGCGCTGGACGTGATGGTGCAGAACATTGCCGACGTGCTCGTCAGCAACGGCGCCGACGAACTGGACTACACGATCACGGTCAGCGGCGCCCTGACGGGCGGCGGTCTCATGGACACCGCCTTCGCCCTGGGCGGGGCCAACACGCACCAGGTGTTTCTCGACACCAGTATGGCGGGGTTCAAGAGCGGGCTGGTCACCGTCAGCGCGTCCAGCCAGGGCGCGGCCAACGCGCTGTGGACGCTGCCGGTGAATTGGAGCGTCGGCGGCGGGACCGCCGTCTTCACCCAGGTCGCCGGCGATGATTTCGACGCGCCGCAAAACTTGATCAGCTTCAGCCAATCGCCCGCGGTCGACTCGGGCGCGTATGACAACGTGAACGAAGGCTACGGCGTCTTTCAGGTCGGTTCCGGCGCGCCGATCCCGAGCCACCTGCGCGACAACTCGCTCAACGAGCCGGACTCGCTGGGCATCGTGGACGTGACGACTAAGTCCGACGCCTGGTTCGGCGTGCTGAACCTGAAGAACGATAACAATCCCACGGGCGAAGCGTCGGCCACCTGGCAGTTTGACGTGTCGGGGGCGTCCGGCTTGCAGGTCTCGATCGACATGGCGGCGATGGGCGACTTTGAAGCCGGCGGCGTCACGCCGGACGCCTTCAACTGGACGTACGAATTCGATGACGCCGGTGAACAACCGCTGTTCACCTCGTCCGTCGACGAATCGGCCACGGCCACTTATTTTCTGGCGGACGGCAACCCGCGGACGCTGGCCGATCCGCTGTCGATGACGCCCGCCGACGGCGACGCCGTGGAGTTGTCGAACGTTTTTCAGACGCTCACAGCGCTACTGACGGGGTTGGGCGACGTGCTGACGCTGCGATTCTCGGCGACCGGCGACGGCGGCGAGGCGTATGTGTTTGACAACATCGTCGTCGAAGGCCTGGTTAGCGTCGCACTGCCGGCTGATTTCGACGGCGACGGCGACGTGGACGGCGCCGATCTGGCGATGTGGCAGAGCAGCTACGGCGTCGACGACGGCGGCGATGCGGACGCCAGCGGCACGACCGACGCCGCGGACCTGCTGCTGTGGCAGCAGGGCTTCACCGGTTCCACGGCCACGGGCGCGCCCGTGCCCGAGCCGGCGGCAATACTGTTGGCAACCGTCGCTGCGATGGCTTGCGTCGCCGCAGGGCGTCGCCGCGGTTGATCAGCCGTCGCTGCTGGGCGAGTCGACTTCGAAGTCTTTCCACTTCATCGCGCGGCGGAACGGTTCGACGCGGAGCATGACTTCGCCGTTCTGAAACAGCCGGACCGTGCCGTTCGATTCGCTGACGGTGATGGCGATGGCGCCGGTGGCGCGGCTGATGGCGGCGGCGGCCCAGTGCCGGGCGCCCAGGCCCTTGCTGAGCGTGATATCCGCGGCCGGCGCCGACACATGCTGGCAACCCGCGGCCACGGTGCCGTCGGCGGCGATGATAAACGCGCCATCCAGCTGGGCGACTTCTTTGATCGCTTCGCGCACCTTGGCATCGTCCAACTGTCGCTCGGACACGTTGTAGCCCCGCACCGGGTCGTAACCCAGCGGGTGGCAGTGTTTGAGCACTTTGCGGTGATCGCCCACGATCAACAGCGTGCCGACCGGCTTGCCCTCGCGCCCCTCGCGGCCGATGTCGACGGCCAGATCGACGGCCGTCTTGAGCGTGTCCAACGGCACGCGGGTTTCCAGTTGCCGCAGGTCGCGCACGGTGAGCCGGCCCAGGTGCTCGTCCAATCGCAGAATGCTGAGCGAGTCGATCTGGCCCGACTCGAACCCGCTGTACATGGCCACCACGGCTCCGCCGGGCGGGAGCAGGTCGTCGGCCACGCTTTCCAGCAGCGCCTGGGCCAGCTTTTCCGCCACCGAACTTTCGGGCAGGTTGACCGTCACGCAGGCGAATCCCTGCTCGTCGGCGCCGTCGCAGTGCTTCTCGTTTTCCACGGCCAGCACGACATGCCGGTTGCGCGTGGCGGCGCGGAGCTTTTCCCAGTCGACCGCCCGCTCCAGAAAGATCAACAGCGCATCGGCTTCCTCGAATTCCGCCAGGCGCAGCGCGATCTGGCAGAACGCTTCGAGTTGATCGGGAAACTTCGGGGCAGGGGCCATTTGCGGGGCTGCACGAGTGGCAGGTCAGTCGCGCCGGCAGCGAGTGACGACCTCGCTGCAAGAACCGTGCAATTTAAAGCAGCCTCGCCTGCGCGACAATGCCGCGCGACACGGACTTGCAGCATGCGCACCACGGCACTGGGAGCCGTGTGAGGCGGCGAACGTTTCTCTGTGGCGCACGGCTCGCAGAACCGTGGCACGCCGAGCTGCTCGCGCTTAGCGGCGCGACGACCCTGGTCCCGTGGCGACCTCTTTGCCTTCCAACTCGTCATACGGCTGGAAGTACAGGCGGTCGTACAACACCAACGCGTGGATGGCGTGCCCCAGCGGGCCGGCTTCCCAGTCGCGGCCGCGGTTGCTCCACATCAGGTTGGCCAGGTAGTTGACGCCGCGGACCGTGCGGTAGTAGGTGAAGTGCTTCTCCTCGGCGGCGTACAGCAGCCACTCCAGGATATGCCCCGTGGTCTTCAGCCGGCGATCGATGTCGGCATCGTGACCCGGCCCGCGGAACCACTCGGTGCTGAAGCTGCCGTCGGAGTTCTGCAGACGGTAGGCGTAGTTCTGATAGTTGGCGACAAACCGCTTGGCCTGGGCGAACTCGCCCGTGAGCGGGCGGCCCGTTTTTTCGTATTTCTTGTAGGCAAACGTCAGGCCGGACAGCCGATGGGTGCCGCCGCAGGCCGCGGTGCGAACCGGCTGCCGCCGTTCTTCGTTGACCAGCTTGGCAAAATCCCACTGCATGCCCTGGTCGTTGACCCACTGATCGTCGATGTCCAGGTAATTCTGCAGTCCCAGCAGCTTGAACGTCAGCTCGGTGCGAGGATAGCAGGTCTTCTTTTCCACCTCGACCAGGTCCGCGATCGTGAACTGCTTGTCGTCGACGCGGATCGGGTACGTGCTCTTCACGCGGGCCTGCGCCAACAGCGCCAGCAGTTGCCCTTCGTGCCCCTGCAGCGCCGGCCCGGTGCGGACCCGCAGCTCGCCGTCGTTGTTGATGTACAGCAGGTTGCGTTTGCGACACGGCTGGTTGAAGCAGAGCCACCCGACCGCCGTGATCGGCTCGCCGTCGGGGCCGTGCTGGCGGATCTGGCTATGCACCTCGAACGCCAGCATCTGGTGCATCACTTCCCACGGGCCGCGATTGCCGGTGTGCAACGGGTGATCGTAGTAGTACTTCAGCACCCGGCGCACTTTGTCGCGCAGCGCGATCTGGTTGCGGGTGAGCGGCTTCAGGTTGCTGGCGGCGCGGGCGATTGCCTCGGGCTGCTGGCCGGGGTCGTTGTCGTCGGATTCGGCCGGGTCGCCGGCCTGGTCGGCGGCGCTCAGCGGCGCGGCCGGGCCCGTCTTCGCCAGCTCCTGGCGGTCGACTTCCTCGGGGGCGTCCGTTGCGGCTTCCGGAGATTTCTCGGCGAGCTGCGTCGCATCTTCGGGCGCACCGGCGGCGATGTCGTCCAATTCGTCCAGCGGCAGGGCGTCGTCCCCTTCCACCTCGTCAGGCTCGCCGGTTTGCTCGACGTACTGCTGGCCCAGCATCGGACCGGCCAGCGCAGGCGCGTCGTCCGACGAGTTGTCATCGGGGTCGGCGTTGCGCGGGGCCGCGGAGCCGTCGAACCGCGCGGACGCTCCCTTGCTCAGCGCCGACAGACGGGGACGCCAGCCGTCATGCGCGACGGGCGCGGTGCGCACCTCGCCGGTCTGCGGATCGGTCTGCGGACGCACGAACACCGGACGCATGGCTCGCGAAAGCACCCGCGTGCCGAACTCCGTGTCGCCGGTGGGCACTGTCGGCGCCAATGTCGACGGTTCGCGGAACGAATCGTTCCACGGCGAAGCCGAGACCGCGGGCGCCGTGGTCAGGCCGAACACCAGCACGATGCACGCCGGCAGTACGCCGCGCGCATAGTTTTTGCGCAACATCGAAGAAGTCCCCCCAGTCGCGTCGCGGCAAGAGTCGGCCTGTGAGACCGATGGCGCCGCCCGCTGCGTTTGCGAATTTTGGGACGCGCGACGGCCTTGCTCGTCAATGCGTCGCAGCGGACGATCGCGCCGGATGGCAGCGAATTGTCGCGCGAAGCGAGCACGGCGGCGTCGGGTGCGCCCGTGTGAGAGGTATCGGGCGCAGTCGGGGGAGAAGTTGACCCGGAAGCGGCAATTCCGGCGCGAGCGCGGATCACCGTACATTGCCGGGCGCCAGCACGGGGCGACTTGGCAACGCCAGGGCGTTTAGGGGAATTGGAGCGGTCGTAGCCTCCCCCTCGCTCGTAGGGAAAAGCGACTTACCACAACTGGCGACCTCAGTAAGCCGGAGTCTCGTCCGGCTGGGCGGCGACTTGCACGTTGGCTCCCCCCGCGGGCGCCTGCAGCGAGTCGGCGTACTGTCGCCAGGCTTGCACGTCGTTGCCCAGCTCCTGGCCGCTGGCCCCGCGCATTGCCTGCACGCCCGCGTACTGCATTGCGGGGTCGCGATCTTTGAGCGCCGCGGCGAGCGCCACGACGCTGGCGTCGGTCTTGATCTGCCCCAACGCGTCAACGGCCGCCACGCGCACGTCGAAATCGTCGTCGGTCCGCACCGCCGCGGCCAGCTTGTCGATGGCTGCCGCATCGCCGCGCCGGCCCAGCTCACGGCAGCAAGTCGTCCGGACCGTGGTGCTCTCGTCGCTGAGCCCTGCGATCAGCATCTGCGACGCCAATGGGGTTTGCAGTTCGGCAGCCGCCTGCTGAATCGCACTGCGGACGATGGGGTCGGGTTCAGATTGAATTTGCTGCGCCAGTTGGGCGCAAGCTTCCTGCTGCCCTTCGGGGCCCTCTTCCGCAGCGCGGGCGCCCAGCTCGCGCACGGCGGCCGACCGCATGGCAGGCGTCACCAAATCGGTGCGGTCTTTGTGCCGAAAGGGCCAGCCCTGGCAGCCGACGACAGTCAGCACTCCCAGCAACAGGGCGGCGCACAGAGGCAGCTTCTCAGCAAGGTGGGCGGTGGCGAGGCGGGCAGGCATGGGCATCGGCGGACGAGGGGAACAAGGCGACCGAGGGGGACGAATTGCCGCGGGACCGTACCAGAGCCGCCGCACCCGAGCTATGTCACTTACCCCCGGATGCCGCGGGAAAGTATGGTGGAGGGCATGACCCGCCCGCGGCATACCCCTGAAACCACCCGCCTCGCGCTGGCACTGCTGGCAGTGGCGGCGGTGCTGGCGCTGGCTTGTACAGCTCGCGCTCGGGGGTTGCTGCTCAATTCGGTCGAGTTGGCCGCAGGCGCGGCGGCGATCGCGCTGCCCGCGGGGATCGTGTGGGGCCTGGCGCTGGGCAAGGCCGTGTTTCCCGGCCGGCGGCTGCTGGCGGCGGTCACCGTGGCGGCGCTGTTCGTGCCGCTGCAGGTCTACGCGGCCGCGTGGCAAACGCTGCTGGGGTTCGACGGTTGGACAACCGGCGGCGGGCCCGGCGACCCCTGGCTCGACGGACTTGCCGGGGCGATCTGGGTCCACGGTTGGGCTGCGGCGCCGTGGGTGGCGGTGCTGATCACCTGGTCGCTGGAGGCGGTCGAGCGCCGTCTGGAAGAAGAATCGCTGCTGGACGCCACCGCGGCCCGCGTGCTGGTTCGCGTGAGCCTCCGCCGCGCGGCGGGCGGCGTGCTGGCGGCCGCGGTGACGGTCTTCGCGCTGTGCGCAGCCGAGATTGGCGTGACCGATTTGTTCCGCGTGCGCACCTTTGCCGAGGAAGTGTACACCCAGGCGGCGCTGGGATCGCTCTCTGGCGGCGCCATGCCCGCCGATGACGCCGCCGCGCTGCGCGAAGCGCGCGACCTGACTGCCGGCACGCTGGCGCACTGGTTGTTGGGCGGGGCGGTGCTGCTGCTGGCCGCGCCGCTCGTTCCCCGCCCCGCCGAGGCCGACAGCGAAGCGGGCTGGCGACTCACCCCGCGCAGCAGCCCCAAACTCAACGCTGCGCTCGCCGCCGCCGCCGCGCTGCTGACCGCGGTCGCAGTCGTCGCACCGGCCCTCGGACTGGCGTGGAAGGCGGGCCTGTCGACCGCGCGCACTGCCCAGGGCGCGACCGCCGCGTGGTCGTTGGCCAAGTGCCTGCGGATGACCGGCCGTGCGCCGCTGGAACATGGCCGCGAGTTGCTGTGGTCGTTGGGCGTTGCCGCGCTCGCGGCCGCGGCCGTGATGATCGTGTCGGTCGTCGTCGCGTCGTGGGGCCGCCGCAGTCGCGGCGCGCGACTGACGGCGGGCGCAGTGGCCGCCGCCGCGCTCGCCGTGCCTGGTCCGCTGGTCGGCGTGGGCGTGATCCTGCTGTTGGCGCACGGCGTCGACTCGCCCTGGCATTGGCTCACTCCGATGTACGACCGCACCGTCGCGGCTCCCGCGCTGGTGCAAGCCATTCGCGCCTTGCCGCTGGCCGGGTTGGTCGTGTGGACGCAACTGGCCAGCGTGCCGCAAGGCTTGCTCGACGCGGCCGCCAGCGAAGGCGCCGGCCCGTGGTCGCGATGGGTGCGGATTGCGCTGCCGCTGCGAGCGCCCGGGTTGGCTGCGGCCTGTGCGGTCGCGTTGGTGCTGGCCGTGGGCGAAGTGTCGGCAACGCTGCTGGTGTATCCCCCCGGGGTGACGCCGCTGTCGGTGCGAATTTCACAACTGTTGCACTACGGCGTCGACGATCGCGTGGCCGCCTTGTCGCTGGCGCTGCTGCTGGGGACCGTGGCGCTGGGGACCGCGGCCAGTTTCGCGCTGGCGATTTGGCAAGATCGCCGATTGAAGAAAAATCACGACCGCCATGCCGACCGCGCGCCGCTCGGGTAGAATGACGACGCGTATCCAGTCGGGCAATCTGACGGCAAACTGATTTCGCCGCGGAGCTTGCTCCGCGCCCCGGCCGCAAGCGGCGGGGCTAAATGGGATGCCACCGACGCACGTGGTTTTTCCCATTCGACGCGCCAATCCTTGCCGCTCACTCAACTTCCTTAACATGCCAACTCTCACCGCCCACGACAGTCCGCCGCATCCGGCCCGCTCGTGGCTGGCGTGGCTGCTGGCGGCCTGGTTGTGCGCCAGCGGTTGCGGCGGCTGCGGCGACGACGGCTCGGGCGCGGGCGCCAACGGCCAGAACGGCGCCGAAGGCGAACAGGACGAGGATCAGGACAAGGAGAAAGAAGAAAAGAAAGAGCCCGACTACCAGGTCAGCCGGCTCATGCCGCTGCTCAGCGCGGGGATCATCGACGCCGACGGCGGGCAGGCGCTCGCGCTGGTCAAGCCGGGACACTGGACCGCCACCTCGCAGTACATCAAAGCCAACAAGGACGACCTGGAAGCGCGCACCGTGCTGGAGGTGCTCGACAGCAAGGGCAACCCCGAGCCGCTGCCGCACACGCCCTACCAACTGGTCGCCAGCCGCCCGGCCGTGGTCGCCAAGGACCAGGAGAAGCGCATCGAAGCGGAACTGTTCGTCCCCGAGCAACTGGGCACGTTCCAGGTCGGCTCGCGGCTGGAGCGTGCGGTCTCCGGCTACGCCATCGACGACGTGCCCCCGCCGGGGCCGTGGCGGGCGATGCCGTCGTACCAGTACTTCATGCTCGTGCTGGCCGAGGACCCGGCACAGTACGCTTATCTGAAAGTGACCGACGCGGTCCGTGCGCCGTGGGAGAGCAGCGCCGGCCGCTACGCGCTGCACTATCGCGTGGTGCTGGTCGACGGCGACGTGCCGCCGCCGCTGCCGACCAATCCGCTCCAGTGGACCAGCATCGCGCACCTATGGTGGGACAACCCTAACCTGGCCCGCATCAATCCCGAGCAGCAGCAGGCGCTGGTCGATTGGCTGCACTGGGGCGGTCGGCTGGTGATCAACGGGCCCGACTCGCTCGACGCGCTGCGCGGCAGCTTCCTCGATCCGTACCTGCCCGCCGACCCCGGCAAGGCCCGCGAGATCACCGCCGACGACTTGGCCGAGCTCAACGAAGCGTGGACTCACCGTGATCGCGGCCGGGCGCTCGATCCGCTCAAACCGACCAAGCCGTGGTCGGGCATCGAACTGACGCCGCGCGAGGGCGCCCGCGACGTCCCGGGGTCCAGCGGGCTGCTGGTCGAGCGTCGCGTGGGGCTCGGCAGCGTCGTCGCTTCGTCAATGCAACTGGCCCAGCGCGATTTGCTCAACTGGCCGGGCTACGACAGCTTTCTCAACGGGGCCCTGCTGGCCCGGCCGCCGCGGGTGTTCCGCGTGGAGAAGGACGAGTTCTTCACCGGGTTGGAAGTCGACTGGTTCGACGTGGCCGATCGCCGGCTCGACGCTTACTTCACCACGCCGCTACGGTGGTTCGCCCGCGACGCCGCCACCAAGGCCAACATGCGCGAGGAGGAAGTCGTCGCGACCGCACCCCAGCAGCCCTGGATGATGCAGGGCGACATGACCGAGTCGACGACCGTGGTCGATCGCCCCGGCGGCTTGGGCGCGTGGACCGAGTTCGGCGCGGCCGCCGGCGCCGCTCGCTCCGCCCTGCGCGAAGCGGCCGGCGTGCGCGTGCCCGGCGTCGGGTTCGTCGTCAGCTCGCTGGCCATGTACTTGGTCGTGCTGGTGCCGCTCAATTGGGCCGTGTTCCACGCGCTGCGGCGTATCGAGTGGGCCTGGATTGCCGCGCCGGTGATTGCGCTGTTGGGCGCCGCGGCCGTGGTGCATCAGGCGCAACTCGACATCGGGTTTGTCAGTTCGCAAACGGAAATCGGCCTGCTGGAACTGCAAGGCGACCACCCCCGCGGCCACCTCAGCCGGTTCGCGGGGCTGTATACGTCGCTCTCCTCGACGTTCGACCTGCAGTACGATCACCCCACCGCGGTGGCCACGCCGTTTCCGCCCGACGAGCAGTACGAGTTGGGCTTCGGCGACAGCTACACGACCGTCGAGTTCGAGAAGTACGCCGAAACCCGCCTGCGGGGCGTGGCCGTATCCTCCGCGAGCACGCAGTTGGTCCACAGCGAAGAGATCTGTCCGCTCGTGGGGCCGATCAACCTGTCGACCTCCCGCACCGGCATGCAGCAGGTGGAGAATCACAGCGGCAGCCACCTGGCGGAGGTCGCCGTCGTGCATCGCGACGCCGACGGCAAGCTCTCGGGCTGCTGGATCGGCGACTTGCGCGACGGGCAGTCGACCGTCGTGTCGCATCGGCCGCTCGCGTACGATCGCAACAACCCGCCGTTCGCCCAAGAACGGCAAGCCGCGGCCGACAAGGCCCGCCAAACCGGCCGCACGTGGCTGGACGTGGACGAACTGCTGAAACTGGCGTACCAGTTTCCCGCCAAGGACGACCCGCTGTACGGCCGCCAGGAGGAAACGCGGCTGGTCGCGCGGATTGACGGCGCGCTGCCCGGCGCCACCGCCACGCCCGCAGTCTCGCAAGCGGCCGGCGCCACATTGGTCGTGGCGCACCTGCAGTACGGCCCGCTGCCCACGCCCGCGCCCGACGCCAACTCACCCGCCGACGTCCTGGGCGGCAAGCCCCGCAACGCGTTCGACGAAGAACTTCCCGAGTACGAAGAGCCGCCAGAAGGCGGCGACTATATCAACTGAAACCACCGAGGTTCGCGCCGTCAATGAACCCAGCCAGGGCTGTCAGCTATCGGCTGTCAGCTCTCAGCCAGAATAATCGGTCGCGCTTGAGCGGCGCATAGATCAGTGATTCAACTCAACCTTTCAACCAGACCCGCGAACTGAACCCGCGTAAAAAAAAAAGAGGCCTGAAAGGCCGCCGCTACGACAGCCCAGGGCGAAGCCCTGGGTCTCAGTGACGCCAGAACCCCGAAGCCCTGACAGGGCGGCCCTACCCGCCCCCAAACACCCCGCGGCCTCCGCCGACAGCCGACAGCCAATAGCCGACAGCCCTCAACCGCAATGATCGAACTGACCAACTTCGGCAAGCAGTACGGCGACTTCACCGCCGTGGCGAATCTCAATCTGAAGATTGAGCAGGGGGAAATGTTCGGCTTCATCGGCCCCAACGGCGCCGGCAAAAGTACCACGATCCGCTTTCTGGCCACGCTGCTCAAAGCGACCCACGGCGAAGCGACCGTCGCCGGCCACAGCGTCACTCGCGACCCCATCGGAGTGCGCCGCGCCGTGGGCTACATGCCCGACAACTTCGGCGTGTACGACGGCATGAAGGTGTGGGAGTTTTTGGACTTCTTCGCCGTCGCCTACCAGGTGCCCCGCGCGCGGCGCAAGGCCGTGCTGTCCGACGTGCTGGAACTGCTGGACCTCACCCACAAACGCGATGATTTTGTCAACGGCCTGTCGCGCGGCATGAAGCAGCGGCTGTGCCTGGCCAAGACGCTGGTGCACGACCCGCCGGTGCTCATCCTGGACGAACCGGCCAGCGGCCTGGACCCCAGAGCGCGGCTGGAGGTGAAAGCCCTGCTGAAAGAGCTCCGCAAGATGGGCAAAACCATCCTCATCTCCAGCCACATCCTCACCGAGTTGGCCGACTGCTGCACGTCGATCGGCATCATCGAACGCGGCCAGTTGCTGCTGCACGGCCCGATTGACAAGGTTTACCGCCAGATCCAACGCAACCGCCACCTGGAAGTCCGCTTCCGGGGCGACCCCGCCGCGGGCATCAGCCTGATTCGCAGCGACCCCAAGGTGCGCGAGGTGATCGAAAACAGCCGCAGCTGCGTGGTCGAACTCGCCGGCAACGACGACGACGTGCAGCGACTGCTGCGGCAACTGGTGGCCGCCGACTGCGGCCTGGTCAGCTACGCCGACAAGGAACCGACGCTGGAAGACGTGTTCATGATGGTCACCAAGGGGCTAGTGACCTGACGCGAGAATTGGGTGGCAGCGACACTTGTCCGCAGAAGGCGTTGCCACTTTGAACGGCTTGTCCGGACGAGTGTCGGCGTCGCTCGCGACAGGAGGCCAAACCCCATCGCCTCCTGTGCTGCGCACCCCGACAATCGGCCGGTCAAGCCGCACCCGCAGCCAGAATGTGTTCCGGCCGACTGGCGGGGCTACCCGCTACGTATCAGACGCCCCGGCATGCGATTCTTTGGATTTCAGAATCTTCTGTGTCTCGATCGTGATTGGAGTGCAATAGCGTTCCGTACTGATTGATGCCCGAAACGATTCACGCGGCTTGATCGTGACAACTCCACCTGTGACCGAAATTGTTCCAGTGAGCGGGTAGATATCGGAATACGTGCACAAATCAATAAAGTCCGTCTGGCCCGAGTGCCCAGTCTTCTTATCTGTAAAGCGGACAATTCCAACCGATGCGGCGTTGTCGGGGCGGATCTTGTAAAAGACCTCCAAAAGGTAACTCTTGGTTTCCTTCTTCTTGCAAAAGATCATGAGATGCGAGCCGTGCGCTCGCACCTCTTCCTTCACTGTTTGAAGGTGTCCATTTGCCTCGATATCATCCCGCGAGAGAAGGCAAAGTCCCTTCAAGACAAGATCAGCAACAAATGTGTCTTTGGCAGCCGCCGCAAGTCTGTTGACCATGTTGGGGTCTAAGCCACAATCAAGGTAGACAATTCGTTCATCGACGATCCTGGGGGATCGCGTGATTGAACCCGAAGGCGCGGCTGTCGTCAGGTTGAAATAGACGTGGTCAGGTGTCCCAACCGAGAATCCGAAGTTTTCCAGTCTTCTCGCAATACGCCTTCCGTTTTCCAGGTGTTCTCGATCTATGGAGAACACTTTTCCGAGATTCCTTGGCAGCGATACGCCAGCTTCGTTCGGCTGGTCGCTCTCGTAAAACCTGATGTCTCTAAGGACTCTATTCTTCATCTCTTGTCGGACGATCTATATGCATAAACGGACCTGCTTGATCCAATGACGAGGCACACCCAATTGTCTACGGCGAGTGGTACTGAAAGCAACAGCGGTGTACATCACCGCCATCTCCTAGCGGGCGCCCATTTTGCCGTCGGTTGTCACAACCTCGGTCAGATACGGGACCTCCGAACCTGCACCGTATTCATCGTCCTGCGCATCTTCCGATTGCAACGCGCCTACTGCGACGCCCCAGTTCTCACGGGACGCCCTCACCCCAGCCTAGGGCAGGTCGCAGCGATCAACGCGAGCGCCACACCGGCCACGCCGGCGCACCATTTGCCCCCAATTTTCCACCAACGCTTCGCAAACCACCATCGCCACGCGCTTACGCGTGCTGGCGTCACGACTTGCGGCAACGCTGATGCCGCGAAGCGCGCTGGGGGACCGTGCGGTTCCGCCCAGCGAGTGTCAGCAACGGGTCACTTCTTGCCGCCCCTGACCACTCGGTCCGCGGCCTCGCACGGCAAACTTGCCAACTAGTGCATTGTGACGAGGGTTCGCTCGCGCGCGAGTACTGGTCGCCGACGAGTTGCGCCCCGTCAATAGCGCCTGCAACCTTACCCCGCATTCTCCGCCGCCGTATCCGCCAACTCTTGGTAAGCAGCGGGAATCCCGTCCCGTTCCGCGACGACCAAAAACGCCGCGTGGGCCTCGGCGTACAGCTGGCGGGCCTCGTCGCCGGTCGCTCGCGCCGCCGCGCGGCAGGCCTGCTTGGCGATGCGGCACACCTGCTTCGTGGACATCGTCGGCCAGATCGCCCGGCGGGCCTGGCGGTAGATCTCCTCGGTGCGCGCCGGGACCGGCCCCCACTTTTCGATCGCGCGCAGCAGGTTGCGGGCGTGGTTGTAGCGGCCCCCTCCGGCGGCCAACTCCTCGCACTCGGCCTCCAACTTCTGGCACAGTTGCTCCTGCTCGGTCAGCGGCACGAACCCGTCGTCTGGCAGGGTGAGCCCCAGTCGCTCGGCATACTTCTCGACGTGCGCCCGGGCGCTGAGTTGCGACTTCGGCGACCCGGAATTGATCCGCGCCCGCCACCGGCATAGCGTGTCGACGGCGACCTCGGGCCGGTTCACCAACATCGCGATCGCCGCTCTCGACATGGGGTGCGGCGAGACCGAGCGATGCTCCCCCAGGGCCAGCAGATCGTCGTACGATTGCAGGGCGTCGAGATAGGGAATGATGAACTGTCGGAGATCCTCGCACACAGTCCGCGCCGTTTTCTGGACCCCGTCGGGGTCCTCCGCATCGAGCTGCCAGTATCCCGGCCCCATCCCGTCGCTCACATGGCGACCGCTGGCCAAGTTCAGCGCTTGCCACGACTTGGCGGACTCGGTGAACGGGTCGTCGGTCTCCAATTCGTGAGCTTCGCGACTGGTCGTCCAGACGACCGAATCAAATTCCGACGTGGTGTCATCCGGATCCGAATGACACACCTCGAACGTGATCACGTGAATCAGCACCGGCCCCTGACGGATGAAGTGCCGCCGTTGGGGCGTGAATCCGCGCTCGGTCAGCAGCCGCACCGGTCCCGCGTCCAGCACCGCCCGCAGGGCGCGGATGCCGCGAAGCTTGTTCATGGCGAGTCCCCTTTCTGCAGAATCTCAGCGGCCCAGTCCGAGCGGCCCAGCTTGCCGACCGTGCTCGGGTCGAGCGGGCCCCCGTCTGTCCGTCGTGCGTCCTGTTGTATTCTGCTTGCGTCGGAGAGAATTTGCCATGGTGTTAAACTGCCAGAAACGTTAGCGGCGTCATGCGCGGCTGCCTCGACCAGTTCGAGTCGTACGGCGACGGTTCTCTCCGCGCGCTCCGTGCCTCTGTGGCGAAAAACGCGCACCTGAACCAGCAGAGCGTCCGTCAGCCCACTTCGCCCCCGCCGGATTCTTGTGGAAAATGAGCCACCGCGTCGCGTAGAACAAGTGCTGCGGTGCGTCCTGGTCGGCATGGCGCTGGCGGCGTCGCGGCGCGAGAGTCTCGGCCGAAGGTTTTGCTCGCCCGCACGGAGTTTTGCTGGCAAAACGGACGACTTTCGTCAGGCGGTGTCGCGCATAAGTCATTGCCGGAGGATTGGTAATGGCAAGTCGCGTCGCGCTGGCACAGGTCGTTTTGCTCCGCGATTTTGAGTTCGGTGCAGCGAGCGGGAGTGCCAAACTGGTCGCTGGGGACGACTGCGCTTGCCACTTGCGCAAGGCGGTTATTTGGTGAAAGCCGTTCCGACCAGGCCATCAGGTGCGAGGCCGCACGTTGAGCCGGCGTTTTGGCGTGGGCCGGCCGCGCTGCAAGCCTCGCACCCTGTCGATCGCGCTGCGGCGGTAGCTATCTCCGACGAACGGCCGCCAAGGCAGCGAGTCCCGCGATCATCAAAACCAGCCCGGCTGGTTCGGGGATCGTGCGCCCCGGCGAGAAAACGAGCACGGCATCGCGTCCGGCGATGTGCGATCCGTCCTGCAATTGTCCCGCCAGATAGCCCTCGGTGGTCGACGAAGTGAAAACGCCCGTGGCGCGCAAGTCCTGCAGGCTGAACTTCAGCGACAGATCATCCAAGCCGTCGTGGTTGACGTCCTCGTAGCTCCAACGCAGGGGGTCGGCCGGCGTTGCGCCGTCGGCGATCAGCAGCGGGTCGCCGAACTTCAGCGTGGCCGCATCGACTGCGGTGGCATCGAAGTCGGTCGTCGACAAGACGGCCACAGGCAACACGCCGTTGCTCTTCAGATTGATCGGCGCGGGATCGGCGCCGGGTTTCACGTCGACGGGAACCGCCTCGGCCAAGGGAACTTGCCACATATCGACAAAGCCAACCGGACCGGTCGGGTCGCTCCCGGGGCGGACCGACGTGAAGTACAGCATCGAATCGGCGGCCGAGAACGTGCCGCAGCACTCCAAACCGACTCCCGTCCACGGCGGATCAAGCAGTTGCCCCGACGAATTCACCGGCGGTTTGAGCCACTGAATCGGCCCCCACGGGTCGTCGACGCTTTCGCGCGTGCGAACATACAGATCGGCGTCGCCCACATTGGGCACGTCATAGTGCTCGGCGAAGTCCGGATAGCCCATGATGATGTGCGTCAAGCCATCGGGCGAGACATGGCCATAGCCGCCAAAGAAGAACTCGGCGTCGCCAAACGGCGAGTTGCGATCCGGCCGATGCGCCACGAAGGTGTTCCACTCGCCATTGGTAGGATTGGGGTATTTGGGGTTGGTGAGTCCCACCGTGCTGAAGTACAGGGTGAGCCCGTCGGACGAGACGCTTGGGTAGCCTTCATTGCCGGCGGAGTTCAACTCGCTCAGTGGTACAGGATCGCCATAGGAGCCGTCAGTCTGCTGATGGGATACGAACAGGTCGCCCTCGGGCAGGCCGAACGGACTAAGCGACCGCATGAAGAACAGCTCGTGACGATCCGCTGTGAACGACGGGCCGATTTCCGTGTACTGCTGGGTGTTGATGGGGGCGCCCAGATTGACGTACGGCCCCCACGGATCCGACAGCGACGCCCGCGTCGTTTTCCAAATGTCGAAGTGACCAGTGGAGTAGGGTCCGCCGTAGTAGGGCGGGTCCGCGGCGAAGTACATCGTGAGTCCGTCGTCCGCGAGCGTCGGATACCCGAAACCCCCGTCGATATTGATGGGCGGAGGCACGGGAGTTGGGATCCCGAACTCGAACTCGGCAATCGCTGATCGTGCCAGGCACGTCAGCGCAAGCACCGCAGCAGCCGTCTGCAGCACGCGCAGGCTTTTCAGAGATTTCATAGCAATGCCCTCGTTCGCGACAGGAAGTAACGCCCCCGCGGTTGCCGCGAAATCCGCGCGGGCCGCCTCGCCGTTCGAGACTTGCGTCACATAGCGTGAGCCAGTTCGACGGAAGCGTAGATCTTTCCAGTCGGAAAGGGGACATCCGGCGTCCAGCGAACGGCTCATTGGGGGACTCGCATTTCACGGTCCGACGCCGACACGATTTCCGGAAATACCCGGTACGAGCCGTAGAGTTCTCGCGACAGAACAGGGCTGCCGTCACGGGGCAGTCCCCAATCGCACCGCCGTTGGCGGCGAAGTTGGGGAACGGCATTCACCCGGCGAGAGAGCGCATCACTTTTCTTTGGCCAGCGCTCGTCAATGACGGCCCGCATAAGTGCGGGCCAGTTGCGACAGCTCCGCCACGACATCGGCGTACTGCGGATCGTCGGCCAGATTGTGCAACTCGTGCGGATCGGCGATCGGGTCGAGCAACATCCGCCCCGCGCCGGCGCCGAAGAACTCGGCGAAGTGCCACCGCTCGGTGCGGACCGAGACGCCGGCAATCGTCTTGCCGTCGCGGCTCCACACGCTATACGCGGGATGATCCCACGTTGCTTGCGGCTTAGCGACCAACGGCGCCAGGCTTCGCCCCTCCAATCCCTCCTCCGCCGCCAGCCCGCAGAGCTCGACCAGCGTGGGGTACACGTCGATCATCTCCACCACCCGCGGGCACGCCTGCCCGTTGCCCGCCGCGCGGGGGTCATAGATGATCAGCGGATTGCGGACGCCCTGTTCCCACAGCGAGCCGGCCTTCGACCACTTGCCTTTCTCCCCGAGCTGATAACCGTGGTCGCCCCAGAAGACGACGATGGTCCGCTCGGCCAGCCCCAACTCGTCCAGCGCATCGAGCACGCGGCCGGCGTTGAAATCCATCCACGCCGAGGAGGCCAAGTAGGCGCGGATCATCTCGCGCGCCTGCTGCGGGGTGGCGTCGCGGCCGATGAACAGATCGGCGTTCTTGGGGCGAATGCTCCCGGCGGGGAAGCCCTCCGGCACCGTCGGCCGCGGGGCGAAGTCCGGCGGCAGCGGAATGTCGGCCACGTTCCACAGGTCGAAGAACCGCTGCGGCGCCTGCAGCGGGCTGTGCGGTTTGCTGAACCCGCAGCCGATAAAGAATGGCTGCTCGCCGTCGGCGTGTTGCTTGAGGTACTCGATCGTGCGATCGGCCACCCGCGCGTCGCCGTGCCGCGAGCCATCGCCGGGCAAGACGACCCACCGGTCGGAGCGCTGCGCCTTGGTCAGCGGCTGCCCGCCCGGTTGGTCGGGGATGGCGTCGCGCGTGAATCGCGGCGGCGGAGCGGCGGTCGCGCCTTCGCCGTAGAACCGCGGTTGGCCGCCGGCGGTCCAGGCCGCCTCGTCATCCATGCCGCCGTGGAAGATCTTCCCCGCGCGCAGCGTCGCGTAGCCGTGTTGCTTGAAGTATCGCGGCAGGCTGATCCAGTCGGGATGCGCGGCCCCGAACCAAGTGCGATTGCCCAGCACGCCGGTGGTCGTCGGTCGGCGGCCGGTGAGCATCGAGGTGCGCGACGGATTGCACAGCGGGAACTGGCAGTAGGCCTGCTGGAATACGACGCCGCGCGCCGCCAGGGCGTCGAGATGGGGCGTGCTGGCCAGAGCGCTGCCGTAGCAGCCCATCTCGCACCGCAAGTCGTCGGAGATGATCAGCAGCACATTCATCGGCTCGGCTGCCGCAGCCGGCGGCGTGCCGATCGAGCCAGTTAGGACAACCAGGGTCGCAAACGCGGCGACTGCCTTGGCGAGACGATTTCGGAAGAGCATGTCAGGGCCGCCTGTTGTTGGCGTTGCACGTCTTGAAGACCACGGATCACACGGATCTCGCAGATGATGTCGGTGTCGCATGGCCGCCCCGGCCATGCGAGCAACTTATTGGCTTGGTGCATCCGCGTTCATCTGCGGTGCAAATGGACCACGCATGTTCCACGCCTTTCTTACCGTATTGCCTGAATTTCGACCGTACCTGACCTCAGCCCGTCAGCCGCGGCGGTGACCCGCAGCGGCTCGCCCGCGCCGGTGACGCGGACAAACGCGGTGCACTGGCCCTGAAATGCGCTGCGACTGGCGGTGAGGAACGACTCGTGGCTGACGATCGAACCGTTGTCGACCGCCGCCACGGCGCCGGGGCCGTCGACGGTGAAGTCGATTCGGCAGTCGGCCCGCGGCACGAGCACGCCGTGCTCGTCAACGACCCGCGCTCGCACGACTGCCACGTTGTCCCAGCCGGGGGCGAGTCGCGCGACGCTCGACTGCAGCTGAATCTTCGCTGCGGGACCGGCCGTCTGCAACTCGTGCCGGGCGACTTCCTGCGTGTTGCGGCGACCAATCACCGTGAGCGTGCCGGGGGCGAAGTCGACGTCCCACGTCAATGGGCTCGCGTCGTCCAGCAGTCGCTTGGCGCCCAGCGACTCGCCGTTCACCAGCAGCTCGACCTCTTCGCAGTTGCTGTACACCTCGACGGTTTCCGTGTGGGGCGCGTCGTCGCGGGGCGACCAATCGTCAAACAGCACCTGGCGGCGCCGCCACTCGACCGCTTCATAGCCCGGGTCAGTTGGAGTTTCCTCCGTCATGGCAATCCGGCGAAACGCATGCACCATCGGCTGGTCGCTCCACCAACTCTGCCGCTGGCGGCCGCGGGGGTGGATGCGGCCCGTGCGGTCGATCAGCCCTGCGTTGAATGTGGTGACCGGCCAGCGCCGCGACTCGCCCAGGTAGTCGATCCCCACCCACAGGAACTGGCCGGCGTGCTGCGGGTGATCGCGGCAGGCGAGCCAAATGCTGCGGTCGTGGCTTTGCTCGGTGCCGATGATCTTGCGCTGCGGGTTGTCGCGCCAGGCCTGCAGCAGTTCCAGGTCCCGATAGTTCGTGCCAATCACGTCGAGCATGTCGGCCAGACCGTTGTCGTAGTCGTGGCTCACATTGGGGCGAAACAGCGCCTGGGTCACAGGGCGCGTGGGGTCGACGGCGTGGCACTCGTCGACCAAGCCGCGGAGGATTTCCTTGGCCAATTCCTCGCGGGGCGTGTCGTGAATTTCGTTGCCCACGCTGTACAGAATGACCGACGGGTGATTGCGATCGCGGCGGATCACGTCGCGCATGTCGCGATGGGCCCACTCGCGGAAGTGCAGGTGGTAGTCGTACTTCCGCTTGCCGACAGTCCAGCAGTCGAAGAACTCGTCCATGACCAGGATTCCCATGCGATCGCACAGGTCGAGGAACTCGGGGGCGACCGGGTTATGGGCGGTGCGCACGGCGTTGACGCCCAACTGCTGCAGCTGTTTGAGCTGGTACTCCCACCATCCCAGCGGCACGGCCGCGCCAAACGCGCCGGCCGTGTGATGCAGGCAGACGCCCTTGATCAGCACATGGCGACCGTTGAGCCAGAAGCCGCTGTCGGCGCGAAACTCGGCGGTGCGAATGCCGAAGGGCTGCGAGATCTCGTCGACTGGCTCGTCGCCGGCGAGCACCGTCACCACCGCCGTGTAGAGCTGCGGACTGTCGATGTCCCAACGCTGCGGGTTGGCGACCTGCAGCTCGACCAGCGCGCTCGAGTCGTCGCCCGGTTCGATGCGGCCGGCGGCCTCGCTCTGGGCGACCGCGAGCCCCTCAGGGTCGATCAACTGCACGCGCACCACGTACTCAGTCGCCTGGTCGCCAGCGTTCTGCAGCTCGACGGCCACGTCGACCCGGGCGGACTGGTCGGTGATGTCCGATGCGGCGACGGCCACGCCCGACTCGGCCACGTGCAGCGGGTCGAGCACCAGCAGCCGCACGTGGCGATAGATGCCGCTGCCCGTGTACCACCGCGAGGCGACCTGTTGGGAGGTATCGGTCCGCACGGCGATCACGTTTCGCCCCGCGGCGCCGTCGCCGAACTTGAGGTGATCGGTCACGTCGTAGCGAAAGGTGACATAGCCGTTGGGGCGCTGGCCCAGGTGGTGGCCGTTGACCCACACGTCGCTGTTGGCCATCACGCCGTCGAACTCGACGAAGACGCGGCAGCCCTTCCACGCGGCCGGAGCGCGGAAGTGTTTGCGGTACCAGCCGACGCCGGTGGGCAGAAAGCCGCCTTCGCCGCGAGCGGGGGCGGCTGCGTCGAACGGACCGGCGATGGCCCAATCGTGCGGCAGCGACACCCGCTGCCACGACTGGTCGTCCAACGCGGCGGCCTCGCCCCCGTCGACATCGTTCTGCACAAATCGCCAATCCGCGTCGAAGTCGAGCGTCTGCCGTTGCGGCTGCGCTTGCTGGGCGGGGGCCTGCGCCGCGGGGTCCCGGATGTCGCTCACGGGGATCGCCAATTGGTCGGCCGTCGGCGGATCGTCCATATCAAACGGCGGCAAGTCGTCGCGCAACAACTTGGCGGCGTCGGGGGCTGCCTCTTGGATGCCGGCCGCCACGCAGCGAGCCAGCAGGTACGCGCCGTAGGTGGTGTGGTGCGTGCCGTCCTGGAACGCGGAATCGAGTCGCTCGCCCAGCGCGGCGTACAGTTTGCGGCTCATGGCGTGCAAATCGACCAGGGCCACGTTCTCAGCCGCGGCCAATTCGCGGACCGTGTTTGGGTAGTCGCCCAGCGTGTCGTGCTGGATGCCGCTCTTGCGTTCCATCGACGTGACCAGAATCGGCGTGGCGCCGCGGCGGCGCGTCTCGGCAACGATCTCGGCCAGCCGCCGGCGATAGTCGGCCAGCGCGCCCTCGTCAGTCCGTTTCATGTCGTTGTGTCCGAATTGGACCAGCAGCACGTCGCCTTTGCGGATCTGGGAGAAGATCTTCTCGAACCGCCGGGCGCCCATGCTGCTGTCGACGCGTTCGCCCGATTGAGCGTGGTTGGCTACGGCCGCGTCGCCGCGGACCAGCAGCGGCAACGCTTGGCCCCAACTGCCCCACGGTTCGCGCGGCTGGTCGGTGACCGTGGAGTCGCCCGCCAGGAAGATCGTGCGCGCGCGGGGCGCGGGGACGATCGTCAACTCCGTTGGCAGCGGGCCGGCGCAGAACTCCAGGGTGAGTCGATCGTCCCACGCCCACGCTTCGGTGGTTTTCTCTCGGTCCTTCAGTCGCACGCGCGGGGCGTCGCGGGCGTCGCCAATGGCAGGGGTGCGGATGTTGACGACAAAGTCGCGGCGCCCTAGCCGATTGTCGTCGGTGCGGAGCGTCATCAAGCGCCGCAGCTCGGCCTTGACCGCCGCGGGCCGCTCGGCGTTGCGACCGTAGCGCAGGCCGACGCGGTAGTTGCCTTCGGGCAGTCGGACGGAAAAGTACTTCGACGTGCCGCCCGCGCCGCTGGTCTCGATTTCGTCAAAGCCGTACCCGACGGCCGAATCGTAGGGGGCGTCGGCGCTTACATGGATGCCGCCGTCGTGGACGCCGCGGTCGGTGAAAAGAAACCGGTAAGCTTCCTGCGGTTGCGCATCGGCGGCTGAATCGGACGGGCGTTTGCCCGGTTGCACGTCGGTCGTGACGACGCAACGCGCCAGCGGACAGTCGGGCAGCGACTTGATCCCCTGGGCCACGCAGGCCGCATTCACGCGGGCGCCCGCCTCGGTCGTGTGCGTGTGATCCGGCACGGTGAACAGGTCGCGCGAGACGGCCAGCTCGCCCAACTCCTCATACCGTTGGGCGATGATGTCGTTCAGGTCGACGAACAACGCGCCGCCTTGCTCGGCGGACTCGCGGGCCCAGCGGCCATAGTCGCGACTGGCGCGGAGGACCTTCTCGCCCAGCCACATGTTGCGCGGCACGGGCGACAGCACGATCGGCGTGGCGCCCTTCGCCTTGGCGTCGGCGATGTACTTGCGCAGATACCAACCGTACGAGTGGACGGTCTCCGCCTGGCCGGTGGCTTCGACGACCCCCTCGGCTGTTTCGTCGCCGTTGCCTTTGATCGACGCGCGGGGGCGGCTGCCTTCGAACATCTGCCCGCCGTCGTTGTGGCCGAACTGCATCAGCACGAAGTCGCCGGGCCGCAGTCGCTCGAGCGCCGCGTCCCAGCGTCCTTCGGTCAGATAGGTGCGACTGCTGCGACCGCCGATGGCGCGGTTCTCGATGACTGCGCAGTCGGCGTCGAAGTGCTCGGCGAGCACCTGCCCCCAACCCCACAGCCCGCCCTCGCCGCGACCGCTGCCGTTCTTGACCGTCGAGTCGCCGATGAGCACGACCCGCACTGGCGCGGCGTCGTCGGCCAGTGTCGGGGGACCAGGAAGAGTCGCGACCAGCGAGACGGTTAGGCAGAGACAGGCAATTACGGGTTTCATCGCGTTGCTCGAGAGGGAGGCAGGAGAAGGCAAGCAGGCTGTCGGCTGCGCGAACAGAGACCGTCGCGATCGCATGAACCGGCACCGGCCATAGTAAGCCATCCGCCGCGGGCCCCCAAGCGTCGCCGCCGCGGCTGCCGGCAGGACCATGCTCGATGCACTGATGAGCTGAATTTGCGCAGCGTCGCCGCCTGCCCCGGGAAATTACCCCCTCGGCGGGGCCACTTGCTTGATGGGAGGACAGGTCATAGCTAGTGTGGAGTGAAGTTATCCCCGGGCTCGTCGCGACCCTGTGGGCGCCGACTGGGCGCTTCGCGATCGCCGCGCGTCGCGAGCCGCCGGGACGGGGATGGCGCCTTTTCGCGATGCCCCATCCGAGCATCACCGTTCGCTCATTCAAGTTCTACACCGGGAGGTCATGTCTCATGAAGCGGATTTCGTACCCTTGCGCTGCGCTGGCGGCGCTCACTCTACTGGCGGCGCAGGCCCAAGCGGCCACGACGACGATCGTGGCGAGCGCCGACACGTACACCCGCGGCGGCGTCGGCGCCGGCGCGGCGGAGAATCTGGATGTCCGCGGCTTCGGCGGCGGCGATTTTGTCGGCTATATCCGGTTCGATCTGTCGGGGGTGACCGGCCCCATCACGGCGGCCACGCTCAAGTTGCACGAGACCGCCGGGTCGCGTAACGACGGCATTACCAATGGTCGGCACCAACTCTACGGGCTGACCGACGCGACCGGCAACACGCCGCAAAACTGGGACGAGTCGGTCGATCTTGATCCCGGCGCCGAGTACGACAACACCGGCGGCAACAACATTGATCTGACCCAGGTTTTCAACCTGGATTTCGACGCGGGCGCCAACGTGATCGAGACCGTGCCCGGCACCGACGACGTCGATGTGACGACCAGCGGCGACGATCTGGTGACGTTCCTCAACGATCGCCTGACGGCCGGCGGTTTGACCACGTTCATTGTGTCGATTGACGCCGACAACCGCGGCTATGGATTCGCCTCGCGCGAGAATGCCAATGCCGCCCTGGCGCCGATGCTGACCATCAGCGGACCGAGCATTGTGCCGGAGCCGACCTCGCTGGCGCTGATCGCCGCGGCGCTGGGCGGGCTCGCCCTGGTGCGTCGCAAGTAAACGTGCGGCAGCGTACTGACGAACTTCTCGGGCGCGTCCGGATCATCTGGACGCGCCCGATTTTGTTCGTACCCTTGGACGTTCAGTCTTATCACACTCTTTTTGCCCGTCGTACCGCGGCTGTCGCCCATCGCCCGCGATGCAACGAGGCTCGCGACGCGATGAAGCCCGCGACGCAATGAGGTTCAACGAATGATTCGCATCGTCCTGAGACCGCTGCTGGTTGCCGCGGTTTGCTTCGCGTTATCCCGCGGCGCCGCGGCTGCCGATTTTTCGATTGTGGACAGCGGCGCGGCGGCCGGCGGCGAGGCGCTTTGCACGGCGGCCATCCAGCAGGCGATCGACGAAGCCGCCGCGGCTGGCGGCGGGCGGGTGGTCGT
This sequence comes from Planctomycetaceae bacterium, assembly GCA_002702655.1. Lineage (GTDB taxonomy): Bacteria > Planctomycetota > Planctomycetia > Pirellulales > Lacipirellulaceae. The sequence continues at coordinate 197,729 of PABB01000080.1, forward strand.
GCCGGCTGGCGTGTTTCGCACGGGCGCGCTCTGGGTGAAGCAGGGCGTCGAGTTGCACCTGGCCGAGGGCGCCGTGCTGCTGGGGTCGACCGACTTGGACGATTATCCCAAGCAGATGACGCGGATCGAGGGCCATTTCGAACCGTGGCGACCGGCGCTCGTGAACGCCAAGGACCTGTCAGGCCTGCGGATCACCGGCGCCGGCACGCTCGACGGCAACGGCAAGCCGTTTTGGATTGCGTTCTGGAAACGGCGGGCCGAGAACCGCAAATGCACCAACCTGGAAGTCGAGCGCCCCCGGCTGATGTTCCTGGAGAACTGCAGCGACGTGCAGATCAGCGGGATTCGATTGAAGGACTCGGGGTTCTGGAATCTCCACCTCTACAAGTGTCGCGACGCGATCGTCGAGGGCGTGTCGATCACCGCGCCGCACGGCGATCCGCCGCAGATCGGCGACGTGCGGCAGCCGTGGGACGAAATCTCCGTGGATCGGGCGCCCAGTTCCGACGGGATCGACATCGACAGTTGCCAGAACGTGACCATCCGCGGCTGCACGATTTCCGTGGGCGACGACTGCATCGCGCTGAAGGGCACCAAGGGCCCGCTGGCGATGGAGGACGAAACCAGTCCGCCGGTGGAAAACATTCGCATCCTCGACTGCGACCTGGTCAACGGCCACGGCGTGATGACCTGCGGCAGCGAAGCGACGATCGTCCGCAACGTGCAGGTGAAGAATTGCCGCGTTGGCGCGGGGATCCCCGTGGTGCGGTTGAAGCTGCGGCCCGACACGCCGCAGTTGTATGAGAATATTCTGGTCGACGGCATCCAGGCCGACGGCGCGCAGGGGCTGTTCGATGTGAAACCGTGGACGCAGTTCTTCGACCTGCAAGGTCACGAGCCGCCGCAGTCGGTGGTCCGCAACGTGCTGGTGAAGAACGTCCGCGGCAGCTTCCAGTCGCTCGGCGAGTTGCGCGGCAACGAGGGGGACGAGATTTCCAACGTGCTGCTGCAGGACATCGAGATCGAAGCCGCCAGTCCCCGGCTGCGGCTCGGCGACGAGGATTCCATCCACTACGACGACGTGGTCGTCAATGGCGAACCGCTGACGAAGTAGCCCGACCGCTGGGCGCGAGAGTTTTCTTTCGCGTGCTGCTGGCGAGCGCGCCGCATTCGCTCCCCTCAAACCAGGCGAGGTCCCCGTGACGATTCGCGACTGTTTTTCAAGTGCACTGTTATGCGTCGCGCTACACGCTCTGGCGAGCGCACAGACGGACGAGCCGCCGCGGGAGTGGATCGACCCCGCCACCGGGCATCGCGTGGTGCGGCTCTCCAACGAGCCGGGCAGCCAAAGTCTGTATTTCCACAATTACCCGTTCTCGGCCGACGGGCGCAAGATGGCGTTCACCGTCAACCGCGGCATTTCGTGCGTCGACCTCGTGACGCGCGAGGTCGCTGAGGTCGTTCCCGGTCCCGTGCAACTGCTGATGACCGGCCGGAAGACCGGCGACGCTTTCTATCTGCAGAATGGACAGGTGAAGGCGGCCAACCTCGACACGCACGAGACGCGGGTGGTGGTTGATCTGCCCGAACAGTTCCGCGCGAAGATGTCCGAGGATGCCATTGAGCGGTGGCGTCGCCGCGCCGAGCGCAACGGCTGGCCGCCGCCGACCCCCGAGATGCTGCGCAGCTTCGGCTGGGGCAACATCGCGATCAACGCCGACGAAACGATGGTCGTGGGCATCGGCTCTGATCCCGACGGCCAGGAGCAGCCGCGCACGCCGCCCGACGGCAGTCAGCCGGTCGGCGGGCTGGCGCCGCGCTGGGCGTCGGGCCGGCCGTTGGTGCTGTACACCGTCGACGTGGCCAGCGGCGAAGCGCGCGCGATTCACCACAGCCACGACTGGCTGAACCACCTGCAGTGCTCGCCGACCGATCCCGAGCAGATTCTGTTCTGCCACGAGGGGCCGTGGCATTTTGTCGATCGCACGTGGATCATCCGCGCCGACGGCAGCGGACTGACGCAAGTGCATCCGCGCACGATCAACATGGAAATTGGCGGGCACGAGTTCTTCGGCCAAGCCGGCAAGTGGGTCTGGTACGACCTGCAAACGCCCCGCAGCATGGTGTTCTGGCTGGCCGGGTACGAGATCGAAACGGGCGCCCGGCGGTGGTATCACCTGACCCGCGAGCAGTGGTCGGTCCACTACAACGTGTCGCCCGACGGCAAGCTGTTCTGCGGCGACGGCGGCGGGCCCGGCTCGGTCGCCAACCGCACGGCCAATAACGAAGAGTTCGACACGCCGCAAAACGGGCAGTGGATGTACCTGTTCCGTCCCGAAGACGGCCGCCGCGAGGGGTTGCGTCCCGACGATCGGCAACTGATCGAGTACGGCGAATTCCACGCCGAACGGCTGGTCGACCTGTCCCAGCACGACTACGACCTGGAGCCCAACGGCATCTTCACGCCCGACGGGAAGTGGATCGTATTCCGCTCGAACATGCACGGCGCGTCGCACGTGTACATGGTGGAAGTCGCCAAAGCGGAGTGAGCCGACGGCTTGCGGCGGGGTCAATTTTCGTCAGAGGCGCTCGGCGCTAATCGGCCCGCCAGGTCGAATCCCAGGTGGGCCGGCTGGTTGTAGCTGACGTTCTGCCACGCCACGCCCAGCCGGTAAACGGGGTCGTGCATCAGCGTGACCAGGCGGTGCGGCGTCGGCTCGGGGGTGACGAACACGCGCAGCTCGCGGCCGTCGCGCGAGGGGGCGATGATCTCTTCGCGCCAGTCGCCCAGGATGTCGGCGCACAGGCAGGGGTTCGACTTGGAGCCGTTGATGGACCGCACGCCATACTGCCGGCCGTCGAAGAGCGGCTGCTCGCGCTCGGCCTGCGGGTCCCACTTGGTCACGGTGACGCCGTTGAGCAATTCGCGCAGCGGGTCGCCGTCCCAGTAGATGCCCATGTTGCAGGTCCTTGGCGGGCGATCGCTGATCCGTTGGCCCGTGGCGGAGAACAGGCCGCGCACCCCCGCGCCGGCGCCCCAGCATTCGCTGCCCGGGTAGCGGGGGTCGATGTCCAGCGCACACGCCCGCACCACGCCGTCGCGGCCGGTGCACTCCAGGCCCCAGATTTGCTCGCCGGTGGCTGCGTCGCGCATCTGGATGCCCGCGGGGCTGGGGCCGTCGCCGTTCGCCTTGAACACTTCCAGTCCCGGGCGCGAGGGGATGTGATCGGTCAGGTGCATCGCGTCGCCGTGCCCCAGCCCCGTGGAGTGCAGGCCCGTGCCGTCGTCGTCGATGACGCACGAGCCGTAGACGATCTCGTCGCGCCCGTCGCCGTCCACATCGCCGACCGACAGGTTGTGATTGCCCTGACCCCGGTAGGCGTCGTTGCCGGGCGTGCCGTCGTCGCTGTCGAAGGTCCAGCGGTGCGCGAGTTGCCCGTCGCGAAAATCCCACGCCGCCAGCACGGCGCGCGTGTAGTAACCGCGGCACATGACCAAGCTCGGCCGCTGCCCGTCGAGATACGCGACGCACGCCAGAAATCGATCGGCCCGGTTCGCCCGGCGATCGCCCCAGGCGGCCACGTCGCCGCGCGGGGGGATGTAGTCGGTCGTCGCCAACGCGGCGCCGGTGCGGCCGTCGAACACGGTCAGAAACTCCGGCCCTTCGAGAATTCGCCCCGCCGCGTTGACGTAGTCGGCCTGCGGATCGCCGATCGGCTGGCCTGCGCCGTCGACCGTGCCGTCGGCCGTTTTGCAAGCGACCTCGGCCCGGCCGTCGCCATCCAGGTCGTACACCATGAACTGCGTGTAGTGGGCGCCTTCGCGAATGTTGGGCCCCAGGTTGATCGCCCACAGTCGCTCGCCGGAGAGCGTGTACGCCTGCAACCAGGGCGGCGTGGTGAGCCCGTCCTGGCTGTTGTCGCGGCCGCTGCCCACCATGTGCACGACGATTTCGTAGTCGCCGTCGCCATCGAGATCGCCGACGGACGCGTCGCCCGGGCGGTAGGCGAACGGCGGCTGCACGGGGATCGACAGAAACGGCTGCGGGTCGGCGGAGTTGGTGAACGTGGCCGAGCCGCCGGCGCTCGCGCTGCCCGCGCTGTTGTCGGCGTTCGCGACACTCACTTCGTAGCGGAACTGGCCGTCGTCGGCCGTGGGCAGCGCATCGTCGAGCAGGCACGTCGGTCCGGCGAGCGGTTGCTCGCTGAGCCGCACCGTCGTGCCGTCGGGATGGCGGCGGTCGACGTGAAAGGCGACCTCCGGCGGGTCCGTGGCGAGCAGTCGCCACGAGACCAACGCGCCGCCGGCAGCGGGGACGACGACCACGCCACGATCGAGTTGCTCCTGCTGCCGCTGGGCAACCGCGGGCGTCGCGGTAATCCACGCGGCGAGGAGAATGAGATGAGGGGAACGAATCATGGCAAGCCGTCGGGAAGAGCAGGGCAGGGCGGTGCGCGAAATGGGCGTGACCCCATTGTCTCGCAACGTGCCACGGCTCTGCGAGCCGTGTGCGAAGCGCAAGATTCCCCGCTTGGTCACACGGCTCACAGAGCCGTGGCACACGCACAGAAATTGGGTGCCTGGGGACGGAGCGTAGCGAAGCCCCCAGGGGAGAGAACCGCAGCGCGGCTCGGCAGGAGCCTCGCCCTCCCGGGTGACTCTTTAGCCGTGGTCAATCTCGCGGCGGAAACGGGCTGACCGGCGTGATGGTCACGGGCCCCAGCAGGCCCGAGGGTTTGGGTTCCCACTTCTTGGCGGTGAACAGCCCGTCGGGGCCGACGTTCGGGTTGGGCCGCACCGGCTTGGCGGGGAAGTTGATGTTGTAGAACTTCTTCCACGACGCGTCGCCGGAACGCTCCAGCGCCGCAATGCGGTTGGCCATCAGGTTGGCGACCTCGACCTGCAGTGTGTTGCCCGAATCCTTGAGATCTTGGGCGTCGAGCATGACGTGGTAGGGCGGTGCGAACAGCGTGGCGATATGCTTGCCGTTAAGCGTCACCGCGGCCGTCTCGTGCACCGCGCCCAGGTCGAGCAGCATCGGCTGGCCAAATCGCGTCACGGCGACCGGTCCTAAGTGCGTCGTATAGCGAACCGTGCCGGAGAACGCGGCGGCTCGCTCGTCCGGTAGTTCTGTCCACGATTGCAACGGTTGGATTTCGGCGGAGTTGGGTCGCTCCGGCCCGCCGCTGATGAACTCTAGCGACCACGGGCCAGTGAGCGGCTGCGCGTCGCCCGCGGGAATGCGGCCTTCCCACATTCTGATGTCTCGCTGCCGTGGACCGTCGCGTTTCCAGGAAAGCGCCGCGAGGATGCACGTCTCGCCCGGTTCCAGATCAAGCCATGGGTGCCCTCGCAACGGGAAAGCTCGTCCCTGCCGGCCGGTGAGCGGGTCGAGGCGAACGACCAACCCGCTCCCCTTGCGCAGGACGGCCGGTTCTTGCAGCGCTTGATCCCCATCGTTGCGGATGAAGTAAACACTCCCGCCGTCAACCTTGCGGCGGACGAACGTCAACTTCTGATCCCGCAGCGTCTCGCGCGGCACTTCCGCTGTGGCGAGCGCCGCGTTGACTTGCCCCGCAATGATCCGACCCTCGCCGACAGGGTGCAACGCGCCGGCACGCGGCTTCTTGCCCTCCGGTCCGATCAGCCGCGCCAGCGCCGCTGCGAACGCTTCTTCCTGCTCGTCCAACTCGCCCAGTCCCGGCGGGCCGCTGGGCAGGTTGGTCTCGAACACGATCGTCGCGCCGCCCTCCGCCAGCGCTGCCAATTGCTCCAGCGTGGCGGCGGGCATCAGTTGGCACTGCGGGACGACGATCGCGTGGTAGCTGTTGCCGCCGACCACTAGCTTGCCGTTGGCGACCTCCACACCGGCCAGCTGCCGATCGGAAATGAAGTCGAGCAGGTACCCGCCGTCCAGCAGCCATTGGGCGCACTTGCGGGCCGCGTTGCCCCGCATCGAGCCATCGAAGTGGACCAGCCGCGCCCGACCCGGCTGCGACCACTGGTCGTGGATCGGGTAGTACACCAGCACGTCGTTGTCGGGCTGCCCCGCTTGCAGGAAGCTTTGGCAGCGGGCGACGTACTCGTTGAGCGCGTCGAAGTGCGCCCATTGCGAGTTGGTCGTGCCGAAGTGGACCGACGCGTAAAACAGCCAGCCGGGCCAGGGGGCGTCGGCCGGCGTGTAGGGCGTGCCGTGGTAGCAGACGTGGTTGATGCCGCCCAGGAAATAGTCGTCGACCCAGCGTTTGGTCTCGGCCAGCGTGCCGACGAAATGCTCGTCCATCCACGTGCAGGCCTCGGCCGAGGCGAGCTGCTTGCCGGTCACATGCGCGGCCGAGGCCGCGGTCATGAACTTGATGCGGTCCGTGCCCTCGGTCTCGGGGATGCCGCTGGCGGCGTACAGGTCGAGCAAATTGCCCGGCGAACCGTGCGACTGGTTGCGGGTGAGCGCCTGGTGCGTGCCGGCCCACTGGTCCCACGGCTTGGTGAAGTCGTCCAGCAGCAGGTCGGAGATCGTTTCGCGGTAATCGCACAGCACGCGGCTCAGACGCTCCGGGTCGTCGCGCTCAGCCAGCGTGGGCAGCTCGTCGCGCAGATCGTAGCCGCGGCGGCGCTCGAACTCGGCAAAGAACTCCGGCGTCCAATCGGACTCGCCCGCGGCGTCGTCCACTTCGTAGGAGTCGTTGAAGAACCCGCGCAGCGCGGTGATGTCGTGCCCCGCAAACGCTTCGTCGAACTTGGCCAGGTAGTGCCGCAGCGCGTCGCCGGAGAAGTGGTCGATGACGTTCCCCTCGCCCCCGGGGCCGGCGCGTTCCACCATCTTGCCATGCCAGCCGGCAAACGCGGCGTACAGCTTCCACTGGCCCGGCGGGGCGGTCCAATCGAGCGTGCCGTCGTCGGCCACCTGCTCGGTCAGGTGCAAGTGCGTGCCGTCTTGCGACTCGGCCACGAGCGCGACCAGCGGCAGCGGCTTGGCGAAGCGGATCTGCTCCAGCGCCAGCTCCTGCAGGTTGTCGTTGTCGCGAATCGGCTCGACGAGCTCCTCGATCGAAACGCGCCGGCCTATCGCGCGAGCCAGCGGGCGCTGCACGTGGCGGACCGGTTGCTGCAGCCGCTCGCCGCCGGCGACTTCGTACGTGTCGATCACCAGATTGCGGCAGGCGGTGTCGGCTTCGACCCACGGCCCGCCGAACGGCCAGCCGTTGCCCGTGGCCATGTCGACGCCCAGGTCGAGTCGCTCGGCCTCGGCGAGCGTGTGCGCGAGCGCCTCCATCCACGCGGGCGACAGGTAGTCGCGAAACTGGTCTTCCGTGCCTCGCACGCCGTAGATGGGGGTGATTTCCACGCCGCCGATTCCCGCCGCGGCGTACGCTTCCAGTTGCTTGGTGATGTCGGCCGGGTTGACCGCGCTGCCATGCCACCACCAGCGCGTCCAGGGTTTGGTCTCGCGGGTGACGGGGGGCCACTGTGCGACGTCGCTGGCCGCCTCGTCCGCATTCTCTGCAGCGTGCCCCGTGGCGGGGGCCATCGCCAGCACCAGGGCCGTCGCGAGTGCCTGGGCCTTTGCGGCTGGCCAACGTGATGCTGCGAGTGACCGGCAGCGGCGAGTTACGCTGCGTAGAAGCATACCGAGAACCATCGTGTCGTCCCTGGAAGAAGAGAAGCCAAGTCGTCGCGGCGTCAGCGGCCGGGCCGCCGTCGCGGCAACCGACCATGATAGCCCGGCAGGCTCGCCAATGCAGGCGGGGAGGGTTGGCAACAGGCTAACGACCGTGTTGGGCGTGCCACTGCTGGCTCGCCCAGCAGTGAGCGCCGTGTACCCGCTTCGCCCTGCTGGACAAGCCAGCATGGGCACGCAAATGCCGCCTTCGCCGTTCGCCTGGATTTGGCGTGGCGATGCGGCAGCGGCTCACCGGCAAACGCATCACCTGCCCGCAAAGGTAGGACAAAAACCCGCACTCAGCCTGCTCGTCGCGTGGCTCATCGACGGCCCGTTGTTACGATGGATGAGAGTCGCGTTGCCGCTGGTCGTGCCACGCCGGGGCCCCTCGTCTGGCCGCCTCCCGCTGCGAAGTGCGTCGACATGCGCCGCAACCGCACTAGTCCCCGCTGCCTTGGGCCGCATCCAGGTCCAAGCGTAGCCGCCCGCTCGGCTGCCCGGAACGGCCGAGCGCGAACAGAGAAAGAGCACCGATGCCCCGTAGAAGTCTCAAGGCGCCTGCCGGCCGACGCCCGCGGTTCGAGCCGTTGGAGTCGCGCCAGTTGCTGAGCCTGACCCATTGGTACACGTTCAACGACGGCACGGCGACCGATCTGGCGGGTTCGGCCGACATGACGCTGGTCAACGGCGCGTCGATTCTGGGCGGCAAGGCGGTGCTGGCCAACACGGGCGTCGACAGCGGCGATGCGGGCGCGGTGCAATACCTGAACCTGCCGCCGACTGCGCTTCCGACGAGCGGCTCGGCGACGATCGCCGCGTGGTTCACGACCAGCAATGCGGCCAACTGGACGCGCGTGTTTGACTTCGGCGATCAGTCAGGCAGCAACGGCAACAGCTACCTGTTCTTCTCGCCTCAGACCAGCACCGGCGAGTCGCGTTTGGCGCTCACGCCCGGGGGCGCTGGCAGCGAGCGGATCGCCGCCACCGGCACGACCGACGACGGCGTGCAACACCTGGTCGCGGGCGTGATCGATACGGCGACCGATACGCTGCGGCTGTACATCGACGGCGTCGAGGCGGGCACGGCATCGCTGGCTGGGGCCGACATGGGGTCGTTCGCCAAGGCGGTCGCCTACTTCGGCCGCTCGCTGTACAACTCCGACGACGGCTTCACTGGCACGATCGACGAGGTGCAGATCTACGACGAAGCGCTGGGGGCGACGGCCATTGCCGCTCTCGACGCCGCGGGCCCCGTGCCCACGCCGCCGCCGGAGCCGAGCGATCTGCCCGCCCGGCAAGTCGAAGCGCTCGACCGCGGCCTGGTTGCCGTGCGGCGGTCGACTTCGGAGATCTACGTCGGCTGGCGGATGCTGGGGACCGACCCGGCGGATGTGGCGTTCAACCTGTACCGGCGAACCAACGGCGGCCGCGCGACCAAGCTGAACTCGGCGCCGCTGACGCAGACGACCGACTGGGTCGACTCGACGGCGCCGATGACGCAGGAGAATTCGTACTACGTGCGGCCGATCATGGCGGGGGTCGAGTTGGCGGCCAGCGAATCGTTCACCGTGCCGGGGTTCGCGCCGATTCAGCAGTATCTGGGCGTGCCGCTGCAGCAGCCCGCGGGCGGCGTCGTGCCCGATCACGAGAACCCCGGGCAGTTCATCTCCTACAGCTACGAAGCCAACGACGCCAGCGTGGGCGACGTCGACGGCGACGGGCAATACGAGATCATTCTGAAATGGAACCCCACCAATGCGAAGGATAACTCGCAGGCGGGTTACACGGGCAACGTGTACGTCGACGCCTACGAAATGGACGGCACGCTGTTGTGGCGGGTGGACCTGGGGCGGAACGTCCGCGCTGGCGCCCACTACACCCAGTTCATGGCGTACGACTTCGACGGCAACGGCCGGGCCGAAGTCATCATGAAGACCGCCCCGGGCACGATCGACGGGCAGGGCAATGCGGTGCTGATGGGCAGCGACCAGGTGAGCGACGACTATCGCAACGGCAGTGGTTACATCATCACCGGGCCCGAGTACCTGACCGTGTTCGACGGCGAAACGGGCGCCGAGGTGTCGACCATCGCGCTGGAGCCCGCGCGGGGTCACGTCTCGCAGTGGGGCGACAGCTACGGCAACCGCGTCGACCGCTTCCTGGCCGGCGTGGCGTACCTGGACGGGGTGCATCCCAGTTTGATTTTCAGCCGCGGCTACTACGGGCCGCGTTCGGGCTTTGCCGCCCGCAACGAGGTGGCGGCGTTCGACTTTGACGGCACGGACTTGTCGCTGCGGTGGCACTTCAAGGCCGGCATCGGGATCAACGGCAACATCAACTCCGAATTCATCGGCGAGGGCGCCCAGAGCCTGTCGATTGCCGATGTGGACGGCGACGGTTTCGACGAGGTGATCTACGGCGCCGCGGCGGTCGACCACGACGGCACGCTGCTGTACGCCACCGGCTGGGGGCACGGCGACGCGCTGCACGTGTCGGACATGATCCCCTCGCGCCCGGGGCTGGAGGTGTTCATGCCGCATGAAAGCGCCAGCTCCAACGGCAATCTGGGCTTCACGGTGCGCGACGCGGGGACCGGCGAGCTGGTTTTCTCCGTGTATGGCGAGGGCGATATCGGCCGCGGCGTGGCGGGCGATATCGATCCCAACTCGCCCGGTTACGAGTATTGGGCGACCACCGCCGAACCCGGCGAGAACCGCCAGATATGGAGTTCCGCCGGCTCGCCGCTGTACGATACGCCCGGCAACATGTTCTACAACTTCCTGGTGTGGTGGGACGCCGATCTGAGCCGCGAACTGCTCGACGGCACGACGATCTCCGAGTGGAACAACCCGGGCCGCTCGAACATCCTGACCGCCTGGCAGCAGGGCGCCGCCGCCAATAACGGCACCAAGAACACCCCGGCGTTGTCGGCCGATATTCTGGGCGACTGGCGCGAGGAAGTGATCTGGCGCCGCAACGACAACTCCGAGCTGATGATCTTCACCACGACGATCCCCGCGACCAATCGTCTGGTGACACTGATGCACGACACGCAATACCGCTCGGCGATCGCGTGGCAGAACGCCGGCTACAACCAACCGCCGCACCCCAGTTTCTTCCTGGGAACAGGCATGGCCGCGCCGCCGGCGCCCAACGTGTACGCTGCGGCGCCGGCGAACCCCGTGGGCGACTACGACCTGGACGGCACGGTAGCCGCGCCCGACTTGGCCGTGTGGTCGCAGACCTACGGCGCCACGAACGGGTATGGTTACTTGCCCGGCGACGGCGACGGCGATCAGGCGGTCACTGGCGCCGACTTCCTGCTATGGCAACGCGGGCTGCCGCAGGCGACCGCGCTGCAAAGCAATGCGGTCGTCGCTGCTGTTTCGGTGCAGGCTGAAACGTTGGCCGTGCAGTCCAGCGAACCGCTCGATGCCGCGTTCGCCAGCCTGGCGGGAGAAGGTCTTCCGCAACGCGCGGCGGAATCCGCGGTGGCCTCTGATCAGCCGGCGGCCGACTCCAGCGGCGCCACGCACGAAACAGCCAACGCCCAGCGGCGCGGGAGCAGCCAAACCGCCGATTCGTCACGCGACTCGGCCGACGTGCGCAGCCATCGGCCCGACCGTCGGGAGGTCTCTGCCGCGACGGCGGAGGAGGCGCCGTCGCAGCTCGATTCCCTCGCCGGCCGCCGCCTGCGGCGACTGCTTGGCGGGCTGGGGCGACATTTGCGCAGCTGAGTTGTCGGGCTTCGCAGGCCCCGGTTCCGCTAGCATTCCGACCTCCCAGGGTGCATCGCTGCGCGGGTTGCAGGGACCGTCGTAAATCCCGCAATGACGGCGAGAAAGGCCGCAAGAAGGTTGCCTCGGCGGTCTGGGTTGGTAACCTGATCTATTGGATTGCGTCTGGGCGGCGGCAAGGCCTTGATTGCCGCAACCGTGTCGCCGCGGTAGCGGGACGGCATCCACCTTATCGAGTTACTGACCGCGAGAGTATCGGAAGACGCCGCCGCACCTTATCTCGGCGTCGCAGCACAAGAGTTTTTCGGGTCGTCGTTTCGTCGACGGCCTGTGCGTATCGCAACGTGAGCGTTGGCGCGCCGCAGGCCCCGGAAGGTTACTCGTCGTCGTCGCTCAATCATCTAGCAACTGGATCTCGTTTTTCAGCCGGGAGAGTCACCTCATGCGTATGCCCCCCAAACTTCACTGCACGATTGCGGCCGCGACCGCGTGCCTGTTGGCGATTGCGTCGATTGGTCATGCGAGCGACTGGACCAATACCAGCGGCGGCGACTTCAACAACTCCGGCAACTGGTCCGGCGGCGTTCCCAACGGCGTCGGCGCGGTGGCCGATTTCAGCACGTTGGATTTCAGCGGCGACGTCAGCGTGACAGTCAACGGGATCAGTCCCACGCTGGGGCAGTTGCTGCTGGGCGATACCAACCCGGCGACCGGCACGAGCTGGGAGTTCCGCTCCGACGACGCGACGCTGCCTGTGATCACGCTCGACAACGGCGGCTCGGTTCCCGTGATCTCCGTGGGCGAGTTGGGCGCGGCGCCGGCTACGTTCGACGACGCTTACATCGGCGTTCCGTTGGCCGGAACCAATGGTTTTGAAAAGAACGGCTCCGGCATTCTGACAATCGGCGCCGACTCGACTGGTTTGTCCGGCGCGATCATGCTCAACGCCGGCACGATTCGAGTCGACGCCAGCGGCGCCATCGCCGGCGACGGCACGGCGCCCCTCACCATGGCCGACGGCACGGCGCTGGTGTTTCTGGGAGACGGCGCGGCCGTGAACACCGCGACGGTGGCCAGCGGGGCGACGGCGACGATTCGCTTCAACGGCGGTTCGAACTTCCTCAATACGATCCAGAGTGACGGGACGGGGACGCTGAATCTCGAGTCAGCCGTCGCCGGCTCCACGATCTCCGGCGATGGCGATTGGGTCTCCGGCGGATCGTTCGCCGTGGTGAACATGACCGGAAACGATGCCGCGGGCGTCAGCTTCTTCCGCGCCCGCGTTAACGGCGGCGGATTCAACGCCGCGGCCTTCCAGAACAGCACGGTCAATCTCGACAACATTGAGTTCTTCGCTCGCACCAACTCGTTTGGCAACGACGTGCTGTTCGGCGCGCTCAACGGCACCGCGACCGCCGAACTTCGGGGCGGTCACGGCGGGTCCGGCGGCAGTGCGGTCCGCTACATCATCGGCGGGCTGAACACGGACAGCGAGTTCGCTGGCGTCGTCGACGGTCGTGGCGGCGAGTCGGACGGCCCCTTCGGCGGTATGTCGATCGACAAGATTGGGACCGGCACGCACACCTTCTCCGGCACGTTTGACACGTCGCTGGTGGGACCCAATACGGACATCGGCCGGCAGGGCGGCGTGATTCGCGTCTCCGAGGGCACGCTCGCCTTTACCAACACGGCCGACTCGGTTCCCGGCGGCTCGGGCACGTTGAAGTCCACGATCGACGTGCTGGCTGGCGCCACGCTCGACGTGTCGGGGACGACCAACACGTTCTCCAGTTCGCCCCTGCAGCAGATTCAAGGCAGCGGCACCATCGTGGGCGCCTTCAACCACGACGAGGGCGAGATCCGCCCCGGCGACGTGTCGACGCCTGACAACGACTCGACGCTGACCAACGTGCCGATCCCCACTGTCGGCACGCTCAACTTCAACGGTAATCTGAGCTTCAACGGCGGCTCGATCGTGTTTGACATGAACGAAACGCCGGGCAGCGACGACTTGATTAGCGTCACCGGCACGACCAGCGTGGCGGGCGGCGGCGTGGTCAATCCCAACTTCCTGGGCGCCGACCCGGCGGTGGGCACGACCTACACGTTCCTGACCTCCTCCGGCGGGTTCAGCGACTCGCTGAGCGGCTGGTCGGTTGCGTGGCCGGGCCGCGGCGCTTCGCCCACCGTGTTTATCGACGGTAACGACCTGAAGTTCACCACCACGGCGATTGGCGCGGGCGGCTCGGTGATTTGGACCGGCGCCGTCAACGGTACCTGGGACATTCAGTCGACGCAGAACTGGTCGCTGGGGGGCTCGCCCGACGTGTTCTTCAACGACGACGACGTCGAGTTCAACGACACTGGCGCCAACCCGGCGATCACGCTCGCCGAGGCGGTCAGCCCCCGCAACGTCGTGATCGACTCCAGCACCAACAACTACAGCTTCACCGGCAATTCGATCCTGGCCACCGGCACGTTGACCAAGCGCGGCACGAGCACGCTCACCTTGGACAACACGAACACCTTCACATCCGTAACGATTGAAGGCGGCACGGTCGACACCAGCGGCGCCAATCAGACGCTGGGCACGGGGGCGCTGACAATGTCCGGCGCGTCGATCATCAACATTGGCAACGGCGGCAGCTTGGGCGTCTCGAGCCTGGAAGCGACCGCCGGGACCAGCAACTCGCTGCAGTACACCGGCAGCGGCGGCGCCGGCAGCCGGCCGTACATTCCTACTCTCACCGGATCGGGCGAAGTGACCGTGACGATGAACACGGACGGCTCGTGGATCAATGTCGGCAATCTCAATAACTTCTCCGGCACGCTGACGATCCAGCCGGATGGAACCAACGCCATCGCGCTCGGCACGGCTCGCACGGGCGGCGCCGGCGGCAGCATGCCCAACGGCGTCTTGAATCTGGTCGCCGTGACGATCGCCAACCAGAATGGCGGCTCCGGCGAAATCACCCAGGCGTATGGCGAATTACATGCCGACGCGGATTCCGTGCTGTCCGGTTTCGTCGGCGGTTCCGGGACGATCCCCAACGTCAACTGGGAAATCGGCGGCCTGAACACCGACTCGAACGTCGACGGCATCATCCAGGATGGCGCCGGCGGCGGCGATTCGGTGGCCGTGTCCCGCGTGACCAAGGTCGGCGCCGGGACGTTGACCCTCAGCGGCGTGAACACCTACACCGGCGACACGACGGTCGAGGGCGGTACGTTGAGCATCACCAATCCGTTCCTGAACGATGCGGCCGACGTGTTCATCGACGCGGGGGCCATCCTGGACCTCGCGTTTGGCGGCGCCGACATCATCGACTCGCTTTACCTCGGCGGCGATCCGCAGGCGGTGGGCACCTACGGCGCCATCGGCAACGGCAGCGCCGATTTCCAGACCGCGTTTATCACCGGCTCGGGTCTGCTGAGCGTCAGCACGTTGGGCGATATCCTGACCACCCCGGGCGACTTCAACGGCGACGACAACGTCGACGGCCTCGACTTCCTCGTGTGGCAACAGGGCTTTGGCGCGACCTACGACGCGGCGGACCTGGCCGATTGGCAGGCCAACTACGGCACAGCTGCCGCCGGTCCGACCGCCAGCGGCGTGCCCGAACCGACGGCCGCCGTGCTCTGCCTGTTGGCGGGTCTGGCCGCCTGGCCGCTTCGCAAGCGGTTGGCGTAACCAAAGTAGTCTGCAAGGTCAGCGAAGAGCGTCAAAGACGTCCGCCGCGACCGACCCTTGGGGGCAGGGGTTGGTCGCGGACGGGCCCTTTGATGGATTGAGGATGGCGCCGTCAACGAACCGAGGCGGCGCTATCGGCTGTCAGCTTTCAGCCAGAAGTGTCAGAGGCTCATTGGCCTCGCAAAGACCAGTGAAGTTCCCTGTTGAACTGAGAAGGATCGGCAATATGAAGCGGAATCATCGCATGCCCGGCGCCAATACAGCCGCAATGGCCCGCCCGCGTTCCGCGCGTCGCGGGTTCACGCTGGTCGAGTTGCTGGTGGTCATTGCGATCATCGGCGTGCTGGTCGCGCTGCTGTTGCCGGCCATTCAATCGGCTCGCGAAGCGGCCCGCCGCACCGACTGCATCAACCGCCTGCGGCAGACGCTGTTAGCGTCGCTGAACTACGAGTCGGCCAACAAAAAGGTCGTTTCTCATGGCGACATCTACCTGCGGGACGGTCAGATCGCCGGAGCGTTGAGCAGCCAGGCGCGGCTGATGCCGTACATGGAAAACAAGGCGGTCCACGATTTGGTCGACCAGGATACGCACTGGCGTTCCCCTCGAAATCGCGTGGCCCTGGAAACGCCCCTGCCGTTCTTGCGCTGCCCCAGCGGCAAGGAAGTCGAACTGACCTATATCAACGGCCGGGATACCGGAAACCAAGAGGAAAACGCGTTGCGTTGCCATTACATGGGCAACATGGGCGCCCGGCCTGGTCCGCGCGAGGATGGTTCCTCCTCCGGTTGCAACCCTCCAGGCGGCGGTCGCGGCGGCGGGACATGGCCCTATCCCGCGAGCACCTACTACCAGGATGCCTGCGTCGACCCGCCGACGACCTCCTCGGGCGGCGTGGCAATCAACGGCGTGATCTTCCCGCTCAGCAATTTGCGGCTCGGCGCCATCTCCGACGGCACGTCCAATACGATCATGTACGGCGAAATCTCCTGGGACGTTGGGCCGCAAGAACCGTGGATCGTCGGCAGCACGTCGATGAATCAAGACAACCCCGTCGGCGGTTCGCGCGGCTTTGTGCAGAACGCGAAGAACATGCGCTATGCGATCAACGGCAAGCGACCGATTGAAGAGGACGGCACGCCAACGCTCAATCCGCCCGTGCCGGCGCTGACCGACATTAGCTTCGGCAGCTATCACCCGGGCGGTACGCACTTCGGTATGTGCGACGGGTCGGCCCGCTTCGTCCAGGAAGAAGCCGATGTCGATGGCGTGCTCAAGCCGATGGCCAGCCGCTCCTCCGGCGACATTCCTAACGAATAGTCGAGATCGACGGCGCCGTCGCCGAGCGGCACACTGCTGCGCTGAGTTACTCGCTCGCCGTTGGCGTGCCGGAGTAGGCCATCTCCTGCTCCACAACCGGCCACCCCTCGGCGTCCCAACTCATCCGGTTGATTCCCAGTCGCGAGCGGCCGCGCTCGTCGCCGGCGTAGTAGTGGTAGCTCAATAGCGGCTGCCCCTGGTGCTCCAGCAGGCCGGCGTGCCCCGGGCCGATGGCGTCGCCCACGGTCTCCAGCACGAGCGTCCCGCCCCCCTCGCGCAGGTCGACGCCGGCGCGGTCCAGATAGGGGCCGGTCACGTCGCGGCTGCGGCCGACGCGGATTTCGTACGTGCTGTCGACGCCCCGGCAGCAGGCGCCCCAGTTCACAAACAGATAGTAGTAGCCGTCGCGATGGTGCAGCGTCGCGGCTTCAATCTCCTTGTTCCGCGCCAACGAGTACAGCGGCGCGTCGGGCGCGATCCGCTTGCCGGTCGCCGGGTCGAGCTGCAGCAGTTTGATCCCGCTCCAGAACGAGCCGAACGCCATCCACTGCCGGCCGTCGGGGGCCTGCAGCAGGCTGGGGTCGATGGCGTTGTAATCGTTCGACTCGTCGGTTTGGATGACCACGCCGCGGTCGGTCCAGCCGTAGTCGGGCGCCTGCGGGTCGAGCGTTGGCGAGGTCGCCAGCGCGATCGCCGAGGTCCGCTTGCCGAACACGCTCACTGAGTAGTACACGCGGTACTGGCCGTCGTGCTGAATCACGTCGGGCGCCCAAAAGTGGCCGCGATTGCCGGGCGCCACGTCCTGCACCCACCCCGGCGACTCGTCGAACAGCGGCGGCTCGAGCCTCCACTGCTTCAAGTCGGGCGAGGACATGGCTTGCACGCCGTTGCCGGTGAAGAAGCACCAGTAGCGGCCGTCGCGCAGCAGAATCGTCGAAGGATCGTGCACCCGCGGCTCTCGGCGGAACCGCAAGTCGATGTGCGTGGGGGCGTCGCGATCGCAGGTGATGCGGCCGTCCGTCTCGTGCAACTCGACGACCTGGATCGAGGACCGCCGATCGTCGCTGCCGCCATTCTCGTCCCCGTCGGCCCGGCCCGGATGGGTGAAGTAAAACAGGTACGCGCGATCGTTCATGACGACCACGTCGGCGTGACGGCCGATGACGCCGTCGTCGGCCCCGGCGCCCGCGCCGCCAACCAACTGCTCGTCCTGCCGCGTCCAGGTTTCCAGGTCGTCGGAGCGGTACACGCCCAGGCCGCGCCACTCGTCGACGATCATCCAGTGGGCGTCGCGCCAGCGAAACACCTTGGGCCCCTCGCCGCCGGGCATGCCGGGCAGGGGGACCTTGCCGCGGTCCTCCCACGTCGCCAGGTCAGGGCTGTCGGCGTAGTAGATCGATTTGCCGTCGGCCTCGTTGTTGTACCACATCCGCCAGCCGCCCTCGGGCCGTCGCGCGACCGCGGCGTCGATCACGCGGTCCGACGACAGTTGCAGCGTGGACTGCTTCGTCCAGTCGCGCAGATTGTTGCTTGTCAGGTGGACAATCGAGCGCGGGTGATTCCAGTCGGAGAACACGCCGGGCACCACGGTCAGGAACATATGGTACTGGCCGTCGCCGAAAGTGATCTCAGGCGCCCAGTAGCTGACCTCGTCCTGGCCGACGTCGATGTTGGCCGTGCCGACGTACTCCCAGTGAGCGCCGTCGCGGGACGCGGCAATGCCGATTTGCGTGTCGTGCAGCCAATTCACGCCGTTGATTTCGTCATCCGGCATCGTGGCGCGACGGTTGGTGTAGAACATCCACCACCGGCGCTCGCGAAAGTTGTACACCACCACGGGGTCGGCCGCCCCGTCGTACACCGGGTCGCGAAACAGCGGCTTGTCGGCCACAGGCCCGCGCGGGGAGTCGGCGGCCGGCTGGGCGGATGCGATCGCGGGGCCCAACAGGCAAGCTGCGAAGACAGCGGTTCGAAACGCGTGCATAGCGTGACACTCGTTGAAAGGAGATCAGGTAGAGCGCGATCCGCGCCAAGTGCGCGGGGCAAATCTCGCTGCGCCCCGGCGCTGGGTCTGGCCGCCGGAATCGTCAGTGGGCGTCGGCAGCTCCTTCCGCGGTCTCGGTCCCGCGGCGGACGACGCGCACGCCGAACACGCCTCCGGCGAAGTTGCCCGGATGGGCCTGGAACTTGACCGACGCCTTGTCATTCCCGCGGGTCCGCTCCAGCGGCAACGGGTAGGTGCGGTCCCAGAACTTGCCGGGGTCGTCTTGGTGCAACGACTCGGTCGCCAGTTTCTCGCCGTCCAGCAGCACGTCGAACGATCGCTCGCCCGTCTCGCCGCCCCAGTAGGTAACGATCAAGTCGGCCGGGCCTTCCTCGGGCAGGGAAATATCAAACGAGAACCAGCCGCCCTCCCAAGCGTGGCGGAACTTCTTGCCGCCGAAGTCCCCGGCGCCCGTGTTCTCGCCCTGGACGTTATGGTCGCGCTCGGGCTGCATTTCGCCAATGACGAACAGGTCGACCGTGCGTGCGGCCAATTCCTGCTGACGCCGCCGCTCGGCTTCATACTGCTGCTGGCGCTGTTGCCATTGCTCGTTGGTGAATACGTCCCAGTACACCGCGTACGTGTGATCACGGACCGCGAAAAACGGAATGAGCGTGAAATCGTCAGGACGTCCGACGCCGACGGTCTGCAGCTGCGGCGGATCCCCGCCAGTTTGCTTGAGCCACTGCGCCGGCGGCTGGTCGCCGGTGACGAGCACGGGCAATTGCGATTGCTGCGCGTCGTCAATCACGCCGGCGTACAGCAGCGGGCCGAGAAAAACGGCCACGCGGCGGTCGTTGTCCGGCATCGACTCCAGACGCAACGTCATCGGCACGGCGACCTCGACCACGTCGCCGTCTTGCCAAGTCCGCTGGATCGCAGCGTACGCTTCTGCCGCCGGCACGTCCGAGACTTCCTCGCCATTGATGCGCAGCTGAAATCCGTCGCGACACCAGGACGGGCGGCGGATGTGCAACGTAAACTCGCGCGGCTCGTCGCAGCCAATTTCCAGTCGCGTGGCGCCACGGTTCGGCAACTCGGCCAGCTGCCGCACGCGTACCCCCGCGTCGCGCCAATCCAGTGCCGACGAAATGTACTGATTGACGTACAAATCGCTGCCGCCGTCGGCGTAGATGTACTCGGCGTAGCGGACGTGGTTCTCCATGCCCGAGCCGCTGCAGCAGGTGAACGTTTCGGGCCCCATGAACGGTTTGGTCGACCCGGCGGCCAGCGGCACGAAGTAGCACACCATGCCGGTCATGTTGTTTTGCGATGCGAGAATGTGGTTCCACAACGCCCGTTCCGCATAGTCGGCGTAGGCCGCTTGCGGATCGGCGGCGAACAAAAGCGACGTGAGCTTGAGCATGTTGTACGTATTGCAGGTCTCGGTCGTGTTGGCGCCCAGCCGGTCGTTCAATTGGTCCGGCGGACCGAGGTGCTCGCCCAGGCTGTTGCCGCCGGTGACGTACGAGTGATGCTGGACAATCGTTTGCCAGAAAAACCGCGCGATCGTCGCGAACTTCTCCTCGCCGGTGATCGCGGCGATTTTGGCGGCGCCAATGATCTTGGGGATCTGCGTATTGGCGTGCTTGCCCGCCAATTCATCGCGCTGCGCCGCGAGCGGATCGAGGATCGCGCGGTGGTAGAACAGTTTGGCGAGGTCCATGTACTTCTGCTCGCCGGTGATCTCGTACAACTCGGCAAGCGACTCGTTCATGCCGCCAAACTCGCAGGCCAACATCTGCTGCCACTGCCGCGGCGTGAGTTCGGCGGTGACGTCGTCGGTCCAATCGGCCAGCCCCACTGCTACGTCCAGCGCCTGCTGGTTGTCGCAGAACCGGTAGGCGTCGATCAAACCGGCGAACTCCTTGTGCAGCGTGTACCAGGGAACCCACGCGCCGTTCAGATCGAACCCGGCCGAGCGGATGTCCCCGCGCGCGACTTCCGCAAAGACGCGGCGGCCTTCGGGAATCGCTGCCACATAACCGTCGCCGCTTGCGGTTTGGCACTCGGCCAATTCAGCGACGATCGCGTCGACCCGGCGGTTGAACTCCTCGTCGCCCGTTGCATGGTACATTCGAGCGCAGGCGCTCAGGTAATGTCCTAAGCTATGGCCGGCTATGCTGAGGGATTCCCAACCGCCGTAGACGGGCGCCTTCGGCTCCAGCCCCGCCTCCTTGCGATACCAACTGAGCAAACGGTCCGGCTTGAGCGACAGCAGATACGCCGCGTCGGCATCCATGGCGGCCTTGAACGGCCCGTCGAGCAGCTTCACGTCCTTGACGCCAAAGTGGTGCACTTCGGACGGCTGGACCGCCGTGGCTGAATACGCCACGAGGGAGACGCAAGAACTTATGCCGAGCGCAGCGGCAACAAGGGATTTTTGCCACAATTGAGCGATAGCAAATAACATCGGTGGAAAGTCTCTCACGGATGCGAGCGAATGCGGAAGGCGTCGTCGCGCGGGAGTAAATCACGGACCGGCGACGCCAGCGGGAGGAGTGACTCAATTCTAAGCCGACTCGCGGGGTGGCGGTATGCTTGGCTGCGGTTAAGTTGTGATCCATCGCACCGACGATTCGCCGCGAGTGATCGGGCGATGAAGCACATCTGGCCAGAACGTGCCGAGCCGGGATGCCGCGTCGCCGTGGACGCTGATTTGCCGCCACCTGCGAACCCGCCGAAGATTGATGCCCCGATTCGCCACCTCCCAGCGAATTCACGGGCTCCCTCGACGAACGCCGACTGCCAACGATTCGGGCCGTGCTATCGCCGGGCGGGGCCGACGTCTTGCGGGCGGGGGGCCCGCTCGGTATCCTTGGGAGATTGTCGGCGGTCCGCCGCCCACGGGCTGTAGCTCAGCTTGGCTAGAGCGCTGCGTTCGGGACGCTGAAAGAGCCTTCTATTCCCCGAAGAAAACTGGCAATATCGTCCAAAGCACTACTTTTTACGGCAGTCTTGCACTACAATTATTTTCATCAGCGAACCTGCTTCTCGTTCGATGAAGTGCAAGACAAAGATGCCCGCCACCAAGCACAAAAAGAAGCGCATTCCGAAGCTAAAGTTCACGACCAACCGCAACATCGGTTGGCATGTTTCGTACCGCGATCCAAAGTCTGGAACGCCCAAGAAGCATCGCTTCGGCAACCTCTCTCGTGGTGAAGCCGCAGCGGAGTACGAGACATGGCTGCTTCAGTATCTGACTGGCAAAGTGGTTCCGTCTAAGAAAAAGAAGTCGGCTCCAGATCCCACCTCCCAATCAACAAACGCCAAGGCCAAAGCGATACCGGGTAGCCTGCTTTTGGTTGCCTCCAGCCTCATGCGTTTTGACGAGCAACGCACGCGAAATGATGGAGAACCACGTCGAAGTGGGACTATTTCCCGGCAGCACTTAGAAACTCGGAAACATGCGATTAGGCTCTTTCTGCGGTTCATCAACGAACGGTACGGGGCGGATTCAGCGGCGACACACGTAATGGTGGGCGATTTGACCATGCACGATGTGGAGGCCTTCAATCAGCATGTGGCTGCGAATGGAAAATCGGCCAAACACGTCACCAAACAAATGAGCGTGGTCAAAGACATCATTCAGCGCGCTGGGCGTCCAGAGCACAGCTCCCAAACGCTTAGCTGGAATTGGGACTCACGCGACATCGTCCGCGGGAAGGCTGCCAAGACTCGTTCACTTCCCACACTGGAACAACTGAAGCGAATCCTGATTGCTTCGGAGAGCCGGGAGCAGGCAATCATATGGTTAGGTATTGGACTTGGCTTTGGACAGGCCGACATATCGGCGATTCACGTTGGCCAGATTGACAAACAGGGCTACGATTTGCGGCGTGGGAAGACGCAGATTGAGCGGTACGGTGAAACGCCTCCGATGGTTTGGAACGCGATCACGAAGTATCTGAAAGAAACGTCGCGGTCGGAGGGTGAGCTTCTATTTATCACCCGACGAGGCCAGCCGCTTGTCCACGGCAATCGCTGTGATGCAATCCGCCTATGGTGGGACAAGCTTCGCATCGAACTTGATGAAACAAATGAAACTCTTAGCGGCTTTTACGTTTTGCGTCATCTGGGTGCTACCGAATTCGGCTCCCGGCCTGGCTGCTCCTTGGCTGACATGCGGCGCTGGCTTGGGCACACTGCAACGAGTACCATCGCCGATGTCTACATGCGGCCGGTTGCTCCTGAGCACCGAAAGCTAATCGAATGGGTACGGCAAGCACTGTTGACGGGGAAAGCCAATCTTCGTTCTACGGTGAAGGGCAAGAAGCGGACCGCGAAGAAGTCAGTTAGTGCTGAGTGAGAAAAAACCGTGTCGAACGACCACGGTTGGCCGCTCGACACGGCAGATCCTAGCTGGTATCAGGTGAACTCTGCGAGGTCCGGATGAATCAACACGCTTTTGGGATTTGAAGTCGGCCCATTTCTAAGCCGATTCTCTTCCCATGCTTCGACGTCGCAGACTCTGGCGTATCGAATTCTGCCACGTTGCTCAAAGGGGAGTTCGCCCGCAAGCATGGCTTCGATAACTGCCTGACGACGCATTCGTTGTTGCTTCCGAATCTCCTCAACCGTCAACCAGCGCGCACGGTGCCGTTTATGGCACCCGGCACACTCACGTGTGGTCAAAACGCCTCCAATACGCTGGATGCGTCTCGACGCCAAGGCACCCTGCGTCGAGCGGTGACCACTGGGCCAGGATGCGGGCCCCGGGCCGGTTGCATCGCTGCCGGTTAGGGCTTGTGCGCTCTGGTCAACAAGCACCACACAATGCAACGTACTCGGCATTTTGCGCCACTTTGGAAGTGACTCACCGGGCGAGTGGCTGACCAAGCCGGACGCCTGTTACTGGTTCCGCCAGTGGTGGCTGCCGCTGCACTATTAGCGTAGCTGGACGGGGAGAAACTCGTCAAGTTTTGGGACGCTATGCAGCCTGTTCCAGCACATTCTCAGCCATTTGAGCTGCTCTCAATACGATTCGCTGGAGATCGGGGTCGCAATGGCGTCCGAGGAATCCCTCTCTTAGACCTGACAGAAAGTCCTTTCCTTCTTTGATTCCTGTTTTGGGATTTCCGTTTATTAGCGTTGATCTTTTCTCGGTGGGGGAGTTGATCAAATCTTGAGGGGGTGTTGATCTTTTCTTTCGATCGGCAGCCGCCGGACGCGGCACACGGCTGCTGCTCTGCTCCTTCCGGCAACGACCAGCCTGCCTGGGACGAACCAGCGAGATCATGGCCCCGTCAATGAAAAGCTGTCCGTAGCAGTTCTCGTTCTGCTTAGAAACGGGCTGCGTATTGAGGTAACCACGGTCAACAAGCCGCTGCAGGACGCGAGAGGTTGTCCCTCGATGGACGCCGGTCCAGGCTTCAAACTCAGCGTAGGTAAAGCGCGCGTAGAATTCATCGGTCTTTAGGCGCTGCATCGGCTTTCTTTGTGGAATGCGGCGAAGGAAGTAGGCGAAGCAGAGCAGCGCCTCAACCGTGGTGGCGCCGCCTCGGGCGATATGCCGAAGGACCTTTCTGGCCACGGGCTTGAGCCTGGGTTGCTTCTCGCCCAGTTGCTCGTTGGCCTCGAATTCGGTGGCCAGAACTGGCAACAGCTCGTCAAGCTTTTCAACCGCTGTTTGAATTTCGCCCTCCGACAGCCTGCGGTTACCCTTCCGTTGCGACTGGCAATTGATGATTCGATAAAGAGACACGCTGCTTTCTTGATGCAAGGCGGCCATTTCGAGCCGCCCGGCGAACACGCGCACCTCGTTTCTGCGAAATAGGCCCTGGCGGTAGCCTTCAAGGATTGCCATAAGCGCTGCCTCGGGCACTTGGGCGTAGCCGCCTGAGAATTGACGATAACGAATGCTCTTCTTGTCTTGTCGTTGCTGTGACATGGTTTCCATCCCAAAGTTGGGGCGAAGACTGCCATATTCAGGACGCAAAAAACCTGTACGACCTATGTCGTTTGACCGTTGACTGTTTGAGGGAATTGCTGTTACCGTTGGATTGCGAGTCCCGGAACAGCTAGTTCCATCTTTTCAGCCAGCCTGGTCAAAGGCTTGCTGTCTTCTGATTCATCTTCGCCGCTAATCCATTTTCTGAATTCCTAAAAGTGGGGCAGCGGCGAAGATCGCCATTCCGCCCACGTCGTTAAGTAGTCGGAATCACCCTAGCAGGCACAATGCGAAGCTGTCACCAGGTTAAGTTTTGGCAGGACCAAGAGTAATTCTAGGTAGGGTCGTCAGAGATGGCCTCGCGTGGGTAGCAGAAATGCTATCGCCGTTACGGTAAAAACCTCCCAGACGCGGGATCATTAAGAGAGCCAGCCCAAATCTGAAAGGCTTCTTCAGCCTCTATGGTTAGCTGGGGATCTGAGGCCTCGATGTCTTCGAGAAATCCTCCTTCGTCAAAGGACAAGACGGCAATCGCGTGAGCGTTTCGAAAGATGCGCAGCCCGAGTAAGGTGTTTTTTTTCTCGAACGTTTCTGGCGAGGTGCCGAAGAGCCATGGAGGAATCGGGGCAATGGACTCAGGAGCGTTGCAGATCGGCAGCGGCTCAAACCAACTGACAACTCCCTTCATGACAGAATACGCTTCGTCTACGAGTTCCGCGGAATAGATCTCTTTTGAAGGAATTCCTACTGCGAGCGATTGAAAGGCTTGAGATTGCAGCGCGCATCCGCCTTCTGCCTCCAGGTGGTCGAAGATGTAGAGCCATCGTGGATGAGGCAGTGAGACGACGAAGTATCGGCCACGCCAATCTGAGTAGGCAACAAACCATCGGGGGCTGTCCATGATGACTCGCTGAATGGTGGGTGAGGCCAGCATTTCAGAGCACTCCAATATTCTCAGTTTTCGCAGCAGTGAACGCAATCCTGTCCCGCTCCGTTGGGAAACTGGGGGGCCGGTGATGCAAGGCGGCCTGTATCGCGTCGAGATCGAGAAGGTTGCGCGTGGGACGGATCATTTGCGCACCAACAACACTTCCGGCGCGGGGTCATTGGTCTGCTTCCGTCCAGCAATATGGTGCCAAGTCCATTCGGATTCAGGGTACAGGTCGCGAACAATTGGATGATCGTAGAATCGGGAGACAAGTCGCGCGCGGCGAAAACGCAAGAGTTCTCGACTGAGTTGCTCAGTCTGTTTCAGAGTGAAATGAAATTTGTACTTGTCGCCTGGTCCACCTGGAAACGGCTGGTCGCAGTAAATGGCGTGCTGCGGAAGGTCTTTGCATTTTGCAAGGAACGCGAATGCGTCCATGCTGGAGAACGTTGCCCGGCGAAGCGACCGGCGCCAGGCGTTGATAGAGCGGATGGCGCTCTGAAAGCGAACTGCGGAATCGCCGCCGCCTGCGGCCCAGCGAAGAGCGAGCTTGGCGTCAAACTCAGTCTTGGTCCCTGCTGAGCCGCTTCGGGCGAGCCAGGATGCCACGAACATGTGCTCGGCCCAGCGAAGGACTGTTTCTTGATCGAGCGAGTCACAGCCATCAGAGCGTTCCTCCATCTTGCGACAAACGCCTTGGCTTTCGGTGAGATCGTCGGGATGAAGGGCATGGCGGCGAAGGCGGCGATAGAGCTTTGGGCCAAGGACGTCATCGGAGACGACGCGCGCCAGCGTTATCACTCCCTTGTGCAAGTCGTTTACAAGGATCGTGCGAGCCCGAATGTAAGGTATCTCTGCCATACTGCCGGCAAAGGGGACTCCAACCCAATTGGCGTCTTTGAGCAACTGACCCACTGCAGGTCCAAGTAAGCGGGCCGAACCAAACCAGGGCGCAATCGCGCCGATTGCAGGGAGTCTTTCCTTAGCAAGATCAATCGCAGTGTAATCGTCCCACAGTGACGCCTGCGCTTGTTGCGGTTTCGGCCTAAGCAAATGTCCATCCTGTCGTTTCATCTCATTGCGGAATCGACAAATACAAGGGAGGCCGGTGGTGCATGGCGGCCTCAAGGAACCTTAGAACGAGATATCCTCGGAAGAACCGTTATTCCCGTTTTGCTCGCTCTGCTCGTACAAGTACGAGTGAACCTGGTCCGCTACCTTGATCAGGAGCGGCAGATCCTCGCGGGCAAAACTTGAAGAACCTCTCCACTGGTCCTCTTCGTTCTTGTAGAGAGTCTGGAATTGGACCTTGCGGGGAGCGTCGTCGCCATTCTCGAAAATAGCGGCTTTCACTCGTCCGATGCGAACTTGATGAACGGGCTTATTCTTTGCAGCCATCGTCACATCTCCTTTCTTGCCACATTCGGGCACAAAAGTAGGGAACAAATAAGGGACCTCAGACGGCCAGGCTTAGGAGCGAAGCCGCCTTTTGGTCCACAAGCAAACGGTCACCGGCGTTCTGGGAACGACCGGCAATCCGCGTCAGGGCATCGACAATGCCAAACACCGAATACGTCTCCCAGGGCGCGACAAGCTCAAGGGCTTGATCGGCCAGCCGGGAGCTGACTCCGTGTTTGGCAAGCGTTCTGCGAACCTCGTCGGCGTCCTCGCCGAAAGAAGTCGTCATCGCGAGTTTGATAGCGCTGGCGAAGGAGTCGCGACGCTCATCGCGTTTCTTTACCAACTGACAAATCACCTCGCGAACATCGTCCAATGCCTCCTGGACGTTTCCGATGTGGCGTCGCGTAAGCTCGACCACTTCGGTGGCATCCCAGACGATATGATTTTGGCAAATCGCCTGATACCAAAAGGCCTGAACGCCGAGCGAACGGCGGCCGACTTCAGAGTTCCAAACAAAGAAGCCGGGAGCGAAGTTCTGCCCGTCGATTTCAACCCAGCCATCGGGATCGATGCCGAAGGCGAACATGTCTTGTTCACCGGCATAGAGTCCTGTAGCCCCGCCAACCCCAGGGGGAGGCGGCGTGAAATCGGGGGCGGCCTCGCGTACCGCCTGAAGCACTTCGGCGTCATAGAGACGCGAGTACGTCGTGCTGTGCACTGCCAAGGCAGTGTCTCGCGCGGCGTACACTTGCAAGGGCTTACGAGAACTCGGCAGTGTGTCGCGAAACACGAGTTCTGCCGTCTCTGTCGTAAGCCTATTGACTGTCTCCTTGTGGACTTCACACAGCCTGCAAAGCTGCGAAAAGCTCCAGTCGGAAAGAGACAGCCGAACATCCTCCGCTTGCTCCAGCCGCATGAGCAGTTGACCCGCGTCACGCTCAATCTGGATGCCATGCGAAGGCTGCCAGTGCTCGATTGCCTGAAACTTTCGTTCCTGACAATGGGCGAGCAAGGCATCGAACGAATCGAACCGCTCGTCGGGAGTGCGGCTAAACAACTCTCGACTCGCTCTGGTCAAATTCACCATAAGTGAGCTCTCCTCTCTACAAGTAAGAGTGCGTGGAAGAAAAACCATCGCTTAAGACTCATGCACCACCGGTCCCGTCGCCGCAAGGGATACGGCCACGCGACCGGTAGCAGGTATCGTCTACTCAATCTGGATTGAAAAAGAGCACGAAGAGTTTGTTTAGGCTGCGTTCCGAGTCGCTTGCACGACAGCGTCCGTGTTCTGTGCAACTTCGGCGTCAACAGCTTTGTCTGCCATCGCTTCGCAGACAAAACGCGTTGCGTCGTTCTGCTCCATAAACTGCAGAGCCCTGCTCATCACGCGGCCCAAGGCCTCGGCATGCTTTTGGCCGAAGTGCTGTGTGTATTCCCACTTGTCATTGCGTTTGTATGAGCGGACGAGCGCAAAAGTCCAAAAGTAATTGCCGTTTGCTAATTTCCGTGGCGAAAGTGTTACGCCTACTATTCCCTCCCAGAATCGTTTGCACGGCATATCTGACATAAGTCCTCCTGTAGATTGCAAGGGTCGGTGCCGATCATTAGCGTCCTTCCGCGTGAGCATCAGATGGAACGTCAACGTTCGGCATCGCCCCTGGCAAAAAGTTTCGCTTATTATTGGCGATCCCATTTCGCGTGTGACATATCGCTAGGAAATAAATCAAATCTTCCAATGAAACCGCCATAAGGGTGCATCGCTCGTGCAACAGTTTGCAGCGCGACTTCTTGGATAGGAGGTAGCTCCCGGCAAACGTGGCCTTACCAACCACGCTAAGGGGAAGAGCGTAGCTGCTCTTCACGCTACCTGCCCGTAGAGCCGGATACCATGAGAGTGGTTTGTCCGGTTCGACGGAGGCTTGTCAGAGTAATCCGTTCAATGGTGCAGGCTGCATTTGTATTGCAGAAGCACCGAGCCTGAACGAGTAATCCTGGCATTCTATCCGATACCTTCTTGAACGCGGGCGACTCTGACAGACCCAGGGCAATTGCTTTGGGCCGTCGCAGACAAAGCGGGTGAAAATCCCGTCGACGGGGCCTGAATCCGCCAGTGGCGGACGGTGCAACGTTGCGAGCGTGGGGAGTTGCGCTGCGGTGACGCAGCGTATCGCGGTCTTGACCGATCGCGGCGTCCCTGGAAACAGGGCGGCGAATAGCTCAACCATGAAAGGCCCGTAAGGGCTTGCTCGTTAGACTCTCAGGAGACGGTGCCAAACCGGGACAACTTTGCGTGATTGGATACCCCGATCTTGTACATTCGTAGGGGGAAATCAGCCGCAATATCGGCTGGAAACTGCGACCCGCTTGGCAGCGGGCACGTACTTACGCAAAGCAGCGGCTAGTCCGCTAACCAACGTGAACTGAGAATTGATGTCTGTGACTAAAGAGGGAAGCTCTTGCGAGGCCGGGGATAAGCTCCCGGTGCCTGGTGCATCTGGTATGTGCATAGTCAGCACGGACCAGAGCAGTCAACCAGGTGATTCAAATTCGCAAGAGTGGGAGAGTGCCACAAGTAGAAATCCGCCTTCGGGCGGAGCGATGCGCAGGGCGAAGGCCCTTCCAGATTGCGTTTGCAATCTGCCCTGCACGGCAGTGGGGGCTCGTTTGCTATGGCGGCTGGTAACCGCCAAGGTGCCGTAAAAGCGGTACGAGCAATGACGAAAGTGGCGACGGGCTTTTAGCCTGTCCAAGAACGTTGAGAGCCGTCGTGGACCGCACAGTGCGGTTCACGCGGCTTCTTTTTGGGTAAAGATGCAAGCGCACGTCACGCGAGAGACTTGGCCGTCTCTGGCTTGACGCGGTTGCAGCGAGTGTGCCTTTGGGAGCAGTGCATCGGCGACTTCCATGGGACGTGGCCCACGCTAAGGTGTTTCCAAAGGTTTAGCGGCTTTTTGGATGATTTGTGCCGCACAGGGTTGTCCTTAAGACAAATCATCCGCTTTTACTGCGTTTTCGATGAATGTGTTGACCTTTTCTAGTACCGAGGGATTGGACTTTCTCTAGGAACAGAGACTCGCTAACCCTGACCGTTCTTTCTAAATACGGCCTTAAAATGGTTTCCACTATTTGCGGCGTCAACAACAGGCTGCAACATCTGGTACAGGTGTTCACATGCCCTTGCCAGGCAATCCTCATGCACAAGGTCGTAGTACGCTTTCATGTCCGCCAAATCGATTCCATTTGTTACAAGATATTCGAGAGCCAGATCTGTCCGCCTTGCCATTTCTTTCATCGACGCCATCGTAAAGTACTGCAGGTGACTTGGCGGACAAACAATCTGCGATTTCTCCTTCATGATTGAGAGTGCGCAGGAATCCAAGTTCGGAGTAAGAACGATTATCACGCCATTGTCCGCAAGCAGCCTCTTGACGGCCAAGACAAACATCACTGGGTCAGTGACGTGCTCGATGACATCGAAAATTGTAATTGCATCGAACCGCACACCAGTGTCGATTTGTTCCACTGGT
Organism: Planctomycetaceae bacterium; assembly: GCA_002702655.1. Classification (GTDB taxonomy): domain Bacteria; phylum Planctomycetota; class Planctomycetia; order Pirellulales; family Lacipirellulaceae. The sequence continues at coordinate 227,926 of PABB01000080.1, forward strand.
TCGTCCCACACAGGGATTGAGAACGTCGTCCTAGTCCATTCCGCCATTCCCTTACCCAATTCCTGGCCATACACTTCGAATCCTTGTTTTTTCGCGACCTCTAGGAACAAACCGGTCCCGCAGCCCACATCCAGCAGCCTATTGCCATCGCAGAACTGCTTTATCAGCGTGACCCGTTCATCGTAGAATCGCTTCTTTCGGTATTCCGCCTCTGAGTTAGTTGCCTCAAGCGATTGGTCCAAGTAATTGGCATCCGAGTATACGTCGCTAACGTTGGCCGGCACCTGTGAGGCATATCCATGTCCACACGCGCTACAACGGCAAATGTCAATGGTAAACTTTGAAAAGAGAACGGACCTGATCTCGCCTTTACATACTGGACAATTCTTAACGTCTGTAAACCCTGAGCCGTCAACAACCTTCTGATACGATTCTCGTGCCCATTCTGTTTCTCTCTCCAGGAACCCCCTCGGCCGCATTATGTGAACGTCGATATCCCTAAAGTTTTTAAGAGTTGTTGAGTACATAGATCCCTCAAGTGTCCATACTCGCCGACTGCGCACTCTTCGAGCCAACGCGAGCGCCACTAGACTCTCATCCCTATCATGAATTGTTAGTAGATACAAAGGAAATTTCATCCGTGCCGCAGCAATGCTTCGACGTGTGCTGCATTGAGGGCGAGGGATCTTTCGTCAAGTAGCTGCCATTGCCTCTATCGACTGCTGTCATCTTTCGAGTCTCGCGTGCAATTCACCGGTGCGCCCCGTCTCTGGTGCAGGGTCACGTGTTCGGCCAATGGTGCCAATAGTGTCATCGCATCTGTTGTACGTGTCAGCGACTGGCCGGCCGCATACGGCGTTGTTTTGAGAAAAATTCTAAAGACGCAACGCCATTTCTGGTTTGTGCATGAGTCATTTGCAGTGTAACTATTGCAACGTCGTACAGCACTGTGGTTGGCGGTATGCAAAGGGTCCGCTGATGTCAGTGCAATAATATGAGCAGTCAACGGTGATTATGGACTAAAGAGGAGACAGAATGAAATACAAAAGAGTATTGAGTGGTGCGTGTGCAATCGTATTACTAGTGTGTGCGACCTGTGAGGTATTTGCACAGGCACTGGGCAGCGATATGTGGACCGCTGATTTTGCGAACCAGGGGTTATTCAAGCCGCACGCAGACTACTGCGATTCGTCGACGGAGGCCTTTGTGGCGATTGCAGGTTCGGGGCGTGGGTTTTGTATCGAAAAGAGCGAACGTTCGTCCGCCGCGTGGGAAGACGCACGTGAGGATTGCGCAGAGGACGGAAAGCGGCTGCCTGAGCCGGGTGAGTATAAGTTCACATGTAACATAGCGGGTAGTCTGGGAGTAAGCGGAATGGACTCCGGAGCTGAATGGGTGTCAAATTTTGCTCTGCCGGTGCTATCGACGAACGGTGTCGGGGGTGTATTTGTTGCTGCAGGAGGTGCGGGATGCAATGCGGGGTCCTTTGGCGCAGTATTTTCTGATGCTGGTGAGAGCACGTACACGTATCGATGTCTTCACTGATCGTGCCAGGTATGTAAAATGCGGCTGCCGCGCGGTTCCACGCGGCAGCATTTGTTTGCCGACTTCGTGCTATCGCGAGCCATCCAATGTCTCCAAGGGCCAGAACGAGTGGAAGCGCGACTGCCCAGAGGAGAGCGGATGATTTGTCTCAAGCCGATTGTTGTGGCATGACACATCCGTGTATTCTGCTCAGCAAGCGAGCGTGGGGTGTGTGCATGGCGGATTGTGTCACGTGCTCGCGTTGGATAAGGTCATGTCGCGGATGGGCTTGCGATTGGAAAGCAACCTGGGCAATACCGTGGGCGCTTCGTCGAGCAACACAAACCAGCGCCGCTTGAACTGGATAATCTCCTCGGAAAACCCGTAACCGAGCAGCTCGTCGCGATTGACGGCAACGCCGTTCAGCACCAACTCCAGGACTTCATCGCCCGAAATTAGGGACGAGGTAAGTCGCCAGCCGTTGTCTAGTTCAATCAGCGATCCGCCCGCAACCAGTTCTAGGATCTCCATAGACGGTGCCTTGCCAAGCGGTGTTCCGATGCCAAGCCGCTGTTTTACCTGCGGAACATCTGCTGCCGCCAGATTGAGTCCCACTAACGATTGTCCGTCGTGAAGGACGGCACGAGCAATCTTGACGCTCTGAATTCCAGATGAGCCCATGACTTTGTCGTAGATGGGAAAGAGCGCGCCGCTCAGCAAGTGAAACCTCTTCGGCTCGGTAGCCGGCGTCCGCTCATACTCTGCTTCCCACCAGTTGCGCGCAATTTCCGGTTCAACTTTCTCGTACTTTTTAGCCAACTCGTGCGGTTCCAGCGAACGTCGCTGGTCCTTTACAGCCATCAGTAAGAGTTCGTTTCGGTCTTCATCCCAGTGTTTGGATACAGCGTAGATCCGCTCACTGCGGATATTGCGATAGAAGCCGATCTTGGCTGCATGAACGGCTGCGCCAAATGAGTTTCTTACGACATCGACCTTGCCCTCAAGTTCATGGAGCATCGTCCTGGCTCCAGAGCCGGGGTCGACAAAGAGCGTCTCCGGCTCCGCAATTCGTCGGAGATTTCGGGCCCGAATCTCTTCCACGCCAAAGTCAAAGGCGCTCTGCCGCTTGGCGGCCTCAACCGCCTTGAGGTACCCCTCATAGAACAGGTCAAAAACCCGGTTCTGCACGGTGACGTGCAGCACCATGATCCGGTTTAGAAACTGCTCGACATTGCTCGAATAGCTGTCGCGGACGGCGGTCTTCTCCTTGTTGAGAACTCCCATGCGATCCAGGAGTTGCAGATTGATGCCACCGTCGCTGTAGGTGCCATACTGAATGTCGCGATAAAGCCGAGAAAGGGCAGCCTTCCCGTACTCATCAGTAACGTCTTCCGGGCGAAACAGATCGCTTGAAAGTGAGTGGCGTTCACCCTTGGTAAGTGCCCCAAGTGCTGCGAGACGTTTGGAAACGGCATTGACCAGACGTTTCTGGCCGGCTAGATCCAAGAGTACGAGCCGAATGATGGGCGCTGAGCTTTGATTGGAGCGATGAACGCGGCCGAAGGCCTGCATCTGCTGGTCGGCGGACCACGAAAGCTGGAAGGCGTAAAAGACGCGGCGCTGCTGATTTCTCGCAGCTACATCTGAATGAACGCTGATGCCCGTGGAACCTGCTCCAGAAATCACGGCGATTCGCTTTTGTCCACGCTGAATGAGCCGCGTTTCGTATTCGTTTAGCTGCCGCCTGGGAACGCCTTTTAGTTTTCGGCGAACGTACTTGCCGTATTCAAAGCGGTGAGTCCGCCCGCTTATTTCAGCGACGTTATCCGGTCCAAAGCGGGCGAGGATGGCATCGAGCGGGTTTTGCGGAAAGTCCAAGTCGGCGACCTTGTCGAGCAGTTCCTGCTGCCGGCGTTGGTTCTCGCGGTTGATTTCTGGATTCCCGGCAGCATCCTCCACTCTGACTCGGATGACATTGCCCGTTACGTGGTCGGTTTGCTCCTGGTACTGATGGATTGGAAACTGCTTTTCGATTAGCTGCACAATCATTTCGCGCGGCGTTGCGTCAAGCTCTGAAAGCTCAAGGCCGTGAGACCGTGCATCAGCGACCTTGCGGTCAGTTTGTGCTTCACCCGTGTTGAAAAGGCTTAAGACCACGGACCGGCCCTCGCGGAGATCTGCCTCGATGGCCGGAATCACGTCGGGTAGCGTGTAAGCCATCATGAGCTGCAGGAAGAAGCGCTGCTGTGCGGAATAGAACTGAGCGTAGCGGTTGCCGTTTCGACGCTGGCAGGCGTTTTGCTCGGCCGATTCAAAGGCGATAAGAAGCTCTGACCAAAGGTCTGCGATCTGGTCGTACTGACGACACTCATCCTCGGTAAGGCGATGAAGGAGCGGCTCGTACTCAACGGCACTGTTTGGGACGATGTTGCCATCTGGATTTCGCGTAGGACCATAGCTTATGGTGCGAGAGAGGTACGTTCCAACGCTTTTCAGATCGCGGCAGAGCATCTCCATTGCGGCTACACCGCCGCGTTCCATCGCCACAAGAAACGTCGAGAAATCGGCGAATGGGGCTCCTGCGCCCCAAAGCCCCAAACGCTCATATGGCGCCATGTGCCGGGCCTCGGTTGCTCCCGTGGCACTGAAGTAGCGGACACGCGCTTTTGGAAAACGCCGTTGAAGCTCGATTCCCATATTGCCGCGCTGGGTGCCTTGGTCCACGGTGGCCTTGCCGCCATGAGGAGTTGCGGCTGCGTTTTTCATCAGATGCGCCTCATCAAACGCAATTACGCCATCGAAGTCGGGGCCAAGCCATTCGACCAATTGCTCAAAGCGTTGGCGCTTTCCGGCGTAATCGGTGCTAAGCATCGTATAGGTTGTAAACAGGACGCCTGAAGGGGCCTCAATGATGTCGGCTGTCTTAAAGCGTGCTTGATGTACGATCGGAAGTGGAAGCCCGATGGCATCGCGGTCGCGCTCGGCGTCAGCACAGAGTTGATGTGAAGCGGAGATATGAACGTGCTTCGTGCGGCCTTGCTGAAGCTCGTTGTAGATGAAGGCATAGATCTCGCGGCCCTTGCCAATTCCCGTGCCGTCGCCATTCCAGTGGCCCTTTCGCGAGCCATCAGGAAGGAGCAAATTGGTTGCCTGGCCGGCATGGATGACGTCTTCAAGCTGCAGATTGGAAACGCGGCCTTCGGCAATCACGTCAGCCGGTAAATGATGCTGATACGTCACATCGGGCGGCTCAACACAAGCCATAGCCGTCGACTCAACAACGTTCGCGGGGTGGGGATGGGCTCCTTTCACAAGCGCTTTTTGCACCCGATAGGCGGCGAAGACCGTTCCTTCCTCAATATCAACCGCGTGCGGGGCAACCTCCGTTTCAAGTTGCCCTACATCCTCTCGAAGCGGTCGAGGGTGCAAAGGAGAATGCTCGCTGCCCAGGGGCGAAGCATCGTTTGTTCCGTCGGCACCGCGAGGCACTCTTGCTTTATCACTAGCGCTACCACTTGGCTCAGTCTCTGGGGTAGTTGGAGGGCTAGCCGGTTCCAGGCGAGCCACTGCTCCGTTGTGATCGGACAACCGGGCAGTGCTGTTACTCCGCCCGTTCCGTCCTCTAAGAGGTAGCCAACTAGCTCGACTACCGGATCCATTTCCGGCGCGACCTCCTGCTGGAACAATTGACGAAGTGTCTCGGCTGCCACTTTCTTGTTCTTGTCTGCAAATTCGCCCATAGACATCCTCCTTCGATAGAGTTAGGAGCTGTTCATACGCTTCGTGTACTGACAGGCGACTTCCAGTGACGACAGCCGAAAGATCAGCCGTTGGCCCGTCGTGGTCGATTACGATGATTTGATTGTCGAACGTGGTGCCAAACTTTGTGTATTCTTTGCCGTCGATACCGATGTTGGCCCGTAAGTGGTAGCGTCCCGTGATTTCTTCCCACCAAGCGCGAAACGCGGGCCTGTCGAGTGCCATGCCGCGTCCAACGATTGCAACGAGGCGGCCGCCCGGCCTTAACCGAAGTAGCGCTTGCTCGATGTGCCTTGCTCCAAACGCCGTGCGATGGCCATTTACGCGACCTCCAGTGGCAGAAAAAGGCGGGTTCATTACGATTGCGTGGTAGCTCTTCTCGGGCGGAAGAACATTGTCGAGCCGTTCGGCATCCAGTGCCGAGGAAACAAACCCCTGGGCCAACAAGAGGTCGCGGCGGCGTTGGTCTATTTCGTTCGTTTCAACCTGGGCTCCGGCCAAGCGGGCAAGCACGGCAATGTTGCCTGTGCCGGCGCTTGGTTCGAGCACGTTCATGCCGGGCTGAAGGGCGGCGGCTTTCACCACGACAAGAGCCTGCGCGGGCGGCGTGCTAAACTGTTGGAAGTCTATCTGGCGTTGGTCGCGTCTTGATTGAAGCGGTAGACGGGCCTGTTCCGAAAGCAGCCACTCTATTGCCGCTTTGCAATCTGAGATGTCAAAGTCGATGCGATTTAGAAAGATGTTGAAGCCGGCTTCGGCAGCGTCATATGCTTCACGCGCGTAGCCCGCTGAGCTTCCGAAGATGTCTCGGGCTAGCTCAGAGACTGCCTTGTTGTCGAACCTGGCCTGTGGGTCTGCTTCGAGCAAGGCGGCAAAGCGAAGTGCGAAACGCGAGGCAGAGTCTTCGCTATTCGCGCTACCTACAATGGAAGGAAGGGTGGCCGTGCCGTCGAAGTCAAGAAGTAGCTGTACGTCATGCGTAGCGCTGGAGGTAGCGTGCGAGCCGACGCTTGCATTCGACGCGATTCTGTCTGGCCCGTTCCGGCGGCGCTGTACCATCCTCTCCTTTGTTTCATCGCACTTTCGCAACCTCTATGGAGTTGGGCAACGAGTCTTGCGAGTGAAAGAGGATAGTATGCAGTGCGGTGCTTTCGACGTTACATAATGTGGCGCGCCAGGTGTTGTTGACGTAAGAGGTAGTGCAGTTCGAGGCAATTGACGAAACCCATGCCGTACTGGTTAACAAAGCAAAGTGCGCTTCGCACTAGAAAAAGTCCAGTCACCGCGCATTAGAATTTTTCCAATCGATCACTTCGATCTCATCAACAGTCTCGCTTCGCGAGCCGCAACTTCTTATACGTAGGCTACCTCTACTAAAGAATGTACATACGAAGCGCAGAAAGCGGTGACATGGCGAACGACACGACGTCGATCATCTGGCATTTTTTGTGCAACATCGTTTTGCGACGAGCCATAATAAGCCAAATGTCGTCACCGCAAGGAGACGACGAGACAACAGCAATGCGACAAAAGAGAGCAAACTACAAGTGCGAAGCAACAACACTTGACGGTTTCATCCAGCAGCTTGCAGTAGCCTACATAGCTCGCCGCTACTTCTTCTACGTCACCGGTGATGTTCCAAAGCGATTGACAAGTGAAGAACATGATCGACGTCTGCTCGAAAAGTTTGAGGTTGCGCAAAGTAAGTGGTCGCGCTACCGGCGAAGAAAACGTAACGGATCGGATGGGCGACCACTGGCCAACGTACAATACATTCGCTATCGCTCCTTTTGGGTGCTGCTTGCAACGGGCGGCTCCCACCGGTTCTTTGAAGAACATGGAACGCCAGAGGATAACCCGACAGGGAATGCCCAATTTCGCGACGTAAGGCAAGCACCCATTTGCTACGGCGGCTATTCGATCGGCTGGAGGGAGCGGACTTCTGTGCGGTTGAGCGCGACGGCCTACCGCGATTTGAAGAGCTACTTTCTAAGATTGGCTACAAGCAGCCCAGGAACGAAGCTCTTGGAGCAGGAGTTTTGGCGATTTCCTTTTGAACCATATGGAGGCGTAATTCGCCAAGTGCTATCGATTCATCGGACCGTTAACAGGGCACGGAAAACTGCAGGTCTGCGGGAGGTGCCCAGGGAGTGCCTGAGACTCAAACGGCGTGTTGTTAGGCCTTTTGAGCCGGTCGATGTAGCGGCACTGCCTTTGGCGGCGTAGTCGGTGACGTGGATCTTTGTTTTGAAACTGTATGGAGGGATATTATGAAGAACACTTCACCGCATAGAAAAGCCGCAGAGGGGGCCGCATTAGTCGATTTATTTGACAAGGCGGCACCGACTTACGGAGCAGCACTTCGCACGCGTGAACAGCGAGAGCGGCTGTCACGTTTGGCCAAGGAGGTTGCGGAGATGTTGGACGCTCTAGACGGGGCGCTTAAAGCCGACCGAGAGCGGGCGATATCACTCATTGCGGAATACTGTGGGCTATTGGAGGTCGTCGTGGAAGACCTTGCTTGTATCCGCGACATCGATGAGACATTTGGCGGCCGGGGGCGGAAGCTGCCGCGAATTGCGGGCCTCGCAGAAAAGCTGGAGCGCGGACTCTCGTACTTGCTCGGCATGTTCTCGGTGGCAAGTTCAGGAGAGAATCTATCACCTCTAAACTGGAAGCTCATTGAGCGAGACGTTCAGAAGGTGCTCGGAACAGCGCAATCAATTGGCGCGGAAGGCGAATTGGCAGAACGCAAGCTTGCTGCCTAAAGGGTTAGAAAGGTTTTACTGTGCTCACATTCAACAATCCAACGAAGCCTTGCGGCGGACACCCGCGAGGCTTCTCTTTTTGCATCAGTGTCGCGCCGGTAATGGGTGCAACCTACATTAAGTCGGTTGCGGCTCAGAGCAGGATTCAGTGGTAGATGTAATATTGTGGCGGATAGGTCGTGCCAACCGCAAACGTGCTGGAAATCGATCGNAGGACGGCAAGTGTTTGGCGTAGTTGAGCAAACTCTTCCGAGTANACGCTGGGCANTATTTGAGANAGCACAAANGCATCCGTATCAAGCATTTCAAGCACATCCTTGGAGATTGTGGGGCTTGGCTGGTCGATGAGCTTGCTGAGTGACCCGTAGGCCGTGAGGAGGTCATCCAGAGGCGAGAGATGGACCGAAGGCGCCGGTACAGCAGCGGCTAGCAAGATAAGCGATCGGACGACATGAAGCAGCTCGTGTAAGGGCGAGCGGAGCTTATCAAAGTAATTGGCAAAGGCTGCTCCAGTATCGGGGCGGAGTCCGCAGGCCAGTGCAACCTCCAGGAGATTGGCAAGATCGTTGATGAGAAGCGTTCGGTACTCATCCTGGCTGAGATCTCTCGGAAAGGACAGCGTGATGGCCGGTCCTGCCGCTGCGAGTTCCTTTTGGAGCGGGTGGTGGTTACTTATCGTGTGAATTATTGCAGTCAGTTTCTGAACAACTGGACGGTCGTGGCTTCGGGCCACTTGCTTTAGGCGAGCAAGAAGGCGAATTAGCTTTATTAGAAGTCCGGAAGGAAGTAGCGGCGCTTTGTGCTTCGGGTCTGGGATGCGTTCTCCCGTCAATTTCAGCAAAGTGCCAAATGGTTGGACGTAGACTGTAATCGTGAAATCTTTTGGAAGCCATGCAGGCTTCTGGCGTGGGACGTGTGGAAAGAGCATTGTTGGCTCATCTGAAGCGGCAAATGGATTAGAACAAGCAAGGCCGAGATCGCAAATCAACGCAACAGGGTCTATGACGTCAGCTGTCTGGGCAGTCGGATACGACCAAAGCAAGCTTTGCCAAAGCGTTGACGTTGCGAAAATGCGTTTGGAGCAGCCATCGGGAGCAAGCTCCGACAGGTCGATAAGGCGTCCATTCTGCAACTCCCTTTCAGTCATTTGTGGCGTCAGTTCTCGTAGCACGGTTCGTCCTTCTAATAAGTCAATCAACAACAAACAGTAGATTTCGTGTGTTATGTCTCGGCACAGCTCGGATGTGACGTCGAAAACTCAGCAATCGGCGCTACCTCTTTGGAGATTGCTTGGAAGGGGCCTCCCTCCTGCTCCGATCCGCTGCCTCTGTGAAGCCTGCCTGGTGAGCGGGCTGAATTCTGCCGCTGGCTTCGCCGTGACGACAGAATTCAACCCGCTCCCCGGCGTGTTTTGTGGGCAGCGGGGGCAAACAGAGAGGTACTGCCCGTGAACAATCCGAATCGAATTGAGAATGCTGCTGCAATTAACTTGGCCGCTGAATCATTTAACGGCGTAACACCGTACTCAGTTGAGCTTGCGCTCGTGCGGGGCGTTGTGGTGGAGGTAACCGAGTGGGTAATGCCCGATTTCGGCTTTGGCGAGAGGGGCTATCAGCTGCGTGTGGTTCTGACAGCGAGGCTTTGGGATACGCTGCTTCAGGCCTATGTTCGGAATCGAAACGCAGTACCGAGAGAACTTGGAACGCGGAGAAACGATGTGCTTTGGCTTGCAGCCCAGTCTTTAGATCAATTGAAGCGCGAAGGCTCTGTGGCAACGAACTTCAGCATGTACGTGCCCTGTGAGAGAGAGCCTGAGTGCAGAATGCTTCGTGTGGAGCGCTTTGAGCGGAAGGAAAAAGAGGTGTGTCAGATCACGATTGGTTTTCCTGAGGATTTTGCAGGGTTGTAGTGAGGTGGGAGCCCCTGACGGGGCTCCCTGTTTTGTGCTATGCGGCTTGATGGTGGAGTTTCTGTGGTTGCGTAAGCTTCCAGCGGGCGCTAACCGTGTTCTTACAGCTTGGACAACGATGGACCGTTGTTCGGTGCGTATCCTCCTTGGCGAATTCGAGCAGGAGTTCGGGGCCATCCGGACCACACTTTTTGCAATGTCGAATGGTGAATCCGTTCGTATCGACTCGGGCCAGGCCCTTTGCCCGAAGCCCGACAATGACTCCAGAGGGATCTAGGAATCGAGCGTCATGAAGGTCGCCATCAATTACGGGAAAGCCCCACCAAGTGTTGGGAAGACTCGGCCAGAACACGGCGGCAACGGTTCCACCGCGACGAAGAATGTCGGATGCTTCTTTCTGCATATGCGCATCAACGGAAAACGTCAGGTGATAATTAGCGGGAAGTTCGTGCAACATGAAGCGATAGACTCGGTGGGAAAGCTTCGTGTAGTCAAAAAACTGCACGTCGGGAAACTGCTCGAAGAGTTCCAAGTGCAGACGCTCCCAGGGCAGATCGCTTGAGCCATTGAGGCGTACTGCTGGTGTCATCTGGACCTGCAATGCATCGGTTTCGAGCAGCGTGATTTCAGCCTTAAGTCGCTTGATAAAAAGCACTGTGACTTCGAGGTAGAGTGCCGTCCGGGCATCGCGAACGCGAGCGTGCGTCTCAAACTGCATGCGACCGCTGGTATGTGCTAAACACGCGCGGCGGCAACCGTCAGTCGCTGCCGGGCAGAAAACACCTGGCGTGAAGTACAGCACACGGGCAAGGACCCCAACTGATTGGCATTTGTCGAGCTTTGCCGAGGTGCTTAGCAACCGCTTTGGCGGTTCCGATTGAGCAAGAATCTGCTCTGGCGTTGCCCAATGAAAATCAGTCCGTGGATCACCGCTTTGAAACAGGTGACGAATGGTTTTTGTATTCTTTGTCTTGGATTGCATAAAGGTTCCTCCTTTGGGTTTTTGCCCGAGGTCAAACCCAAAGGAGAGAACGTTCTTGCGTTATTCCGAGAGAGGTAAGCAGTGGGCAATCGCAAGGTGTGTGACAGCTCCGCTGGCACTCACCTTGCTGCCCGCTCGATGTGGAATGGACTAGAAGCGATGTAACGGAAACAGCTTGGGGAGGTGGGCTTCGACCAAGACGCACCTTGCAAGTGATCCTGCCGTCGCGCCTCGCCTGGCCTCTGGGCGTGGCGGCAGGATCGCGTCCTGCCGGAGCGCCTCAAACAGGGGAGAAGACCGCCGCGGGTCCCAAGCTGTTTTCAGATGCGGGATTCAATAAAGTAGAAGACGCTAATCATCGTCTTCGCGGCTTCGAAGGACAAAGGTCTCAAGCTCATCGTCCCACACCATATCGGCAAGCTTGTGTTTTTTGGGAAGCTGTGCCATTGGCGGCCCGGCGGGTGGCTCCGCGATTTGGTGCTGCGATAATTCGAGTTCTGGCTCTTGCGGAGGCGAGTTTTCGATTGGCGCCGGAGTTGGCCGTTCAATTGGCAAAGGCTGTGCGTATGGCGTCAAGTCGCGCTGGAAACCAAGTGCTGCAAGAGTTGAGAATGAATCTTCAGGGGGACGAAAGTGCTCTGGGGGCGTTGGAATGAACTTGGGGTCTTGCTGGCTTTCTTGCCAAAGCAAGTATTCCTTTGAGAACTGGCCATCTCTCCGGATAATGCGCCCCCAAACCTTCGTGACGGGACCGCAAAACAGATTGTAATACAGATTACCGCGATAGGGTGGATGGCCAGGTCCGAGGAAGAAACCAGAAATACCGGTATCGGGATTTATTGGGGGGAGTCCCATGATCTCTTCCATAGGAACAGCGGGGCGGCGAAGATACTGCCAATTACTTGTGCTACTGGTTCCGGTGGTGCGACGGTCTTTATCCTCCGCCGCAGAACTTGGTGAAAACGACTCGCTTTTCGAGGTCGACCTGACCTCGATTGAGACGTCTTGCTCGCCGATAGCATTCGAAATCCAACGGGCAGTCTCGGGAGTCGTATTTCTTAGGAAGGCCTTAAAGCTGCATGGGCCAAGTATGCTTGTTGTTGCTTCGCGATAGACCTTCTGTACGCTCTCAAGGTCGTGAACACCGAGTACAAGCGAAAGCCGTTGGCTGAGCGCAGCTTGGATGACATCGACGATTTGCGGAACATGGCCAAGCCTTGCGAATTCGTCGAGGACCATAAACGTGTGATATGGCTTCTGTTCAGCACCATCCAGTAACTCGTGGAACAGAAAGTGAATGATGCAGAGAATGACAGGTTTGATGCTGGCCGAATTTCGGATGCTGTTGCCAAGCAAGATGCCCTTTGAGTCATTTATAGCCCAATGGCGAAAGCTAATTCGCTCATCTGCCCTTGCCCATGCGGCGGCGATTCGGACATAGCGATCGGCGCATTCATTGAGGCCACTTAGCACGTTTTGTTGCGTCTGGCCGTCGCCTGCAACGTGTGCATTGTAGAGTCTTCTGCCTTCTGTTGTTGTAGCAAGAACAGAGCGAATATTTTCCGACTGAAGCGCGAGCATTAGGTCCAGGAAGGTCCAGCTATCAGCGGCCTGATGAATAAGGGCTCTCACGGTTGCCGTAAGCAGGCTGCGCGTGACTCGGGTAAAGTAGTTAGAGCCCTCATCGTGCTTTGTAGAAGGAAGCAGGATTTCGGATAGAGTTGGCGCCGAGTTCTCGTCGACATCTTTGGCGATATCCCAAGCCGCTCCTCGAGCGTCGTAAGGATTCAGGATGTGATAGAGGTCGGAAATCGTGTGTTCTTGGGACGGAATGAGTGCCGGTATGAGATCCGTCTTGTAGTCATAGACGATGCAGCGAGCGTCAGGATTCCGATGGAGGCTTTGGAGAAGCAGTCGGAGGATCGTCGTTTTACCACTTCTTGTGGAACCGAGAACCAGAAAATGGCGTTCAAAGGCGAGTTCGGGCGCATACAGAAGCGGCCCCCAGCGGATGCACTGTTCATTGTTCTTGTGGTTAAACTCGGACTCAAGGACCTCTTGATGAGCGAGGCGTGTCCGTCCGAGATAGATTGCGCCGTCAGGTAGCCGTTCTCGACGTTTTAGACCCCCGGGGAGGGGTTGTGGGGTGATTCCTGCATTGCGGAAGGTCCTAACGTAAGCTAGAGCGAGCTGTTGCGAACTTCTGTCATATGGGAATTGATGTGTGTCAGGAAGAGGTATTTGATCTTGATTGCAACCGATTTTGCTCGATCTAAATGCCTGTCGTGCACGTGCTGAGTCACGGCGTAGAAAGTCGTTGAAATAATTGCTGGCGACGAATGAGTTGGAGTACTTGCGATACCACGCTGACACATCTCGCCAGTACTCGGGAAAGCACTTCGCAAACTCCAACGCGAATTCGGGGGTAAATCCATAGCTCTCCCAGAACTCGGGATCACCGAAATCATAGGGCTTGCCGTCTGGATTGGGCAATTTGTATTCCATAACGCTACCCGCTAGAACTGTCTTGATTCATATTGCGACTGAGTGTTGCTGTGGCCAATCTGGTTTAAGTACTGCGCCTGCTGAACGGACCAATGCGTTGATTGATTGGCCTGTTGGACTTGGTGGTGCCAGGCGGCTTGCTGCTGGTAATTGTGATCTGTTTGCTGGTAGACGGTGGTTGTGGTGTATTTTATTTGGGAAAGGCCGATTAGGTCTGACTGGGCTTGACAGGGATTGTTGAAGATCGTCGGCGAATCGCACTGATAGGGATGTTGGCGAAAGTAGTCGGGGGCTCCCTGGGCGTCGGGACGCTGGGTTTTCTCAAAGTTCTGCGGATTAACGAGCTTTAGCTCTTCTAGTTTGCGTCTTTCGCGGCGTCTTTTGAGGATCATGTACATCAGGGCATATTCTGTTTCGATCTCAGGCACGTTTTCGACAGCGATTCGTTTTGAGGTTTCGCTGCCATCGAATTTGACTTCAATGCAGTCGGTGTAGGGATCAACGGATGTGACAAGACCTGAAGAGTTTGGGACGACCGCGCCCAAGGATAAGGGCATGCCTTTTGGAAAGCAGATGCGTTCGCCGCCGACAAGTTTGATGCTAGAGGCAATGACGTGGGGGATTTCACTATCGTGTGGATAGAAAGGTTTTATTGATGGTGGCTGCTCGGCGTCGCTCAATTGGGCGTCGGCCGTGCGACGCTCGATTACTTGAGCATCGAGTTTTCGGCGTTCCGTTGCAATTCGCTTTCGCCTGGCGATGAGCTGTTTTCGCTTCCAATCTTCCTGAGCTGCCGCAAGGTGCAACTCATGGCAGCGCTCATTGATTAGCCGGGCCTCTTCCTCTGTGGACGTGACAATCAGCGTGGATTCGGGGTTCATCGTTCGCTGCCAGTCCGTAATCACACGCTCGCGGAGTTGTTCAGGACTCTCTTCGGTGCAACTTGGTGAGACAAAGAAGTCGGTAGCTAACGAGAGATCTGTTGACCGACCCATCTGGGAAACGAGCAATGATTCCTCAAGCTCTTCTAACTGGCCGTAGAACTGCTTAGTGGTGAAGAAATGGGTGGCTTTGGTGCTGCGAGTGCCTTGGACGTAAGAGGAAGGAAGGTTCATCATAGAACCGGAAAGGAGCGTGAAGACGATGGGAAACGTGGCGCCTTGAGCTTTGTGCGTGGTTGTGGCGTAGCCGAGGCGAACGTTTCGGTAGGCCTTATGGCCAATGACGGGGACAGAGACCGTGATGCCGCGATCGAGTTCCACAACAAGGTGGCCGCCGTCAAAGGCGATGACGGTGCCAACGTCGCCATTCCAAACGGAATAGCGGCGCGCGTTTTTGGTGAACATGATGCGGTCTCCGACATAGGCTTCGCTGGTGTAAGTCTTATTGTCGTCAGCGTCCGTTATTTTGAGTGAGCGATTGGGTGAGCGAATGCCGGAGGCGGGAGCTTCGTCTAGGCGTCGCTGTTGGGCTAAGAGATTTAGTTCATGGGCTTGGTCGTTGGTGCAAGTGAGAATGCGTGCTTCTTTTGGTCGCTCCAGCGCGTGGTGTTCCCACTGGTCGAGGAGTGCCTGCATGGCGGCTTCTTCATCCTCTGATGTCTTGAGAAGCGCTCGGTCGTCATATAGCTTAAGTGCCGCAGCGACGTTGCCAGCGGCAAAGAGCTGAGCCGCTTCTCTTGCCCAAGCGTCTTCTTGGCGTTGGATGTTGATGAGCTTTGCATACGGTATGCGCTGGGTTAAGGAATAGAAGGGAGAGGTACCTTCGATTGCGCCGAGCTGTGCGTGATCGCCTGTGAAAATGACCGTGGCACCGGCTCGCATGATCTTGCCGAGCAAGATCTCGCTCTGTCGGCAACCGACCATGCTTGCTTCATCGACAATGAGGACTGTGTTTGGGCCAAACTCAACGGACTTGGGCCGTCCCTTGTATTTCCAGGTGGGTTTGCGGCGAGCGGCACGGCCCACTTGGCGTATGGTGTGCTTGGCGTAGCGTTTGGCTTCGTGGATGTGATCCGTCTCAAAGTCACCAAGGAGCGAATGGAGCGTGTCGCACTCGATGCCGGTGGAAGCAGCGAGTTGCTGAGCGGCAATGCCAGTGTAGGCGGCGCCGAGCACGGTGTAGCCTGCGGCCTTAAAGGCCTTGACGGTGGGCTTGAGAACAGCCGTGGTTTTCCCAACCCCGGCGTAACCTTGAAGGATGCGAATTGAGTGTTTGTCTTGGGTGAGGTGGCGAATGGCTGCGACCTGCTCTTCGGAAAGTGAGTAGCCATGTGCCTGCGCCTCTTGCTGGGCGGTTTCAATTGCCTCTTCTACGAGTTGACCAGAAACTACGGCTCCTTCCTTTTCGTACAGCACGCGGCAGGATCCGAGTACGGAAAGTTCTTGCTGGAGGACCTCTTTGGTAGTGTAGCGCTGCTCGCCATAGGGCGAGGGGATGGAGATGATTTCGGGCGATTGCTCAATGTAGGATTTAACTTCAGGAATGACATCTTCTGGCGCTACGGCCAAGGCGGCTGCCTCATATAAGGCTTCACGAAGAAAGTCGTGGGCGGTGAAGTGGTGTTGCGAGGCGACAATGTTTTTTGCCGCTCGGGCAAGCACCTCAGGAACTAAGTGTTTCGTGTCGGCAGACTCAGTGTGAAGGGCTTCTACGGCTTGTTCATCGAAGCCGAACAGCTGCTTGTACTCCTCCGGCCATTTTTCCTTAAGGTCTTTTAGCGGAGGCAACTTCGTTTTTGAGGAGCGCGAAGCCAGAGCAGCCTTCTCTGCGGCCTTCGCTCCTTCCACGCCGAGTTCTGCCATGACGGCCAAGAGTTGCTTTCGCCGCTTAGAGCAATAATCGACAAGGTCTTTGGGGACGCCCTGGATCTCATAGCAATTTCCAACGCGTTCGGTCTTAAAGCCGTAGGTTTGGAACAGCATGTGGGCCTCGGCCGCACGGTAGTAGGCACCGAGGAGCATCTTGTTTCGGTAGAAGGGACGACTGACGATGGAGCGGTAGTGGCCGTCTTCGCACAAACCGGCATTGAACACGAGGGTATGGGTATGGAGTTGCGGGTCACCGGCTCGACTCACAAAGTCCTGAAAGGGTGCTGCGATGATCTTGGCGCGGACAATCTCCGCGCCCTCTTTGCCCTTGCGAGAGTAGGCGAAATTCTCCTCGGCAAAGGCCATAGTCTGCTCGACGGCCTGTTGGTGAATGGCTTCGATTCCCTGAGCTGTCTCGGCATTGGCCGTAGCCCAGATGATGCTCAAACTTTTTGGAGCCGAGAACGTATGGTCCCAGGCGGCTTGGCGGCTTGGGACACCGGCGTTTTGGACGAGGGGAATGGGTGTCGGCTCGGCACTATCTTCGGCCGGGGACAGATTGGCTGAAGGGTGCTGACCGCGAAGGAGGCGCTTAAATTGTTCCTCTTCGACCGGCTTGTCTTTGAGGCGAAAGACGTCTGCTAGGCCGCCGATCCAGGTGGGCGCTTTTCCCTGGCTCAAGTAGTACTTGAGCATATCGAGGTAGTATTCCTCGTTTCCCAGCTTGATGAGATGAATTGAGAGCATGGTGATGCTTACGGCGGCTCGCCGCCGAGGATCCGAAGGGCTTGGTCGGGGCTAAGATCGCAGACATGGATGAGGATAGCCATGACGGCTTTTTTTTGGTTCAGGCGCAGCTCGTCTGTGGACTCTTCGAGCTTTCGGACCTTGGAATGCAGCTGCTGGAGAAGGGCCGTCAGATGGTCGAGCCTGTCGTCATCGAGCGACTCGATTAGCTTCTGGCGGGCAAAATTATTGACGCTCATCTTCCGGGCAGCGGCCTGGTCGAGAAGGCGCTGCGGGTAGTTCATCTCGTAGTGCTCATCCTTGAAGCGGAAGTTGATTTTGACGTCTTCAGACATGGCACGCCGCACCTGGTTGTGGACATGTGGACAAGCTCATTTTACGGCGTTTCTCGGGCTTCTGAAGCCATGTTCGGCAAATTTGTGGACGGGGCTCAGACAGCGTCCACACGGAAAAAGCAGCCCGTTTTGGCGTGATTTGTCCACAGGGGGATGTCCGCACCGTGGTGCATCGGGTGTGAGAAAAAGGAGGAGGGGGGCTCCTTCAAAATAAGGCCCCCCGACGACTTCCATAGAGTCCACTGCGAGGGCAGTGGACTCAGGCCGCTTCGATTAGAAGCGGTGGCTGCCCTAGCAGCCATCCCGGCTCCCCAGGAGCCGGGGCCTACCAGCCGTTGGAGCACTAAGGCGAGCGTTCAGCTCGCGTGCTCCAACGGCTGACCTTTGATGGGCTTAGCCGAAGGCTAAGTTGCTGTCTCCCCCCAGGGAGATAGCAATCCTCAGTCGCCCAAGCGACTGAGGACCTAGCTCAAAATTGGCCCCCTCAAAGCTCGTCACAGCTTTGAGAGGGGGGCCAATTTTGAGGCTGCTGAATTGGCTCCCCCCTGGCGTTCCCAGGGGGGAGCCTGAGGAAAAAAGAGGAGCCCAGAGGGCGACTTCCTTTGGATTGAGGGACTTCGAGAAGGCATTGGACGCAGCAGGAAACTGGCGTAGCGTGAGCCAAGGGCCTGGCAATCGAGACGGCGGCGGGCAGGCCGATTAGGCCGCCCGCAGCGAGATTGCCTTGCAACCAGAAGCGTGCTCTCGCCGCTCGTTTAGAGCTGGCGAGAGCGTGGAGCACGAAGGGACTGAGGCAAAGCTTAAGCGAAGGAGTTGCCCGCCGCGAAGCGGGCGGGCTTAATCAGCGGTTTGGCTATGGGGTTCGCCGGGGGCGAAAAACAAAGCAGATGTCATGGACTCGGGGAATGAGCGGAAAGTGGTAGCGCTTTGCGTTTGAAGTTGCACCGTGGCTTAGGCGGATAATTTCGGGGCAGGCGAGTTCCAATCCGAGAGCGTTTGCGATGGCCCAGGTATGAAACGGCAATGCGTAAGATTTGCCTCGACGAACGATGTCACCCATAAGGACTGCGAGGACACCACGTTCTGTGAGAACTCTTGAGCAGTTGAAAATAACTGCCGCAAGCTTGGAGCAGAACGAGGGAAGCGAGTCGCATTGCGAGAGACAACGCGTGTCGTTGTTGTACTTGATTAGGTCATGGTACGGCGGATGCAGCCATACCATGTCGAAGCCGCCTAAACCGTCGAAGCTTCGAGAGTCACTGGCGTCAAAACCGGTCGATAGGTCAAAGCCCTGGTAGGGAACGGAAAGGGAGCGGGCGACATCGCCCGCTGTGCCGCTTCCCTGCATTGGGTCGAGTAGATTTCGCGGCCCATAGAACTTCAACAGGTCGCGAATCAGTAGCCCGGAACAGTTGCCGCGAAATGCGGCCTTTCCGTAATCACGCCGGCCCTCCTCTGCGTGAACACTGCAGAGGTTTGGAGCCGGGGTCGTCGATTCCGGTATGGTTAATGTTACGTCGATAGTCGTCATGTCTAATCCTCCATGTTGGTAGATAAAGAGCTGGCCCGCCTCGGGAGGCGGGCCAGCGGTGTTCCGTCAGTTAGTGAAAGAGCACGGTCAGAAGCAAGCTGATGATGAAGGCTCGCTGAATGGGTATCAGCCAAGGGTCAATCTCGTAGAGATAGAAGTCGAGTTGATACCGCAGGCTTTGGCGGTATCTGCGATACGATTCTTCACTTTCGTCGAGTTGGTAGCCATCGCTAAGGTCGTGTGCGTAGAAGTCTTCTCGGTCGTTCATTTTGTTCTCCAAAGATGCAGTAGTTAAAGGCTGGCCCGCCATGTGGCGGACCAGCGTGAAGTAGGGAAGGTTGCTCATCCGAGCTGTTGTTTTGAGTAGCGAGTCTTTCGCTCTTTGATTTGCTCCAGGGCAAGCTCTCTTGCCTTGGATAAATCGTCTAGGTCTGCTTCGCTAAACGCTCCGACCTTCCACTGGCCGTCGCCGTTTTTGTAGTTCCGCTGGATGTAGGTGGAAAAGCGGATCTTGCCATCATCGGAGAGGTCCTCGAAGACGCTCACTTGGAGTCTTCCGTGACGCTTTCTGTAGATGGGTCCGTTTGTGGTTTGCGTTTGAGTGGTCATAACATCCTCCATAAGGTTTTGGTTAATCTTCGTGTCCCCTGCGGGACGGTGACGATAAGCGGCGGGCGTAAAGGGCACTTGTCAAGAGAGAGGTCTTTTTTTGGGGCCCCGTGTATTCGCGAAGAGAATTTGGGCGGCGAAGCCGCTCCATTGAAAACAGCGGATCAAGCGGGGTCGAAAAAAAGTGCCCGCAGGGCACCCGAAGGGACCTCGACCTTGACAAGGGCACTGCCTGCCGCAAAGTCACCACGGGCCCCGCAGGTGACACGAAGACTTAACGCCAAACACCTGGAGGGAATGGGATGACCGCTCAAACCGGCAGCGACTTTGCGGACCAATGAAGAGGATGCCTCACGGAAGATGTGGTGCAATGACAGAAGTGAGGACTCCGCGTGGCCACGATCGCAGCACCAGATCAGTATGGGATAGGACAAAGGCTACGCGGTGAGTGCTAGGTCAGGGGATTGAGCAAGGAGACTGAGCATTTTTGCAAATGCGTTGTGCATGCTTTAGACAGCCAAAGGGCATTGGCACGGCAAGGAATAGAGCGGCGGAAGCAGCGTTTCGGCCGCTCGTTCAGAGCGGACCGAGAGCGGGCGGGACGGGACTTCAGTGCTACGCAACAACGGCAGCGGAGCTATGGCGAGGAGGCCGTTTAGGCCGCGAGCCGAGCGGAGCACATGGGGTGCGATGTTGGCCCGAAGGGACGACGAGCCGTGTTAGACTCGCTGGCTTCGAAATACGGTGAGTGTATGTGGGCTGGCGGACGCGACGTTCGTAAGAACGAGCCGTCTGCAGGTGGTAGCAAGAACTAAAGAACTGTTCGAGCCCTGGCGAGTAGGCCGTCTAGGCCACGAGCCGGAGGCGAGAAGTGCCGAATCCACAGGCGACCTCTCAGCCGCTCGTTTAGAGCGGTGAGAGCGTGAACCACAAAAACGAGTCGGAGTGCCAAGGTGCGTGCAATCGAGACGATAGTGAGCTGGCCGTTTAGGCCGCGAGCGAAGCGAGATTGCTTCTAACCCCGGCGTGCTTTCGCCGCTCGTTTAGAGCAGGCGAAAGCGTAAACCACTCGGCGATTGGAGGAAGGGAAGCCGTTAGCCGACGCCACAGCAGTCTCTCGGCAGCTCGTTTAGAGCGTGGCGAGAGTCCTTTTCCTCCATCGCACCGTTTAGGTGCGAATAAATAGTTTGCAAGGAGGCCGAACAGTCGCGGAGCGACGTGTCGGCCTCCTTGATTCCACTGGGCCGTGCGGTGGCCGCTTTGCGGCTGCCGACACGGTGAGCTTGTGTTCAGCAAGCTCACTCCAAGCTCCCCAGAGCTTGGAGCCCGTAAACTGGCTAAGTAAAATCCCCGTTCAGGGGATTCTTGCTTTGCCAGTTATTGAAGTCACAGACCCCAAGGGCTGTGACTTCTTAGGAAACGGGGAAGCTCCCTTATGGATGGCAGCAAAAGGGGAATGCATCAAAAAAAACAAGAAGAAGCAGTAACAAAAGACAGTCGAAATAAAGTAATCCATGGGAGCAAAGCCCTACGCTCATGGGTGACGAGTGCACAAGAGGCGAGCGGCTTGTTGCATTTCCCTCTGATGCTCCAGCTGGCTCTCGTGGCATGCGAGATCGTTTAGCCCCTGAACTCTGAGGGGAGGTGGGGGAGAATCTAGGGTCAGAGCGCACTTAGTCAATAATATTGATTTGGCTGGACTGACTGCTTACGCTTGTGTACATGGCTCGACCATTGCGGATCCAATTTGCCGGGGCGGTTTATCACGTCGTGTCACGCGGCAACGAGCGCGGCGCTATCGTGCGCGATGAAAGCGACCGGGAGCGGCGACTTGAATGGCTAAGGCGGACGGTTGAGACCTACGGGTGGCTCCTGCACGGGTTCGTATTGCTTCGAAACCGCGAGCATTTGTTTGTCGAAACGCCGCAACCGAATCTCTCAGCCGGAATGCAGTATCTGAATGGAAGTTACACCGGCTATTTCAACCGGCGCCATCGCCGGGCGGGACACCTCTTTCAAGGCCGCTTCAAGGGGCACCTCATTGAGCAGCAAGGCTACTTCTTGGAAATCAGCCGCTATCTTCACCTAGTTCCTGTCCGTGAGAACCTTGCAGCCCGGCCGGAAGAATATTGCTGGAGCAGTTACGGGGGCTATCGCCGGGCAGCAGATGCCGTTGAATGGTTGTGTTACGGCCGTGTGCTGGGTGAATTTGGAACGACTGAAATACAATCTAGGCGACGATACGTACGGTTTGTGCGGCATGGCATGACGGGAGTAGTGGAGTCGCCGTTTGTAAACGCCGTTGGCGGGCTCTTGTTGGGCTCAGCCGAGTGGGTCGAGCGAATCCGACGGCTGTTAGCCAAACAACCTGAAGATCGGGCAGTGCCGCAGCTGAGGGAGTTGCGCCATCGGCCCGCGCTATCAAAGATTGTGACAACTGTTGCAGAGCATTTTGGAAACGACCCGCGAAAGTGGCGGGCGGGCAGCCGGGAGGATGGGCCGAGTCGGGCCATCGCCGCTTATCTGGCACGGCGTGAATTCGGTTACAGTGCTACTGATATCGCGAAGGCTCTGGGTTATCGAAGCCACGGAAGCGTTCGAAATGCCGTGCTTCGTATCGAGAACGGAGATTTCAAACTTCGACAGAGTACGAAGGCGCTTGGTGCTGCGATGTCTGAACGCTGATGGGCAGTTACGCGTTGGATTGCTGCGATTGCGCGGACACGCAAAAAGCTCATTTGATCAGGTTAGATTCAGGCTATCGCCGGGTCTCTTCCTGAAAAAGCAGAAGCTCTACCGTTTGGAAATGGCATTGGTAGAGGGCCCTGGGGTCGAGCCAATCGAATTCGCGGCCGTCAAATGGTCGAAGACCGACAGATTGGATCTGTTCGATTCTTTCAAAGAACAATTGTCCCTGACCGAGCTGGATCAGTTGGTCCTCGGTTGGGGTCGTGGGAAAGAGGCCCCGGGCGATATCGCCGATGTGGGGCGACTTGCGGGTCTGAATAACTCTGGCGACGAGTATTCCGGTCTGTTTGAAGAAATCTGTGTTTAGCGGAGATGCGATGGATTGTTCGGGATTCGCGTACAGCACAATTGTTCCATAGCGGTCAGAGACGCGCTCGTGTCGGTCCCAATTTAGTACGCCGGTTCCGATTACGACTGCAGTTCCACTGTTGGAAAACGGAACTTGCCTTTGTTTTTTTGTTCTTGTTGTGTGGGTCATAGGTATCTCCTTGATTGCTGTTAAGTGTTGCGACCAGAACTCCGCCAACTCATTGCGGTTGACGGCAAGGTCGCTCGCAAACCAAGGAGGATCACGCCCGGAAAGGTGGAGTCTTTTCGAAGAGCCTGGCTTGGGCAGGGACGCCCAAGCCAGGGGCCGTAAGGCACCGCTTGCGGCTCTTCGAAAAGCAGCAGCCGGATGCGGACCTTGGAGGGCGTGGTAGAATTTGAGGAAAGCGGCTTCGTCTCTATTTCGGCAAGCAGCTACTTCCGCCAGGGACCGCCGGGCTTCCAATGAAGGGAGAAAGGATCGTCACTTCGCAAGGCTTCTAGCGGTGCCATCAAGAATTGGCGAACGAGGGCAACAACTTGTGGGAGAGGAGCTTCTGCGAGATTTCCTTTTCGAAGGAACGCGTGCCACTGTGTATTTTTCTGAGAATCCAATGCGAACCCGTCGCTCAGGGCTATGGGCAGGGCATCGGGAATACTGGTCCTGCGTCTTTGAAAAGTGGCGGCGATAGCTTCTGCCAGTGCAGGCCCGGCAAACTCGAATTCACGGGCCAGAGACCACACGTCGAAGAAATCCTTCATCCGGCTATTTGCCATGCCCAAGAACACCATCGCCTGGAACTTTTCGGCGACGACTGTCTCGCGGTTATACGCAAGTAGCTTGGGCGCGGGAAAAGCAAGGAGTGTTGGGTATTCGATCTCCAAAGGTCGGGGTGTCACTGCGTCACCAAAGCCAATATCCACTTGGAGCGGAATGCGGATATTCCCAAGAGTGGCCCCTCCACGAATGCGGATTCCTTGATACTCATCTTCCTCTTTGATCGCTTCGGCTCGAATTCCTTGGACATCGAACGTCAATCCATCATCTTCGACTTCGTGCCGACAGACGTTGTGAAACACCTCCTCGAAGTCGGACGGCGAGGGAGTCCCGGTTGCAAGCAAGTCGAGATCCCGTGTGGGACGGTAGGGGGCGGCCGTCCAAAGCTGAAAGAGCATGGCTCCCTTGAGAACGAAGCGGTCCGCATAAGGGGATTTCGACAGTCGATAGAGAAGCCGCTCCAAACCGTAGCGTGTGAGGAGATACTGAAAATCAGTGCCCTCAGCCCGGGCGATATTCATCAATCGCTGCCGGACCGATGCGGCCAGGTTTTTCGGCGATTTACCGGTCATGTGAGCGACTCCAGGTAGGGCCGCATTACGTTTGTCATGCGACAGACTTCGGCAGCCTTCCACAGTTGGTCCATGGTGGCCTTCTTCTGTCGGTAGCAATCACGTAGAGCTTCAAGTGCTACGTCGAGCCCCACCTGATTGCGAAACTTGAAACAGTCGGCAACCGTTTTTGCGGCCGAGAAGACTTTCACGTCGACTCCATCGATTGTGTGCGTCTCGACGCCGAAGTGAAGTGGCCTTTCAGCAAGGCGTATGATTCGAAGCGGGGGATAGGGGATTCTGGGTGCCCGGTCTTTGGGAGGAATGGCCAGCCAAATCTGATGTGGTATCTGTGTTGTGAGTTCGTGGAAATCGAGCGCCGAGATCAGGCAGATTACACCCTTGGGAACCCGCTTTGCGATTTCGGCAATCTGCGCGAAGCGGCCAATTTCGCCATCGGTAAGGCGGTACAGGCCGCGACCGACCCGCTCGAAGAAGCCCTCTTGGTGAAGCTTGTTGAGATACTCGCGAGCGATGCCCAGTTCGTCCAGGTCGCGTGGGCGCAGGATGCCCTTGTGGCGAGCAAGTGCAAGAACTTGCTTCCATTTCGGGAGAGAGGATGGAGTTAGTTTATGTCGGACCATATCAGTAACCACCGACATAATCTTACCACATTCTACGGGCGAGGGTATCCAAAAAACCTCGGAGAGGCGACAAAAACTGGCAACCGGCGTTCAGCGGCAGTCCGGTGCCTGCACTTCAGGTCGACGTCACAGACCAGCGGCTCATATTGGAAAGCTCGGGAAGAGCCTGGACGAGTGGTCTACAGACGCGGCGAAGAGAGATAGCCGGTGTCCCCCATATGCAGACGAGCATGGTTCACGGTGTCGGAGCAAGGATGCTTGGCTTTGACGTGTAAATCTGCATTCATTCGCAGTTCTTTACTGACGGCCCCGCAGGATGTGGAGTGTATCAAGGCAGGCGCCCCCAGAGGTGTCGCTGTGGCATGAGCGGCCGCTGGAACCACGCGACGTATGCCTCGCGATGATCGGAATCCCAATCTCGGAAAGCAGCGGCGAGGTCGAAACTCTGCGGGGGCGTTTTCCCAAACGCAGAGTACGAAACTAGCGGCATGCTTAGCCTGCGGCGAGGCCTCGTTATCCATCCAGTCTCTGCAGCTGCGCTCGTCAAACGGGTCAAGATGGGGAGCGTCTCGAAGCGACGGGAACATATGGGCCAGTTCGGTAACGACCGGATTGTGGAGAAGCGACGGCAAATGTTCGAGATAATTGCGGACGCCTTCGTAGTCGGTCAACGGCTGGTCAAGCTAACGTGACGGAAACTCACTGCTTAGCGCCCGCCGTGATCTGTTTGAGGAACGTGTCGCCGCGGGAGAAAGTGGACGAACTGACAGCACACTGCTTGAGTTCGGCCCGGTATTTGAATAATGGATCAAACGAATCCTCGTCTGTCGCACAGCGGTTGATCAAGGTATCGAAGCCATTTCCAAGTTCGACCAGGCGCATCACAGAATCAAGTTCTTCAAGTGATAGCACGACGAAGGGAATTGGCTCCAGTCCTTCGTCAGTCAGGATTTTGTGAATCCGCTTGCGGACGAAGGGCCCGTTGATTGTAAAGAACTTGCCATAAGTTACGACGACGCCAATCATTCTCCGAGGACAAAGGCCCAACTCTTCCCATTTGCCTTCGTTGATGCTGGCCGCATGGCCAATGAGCTGCTTTATTGCAGAAGCCACTCGATTGATGACTTTAGCAAGGCTGTCGTCGGTGCCGAATGTCGTTAGTTCCACAGTCGGACGCAGGCTCTTACATTCGAGCAGAACGGTGCAGTCTTCACCGGTGTAAGCCCAATCACCGATCTTCATAGAGTGCGGCTTCCGTTGCTTTTGGCTCTTCTCCCATTCCGCTGCCGACCAAAGACGCTCTGTTGGGCAAGCGCTGTTTAGCAATTGTCCAACGAACTGGTCAAAGGCATAACCGAACTGATTGCTGAATCGCGTACCATTTCGTTCGAAGAGGTCGTAGAACAGACCGAATGCAACACGTTCGACGATCAATTCCGGGTCTACCGCCAGATAGCGGTCGTGGCCCAATCTTGTGATGGGAAACCTGCGCAAAGGGTTGAGGCCGAACTGCTGAAATAGGTCGTCTTCTACGAAGTAGAATTCCTCGTGTGACACGTGTCTGAATTGTTCTCTGTCGCAGGACACTCGTTGGAGGAAGGGCGTCCATAATTCAGGGACACAACATTGGATTCCTTGCTGGAAAGCCTCAGCAAGTATCATCGATGTGAATGTCCCGATGCACTTGTTGCCCTTCAAGCTGGCAGTCCGTAGAGAGAACGTCACCTGTCCAAGTTGCATGAACGATTCAACGGCCATTCCGAGTTCACCTTCGATTTCTGAGCGAAGATCATACGGCTTAGGCCACTCGATGATGCCGACATCTCGGAAGAGCCCCAAAGCCAGGCCGTATTTCTGAAGAATGTTGCGGTTCTGGGGATTAATCTGCTGAGATAGCAGTCGCTCAAAGAAGCCACTTGGGTCGGCGTGCTTCCAGTTTGGGTCGTGCTGGATTGGGTCATCAAGGTCGATGCACAGCCCCATTAAGCGCTGGAACTGGTCCCATCCCAAGGTGGTTGTGCCGAAATTGGATGCGTTCAGGAGCAGTTGTTTTGCTAAGAAGTGAACGATGTGTGGGAGGACGGGTGGGTGAGCGCCTCGTATCAACGGTTCTAGCTCCGGGTCCGACGCGAAGCCTCTTCGTACACCCAGAACGTGGTTTAAGAACAAGAGAGAGTCGTCAAGTTTTAGGCGGCTTGTCACCGCCCTGATTCGCTGAAGTTGTTCCATTACTCGGCACTCCGCTTTGCATTCCCCCGATCCTCCTCAGGACAACGGGGGATTAGAATCGGTTCATCGAACATTTTGCGGGTTTTGTTCAACGATGACAGATGCTCCCGCGAGCGGTTGACCACATTTCCGATTCGGGGGAGAATCTTCCTTCACGGCCTCATGGAGACGATAGATGTTGCAGCCTTTTATCCTACGCTTTGCGGAACCGATTCACGCTTCTCCGACCAGCCTGCCAATTCAGGCGGGCACCAAAACGGTGACCGAAGTGAGGAGCGAGGCGGTTGACCACGATCCGAGGCAGGCTGGATACACGGCAATCAGCCGTGGTATGGGCGTACAAGCCGGGACCATCACAAGTACACGAGTCGAAAATGAGCAAGGCGACAAGGACCGTGCTTCGGATTCTCACGCAGTTCCACGCCACCGACTTGAAATGGGAACGAAGACTGTCACGGCCGTGAGAGCAGAAGCAGATGACAATGATCCCGGTCGGCTGCAAAACCAAATAGTCCCAAGATGCTCCTAATCCTGACGAATAGCCAAGATGCGACATCCGACTACCTGATTCCGATACTTTGCGACTCAGGAATTCCGTTCCTTCGGCTCGATACGGACACTCTCGTCGACGGCTTGTCAGTCTCCTATACCCCCTACAAGCCGGTCTTCCGTCTCAAGGATAGCGTCGTCACGCCGGATCTGGTTTCACACATCTGGTATCGGCGACCGGAACGACTCAAAGACGACCGGTTCGACGAGACTTCGGAAGGCACGTTTGCGTTGAATGAATGGTCGGAGGCGGTCGAAGGTTTCCTCGCTCATGTGCCAGACAATCGTTGGATGAATCATCCATCAGCAAACGCATCGGCTTCGAACAAGCTTGAACAGCTAAGCACTGCCAGTTCTCTAGGTTTTGCGATCCCCGACACCCTGCTAACTCAGGACCCTGAAGAAGCACGGGAGTTCTATGAGCTTCACGGACAAAACGTGGTCGTGAAGCCAATGTCCAACGGATACATCGAGCGTGAGAAGGGGACGGACTCGTTGATCTACACGAATCGTGTTACAGGCTCAGATTTGGAGTCGATTGACGACGTATTGCACTGTCCGACGCTATTCCAGAGATTCATTATGAAGTCCACCGATGTGCGGATCACCGTTATTGATCAAGCGGTGCACGCTGTCGAACTTTATGCACAAGATAGCGAGGGTAAGCAACGGTGTGACATTCGAAGAAACAACATGACAGATGTTGAATACAAGCTCACCGAACTGCCCGAAGAAATCACAACGATGATTCGCAATTTGATGGCACACTATCGCTTGCGGTTTGCAGCGATCGACATGGTGGTTGACTTCGACGGGAAGTGGCACTTTCTTGAAGTTAATCCAAACGGGCAGTGGGCATGGATGGACCTTGCCGGTGCCTCGAATATCGCTCATTCATTTGTGGAAGCGTTCACCGATGGTTGAAGATCAACACGAAGCGACGGAATCAGCGACAAAGGCGCGATGGAGTCTTCAAGGAGTCTTGGACGGCTTTCATTGGCTGCGGTCATCGCTTGTAAATACTCTGGCATACTGCTCACTGCGAGCGTACGGGTTTGAGGACTTCGCCTTTGCAGACGTGAAGCGAGGGGCGTACGCAAGACACGAGCATCGCAACCGTGACCTCAACAAAGGTGAGAACCTAGACGACTTAGTGTCGGCGTCGAAAGAGTGCTTTGAGAACGCCAATGGTCGCCGAGCCGCCGTCACGGATAAGTGCAAAACGTTGCTAACAGTGAGTTCTTTGTTACTTGGCCTCGTCGGTATCCTTCTGCCGAAGTCATTCGCCTTCGGTGAGACGTGGATGCGAGTTGTCTGCTTCCTTGCCATGCTCGCTCTCCTGAACACAGTGACGCTGCTGTTGATCTTTTTCGATGTGGGCAGAGAGACAGAGATGTCCCTGGAGCAAGGCGATGTCGATCTTGACTCCGACAACTTCAAAAAGAGTATGGTCAACCTGTATCTGCGTTGTCAGGTCGATATGGACAACCGCACAAACTACTTGGTGGATCTTTATCGGTCGGCTAGGTTCTTCTTTCTGAGTGCGTTCACCGTTGTCGTAATTCTGTTTTCGATTCAGTTCATAAGTTCATCGCCGGTAGACGACACTGAACGATTCATCGAACGGTTGCGAAGCGAGCCGAAACTGATTGAATTGTTGCGCGGACCGAAGGGCGATAAAGGCGATGCTGGTTCACAGGGGATTCAGGGAGCGAAAGGTGATGTGGGAGCTACTGGCCCAAAAGGGAATTCAGGCAAAGACGCTGCGGTAGATGAGGCGAAGATCATCGACGAGCTGCTTAATGACCCTCGTTTGAAGCAAATTCTCGAACACAGGCCACAAAGTGGCGGGTGATAATTCACGAGAATTAGAGGACTGTCTCAGAAGAGCTCTCTGATATCACGCCGGGCGCTGACGAATCGCAGAATCTGTAGAGGCTGCGAGTCAGGATCGTAGACAATAAACCATGAATAGAAGGGCAAGAATAGCACTGGGTCGTGAGTGAATTCTGAGCGGGCACGGCCCATGCCAGGAAAGTCAGAAAGGAGTTTGAGCTTGTCGTCCAACTCCATCATTATGCGACGGAGAACGATGGCGCCGTTGTCTTCTAGAACTCGGTTGCGGATTTCCCAGAGGTCATGATTCGCCAGTTCTGTGAGCCTGTACTGAGTCACTTGGGCGAAGCATCGTCGAGACTGTCGAGAACCGCAGCAATGGCACTTGGACCATCAACCAGCTTGCCAGCCTTGGCCTGCGCGATACCATCGGCAACCTTACGGCGAACCTCGGCGCGCCACTCGATCTCTTCCTGAAGCAAGCGAAGTCCTTCGCGAATGACCTCAGCGTCTGACAAATAGCGGCCCTCAGCGACCTGTTGTTTGATAAATTCCCGCTGCTGCGGGGTCAGCCGAACGTTCATAGGAAGATAGTAACACGCGTGCTCAAATGTGTCCATTTTGGCCACAGGCCGCGCTTCGATGTGATGACGCGAATTGTGTCTGCAACTCGTCGCATCATGGTCCGAGTGCAGCTAGTTCACACCTTGATTTCTTAGCAAGCGTAACGATTCCAGTATGTTACTTCACTAGAAAGGGAATTCTCGGGAAGTAGAACTACCAGCGAGGGGAGCTTTACTATCGCACTTGGGGCAAGATAAATCGCCGGCCGGTTTGGCGATCCGATAGCGAATGTCGGTCAGTCGGTATAGGAGTGTTCGCGGAGCCAACCCCTGACTGCCGCCTCAACTATTTCTTGCTGCGTGGCTGGTTTTCGACGGTTCAGTTTTTGCTCCAAATAGGCGCGGCGTAGAGCTTCAGCAGTTTGAGGAGTGAGTCGCGTTGTAATGGCTACGCGATACGCATCGTTGTCGTCAGACGCCATCGTTGTTGCCAAAGCATTATCATTAGTGGCCGAGGTTTGTCGGCTCGGCTGAATGTTTTGGCTAACGTTGTTCGGCTCGACGGAACGGAGGTCAGTCGCGGGGTCACTGGGCGCTTCTCTTTTGGATGGATCGTTCTTCTGAATACGGCCCGAATCTGTCTCCTCTCCCTTAATGAAGGCGATCTTCTCCGGTGTGAGCAGTGCGTTACTCAGCGAGCGATGCTTTACCATAGGTTCCCTCCTCCCCTACCCCAGATTGGTTGAGCAATGTTTTACCGCGTGAGCCTTTGTCCGCGAATACTAGCTTGTCTGTCAAAAGCTCGACGAGAAGCTGCGTCACTTCCGTAGCAGCCGCACGATGACGCGCCCCCATTCGCGTAACGACAGTTCCCTGCTGCGCCGCAAGCCGGAAGGCCTGGAGGTCGCGAATTGTGGAGTGAGCAACAGACAGCCCAAGCGCGGGTGCTGCCTCAAGCAGTTCGCGGCTGATACGGTCGCGCTTTCGGAGCCGATTGAGAATAAGCTTCCCTTCCGGCCGGCCACCATTGATTCCTTGCGCGAATTTAAGCAACTTCGTTGCCTCTGCGACGCTCCGAAGATCCAATATGGATGGCAAGACCGGGAACACCGCCAAGTGAGCAAGAATAAGCACTGTGCGGCTAAGCTCTTCAAGCCCTCCCGGAGCATCGGCGACGATGAATTCGTGCGTTTCTGCCAATTCGTGAGCCGATGCAGCAATCTCTTCGTGTGTTTCAGCCGTACGTACTGTCATCTTGGGCTCTGCTTCGGCGACCCATGTCGAGCTTGAACGCTGTTTGTCTACATCGAGCAATGCGACAGACCTGCCATGGTCGTGAAGCCAGACGGCAAGATGCACCGCAAGAGTCGACTTCCCCACCCCGCCTTTACTGTTTGCGAACGCGATTAGCATGCGACAAGAGTAGCGCGTCAGCAAGTAAATTGGCAAGGATGTTTCTTTGCCGCACAGTCAGCAAGCCTGTCGACGGGCAAGATTTCAGCTCAGCAGGCCGAGCAACAATCAACGCAGTCAGCTGACCAGCCAACTTTATAGCAGACTGTCCAGCAACGCTGTCGACAAACATGCTTACATGATTGCTTGATTGCGTGCGTTCTTGCCTACACGCAGGCTTGCTGACAAGCAGGCATGCGGACTTGCTGGCAACAGTGGCGAAGGCTAGATGGAAAAGGGGAGAAATCGAGGAACTTCAAGACAAACAGAATCTTGTCATAGCAGCTTCTTTGTGTGCACAGTAAGTCTAGATAGCTTCAGGTGGTGGAAGAGCAATGCGAGGCCTGATGGACTGGAGTTGTCGACGGCGACATCGTGATGATCAGGCCGGGAGCCCTCGCTATTCTCTAAAGCTGCGCGCGAAGCTGAAGCATAAGTTAATGTTTTGTCAGATCGTTGTCTCTGGTCGAACTCTGTCGGCAGGGCTGGATCAAAACAGCGATGCCTCTCGCTTTCTTAGCAACAATTTTATCCCTTCGGCCCGGATACGCATCGCCTCTGGGGATACCTGAAATGTACTAGCTAATGGACGAACGGCATTTTCCAAAATCATTTCGTCTGTACCGTTATCACCTGATTCTTCCCGAAGGTCGGGCAGGTAAAACGGGTCCATGCCGCCGCGCCACTCATGCCAAGCGCGTTTGAGCATTTCGCGGGGCATCAGCAGGCAGGAAGCAAAACGGTTGGCCTGGTACTCGATCGGCTCGGTGTCGCTAGAGCGGCATATGTACTCAGGCCGCTCCACGTTGTCGGGCAGGAGCGTCAGTTGGTTTGCCTTTCGCTGGAACAGGTGCCGGTGCAGCCGCCAGTGCCCGGTTTCATGTGCCAGCGTGAAGTGATAGCGCCCCAGCATTGCGGGATTCTCCGTCGGCTCCAGACGCTGGTCGATGCCAACACGGCGATCATTGACCCATAGCGCCCCGTGGACGTCGTCAACGCCAAAGAGTGCACGCATGTCGTCGAAGGTCAAATGAAGCTCTAGATAGAGTTCGACAATCTCGTCGATTGGGATCGGGGGCCCGGCGACCTGGCCGTGCTTGTTGCCATATTCGGCCAACAGAAGCGCGGCTTCGTCCTCGAATTCTTGGTCCTTCATGAACCGCAGCTTCGGGCCGGGCTTGGATACGCGTTTTGTCATGACTTACTGCTCCTCGTCTTTACCTTCTCTCTTCATCCGCTCGGCGTCCTCGCGCAGTCGCCGAAGTTGGTCGGCTGTTAGGCCCCGAACGGCGCGAAGCAGGTCGGGCACGGCCTTCGGCGCTTCGTGGATGATGTCCGGCAAATCCTCGGTCAGTCGGCCAGCCAATGCGGTCCACTCGTCCACGTCCTCGCCGAGGATTTCGGCCATGCGTTTGACGCGATCGGCGGTCGGCGGATCGACGTTCGACTGCTCGACCTGCGAGAGGTACGTCGGGCTGATTCCAACCAATTGGGCGAACTTCCGCAGGCTGTACTTTTTCTCCACGCGCTTTTCCCGGAGGACCTGCCCGAACGGTTTTCTTGACTTCTTGGCCATTCTACAGCTCTCCCCGGAACGCGCGGTCAAGAATCGAGGGGAGGAGTGCATCACGGGCGTTAGCCGCTTGTGCGCGTGCGTTTCGGGCCGCAGAAACTCGCGAGAGCAATTCGTCGAATTGTTGCTGCAGTTCGAACGGCGGCACCGGGACTTCAATGTTGAGCATCTTTTTTGAACTCAATGTTCGGTTCCGATCGGCACTGCCTGGTGAAGCTTCACCTACATGATAAAGTCCCTCTGGACCGAGCAAGTAAAAACAAACGAAATGAGCGGTCGCCACGCCTGTAACTGGAACAAACGTCAAATAGCGATGGGATCCATAGCGACCAGCATCGTCGGCCCCGGCGACAGCAATCGCGCCCTCCCATGCCTTGATATTGCTCACGAGGATATCACCCGTCTCAACGAGATGCGGCTTCTGCCACGTGATCTCACTGCCGTGCAATGGAGGATTATGGAATGTACCTTTGCCGAAAGACCGAACCGAAACCTGTGGGTATTCAGCGGTTGGATCAATCTCTGCCGGGCGACGGATCAGTGGGGCTATTTCTCCAAGGGGCCGTCGAGGCACGTTGTCGGTAATGCGGTGAAATTGCGCCGTCAGGAGCGAGTCGGACACGTTATCGCACTGCTCGGCTAGGCCTTGAACTTCCCCGATTTTGGCGGCTAGGTGGTCGATGCGGGCAACGATACGTTGTTGTTCTTCCAGCGGCGGCAAGGGGATTGTGATTGTAAGGAATTTCTCTGGTCGAATCCGATTCTTGCCGCTCGTTCCCCGTGAAAGGGCATCACACTTCACCCACAATTGTCTTGTCTTTGAATACCAGTGCATCCACCGAGGAATGATGCGGTCGCTACGAAATTCGAATGTCGGAAACTCGTTCGAGCCGCAACACCCGGCGACATCAGGCGTAACCACACCTACGGAACCATGACGCACCCAAATCTTGTTGATGATCAGATCGTTCTCGTGGACTTCATTTAACGTAGTCGCTGCAGTCTGACTCCCGTCAATCGTCTGGCGCTCATACGCACCCTGTCCCCACCACTTCACGCCAAGCGTGCGGTAGCTCTTGCCCGGATCAACCGAGACGGAACGCTGTACGGGAACAGCGACTTCAGAAAGCGGAACTTCTAGCAAACCGTTGCTGCTCATGCGTCCGCCCCCACAAGCTCGGCCTTGATCTCTTCCATGATTTCGATGATCCGCCGCTCTTTGACCAAGATGTCTTCTGCCAGTTGTTCCGGCGGCAGGTGCTCCATCGCCGCGGCGCTTCTGGGATTCTTGAGGTCGAGGTCGCAGGCGACGAGTGAGCCCGACTCGTCATACTCAAGAACATCCTCGGCCGATACTCGCCATGCTTGATCCGTCTCGCGCCGACGCTTGAGTTGAAACCATTTGACGCAGTCAGCGAACTCTTCGAATTGCAGCGGTTTTGTCTTGGTGTAATTGCGGCGGCCCTCGGGAAGCGGCAACTCGTAGTACCAGATGTCCTTCGTCGGCCTGGAACGGTCGAAAAACAGCAGGTTTGTTGGGATTGCCGTGTAGGGGGCGAAGACGCCGTTCGGTAGGCGCACGATGGTGTGCAGGTTGAAATCCCGAAGCAGCTCCTCCTTGATGCGGGCACAGACACCGTCGCCGAAGAGCGTGCCATTGGGAACAACAATGGCCGCCCGTCCACCGCTGGGCGACGACGCGTTGGGCTTTCGCAACTTCCGCATGATCAATTGCAAAAA
Organism: Planctomycetaceae bacterium; assembly: GCA_002702655.1. Lineage (GTDB taxonomy): Bacteria > Planctomycetota > Planctomycetia > Pirellulales > Lacipirellulaceae. Next base: position 262,374 of record PABB01000080.1, read on the forward strand.
CAACAGCGCCGTCTCACTGGTCTGTTTGTCGGCGGGAAAATTGCCGCGAATGCCCGCCTCCTCTTCACCGCCGAACGGAGGATTGGTCAAGATCACGTCGACGCGATCCTTCTCGCCTATCTCCGTGATCTTTACAGCCAAGCTGTTTCCGTATTCGACAGCCGGCGCGTCCAGACCGTGCAGCAGCAAATTCATCTGCGCGAGCATGTACGGCAGCGGCTTGGCCTCGCCGCCCACGATGCTGCGCTCTTGGAGTACCTTGCGATCCTGTGCCTTATTGCACTGCTTTTCCATATGTGCAAATGCTTCCGCCAAAAAGCCGCCGGTGCCGCAGGCGGGATCGAGCACAACCTCGCCGAGTCGCGGATCGGTCACTGCGACCATGAACTGGATGACGGGACGCGGCGTGTAGAACTCGCCCGAGTCGCCCGCCGCGTCGCGCATTTCGCGGAGCATCGACTCGTACAGCCGAGCGAGTGTGTGGATTTCCTCGGACGAGTCAAAGTGAATGCCATCGACGAGGTTGATCACATCGCGCATGAGGTAACCGGAGATCATACGGTTGTTCACGCCCTCGAACACTGTGGCGATCACGTCCCGCCGGCGGTCTCCGTTCGTTGACCGCAACCCACGCAGATAGGCCAGCAAACCCGATCCCCGCTTGCCGTCGGGCCGCACTGCTTCTTCCTGGTTAACGAAGGCGATTAACTCGTCGCCAGTTATGCCGTCCTTCGTCGCCGCCCAATCACGCCAACGATATGGAGGCTCGACCGCTGACTTGTACTTCTTGCCACCAATGCCGGCGCGAGCTTCTTCTAGCTTTTCGCGGTCGTCGAGAAACTTCAGGAACATGATCCACGTCAACAAAGGGAGGCGATCCAGGTCGCCATTGAGCCCCTTGTCCTTCCGCATGATGTCCCGTGCTGATTTGATGAGTGCTGCCAATTGCTGTGCCGTTGTCTTTGGCTGTTCAGCCTTTTTGGATGTCTTGGTCTTCTTCGCAGCCGTCTTGGCTTTTTTCTTGGCCATCTTGGTCTCGATTCAGTCACAGGAATATTCAAATCAGCCGCGCTAGGCGGCTGCATACAAAAGGGTTTGCAGCTGGATCACCGCCTGGCGAAGCTGCTCGACGCCCCCGAAGCGACCGGCAATTTCGATCACATTGCCGTGGGCACTGATTGGCGGCACCTCAAGCACGTCGGGAATGACGAACTGGGCGGTGCCGTGCTCGGTGTATTTGTCGAGCAACTCGTCGAGGATTTCTCGCGCGTCCGGTCCGAACTGATCGAAGAAGTCTTGTCGCTCGGTGCGCAACCGTTGGGCCCGCTCCCGCCGCGTGCGAAGCGGGGCGTTGAACGCCAGGTGGCAAATCAGGTCGAGCGGATCGGCGTCCGGTTGGTTGGCCGTCTCGGCTAAGTGATCGAAGTCGATGCCTCGCTCTTCTAGCCGGTCAATGATGTCGCTACGCTTCTCCGGATCGGCCCATTCGTCTCGCAGTTCCGCAGCATTGCGGTACAGGGTGCGGACCTTGTCGGCCGTGTAGTCGGTGAATTGGACGACGCGAAGCTGATTGCCGTCGGGATCAAGCTCGTAAACCAAGTGGGCGGCGATTTCGACCTGCCCGCCGTCAAAATAGAATTTGCGGCGCGGGCTGTCGGGTTCGTCCGGCGGCAGCGGCTCTGGGTCCTCTCCCTCGGGTTCCTCTTCTGGAATGACCACCGTCTCGTCGTCGATGGGCTCGCCGTCTTCGTCAATTGTCTGCTCCGTCTCGATGGACGGCTCGCCGTCGAATTCAGGATCGGCAAACAGTCGCGTCGCCGAACCGGTGTAGTCCAGGATGCTGAAAAACAGCTTGCCGTAGTCGTCGCGGACGCGGGTTCCGCGGCCGATGATCTGCTTGAACTCGGTCATCGAGTTGATGATCCGCACCAGAACGATATTTTGGACGGTGGGGGCATCAACGCCGGTGGTGAGCAGCTGCGACGTAGTCAGGATGACTGGCGTACGGCGTTCTAAGTCTTGGAAGTTGCTGAGGTGGCCGCGTCCAATGTCGCCCTCGTCGGAGGTGACTCGGCAGACGTAGTCGGGGTTGTCGCGGACGAGATCGGCGTTGAGGTTGTTTAGCGCCCGCCGCATTTCGTCTGCATGCTCCTGATCGACGCAGAACACGATGCTCTTGGCAAAGCGATCAGTCCGCCGCATGTACTCGGACAGATGGTGCGCGACCGCTTCCGTCCTGGCCCGTAAGGAGACGATTCGCTCGAACTCGTTGGTGTGATACTCCTCGTCGGGAATCTGGCGGCCGTACCGATCCAGGTCACCCTGGCTTGGTCGCCAGCCAGCGGCGTCCCATGTCGTCACCACGCGATGGACACGGTACGGCGCAAGAAATCCGTCGGCGATCCCCTGCCGCAGGCTGTAGGTGTAGATGGGATCACCGAAATAGTTGTAAGTGTCGGCATTGTCCTGGCGGCGGGGCGTGGCGGTCATGCCGATCTGGAACGCCGGTTGAAAGTAGTCCAGGATTTCCCGCCAGTTGCTGTCGTCGCGGGCGCTGCCGCGATGGCACTCATCTACAATGATCAGGTCGAAGAAATCGGGGGCGTACTCACGATAGAGGCCGGGGCGATTGGCATCGCTGGCAATCGATTGGTAAATGGCGAAGTACATTTCCCGACTTTGAATCGCTCTGCCGCCGGCGATCTTCCAGCGAGCGTCGCCAAACGGTGCGAAGATTTTGGCCATCGGGTCGTCGACGAGGATATTGCGATCCGCTAAATACAGAACCCGCGGCCGACGATGTTCGCCCGTACGGTTCCAGCGAGAATTCCAGAGCTTCCAGCAGATTTGGAACGCCACAATCGTCTTGCCGGTGCCGGTCGCCATCGTGAGCAGGGTGCGAGTGTTGCCCTGTGCAATGGCCTGTACGGCCCGGTTGATGGCGATCTCTTGGTAATAGCGGGGCGACTTGCCGCTGAGGTGATAGGCGGGCGTCAGCAGACGCTCGGCGGCATCGGTAGAAAGTGACTGGTCCGTTGTAAGCCGCGCCCAAAGCTCCTCGGGTGTCGGGAAGGCATCGATCTCGCGCTCCAGCCCAGTCGTGTAGTCGAACTCGATGATGCCATGACCGTTCGTGGCATAGGCGAATTTGAGCCCGAGTATTTCGGCATAGTCCTTGGCCTGCTGCAAGCCTTCGCCCGGCGTGGCGTAGGTGGGCTTGGCTTCGACGATGGCGATGGCGAAGTCAGGTCGATAGCGGAGAATGTAGTCCGCCCGTTTCCCTGGACGCCGCCGGCTGCGCTGGCCGGCCACGATAATTCGCCCGTCGGTGAACGTCACCTGCTCGTTGATGCGGTACGGATCGTTATCCCACCCAGCGGATTGCAACTGCGGGACAACATATCGTCGGCAGGTGTCGGCTTCGTTCGGCACGTCCGGCTCCCGCCAGAGATATGGGGCTGACGACTCGGTTCTACCGTGATCGTTAACTAAACAGAGAACAGTCGCTATCGTATCCGCCGGAACCGGCGCAAACAAGCCAACGTGGCAAAAACCCGGGTAAGCATGGGCAATCAAACTTTTCTGCTGGCGGGGATTTTTTTAGGGAGGTGGGCTTGTCTTTCTGCTAGCGACTGTTTACCGTTTACTGCACAAGGACGACGGAGCGTGTGCGTTTTTGAGTTCATCACACATGAAAGGCAGTACGGATGAAAAGAGATTTATCAGGTGGCGAAGACAACGGTGACAAGCGGGTTGTATTCCTGCCGTCTCGCGGGGCAGGGTCTGGCGACGTGGACGCCGCCGGCGTGCTCGATAGCAGGCTGCTGCCGGACCGGGATTTCTTGGCCCAGTGGGACGCGGTGATCGTCGAAACGGCGCAGAAGGATCGCTTGCTGTCCCAGGCAATCTTGAACTTTACCCTCCGGGAGAAGGTAAACCGCGCGAACCTGCCCCTGCACGGCCTGATCGTCATGCATGGCCCGCCTGGCACCGGTAAGACCTCTCTCGCTCGTGGGCTGGCGGCACGAACGGCCGAGGCCATCGGCAAACTCGGTCAGTTTCGTTTTATTGAGGTCGAACCCCACGCTCTTGCTGGCGCGGCACTTGGCAAGAGCCAGCGGGCAGTACGCGATCTTCTCGGCCAGACGGTCGCCGAACAAGCTGAGCGCGGCCCGCTCATCGTGCTTCTCGATGAAGTGGAGACGTTGGCGGGGGACCGCGCCCGGATGAGCATGGATGCGAATCCGATTGACGTGCATAGGGCGACGGATGCCGTGTTGGCACAATTGGATCAGCTGGCCGCGAAGTATCCTCACCTGTTGTTCATCGCCACGAGTAACTTCACGCGGGCGGTGGACGGAGCGTTCCTGTCTCGCGCCGACCTGATCGAGAATATTGGCTTGCCGGGGCCGGAAGCGTGCCGTTCCATTTTGCGGTCCGCCCTTGACGAACTCGCAAGGGCATGTCCTGGGACGGCTAGCATTTCGCAGGACGCGGAGTTCGAGCGGGCCGCCAAGCACTGCGTCGGGCTGGATGGCCGTCGCATTCGCAAACTTGTCATTTCTGCATGTGCCCTCAGAAAGCAGACGGCGATTGACCCCAACGGATTGACCGCTACCGATGTCCTGGAAGCAGCAATCCAGGCCCAGGAAGAATCCAAGTCCATTCGGGAGGAACAATCGTGAGCGTAGTTGCACGACGAATCAGGGCAACGCCAGAACGTGGTGCGTCCGACGCCTGGCAGGTCATTGTCGATTTGATCGCACCGCACGACGGCGAGGCACGTTCGGAACTGCTCGGTATCGAGGGAATCGCGTCGTCGATCATCTCGACGGAATCACCCAAGGATGCACCAATGGTCGTCCGTGGTAAGGGGCCGCGCGTGCGGATTTACTGCCTGTACGACGACGAGGCTATTTCCGGCGACGACGCCAATGAGAGTGCCCTGGCGCAGTGCCCGACGGAGGGGGATTGGGTGATGAGCCTGCCCGCCAACGCGGACGATGTGGCGTGGGTCAAGGATGCTCTGGCGAAGAAGAGCAAGCGGGTCACGGTTCGCGATAAAGACGAAGCCTTCGATGATGGCGAAGACCAATCGAAGCAAGCAAATACGACCGAAGCGGCAATCAACATGGAGGCATTCCTACGGCCATGAGCACATTTGTTGTCGTCAACACCTTCACGCATTCCGTGACCTACGTCACTGACAAGATGCTGATGTCACTGAAGGAGATCATCCGCTGTAGCGGCCTCAGTCCTGAAAAATTCGTGGCGGACTGGAAGGTTTTGCAGGACGGGATCAGCGCTTGGCTGAACTCGCGCGACCTGGAGGCGGTCCACCTTGAAGTTTTCAACCCGAAGACCGACGTCCTGATTGGGCGTTGGGATTTCGACATTTATTTCGGATCGTCGGGCGATGGGGGGATGTGGGTCGATACGGATGATATCAAGTACCACATCCGCAAGGCAGGCCAGTGGCCTTCGAACTGTGATTACCGCGTCATACTGACGACGAAACCTGGACGCCCCAACGTCGAAGGCTGGAGCACGACGAGTTTTCGCTCGACGGATGGATTTGTACGCCAGAGCCTCGGCACGACCATTGACGGCAACGGCATCAGCACTGGAACCGCGTATTGGAGGAAAGTCACATGATTTCCGTGGACGACGCTTTCAAGAAATTCCGCAGCCGGCTCGAACTGACCGACCGCGAGCAGGACGACGCCTCGCGCCGTCACAACGAAATCCGGAACTACCTGAAAACCAAGTTCGACATTGAACGGGATTTTCTCACCGGCTCGTACAAGCGGTGGACCAAAACGAAGCCGCTCAAGGACGTGGACATTTTCTGCGTCCTGGGTGAGAAGGAACACCATCGCCGCGACAAGCCACCCGCTGATCTGCTCAAGGCATTCGAGGATGCCCTCGTCGAGAAGTACGGCCGCGACAAGGTTTCCCGCCAAAGGCGGTCGGTGACGGTCGATTTCGGCGTCAAGCCGGACGCGGAGGAAGATACCGGTGGCAAGGTCATGAGCTTTGATGTGGTGCCTGCGTTCGCCAAGAACAAGCACTACGAGATTCCCGACACGGCTACTTCGGCGGGCTGGACGGAGACGAACCCGGAAGTGCATTACGACCTGGCGGTGGAAGCACAGAAGAATTACGACGGGGCATGGAAGGGCATCGTACGAATGACCAAGAAATGGAACGCCTTTCAGGGCAAGCCGGTTAAGCCGTCCTTCCTAATTGAGGTCATGGCGCTGGAACTGCTCGATCCGCCGTTCGGTGGCGATTACCGCTACGAGATCAAGGCGTTTCTTGCCAGCCTTGCTGACCGGATTGATGAGACATGGGATGACCCCGCAAAGCTCGGGCCACCGGTTAGCGACAGCATGGACTACGCTGCCCGAGAGGCGGCGAAGGTGAAGCTGCGGGAAGGTTCCAATTCTGCGGCCCGAGCAATCCAGTTAGAGAAGCAGGGAAAGAACGGCGAAGCGTTGAAAGTCTGGCGGAACGACGTGTTCGGCCCGATGTTCCCACTTTCGTAAGGGCTAGAAGCTTTCGCGCGGTGTACCAAGTCGTCAATAGGTTTAGGAGATCAAATGGCAGAAACGCATTTATCCAACACTCGCGGCAAGGAATTCCTTCAACGAGCCTTTGCCGGCGAACAGGAAGCTCTGGCCGCGAAGCTTCGGTCATCGGATCACATCGTCCATGATGGTGATCGCGGCGAGGTCAACGAAGAGTATTTCATCAAGCTCTTGAGGAACTACCTGCCGGATCGGTACACCGTTCATAAGGCGTCGATTCTCGACAGCCAAGGTGAAGTGTCGGATTCGATTGATGTTATTGTGCATGACAGGCAGTACACGCCGACCTTGCTGGACAGCGAGTCCCACCGATACGTTCCGGCCGAGGCGGTGTATGCCGTCTTCGAATGCAAGCCCAAGATCAACAAGTCCTATCTGGAATACGCTGCCGAGAAGGCAGAGTCCGTCCGACGCCTGAAGAGAACCTCGGTTCCGATTCCACATGCGGGCGGCGCGTATCCGCCCAAACCCCACTTCGACATTATCGCCGGAATCCTGGCGATGGAAATCGAATGGAAGGATGGCTTTGGTGAGAGCTTCAAGAAATGCCACGCGGAATTGACCGGGCTGAGGAAGCTTGATTGCGCGCTGGCCGTTGATGGCCACTGCTTTGATACCTTCGCCGATGGCGGCGCATATACCTTCTGCAAAACGGAGAACGCCCTGGTTAGTTTTCTGTTCCGCCTCCTCAACCAACTCCAGTCACTTGGCACGGTCCCCGCGATTGACTGGAATGCATATGCGTCGCAGTTGTCGAAGTAGTGATGGTCCTGCCTCCGGCGGCTAGCCGGGGGTGGGGCCCGCCTGGTGTGCCGTTCCGCAATCGGCCCACAGCTCTATGCGGCCCCTCCCGCCCTGGGTAGAATGGCCGCGTGCGGGGCGTGGCTCAGCTTGGTAGAGCGTCGCGTTCGGGACGCGAAGGTCGCAGGTTCAAATCCTGTCGCCCCGACTGCACTACTTTTGTGGTCGATCCTGCACTACATAGGACGATTGATCGACCCGGTGGCAGGATAGGAAGAATATCGTAAGTTGTTTTTCAGGAACGACTTAGATTCATTTCATGGCGATAAAATGTAGTGCTTCACTGCGTTCGGGACGCGAAGGCCGCAGGTTCAAATCCTGTCGCCCCGACTTTTTTCAGAAACGAGCCCTTCGGCGAGAACGTCGAAGGGCTTTCTCATTGTGGGGACAAGAGTTACGTCGTCGAGCACGCAGTTCAAAAACACGGTTTCGAGGATGCGGCGCTTCGCGGAGTAGTCGGCGGTAAGCCATTGGCTACGAAGGGTTTGCGAAAGTTCAAAAACTTTCGCCGCCAACTCGGCGTTTTCGTCGTGGGAGCGGTCCTTGAGGATGTTGTGGACGGAGCTTCGCGGGAACGTCGGCTGCGACTTCCGCCAGATGCGTCCCTCGGCGTAAACCTTCTCGACCACGCCATCAATGGTCAGGTTCTCGTAAGAGTAGAGATGGAAGATGCGCTTGACGTTGGCAGCATTCGGTTTTGAGGCGATAACCAACTCCCTGCTCTGTGAGCAGGAATTCTGGCCGGGCCGGATTTCGTTCCAGTTTTTTTCGCAAACTCGCCATATAGACTCGCACGTAGTGCGGCTCATGGACGGCGTGCGGGCCCCACACTTCCTTGAGCACTTGGCGGTGCGTCACTACCTTTCCGGCGTGCCGGATCAGCGCCGCGAGTAGGTCGAACTCCAATTTCGTAAGCTTCACTTCCTGTCCGGCCAGATGAACCTGTCGTGCCGGCAGGTTGACTTCAAGTTCCCGGCAGGCGAACAATCCGGAGGCTTCTTGGTCGGTGGTGCTCCTGGCCGCGTGACGTATCGAGACCCGAATACGGGCCAGAAGCTCTCCCACGCTGAAGGGCTTGGTAAGATAGTCGTCGGCCCCAGCGTCAAGCGCCATGATCTTGCTCTGCTCTTCGCCGCGCGCCGAGAGCACAATGATCGGCATCGCCGACCAGCCGCGGACCTCGCGGATTACGTCGACCCCGTCGCCGTCGGGGAGGCCCAGGTCGAGAAGAACCAAGTCCGGGCGCTCTTGGGTAATCGTAAGTAACGCTTCCTTCGCGGTGACGGCCTCCAAGACGCGAAACCCTTCCACGGAGAGAGACGCCCGAAGGAAACGCCGAATAGGTGCCTCGTCATCAACCACTACCACCGTGGATGCGTTTTGACTCATACCTTTTCGGGCTCCACGTCGTCTATCTCGACAATCGGCGGTTTGCCCGAGCTTGGAAGAGTGAACCTGACGCACGTTCCTTTTTCCGCCCTGTTTCGGATCTCGATCTCCCCGCCGTGCGCTTGAACGATCGCTTTACAGATCGAGAGCCCAAGCCCCGTGCCGCGCCGGTCGGGCAAGGCGTTCGCACCCCGGTAGAATAGCTCAAACAAATGCTCTTCGTCGCCGGGCTTTATTCCCGGCCCTTCGTCGAGCACTTCGACCGCCAACCCATTCTCAAACTTCTTAGCGCGCACGGTGACGGAAGCTTTCTCGTCCGAATACTTGAAGGCGTTGTCCAAGAGGTTAATCAGCACTTGTTCGATGAGCACCGCATCGAAGTGGCCCAGAGGCAGGTCGCTCGGCACCTCCACTTCAAGGGGCCGCTCTCCTACGATCCGCTCAATCCGGTTGAGCGCCGAACCAATGACATCTTCAATCGGCTGCCACTGTTTATCCACCGTAAGGCGGCCGGCGGAAAGGCGCGTCATCTGAAGAAGGTTCTCGACCAGTCGGCTTAGCCGTAGCGACTCTTCGCACACCGTTTGCAATAACTCGCGCCGGATTGCAGGATCGAGTGAATCAAAATTCTCCGTCAAGCTGCTGCTTGAGCCTGCGATTACGGATAGTGGTGTGCGCAGATCGTGCGACACGGCACTAAGAAGCGAAAGGTGAAATCGTGGGAAGTAAGAAAAGCATTCCACGCATTCTCACTTTCCGAAGAAGGCCCCAAGAACGTCCACATTTGCGGAGAAGCCTACTCGGACTACCAAGGTTTCATCGAAGGAGCCCTGAGTTCAGCCGACGACGTGCTGCATACGTTTGGCATCGACTCCGCCAGAAAACTTAAAACGTCCGACCGTTAACTTGCGGTATCACTTCTTCTTCTGGGGGGCATCGAGAGCGCATCAAAGTGCTCGGGAAACCGAATGACGACCATGCGGCCCCTGTATTCGAACGTTGGTTCGCTACCGGATTCGAGTCCTCCGGCATAGGCGGCGAATTTTTTCAACGTCGTCACCGCGCGATCAAGATGTCGGCGGTCATCAAGATGCACGACGATCGCTTTGTAACCGCCTACACTTGTGCCCAACCCGACGTGAGCCGCTTCAGGGAGGGCTTTCGTGATCGCTTTGTCAACGGCTTTCAAGACTTCTTCGAAAGGTACTGGGAAACGAGGAAACATTGAAACTCCATGCACAATAGACAGGAGTTCCCTTAGCATCATATGACTGGTGGAGTCAAATTGCGCGCTCGTGGCGATTTGCATCGTCACAAGCTGCTGCATAGACGTTATGGCACGCTGGGGGTCCCAAGTTCGCGGATTAACATTACACCACGCTCCGCTCACCTTTGGGCAGAGCTTGGCCCGATGCGGGACCCCTTGGTTTTTAGGGAGCGACCGGAGCAACAATTCCGCGTCGTTACGACAATGCATTCCAGTGCATCCTTCCGCAGAATACGAATTCTCGGTCGAGTTCTTCGGGTATTTCTGCCAAAAGGTACATTATGTGAAGCTTCACATAACCTCCTTTTTTGTAGTTAGACCCGATATGGCACGAAGAGTCCCGGACCGGCACTCATCTCAAGTTCGAGACGATCGGGAACGGCCTCGACCTCCGGCGGTAGCTCTACCTCTTTGTTCTCAAATTCCTGTTCGCACTTCGCCTGGAAGTCATCAGAAGAAGGCCCGATATTCAAAGCGGCGAACGCACGTTAGCCGCCGCCACTGCGCTCACGGGAGCCGCAATCAGTGAAATGTACCCGAGAATAACGCTGTCATCTCTGTTCGGCATCCAAAGCACCAGCCTGACCGGTGGCGGTGGTATCTGGTCACTTGGGGCGTCTGTGTTCGCTGCGTTGATCAATTTCGGGCGGATCGAAGGGCAGATACGAGCTTCCGAAGCAAGGCAAGCGCAAGCGTTCCATGCGTACACACAGGCCGTCCTTGAGGCACTGAGCGAAGTGGAAAACGCGCTCTCCAATATCAACAAGGAGAATCGGACAAGGCATTCCCTTCAGGAAGCGGCAGATAGCGCCTCAAGGACTGTCAGCGCATCGCGGATTCGTTACCAGACTGGCGCTACGGACTTTTCGGAGGTCCTGCAATCGGAGCAGCAACTCTATGACGTCAAAATCCAACTGGCTACATCTGATGCCAGGGTCAGCGAGTATATGATAACGCTGTGCAAGGCACTTGCGCTCAATATGTAACTGACTACGCTGTTCTTTCCGTTCCGGCACTGACTATCTGGACGGGCCGATCAATCGAAGCGAAGGCAGTATCGTTCTTTTCAATGCTCGCTCAGATTCTCCAAGGTTCGTTTCAGAACGTGTTTTGAAATTGCCTGAGTCGTGAAAAAACGCTACAGCTCCCTCTTTTGGCACTACCCTGCGGAAGGAGCCGTAGCGATGAAGATTACCTGGAAGTATCCCAGCGATCTAACGGACGATCAATGGCAGATTATCCGACGCCTGTTGCCGACACGCGCCAAGCGTGGACGACCGCCGATGGACCGTCGTCGCGTGGTCGATGCGATCTTGTACGTGGTGCGCAGTGGCTGCCAGTGGCGGATGCTACCGGGTGATTTTCCTAATTGGAGTACGGTTTACGGAAACTTCCGCCGCTGGCGAATCGCCGGCGTATGGCAACGAGTCCACGACCGCCTGCGAGAACGTGTTCGCAAAGCAGCAGGCAAGAACCCGACACCGACGGCAGCGATCATCGATAGCCAGTCGATCCGTACTGCCGAAGGTGGTGAACAGCGCGGCTATGATGCGGGCAAAAAGATCACCGGTCGCAAACGACACATTGCGGTCGATACCTTGGGGCTGGTGCTCGCCGTGGTGGTGCATGCAGCAGGCTGGCAAGATCACGAAGGAGCCCATTTCGTGTTGGCACGATTGACTCAGCACTTCGGCCGCTTGCAGGTCGTGTTTGCCGACTCGGCATATGATCGCTGCGGCCTGGGCGACTGGGTTCGCGACACCTGTGGCTGGATACTACGAACGGTCCTGCGTCCCGTGGGACTGAAGGGCTTCGTCGTGTTGCCAAAGCGATGGGTCGTGGAACGTACGTTCGCCTGGCTGGCACGTTACCGCCGTTGTGCAAAAGACTACGAACGCTTGACAGAATCGAGCGAGGCAATGATCCAAATCGCCATGCTCAACCTAATGTCACGCCGCCTCGCCAATGTGAAATCTTAATTTCAAAACACGTTCTCAGCAATTCACGAAGCGCGTCGATCTCCTGCGGACTCAAACCTTGCACCGCGCGAGCACACACCCGGGCCGAGCATTCCACAGCCGTCTCGCCGAGTTCCTCCGCACATTGATTGAGACGAACCAGCTTTCGACGGCGGTCTGACCGATCAGCAATGCGGAGGATCAGGCCATCGCGTTCCATGCGTTCCAGGACACCCGCGAGAGTGGCCGGCTCGATCCTGAGCAAACGCGCTAGCTGACACTGCGACAGGTCCCCCTTCTTCCGAAGCCAGCCTAGTACCTGAGACTGCCGGAGAGTGACGCCATACGGCGCAAGTTCAGCATTCAGTGTCTGTTGGTAAGCGCGAGTCGTTTGCGTGAGCGCATACCCCATGTCCTGCGCAACGTCATACTCGTGAGCTTGGCGGTTGGACGACTTTGGTTCACGTGCCGTCATGCGAACATCCCTCAGGCGTCAGCGTTTCCAGGATAGGCTACGGTCTGCATGCTACTCACCTCACGCACTCTCGCCAATCGTCCTGCGGAAACGCGATAACGCGAGGCCGAACTGCACCGTGCCGATCAGTGCCAGGGCGACGAATTGCGGCCACACAACGTCCAGCCCGGCACTCCGGTACAGGATCGCCTGGGCGAGCATGACGAAATGGGTGTTCGGCGCCGCCAGCATCACCTGCTGCACGATCTCCGGCATGCTTTCCCGCGGCGTGGTTGCGCCGGAAAGCATCTGTAGCGGCAGGAGGATGAGCATCAACAGCAGGCCGAACTGCGGCATCGACCGCACCAGTGTGCCCAGGAAGATGCCCATCGACGTAGTGGCGAACAGGTGAAGCGCGGTTCCCGCCAGAAAGAGTGCAAGCGATCCCTGGAGCGGAACCGCGAGCATCCCCTGCACCACGGCAGTCAAGGAAATGCTGCTGGCGACCAGCACCACCAGCGCGATCGCCCAGACCTTGCTGGTCATGATCTCGAAAGGGGTCACCGGCATCACCAGCAGATGCTCGACCGTTCCATGTTCACGTTCGCGAATGAGGGCCGCCCCGGTGAGCACGATCGAGAGCATGGTGATGTTGTTGATGACCTGCATCACGGCCGCAAACCAGGATTTGTTCAGAGTGGGATTGAAGCGTACCCGCAAGGCGAGGTCTACGGGAAGCACGGCCGCGTCGCGATACCGCTGGGCGAAAGTGCGGACCTCATCGGTGACGATCGTCTGGATATAACCGCTGCCGACAAACGCCTGGCTCATGCGCGTGGCGTCAACGTTGAGCTGGATGGCGGGTCGGCGTTCGGCGAGCAGGTCGCTTTGGAACTCGGGCGGAATCACGAGTGCGAAGGTATCCAGGCCGGCGTCCATGCGGGCATCCATCGCGGCCTGCGTGATCAGTTCCGGCGGCAGAAAGTAGGGAGGATAGAAGGCGCTGGCGATGCGTGCCGAGAGGGGGGAGCGGTCCTCGTCGACGATGGCGATGGGAGCCTTGTTCAGCGTCTCGGGGATGGCGGTGGCTCTCGTATAAATCGAGAGCGTGAAGGCGTAGACGATCAGCACGAGCATGATCGGGTCGCGCCACAGGCTGCGCAGCTCCTTGATGCCCAGATGGAAGATGTTGGCGGCGCGCATGGCTCAATGCTCCTGCTTGCGGAGCAGCGCCGCAGTCAGCGCCAGCAAAATCGGCGCAGCCAACAACAGCGGGATGAATGACATCGCCAGGTCGGAAAAGTCCAGCGCCTTGGAGAAGACGCCGCGGGAAATCGTCACGTAGTGCGTGGTGGGATACAGTTCTCCAATGATCCTGCCGGTTCCCTCCAACGAGGACACCGGGTCGATGATCCCCGAGTATTCCGTTGCGGGGAGGATGGTCAGCACGGCGGTGCCGAAGATGGCGGCGATCTGGCTGCGCATGAAGGTGGAAATCAGCAGCCCCACGGCAGTGGCGGCGGAGACGTACAACAACGTCCCGGTCGCCAGTGTCAGGAAGCTCCCCGTCAGCGGCACGCCGAAGACGGTCACCGCCAGCAGGACCAGGAGCAGGAAGTTGAGCATCGCCAGCGCGATGTAGGGGAGTTGCTTACCGATCAGGAACTCCAGCCGGGTCGCCGGCGTCACATAGAAGTTGATGATCGAGCCCAGTTCCTTCTCACGCACCACGCTGAGCGCCGTGAGCATCGCGGGGATCAGCATCAGCAACAGGGGAATGACCGCCGGAACCATAGCCACCAGGCTCTTGATGTCCGGGTTGTAGCGAAAGCGCGTCTCGATATTGGCCAGACGGCCCCCCGCCGTACGCCAGGGTGTTTTCGAGCCTTGCTGGGAAAGCCAGTGGGCATGCATCCCCTGAGCGTAGCTGCGGACGGTCTCGGCGCGCTGGGGCATGGCTCCGTTGACCCAGACGCCGATCTGCACCTGGCGACCGCGGGCCAGATCGCGGGCAAACCCAGGAGGAATCTCAAGGGCCAGGCTCAACTCGTCGGAGCGCATCCGCCGATCGAGATCGGCATAGTCGCTGATCGGTTCGTGTTCGATGAAGTAGCGGGAACCGGCCAGGTTCAGCACGTAATCGCGGCTGGTCGTGGTCTGATCGCGATCAAGGACAGCGAAGGTGAGGTCTTCCACGTCGAGGCTGATGCCGTAGCCCATGACGAACATGAGAATCACGCTGCCGAGCAGGGCCAGCGTGCCCCGGATCGGATCTCGGCGCAGTTCCAGCGCCTCGCGGCGGGCGAAACTGAACATCCGCCGAAAATCGAAGCGACTCAGACGGGGGCCTTGGGGTTCGTGATGTGCCTGGCTTGCGGAAGGACCCGTCGAAACGCCTGTCGCCGTTGCTTCGGCGCCGCTGGCCTTCTCCTGCTGGAGGGCATCCTCCAGGTACCGGATGAACGCATCGTTGAGTGATTCAGCGCCGCGTTCTTCGATCAGCGCCGCCGGAGCATCGCTGACGAGGACGCGGCCAGCATGCATCAGCGAGATGCGGTCGCAGCGCTCGGCTTCGTTCATCAAGTGGGTCGAGATGAAGATCGTGACTCCATCCCGACGGGCGAGCTCGACCAGCGTCTGCCAGAAGCCGTCCCGAGCCACCGGGTCAACGCCCGAAGTTGGCTCGTCAAGGATCAGTAGCTCAGGCTGATGGATCAGCGCCACCGCCAAAGAAAGTCGCTGACGCTGGCCAAGGGGGAGATTGTTCGGGAGCACGTCCGCGACCGTTGCCAGATCAAAGCGTTCGATCATCCCCTGCACGCGAACGGGTATCTCGTCTGCGGGCAACCGGAACAGTCTGGCGTGCAGTTCGAGATTCTGGCGGCCTGTCAATTCGGAATAGAGAGAGAAGGACTGGGACATGTAGCCCACGCGGCGGCGCGTTTCGAGGTCGCGGGGGTCGACAGGCTGGCCGAACAGCCAGGCCTCCCCTTCGCTGGCCGGCAGCAGTCCCGTGAGCATTTTCATCGTCGTCGTCTTGCCGCAGCCGTTCGACCCCAGGAAACCGAAGATCTCGCCGCGTCGGATTTCGAAGTTGACGTGATCGACGGCGACGAAGTTTCCAAAGCGTTTGGTGAGGTTCTCAGCCTTAATGGCGACCTGGCCGTCTTCCGATTCATCGCGCGGAGGGATTTCGACGATCCGGTGACTGCGGCGCTTCTCTTCGGGGAGCAGGGCGATAAAGGCCGACTCCATTGATGCCGCGCCCGTTCTCCGCAGGAGCTCTCCAGGGGAGCCGATGTCGAGCACCCGACCGGTGTCCATCACCACGAGCTGGTCGAATTCTTCCGCCTCCTCCATGTATGCGGTCGCCACCAGGATGCTCATCCCCGGCCTGCCGGAGCGGATTTGCCCGATGAGTTTCCAGAACTCGCGGCGTGACAGCGGATCGACGCCGGTGGTGGGTTCGTCCAGGATCAAGACATCGGGATCATGTATGAGCGCGCAACACAGGCCAAGCTTTTGCTTCATGCCTCCCGAGAGATTGCCGGCCGGCCGATGGGCGAATGGGGCCAGACCGGTGCTTTGCAAGAGGTCTCCGATCCGCCGCTCGCGCTCGCTTCGGCCGTGGCCGAACAATCGACCGAAAAAGTCGATGTTCTCGAACACGGACAGCGTGGGATAGAGGTTTTTTCCCAAGCCCTGGGGCATGTAGGCGATGCGCGGAGCGACGGCGCGGCGGTGCCGGGCGTCGCTCATGTCCCCATCGAGGACTTCGACCTTCCCGGCTTGGACTGCTCGCGCACCGGCAATCAGCGACAACAGGCTGGATTTGCCGACACCATCGGGACCGATCAGCCCAACGAGGGTTCCCGCCCTCACTTCAACGTTGACGGTATCCAGCGCCACCGTCTTGCCATACCGCAGAGCAACGTCCCATACGCGCACCACCGGGCGCGAGTCAACGGCGTTGGAATCCGGGCGAAACGAATCGGCGCTCATGGGTCGGGCAATCTGATCTGCAACCAGTCCGGCCAGGGAGCGTTCTCGTCGAGCCGAACATAGGCCATCCCCGGCAGGCCGGTTTTCACGCTACGGATATGTTGCTGAAGCATCTCGGGGGCGATCTTGGCTTTGACGCGAAACATCAAATTCTGACGTTCTTCCGCCGTCTCCACCGTCTTGGGTGTGAACTGGGCGACATCGGCCACAAAGGAGACCTTGGCGGGGATGACATACTGGGGAGCCGCGTCGAGCACCAACCGGACTTCAGACCCTATCGAGACCCGGCCGGCCTCGGCCGCAGGCAGGAAAAACGTCATGTACACGTCGCCGACATCCAGCAGATTCAAGACGATCCCTCCGGGATTGAGCACCTCGCCAGGCTGAGCCACCCGATATTGCACGCGGCCGTCGCGGGGCGCCTTGAGCTCGCTGTCGTCAATGTCGGCCTCAATCCGGTCGATCGTGGCCTGCTGCGCTTCCCCGGAAGCTTCCGCTCCGATGACCTGGGATTTCGCGGTGAGAATGGCCGCTTCCGCCGCCGCGACCTGGGCTTTTGCAGCATTCAATGCCGCCACTGCCCCATGATAGCCCGCCCGGTCGTCGTCGAGTTGCTCGAGGGACGTGGCATTCTGCTTCGCCAGGGATTCCGTTCGCTCAAGACGTTTTTTCGCCACGTCGCGTTCAACCTCACGCTGGGCGACCACCGCATCTGCTGCCGCTTTTTCGCTTTCCCGCTGAGTCACCTGACTGTGTGCAACGGCGACCGAACTCTTCGCCTGCCGGAGTTGCGCCTGAGCCTCCCGCAGTTGAGCCTCGAGGACGGCGGTATCCATGCGCGCCAGGACGTCGCCGGCCTTGACGAACTCTCCCTCGTCCACCAGCAAGGCTGTCACGCGCCCGGCCGTCTTCGCCGCAACGTCGATTTGGACTCCCTCAATGCGACCGTTGGCGCTCGCGAATCCCTCCCCCAGGTCCATCCGATCCCCGGCGAACCAGGCCACATATCCGGCGTATACCCCGGCGGCAATTGCCACACCATAGAGGAGCCAAGACCATTTCCTGTTCCAATTCCATTTCATTTCATCGGGCCGCCCTTTGACTCCGCCGCGCCAACCAGGAGTGGTTCCATCAACGGCGAATCCCAGCAACCGACATTTGCCTTATTTGTACTAGTCCACTCACATGGGTTGCTTGGGCAATCCGCGCCGGTAACGTGCCTTCCCGCAATCTGCAATGAGGCAAGCTTCGCCAGCGACTGCAAATAGGGCTTGAGTTCGCTCCACTGGGCGTATGACAATGCAGGAAGCCAGATATGAATCCTCGCACCCGGATCGAACATCTGCCCGGCGTTAAGACCAAGGATGACCGGCAGGATGCGCCCGTCAGCCGGATACGAGACGGCGATGCGACCCCCGCAAGAGGTGACGCGCGCCAGTGCTTTGGCGCTCAACGCTCGCCGATTCAATCGCGCAAACAGTCTCCGTGCGAACACAAGCGGTGATGGCAATGCGGCACATAATCCGGCACGACTCATCCGATGGGCCTCCTTTACTGATCGATCAATTCGCAAAATCCTCGCCGTCATTTCTAGTGCTCTTGCGGCCCGGTTGCCCCTTGTGAAGAATGCGCTTCGCGATCATGCTTCACGTTCCCCGCTATTGCCACGGTGCTCTGGGAAGACTTCGATTCTGACATCGATTTCCTCGGCAAAAGCGCTATGTGTGAACCGGACGCCCCACGGGACCAGCACATAATTCCAGCCCCTCAAATCCCATCCTCGGAGACTTTGGAGGGCTGGAACATCGATGGCTTCGACCACCTCGGCCGTAACCTCCATCGAGGTCAGTAGTGCTTTCAGTTCATCAGGATTCATCAATCGTCATACCCGCTGAAACTTGTGATCGGTCGAGAATTAATACGAACAAAGAACAGAGCAGCAGTGGCCCCGGCGAAGAAGACGCAACACACCAGCGACCCCTCAGCGGAAAAACGACGCGCGTGCGCCCCGTCAGCTTGCTTTAGTGGTCTCATGCAACTCCAATGCGGCCGCCACCTGCGGCTCTTCCTCTTCACCGTCTTCTTCGACTTCCTGGTCTGCCAGATGAATCGGTTTGGCTTCGTACGCCTGCTGAACTGAACCTCCCAGGATGCGTTGCACACCGCCGCTTAGGTCATCCATCAGGCTGTACACCACCGGGATGACCACCAGCGTCAGCAGCGTCGACGTGATCATTCCTCCGATCACGCAAGCGCCCAACGGCTGGCGGGTCTCCGATCCAGCCCCCAGGCCGATCGCAATGGGGATCATGCCGGCGATGGTAGAAAAGGCGGTCATCAGAATCGGGCGGAGCCGCACTGGCCCCGCCGTTAGCAGCGCTTCGTTCTTCTCCATTCCCTGCTCGCGGCGGAGCAGGTTCGTGTAGTCCACCAGCAGGATGGCGTTTTTGGTGACCAACCCCATCAGCATCACCATGCCGATCATGCTGTAGATGTTCAGAGTCAGCCCAGTGAGCGCTAAGGCCCCCAGTGCGCCTCCGATGGACAAAGGTACCGAGACCATAATAGTGACGGGGTGAATGTAGCTCTCGAACTGGGACGCCAGCACCATGTAGATGAGGACGATCGCCAGAAGGAGCGAGAAAATGATGCTAGCGAACGATTCGGCCATCATGTCGCCAGCACCGGTGAATGCACTGACCACTCCCGGCGGAAGCCCGATCTCACGTTCAATGGACAGCACGTCCGTCATGGCGGCCCCGAGCGGCTTGAAACTCTCCAGGTTGGCCATGATGGTGACTTGTCGCTGGCGATTCTGTCGGTCGATCTGCACCGGGCCAGTGCCTTCCACAACGTCAGCGAGCTGGCGGAATTCAACTAAATGTCCATCCCGGGTTCGCACGGGCAGCGCTGCGATCGCCTCGGAGCGGTCGCGATCGCCTTCCGCCAGACGCACCCGGACGTCGAAACTCTCGCCCCCTTCCTCGAATGTGCTGATTGGCCGGCCACCCACGAGCGTCTGGACCGCCAGTCCCAGTTTTTCGACGTTGATACCCAGATCGGCCGCCCGGTCGCGATCGGGCAGGATCGCCACCTCCGGCTTGCTGGAGTCATACGTCAGGCTAACGTCCACAATGCCGGGAACCTCTCGCATCCGCTGCGTGACCTGCGAGGCCGTCTTTTCAAGCTCAGCGATATCCGTCCCGCGCAAATTGTATTGCAGCGGTGCCGAACGGAATCCGCCGCCCGAAACCCGCGGGATATACTCAATGCTGATTTTGGAGTGGCCAAGATCCTCCACACTTTGTCGGGCCATTGCCATGATTTCATGCTGGCTGAGTGTCCGCTCCGACTTGTCCGGGAGTTGGACCAGAATCATGCCGTAATTCACGCGACCTTCCTGGCCGGCTCCAATGGTTGTGTACAAGTTCGTGACGTTCGGCAATTCCCACAGCCGACGCTCCACTTCTTCGAGAATTCGGCTCGTTCGATCAATGGACGAGCCGAGCGGCGTTTCGACCTGCACGTTGAACTGCCCCTCGTCCTGCGAGGGCGAGAACTCGGTCCCGATCAACGGCAGGAGCATGATGCTGCCAACTAACACTCCGATTGCCAGGGCCGATACCAACCAGCGGTGCTGCAACGCAAACCGGAGCGTCGCGCCGTAAAGCCATTCGATGCCCGTGAAGAATCGTTCCACGACATTGAATAGTCGCCCGTGTTGAGGGGTGACTTTCAGTACCCGCGAACAGAGCATCGGCGAAAGCCACACGGCGATGAACGTCGAAACCACCACCGCGAATGTGACGGTCATCCCGAACTCGTAGAAGAATCGCCCCACCAGCCCATCCATGAACGCGACCGGGATGAACACGGCCACGATGGCGAGCGATGTCGCGATGACTGCAAAGCCAATCTCCTTCATGCCGGCGATGGCAGCCTCGACACGAGACTTCCCTTGCTCCATGTGCCGAAACGCATTCTCCAGCACAACAATGGAGTCGTCGATGACCATGCCGACTGAGATGCTCAGCGCCAGAAGCGACATCATATTCAGAGTGAAGCCAAAGGCGAGCATGAAGGCATAGGTGGTGACGATCGTCGTCGGAATGGTGACGGCCGCGACGAAGGCGCCGCGCCAACTTCGCAGGAACAGCAGAATCACCAATACGGCCAGGACGCCACCCCGCAGCAGTTCGCCCTGAGCTTCGTTGACACTGTCTGCCACGAACAGCGACAAATCCTGTGTCATCGTCAACTCGTACTGATCGGGGAGATTGGATTCGACATTGGCCAGGCGTTTCTTCACCTCCGCGGCGACCGCCAGCATATTCTCACCCGACTGTCGGCGGACTTGCAGGGAGACTGCCCGCTGACTGTTAAGTCGTGAAAGGCTGCGGAAGTCTTCCATTCCGTCTTCAACCGTGGCAACATCCTTCAGGCGAATGGGCGTCGCTTGACGATGCGCCACGACAATGTTTTCGAAGTCCGCAGGCCTTTCGATGCGTCCTTTGGTCTTGACGACCAATTCGCGAGCGCCTGTCTCGACGCGACCACCCGGATACTCAACATTCTCCTTTTCGATCGCCTCCACTACGTCCGAAGCTGTCAAGGCATAACTGCGAAGATCGTCCACGCGCAGCCAGATGCGGATTTCGCGGTCGCGGCCTCCCACGACTTCCACGGCACCGACACCGTCCACGCCTTCAATTTGGGGTTTGATCACATTGTCCGCGTATTGCGTCAGCTCGCGGATTGAATCCGTCCCCGCCAGCGTGATCGACATGATCGGGGCCGAATCGGGGTCGAACTTCTCGACGACCGGGGGGTCGATCCCCTTCGGCAGGTCAGCCCGGATTGCCGCGACTTTATCCCGCACGTCCTGGGCGGCAATGTCGACGTTCCGCCC
>PABB01000081.1 GCA_002702655.1 Planctomycetaceae bacterium
CCTCGTCAAGCATCTCAGAATCGACTGGCCGAAGCGGGCAACGGAGTTGCTCAAGGTTTCAGTCGATGACGTGATGGCGTGGCGCGACTCGCTCGTGGCATCTGGCGCGGCGCCCAAGACGATCAATCGCCGCATCGCGTCGGTCAGTTCCTTCTACAAATACCTGCAAGCGGTTGCCGCTGAGATGCGACTACCGATTGTCGTTCCCAACCCGGCCCACGCCCAATTCATCGGCCGCAACTCGCGCGACCCGCTCGAAGAGACCAAAGCCCTCACCGCAACCCGCGCCCGTCAATTGATGGGACTCCCTGCCGGTGATGACGTGGTGGCGTATCGCGACCGGGCGATCATCCGGTTCTATCTCTACTCGGGCGCCAGGCTCGCCGCCGGTTGCCGGCTGCGCGTGCAAGATTTTCACTTCGAGGCCGAGGAAGCGACAATTCGCATCAACGAAAAAGGCCAAAAACGCAGAACGATCGGCCTGCACTTCGCAGCGGCCGACGCGATCTCAGAGTACATGAAGTACGCTGGAATCGATTCGGGCCCCCTCTTCCGACCACGCTCCGGCCCGCGCAGCAAAACACTCGCCAACCGCCAATTAAGTGCTCATGCGATGTACCGCTTACTACAGAACTACCTACAACGCCTCCCCCACTCGATGCGCAAAGACGAACGTGGCGCCACACGGTGCATCTACACGCCACACTCGCTCCGGGCGACAACCGCCACGCTGTTACTCGATTCAGGAGTCGACATCGTCAAGGTGCAAGCGCTGCTTGGCCACCGACACGTCACGACAACGCAGGTGTACGACAAGCGGCGGCGAACGGCGAAGGACTCGGCAAGTCACGACGTGCCGATTTAACACCCAATAGCTTCGATTGCCGATTGCACATGGCGCACCGCTCGCTGTGATTGTCCCTTGAGCACCACAAACAGGTCGTGCGAGCCT
Source organism: Planctomycetaceae bacterium (assembly GCA_002702655.1). Lineage (GTDB taxonomy): Bacteria > Planctomycetota > Planctomycetia > Pirellulales > Lacipirellulaceae. The sequence continues at coordinate 953 of PABB01000081.1, forward strand.
TCTATCGTATATCCCTTGAGTCCGCCTGCGACAATTCTGATTCCGCCGGGACGGAATCGGTGCGAGTGAGCCCGGAACCGACCAACCAGCACTTCGGCAACATCTCGGTGCCGCTCCAGAATGGCGATTGGCTGGTCGAGCACAGGGTCGCATTCGTCATTCCAATTCTTCTTTCTTCCCATAGTGGGAGAATGCCAGAAGCGATTGCACAATGCACGCGCTGATGTCCTTGTGAAGTAGACGAGTAACGGTCCCAGGGCATGGCCGGGGCAGAGGTGTCATAACTCGTATTAGATGTCCCACTCGACGCAGGAATGGCGTGGCGGAAGGGCCCCCTGCAGCTGCGACGCGGCAAGGTCTCTCTCGCAATCGGCTGCGAGACCGTTACAATGCGGCTTTCCCCTGAACAGTGACTACCCGACGTCTCAACCCTGGTCAAGTCAATCCCCAACGGTCGCTAGGCGCCCAACGGGCTCAGGCCGTCCGCCGATTTACCGAGCTGGGCTAGACGAGACGCTACGATTCTCGATGCTCCGCGATCGCGGATGAGACCACGTTTGGAGAACAGGTAGATGACACGAATCTCAAGGCCTGCTACCAGGGAGATCATCGAGGACTTCGCCAAGGAGGTCAGGAACCGACGCCTTGATACCGTGAAGCCATCAACCTGGGTCATCAATTTCAGGACGGACCTCCAGGATGGAATCGAACGTAAGGTCTATCGGGTTCCAATTGAGGTACTCCGGTTTCGCAAGGACAACGGCCGCATCTCGTCTGATGTGTTGGACTACGAGTACCGCTACGGGGTTCTCCGCGAAGATACCCAGGAAACACAACGCATTCTGTCTGAGTTCCTGTATCAGAAGGACCCCGAGAAGACCAATGCACTCTCTCGGTCAATAGTGCATGGCGGACAACGCGAGCCGGCAATCGTCACCTGCGACGGATTCCTGATCAACGGCAACCGACGACGCATGGTACTGGAGAGGCTGCACGGCGAGCACCCTGAAACCGAGCAGTTCGCGTATATGGCGTGTGTCATCCTCCCTGGAGCAGAGGACGAGGGAGGGCCGCCCACCTTGAAGGAGATTGAGAAGCTAGAAAACCGCTACCAATTACAGAGTGATGGCAAATCCGAGTATTACGGCTTCGATCGAGCGCTGTCCATCAAACGTAAGATCGACCTTGGGCTTAGTTTGGAAGAGCAGCTACGCGATGACCCGAGATATGCGAAGGCCGACAAGAAGGAGATTGAACGCGCGATCAAGCAGGCGGAAACCGATTATTTGGAGCCCCTAAAATGTGTCGACCGGTATCTCCGGCAATTCGGGCGCGAGGGGCAGTATAGAACAGTCTCGACTGGCATGTCAGATCATGAAGGGCGATGGCAAGCGCTGGCGGACTACAGTCGCATGCACAGCCGATACCTTGCAAATCCCAAGCGACGGTTGGAGTACGGCATAGACGAGACAGAGGTCGGAACGATAGAGGAGTCCGCATTTGACATCATCCGGCTCAGGACAATTCCTGACATGCCAAAGGTGCACGTCATCATGCGTGACCTTCCGAAATATTGTAAGACGGCTGGTGGCAAGAAGGAGATCATGAAGATCGCATCAGAGGTTGATCCTCTGCTGCCCGAAGGCGAACTGTATGACGATCAAGGCGAGCCCCTGGATGTCGCGACTGTCGAAGCCAAGTGGCAGAGCCGAAACAAAGAAGCGATCATACATCGGGTAAAGAAAGCTTCTAAGGTACATGAATCCAACAGGGAACGTGAAACGCCGATGCAGCTTCTGGACGCGGCCTACAAGAAGCTAACGCACGACGACATGGACATTGCGTCAATAGCGGCAACCGATCTAAAGGACGCACGAGAGCTGGCCAGTTCCATCAAAGTGCGGGCGGACGAAATTGAGTCGGAGGTATTCCATTTAATTAAGGCGAAGAAGAAGTTGCTCGGAGAGTAACATGGCGACGTTAGCAGCGGACGGTGACTTGCTTCGCATCTCCGTCGAACGAGGTGAATTGCGGCCCCGTCACGAGAGCCAGCTCGCCCTATGGGGTTTCATTCTGGATGGTCCGACTGGACATTTCCTGGTTCGCACTCCAAACCTCACAGACCTGGCACACCGAGTCTCAGCGTTCTTCTCCGCTCAAGGGATTCAAGTAGAGTTCCAGGGGCCTTTGGTGGCGGCAATTGCGTCCTTGAAGCAACAGAGTGCAGAGGTCTTCAATGCGCTTGATAATGGCAGAAACCTGAAGAGCGGCCATCTTCCCGAGGCTATGACGTCCGGTTTTCTCAGTTTTCTCGCAGAGTCTGTACCGCGTCGATTGAAGGAGCACCAGATAAAAGCTGCATTGCATTTGCTCACAACCAAGAACGCCGCGAACTTCTCTGTACCAGGGAGCGGAAAAACAACAGTCGTACTTAGCGCATTCGAATGGCTGCGACAAAGAGGCGAGATTGATTGCCTTTTTGTCGTGGGGCCACCAGCGTGCTTTAGGCCGTGGCGCGACGAGTACCGACAAGTGATCGGGCGGGAGGCGCGGCATGAGATCTATGCCGGTGGGGACGTTGACATTAGGCGTTCGAATTACGCCTTCGACGAAACCACGCCGCTTGATCTTTGTCTGACAACATTCCAAACGCTGCAAAGAGATGTCGAGCAGGTTCAGCGACTCTTCGCGACTTCAGGGCGCCGATTCTTCTTGGTCGTCGATGAGGCTCATTACATCAAGCAGATTGGGGGCCAATGGGCAGACGCCGCACTAAGGATAAGCCCCGCCGCGACCCGTCGCTGTGTACTCACTGGTACGCCCTTCCCGAAGAATTACTGCGACGGATTCAATTTGTTTGATTTGCTCTGGCCGCATTCATCGCCTTTGCATTCAACAGTGCGCCATCGGATTGAACTTCATGAACAACGCGGGGAGCACGCCGACGCTGCTGAACTCCTCAAGGAGTCTATTGATCCGCTCTTCTATCGGGTCAGAAAGCGGGACCTTGGATTGGCCGAGCAAGTGTTTCACCCCCCCATCCGCATCGACATGAATGCCGGTGAGCGGCGTCTATACGATACAATCATCGACCGTATTGAATATGAGGACAAGAGAGACTACGCCCGAGATCTGGAAGTGGCGATGCGTCTTCGCCGTGCGCGAATCGTCAGGCTGCGGCAATGCACCTCCTTCGCGGGTTTGCTCACTTCCGCGCTCGCCGGGCTCGACGAGTCAATTGCAATCGAGGATTCATCGCTTGCAGCACTCGTGGCGGATTACAAGGCAGGTGAGTCCCCGGCAAAGCTGTTGGCGTTGATGTCACTCGTCGAACAGCTCCGGTCGGCGGATGAGAAGATAGTAGTATGGTCGAACTTCGTGGGTGCGATCGAACTTATTGTGGCAAAGTTGCGGGAGGCGGGCTTCGGTGCGGAGTTCGTGTATGGCGCCACCCCTTTTGAAACCCGCAGCGTAAGTGACGAGGCTACACGCGAAGAGCGTATCGCGAAGTTTCTCGATGAGACATCTGGCATAGACATTCTTGTCGCGAACCCGGCGGCCTGCGCGGAGTCGATCTCGCTTCACCGGACATGTAGCCACGCCATCTACTACGACCTTTCGTACAACTGTGCGCAGTACGTTCAGTCGCTGGATCGCATCCACCGTGTCGGCGGCTCCGAGAACAAGCAGGCACAGTATCACTTTTTGGAGTACAAGGACACGATTGACCATGACATCCTACTCAATGTAAGGAGGAAAGCGAGATTGATGAATGATGTCATTGACCACGAGTTTCCAATCTACGAACTAGATATGTTTTCCGACAATGAGGAACTCGATGCCTATTCAAGGCTCTTTGGCTGACGAGGGAGATGAGCAATCACTGCCGACGCTGTCCGATATGCAGCGACTTTGCAGGCTACTCCAAGATAGCAGCGTGCAAGACGAGGAGAACCTAGCCCGCCGCTATCATGCCTACTCTGCGGGATACAACGTCGCTCTTCGGACTCTCCGTGAATTGGGTTTCATAGAACGCAAATCGAGCATCGGGAAAGTGAGGCTGGCGAGGCAAGGCACCTTCAGTGTAGAGGAATTGCGTTGCTCTCTTCGGTCTTGTCTGCAAAGCGAACGTGGAGCGGTACGGCATCGCCTCGTCAACTTCCTTCAGCAATTCTCTTTAGGCGAGGGCACGCCAACATATCGCCCTAATGCAAACACACGCAGCAAATATGCCGCTATCCGCAACTTCCTAATCGAACTGGATCTCGTAGCTTACGACGAATCATCGGACACATACACGGTTGCGCCGTGCGGATATGACATTTTCCTGGCTGCTGTGCGCAACACTTCCCCGCTCGGCCTGGAAGTACTGAAGAACAGGCTCGATGAACAAGAAGCCCTGGGCGCTTCGGCTGAATCGTGCGTGCTGGCGTACGAGCGACAGCGCGTTGGTGGTAATTTGGCGGATCGAGTCAAGCATGTAGCTCTGAACGACACCGCACTCGGATATGATATTGAGAGCGTGACGGTCGATGGCGACGGTTGTACTACGCCGCGAGTGATCGAGGTGAAGGCCGTTTCACTGGAGACGTACAGTTTCTACTGGACCCGGTGCGAGATGGATGCTGCACGTTCGCTTAGAGGGTGGTACTATCTTTACCTGCTGCCTGTCGATCGATCCGCACGGTTCCGAGTAGATCGACTGCAAGTCCTCTGCGATCCCGTGCACGAAGTTCTGGATCATTCTGAAGAATGGAACGTCGAAGAAGTCGCAGTCCAGTGCCAAAAAGTGCGCGTTTACTAACGTGTGAGTTGAAGGATAGGTTGGATGAGCGACAGATACAGCCGAGCGAGTAGACATCGCCCGCAGGACGACGGCCAGCCGGTACGTCCCCCTTTTTCCTACTACGGGGCGAAGCAGAGGCTAGCGAGGCGAATAGTCGAGATGCTACCCCCTCACAATGCCTGGGTCGAGGCGTTCTGTGGTTCGGCAGCGCTCACCTTGGCGAAGCCGGCATCCCCCATAGAAGTTATCAATGATCTAGATGGGCAGGTAGTCAATCTCTTCAAGCAACTTCGCGCCAATCACGAAGAGCTGTGCCGCAGAGTTGCATTGACGCCCTATGCGCGTGAGGAGTTTGAGGAGGCGAGATCGGAATCGGCAGTTGGAGCAACGGACGACCTGGACCGGGCAAGGCAGTTCCTGATTCGCACAATGATGACAGTTAACGGTACGGTTGATGGTGACGGCAACCGGTCAGGCTTCTCGTACTCGCAGTCCTATGCCCGCGAAGGGCGGGATGCAAGAGTGAATCGGTGGTACAACCTGCCTGAGCGATTGTTGCCGATCGTAGAGCGATTGCGTTCCATCAGGATTGAAAGAAGGGACGCACGATCGTTGGTTGACGATTTTTCTGACCGCCCGGCAACGTTAATGTATCTCGACCCCCCCTATTTCACGAAGAGAGAGCACCGATATGTAATTGATGCAAATGATGAACAATTCCATGCTGAACTGTTGGAGCGTTGCATTAAGTCGCGGTGCATGATTCTTCTTAGTGGATATGACAACCCTCTGTACCAGAAGTTGCTGGTTCGAGGTGCCGGATGGAAAAAAAAGAGAATCAAGACGACTACACGCGACACCACAGGAAGGGACTATCAGCGAACGGAAGTGCTTTGGACAAATGAGCGATTCGCGAACGCTGTGAAGCAGGGACGAGTTCCAATACGATTATCAAAGCAGGAGAAAGCTCAGAACAAGGTTAACCCTCCACGAGCTAGCTAGGGGATTCAGCTCTCGGCTACGCTCCATATGGGCTTCCCGATCGATCAAGAAATCAACTTCTAGCCACTGTATCAGTTTCGTTCCAACGACCGCTGCAAATGCTGGTCGGAACAGACGTGAAAGATGAGTTGACGAAGAAACCATCTCGTCGGTTCGCCGCAGACCGCACATGGCCGCACTTGGTCGTTGCGCAATACCGGAACGACGTCCGGAGCAGGCGGGATGCCAGGCGTCGCGTCTGGATAGCGCTCGTCAAATCGCATTCGTCGATTGTAACTCCAAGCCAGACCGATTGGGTTTTGCCGAGGCCGGGAGAGATTCGAGAAAAAGCAAAACCCTGGGCGCCCCAGGCGACTCCCCCCACCCCGCTTTGCCTCGTCTCGTCGAGCGGGGCAGCGGACTCGGCGAATCGGGCCCCGAACGGGCTGGCTTCCTACAGCGAAGCCCGGAGCAGCGATCGGAGTGGGTGCGTTCGCATCATCGCGCTCATCGAGCATCATATCCAATGATCCGCCGTACTTCAGCGAGCTTGTCCCGCATGGTTGGCAGGGCAGCCGGGGCCAAGTCGTCCGGGATTTGATCGACCAACTCCAAATACGCGTCGCGACGGTTTTCATATTCGACCACGTAGTGAAGGTAGATCGTCATCATCCCTTCTAGGTCGGCGACCGCCGGTTCATTGGCGGCCTGGAAGAACTGACGCGGCTTATTCGCCTTCCTCAACTTCTCCTCGACAGTGACAGTCTTGAGTGCGTGTTCTCGAAGCGAGCGTTCGCAGTTCATCGGATGGTCAATGCACTGCAGACAAAATGCAACGGCGTTTGGGTTTGCCGTGAGCAGACGCCCTATGTCGTTATCCAGCGTTTGGTTAAGTTTCTCTTCGAAAAGCTCCACGCCCTTGACCAACGCGAGCATGTCCTTCTGTACGCGACGAACTCGATGGATGTGACGTCCAATCGCGACAGAGTTCTGTTCCTCGAAGACCTTGTCCGGAACGAGTGAATAGAGTTGCTTGCGGGAGAGTTCTCGCTCATCGGATTCCGTGAGCGCCTGCAGTTTGGCTAGAAGTTCGTCGATAAGCTGGTCGCCCGCTTCTTTCGATTCGTTGATCGCTCGGTAGAGCAGGAGCAGTTCGCGGAGATTTACGCGAAGCTCATTCTCCGTCATACCGACGATTGGTTTTCCGAACAGGCTGGATGCAAGCTGCTCGATCGACTCTGAATCTGCCGAGCGATCGGCATCTAGTTGCTCTGCATTCGCTGGGCAGATGCTCAGCAAGCAAGTAATCGCTGCCAATAGAACGGCAATGACGTATTTCACGGCGCCAGCATTCCTTTCTTGACCATCGTCGGACCCAATTCAATGAGGAGGTCTTGAACCTCCTGCACTTCAATCAGCTGCTCGGCCGAGAGGTTGTGAAAGTCTTTCGGATAGCTCCACTTCGGCCGATCGGTGTCGATGTGCTTGCGAAACATATAGGTGCCGGTGTAGGTCACCGGGATGTTGTACCGCACCCGCTGGTTATTGAGATTGCCCATGCCGGTCCCGTTGGCGACGGCCAGCAGCCGGGCGAGTCCCTCGTGACCGCCGTTGAGGGCGCCGAACTGCTCCAGCGCGGAGAACGACATCGGCCCCTTTTTCAGCGAATCCGCTCGTGACGTGTTGCCCGGCTGCCAATACCCTTTGGCCATAAACGGCCGCAACTTCTTGAGGACCTTGGGGTCTTCTAGTCTGGTTTCCAAGTTCTTGTTGTCGACGGACGTTTCGATTTCCTGAATGACAGCGCGACGCTTGGCTTCGATGAGCGCAAACTCCGCCCGCGCCTTTTCCAGTTCCAACCGCAGTAAGCGAAGCTCATTGGCGGCATCGAGCTTGGCCTTTTCCAGCTCGCGAATCGAAGCGGCTTCGGCCTTCTCTTCGATGCCGGCAGCGCGGCTTTCCTCGCGGGCGGCGTCGACGGCCGCGACCTCCTCCTGAATCATCGTGCTCTTCAGTTCGGTGATGCGATCCCTGAGCGTCGGCAAGGAATTGGTCGCGAGATTCTGGGGCGCCAGCCTGACCAAGGCGGTGATGAGGGCTTGCCGTTCTTTCAAGTCGCGATACGCGGCATCGGCCCAAGCCTCTTCGTCGCCAAGCTGCGCGCACTCCGGCGCCTTGGCGGGGTTGAAGATGCGCGGCAGCGGTGCGTAGGCCGCAATGCCTTGCCGCAGCGGCTCGACGCGCGCCCGGTGCGTTTCCACGTCGGACGCAGTGACCACGGGCGATTCGTCGAAGTTGACGAACGCCCGGACGGCTTCATCGCGGGTCGCCAACCGTTTACCGCGATCGCTATCGAGCAGAACTAGCGTTGCTCGCTCGATGCGGCCGGCTTCGTCGGCGAGACTTTCGAGCTTGGCGGCGAGTGCGTCCGCCCGCTTGACGTACTCCGCGATCAGCATCGCATTGAGACGTGCAATGCTGTCGCTCTGGTTTTTCGAAAGGCTCTGCTGGTCGAGCAGCCGCTGCTCGCTTTCTCGGCGTTGAGCCTGTCCGACAGTCGCGAGCAACGCAACGAGCAGGCAGGCGGCGATGGACGCGGTCTTGGTCACGGCGGCCCCTTTCAGTACAGCGATTGGTAGGCGAGTAGGTCGTCACGGACGCCTTGCAGGTCAATCATGATCTGGCGGGCCTCGTCCCTGACGCGATTGGCCCGGTAGACGCCCTCCCGCGACTTGGTTGATCTCGCACGATGAGCTATGCCGTCGAGATTCGGGGTGATCGACTCGATCCGGTCCGCCAGCTCGCGCGTGCGGGATCGAATCGTGATGTAAAGCTCGCGCCGGTCGGCGTTTCCCGCGTTGAGTTCAAACGCGATCTCCGGCGTCGGCGATTGTTTCCACCAATCGTCCCAGCCGAAGGCCGCCTCGCCTTCGCGCTCAATGTCGCGGAACCGACCCCTGACGACGCGGAGTACCTCTTCGGCATTGTCCGTGCCATCCATGATTTCATCGCTGACCCAGCGGTCTTCCCACACGTCGGAGCGCTCGATCAGCGTCTCAACGCCTTGCCACGCATACCAGCAGACGAACGCGAGGATGAGGATCTTGCCGGCCAGATGAACATTGTCGCTGGTGCGGAGCCAGCGAAACAGGAACAGGTCGACGAGGAATTCTCGCGCATGCTGCAGCAGCGTCAGCGGCCCGATGAAGATGGCCGGCAACGACTCAGCCGGAAACCGGGGCCGGCCGTGCTTCAACGGCGGCCCGGCTTGGTCGACGGAGACGAACTCATCGGCCGGGCAATACCCCTCGGTGATCGCATAGGAGTAAGGGTTGTGCTCGTGGACGAAGACCGCGAGCAGACCGAAATGGGCGTGCCGAATGAGGGCCGCCCCCATCTCCGCATCACGGGCGGTCACGCGGTGATTGCCCCGAGCGATCGCGACCAGCAAGCGGTGCAGAACGAGCTGAGACGGGTCGTCGTACGCGTAGTCCGGTCCCGTCAGAGCGGCGATGAGCGCCTCCGCCTCCTCGCTGTCGGCGGTCAGGTACTCGTAGGCCTCTTGAATCGACTTGTGAACCACGGCCCCGCTGTTTTGCGCGGCGATGCGGGCGTCGAACCACGCCCGCTCAACGCCGTCGATGTCGTAGTCGCCCGGATCGTGGATGCCGAGCACGTCGAAGAGATCCGCATGATCGTCCATGTCTGCCTCGAAAAGTCGAGACCGAGATTCTATTCCTGACGGGCTTGACAGCTAAAATGTAGGCATTCCTAGGTCGCTCGTGAACCCATTTTGTAATCACGAGAGCCTCGATTCCCCTTCCCTACGGTCGGGAATCAGGCAAACGGCGAGGTGGTTTGCTGGTTTGGTGAGCAGTCGTTCGGACTGCTCATTGAACTTGGCGGCGAGGCGAAATGCTCGCCGCCCATAACTCGAGGGAGTTGAGCTATGGCAAAGCCATTTCGAGTGCGTAAGCGATTGAGGCTACGGTCTGGTCGCAAGTACATCATTGTGGAAAGACGACGAACAAGACGGGAAATCGCAGCAGATAATTTCTGGCTGGGACTCTTCGTCGGCGTTTGCTCGCTGATGATCGTCTTCGCGCTGATCCGGCTCGTCCACACGATCTGACCACACCGCCAAGGGTCCAGCATGATGCTGGGCCCTTGGCCCTTTTGTCAGCCGAGCGTGAAGAAGTATTCCGGGAAGAACAGGGCCATCCCAAGGACGTAACCGATCAGGCCCCCCAGCGGGATCCCGGCGGCCGCCTCCCGGCAGAAATCGTGGTACTCGTCCCGATCCAAGAACTCCCGGGCGAGCGCCCATTCGGCGAATCGTTGCAGCGATGGCTTGCGTTCTTGCTCCATGCTTGACGAGTACCACGTCGGCGGCTAGAAATGCAAGAGAGATTGAACCTTCGTTCGACTACCTTTCGCATCCGCTCATTTTTCGAGCCGATGCCCAGTTGCGTTCTGCATCGACCAGCACTCTCCCCCCCGTCAGCCTGTGATCGCGGCCAACATCGTTGACTGCAATCAGAGGTAGGAATTGGCCTGCCCGGTTCAGACGGAGGCGATATGTCAGAGTCCATGCAAGACACAATCGCCCCCTGGCAGTTTTGCCACGGGGCTTTTTTTATTCGCCCGCTCTTGTGCGTTAGCGGGCCAGACGGTCTTGCAGCCGGTTCAGCGCGGCCACCGAGAGCACGGTTTGTTTGCCGTCGAGCAATGGAATGCCCAGCTCGACGCAAATCATCTGCACGCGGTCGGTGCTGACGCGGTTCGCACGAGCGAACGTCTCCAAAACTCGCGGTTGCGGGAGCTGGTCCGCGAGGGCCTTTCTCGCAGCGTCCATCCGCGCCTTCATCTGGTCGACAGCCCGCTTGTCGACGGGACGCTCGTGAACAGGGGCCGGCAAAGCTGGGGCTTTCTCGACCGGCTCAACCGGGATTCTGGGCGCGAGCACGAATCCCAGCTCGGCGAGGCTGCGCGACTCCTGGGGCGAATGAAACATGCCCAGCGTGCGGACCGGTTCCGCACCGGTCGGCGTAAGGCTGCCGCGTCCGCCGTCGCGGGTGTAAATGACGGACCGCAGAAACCCCTTGTTGACCCAGTGATTGGCTTCGTCGTCGTAACGTGGAACTTTTTCCTCGCGGATGCCGAAGGAACGGTCGCTCTTGGCGCTCGCTGAGACGCCCTGGGCCAGAGCGTCGGAAGAGCCCGCTCTCCAACCCGTACTCGCGAAGCCCAGGCCGTTCACGGTCTCGCCGTACGACGTAGTCTCTGCATGCGTCTTTGTCGTCGAAGCCCCCTTCTGTCGCCCCGTCGTTGCGGTCTCCGTCGACAGGTATTGCGATTTGAGCCCCGAGAAGCGTTGCAGCCGTTCCAGCAATTCCAGATCCTCGACGGTAAAGGCTTGCCGATAGCCCGTGTTCTGAAAGATCTGCTCAAACAGCTCGCCGTCTTTTTTGGTGAGCGACTTGGGCGACTGATGGGCCAAGACGAACGTGATTCCCAAGGCCCGGGCGTCTTCAAAACGCTGCACGATGTTCTTGACGCCCATCCGCTGGAACTCGTCCGCGAAGATGAAGCACCGCCGTTTGTCCCCGAGTCTCCAACGGTCCGAGAAGTTGCTGTCGGTGGCGAGCTTTACAAGGGAAAACACGAGCATCCGCGCGATGTCCCAGCACTCCTGCGGCATGAACGTGGAGCCGAGATGAACGTAGAGGACGCGGCCCTCCTGGATCAGCTCCTGGAGATTGAGCGTGTTTGGTGAAGAGTCGGTCGTGTCGGTGACGAGCTTATCGAGATGCCTGAGCGTTTGGATCTTGTCGTAGAGGCCGCGCGCGTCGCGCCATGAGGTCGCCACCGCCTCATTGCCCTTGAACAGGTTGGGTTTCCGTTTGGTCTTGGTGGTGATCAGCTCGCCGACCAGCTCCACGAGGTCGTCGAAAGTCAAATCCTCGATGCTCTTTTGCATCAGGACGGCATGCAGCGCAGTGCGCATTGCATTGGCGAAATACTCCTCGCCGTAGACCGGGTCGTACACCAACCCCAACGAGTTGAGCAAGAAGCCCGCTTGCTGATTGACTCCCCGGAGTAGGCGGGCGACCGACAGCGGGTCCCACGGCAGCGACTCGATTCCTTCGTCGGCGCAGTACAGCAACGCGTGCGGGCCCTGGCTGCGCGACTGCGCGACGCGGTCGGCGGCCGCCTTGAGCCCGGCATCGGGAACCTCTTTCAGGTCCACCACGAGCACCGGATGTGGCGGAGCCTCGCCGAGCGACTCGCCCCGACCGTCAACGGGCAATGCGAGCTGCTCCAGCAGCGGAATCATTCCGCAGGAGGTCTTCCCTGAACCCGTGGCGCCGAGGATGTACGCATGATCGTACAGCACTTGGCGGGCGATGAGTCGCGGGTGTCCCGTGTCGGGGTCGACGCCGACGAAAACTTGACCGCGCAATTCCGGACAGTCCTGGAGGGCGGCAATGACTTTGCCGCCCGCCGCGGAAAAAGAACCGGAAGTAAGCGTCTCGGCCTGGACCTGTGCGGCGAGCTCATTCCACTTGCTTAGCGCGGAACTAGCGGTCGCTCGCTGCGCGGGCGGGCTTACTGCGAGCGCCTGGGCGGCGCGCCTTTGCCTGCGTCGTCGCTTGAATTGGTCAGGGTCGAAGTTCACCGAGTAACTCCTCCAGTTGATTGGAACGTGCGGCAGCGACCGAGCAGTATCCAACCGCCGGATGGTCGTAGTTCCGCAGTCGATTGCGCAGGGCCTTGTTGAGTCGCTGGGCTTTCTGTCGCGTTTCCACGATCGCCGTGACGCGCAGCCGGCCTGCCGCCAGCCAGTCTTCCGGTCGGGGCGTCCAAGCGGAGTCGTCGCACTCGATGAGTTCGCCGAGTCGGCTCTCGATTTTTTCAAGGATCGTGGCGTCCTTCGTCGAAGCCCCTGGGAGGCAGACCGAGTGCAGGCAGTAGTCCCCCGAACATTGCATCACGAGATGCCGACCTGGCAGGGGCGAGCCAAAGAACTGCTTGATCTCCTCCGGCTCCAGTCGAATCCGTCGCTTCCCGGCGAGGCAACAGAACGCAAACAGATTGATCCGTTGATGGGACGGTTGCTGGCTGCGATAGGCGTTGCCGGCAATGGACCGCGAGCCGGCCTCGGTGAGGACCAGCGCTTGTCGCCTCCCCTTGAATCCCCCGACCTTGCTCGCCAGCGGGGTGTCGTCGTTACACAGGGCTTGGATGGTCTTGCGGGCGCTGCGTCCGCCGAAGCAAATATGCTCGACAACTTCGGTAAAGCTCAACCCGTAGCGGGCGATATGCCGCAGCACAGCCTCTTGTTTAGGAGCGAGCGTCTCACCAGAGTTCATACGCCAGGCCGTGTTCGGAGCAGTAGGAGTGAAACCGCTGGATCTTGTCGTGGCGATAGTCGCCCAGCAATTCGACCGCGACGACCGGGTCCTCGTCGTTGCCGACCGTCAGCAAGGCGTCCGGCTTGGCGCCGTCGGCGAGCAAATCGCCAAATCCGTCCTCATGGAGCCACGCATACGTTGGATGGTCAAGGTAGCGCCTCACGAAGACTTCGGCGACCCACAGGTCGTGGGCGATCTCGGACTCACGCGGCGGCCGAATTCCAATCGTGCTGAGCCGATTCCTGGTCTCGTCCGTCGCGACTGCAATTCTGACTGACTGGGCCGGTTCTGCCCATCGATTGTGCGTGATCCGGGCGAGATTCTCGGCGGCCGGAGCGGGCAATCCGCTTGACCACCGCAGGAGCGGCTCCTCGCCAATGATCGGTGGTGTGATCCAGGCTGCCCTGGTACTCAACAACGCCCGTGCCTCAAGCCGTCCGATTCGCCGACGGCAAGCCGCCAAGGTCGCGTCGCCCGTGACCGCCTGGGCTTGCTGGAGCGTCAGCACCCGCACGGAATTGGCGAGGACGGCAAGCAGCCGGTCGTTGGCAGCAGATGCAATGCTGATTGTGATTCGCGGGGCTTTGGACGGAACGGATTTGCTGGGGACAATACGGCTCAACCGACTGGTTTTCAGGGCTGTGAGGGCCTCTAGCGGTCCATTACGCGGTCCATTTCGTTTCGCCCGTATTGTACGCCGTATTGTCCGAAGGCGCCTCAGAAGGGCGGCAGCGTGATGTCAAGCTGGCGAAGCTGCGGCGACTGTCATTGCACGGCTGCGGAACCACGGCCTCGCTACCAGTATGCTGGAGCGGATTCACGACGCAGGTCGGTTCCTCGAAGCTGCGTCCAGCCACCGCTTGAGCACCAGCACCGATTCGTAAATGTGCGGTTGCCCTGGCTCGTGGCGGCAGTCGTAGTCCTGCTCCTCGGCGTCTTGCAGATAGTGAATCACCCGTTCGACGGCCCGGGCGAATTCGCTCCTGGTCACGTGTGTAACTTGGTCGTTCTTCTCGGGTCGGGACTTCTTTTGCGTCGCTGTTGAATGGGATGGCGCCATATCGCGTCTCTCAGTGCTCGCTCGGCAAATACAGCACCCAACGACCCTCAGCGTCACGACCGACCCAGATATCAACGGAGTCCAGCGGAAAGTCGGTGGACCCCACGTACCCGACCAAGAACGGCTCGCAGTCGCCATCGGCACGGGCTGAGATCATCGCGTCAAATCCCACGTCGCTGTCGAGTTTTTCCAATCTCCAGAACTGCAATGTCTGCAAACGTTCATCGGCTCTCATCGCTTCCGCCATATGCAGGCGAACAAAATGGGAAGCAATGGCATCGATGAGCCAATACGCTTCGGCGGCCTCCGCGAGGAACTGCACGCCCTCGGTGTAGACCACCAGAGGGTTGAGCGGGTGCTGGAAATATGCCGCGGTCCCGGTGAACTGCCTCAACTGCTCGCGAATCCGCTCGGCTTTTGCTGCTGTCGCTTCTGTCATGCTGCCTCCTCTTTGCCTCCAATGGCTCGGTTGATGGGCAGGACGGACCGCAGGTTCTGGTCGACTGTCAAAAGCAGAGTCTGGCGAGGAGCGAAAAAAAGCTCTTGAGGGCTGCGCAGCGGCGGTCAAGAGCAGATGTTTTTCGCGACGAGACAGAAAGCTTTTGACCGGCGATCAGGTTCTGAGGTACGGAGTGACCAGCAACCGAGCCATTGAAGCCGCGCACCCCGGCGCGCAGTCAACCGCGGAGTGGAGCGGAGCCGAGAGACAGGGAAGATCGCTGGCGATCTTGCGCTATTGCGCTAGCAAGGGGGTCGCTCCCGAGCGGACCGGGCGAGGTCCCTCAAGGCGATCAGAAATACTCGACTCGCCCTTGCATATCGTCTGGCTCCATGCATTGACTCAACAGGTCGAGGAAATTGACGACCTCGCCGACGGAGCGTCGCCCCTGCTTGGAGTAGACGATCCCCGCGTGGGCGACGCCCTGTTCGTGAAACGCGACAAAATCGGCGTCGCGCGTGAAGATGACTCGCCCTTCCCGCAGGGCGTAGCTGACGTGCTGCTCGTCGGCGGCGTCCTGAAGTCCCGCTTCGGCGGCCGTGGTGACGTCGACGCCGCGGCGCCTCAGGCCGCGTGCGATGGCGGAATCGACGTGCTGATCAAGATGAAATCGAATCACTGCCTGCTTCCATGCCAGCCAACTTCTGTGCCAGCGGGCCGGGGCCGGTGAGCTTCTTCATCTGCTCGACGTAGTCGTCGGCGGCCTTCATCTGCGCGTCGATGTCCGCCTTGTGCTCGAAGTAGTACGCCAGTGCGGCGAACACGTCGGGCAAGTTGAGTTGCGGAAACGCCTCGACGATCTCGTCGGCGGAACGCCCTTCCAATTCGTGCAGCACGTACACGTCCCAGACGCGAATGCGGGTGCCTGCGAGGCAGGGCTTGCCGCCGCATTTGCCGGGGACGCTCTCGATGTGTTTGGCGATGACTGGTTCCATGCGTCCATTCTACCACAGGGCTGCGTCAATGGGCAAAAGCTATTTGCATCGCCATACGTGACCAACAACTTCTGGAACTCGTTGGAACGCTGGTAGAATTGGAGTGATCTGCTCAACGGAGGAACGGCATGACGGCCCTGCAACGCGATCTCTTCACTGGCGAAGTCATCCCGGATAAGCGGAATGGCCGCGAAGGACAGCTGCGGCGTGCGAACGGACACGCCCGCAGCAACGGCCATCGCGTTGCGCCGGTTCCCGACGCGACCACCAAGGAACTGGTGGAACGCATCGCCGCCTTGGAGAAAACCATCGGCGAGTTGCGCGACTGCATTCTCCAGGGACAGTCCTCCAAGGAGTCCTACAGCACGCAGGAAATCGCGAGCATCTTGGGACGCAAGCCCTACACCGTCCGCGAGTGGTGCCGGCTGCGGCGCATCAACGCGACCAAGGCAATGTGCGGACGAGGCTGCGAAGAGGAATGGCGAGTGAGCCACGACGAACTCGTTCGTATCCAGAACGAGGGCCTTCTTCCTCCCCCTGAGCGGTTCTAGGTCGGCCCGCTAGAACACGCTCTGCAAAGCCTGTCGCTGCACCTCTGGAAACAGGTGGCGGTAGCGCTTGCGTTGTTCGTCCGTCTGGTGACCGACCCAATCGTCAATCATGCGTTGGTCGATCCCCTTGGAGGCGCAGATTGAGATAAAGCTGTGCCGAAAGACGTGCCAACCCGGGATCATTGACCAGGGCGTCTTGGCCAAGGCTTGGTCAAGATGATGGCGAGCCTCTTCGGGCGAGACAGCCCCCTGCTCCTCTCTCGCCTTGCGGGTCCGACTCACCTTCCACTCGGAGGGAAACGTGTATTGGCTAGACGACCGCTGCTGGAGCCAGCGGCCGAGAACGTCTCGCAACGGGTCTGCAATCGGCACGTGTCGATAGGTCCGCCGTCCCTTCTGACGTTTCTTCTCTCGAATGAGTATCGAACCTTGCTGCATGTCGATGTCACAGGCTTGAGAGCGACAGAGTTCTGACAACCTGGCCCCGGTGTAGGCGGCCATCGCGGTCATCGGGTACAGGAACTCGTAGCGAGGTTTTTCCCGGACGGTGTCCAGAACAGCGGCGAGGTCGTCGGCCGTGAGGTAGAGCCCTTGCCAGAGTTCGTCGTGCGAACAGCCATCGGCGGAGTTGACGTTGAGGAGGCGGAAGATCTCGTCGCGGGTGCGAAACGGCGGCTTCTCATCGTGTTTGGGATACCGCACTCCGCGGCTCGGAAAGGGCGTCGACACGTAGTCGTGCTCGACGGCCCAATTCCAGATCGCTCGGAAGGTCGCCAGCTCCTTGCGAATCGTCGTTGCACTGACCGTGCGACCGAACTTGCCTGGTTCTTCGGCCCGTATGTTGACGTGGCGTTGCAGGTGCTCGGTCGATGTTTCGCGAAGGGAGAGATTCTTGCCGAGCGTGCGGGCGACGTGTCGCATGTGGATCGCGGCGATGCGAAGCGAGTTGGCTTCCAACGCCCCGACGGGGAGCGAATCCTCGTAAGCCTGGAACAATTTCCCCAGGCGGATTCGCTTTTGGGGAGCGGGCAGATGGTTCAACTTGCCGTCAGACAGCAGGAAGGTCACGAGGTCGGCGTCCGCGGGCGCCGACAGCCTGCCGGTCTCGATGAGCTTGAGATTCTCTTCGACGCGGAGCCGACGTGCGAGGGCCTCCTTGTGGCTCTTCGTCTTCAGCGACCGGCTGAACCGCGTCCCGTCGAGTCGGAACACGATGTGGTAGGCGCCGCTGGGTCTCTGTTCGAGCCATGCCATGGGGTGGGTTCTCCTGCTTGGTGAATTGTCGAAGCAGGCGGCCCTGGGCGCAACCAACACTAGCGCCCTGCAAGTCCCCTCGTGCCCTCGTTTTGCCCTCGATTTCGTGATGGAACGAAAAAAGGACTCGGAGCGGTTTGCTCCAAGTCCTTTGCGATTTGGGAGTTCGGGCGATTGGAAATCGCCGAAAATGAGCTCCCCCGGTAGGACTCGAACCTACGACAAAGCGGTTAACAGCCGCTTGCTCTACCAACTGAGCTACAGGGGAATGGGCGGGCGTGGGCGCCGCACGGGGCGGCGGGAGTTGGCCCTGAGCACCGTAATTTAGCTTTCAAGCAGGGCCGCAGCAAGGGCTGAGACCCATCGGATTGCCGCCAGGTTCGCCCCGGCGGGAGGCGCCAGCAGCGGTTGTTCCGACTGTGCGGGCGAACCGGGCCGGCGGGGCCACGCGGGCAGCCCCGCAGCAGGCTGGGGCACGGGCTCGGGGGCCGGCGTTGCTGCACTTCACGACGCAATGTGGCGGACTTTTTCCATGGTCAGGCAGTTGCCGCGGTCGTTGTACTGCATCTTGGTCATGTAGGCCCGCATCAGGGCCAGGCCGCGACCGCCGGGGACCTCCAGCCGGTCGTCGTCGCAGCAGTTGGGGACGTCTTCGGGCTGAAACCCGTCGCCTTCGTCGCAGACGCGAATCCAGAAGGACCGCGCATCGCCGCGGCATTCCACTTCGACCTGCTTGGCGGGGTCCTCGCGATTGCCGTGGCGAATGGCGTTACTGATCGACTCCTCCAACGCCATGCGGATCGCGAACAGATCGCTGTCGCCCCAACCGGCGGCGCCGAGCCGGCCGATCACGTCATCGACAAAGTCATGGTACGCCGCCAGCGAACTGGGTAGCGTCTCCTGCTTCGCGAATTGGTGATTGGAAGAAGTCATCAAGCAGCTTGAGCAATATCAAACGATGCAATCGACCGCCCGGCGGGAGACAGCAGTCCCGCTCATGGCGCATGACGAGGCGGCCCGGAACGCCACCGCGGCCCGTGCGGCGGCGGCGAGCTACAGAACAGCCAAGGCGTCGGCCTCGGTGTCCTTGATTTGGAAAAGCTTGTCGAGATTCGTGATCGCGAACACCTGATAGATTTCGGGCGAGATGTTCGTGAGGATGATGGTAGCGCTCTCACGCTTCGCCTTCTTCTCGAACGTGATCAATTTGCCCAGCGCCGCGCTGGACAGGAACTCGACGTTCGCGAAGTTCAGGACGAGTTTATGCCGTTGGTCTTTGTCGATCAGGTCGAACAGTTCTTGTCCGAGCTCCTGGATCGTTTCGGGATCGATGATCTTTGCGTCGCGAAACCGCACGACGCTCACGCTGGCCGATTCGGCGACATCCAGCCGGTTGCGAGTTGCCATTGCTATGCGAGTCCAAATCCGAATGCTGCGGCGGGCTGCGACAGCCGCGCCTGCGGGAGAAAAACACAGACCGAGCACCCCGGGGCTGGGCCCAGGCGTTTGCCGGGTGGCGAGCCGTCACGCAACGGATTTCGGCCCCCCACGATCGTACCGACGGGCGGCGCAATGTCAAGCAAGCGAAGCGGTTAGGTAAAGCCGCTCGCGCCCGCGATGCTCGGCTGTCGCGGAGCGCCGGGGCTACTCGCCCAGCACCTCGGGGGCCGGCGGCGGGGCGGCTGTCTTGAACACGGCGCGGCTGATCAGCACGTAGTTGCGGCCGGTGAACTCCGTGACCTCGCCGTTGATGCTCCAGTAGACGCTTTCGGGCTCGTCGACCGTCTTGAGCATCTTCACGACCCGCTCCAGGTTGAGATTGGGCAGGCCGCCCAGTTCCATGCCGTCCTCGGTGATGAACGTGGCTCCGTCGCCATTGCGGCGGAAATAGCCGATCGCATTCTGGATTCGCGATCCTTCGCGCATGCGACGGGCGGCGTCGGCAGGCTCGTCGGATTCTCGCGATTCTTCGGACGACCGCACCGACGCGACGGAGCTGCCTTCGCCGTGGGCCAAGTTTCCGCCCAGGTAGGCGCACAGCAGCGCCGAACCGAGCGCTCCGGCGGCAATTTGCGGCAAGCGGCAGGTGGTGTACGACATGATGCGGGGTTCCGATTCCGGTTCTGCCCCATCGCTGTTGTGCGACAGGGCAAAGTCTTCACAGGGAAGCGGCCCGCGGGCGTTGCGCCGGCTAGCCGCCAGGTTTTCGCATGGCCAAACTGTGCAGGATCAGCACGGCGCCGACCGACATCAGGCACCAGCCGAGCCACTCGGGCGGGCGGACGACCTTGCGGGGCGCTGCGCCCAGGTCGGTCGACAGAGCCATGAGCGTCGAGTCGCTCGACCCCTTGCCGGACCGCTCGGCCAGAAACCGAGTCGCCTCGGGCGTCAACACGTAGTGCTCCACCGACCGCAGCTGCAAACCCAGCAGCAGCACGACCATGCCGATAAAAAAGTATTGGTTACGATTGAGTTCCATGGCGGCGTTCCTTTCCCCCGGCAACGTGATCTTTCGGTCCGCTGGATTGGGGCGGCGGTCCGAGGACGACGGTGCGTTTCCTCACGGACTTTCATCGACGCGTATGCTGGGACAATTGCAGCGAGATTCCCGTGCGCGTGATCGCAGCGGATGTCGCTAGCGCAGCGACAAAACGCAAGACAACGAACCGCGCGATTGTGCGAGTGAAACGCTGCCGCCCCTCGGGATTGCGCGGATTATGCCGATTCGCAGGCGGGCGCGCCTCAAGCGGCTGCGGCCGTCAGTTGCCCGCGGGAGGCGACTGATTCGCGCCCGGAAAGATGCGATCCAGGGCATTGTCGACCGTTCCGGTCATCACGCTGTCGATCAACTGCTGGTTCTCGCTGCGCAACACCGCCTCGGCTGCGTTGGCGTGCTGCAACCAGTCGCGGGGCGACATCTGGCGGGCGTCCAGATAGGTGTCCGCCAGAGTCACCTGCGTCTTCTTGACCAGGTGCAACCCGTCGCGAGCCTTGATCAGGTGATAGTTCAACGCCGTCCACAGCAGCCCGCACCCTACGAACATGCCGAGCAGGAATGTCGGAAAACGTTTCATGGCGATTTGGGAACTGGAGTGCGGGGCGATCGGCTGGCGGCCCGATTTTACGGCGATTCCGTGCCGACCGGCAACCGAGGTTTCGCAGGCCGGCCTTCACCACGCCCGACGCGACCGACAAGTTCAGGGGCAGCGACGGCCGGCGGCTGGGCTCAGCGTCGCCTGCCGCTACAATGACTGTTCCCCCTCCGGGGTTCGCGTCGGTCGACCGTGCTCTGCGCAGCGGATTGACGCGTTTTGGCAACTGACTTCCCCCGCCTTGCGGAGCCGATAAATGATGGCCGTGTCCGCCGAGCTTCTGCGCAATCTGCACCGCATCCATACGCAACTGGCCGACCTGCGGGATCGGCTCGACCGCGGGCCGCGGCAGGTGAAGATCCGCGAAACAAACGTCGCCCAACTCACGGCGGCCAAGGAGGCCGCGGAGGAGAACGTCAAGCAGTGCAAACTGGCGACCGACCGCAAGCAACTTGACCTGAAATCCAGCGAGAACAAGGTTCAGGAACTGAAGGTCAAACTCAACACGGCCGCCAGTAACAAAGAGTACCAGGCGTTGACCGATCAGATTGCCGCCACCGAGATGGCTGGCAGCGTGTTGGCCGACGAGATTCTGGAATCATTCGACAAGATCGAACGGCTGGAGTCGGCGGTCGCCGAGGCGAAAAAAAATCTGGAGGCTGGCCAGACGGAACTGACCAGGTGTCGCGACAAGGTCGCCGCGGAAGGCGACGTGATCCGCGGCGACGTCACGCGGCTGGAGGGCGATCTGGCCGACGCCGAGAAACAGTTGCCCGGCGACTTGCGGCCCGAGTACCAGCGGATTATCCGCAGCAAGGGCGCCGACGGCATGGCCGAAATGGCCGGCGGCGTCTGCGAGGGTTGCGGGCAGAAATGTACGCTGCAGATGCAAAACGAACTGCTGATGGAGAAACCGGTCTTCTGCAAAAGCTGCGGCCGGCTGTTGTACGCCGGGGAGTGACCATGCGCGCGTTGGCGACGCATCGACTTCTGTTCCTTGCGCGACGCCTGTCGGCAGTCTGTGCGGCAGCGATTGTCGTTGCCTGGATCGTTGTGAGTTGCGGCCTCGTTGATCCTCAGCGGCATCGAATTCGCCTGGGGCCAAGTTGCCATGTGAGTTTGCAGCACTTCGATGGCGCGAGCATTGTGATCTTCAATGATGGCGACTATGGACCATATCGCGGCAGCATAGTTGGCCTCGCAGGCGACCCCAATGGGCCGATCGCCCACGGATTTGGCAGCACGGCAGGGATCTACTATCGCCACTTCCGCTGGCCTGACGGATCGACTCTCTGGACGCTGTCAGTCAGCCTCATCTATCCGCTGATGCTGGCCAGCATTCTACCGATCGGCTCCGCGGTGATAGCGCTCCGTCAACGACTCAAGGCTGCATCAGAGACCGTCAACGATTCCGAAATTGCCGGAGAATCTGGGACCAAGGGCTGACTTGGCGCCCCGGCAAACTGGCTCGAACAAGTCTTTACACGCCCCCGCCGAACATTCACAATAAGCCGCTGTCGCCCACGGGTCTTCCGCCACGGAAGGCCCGTTTTGTTTGGACTGTACCAAAACCCCTGCCGCGATCGTCCGGTCGCGGCGCTTGACCGTTTGATTGCGAGGCCGCGATGGCAGAACGCACTCCCATGACCCGTGCCGGCTACAACAAGCTGAAAGCCGAGCTGGATGAAATGATGAACGTGCAGATGCCGGAGATCGAGACGCGGATCGCCGAAGCCCGCGCCGAGGGCGATCTCAAGGAAAATGCCGAGTACCACGGCGCTCGCGAGTCGCAGGGCATGCTGCAGGCCAAAATCAACCTGATCAAGGGCAAGCTCGCCGGTGCGGAAATCGTCGACCCGGCCACGCTGCCCAAGGATCAAGTCGTGTTTGGCGCCACCGTGAAGGTGAAGGATCTGGAGTTCGGCGACACCGAAGTGTTTACGCTGGTTGGCGCCGGCGAAGAGGACTACGACGACGGCAAGATTCTCATCACCAGCCCCATCGGCCAGGGCCTGTTGGGCAAGAAAGTGGGCGACAAAGTCGCGATCGAAGTGCCCGCGGGCACCAACCACTTCGAAGTGCTGGAGATCAGCAGCGGCGACTGAATCGCCAAGGGGAGGGCGGACGGCGGTTGTCGCGTCTCGCACTGCTGCCCATGGCGCCTTAGTCGTCTTCCACCCCAATCTCATACACGCACACCTGCCGGTAGGTTTCCCCGGGCCGCAGGATCGTCGACGGGAACTCAGGCTGGTTCGGCGAATCGGGGTAGTGCTGCGTCTCCAAGCAGACGGCCGAGTGCTGCGCGTACTTCTGGCCGGCCTTGCAGGTTTGGCCCCACAGAAAGTTGCCCGTGTAGAGTTGCACGCCCGGTTGGTCGGTCAGGCACCGCAGCACGCGGCCTGAGTTGGGTTCCCACAGTTCGGCAATCAACCGCCGCGTGCCCATCTGTCCGTTGAGCACCAGGTTGTGGTCGTAGCCGTCCGCTTCGTGGCCGGTGAACTCGCCGATGCGGGCCCCCAGTCGTTTGCGTTTGCGGAAGTCCAGCGGCGTGTCCTCGACGCTGGCGATCTCGCCGGTCGGGATGCCGTGCTCGTCCTTGGGCGTGTAGTGATCGGCGTCGAGTCGCAGCTCGTGGTCGAGCACCGTCGCCGCGCCGGCGCCGGCGAGATTGAAGTACGAGTGGTTCGTCAGGTTCACCGGCGTGGCGGCGTCGGTGGTCGCCTCGTACTCGATCCGCATCGCCCCGGCGTCGGTCAGCGTGTAGGTGACCGCCAGCGACAGTTCGCCGGGGTAGCCCTCCTCGCCGTCGGGGCTCACGTAGGTGAACCGCACGCCCCGAGCTCCGTTGTCGTCGAACGCTTCGCCAGTCCAGTCGACCCGGTCGAGACTCCGCTCGACTCCCCCGTGCAGGTGATTGGGGCCGTTGTTCACGGCGAGCTTGTACTCGACGTCATCCAGCGTGAAGCGCCCCTTGGCGATCCGGTTGGCATAGCGGCCTGTTGTGGAGCCGAAGTGCTGGTTGTCGGACGTCAGGTAGCCCGCTTCGGTGTCGAAGCCGAGGACCACGTCGTCGAATTTGCCGTCGCGGTCGGGGACGTGCCACTCCATCAGCGTGGCGCCCAGGCTGCACCACTTGGCACGCATGCCCTGGCTGTTCTCTGCAGTGAATTCCATATCGAACTCCGCGCGAGCCGTGCGCGGCATTGGGGTTTCGTTGACGGTGTGGCGCGGGACTATTTCGCTCGCGCCGCCTGAGTGATTTTATCGCCAATCATGGCAATTTTCTGGTCCTTCAGTCGCTTTTCATTCAGCCAGTACGGGCTGGTGATTTCCTTAAAGGCGTAAATGGCCGCCTGAATGCCCTCGGCCCAGGCGACCGCGATCAGCTTGATGTCGCCGTGGACGTCGCCGACGGCGAAGATACCGCGGCGGCTGGTTTCGAAATAGGGATCAATCGCGATGCTGCCGTCGTCGTTCAGCCGCAGGTCGAGCCGCTGAAACGTCTCCTTGGCCGACAGGAAGCCAATCTGCACGATCACGTAATCGGCGGTCAGTTGCGTGTCGTCGGTGAGCGTCAGCTTCATCGCGCCGCCCTCGAATTTGGCGCCGGCGACCTCGCAGCTGCAACGGACGCGCCCGCCAGTCTCTTCGACGCGCTGGACGGTGTCGGCCTTGGCGATCGGCTCGGTGTTGCGGACGATCACGTCGACCTCGGCCCGGCGAGCGAGCGCCATCGCGGCGGCGTCGAACGCCGAGTCGCCCCCGCCGATTACCACCACGCGGCGGCCCTCGTAGTCGCCGATCTTGGGCACTTTGTAGAACACGCTCCGCGACTCCAGCGCGTCGAGCACCGGCAATCGCCGCGGAAAATGCAGCAGCCCGCAGGCGATGATCACCTTGCGACACAGGTACTCGCCGCCCTTGGTGACGACGCGCTTCAGCTGATCGTCTTTCTCCGTCTGGTTGGTGTCCTGCACCGCGTGCAATTCCTCGTTGAAGCGGAATTGCACCAGGGCGTCGACGGCCTGGCGGTAAACCCGATCAGAGAGCTCCTCGCCGCTGACGCCGTCGGGGAAGCCGGGGATGTCGACGATCTTTTTGTCGGGGTACAGGAACTGCGGCTGTCCGCCGGCGCGATCCTTGGCCTCGATCACCAGCGTGGTCAGGCCGCGGTGAGCGGTCGTGAGGCTGGCCGCCAAACCGGCCGGCCCGGCCCCGATGATCACCACGTCCCAGTAGGGCAGGGCGTCGAAGTCGAGGTCTTCGTCCAACTCGGTGACTTTGAAGTCAGCCATCGTCGTGCATCTCCCATGGCAGCAGGGCGGTGAGCGGCAGGGGCGCCAACACCTGGACCCGGCGACGAAGCGGTAGGTTCTAGCCGTCAAAATGCGCAACGACAAGCCGCCCGGTGCGTAGCGGCGCCGTTGGCAGCATGGCGAACAACCCATGTGTTTTGCCCCGCCGCTTGCGGCGGAACGCGCCCAGCTGCTCCGTCGGCCCCGTCCGCTCTGTGACCGACAATACAGCGCCATCCCAGCCGATTTCGTCACGGCGCGCGTCGTCGGGTATACTGGTGAAAGCGACTTTCGTCGGTCCACCACCCCTTTTGAGCGTGATTCTCGTATGTCTCGTTACGCATTTGCCCTCATCGCCGCTGCCGTTTGGTCGATCAGCGCCCAGGCCCAGGCGCAGGTCAATTCGTGGGGCGCCGGCGGTGCTGGCGGGGGATTTGGCGCCGCGGGCGGAGGCGGCTTTGGCGGCGCGGGCTCTGCCTGGGGCAGCGGCGGCTTCGGCGGCAGCAGCTTTGCAGCCGGCCAACAGGGCGGCTTGCAGCAAGGGGGACTGCAGCAGGGCGGTTTGCAGGGGGGCCAGCAGCGCGGTCCCGGCGGGATGCAGCGCGGCTTCGTGGGCAGCGACGCCCAGGACGCCCAAAGCATGTTCCAAAACCTCAACGGTCGCGACCGACGCCGGGCGATGTTTGACTTCGCGCTGGACAGCCTCAACGAGATGCGCGATCAGCGGCGCCGCTGGCGAAATCGCAACCGCACCCCGCCCCCCGCGCGGGTGAGTCTGATTCCAGACGTAGATATCGAGATTCCCACGGCCAGCGCGACGGCGGTGACGCTCAGTTCGCGGATGAGCGACGTGCTCTCCTCCCGCGTCAGCGGCGTGACGGTGGCGATGGAGGGCCGCACCGCCGTGCTCAGCGGCGAAGTGGCGACCGATCATGACAGCCGACTGGTCGAGAAACTCGCCTCCATGGAGCCGGGCGTCTCGCAGGTCCGCAACGAGCTCACTGTCCAGCCGGACGACGCCCCGTAGTCTGCCCCGGCTGCGTGTTCCATCCCAGCGGATCGTGGCCGAAGATTTGCGATCCGCTCGCCGGCAGACCGACCTCGCTGCGCGGAATCGCGCCAGTTGTCGGCATTCCCTCTGGCGGTAGCGTCGCCGGTTGATTTTGCATCGGCCGGGACGGCAACATGCTCTGGGCGGCTGGAGGCGTCAGCCGAGTCGCGTCGGCGGGGCGCGTGCGATTCTGCCCCGGCGCCGCCTGACCCTGGGACCGACGGGCCAGTTTTGCCGCCAGGCCAATCGGCAGATCAATGGTCGTGGTATTGCGGCCCCCTTGAGCCGCTGGCAGTTGAGCCGGTCCGCCGCCGGCGTCGCCGCCATCGGCGAACGTCGCCAACTGCACGTCGCCCGCCGGTGGCGACGATTCAGTGATTGCCGGCTTCGGCCGCACGATCCCCGGCAGCAGATGTGCGGTCTGCTCGCCAATGATCATCGCACCCCCCTGCGGCTCGAAGCGGGCAATCAGGCTGATATTCTTCTGCGGTCCGCCAACCTCATCCCACGGCAGCCACACGCTGTAGGAGGGGCCGAACTGCGACGGGCTCTCGTGCTTGACGAATTGTTCGGCGCGAAAGACAAACCGTCGCGTCGGCTGGGTCTCATAGGAAGCCCGATCGGTTTCGTCGAAGGCGTAGACGACCAACTGCCCCGCCACGCGCACCGAATCGTCGCCGTCGGAGTTAAAGAACACAATCCGGCCGCCGAAGCCGCGCACCGGGCGCTGCCCCGGCTTCTGCAGCGTCGCGTCAACCCACGTGGCGACCATCCGCGTGGGAATCTGCGGCTCGGCCGGTTCATCCTTCTTCATGCCGATTGCGCGGCGCGGATCGAGCTTTTTGACCAGCTTCCACTTCTCGGCTTCCGCGGGCGCGCTGCCCAGCGACGACAAGACGGCGAAAGCAAGAGTCGTCAGACACAGGTTGGTCAGCGTGCGACGCATGGCGAATCGTTGCGGTGTGAAATTGTGGCAGGGAACGGGCGGAGCGAGCCCCTCGGGGCGCGGCGACCGATGGCAAATCAACGAGGAACTTCGCTTGACGCGATCCCCAGCCGCCCGTCGCCGCTTGTTTGTCGTCTACTCTGCGGTCTCAGCGCCCTCTGCGGTGAAAAACTCAGCGTCACTGCGGCGGCGGCAGCGGTTCTTGCGGAACGTAGGGCATCGCCGGCTCCGGCGCCACGAAGCCCTCCGCCGGCGTCGGCACCCCGGGATAGACCGCTTCGGCCTCCGCGGCGCCCAGCGAGTCGGTCCGACTTCGCAGGCCCGCCCGCCCGTGCAGGTCGACCACGTCCGATAGGCACCAACTCATCCGCGAACTCTCAACTTGCTTGAGCATCTCCGCCTCGTGCCGCGAGCGAACCACATGCGGCGTGAGCACAATCAGCAACTCCGTCCGGCGGGTGGTGCTCAGGTCGTAGCGGAACAGGTCGCCCAGCAACGGGATGTCGGCCAGCAGCGGCACGCGGCGGTGAATCGCTTCGTCGCGTTTGGTCAGCAAACCGCTGAGTATGACCGTCTGCCCGCTGATCGCGCTGACGACCGTTTGGGCCCGCGTCGATTGCACGATTGGTACGTTGATCGGGTTGCCGTTGGTGTCGGTGCCAATCGGCACGCCGTCGGCGATCCGGCCCAGCTCGCTCTTGTCGGCGAATACTTCCATGACGACCAGGCCGTCGGGACTGATGCGGGGACGCACTTCCAACAGCAGTCCGACCGGTTCGCGGGCGATCGTGTTGATCGGCACCGTCCCGAAGCCGCCGCCGGATTGACCGGTGACGAACGGCACGATCTCGCCGACAAACGCCCGGCCCAGTTGGTTGTTGAGCGCCATAATCTGCGGCCGACTGAGAATCTCGAGCCGCCGCGACTCCTGCAAGGCCCGCAGCAACATGCTCACGCTCTCGCTGCTGGCCGACAGCACGAGGCCGCCAAAACCCAGGTCGGGGTTGATCCGGTTCAGCGCGAAGCTGGACAAGCCCTGAGCGGCGACGGCGCCCGCCGACGCCAGCGATTGGTCGCTGCCGCTGTTGGGCAAACCCAACGCGGGGTTGCCAAAGTTGTAGCCCGGCGACAACGTCGCCGTTTGGATGGTTTGCGTCTCGACCGACGTGACCGCACCGCCGGGGCTGGTCGTCTGGGTGGTCGTGGTGATGTTGGCGATGTCGCCCAACAGGCTGCGGTCGAACAGCGCCGAGTCCTGCAGACCCAGCTCCACGCCAAACTCGTCGGCGTCGCCCAACCGCACCTCGCCGATCAGCACCTGGATGAGCACCATCGGCGCCTGCTCGTCGAGATCGGCGATGATCCGCGCGATCTCCTCATAGTACCGCGGCGTGGCCGACACGATCAGCGAGTTGCTGCCGATGTCCGGCACCACGACCACTTCCTGCTCCAACTGCGTGAACGGGCTGACGACC
The DNA here is from genome assembly GCA_002702655.1 of Planctomycetaceae bacterium. Classification (GTDB taxonomy): domain Bacteria; phylum Planctomycetota; class Planctomycetia; order Pirellulales; family Lacipirellulaceae. The sequence goes on from PABB01000081.1 coordinate 29,293, forward strand.
CCGGGGCCGGTCTCGCGGACGTCGCGTTCCTGCTGCAACCACTGTTGCAACGACAGCGCCACGTCTTCGGCGCTGGCGTTTTTCAGCTTGTAAACTTGGTTCTTCCGCTGGCGGGCTTCTTCGGAGTCGAGCCGCAACAGGATCGTTTCCACCACCAGCAGTTCATCCTCGCTACCCGCGGCGATGATGCTGTTGGTCCGCTCGTCGACGCTGAGCCGCAATTGGAACACGCCGGCTTGGCCGTCGTCGTCCGCGGCGCCGAACAAGGATTCCAGCGTTTCGACCAGGGCCACCGCGTCGCCGTTCTCGACCGGGAACACCTTCAGCACGGCCGACGCTGCGGAGGCCTGGTCCAACTCCTTGATCAGCCGTCGCACCTCCTCCATCGCCCGCGGACCGGCGCGGACCAACACGGAGTTAGACCGGGCGTCAGCAAAGATCACCGCCCGCGTTCCCAACGTGCTGATTTCGTCGTCGTCGAGTTCCAGCAGATCTTCCAGCACGTTCTCCACGTCTTCGGCCGACGCCTTGGTCAGGCGGAAGATCTCGAACTGCGATCCCGCTTCCGCCTGGGGCTGATCGAGCGTGCGAATCACTTCCAGCACGCGCTGGTACGTGGACTCCGCTGCCGCGACGAACACCGCGTTGGGATTCTGCAGCGGCAGCACCATCGGCACGCCGTAGTAGGACCCCAACGAGGGGCCGGTGTTTGACGGGCCGAACGCCCGATTGACCAGCGCCGCCATGGCGACGCCTTCGACGTGCTCCAGCGGGACGATCGCGACCTTGGGGGGCGACACCTGCGTCATCGCTTCGATCTGGCGGATCACCTCGCGCACGATGGCCGTGTCGCGGGGATTGCCGCGGATGATGAACAGGTCGGTGCCTTCGATATTCTCCACCTGCACCGGTCCCAGCAGCGAATTGGCCGCCGCGGCGATCGCTGCATTGTCGGTCTCGGAGACAGGATCGCCGCCCAACCGTGGACCGTCCTGGTCGCCGTCGCCAACGTCGCTGGATTCATTGCTGTTATTGAGCTGCGCCACCAGCATCGCCACGCTTTGCCGCACTTGCGGGGCCGCCTGGGGCGAGACCGCGACGTAGGTCGATTCGCTGTCGTCGCGCGGCGGCGCGTCGAGCGATTGGATAATTCTCTGCCACGGCGCCAGCTGCTCAGGGGCGCCATCGAGCCGGACCACGCCCGTTTGGCGGTCCACCGCCACCAGCAGCGGCGTCTCGCCCGGCAGATCGACCGAGAACCGCATCCATTGGTCGGTGGGTTCGGAGAGCACCGGCAGCGGGCGATCGAACGCCTTTTCCAGCCGAGCATGGAGTTGCTCGGGCGACAATTGGCGCAACTGAGCGCGGACCGACTTGGCCGCTGTCTTCGCACTGGGCGCCGCCGTGGTTTCGGACGGTGCTGCGGGCGCTTGGGCAATCCGCAACTCAGCCTGCGGGGCGGCCGCCGGGGCGGCAACTTCTGGCAATGTGGGCGTGGTTTGCAGAGCAGGAAGGACGGTGTGCTCGGCAACCGCTTCATCGAGCGTCGATTCGGACACGAACGCCGCTTGCCGTTCGTCCGTGTGGGGCGACTGGGCGTCGGTTGCAGCCAGAGCGCAGCGATCAGCAGCAACGCGGAAGTCGACCGCACTGGCGGCGACGACCGCGGCCACGCCAGCCAGCAGCAACCATGTTCCAGGCGACAGAAGACGTCGGGGCGTGCTCATGAGCGATTAGCTTGCGGTACCGATCGATGGGGGCGCATTCGCGCTGCACGCCGTGCGCAGCCGTCGCCCGCATAACCGGATTAATCGACAAAGCTTGCCCAGGACGCCAGCGAAACTCCGCTGGCAGGCCCCGTTGTGTGAGATTGTCCGTGCTGGCAGTGCTGTCGGCGCCCGCCGCAGAGGGGAAGGCTAGGGCGTCGCGAGCTCTTCGACGCCCAGGGCGGTCACGGGGAGACCCTTCCCCAGGGTGGAGAAGTTCTCGCGGCGGACCACCACGGGCGTTCCGCCCGTGCGGTCAATGGTGACCCGCATGCGGTGCATGCCGCCCGCCGCGTCGAAGAACCCGACCACCTCGCCGCTGAAGACGTTGCCCCCGGCCGTGACGTACGGCTCCAGGGCGCGCATTGTTTGCAGGTCGACGACCCCGTCGACCAGCAGCCACAGCGCGTGGCGTTGGGCGCCGTCAATCGGTGCGTACAGGCCGTCGCGGCGCATGACGATCTGCTCTACGGCCGTCGCCTCCAGCCCCGGGATGCCGCGCAACACGGCCCGCGGAGCCTGATTGATGTTCACCCGGCCGCCGACGCGACCCGCGGTGACCGTGGCCGCATCGTACAGCGTCATCAGCGCTGCGTAGTCAGCCCCCGTATCCTGCCAGGGCGAAACGACCGTTTGCGTCTGCTGATTGTCGTTGCCGTTGGGCACTTGCACCGTCGTGCCGATCAGATCCAGCAGCGAGTTGATATTGGCCTGCGCTTGCTGGTCGAACTTCAACTCAATCGTCGCGGCGCTGACCGGTTGGTTCGACTGCTGGTCGCCGCCCCCCTCGCCGCGATTGCCCCGCGATCGGTTGCGATTGCGGCGTCCCTGGTCGCGGCTCTCTTGATCCGAGCCGCCCCGGCGATTCTGGCTGTTCTGATTGGCCGGCTGCAGGCCGTACTGCCGGGCCAGGATGATGAACTTGGCTTGCTCGTCGCTGAGCGTGGTTCCCAGTTGCTGATACAACGCCTGCAGATCCGTGCCGTTCACGTTGGCGCGGGACTCGCCGGTGGAGAGTTTGAACGATTCGACGCTGTCGACCGTCAGGTAGGCGGCCCAGCCGCGGTTCAACTCGCCGGTGGAGTTGTCGACTTCCGCCAGCGCGCCGCGCGGCATCTCGTGCGGATCGATGACCAGATTGCGATTCTGGTCTAACCCATACAGCAACTCGGGCGTGACGCCGCGAACCTGCAACAGTTCGTCGACGCTGCTTAGCGGACCGTTGGTCGGAGAGTAGGGCGGATCCAGCCCCTGGTAGTACTCGGCCTCGGCTCCGTTGGTACGCGGCGATTCGTCGGCGTCGAGCCAGTCGAGAATCGCGTCGGCGATCTCGATGGTCATGCCGGGCAACGCCAGCAACCGCTCAGCGGGGTCGGCGTTGGCCGTTTGCCCTCCTCCCGCGGCCCCGCCAGCGCCGCCTCCTCCGCCGCCCGGCGATTGCCCGTCGGCGGCAACGGCGCCGCCCGTGGCGCCTGTTTGGCCGGCTTGCCCCGCACCGCCATTGCCGGCGCTTTGCCCGCCTCCGCCTCCCCCGCCGCCGGCCGGGGGAACCAGGGCGTTGAGATTCAGCTTGGCCGATTCATCCTCCAACCCAAAACGATAACCCGAGTATTGGCCGTCGACCTGCGTTGGCGCCAGCACGGCAAATCGCCCGCGGTCCATGGGATCGTTTGCCTCGATAACGACCGTCCCCTGCAAACTGCCGGAGTTGTTCAGCGGTCCGCCCAACAGCACCAGATCGGCGTCCGCGCGGGCCAGCATCGCCAGCAGGTACGTCACGCCCGACTCGGCCAGCGATTCGCACATGACGTTGCGCCCGTGCCGGCGGACGGCCGTATGCTCGTTGCGCATCAACTCGAGATAGGCCCCCGTGCCCAGCGTCAACGCGACCAGCGCCACCAGCACGAGCAGCAAGATGCTGCCGTGCGGAGAGCGTGTCGTACGAGTTGGCTTGCGATGCGTCATGGGAACCTACTCAGCGGCCTGCGTCGCCGGCATTGCCATTGTCGCCGCCCTCGCCGCCGCCGTTGCCGTTTCCGTTGTTGTTGCCGCCGCCCTGGCCGCTGCGATTGCCGCCGCGTCCTCCTCCGCCCCCGCCGCCTCGCAGCAGGATTTGATCCGGCGGCCGTGCGGCCGTTTTTGGCAACGCGATGAACCTGCGATAGGTGACCAGTTGATCCTTGGAGACGCTCTTCGAGTCGAGCGCCGACTGCCGGCTTGCCTCGATCGCTTCCTCATACGAGACTTCCATCACCTGCAGAGTGATCTGGACGCCCGCCGGCAGGCCGGACTCGGTCGAGTCCCACTCGTCGACCAATTGCGAGCCGTCCCAGTACGCGAACGTGGCCTGGACGATCTCGGGGGCCAGCAGTTGGGACTGGGCTTCGGAGGGCAACGACGTGGCCGACGACCCGCCGTCGAGCGTCGCGGGAGCGTTGGCGCCCGACTCGTCCAGCGCGGCCGTGGCAATAATTTCGCGGTAGAGCCCCGCCGCTGTGACGCTCGGCTCGACGGACACGCCGGCCGCGGCCAACTCGGCGGCCGACCGCCGGCGCTCGTCGGACAGCCAATAGCGCACCGTGGCGGGAAACTCCGCTGCGCTGGACGACTCGGTCGGATCAATCTCCCGCGTGAGCCGTTCCCAGCCCCACGCGCCGGAACGATTCAGACGCAGGTCAACGGCCGAACCGATCAGCGCCGGCGCATCGGCCTGCCCCCCGGCGAACGACGACGTGCCGTCGGAGGCAAAGCTGCTGGCGATTCCGCCGGCGCCGCTTGCGTCTTGACTGCCGCTGCCGCTGGCGGACGCCGCCATCCCCCCGCCCCGCGGCGGCGCGAACTCAATCGCTCGCAGGTCCGATTCCATGCGATCGAACACGGCGCGGGCGACCTGCGCCGCCTCGACGCGGGAGCGACTGGCATCGACCCGAAATAGGAACAGTTCCAACGCCGTGGTGAGCAGGTACATGACCGCCGCGGAGAGCGCCAACGCGAGCACGATTTCCAACAACGTGAAGCCGCTGTGCCGTTCGATCCCGTCGCGCCGTTGTGCGGAATTCTTCACGAAGGCCGTCATAGCGTGCCTCCCGTGAAGCCCCCGCCGGTCGCGGAGCCGCCGCCGGTTGCGGAACCAGCGCCGCTGTCAGAGGCGCCCCCCATCGCCGAAGCGTCGGCCGTGGGCGCCGGCAGGTCGGGCAACCACCGCGTCAGCTTGAACCGCACCGGATTAAACTCCGGCTGCAGGTCCTGCTCCACCAGCACTTCGACCGGCACGAGGTAGGACAATTGCGATGTGCCAATGGAGACCGAGTAGACCCAGGGACCGTCGGTTTCCGCGGCCAGCGGTTGCCGACTGACGCCGTTGAGTTCCGCGTAGCCCGCGATCAACTCGTCCATGACGTTGGCGGCCAGCAGTTGGGCCTGCGTTTCGGCACGCGAGTCGGCTGCCCCGCGATTGGCCAACTGCATCACCTCGCCCAAAATCGCCACGGACCCGCCCAGCACGACCAACGAGAGAATCACCTCCAGCAGCGTGAAACCGGCGACGGGTTGAACGCGGCGTTGTCTCATCGCGGCGTGCTCCGCTCGGCTTGTTCCAGCCGTTGCAACTCGGTGCGGCCCAGCACCAGGCTCGCTCGGCCGACGCCGGTCAGGCCGCGCAGGGTGATCCGCTGGTACTGATTGCTGTCGGTCGCCAACGTGAGCGACGCGTCCGACGTGCTGCCGTCGGGGAAGAACAGCACGGGCATCGACCACTTGCCGCCTTCCGCGCTCAGCGCAGCGCGCTGGCGTTCGCCATCGCCGGCGCGAGACACAACAGCCTGGCCGGCGTGGAAATGAATCTGCTCGGGGAGCGAATCGGTTTCTGCCTCCGGCGCTGCCGTCCCCGCAGGAGCAGCCGACTGGCCGGCGCCTGCAGGGCTCATCGCGCTGGCGGAGCCGGCCGCGGGCAGTCCGGCAGTCGCCGCCGTCGCGGTGGTTGTGGCGCCCTCGCCCAGCAGCGGATCGACCCACTCCGTGATGCGATACTCGCGACCGTCCAACTCGTAGGTGAACTGTTGGATCTCGCCCGTTTCGATCGCCCGCGAGCGAGCCTTGGCCCAGGCCGCCAACACGCGATCGCCGCCGCGCCGCAGCCGCATGGTTATGAAGCTGTTTTCGACGACCGGCGCCGCCAGGCTGGCCAAAACCGACAGCAGTGCCAACACGAGCACCAACTCGATCAGCGTGATGCCGGCGCGGCGGGCGTCACCGCTCCCCGTCGAGGGGAGGGGGGCATCCGCGGCGTGCTGGTAGCGACGCAAGATCATTCATCATCCCAGTTGCCGATGTCATCCTCCGTGCCGTCCTTGCCGTCGGGGCCGGTGGACCAGAAGTCGTAGCCGTCGGAGTTCTTCTTCCCCTTGGCGGCGTACTGATACTCGTTGCCCCAGGGGTCGTTCTTCAGCTCCTTCATGTACGGCCCCGCCCACTTGTCGGCGTCGTCCGAGTCGCTGGGCTTGTCCCACAGATCCGAGAGCTCGTCGGGGTTCTTGTTGAAGTCCATCCGATAGCGGCCGATGGCCTCGTCGACGAAACCAACCTGCGAGGCGACCGCCCGCTTGCTGGCCTGTTCCTGCGTGCCGGTGAACACGCCGGTGGCCAGCGAGCCGAGGATCACGAGGATGATCAGCACCAGCAGCACTTCAATCAACGTGAAGCCGCTGCGCGGGTGAGTGCGCCGGCGCGCGCGGGTGAGCTTGCCCCTTGTCATTGCGAAAGTCCTTTCGACTCTGTCCAGGTGACGCTCGCGGTCTGTCCGCCGCGAAACGGTCACGAAAGTGTGGTTCAGTACCAACCCCTGATTTTACCAACTCGGCGGCCCATGTTCGTGGGCCAGCTTACCTCCCGATCAGATCGTCATGGCGCTCTTGAGCATCGGCAGCAGCAGCGCCACCACGATCACCAGCACGCACGAGGCCAATAGCAGCAGCATGACCGGTTCCAGCAGGCGGACAAACAGGTCCAACCGCCGCCAAGTTTCTTTCTCCAGCGAGTCGGCAATGTCGGTCAGCACCGTTTCGAGCGTGTTGGACTGTTCGGCCACGGCGACCATCTCGACCACGTTGGGCGGGAAGTGGCCGCTGGCCGCCAGCGGCGCCGCCAACGACTCGCCGCTGGTGATGTTGTCCGCCGCGTCGTTGATTGCCTTGGCCAGCACCAGGTTGCCGGTCGAATCGGAGCTGATCTTCAGCGAGCGCACGATCGGCACGCCGCCGGCCAGCAGCGTCCCCAACACGCGGCAGAACCGCGCGACGGCGAAGTTGCGATAGATCAGCCCGGCTTGCGGCAGATGAAGGCGCGTGCGATCCATGAACCACCGGCCTTCGGGAGTCTGCAGCTTCGCCCGCAGCAGCAGAACGATCGCCGCCACGGCCAACGCGATCCAAATCCCGTACTTGCCGATCGAATCGCTGACCCACAGCAGCCAATCGGTCATGATCGGCAGCTCGCCTCGCGCGCGCAGCCGCGCGAACAGCTCTTCAAACCGCGGCACGAAAAAGATAACCAGGATGGTGACGATCGACACGCCGAACACGGCCAGGAAGATCGGATACGCCAGCGCTCCCAACACGCGGCTTTTCAGTTCCGCCTGTTGATCGGTGAACTTGGCGACGCGCTCCAACGCCTCTTCCAGAAAGCCGCCCTCGCCGCCGGCGCGGACGATGCTGCGCGACAAATCGTTGAACGCCCGGGGGTGGCGGGCCATCGCCTCGGCCAGCGAATCGCCTTCGGTCACCCGCGCATGCAGGTCGCCGGCGATCTCGGCCAGCGCGGGGTTGGTCGCCTGCTCGCGCAGCACGTCCAACGATCGCAGCAGCGGCACGCCGCTGCGCAGCAGCGCGGCCAACTGCGTGTAAAACTGCGACATCGCCTGGGGACGCACCTTGCGCCCGCCCGTCTGCTTTGTCGCGCCGCCGGCCGATTTGACCTCGACCGGGAACAGGTCCTTCGCCGCCAACGCCGCGAGCGCTTCGCGCTGCGTGCCCGCCGCCAGCACGCCCTCGACGCGCTCGCCGGTATGACTGCGGGCGATATAAGCGAAGTCGGGCATGGGGAGAATTGCAAATTGGCCAATGACCAATGGCCATTGCAAATTGGGAAGCGGTCGTGATCAATCCGATAGGGACTCGGTCGGAACAGCGAAGCGTGCGCCCAGGAAGCCAGTTTGAAATTAGCAATGGCCATTGGCCAATTAGCAATTCGTCACAGCCGATCGCCCTTGGTCACGCGGAGCACTTCGTCGACGGTGGTCATGCCCTCCAGCGACTTCAGCCACGCGTCCTGCCGCAGCGTGCGCATGCCGTCGGCCAGCGCGGCTTTGCGAATCTCCCAACTGCTGGCTCGGTCGTGAGCGAGTTGCCGCACGGACTCGGTCGTGGGGCACAGCTCGAAAATGCCCTGCCGGCCGGCAAACCCGGACCCGCGGCACTCGCGGCAGCCGCCGGGACGGTACAGCGGCACGTCCATTTTGACGAACGAATCCCAGGGAAAGTCCAGCGGCAGATCGTCCCGGATCGGTTCGTACGGCTCGCGGCAATGCGTGCAAAGCGTCCGGACCAACCGCTGGGCCATGACCGCCTCGACGGTACTGGCGACCAAAAACGGTTCGATCCCCATATCGACCAAGCGCGTGTATGCGCTGGGAGCGTCGTTGGTGTGCAGCGTGCTGAACACCAGGTGACCGGTCAGCGACGCCTGGATGGCGTTCTCGGCCGTCTCGAAGTCGCGGATTTCGCCCACCAGCACCACGTCGGGGTCGTGACGCAGGATCGACCGCAGCGACGCGGCGAACGTCAGCCCGATCTTCGGATGCACCTGAATCTGGTTGATGCCTTCCAGTTGGTATTCGACTGGATCTTCGGTGGTGATGATCTTGGTGTCTTCGCTCTTGATGTGCATCAGCGCACTGTAGAGCGTGGTGGTCTTGCCCGAGCCAGTGGGGCCCGTGACCAGCACGATGCCGTGCGGCATCGAGATCAGCTCCTCGAATTGCCGACCGAGTGTTTCTTCCATGCCCAGCTTGGCCAGCGAGAAGTTCATCCGGCCCTTGTCCAACAGCCGCATCACGATCCCCTCGCCGTGCAGCATGGGGATCACTGACACGCGGACGTCGACCTCGCGGCCGTGCACTTTGAGCTTGATGCGGCCGTCCTGCGGCAGCCGTTTCTCGGCGATGTTCAGCCGGGCCATGATCTTCAGCCGGCTGATGATGGCCGCCTGAAAGCGATTGATTTCCGGCGGCGTCGGCTGGCCCTGCAGAATGCCGTCGATGCGGTAACGAATCCGCACGCCGGAGGGCTGCGACTCGATGTGCACGTCGCTGGCGCGGCTGTCGATGGCTTCCAGCAGGATCTCGTTGACCAGCCGCACCACCGAGGCTTCCTGCACCTCCTCGGAAATCTCGGCGTCGTCGACCTGCAGACCGTCGACCAGTTCAACCTCTTCCTCCTCGCGAGCAGCGAGCAGGCCCTCGATCGTTTCGCTGCCGACGCCCAGGTGCGTCTTGATCCGCTTGGCGATCGCATCGCGCGTGGCGAGCACCGGCACCACGGGCACCCCCACCGCGGCGGCAGCTTCGTCCAGCGGGAACAGGTCCAGCGGGTCGCTCGTGGCCACCTCGATCCCCGCGGCGGTCTGCCGCACCGGGAACATCGAGTGGCGGTGGATGAGCTTCTGGGGGAACAGGCTCAGCAGCGACAGGTCGACGTCGGCCGATTCCAGGTCGACAAAGTCGACGCCCAACTCCGCGCCCAGCGCGCGCAGCGCCGGCTCCTCGGGCACCAGTCCCAAGTCGACGGCACGTTGGTCGGCCCGCTCGCCGTTGGTGCGCTCGCGGTCAGCGCGCGCGAGATCGTCGTCGCTGAGCAAGCCATGCTTGATTAAAATCTGGCCCGCGTCCACGGGGTCCTCTTCGTCACAGTTCCGAGGGACGAATCTCCATATTATGATCCCGCCGGACCCGGCGGGCAAACCGCTTCCTACGGGGTAGTTTGCCGCCGTTGGTGCGACAGCCAACCGCCACGGGCAGGCGGCCGGGACAAGCTGGCTGGGGGCGACGGCGAGACTCGGCTGGCCGTGGCGTGGGAAATTCGGGTATTCTGGCGAGCGGAGCGGCTCCGGCTCGATGATCGGCCGGCCTGGCGGCGACGATTCGCCGCCAATCCGCCTGGACCCCGCAAAGTCACCAATCACGCCGGTCGTCTGTCGCCGGACGCTCCGGTCCTCCCTCCCCCACTGCCCGCCATGATCGACCCCGCCGAACTCATGCGGCTGGCCATCGAGGTCTGCCGCGAAGGTCTTGCCAAAGGCCAAAGCCCCTTTGGATGCGCGATCGCCCAGGGCGATCGAATCATCTCCCGCACTCACAATACCGTGGCGTTGACCACCGACATCACCGCCCACGCCGAGGTGAATGCTATTCGTGCCGCAAACCTGGAAATTGACAATATTTTCCTGGAAGGCGCGGTCGTGGCGACCACCTGCGAGCCGTGCCCCATGTGCATGGCGGCGTTGCATTGGGCGCGGGTCGACACGGTGTACTTTGGCGCCACGATCGCCGACGCCGAGTCGGCCGGTTTCAACGAACTGACGCTGCCGGCCGAGGAGCTGCTCGCCCGCGGCGGCAGTCAGTTGAAGCTGATCGGCGAAATGCGCCGCGACGAATGCCGGCAGCTGTTTGACGAGTGGCTGGCGAATCCGAAACGGACTGTGTACTGACCGACGCGGCAGGCGCCCTCCCTTCCGGGAGGGGCTCAATGGCGATTGCGTTGCGTGCCGTGGCTGTGGCGCTCTTGCCACTCTGATATTCGACCTCCGACCTCTGACCACCGAACTTTCCCCGCGTCCCATGATCACCAAACTCGCCCTCGCCCAGGATTGGTTGCCGCGTTACACGGGGATGCCGCTGGGCGAATTTGGCGATTTCATTCTGCTGACCAACTTTCGTACGTACGTCGACCGGTTTGCCGAGAAGTTCGATTGCCGCATCTACGGGGCCGACCGGCCCATGCAGGCGGCCAGCAACGACGAGGGGCTGACGATCATTAACTTTGGGATCGGCTCGCCCAACGCGGCGACGATCATGGATTTGCTGACCGCACGGCACCCCAAAGCGGCGCTGTTTCTGGGCAAGTGCGGCGGCGTGCACCACTCGACCGAAATCGGCCACTTCATCCTGCCGATCGGCGCCATCCGCGGCGAGGGGACCAGCGACGACTACCTGCCGCCGCTGGTGCCGGCGCTTCCCTCGTTCAAGCTGCACAAGTTCGTTTCGCAGAAGTTGGTCGATCGGCACCTCGACTACCGCACGGGCGTGGTGTACACGACCAACCGCCGGGTGTGGGAGCACGACGAAGCGTTCCGCAAACAGCTGAGCGACTACACCCCCATCGCCATCGACATGGAAACCGCCACGGTGTTCGTCGTGGGCCACCGCAACCAAATCGCCCGGGGCGCCCTGCTGCTGGTCTCCGATTTGCCGATGACGCCCGAGGGGGTCAAAACCCAAGCCAGCGACGAGCGCGTCACCCGCGACTGGTCGAGCGTCCATCTGGAAATCGGCATCGAATCGCTCAGCGAGATCGAGGAAAAGGGCGAACAGATTAAGCACTTTCAGTATTGAGGTCGTGGATCGTTGTCTAGGAGTTTTGCTCCCATTTTGCGCGCGTGCGAAACGCCGAAATCTGCGCGCAAAACCCTCACTGCGGCTGCGGGCGAGATCCTCGTAACGCGTTGCCAGTGCGTGACTTGCTAATGCCAGAGTCAGCGGCGACGCGCCAGTTCTGCAAGCAAAACTCCCCGATGTCGAGCAAAACTCAGCCTTCGACTGGGAGGACGCGTTCCCCGAACCATCGCGCCGCGACCCTGAAATCGTTTTACGCGACGGCGCGGCTCAAAAGCGAGCAGAAAATAGTGCGTCGGCTTGCCCCGCTGGCGTCGAGTGGCGCCGCGGTTGTGCCTCTGTCTGGCTTGTCCAGCAGCGGAACCCGTGTGCCCGCTTCGCACTGCTAGGCCAGCTTGCAGTGGCACGCAACGCGCGCCTTACTCCATATCAAACTCGTCCTCGCCGAGCACGCGTCCGACGACTTCCGAGTAGATCCGCAGCAGCCGGAGATTCTGCTTCGACTGGGCCAGCATGTTGCCGATGATTGCGTACCACAGGATCGAGTGACGCGTCTTTGAGTCGCCTTCGCGAATGCGCTCCAGTTGCTTGTCGTGCAGCGAGTCCGCCAGGTCGCGAATCTGTCGGTCCTTCTCTTGCACGGCGTCCAGATCCACCGGGCCGCCGCCGGTGAGCACGCGGTCCACGTCCCCGTACAGATCGAACAGCAACGCGGCCACTTGCCGCAGCTCGTCAGTCTGGACGTCCGGCAGCCCTTTGTGCTGATTGCTGACGTGCATGTAGCACCGCATCACAATGTCGCGGTGCGTGTCGACGATGCGTTGGATGCGGCGCACGGTCTGGCCGTATTTGGACGAGGTATTGCCGTCGCCGCGCTGAATCAGCCGCATCGCCTTGAAGATGTTGGCGATGATGATGTTGGCCCAGGCCTGGAAGTGGCTCGAGCGGGCCTTCTGTTGATGCAGCAGCAGCAGGTTGGTGGCGGCCAGTCCGTCGAGCGTTTTCTCGATCGAGTCGCGAATCTCTCGCAGCAGGATCGCCATGTGCTCAAACGAGGTGGAGAGCGTCGCCTCGACGTCGGTGACCTTCTTCAGATGGAACACCTGGGCCATCTCCGCCGACGAGACGCGTTGTTTGTGGCGGTGGTGGTTTTTCCAAAAGATGAATGCCGCCAGCAGAACGATTGCCACGGCCCCGTACGCCCCGCCAAAGTACAGCACCACGGCAAAGATCGCGGCCAGGATAAACGCGGTGAGCGCCGTGGCGAACCACCCGGCAATGACGGTCAGCACGCCGGTCACGCGATAGACGGCGCTTTCGCGGCCCCAGGCCTGGTCGGCAAACGACGACCCCATGGCCACCATGAAGGTGACGTAGGTGGTCGACAGCGGCAGCTTGTTGGACGTCGCGTAGGAGATGATCGCGCTGGCCACGGTCAGATTGACGCTGGCTCGCAACAGATCGAACGACGGCCGGCTCTCCTCGTCGACCATCCCGTGGTAGTGCGTCACGTCGAGCCGTCGCGCGATGCGGGCCCTGATCGACGGCGGCGTGATTTGTGCGACGGCCTCCGACACGTTGACCGCCATCCGGACGATCACGCGGGCCAGGTAGATCGACTCGAATCGCTCGGCCCCCTCGTTTTGCCGGCCCAAGCTGATTTCGGTCTCAGTGACTGTTTGCGCCTTGCGCGACAGCCACAGGGTCACGACCATCACGGCGCCGGCCAGCAGCAGAAAGTGCGTTTCGATCGGCACCTTGGCCGCCAGGGCGTCCATTGTCGCGGTCAGCGGCTGTTCGTGGAGCCCGGCTTCCTTGAACGCGTGATACCCCGCCATCGGCACGCCGACGAAGTTCACCAGATCGTTGGCGGCGAACGCCATGGCCAGGGCGAAGGTGCCCACCAGCACGACGATCGCCAAAATGTTCACCCCCATCCGCTGCAGGATCTGAAACACCGCGGCGCTGACCGCGAAACAGCCCAGCAGAATGACGGCCGAATGCGAGGCAATCCACTCGGCCCGCTCGGAGGTAATGAAGCTCGCGCCCTTGGCGCCTTTGACGAGGATAAAGTAGGTGATCATCGCCATGGCGGCGCCGCACCACAGCGATCCGAAGCGGGCCAGCCGGCTTTCGTAATCAAACGTGAACAGCAGCCGCGTGCACAGCTGCACCAGCGCCCCGAAGATAAACGCGACCAGGACCGACAACAGGATGCCGCCGATGATGACCATCGCCGTGCCGGTGTTGATATAGTCGATCGCGGCCCGCAGATTCTCGCCCATGTGCGAGACTTTCAGCATGGCCATGGCCGTGGCGGCGCCGAGCAGCTCGAACACGATCGACACGGTCGTCGAGGTGGGCAGACCGTAGGTATTGAACACGTCCAGCAGCACCACGTCGGCCAGCATGACCGCCAAGAACACGGCGATCAGCTCGGGCATCGTGAAGTAGCCGGGGTGGAAGATGCCCTTGCGGGCCACTTCCATCATGCCGCCGGAAAACGTGACGCCCACCAGAATGCCGATCGACGCGATGATCAGAATCACGCGCCGCGATCCGGCCCGCGAGCCGAACGACGAGTTCAAAAAGTTGACCGCGTCGTTGCTGACGCCCACCGTCAAGTCGAACACGGCCGTGGCCGCCAACAGGACGATCGCCGCGTAGAACAATTCCAACCGAGTCTCTCCTGTTCCGAGCGGCGTACTTGAGCGTGTTGAAGCAGCGTGTTGACGGCCTGCCGCAAGCCGCGCCCGGCAGCGCGTCAGGGACAGACACGAGGGCGGACTGCCGACTTGTCCCCAACGGACATGCCGACGCCCCGACGGGGCCTCTTCATTCCCACGCGGAGCGTCGTCTCCTACCCACGCGGAGCGTCGTCGGGGCCACGGGCGCCGCAGCTATCCGCGAGCCGTTGCCGCGTCGTCGCGGCCGTCGAAATCGGCTGATGAGCGTAGGCTGACAAGCGAAACCGACGCCTTGCACTTTACACAGCCGCCGCCGCGGTCGGAAGGGCCGGGGTGGAAGCTCATTGGGGCCTGTGTTTTTGCGGCAAAACAGGCCGCCGAGGGGGCGTGGCCGAGGGAGCGTGGAGACCCTGCTGGAATCAGCGAAGGGCGAGTCGACGTTTCACGCCGGGGCGTCGAAGAACCGGGCCCAAAGTCACTGAGGTTGGGCACACCGCCGGCAATTAGCATTCCCGCAAATTGACTGAGGTGACGAGCACGAATGGCACTTAGTTATTCTTTGTCCCCTTGATCATAGCGAGTTTTGTTTCATTTCTNGGNATGCGCAGATAGCCGTACAAGGGTGGCCTTCGCTTTCGGCGTCGGGGCTCGAAGCGATCGGGGCGGTCTCCTACGCGGTGAAGTACGATCGAGTTGAGTAGCTGCTGGTAGAGGTGCAAGCGAAAAGCACGACCGCGATGCCCGTGGTAATCGATCAACGGCTGGAAAGCCTCTAGAGTTTGCAGGGCTCCTTTGAAGCTGATGGTTCGCGGCTGGATGCCGTGTTGCATTGCCGCTTGGGCCATGATCGTACGAATGAGGTTGTAGGCTAGGACGTGCGTCCACACTTCCTTGCGAACCGATTCGGGTGTTATGCACCGCAATTGGTCCATTTGCATCGTGGTCTTGATCGAGCGTAGATCAAGTTCGTTGTTCCAACGTTGGCGATAGAGATCGGCAAGGTCTTGCTTCGGATACCGCACTGGATCGAGCAGCGTTGTGACGATGACCATGACCTTCGTGCGAAAGCCTGGCTGCTTGATCGAGACGCGAACTTCGCGAACCGTGAGATACCTGGGCATTGCCAGTTGTGCCTTGCGGCCAACCTCGCGGATGTGTGGCTTCGGCCAGCGGACCAGATGGTCGTCTTTGCCTAACCGCCGGCCTTTGCGAAAGTCGGCTTTTCGCAGCGCCTTATTGAGCCGAGTGACCATGTCGACGCCGCCTTGTTGCAGCTCGTAGAGACATCGCCAATTGCCGATCAGACAATCCGCCAGGAGCACGTCCCCTGCGGAAAACACGTGAGAAAGCCTTCGCAGCAAGGTGACTTCTCCTTGCCCCTTGCCAGCGTAGCGGCTGAACCCAAGATCAATAATCGCGCCGGTGGCAAGCGAAGTGATGGCTCCGATTCTGGCCAGGGGAAAGCCGAGGCCCGGTCTCTGATTGTAAGGCTGCGGGTAGGCCGCCTGATTCTCCGCGGTGTCGGGCATGCTGACGACCGTGCCATCGAACATGTACACCGGGCGTCCTTTCCAGAGCCATTGCGGATCGTTCTTCGCGTCCAGCGCTCTGCCCGCCAAGCAGGTCACCGCGGAAAAGAACTTCTCCGACAATCGTCCTCTGGCCTGGCAGTAGGCGCCGGTCTTTGCGGAGCAGGCCTCAAGGCCTTGAGAAAGACGATGGGCAATCAGCCGTGCAACCGCCGCTCGACAAGAATGGTCGGCGCTGAGGACCTGACCGAGAAACACCCACAGCGTGACCAGCGGAGTATAAACTCGGTCTCTCCAACTACCGAGTGTTGCGAGTGCCGGCGCGATCGTTTCCGGCGTCAGGACATCCGTGAACGGAAGATCGCCTTCTTGCAGAAACTGACGTCTGAGAAAACTGATCTGTGTTCGGATCGCTCGATGATTACAATCTCGCATTGCGAGGCCTCCTTGCCGTGATGGACTGTGACAAGAACCATCTAAGCAACGGAGGCCTTTTCTAACGACGTCAGTCCTGCAGAAAGCAATGCTGCGATAGCGACGCTTACTCGATGATGCGAAAGACCTTATCTAAAACTAAGTGCCATTCGTGACGAGCACCGCTGCGAGTTGCGCTGGACCTGAATTTGCCGCGGCCGATGCATCCTCAGAGATTTCAAAGAACAGCAGATTGCGGGCGGTGAGAGGGACGAATGGCACTTAGAACGTGTTTTGAAATTGCCTGATTGAAGAAAAACAGCTACGGCTCCCGTCCTTTGACGCCAATCTCAGGGAGGAGCCGTAGCATGAAGATCAAGACGAAGTATTCCAGCGATTTGACGGACCGACAATGGCAGTTGATTCGGAAGTTGCTTCCGCGGAAAGCGAAGCGGGGTCGCCCTCAAGTCGACCGGCGACGGGTGATCAACGGCGTCTTGTACGTCGTCCGCACGGGGTGTCAGTGGCGGCTGTTGCCGAGCGACTTTCCAAATTGGAGCACGGTGTACGGCGTCTTCTGGCAATGGCGAAACGACGGCCTGTGGCAGAGGATTCACGATCGCTTGCGGGAGCGGGTGCGGCGAGCCGCCGGCAAGAAGGGGACGCCCACGGCGGCGATCATCGACAGTCAGTCGGTGCGGACGGCCGAGGGAGGCGAGGCCCGCGGATACGACGCCGCCAAGAAAATCACCGGCCGCAAGCGCCATGTTGCGGTCGACACGCTCGGATTGTTGTTGACGGTGGTGGTTCATGGCGCGGACTGGCAAGATCAAGACGGGGCGGCCTGGGTGATGACGAAGCTCGCCGACCAATTCCGGCGCTTGCGGGTCGTGTTCGGCGACGTCGCCTACGGCCGATCCGGCCTGCCGGCGTGGGTGCAGGCGACGTTCGGATGGATTCTGCAAACGGTGCTGCGGCCGGTCGACGTACAAGGCTTCACGGTCCTGCCAAAGCGCTGGATCGTCGAACGCACCTTCGCTTGGCTGGCCCGCTACCGCCGTCACAGCCGAGACTATGAACGAACCTTTCTCTCAAGCGAAGCCATCACGTACGTCGCCATGATCAACCTCATGTCACGACGACTCGCCAGGGCGTCAAGCTGATTTTCAAAACACGTTCTAAGAGCCTGAACTCGGAATTGCCCCCAATTCTGACTTGGAGGCGCTCACCTAGCACGCGAGATAGTTGCAAACGCCGGTCCGATCTCCTCGGAATGGTCCTCACGCGAACGAACAGCGGCTGGACCAGCCTCAGCAGATCTGCGGCCTCCGAACTGAGCGAGGTCTGTTTCACCTCGGCAGGATGCCGTCGGCTTGCATGAACTGCCTTTTCGGGCCTTTCTAACCTGCACCGGTCCGACACGCCTTTGACGCTCTCACCGGACCTGCCTGAGATTGCGAACTTACTGCCGATTGTTGAAGCGCGACGTCCACCAATACGATCAGTCGACTAAAAGCCGGCTGACGCGCCCCCTTCCAACGAGTCCGCATCGCCGGGGCTCCTGAGAAAGGGAAGTGAGGGAGCCGAGTCGTACGCTCGGCCATTGGACAGCCCTCCTCCCGGCTTGCATAGTTTTCCGTTGTCCACGCGGATCGCGTCCGGCACGGCGCCTCGACGCTGCCGCACAGCTTCGAGCGCAGTGACGATGTCGTCTCCGGTGAACCGCTGGCTAACACGAATCGCCATGAACCCCGCTAATTATCAACGAACGCAGGTGGAACGTAGCTGCAGTCCGGCTCTTCGGACATTGCGTCACCAGTCATAGCGTAGGCTCGGGCGCGGGAGCCGCCGCAGACGTTGCGAAACTCGCATACCCTGCACTTGCCTTGGAGCTGATCGCTGCTGCGTAGCATTCTGAACACCGGGGAATTCTGATAGACGTCCACCAAGTCGCTCGACGGGAAGCGACCGCAGTCGATCGGCAAGAAGCCGGACGGATAGATCTCGCCGGTGTGACTCACGAACATCACTCCCTTCCCGTCATTCACTCCGGCAGGGACAAACGCGGGTCGCTTGGGCGAGGCGCCTTTAGTCGCGTGCTGCATGACATACCGGCGGTAGTGGGGAGCTTCTGTCGTCTTGATGAGAAATGGCTGGATCAGCGATTGCCGGTGGAGCCGAGCAAACGCCTGCTCGCATGCTTCCCCGCAAAGCCTTTCCAATGTTGTTGCTCGACCAACCGGCACAAGAAAGAACACAGACCAGAGTGCGATATCCAGTTGGGAAAATCGATCGCCCATGGCTTCGATTTGTCCCACATTGGCCGGCGTGAGGGTGGTATTGATCTGCGTTTCCACCCCCAGTTCGCGAGCCGTGCGCAGCACCTCCATGCTGCGATCGAAGCTGCCCTGGACTCCGCGGTTCGCGTCGTGAGTTGCTGCGTCGTCCCCATCGACGCTGATGGCTACGCGAGCAATGCCCGCATCTCTTAGTCGGCGAATCGAATCGCGGTTGAGTAGCGGCGTCACGCTGGGAGTAATCGAAACCGGAATCTCGGAAGCCGCTGCATATTCGACTAATTCGTAGATGTCGGGACGTTTCAGGGGATCGCCGCCCGTCACGATCAGCATCGGAGGATCGGGAAACTCCGTAAGCTGCTTGATCAGCCGTTTGGATAGATCGGTGCTAAGCTCGTTCGGGTCCGAATATCGCTGGGCACACGCTCGGCAGTGCAGGCAGACCAGGTCGCACGCTCGCGTAAGCTCGTAAAACACCAGCATAGGGCTGTGGTTGAACGAGTCTCGCGATCGCGCGTGCATCTGCCGGGAAGCATGTTTTATGGGGATGGGAGGAGCTGGCATAGCGGCTTTGCATCTGCGGAAGGGACTTGGGCTGGAAGCTGTCCGGGGTCTCTACGGGAAATCATTTTGTGTCGTTGCTCACAAAAAGCTCGCACGTCCCGGCGTTGTTCTCTCGGCAATAGGTTCTGAAACCTTGCTGTTGCAGGGTCTCGATAAGCGGAATCGGTCGGAAGGACACGGTCACGGAAAGAGTCGCGTCGGATGGCAAAGCCCTTGCGACGCTCAATACTTTACCCACTGGGGAAACGCCTTCAGCCAGCAGCGCGTCGGCGTCGATGGTCTCGGTGATCTGGCTCTCGCTGAGCCAGTCACAGGACGGCTGGTCAGGCGCATGGCAGCCTAGCGGAGCGTAAGACGGCGCGCTTGCCGTCGGCTCGACAGCCCCCGCCTCAACCGGCTGGCCCGCTGCGTCCCGGAGCTTGGCCACCAACTCACGGGGTGGGACGCCGGCAACCTTGGCTGCCCTGTCAAGAGTCGCAACCTTGGCGATCGTGCGGCGAAGAACCGGGTTGCGTAAGTTCTTGAAGGCCGGGGCGATCTCAATGAGGACCGCCTCGAGATTAGGGTAAGCATCAAGCAGGGCGGCGACCTGAGTCTCGGGGGTTATCGGCAGTTGGACTTCGCTCATGGCTAACTGATATCCCCGGGGGAGTCGTATTGGAGCAACCTGCGCTCTCTGTTCAGCTCGCGTTCTCTGGAGAGGTCTTGGGTGACCTCCAACGTTCCGACATACTCGCCTGATTCATTGCGTAGCGCAAAGTAGCGGATGAACACAAACCGGCCCTTGAAGCTGATCCAAAAATCAGCCACGCTCTGACGGCCGGATCGAAAGTCGTCGAGGATCTGGTCGACAATATGCACGCTTCCTGGCGGGTGGCAGTGCTGGACCTTACGGCCGATCACCGCCAATGGCCGCGCGAACACTTTGTTGCGTCCTTCGCTTGTGAACCGCACTCGGTCTTCCGAGTCGACGAAAGTCAGCTCGCATGGCAACGCGCCAAAGATGGCCTTTAGTTGCTCAAGCGTCAGCGATCCCGTTGGAAAGACGATTGATCCATCGACCTTCGCGGGGCGGCTAGTTGTCGTTGACTTCGCGTCCGAGGCTGCCTCGGCTGGAGAAATAATGTTGAGCGCGACCCCGGCGAGTTTGGCCCTGTCCCTTACCTCGCCGGGGATGCCCGCCGCGTCTTCCTCAGGAGGCTGGTAGCCCGACTCAGGCGACACCAGGCACCAACCGAATTGCGGCGATTGCTGCCAGATCTGCCCCCACTCGACTTCTGTCAGCGTTTGCAAGGACATCGGCAGCAGGATGCGTTCCTCCTTGAAGATCATCTCGCGGACGGCCTCAAAAGCGGGTTCCGCGACGGCCGTGTGGACGATCGCCCACTCTTCACATGACACGTCTTCCTGCAAGATTGCTTCGTGCAGGCTCTTGACCAACTCCCGGACCTCGTCGTCTTTGCCCCACATGACGGTCGACGGCCCAGTGATGCCGTGCCGCTCGAGCATCGAGAACAGCAGGTGTTCTTTCCGCTGGTAGTGCTTTTCGATATCCATCAACTCGTTCGCCAACGCACGGCAGCGGATTACCGATTCCGTAGAAGGGCGGTCGCCATCTCCGTCGGCCGGTTGCTTCAACGCATCGAGCGCTTCACGCAGCACCTCAACGTGTTGCTCAAGAGCCGCGTTCTCGCTGCGGAATGTCTGCGCCGGGTGCCCGGGCGCCAGCTTGGGCGCTGCTCGCTCCACGAGCACCTCGCTGACGACCTGGGAATGAAGGTCGCACATCCCCATGATCTCGTGGACGGGCACGCCTTCGGCGATCAGCTCCTGTTCCATCTGCGCGATTTCACCGGCGTCGCACTCCCTCACAAGTTGCTTCAGTTGCTCGCGCACCTGTTCGGGCGCGTCCCCTGCGTGGAGATGCTTGATGACGTGCTTGAGCGTGCGGATGCGATGGGCTCGGTTGTCGAGTAACTCACTCATACTGAAGCTGCTTCTGAAAGGTTGATTCGGGTGAGCCGCCACCGATGCTGAGTACGCACGAGCGTGTCGCACCAGCGCTGGCCATCGTGGTTGTAACGGAGCTGCACAGCTCGAATCGATTGGTTACGGAGTGCGTTCGAAGCCTCGGCGAGCGTCATCGTAGCGTCACCAACTTGCTGGCGCACGCTGTGTCTCGGGACTACTTCAACGTCTTGCCCAAATGCGGCAATATCTCGGAAGAGCGCGTCGAAGGTCGCCTCGTCCAGGGTGGCTTGATGGAGGTCGGTAATCCGGGTCATCATTCGTGGTTCCTCGGTGAGACGATCATCATCACAGCATTTTGGGGCGCGGGGCAGACGGCGTGGCAGTCTCCGCACCCGGTGCAGGCCGATGCGTTCACCTGGGGGACTCCGTCGTTAACGCCGATCGCACCGTCGACCGGACACCGCTCGACACACGTCGAACAGAAGAGGCTGCGGTAAGCGAGGCAGTGGCGTCCTTGGATCACGGCAACCCGGGGGGCCCCGGCTCCACTAGCATGAGTCAAGTCCGTTGTTCTGAGAGGCCCCCAGACGCCAGCCAGCAACTGACGCCGGCTTATCATGTGTGCTGCGGAACTCACGGCGAAAACATCCCTGCGATTGGAACAAGCGTTTCCTCGCCCTCACGGGGCGGCGGTGGCGGAACATCGAGCGGCAACCAATCGAAACCGCGGCTAGGAGCGTGACATTGGGTGCAGTTCACTCGCCAGGGGTGACTCGACCGCAGACCTTCTTTGCCGAGCTCGCCGTGACAAGTCGCGCAGTCTGACCGCATCCAGAGAGCGTGGGGGATCGTCGGCGGGGCCCCAGGTCCGGCGCGTTCCCCACGTCCTGGCTCGGAAAGGCCGATAAAGGTTGTCTGGGCCGGGGCGGACGCGAACGCCCAGGGGGCATTCTGCGCCCCTTCTACATGGCACTGCGTGCAGTTCTGCACATAGTGGTGACTCATCTTGGGCGCGGTCACGCCGCCCACCTTCAGACCGGAACCGTGACACGCCATGCACGCCTGAGCATTGCGTTCGTCGATCGCGTGCGGGACAACCGGCGGGGCGCCGCTGAAGGCCCGCCGTTCGGCGCGGGCCGCGACCGCGGCGGCGCGCTCGGCGTCCGTCGCCGACTCGTCGCCGTAGAATCGAGTCGGCGCCTCCTTGAATGCGGGGAGCGACTGCTTCCAGTCGGCGTTGGGGCCTCGGTTCACCCTATTCATCTTCGTGTAGTCGACGACTTCGGGAGGGAGTTCGCCTGAACTCTCGGGGCGGGCTCTCGGGCCGGCGCTCGCGAGACGCGCCTCAGGAAGCTCGCGCTCGCCGACGCCGATCAAGAACCCAGCCGCGGAGACGCCGATCGTCACCGCCAGGGCCATATGGCCGAGCCGTTTGCCTAGTGTCGCCTTTGTCTCGGCTCGAGTGCTCACGGCTGCACCTCGTCGCTGCCCGAGGCCGGGAGATCTGCAATTCTGGTGACACGGGCGGCACTTTTTTTGTAGTCGGGTTGCTTCGAGAACGGGTCGATTGCGTCGAGCGTCAGGTCGTTGATCGAGGCGGTCTCGTCGAAGAACGGAACGAACAACGTTCCTCGTGGCGGCTTCGCCCGCCCGTCGAGCCATACCGGCAGCCGCATCTTGCCCCGGATGGTCCGCAGCTCAACCTCCTCGCCGTTGCTGATGCCCATTTCGCGGGCGTCGTCGGCGTTCATTTCCAGGTACGCCTTGGGCATGGCGTTCGAGAGCTGTCTCACCCGACGCGTCATCGTGCCGGTGTGCCAATGCTCCAGCACGCGCCCTGTCGTGAGCATGAACGGGTAGGCGCCGTTGCACATCTCGGCCGGGTCTTGGTGCGGGCGGAACCAAATCTGCGCCCGGTCATCCTTGGTTGAAGAGTGGTAGAATTGGTAGCCTTTGCCTGCTTCGACGTACGCGTCCGAGCCCTCGACAAACCGCCACCGCGTCTCCTTGAAGCCGCCGTTGTCGGTCTCAATCACCGGCCACCGCATACCACGGTGGGCGACCAGCTGGTCGTAGGGGGCGACGTTCTTGTGCTTCATGAAGGTGAACTCGCGATACTGCTCAAAGAGAGCCTTGTCCACGTTCACTGGGCCATAGTAGCTGTCCCACTCCCAAATCGGGACTTCCACGCCGGCTTCGTCACGCATCGTGAAGAGCCACTTGTCGTCGCGGTCCTTCAAACCCTCGTGGCCAAGCTCGAAGAGCCTGCGGGCGACGGCGAGCAGTTGCCAACAGTCGTCGCGTGCCTCGCCCGGCGGTTCGACCATCTTGAACCATTGCTGTGTGCGGCGCTCGCTGTTGCCGTAGACGCCGTTCTTCTCGACCCACATCGCCGCGGGGAGAATCAAGTCGGCGAGTTCGGTCGTTGCCGTCGGGTAGACCTCTGACACGATGAGGAACTTATCGGGCTGGCCCTCCTTTGCCTTGAACAGCTTGTGGGTGTTCGGCAAGGACTGGCCCGGGTTGGTGACCTGCACCCAGATCGTGTCGATCGCGCCCCCCTGGTCAGTCGGCTTGCAGAATTCCTCGAACATCTTGACCGTATGGAAACCGGGCGTTGGATTAAGCCGTCCCTGGGGCAAGTTCCAACGCCGCTCGACGTCGGCGCGGTGTTCTGGGTTGGCAACGAGTCGCCCGCCAGGCAACGCGTGCGCAAGGGTGCCCACTTCTCGCACCGTGCCGCAGGCGGAAGGTTGACCGGTGAGCGACTGGGGGCCATCGCCCGGTTTGCCCCAGTGCCCGGACAACAGGTGGATGCCATGTACCAGGTTGTTGATCGCTGTGCCCGCCGTGTGCTGGTTCATGCCCATGCACCACAGCGAGGTGATCTTCCGTTTCTTGTCGGCGAACAACTTGGCGAGCGCGACGAGTTGCTCGACAGGCACGCCCGACAGCTCGCTGCTCCGCTCGGGGTTGTAGTAAGAAATGAGCTTCTTGTACTGCTCGTAGTCAATCGGCTCGCCGAAGAGGCCGGAGTCGCCTTTCTCGGCGACCATCGCCAGATACTCGTCGTGCGTGCACAGTTCGGCCGGGGTGCGGTCCGCGCGGAAGTTGCAGTGCTTGGACACAAACTCCTGATCGACGGCCCCCCACTCGATGAGCAGGTGGGCCACGCAGTTCGCAATGGCCAGGTCGCCGTGAGGCTTCATCAGCAGGTGGTGATTCGCCCGCTCGGTGGTGCGTGTCCAGCGGGTGCCGATGTCGAAAATCTCGATCTTGTCGCCACGCACCCGGCGATCGACCACACGACTGAAGAGCACTGGGTGCATCTCGGCTGGGTTGTTGCCCCACAATATCAATGCGTCGCAGCTGTCGAGGTCGTCGTAGCAAGCTGCGGGCTCGTCGACGCCGTAGGTGCTCAGGAAGCCGGTCACGGCCGACGCCATGCAAAGCCGTGCGTTGGCGTCGATATGGTTGTTCGACAGGCCGCCCCGCATCAGCTTCGTGCCGACGTAGCCTTCGGGTATCGTTGATTGCCCCGAAAGATAAAGCCCAAACTTAGGCCCCGATTCCAATATCCGGCGCGCAACGATGTCGATCGCTTGGTCCCACTCGATCGGCTGCAGTTCGCCATCGACGCGGAGCATTGGCTTGGTGAGCCGGTCGGCGCCATAGAGGATGCCGCCGACGTGGTAGCCCTTCACGCACAGCAAACCACGATTCACTTCGGCCTGCTGGTCTCCGGCGATCGCCACCACCTTGCCGTCCTGCACGCCGACCTGCACGTGGCAGCCGGTTCCACAGAAGCGGCACGGCGCCTTATCCCAAGTGACGTCGGCGACCTCTGGATCATCGGGCAGTGGGGGGGCGTTGACTGCCGCCCTGGCGCGACTCGCATACGACTGGGCAAGGTCCGTGGCCGCAGCCATGGCGGCAGCCTTCATGGCTGTGCGTCGGTCGATCGGATTCAGAGTGGCAGTGCTCACGACAGGGGCTCCAGTGGCTGAGGCGCGATCGACGCGGGTTCGCCCAAGTAGATGAATGCGACGTCGACCGCCGCGACACCAGGAAGCCGATGCAACCATTCCCATATCCGCTTGTCTTCGGTCTTGTCTGACGTGTCGACGACAAGCGGCACCCGGACGCCAACCGGCGGGGCGGCTTCGATGGAAGGCTCGGTGGCGAGAAACTCGATAATCGCCTCAAGCGATTCGGGCTGCTTGGCGGTTATCACCAATCCGCTGGTGGGCATTTTGTTGTGGTTTTGTAGTGCCAGGGGATGCGGGGCGTTCGCGGAATTGACGCCACCTATGAGAAGGTATCGGAGCTCCGGAGAAATATCAAGAATGAAAGGTATTTTATTCTTGTGACTCGGCGGCAGGTCCGATAGGTTAAGTGCATTGCACGCCCAAATCGCCGCAGGGAACCCGATCCATGGTCCGCACACGCCGAGGCGCCGTGTCTTGGTCCGCGATGCTCGTTGGAGCATTGGCGGCGGGGGTAACCGTTGTGGTTGCGGCGGTTTCCTCGACCTCAGACACCGATCCGATAGTCGATTTCGCAGGCGGGGGCGGACTCACCGCGGCTGAGCAGCATCCGATTACCATCGTCGGAGCAACGCCTGCTCCCGGCATCCCCACCGGCGACTTCGACCGTCAAGGCAACCCGGTCCTGGCCAATTGCACCACCTGTCACGCAACGCGAACCGCCAACTCAGTCACGAGAGACGGGACTCAACTGAACGACTTCCACCAAGGCCTCACGACGGCGCACGGGGAATTGGCCTGTGTCTCCTGCCACAACCCGGACGATTACTCCCAGTTGCGGCTTGCCAGCGGCGAGGGGATTGAGTTTGCCGATTCCCTGCGGCTCTGTGCGCAATGCCACGGCCCACAGTTCCGTGACTACGAGAACGGAGCGCACGGCGGGATGACGGGGCACTGGGACCTTGCTGTCGGGCCCCGTGTCCGCAACCACTGCCTCGCTTGCCACGACGCCCACGCGCCGAAGTACCAACAAGTCATGCCCGTTTTTGCACCTCGTGAGTTCCACGCCCACGGCAGCCGGACCCGCGCGGAGGGGTACGAATGAGCGCCCCAAAGAAGATGTCGCTGCCGGTGCTAGGCGAAGTCGACCGCCGTACCGCCTTCAAGGCCGCCGGAGCGACGCTCGGCGCGGCGGCATTCGCCAAGGCGATGGCGCCGGTTGTGGAGTGGGCGTCTCACGAAACGTCCGCTTCGGAGTTTTTGCAGAAGCACTTCAAGGAATTGAGACCAGACGAGCTGGCGACGGTGATGAGCCGACTCGAAGACGAGGCCCGCGACGAGTACGGCGCTGACGTGACAATCGCGGACTACCGCCCGCAGAAAGGCGTAAAGTTCGGCTACGCCCTCAACCTGTCGATCTGCATCGGTTGCCGGAAGTGCGCCGAGGCGTGTCACAAGGAGAACAACCACGACCGAGTCAGCGGCAACTCCTACATCCGCGTGCTGGAAATGGACAAGGGGAGCCTCGACCTGGAGAGCGGCAACGCCGCCTACGATCACCCGGTCCCCCAGCCGGACAAGTTTTACATGCCAGTGCAGTGCCAGCAGTGCGAACGCCCACCTTGCGTAAACGTTTGCCCGGTTGAAGCGACCTGGAAAGAAGACGATGGCGTCGTGGTGGTCGATTACAACTGGTGCATCGGCTGTCGCTACTGCGAGGCCGCGTGCCCCTATCACGCAAGGCGGTTCAATTGGACCAAGCCCGAGGTGCCCGCCCAAGAGGTCAACCCCAACCAAGGCTACTTGAGCAACCGCATCCGCCCGCAGGGCGTCGTCGAGAAGTGCACCTACTGCCTTCACCGGACCCGCACGGGGCGGCTGCCGGCTTGCCTCGAAGCGTGCCCCACCGGCGCTAGGGTCTTCGGCAACCTGCTTGACCCCAATTCGGAGATCTCTTACGTCCTCCGCACCAAGCGGGTGTATGTCCTCAAAGAGGAACTCGGCACCCGGCCGCAGTTCTTCTACTTCTTTGATACTTGAGGCACGCCGTGGCCGCCAGCTTGTTTCCATCCGACCAGACATCCGTCGCCAATTTGTGCCAGTTGATCGACCTGTCGCCCGATGCAACCGTGACGAAGACGCTCTGCGACTCGCCCGCAGCCCGACTTGTCTTATTCGCGATGGACGCTGGGCAGCGGTTGACCGACCATAGCGCCTCTAAGCCAGCGCTCGTCCAGGTGCTGGATGGCGAGATCGAGTTCGAGATCAACGGCCAATCCCACTCATTGGGTCCCGCCGGCTGGGTCGCGATGCCCGCAGGCGAGACGCACGCCGTGCTGGCGGTCGAGGCGTCCCGGTTCTTGCTAACGTTGCTCAAGGGAGCCGAATGATGGACACCGCCGCAACAAGACCAGCGAGCCACGCCGTCACTTACCCCCGCTTCGTGTGGCGTGCCGCGAAGCTCGCGACCGACGGGCCGTGGTTCTTCTACGCCTGGATGACGCTGCTGACCGCGCTGTGCCTTGTGGGGCTGCACTCCTGGGCGACGCAGGTACGCGATGGCATGCAAGTCACCGGCATGAGTGACCATGTGTCGTGGGGCCTCTACATCGCCAATTTCACCTTCATGGTCGGCCTTGCCGCCGGAGGCGTGATGATGGTTATCCCCGCCTACCTCTACCACGACGACGAGATGCACGAGGTCGTCATCCTCGGCGAGCTGCTTGCGATCGCGTCGATCGTCATGTGCCTTGGCTTCGTAATGGTCGACCTCGGCCGTCCTGATCGCTTCTGGCACTTGATTCCGGGCGTCGGCCGATTCAACTGGCCGATCTCGATGCTCACGTGGGACGTCATTGTGCTGAACGGCTACCTGCTGCTGAACCTGCACATTACCGGCTACCTGCTCTACAAGCGGTTCCGGGGCGAGCGGCCCGACAAGGTGTGGTACCTGCCGTTCGTCTACCTGTCGATCGCCTGGGCGATCTCGATCCACACCGTGACGGCCTTCCTGTATTGCGGCCTTGGGGGCCGTCCGTTCTGGAACACCGCGCTGCTGGCGCCACGGTTCCTGGCCTCCGCGTTCGTCTCGGGGCCTGCGTTCATTATCATCGCCATGCTGATCGTCCGTCGTGTCGGCGGAATCTCCATCTCGGACGCCCCGATCCGCACGCTGACCGGCATCATGCGGGTGACGATCCTGATCAGCCTGCTGATGGTTGTCTCCGAGGTATTCACCGAATTCTACACTGGCGGAAGCCACATCGCGTCGGCGCAGTACCTTTACTTCGGCCTACACGGACACAACGCCTTGGTCCCCTGGGTGTGGACCTCCATTGGCATGATGGTCGTCTCGGCAGGCCTCCTAATGACGCCGCGGGTGTATAATAACAAGGGGATGCTCATCGCGGCTTGCGTGCTCGCCTTCGTGGGCGTGTGGATTGAGAAAGGGATGGGACTGATCATCCCCGCCTTTGTTCCCTCGACGCTGCACGAATTGATCGAATACGCCCCGAGCCTCACCGAGTGGAAGGTGACCGTTGGGGTCTGGGCGCTCGGCCTTTTAGTCCTTACCGTTGCACTCCGTGTAGCGATTCCAATTCTGACCGATCAAGAAACGGTCGCGCTGACGCACGGCCGAAGAGTATGATTCGCTACGGCAAGACCACACAAACGGCGATATCGGCAATGAGCCGGTTGGCGCAGGTGTACGAAGACGGCGTCTTCCTGTCGTCCCACGACGTCGCCAAGTCGCGTGACCTGCCACAGACCCTCGTCGCCAAGCTGCTCACGACGCTGTCGCAAGCGGGGCTGGTCACTGGATCGCGCGGCCCCGGCGGTGGCTACTCGCTCGCCCGCCCACCTAGTGACATCTGCTTGCTCGACATCGCCGGCGTTTTTGAGCGGCAGGACGGTAAAGTCGTTTGCCCCTTTGGCCCCAACTGGTGCGGCTCCGAGACGCCGTGCCCGTTGCACGAGGATTACCTCGCATTCGCGGAACGGTTTCGCAAGTGGCAAGAGCGGACAACGCTGGCGGTGTTTAGCAAGGAAGCCAAGAAGGATAAGGCTAGTAAGAGGGCCGCTGCACGCTGAGTGTGGGTTGCTACACCCGTGCGTCCGCCCTGCAGTGCGCTACAACGCTTCGCTATACGAGCTTGGCTGTTCAGCGGATGGCTAGCCGAACCGGGCGAGGACCCAGTCGGTGATCGCCACGATATCCGACCGGACCAGAGTGCCTGTTCGGCAGGGAGTCTTGTCGTCGGTGACAACCGCCAGGATCGAAGGGTCCGATGCCGCAAGAGGGGCGTCTCCCTCCACCGAACGCCAGACTTCGATCTTTGGCGCCGTCGTCTGTGAGTCGCCCTCGACCAAGACTAGGTCACACCCAGCAAAGGACGTGGCAAGCGCGGCGTAGCGATCGTCGCCAGCAGCTTGGTCGTTGGTCGGTACGAAGACCGCACTGAGACCGCGAGACAGCACTCCCACAACGCTCGCACCCGCCTTGCGGTGGCGGTGTGAGTCTTTCCCGGGAACGTCGAGTTCATGCCGGTGGTGCGTGTGCTTCACCGTGCCAACGCGGACTCCCCGATGCACGAGTTCTGCAACGAGTTCGACGACAAGGGTGGTCTTACCGTGATTCTTTCGGCCGACGATGTGAAGCCGTTGCATGAGCGTTGCGCCTCAGGATCGATATCGCTATCCATTCCGTGTTCTACACATTCCCAGCCGGCCAAGCTAGCCGATGCTCACAGTGGACGGAGCGAAGCGAAGTTCATCATATTCTCGAACTGAAAACCAGGCCGATTGGTCAAAACCGTGACCTTCCCCCCGATTCCTGGCCCAAGCGGAGTGCGAGTTTTTTGGTTATCTTGCACTTTGAAGGAGGGCTGGAATCATGCCTCGGCAGCGTTTTATGGAAGAGCAGATCGCGTTTGCTCTGCGGCAGCATGAATCAGGGACAGCGGTCGCGGAGATCATCCGCAAGCTGGGGATTTCGGAGCAGACGTTCTATCGCTGGAGGAAGAAGTTCGCCGGCATGGGCGTCGCTGAGGTCCGAAAGCTGAAGAGCTTGGAAGAAGAGAATAGGAAGCTCAAGCAGTTGATCGCCGACTTGGCCTTGGACAAGAAGATGCTGCAAGACGTCGCGTGAGGGAAAGGTCTGAGGCCCGCTCGTCGTCGGCTGGTGATCAAGCGGCTGCAAACCGCTTACCAGGTGAGCGAGCGACAAGCGTGCCGAGCCATTGGGGCGCCTCGTTCGTCACATCGCTACCAGAGCCGCCGCGACCAACGGGCCGAACTCCGCATTCGTCTTCGCGACTTGGCTGCCAGCCGGGTGAGGTACGGCTATCGCCGTCTGCACATCCTGCTGCAGCGGGAAGGCTGGCAAGTCAACCACAAGCTGGTTTACCGACTGTATGTCGAGGAAGGACTGCAGATGCGAACCAAGTCGCCGCGTCGCCATAAGAGC
>PABB01000001.1 GCA_002702655.1 Planctomycetaceae bacterium
ATTCTGCGCGACGAACGCGTCTGACGCCGGCGACGGCAATCCCAGTCATTGCCGCACGCTCTTTGACAACTCACCTTGCTCGGACGCGGCGGTATGCGGCCCCGCGTCCGAGCGCAGGGCCGAGGTCGGCAGGCGCCGTCCTCCCGGCGGGACTCTGCGGCGCTCGCCGCCGAGTCCGCCGCGGGCGGGGGCCGCCGGCCTGTCCGACGACTCCAGCGGCCACGGTACGGTCAAGGGAGCCGACGACCGAGTTTGGCAACGCGTTGCGCCAACTAGGCGACGGTCCGCGCCGAATGCCTGCATGCCCATCGGACCCAGGTCAAAGACAAACAAAGACCAAGTAAATCAAGGGCCGGTGGTTCGGGGACGTACTCCACGTGCACGCCGACATTGTCCCAGTAGATGCTGTCGGACGACTCGTCGCCGAAATTCTCCTGGTTGACGACCTCCAGTGTCCGTGCGTCGAAAGTCGTAGGTCGTATCGGTCCGCTACCGGAGAAGGCACGCGGCAGAGGATGGCCCGCCAGCGACTCGGTCACGCCGTTGACAGTAATGGAGTGCCATTCGTCGGACGCGAGGTTGGCCGCCAGAGTGATGCGATGCCACGCGTTCCAGTCCAGTCCGTTCCCAACGCCAATCGCGAGGGGGATGTTGTTGTCGGCGCCGTTGAACTGAGCGAGGCTGACCGACACGCCCGCATCGCCTTTCACGGCCCCGTTGCCGCTGCGGAGTCCAAAGCCAACCACCAGGGCGCCGAAGCCCTGATTGTTGCCCTCGACGCCTGCGGACGCCCGCTACGAGTTCCGCGCGTCCAGGTTGCTGGTTTCGGCGTAAAATTCGAGACTCAATGAGATGAGGGAAGCATTCGTTAAGGATTCGCCGCCCAGAGGACGGGCGTCGATGCTCTGCTGGGCGTGCGTGTTGCTGATATCCGTGTATTGGCGGATGGCCTGGCCGGCATTCGCAATCCCATTCTGGATTCCGCCAAAGACGCGCCGGGATGAAAAGCGGCACGCCACCCGTCCTGATCCGTGCGGGCGGGGTCTTCTGTCAGGCCGAGGCCCAAGGAGTCGAAATCCGTCGAATAGACGGTCATCGCAGCGACGTCGAAGGAGAGGAGGGAGAAGAATGATATGACCGCAAAGAAGACGAATGCGTTCATGAGTCGACCCGGGAAGATGATGGAGCGTTCAGAGTAGTCGGATGGCGATTGGTGCGACGGCAAGTTGCATCAACCAAGCTGCATCAGCCGAAGACGCGTCTGAATTGGGTGTTTCTATTGCTTGCGCGAACCCCCAGAGCGTCCTTGTCCGGTGCGCCCGCCACAAGCGCGCCGAAACCCATCGCGATCGCCCGCGACGTGCGGACGTTTGCGGTTGTCGCAGGAGCGTCGATTCACGACTAGGTCCCGCGCCCGGTCTGCGACGACTATTCCACGCGGTTCACCCCTTCGGACGTCTGAATCACGCGTTTCATGGAGCAGTCGTCGTTGTAGTACAGGTAGTCGACGCAAAGCGATCGCCGGAAGCTCCCGCCGCCGTTGGTGTTGGTCTCGTCGAACGGAGCCAAGGTCGAAGGCCTGGTCGGCTTTGGCCGCCGGAACTTTCTTGTTCCCGTACCGCAGGTCGATTCGCTCGCCGAACTGAACGAGGAACTGGCCCGTCGGTGCGAAGGCGGTCTTGATCGGACGCTCCGCGGCAAGAGCGACCCCAAACGCCAGCTGCTCGCCGAGGACCAGGCGACCATGCGGCCGCGGCCATTGGCCTAGCCGGCGGGGCAGGGGGGCTGGGGGGCTGGTCCTGCTCGCGGCGAGTCGCCGCCGCAGCGCCGTCGCCCGTCGCGTGGCCGGCCCGCGAGAATGTGACACGGGCCGCGTGGACCGCACGCCGATCGCCCAGCACGCTCGGTAGCTCCCCGCGGGGCGCGGCGGGGATGGCGCCGGGTGATGCCGCGGCGGTTGGGTGCAGCTCCCGCCGGACTGACATCGCGGTCCGCGGACGCGGCGCGCCGCTGGCTGGCAGGCGATTGGTGCAGAGGTCATAATTGGCGAGGCCTCGCGAGCGTCGCTGGAGCGTAGTCAACTCATGCGTGATGAATTTGGATTGCCGATCGTACGGATTCGCGTGAGCGGTCTGCTGTGGCTCACGTCCTTTGTCGCGGCGCTCCTCTACGTTCCGCGCGGGCTGTCGCTGGCGATCGCCCTCGCAGCGATCAGCTTGCTGATCGCCATGCACCGCCTGACGGCCGGGCGCAGCAGTCCGCTGGCGGCCCTGGCATTCTTCGTGGTGCTCGCCGTCGGGATCGCCGTCGGGATCGGCTTTCTTCATCACGCCGCCGTCGTGCAGTGGCTGGCGGTGGACGCACTGCTTGCGGCAGCCGTCGTCGCCTGCTGGGCGGCCTGGGTCAATCGCTATGCTTGGATCGACCGGCGGTTTTGAAGCGCGTGCCGGCTTTGTTTGGCGTCTGCGGCACGTTAACCTGTGAAATTCGTCGGCGAATTTGCCGCGATGCGCGGAGTTGGAGAAAACAGTCCAGATTGGCGGGCCGCTCGAAGCCGTCGGGGTGCGCATGCTCGAAACATTCTCTCTCGTGACGATTCCCATCCTTGCCGTTGCGCTGCGCGTGCTGCACCGGGCGACCTTGGGGCGCGCCAGCCCAGCCGCCGCGGCCGGCTTCTTTGCGTTCGGGCCGTTGCCGTGCCTGGGCCTGATGCTCTTGAAGGCGGCGGGCAAGAGCCAGAGCGCCAGGAGGGTCTTCACGCAGACCTATCTGGAGGACGGCAAATTCGGCGACTGGGTGCTGACGGCGCTGTTGTCCGGACTGGTCGGCGCCGCCGTCGTGGGCGGCGTGGCCACGCTGATCGTGCGAGAGTGGATCGACGACGATTTCCGTTTGCGATAGCCGCGACAACCCGCGTCCTCAGACAACTTGCCTGAACGCCCCGCCGCTGCGCACGCGACGCGCGCGGCGAATTCAGTCGCTTGAGTGAGCGGCGTTCAACAACGCCGCCAGCCGCACTCCCGCCGCAATCACGCGCCGCCGGGCGGACTCGCCGGCGGTCTGCAGATATTCCTGGGGCAGGTCGATGGCTGGCAGGTCGCCGGGTTGTCGCACCGCTCTCAAGATCGCGGGATGGCAGGCGAACTCGGCCAGTTGGCGGCTTTCGCCGACCCATTGGGCCACGTCGGTCGACGTCTCGACGTCCCAGCCTTGGCCCGTCGCTTCCAAGTCGGCGTACTCTCGCAGCACGTCGGGAAGTCGGTGGCGCCGGCCCAGCAAGTTGTCCCACAGGCGATGCAGATTGCCGCCTTGCCGGAGCGGGATGGAATTGCCGCCCGGCTCGCCCTCGGGAAATCGCTCGTTACAACACCGCCCGACCGCACAGTTCGTTGGGGTACGTCGCCCCGGCGATGTTCGCCGCCCGCTGCTGTTCTTCCGTTCGGCCTACGGCCTCACTCCAGAACAGCAGCGGCCTTACCCAACCCATACCTTCATAACGGCTGGTATATGAATCGGGGGAAGGCCAGTCCCCTCGCCGCTGGAGGGGCAAACCCCCGTGCTCCGTCTGACGAGCCCCACCGGAGCCGAAATCTCCGCCAGCGATCGCATCACGATCGATCCCGTGACGGAACTGTCGTTTCGCCATTTGTTCTCGAATCCCGCCGAGGTGCGCATCTCGTTGGGGGTCGCCCTGATCGACATCTTGGCGGCGCCTGAAGTCGGACCCGGCGCCCCCGGGGCCCAAGATTTCGGCGTCTATCGACGAACGTTTGACCTGGAGACGCTCAACGCCCAACTCGACGGCGCAACCGCTCTGCAAGCCTTGACGAAACAAGACCTCGTCTTCGCTCTCAAAGCGACCGGAGATCCTGTCGTCTTCCTCGACGACCTGGTTGTCGTGGGCGCTCCCGCCGCGAAACGGGTGCCGGAGCCCTCGTCGGTCGCGCTGGCGGCCTTGTCGCTGGTCGCTGCGGCAGGCGTTTTTGCGGTGCGATGCGGCGGCAGTTGCCGGACAAGACGGAGTTTCCGAGTTTAACCAACGCGGTCGTGGATTCGATCGCGTCATCGGCGGATGGATCGACATCGGTGCGCTTGAGTCGCCGGCCCTATCGACTTCACCAGGCGATTTTGACAACGCTGTCGATGGATTTGACTTTCTCAATTGGCAACGTGGCTTCGGTGCTACCCGCCAGACCCACGGTCCGCGGACGGGACGGTTTCGCCCTTGTCGCGACTATTGGCCCGTTGCTCCTCCGAGTTGACCACCGCTGGATAGCTGTCCGTCGACGAGTCCACTCCGCTCGTTGAGGATCGTTGCCAACTGCTTGGCCTTGGCCCGGTAGGAGGCGGCCACGTTTCGCGTCTCGGCCGGGTCCTCCGGGAGATAATACAGCGCGCCGGGTTCCTCGATCTTCTCCTTGGAGAATTGCCCGCCGGAGCCGCGCGTCGTGACCGCGCCGGCTGGCACGTATTTCCACGGTCCCATGCGGATCGCCAGCGTGCCGACGCCTTGCTGAATCACGTGATCGCGGCCCGCGTCGCTGCGACCCGTCAGCACGGGCAGCAGATCCACGCTGTCGGTCGCGCAGTCAACGGGCGTCTCAGCTCCCGTCAGCGCGGCCAAGCTGGCGAAAAAATCGACTTGACTGACCAGGGCATCGGAAAGCCCCGGCTTCACGACGCTCCGCCACGACACAATCAGCGGGACGCGCGTCCCGCCTTCCCAGACGCTGTACTTGCCGCCCCGCCACGGGCCGGCTGGGGCGTGGTCGCCGCTCATCGCCTCGGCCCCGTCGGCGTAGCCGTCATTGAGGACTGGTCCGTTGTCGCTGGAGAAAATGATCAGCGTGTTCTTCAGCAGGCCTAGGTCCTGGAGCGTGTCGACCAAGACGCCGACGTTCCAATCGAGCTGAGCCACGGCGTCGCCCCGTACGCCCAGGCCGCTGGCGTGGCGAAACCGCGGGTGCGTGACGCGCGGGACATGGTTCTCGTGCGCGGCATAGTACAGGAAGAACGGCTCGTCCTTGTGTTGCTGGATGAACCCAACGGCCTGGCGCAAGAACGTGTCAGACATGGTTTCGTCCGTCCAGCGGGCTTCCCGGCCGCCGGTCATGTAGCCGATGCGGCTCACGCCGTTGACAATGGTTTGGGCATGCTGCTCGTCGGCCTGGACCTTCAAGAGTTCGGGGTGCGTCGTCCCCAGTGGTCCGTCGCCGATTCGTTCCCGATAGCTCACCGCGATCGGGTCGTCGGGCTTCAGACCGACGACTCGGCCGTTTTCGATGTACACCGAGGGAACCCGGTCGCCCGTCGCGGCCATGTGGAAGGCATAGTCGAACCCCAGTTCGCGCGGTCCGGGAGCGATCTCGCCGTTCCAATCGAGCGGTCGGCTCGCCTTGCCGAGCCCGAGGTGCCACTTTCCGACGAGTCCGGTGACATACCCCCTGGTTTTCAGGAGGGAGGCAATCGTCGGCTTCTGCGGGTCGATGATCAACGGCGCGTTACCCGGCAGAATGACGGCGTTGCGGTTCCGGAAGGCGTATTCGCCGGTCAGTAGAGAATAGCGAGACGGCGTGCATGTCGACGCCGTCGCATAGGCCGCACGGAACCGGATCCCGCGGGCGGCCAAGTCGTCGAGATTGGGCGTCGCAACCTGCGTCGCACCGTAGCAGCCCAGGTCGCCGTAGCCGACGTCGTCGGCGTAAATGATGATGACGTTCGGCAATCGCTCCGCCGCACGAGCGACAGGTAACGCCGTCATCGCGAGGACAAACGTCAACAGCGGTTGTGTCAACAGGGAGATTCTCACGCAATCAATACCGTCGTTACAGAAGTTGTCGTTACTGGCGAGACTCGGCAGTTCATTCTTCACCCCGGGGAATCGCTAGGGCCACGAGTTCAAGCCGGGAAATGCGGGCTCCTGCAATTGCAGCGTCCACGTGTCGAGCGCTTCCTGCAGGGCGCTCGCCGAGGCCTGCCGATTCGCCGCGAGGTTATGTCCTTCACGCACGTCCTCGTCCAAATCAAACAGCAGGCGTCGCCGATCCCGCGCGTCGAGGATGAGTTTCTCGGCGCCGCGGCGGACGACGGTCGTTTGTGCGTCGTAGAATCTCCACTGCAGGCTCCGGTGCGGCGGCGTCGAGACGCGCCCGGCGAGGTGCGGCGTCAGATCGACGCCGTCCAGCTTGGCCGTGACGTCCGCCGGCAGTTTGTTGTGCGCGGCGATGGTCGCAAAGATGTCGAGCGAACTGACTGGCTGATCGTAGTCGACCCCCGCCGGCAGCGTGCCCGGCCACCGGACGGCAAAGGGGACGCGAATCCCCCCTTCAAAGGGGCTGCCTTTGCCGCCGCGCAACGGGTCGTTGCGCGAACCGTTCACCTTGGTCGGCCCGCCGTTGTCCGACAAGAAGAAGACGACCGTGTTGTCCGTCACGCCGCATTCGTCGAGTTCGTCGAGCAGCAAACCGACGCCGTCGTCCACGGCGCTGACCATCGCGGCGTAGGTCCGCCGTTTGACGTCTTCCATGTGGGAGAATCGATTCAAGTATTTTTCGGTCGCTTGCAGCGGGGCGTGGGGGGCGTTGTAGGCCAGGTACAGAAAGAACGGCTGCCGATGACGTCGCGCGACAAAATCGACCGCCGCAGCGCTCAGTTCGTCCGTCAAATACTCCGTGGTTTTGACGCGGCGGTCGTTTCGCAGCAGCTTCGTGCGGTACCAGTCCCACGGCCGCTTCACCTCCGATAAGTCATTGAGGGTCAAGTTCTCGGGAAAGTAGTCGTGCCCGCCCGAGAGGAAACCAAAGAACTCGTCAAAACCGCGCTGCAGCGGCCGCAGCGTCGGGTGCGTCCCCAGGTGCCATTTCCCAACGGCCATGCTCGCGTAGCCCGTTTGGTGCAGCGCTTCGGCGAGGGTCGTTTCGGTCAACGGGATCCCAGCCGCCGGGTTGGTCGGATCGATCGTCGGATTGCGGCAGAAGCCGAATCGATCCTGGTACCGTCCGGTCATCAGCCCAGCGCGGCTGGGGCCGCAGACGGAGTAGGTGACATAACCGGCGGTGCACCGGACCCCTTCCTGGGCGATGCGGTCGAGGTGGGGCGTGGGGATGTCCCGGCAGCCGTTGAAGCCCACGTCGGCGTATCCCAGGTCGTCAGCCAGGATGACGACGAGGTTCGGCTGAGCCGCAACCGGCCGCTCCGCTGACGCGATGCAAATCGCCGCCACGGTCGTGCACCAACTCAGTCGGCGGCGGGGAGTCCTGATGGTCATCGTCAATTCTCAAGGGCGCCTAGACGCGAAGTCCTAGTTTTGAAGCCGCTCCCACAGCATCGCACTCAACCGGCGCCGCGGCTCGTCGTGCGCCGGATCGTCCGCCAGGTTGACCCACTCGCGGGGATCGGCGTCGTGGTCGTACAGTTCCTCGGCGCCGTTGCCGTACCGGATGTAGCGCCAACGTCGGGTCCGCAGCGACCAATGTTGCTTCGACAAGTCGCCGTCGTAGGCGTCGCCCGCGTACACCATGCTCAGCGCCGCCTCCGGCCCCGTCCAATCGTCCACGGCAGGGTCTTGCAGCAGCGGCCGCAGGGAATGTCCGTCCAGCGGCTTGCCCTGCTTGTTCTTCATGGTCGAGCCCTCCAGGCCGCACAGATCGACCAAGGTCGGGTACAGGTCGATCAACGACACGGGCGATTCCGCGACGCCGCCGGCTGGCGTGACGCCAGGCGCCCGAATGAACAACGGCACGCGAGTCGCTTCCTCCCACGGCGAATTCTTAAACAGAAAATCCTTCTGCCCCATCTGCCAGCCGTGATCGCTGGTCACGATGACGATGGTGTTCTCTTTGAGCGAGGTGCCGTCGACCGCGCGAATCACTTCCCCGACGCAGTCGTCGACGGCCGCGACGCTGGCCAGGTAGGCTTGCGTGAAGGCGCGGAGTCCCTCCGTGCTGCCCGAGTACGATTGGCTCAGCAGGCGGAAATAGCGACGCCCCTTGTCGCTCGGCTTGACCACCTCGCGCAGATGCGTGTCTGCCGCGTCGTCTGGCTGGATGACGGGCAGTTGAACGTCGGACAGCGGGAACAGGTCAAAGTACTTCTGCGGCACGTGCAGCGGCGTATGCGGGCGAATGAAGCCGACGGCCAGGAAGAAAGGCTGGTCGCGGTCGCTCGCCGCAAATTGCCGCAGGCGCTGGGCCGCCCAGGCGGCGTTGCGTTCGTCGGGCGTGGGATCCCGGTCGTCGTCGCTCGCGTAACGATAGGGCTGCACCTGCTTTCCCCAGCGGCCGTAGATCCAGCCTGACTGCGGATTCGCATCGTCGGCAAACGGCACGTCGCCCAGCGACGCATACGAGCCGTCAATGGCCCCGATCGATTGAAACGGCTGCGGCACCCCAGGATGCGCGACACGTTGCCGCCCGTCGTACACGACCGGACCATAGTCGGCTTCGTGATGGAAATGCGTCCACACGTCCCGCTTCAGGTGATGCATGATCTTGCCGGTTCCGACCGTCTCGTATCCGTTCGCCCGGAAGTGTTCCATCATCGTCCGCGAATTGCGCAGCACCGGGTTCTGAAACCACTTATTCCAGAAGAGATTGCCCGACTCGTGGCAGTAGATGCCCGTCAGGAAACTGGATCGGGAGGGCGCGCAGACGGGGTTGTTGCTGTACGCCCGGCAAAACGTGACGCCGGAGTCGGCCAACCGCCGCAGTTCAGGAGTCCGGGCCTGCGGATGTCCGTCGAGCCCCTCGACGTAATCGTTCAGGTCGTCGCAGAGGATGAGCACGACGTTGGGCCGCGCTGCGACCGGCAGGGCGAGCCCGACAATCAGCCACGCCCCAAGCAGCCCGACCGCGAGGCTCCCGACTCTCCGGCATAAAGAAAGCCGCGCAGCGTTCACGTCCGCACATGGCGCGAGAGCCACGACGAGATCCAGAGCGGTCGGCGACCGGCGTGCTGCGGGAGGTTGCACGATGCGAAGTCACATCCTGGGTTGGCGGGTCGGCAGTTTGCAGTACAGCAGCGTCCCAACGGAAAGCAATGCAATTGCCGCCAGGCTGGCAGGTTCCGGGACCGAGGTTGCGTTGTGCGCCGCGGCGGAAACGCCATAGCTTGCTTGCCACGCGCCCAATTTGCCCGTGCCCAGTCCGTCGCGCTGCCACTTCAGCAGGTCAGCGCCGTCGACTTGGCCGTCGTGGTTGAAATCGCCCAGCAGCGTCAGCCCCACGGCGAGCGCCGCTTCCTCGAAGGTCAGCGGACCGCTGGGATCCCAGTTGGCCTCCGCGACGTCCAGGTCCGCCTGGTCGGTGACGTTGTCGCCGTTGAAGTCGGCGCCGGCCCAACCGTGAGCGAAACCCTGCAAGTGATCGGCGAGGATCTGCAAGTCGGCCTGATCGACCGTGCCGTCAAGATTGGCGTCGCCGAAGGTCGTGCCCGCCGCGTAGTTCAACCACAAGCGGCGATCCTCGTCATCGACCACCGCGTCCGTGAAGTTGTTGAGATTGAACTCCGGGTTGCTCCGCCCGAGTCCGCCTGTCAGCAGATCGATGTCGAGGGCTGTAATCAGCCCGTCGCGATTGAAGTCGCCGAACAACCGCTTCGCCGGGACGATCTGCAATCCCCCCAACGCTGGCGCGTGTCCGCCGACGAAGTCCAGCGTGTCGAGCGTCAATGTCAGCGACGAGTCGAACAGCGGATCGAAGTCGGTGCCGAACACGGCAAAGTTCGCCTCGGGAATCCCGTCGAGCGGGTCCGTGTCCGTCGTTTGCAGCAGGTCGCTCGTCGCCGGGTCGGGAGTTTGGAAGTAGTAGGTCGTCGCCCCGGCGGAGATCGAAGCGCCGGTATTCGGCGCGTAGCCGGTCAGGTAGGCGATGACCTTGTAGCCCGACTCGTAGGCGTGATCCAACTCAGTCAGCGTGACTTCGACCGAATTGGGCGAAGAGACGTAGTCGACCAGTCCCATCTTCATGGGCGTGCCGTTGGCCTGGTCGCTGAATTGCTCCGTCGCGTAAGGCAGATTGACGCTGACGTCGACGGGGCTGCGGCGTCCGTCGCTGTAGGTCAGATCGTCCTGGGCGAATACGCCCCCGACAACCCCCACGGATGTGTTCAAGTTGAGCCAACCGTCGGTCACGCTGGATTCGTCGGAGACGCCGTAGGCAGACGCCACCTGGTTGGCGCCGGCCCCGTTGCCGACAAAGTTCAGGCTCACAATCTGATCAGCCCGGGTCACCTCGTATTGCGGATTCGCGTAAACCCGCACGTAGTCGACATCCATTCCATACGTTCCGTCTTCCAGCGGCCCGTAACCTCCCGGCGGGGGACCAGGAGTCCAGTTCCCGGCGGGGAAAATCGCGTTGCTGAGAATCACGTGATGGTCGCGTGCCGAGACGGCCACCGTCGTGTTGCGCGTCAGCACGCCATCCACGAAGTATTTGTAGCCTGCTGGCGTCCATTCCAGAGCGTAGGTATGCCAGGAGTTGTTGAGGTCGCCGAAGATCGCCGGCGACAGGCCGCCGCTCGACTTGTGATCCGCAGCATAGCCGTCCCAGTGCAACCCGTGCGAGGCCACATCGCCGATGTACGCGCTGCTGCCGTCGTAGGCGCGGTGCTCGACCACGTCGATTTCCGTCCCGTAAATATCGGGGTAGCCCGGGACGTTGCCGTTCACAATCGGCATTGTCGGAGACTGAACCCAGAAGGCCTGGTTGAGGCCGGCCTCGCCGCGAAAACGAATTCGCGTCTCAAAGTACCCGTAGTGAAACGACTCCCTTTCTCTGGTGATGAGCGAACCCGTGTAGTGCAGGCCGCGCAGGTCCGAATAAGCGGCGATTGTCAGTTGTCCGTTCCCAATCGATGTCGCGTCGGTTCGGTCGAATCCGGCCTGGAAGCCGTTGTCGTCGCGGAACCGCGTCCAGTTGCGCGGATCGATTTCGTCGCCGTCAAACTCGTCGGACCAAACGAGGTCGTACCCCGCCGGGGGCGCGGCAGCGACCGTGCTCGCCAGGCAAGCCAGCGCGAGTGCCAATGCGCAGCCGCAACGACGCGGTTGTCGACCGAGCCAATTGAACAGTCGCCCCATCCATTGCTCCTCTGTCTCAACGACGATTGCCCCGGCGCGCTGCGCCGGACGGCTCAAGCGACGCGCCGAGGCCGAAATCGGATCAAGCCCGTCAGGCCGGCAACCGCCGCCAGCATCAGGGCGCCGCTCGCCGGTTCCGGCACGACGGCGGCGACCGACGCGCCGGCGGACGGGTTGGTTCCGTACTGCGCGTGCCAGATCCCCAAATCCGTGCCGTCCACGTTGCCGTCGGAGTTCGCATCCCCGTCTGATTGCGCTCCGGCGCCGCCAGCGTTCCGCTGCCAGATCAAGAGGTCGACGCCGTCGACCAACGAACTGCCGTCGAAATCCGCGTTCTCGGGCGAGAGCAACAACTCGCCGATGATTTGGAAACCGCCCAAACCAATGCCGCCGCCGATGGTCGACCACTCAAGCGAAATCGCATCTTCCGTGCGGTTGTCAAACACGGCGTAGGTGGCCAGCGGCACCCCGTCGTTCGGATCGGTGTCGGTCGTCTCAATCAGCGTGCCATCGTACGGGTTGGCGACCTGCCAATAGAACGGACCGCTATCTCCGGGCAGTTGGCTGCCATCGGCCGGATTGACCAGTCGGACCGAGCCCCGATTGCCTCCGGCGAAACCGTTGTAACCGGTCAGGTAGGCGATGATTTTGTAGCTGGAAAACGTCTCGGACAGCCCGCCGAGGTCCACAAACGGCGAGGTGCCGCTGCCCCCCCAGTCCATTTGCGCGGCCCGCATGGGCGAGTCGTTCAGCGCGGCGTTGAAAAACGTGGCTTGCCCGCCCGGGTTGTTGGCGCCGGTGACGTCGACCGTGGAGAGCGTGCCGTTGCTGAGCGGCCAATCGGTAAACGCCGGCCCGCCGACGCTGACGGGACTGATGCCGCCCTTGAGATTGATCCACCCGCCCACGACGCTTCCCTCGCTCGCGACGCCGTAGGTTTCTTCGCCGTCGATCAGGTTCACGAGGCCGTCAAACTCGTGAAAATTCACGCTGATCACGCCGGTTGCGGCTGGCGCGCTTGGCGAGCGGAGAATTCCGCCGCAGAGCACGGCGACAATCGCGCTTCGAAGTAGCAGTTGTTGCATGATGAGGACACCTGATCAGGAAGAGGGGGC
The DNA here is from genome assembly GCA_002702655.1 of Planctomycetaceae bacterium. Taxonomy (GTDB): domain Bacteria; phylum Planctomycetota; class Planctomycetia; order Pirellulales; family Lacipirellulaceae. The sequence continues at coordinate 12,193 of PABB01000001.1, forward strand.
GCTGCCGCCGCGGCAGCCGGCCTGCGCGGCAGATCGCCACAAACACAAACATTTCAACAAGACCGCCGATGCGACGCGACAAGGCGCCGGTCCGCCTCGCGTTCGCAATTCGCGGCGACGTGCATCGGCGCAGGCGATTACCGTCGGCGATTCCGCTGCCGAAACAGCAGCCCGCCGACGCCCGCCACGGCCAACATCACCGCGGAACAGGGTTCGGGGACGGCGGCCGTGCCGACGATTTGGAAACCGCCGATCCCTGCGTTGGCATTGACCCGCGACAGCGTGATCGCGACGGAATCGGCTGTCAGCCCGTCGAATCGCACATACGTGGCCGCATCCGAACCGTCCGAGCTATCGGTGTCCAATGACTGAACCAGGGCCGCATTGTAGGGGTTCGGCACGCTATAGACGAATGTGGACGTGCCGTCCGTGACGCTCCCCTGATTGCCGCCTGCCGCCGCGTTGAAGCCCGTCGTGTACACGATGATGTCATATTGGCTAAACGTGCTGGCGAGGTCGCTCAGCGTCAGGACGAGCGGATTGGCGAAGACAGGCAGCCCGGCCCGCATCGGCGTGTTGTTGAGCGTACCGAAGTCAAACGTGTCAAAACCGCCAGGCGCGGTGGTTGAGAAATCGACCGTCGTGACCGCCCCCGTACTGTCCTCGAGATCGGAGCCGTTTGTGACTTGCTGCAAGTTGTGCCAATTGTCAGCCGGCACGACGCCGTAACCGTCCAGGGCGTCGTTGACGCCGCCGGCGAATTCCTTCCAGTTGACGCTCACCACCAGTTCGGCAGCGGCGCTTTCGACGAAGCACGAGAACAAGGCCGCCGAGATAGCAACCGCCAACCGAGCGCCGCAAGTCCTGCGCCGCCGTGAAAAGCATGGAACGTTCATGAGCTGCTCAAACCTCATTGCCAGGAAGTTGATCATCAAGGTATTCGCAAGACCTGCTACGGTTTCAGGTCAAAATCCGCCACGTTGTCAGTCTCGGCGTTCACTTCAAAGTCGAGTCCCGAAGTCTGCGGGTCGGCATACCGCGGCGGCGTGCGCCATCGCGGTCGGCGGCGCGGACGACTGATTTCGGCCATGACTTCTTCAGTTGCTGATTCAAACTCTCCCGAGGGGGCGTCCGGGGCGTCGATCGCCGTGACCGCAACCAAGTACCGCCCCGCTGGAGGGCTGTTCCCGCTCGTCAATTGCAGTCGGTATGCGCCTTGGGCGTCGGTCGTGCCGACCGCCGGGCGACCGCCGCTGTCCGCAACGAACAGCACGGCGGCATTCGCCACCGGCTTGCCGGCCAATGTCACCGTCCCGCGAACTTCAATCGACTCGTCGTGGGCGCACCCGGCGATCGTCGCCAGCCAAGCTGCAAACGAAACCGCCAAGGCGATCCTGCCGCAACATGATCGAGTGGTTTGCATTTCGGGGTCCGCTAAAAGGTGGCCGTATTCCCATCTGATTTGTCTCCTAAGTATTGGAACGACCAGTGGTCGAAGTCATCCGACAGGAATCGCACGCTCCCGTCCCCCAAAGCAAAATTCGCGCCGCCCGGATGGGCCGACTTGAAGCCCAAGGCCGTATTCCACGTACAGGGCTGATGGCACCGATCGGCAGCCCGCGCATTGGGCTCCTGGCACGAGTCGTAATTGATTGGGATGACCGTGCTGACCAGCCCGTTGGAGTTGTTGGAATTGAGCCAGCCCTTGCGGGCATGATTCGAGCAACTCGGGCGGACTTCGCCGAAGAAGATCGTATTGGATAGGCCGTCGGTGATCTCGCGCAGCTTTGTTTCGACCGCAAAGCGCGTAAAGACTCCGGAGAAGTCCCGCACATCCTCAAGGTAGGGCGTCGGCCCGAGTGCGAACGTGTTCCACGCCTGCTGCTCGGTCGTGCAACTGCAACTGGGATTGTCGCCCCGCGCCCCCGACCCGTTGGACGCGGCATAGCTGGTCATCGCACTCGGCACGACGCCGATGTCGACAATCGGCTCCTCCGAGTCGCTGGGGCAGACGTACATCTCGACCAGGTATGACGCCAAGTAGGTGCCGTCAGGCAACTGCTGCTTATCGGTTGGCCGGTCGAAGTCGATCAGGTCGTGGAGCGTGGCATCCTCGGCGTAGGGCAAAATCCAGGCCAGCACGCCCGTTCGCAGCTCAATGCCTTCGTCCGAATTGAAGATGGCGCCTGGCGGCAGAGCGCCCCGCGCCGTTTCGTAGTTGAGCGTCGCCAGGCAGACTTGACGCAAATTGTTCGTACACGACGAGCGGCGCGCCGCCTCGCGCGCCGCTTGTATCGCGGGCAGCAGAAGCGAGACCAGCACGCCAATGATGGCGATCACCACCAGCAACTCGACCAGCGTGAACCCCGCCGGGCGAACCCTGCCTCTGGCATAGCCGTGTCGCATTGCGACTCCTTGGAATGCAACAAACCGAATAAGAAAAGTAAGAATAAGGCGCGGCAACGGCGCGATGAAAAGCCAGTTGGCGGGCGCCCCAACTCGGTCACCCTGGGGGGCCGGGCGGCGCTTGTGTGAGCGGGCGCCGCGGACAACCGCGAACGCACGCGTCGACGTGCCAAATGTTGCAGGTGAAGCAGGGCCGTCGGCGGAGTTACACGCAAAAACCGAAAAAATCTCTGGAATTCGCCAACTTGCGGCCGCACTTGGGCGGGAACCGCTTGCTGAAGGAAGGCGCACCGCGAAATCCGCGGAATCTGTCATTTTTGGGATGAACATTGGCCGCCACGGCCGCTACATCTGCATACCTCAAGGTGACGCGGGGCAGATCCCTCGCGCTTGAAGCGAGGGCGCGTCACCGAGAAGACCTCAAAAGGACTGTCGACGGTGGGCGTCAACGACAATCGCCGATCTCCCGAGTTCGTCGATTTGCTCGGCGAACACGGAACGCAGGTCTTTTCGTTTATTCGCGCGTCGATCCGGCGGGACCATGACGCCGAGGACGTTTACCAACAAACCGTCATGGCCATGTGGGAAGCTTTCGGCAGCTTTCAGACCGGTTCCAATTTCCGCGCCTGGGCGTGCCAAATCGCCAAATTTCGCATCCTCCGTTACTACGACTCGCAGCGCGGCCGGCGGCAGTTTTCCGAACCGATGTTGGATTTGCTCGTGGAAAGTCGCCAGGAGCCCGCGCGGGCGGACGACCGCATCGCCGCCCTCCGGCGTTGCATCGCCCATTTGACGGCCGCCGACCGCCAGTTGCTGCAGGAACGTTACATGGACGGAAGCTCCGTCAATTCGCTGGCGGACGAGCTGCAGCGGTCTTCGCAGAGCATCTGCAATTCGCTCCGGCGGATTCGCGCGAAACTGTTTCGCTGCGTCGAATCTCAGCTTGCCGGAGGGACCGTGTCGTGAACGCTCCGGAAACGCCCGGCGACAAGCCCGCCGCCCGTCCTGATCCGATGCCGACCAATCCCATGGCTTGGACGCCCACTGCCCAGCAGTTGGCTCTGTTTGACAAGACGGCCTTCGACGAGCGGGCGACGCCCGAAGATTTTCAACGTCTGGAAGAGCTCGCCACCGAGGATCCCCGAATCGCTGCCGCGTATCTGCAGTATGTGGAAATGGCGAGCCAGATTGAATTCGTCCTGCGGTCGCGGCGGGTCGAAGGCGAGGTTGCCACGGGAGCCGCATTCCGCGGGCAGTCGAAACGTCAGTTACGGACGTGGATTGGCGGCGGTCTGCTCGCGCTCGCGGCGTCGCTGGCGCTGTTGCTGGCAAGGTCGGGCGAGCGCGACTCGGGCGACCGTCAACTCGCCGCCGACAATCCCGCGCCATCCGCCGGCCAGAACGCGGAACGAAGCGTAGATGCGATTGCCGGGGCTGCGGTGATTATCGACATCGATTCGCACGAATTGATTGAAGCGGGCGTCCGCGTGGGCGATCATCTGCGGAGCGGCAGTACGCTGGCGTTCGAGTCGGGACGGGCTTCGATCGAGTTTCACGAGGGGGTCGTGGCGGTCATTGAAGGTCCCTGCGAATTAAGCATCACTTCGATCTCCTCGGCGACGCTGCGGCGAGGTTTGCTGGCCGCGGACGTCCCTCCGTGGGCCATTGGGTTTGCCATCGACACCCCCCAAGCGCGCGTCATCGATCACGGGACGCGATTTGTGGTGGACGTGGATGCGTCCAACATGGTCGAAGTGGCCGTGGCCGAAGGCGAAGTGGAATTGGACGGTCGGCAGCCAGGCCGCGACGGCGACGAAGCCAACCGTCGCCTGTTCGCCGGCGACGGCGTCCGGTTGGGCGCTGCCAAGAACCGGGCGCCGCTTGAAGCTGGAAAACTGGTCGAATTCGCGCGGCAGCACCTGCCTGTGGTCGCCGAGCAACGCGACATGGAGGTGATTGCCGGCTATCAAGTCGATTTCATCGCCGGGGGGAAGTTCCCTGAGGAACGACCAGGCGCGTGGCGATACCTCGTCAATCAGAACTCTCCCATCGGCGAGCCAGGCGGTTATGTCGAATTGCAGTGGCAAGAGGGCCCGAACGTTCGCGATCAGTACGACGCCAACTTGGCCGCGGCCGACGAGCCCGCCGACTCGCCATCGGGCTACGTCGCGTTGCGTCGCGATTCCGGGCACCCTGGCCTGGGGCGTTTTCAAGTCGACGACGGCATCGATCGCTACGCCATTGCGGCCTTCACTGTGCCCGCCGACGGCGAATATTTCGTCAGATCGGGATGGCTCTGCCGGTGGGAGGAAAAGGGCCGGTTCCCTGACAAGTACCTCGACTTGGTGATCCATGTCGACGACCGACCGTTCGACGAGCACAAGTATTGCTATCAGTCCGGACTGCTGAAATTTCAAGCCGATCTGGGGCCGCTGCGTCGCGGTCAAACCATCTACGTGGCGGTCGGGCCCAATGGGTATTCCTACAACGATTCGTTCAAATGGGGATTCAAAATCGTCCGGTCTCTCTCATCTGCAATCAACGAAACAACGACCGAGTGACTTCGCCGCGAATCAGCACCGGCTCGATTCGCGTGCTTTTGCGCGCGCTCAGGTTCGCCCGCTTGCTGGCCGGCGCGGCGGCGATTGCTGCGATCGTCCTCGGTGTTCCTGGCGGTCACGCGGCGACCTACCATGTTGACTCCGCCGGCGGCGACGACGACGCGACCGGAACGGATGACGGGGCGCCGTGGAAAACGCTCCAGCGAGCGAGTATGCAGAGGTACGCGGCAGGCGACCGTGTGCTGCTGAAAAGCGGCGCCGCTTTCGCGGGCAAACTCGTCATCCGCGCGGAAGGCGCCGAGGGTGACCCGGTGATCGTCGAACCCTACGGCGAGGGCGATCGGCCCTTGATCAACGCCCAGGGCTACCGGGCCGGCGTGGCGATACTCGACTCCGCCTTCGTCATCGTGCGCGGTCTGGAAATCACCGCTGATGGCGGCACTGTCCGCGACGGGACCAACGGCCGCGAACGATTCGGCGTGCTCGTTGAAGACGCCAGGCAGGCTGTGACCGTTCAGGACGTGTTCATCCATGACGTGTACCCGAGCCAAGCGAGCCAACACGAGGGCAAGAACCCCACGACTCACCTGGGATTCGGCATTGCCGTGCGGGGCGGCACAGGATTCGCCAGTTCGCACATTGTCATCAGCAACTGCCGCATTGAGCGGACAGGCTTCAAGGGAATCGATCTGCAACGTCTGGTCGACGTCCGCATCTTGGACAACCAGCTAAAGGACATCGGCGGTCCGGGGCTGCAGTCGGGGCGATGCCAGCGGGTCGTGCTCCGCGGCAACGTGGTGATCAACTCCGGTTCCGACCTCGACCCGCGGATGCACGGACGGGGAAGCGGATACTGGCCCTGGACATGCAGCGACGTCCTCGTCGAACAGAACCAATTCATCGGCGCCCGCGGCCCGGCGGATTCCTGCGGCGTGCACATCGATTTCAACTGTTCTGACGTCATCGTGCAGCGGAATCTCAGTCGTGACAACGCAGGGGGATTCGTTGAGATTCTGGGCAACTGCCGCAACTGCGCTTACCGGTACAACATCAGCGTCAACGACGGGCGCCGCGAGGCCGGCGCCGATGCTCACCAGTACGGCAAAGTCCTCTGGACCAGTGGATTCGTCGGCAGCAAACGGCCTCGCACCGGGCCGTTCAATTGCTACATCTACAACAACACGATCTTCGCCGACGAAAGCGCTCCGTCCTACTATTCGTTCAGCCCCACGACTGCGGGCTTGTTGGTCGCCAACAACGTGTTTTGCATCAAGGGCGACGCGTTCGCCTTGACGGTGAAAGAAGAGCGGCTCCGACGCAAGGCGGCGCCCATCCCTCGAGCGGTCGTTCGCAACAACCTTTATCTGCGGCAACCGGGTTTGCCCCCCTGGCTGCCGGTCGAAGACGTCGGGGCGGCGTTCGGGGACCCGGAGTTTGCCAACGCCGGCGGGGCCATCGCGGGCGACTACTGGCCTCGCAATCGAGAACTGATCCGCGATCGGGGGATCGCCATTAAACCCCTAACCGGAGACGACGTCGGACTCCGCCGTGGACTCGAGGCAAAAGTTGATTTTTTCGGGCACCCCATTGAAGGCCGGCCCGACCTGGGAGCAATCGAAATTGCCGATCGCGAGGGCGTCGCACCTGCGACGCAAAACGCTCGCTGGCGTGATCAAGCCGGCGATGGAGTTCGTTGACAACCGGCTCCGCTGACGAGTCGATAATCGCTTTTCCCTCAGAGGTGTGACTGAGATTCGGTCGGAGAGAATGGCCATGACTGCGAAACGCATTGGGATCTGGGCTTTGGTGGCCGTCGTGGCGGTGGCCGTCGGATGGTATCGCTCGTCGTCGATGAATCTGGAGCCGGAAGGAACGCTGCGGCGTACCAGCGCGATCTTCGTCACAGGCGGTTCCGGCGACTACTGGAAAATGACCGCCGAGGGCGCCCGCGCCGCAGCCAAGCAATTCAATACCGACCTGGAAGTCGTGCTACCTGACCAAAACGAAGGCTTGAAACAGCAAATGCAGATCCTGATGCGTTTGCAAGGCGAATCAAAAGACGGTTGCGCTATCAGTCCGCTCGATGCCGAAGGCCAGACGTTTCTGATTAATCAGCTGGCTGAAACAATGGACGTGGTGACATTCGACTCCGACGCCCCGCTCTCGCAACGGCGCTACTATATCGGCTCCAGCAACTATCTCGCGGGGCAGATGTGCTATGAACTCGTGACCGAAGCCCTGCCGGATGGCGGCAATGTGTTGGTGATGCTGTCGAATCTCACCAAGAACAATATGGTCGAACGCAAGGCCGGCTATGAGGAGAGCGACGTCGACGCCAAATGGAACACCGTCGATTACCTCGTTGACGAAGGCGACCAGGCCCAGGTCCGGGAGAACATCGAAGCCGCCTTCCAGGAGAACGTCCAGATCTCCTGTATCGTGGGCATGAACGGGTACCACGGCCCATTGTTGCGGCAGATTCTGGCAGAATCGGGCCGACTGGACGACGTAAGGCTTATTGTGTTTGACGAATCAGCGGACACGCTGGCCGGGATCGAGGCGGGTGAAATCTTCGCGACGATCTCGCAGGATCCCTACAAGTACGGGTTCGATGCGGTACGAATGCTGGCATTCCTCCACAACGGGAGGGCGTCCGAACTGCCGATTCCCGGGCGAGGTCAGATTAACGTGAGATGCGAAGCGATCCGCCAAGACAACCTAGCTGAGTTCAAAGCGCGGCACAAAGAGCGACAGGCCACGTCGGCCGTCGACTAGGCGAGCAACCGCGGGTTCGCCGTCGGCTGTGTTGCGAACATCTCAATGTCAGGCGAATCTTTCCCGAACGAGAACAAGATCACCGCTCTTTGAGCCGGCTACACGACCAACCGCTGATGGCTTAAATCCAGCGAGCTTCAACAGCCGGTTCCGGCAGGAGCTGCTCGACCGCGAGCTGTTCTTGGGGCTGGAGGACGCCCGCTGGTGCGTTGATCGCTGTCGTCTGGACTACAACCACTATCGGCCGCACAGTTCGCTGGGGTACGTCCCCCCGGCCGAGTTCGCCGCGCGCTGGCCCGCCTCCGCTCCGGGGCCAGCGGAGTATCATTCCACCATCCCGATTCTCTCATAGCGACTGGTACATGAATCGGGGGAAGGCCAAGGCGACCAGCGGGATTTTTTGTTTCGCTCCCTCGTGCAACAGTTCCGCCATGTCTTCGCCTGTCTCGAGGCGGCGAATCAGCACCACGCCGTCGTGAGAATCGGTGCGGCTCATCGAAATTTTTTCGACAGGGTGAATACAAACCAGTCGAGCATCGGGGCTTTCTTGAAAGGCCAGCATCAACTTGTGGCGTGGGTACTTGTCAAAGTCAACGTCCGGTTCGTCGGCGTCCACTCTGCTGGTTGATTTGCGTCCGGACGCGGCGAACGAAGTGGAACCACCCCCTGAATCTTGTGTGCCTGTCCGCGGTCCGGCCCTTGGCTCGTCCCAAATGGCCCACACATGCTCGGATTGCTGTGGCTGCGCGAATCTCCAAACGGCCATGCCACGCTCGTTGGTCAAGATGATCCGCTGCCCAGTTGGATCTTCGCATACTCGCCAAGTGGCATACCTCGCAACGAGTGGCTCGGGCAACGGCACGGACCTCTGCAGGTTCGATGTCGTCAGTCGCCTACTTGCGCGCTAATCTAGCGGACGATGATCACGAGCCGCTGTCCCTGCAGGAGATTCTGCTGGCTGGCTGTCCAACCAGCGGCGTGCGGACTTTGGCTGCCTTCTTGCTGACCGGCGAAACTGGGTGGTGGTGGACGGGACGCCACCTGGGGCACACTGTGCGGAATGGGACGGGGGCGCCCGGGCTTTGGCGGTCTGCATAGAGGCCGTTAAGCGCCCCCGGGCGATGGCTCGCCACAATGTGCGCGGTCGGGCTCCTGACGAGGTCGGCGACCAATTCTTGGACGACGTCACCGAAGCCCTGCGCAAGTGTGCTGGGTCCATGAAGCGCGCGTGCAAGTCCAGACTTGTTCGATGACCGTGGACTCGCGGCATCGGCTTGCAGCAGATCGAGCAGCACATCCTGGCGTTGTACGGCCTCCGGAATTATGGGAGCTACAACCTTGCAGGGACGCTGCTGGTCCGGCTCCGGGGCCAGCGACGGGGAGTCGATGTGTTTCCGGGATGATTGTTGGAATCGCCCAGCAGCGATACGATAAGTGCGTTTTCGCTTACATCGCCGCGGCCGGCCGTTCCCGAAGTCGCCTGACCATACCCCAGAGGATTCAGTCGATGAAATCAGAGGACCTGTTTTCTATTCGAGGCAAGACCGCCTTGGTAACTGGTGCTGGTGCAGGAATCGGCAGAGCGATCTCTCTGCTGTTTGCGGAGGCTGGAGCCAATGTCGCCTGCACTGATTTGCGTCCCGAAGACGCGGAACAGGTAGCTGAGCAGTGCCGCGGATTCGGTGTGCAGTCCCTCGGCGCCAAGCTGGATGTGACCAACGAGGATGAGCGCGTCGAAGTCGTGGAACGCACCGTGGAGACGCTCGGCGGCTTGGACTTTCTGGTCAACAATGCCGGAGGCGGAGGCCCCAAGCCGTTCGACATGCCGTTGGGCGATTTCGAATGGGCGTTTCGCTTGAACGTGTATTCGATTTTCCGCCTTTGCCAGTTGGCGGCCCCACACATGAAACAGGCCGGTGGCGGAGCGATCGTCAACATCAGTTCGATGGCCGGCCAGAACAAGAACAAGCGAATGTGTTCTTACGGCGCGTCGAAAGCCGCCGTCGACCATCTCACCCGCAACATGGCTTTTGACGTGGGAGCGGACAACATCCGGGTGAACGCGATTGCCCCGGGGGCGATCCGCACCGACGCACTGGCGAAGGTGCTCACTCCCGAAGTCGAAAAGACGATGCTCAGGCACACCCCGCTTAAACGCTTGGGGGAGGGCCTGGATATCGCAGCGGCCGCGTTGTTCTTGGTGTCGCCAGCTTCCCGCTGGATTAGCGGCCAAGTCCTGACCGTCAGCGGCGGAGGAATTCAGGAACTCGACTAGCCGGTCGATGGCACGGATTGCGGGCGACAGCGCCGCAAGCACCGACGTTCCGAGCCGCAATCCACTTGATGTTTTTTGCGCTCAAGCCATACCACGATCATGAACGCCGCAATGCTCGTGGCGTCCTCTTGGCTACTTGCATCTCTTGCAACGTTGCCTGCGATCGAACAGAAACCGTCGGTTCACTTGAGCGACCCGAGTCCAGTCGATTGAGTGGTGGTTCGGCAGTCATTAAGAAAGAGTTGGAGTCCAATGGGTCATCATGTCTATAGCTTCGTGGTTGCGAGCACATTCTTGGCAATGGGAGCGGTAGTGGATCCGACGCCATTGTCCGCCCAGTCGACGACAACGCCCAGCGCAGCAGAATCGGATCCGGTTGTGCTGGGCTGGATGAAAGGCTTTCCACCCCCTCCCGACAGACGTATCGGACATCCCCAATCGAACTTTTTCAGCTTTCCGAAGTTGCGCTGGACGGTTTGCCACGTACGAGAATTGATGCCGACCACGCAAGTCAGCCGCGGGCTTGGCGCGCCGGCGCCGCTGAAGCGAGCGATGGACCAGGGAATCGATGGCGTGTCGTTCAAGCCGCTGGGCAGCGACGCAACGATGTCTTGGAAGGACTCGCTGGCCAAGAATTACACGGACGGGATCCTGATTCTGCACGATGGAGTCATCGTTTACGAACGTTACTTTGGCTGCCTGGATGAAACTGGCAAGCACGCTGCCATGTCGATGACCAAGTCAATGACTGGTCTTCTTGCCGAGATTCTCGTGGCGCAAGGAACACTCGACGAAACTGGACTTGTTGGAAGCGTCATCCCTGAACTCAAGAACAGTGCGTTCGGAAACGCGACCGTTCGACAGGTGATGGACATGACGACCGCCCTGGACTTCAGCGAGGACTATTCCGACCCGAACGCTGGCATTTGGGTCTACAGTGAGGCAGCGAACCCATTGCCCAAACCGGACGACTACCAAGGACCAGTCGGCTATTACGAGTTCTTGCAAACGGTGAAGCAAAAGGGACAGCACGGGACGGCATTTGCTTACAAGACAATCAACACCGATGTCCTTGGCTGGGTTATCGCGAGAACGACCGGCAAGTCTGTCCCCGACCTGCTGTCGGAACAAATTTGGAGTCGTATGGGAGCCGAACAGGACGGCTATATGACCGTTGACTCGCGCGGGACGGCGTTTGCCGGCGGCGGATTGAGTGCAGGGTTACGCGACCTTGGTCGCGTGGGGCTTTTGATGCTCAATGAGGGCGCCATTAACGGCAGTCGATTGTTTCCGGCCGAGGTAGTAAGGAGCATCCGTGACGGTGGCGACAAGGCAGCCTTCGAGAAAGCCGGCTATGAGACGATGCCGGGCGGCAGCTATCGAGGGATGTGGTGGGTATTTCACAATGCTCATGGCGCTTTCGCTGCCCGCGGCGTGCACGGCCAAACCATTTACATCGATCCCACAGCCAAGATGGTGATTGTTCGCTTCGCGTCACATCCTGAAGCGAAGAACGCATACATCGACCCTACCAGTCTCCCAGCATACCAAGCCGTTGCCGAGTATCTACAAATGAGCAACAACTAAGTGCCATTCGTCAGAGCGACCTCCGCAGATTCGCCATGGCCCGGATCTGTTACGGCGTGGAACGCCCGCGCAGGAGCTCGCAAGAAATCGACGCCGCCAACGCGATGGCTTTGGCTAGCGCCGGTGACGCCCTGGACGGCCGCTGCGGCAGTGCTCGCTGTTGCTACTTCGCCGACTCAGCCAGGACTTGCGTTCTGTCGGCGTTGCCAGCCCGCGGCGAGAGTGGCCAGCGCCGCCAGTGCGGCGGCTGCTGGTTCCGGCACGGCTGCGGCCGCCGCGCTCGCGGCGCTGGCGCCGAAGTGGCTCTGCCAAACTACCAGATCGCCGCCGTCGATGCTCCCGCTGGCGTTGCCGTCGGCGTTGTTGCCATGCACGGGGTACGGCCCCGGGGCGCCCGCGCTGCGTTGCCACGTGAGAAAGTCGGCGCCGGTCACCTGGGCGTCGTCGTTGTAGTCGCCCACGGGGCGCGGCGGCGGGGCGAGCAACTCGTCGGGCGCCAGCCAGAACAGCGCCGTCTGGCCGAAGTCGGCGTCCTCTTTGGCCTGCACGAGCAGATGGCCTTCGTCGTTCACGGCCAGCGTGCGCTGAAAGATGAAGTCGCCGCCATCGGCCAACTCGTTCACATCGTACGCGGTCCACTGGCCGGTGGTCTCGCGGGTCCACGACGAGGCGAGCCGCTCAGTTGGCGACGCAGCTTTCCATGACGACCCGGCGACCCAGCCGCTGTTGTTCACGGCCGTCGCGCTGGAGTACTCGACTCCGCCCTGGCTGGGCAGCGGCAGCAATGCGGTGGCAGCGCCCGACTCGCTCACGAACGCGCGGGGATTGAAGTACGACTGCGCCACGTTCACGGCGTCGCCCACGACGCGGCCGAACTTGTTGATCGCCGCGGGGGTGACGCTGCTGCCAAAGTTGTCCAGCACCGTGGTCGTGCCGTCGGGGCGCCAGCGCACGCCCTGGGTCGGGCCGCCATCCTGTTGCCAGCCGACGATCTCCCCGGCGTTGTTGATGCCGACCGCCTGAGAGCGGCTGCCCCCCGGCGTCAGGTCGATCCATTGATCCGTCGCACCGGGCGAAATCACGGCATGGGCCTGGTAGCCCGACGTGCTGCTGCCATTGCCGGCCAGCGTGCTGTCGCCCACGGCCGTGCCCGACGTGTTGACGTCCAGTAGGTGACTGAAGCCGACCCGGCCGTTGGAAAAGTGCAGGTCGTCGCCGTCCCAGTACGTGTAGGACCAGTAGTAAATGCCCAGCGGCGGCAGGTTCGTCTGCCCCCCCTCGTCGATGCGGGCGGCGTACGGGCCGTAGTACCCGTCGTACGAGCCGACAAACACATCGTTGCTGCGTGCTGCGGGCGCGAAACTCGCCGTGGCGCCGGCCGGAGTAAACGGCACGTAGTTTTCAAAATACGGCAGTCCCGCGAGCTGCGTCTGCGTCCAGCCGAAGAGGTTCGTGGCCGTGAACGACGGTTCGGCGAACGACGCGGCCGGCAGCGAGAGCAGCAGGGCGAATGCCAGAGAAGAGCGGAACATACCGGAGTTTTCGGGAGCGGGGCGGCGATGGGACGGCGTCAGCAGGAACGATCTACGCTACTCTGCAGAGCCGCAACGCTGCGAGGCGTCCGCCGCGGAATCTGGCGGATTGCTCGAAAAATCCGCCAGGATCCGCCGGCCGCGTGCCACTGCTGGCTCGCCCAGCAGTGGGCGCCTTGTACCCGCTTCGCACTGCTGGACGAGCCAGCAGTGGCACGTTCAGAATTCGCCGTTCTCCAGTTGCTTTCTTCAGGAACTCCTGCCAGGGACACCCTCGCCGCCATCACCGCGCGTCGCAGCGTCAATCACTACAATGCCGAGTGTGACATGCCCGCGGAGGATCGCCAGCGGCTACTCGACCTCGCGTTGCTGTCGCCCACGTCGTTCAACATTCAAAACTGGCGGTTTGTGGTCGTCAGCGACCCCGAGCAAAAGAAAAAGCTGCGGGCCGCCGCGTGGGGACAGGAGCAGGTCGAGACGGCCCAGCTGGTGCTGTGCGGCGACGTGAAGTCGTGGCAGAAGGCGCCCGAACGCTACTGGCGCAACGCCCCCGCGGAGGTGCAGCAGCAGCTCGTGCCGATGATCGGCCAGTTCAACGAGAATTCCGGCGAGCGGGTGCAACGCGACGAGGTGATGCGCAACTGCGGGATCGCCGCGCAAACGCTCATGCTGGCGGCCAAGGCGATGGGCTATGACTCGTGTCCCATGATCGGCTTCGACGCCGAGCAAATCGCTCAACTGATCAACCTGCCGGAGGACCACGCGATTGGCATGCTGCTGGTCATCGGCAAAGCAGCCCAGCCGGCCCGCCCCCGCGGCGGGCAATTGGATAAGAGCGAGGTGGTGGTGGAGAACCGGTTTGGGGGGTGAGCGAACCGGTGCGAATTGAACCGCGATGTCGCGTTTGAAACTGTGTGCCATGCCCACGCCTGTCCGCAGGCGTGGGCATGTTGCGTTATTGCAGTGAACGTTGGTAATTCAGATTCAACGTCGGCGTTTCGCGCCGGAGACGCTTTCAATAATCACGGCGTGCCACTCGCGTGTAGCCCCCGCAGGCTCGGACGGAGCCTCGCCCTCCCGGCAACTTGGCTTGCCGCTCGTCAACGCCCATGCAAGGGGACCTGGTTCGTCCAGATCGGATTGCAGATTGCAGTTCGACACGAAACATGTCACCGCTTCGCGGTAGCTGAATCGACAGGAGCAGCCCAGCAACAGCTGCTTCGCCCGATTCTGTGTCAGAGTTTCACGCCGGTGCAGCTTCCAGAATTCATGGAGTGCCGCTGGCGTGTCGCCAGTGCTGAATCAGAGGCAGCGCCGCCCTGCACTTCTCACGGGCGACACGCCCGTGGCACCCAAACTCCCAGGATTGCCCCCGTTTGCCAGTGCCACCCTACGCCGTTAACCCTTTTCGATCATTGAATTGGCCTTGATGCGGCTGGCATGGTCGCCTTACAGGCGGTGTGGACTCAACAACCCATGCCCCTG
>PABB01000002.1 GCA_002702655.1 Planctomycetaceae bacterium
CCGTCGAATATGACCGTCACGGCAGACTGGTTCTCAATCCTGGCGAGACTGGCGGCTGGACCTACGGCCAACCTACCATCGCGATCTTGGACACCCAGGTTTTAAAGGCTGAATTGATTTCCCTAGATTAGGAATAGTTGTCCGCCGGATCGCATTGGCCAATGTCGACGGGTGAAATTCTTGCTGCTACTGGTTCGAAGCGGTTGACGCACTGTCAAACGCCTTCGATGTCTAGTGAATGACGTAGGAGTGATTGAGTCAGTGTAATGCGAGGACGAATGACGGACTCACTTCCGTCAAACCACCGCTATCAGTGGGGCGAACTGAGAAATGACCGAAATTGTACCAACACCTGTAGATTAGCCCGCCGGTAAATTCGCAGCGGTGTTATCTCGACGGGGGCACCGCCTGCAGTTTGCCGAGCGTAGGAAGTCTTGCATTATGACTCGGTTCTATGGCAATGTTGCGGTATGGAGATCTCGCCGCTTGACTCTTTCGACGTCGACCATCTAGAGCCGACCGCCATCGAGGTCGTACTTCACCTTCCCCGCCTTTCCAGAGAGGATATGCGCGAATCCACGTGGTTGTTTTCTCGCGTGCTCGCAACGGCTAGTTGCTACGCGAGTGTCCAACAGCCAGCGGCATTAGCAGAGATCCTCTGCCGATGCCTGTTGGCTGCGGCCGACGAACTCATTCACCGCCCCGAGAGCTTACTTGGCCATTTTCGTGGGCCCCAGCACGAGCCGTGGTTTCAGCGCCAGTGCGAAATCCTGGCCCCATCGCTCCCCGGAGCCGAAATGAATCGGAACGCAATTTCGAGAATGTTCGACGAGTGGGAAATCGACGATGTCAATCGTCAATTGATCAAATCAGCCGCGATCGTCCTTGCCGTTGGGTCGTTGGTGACGACTGGTCGCCTGCCATTGCAGCAGCAACCTGACAAATGGGCGATGAATTGACAGATCGCGGCAATGCTCCTCGGCGGATCACTTCGATTCTGCAATGCGATCGATCATCAGCAACGTAGAACGCGCTTGGCCCGTTAGTCTTGCACGGAGCCACTCCGCACAGCGTAGCGGTCGAGCACATAGATTAGAGCCTCATCCAGCAGTTCCTGCTGCGTGGCCATCTCAACGCCAGCGAGCTTCCGTTCGTACACGAGCCGACGAAACTGCTCCGCCCTCGAGTGTTTCACCTTGAACGTCTTGTTGACCATCGGGTCGGGCGTCTGAGCCTTCGCTTCCCTTTTCTTCGGCTCCATCTTCTTGGGTTTGGAGGTAGTGCCCTTGTTGGGTTGCGTCCCCTCCTCCTTCGACGCTTGTTGCATTCCATTCTTCGCGGCTTTTTCCTCATTCCGCTTCATCCGCTCTAGGGCGTTGTCAATATCCGCCACGCCCGCGGAGAAGTCGATTGCTGCTTTACCCATTGGCAACTCCTTTTGCCGATTTCAGGTGCGGCATCACCAGCTCGTCGAGCAGCGCACGGATATCGTCCGCCTCCCCCGCCGTATTGAGCTTGGCATCCCGCATGACCGAGATGTTCCGTTGATACTTCTTGAGACTGCGAATCTGCGTATCGGCGATGGGGATGTCGAGCGGAGCGAGGTCTTTCCTCAACTGCGTCGCAGCCAAGTCCCCTGCACTCGTCTGCGTGAACACCAAGTAAGCCAGCGGCGCCCCTCCGGTCCGCAGCTGCAGCGTCCGCACCAAAGTAAGGACCGTTTTGGTTTGGATGAGATCCTGCTCGGCCGTTTGCATGGGAATGATGAGCACGTCCGATAGCAGGCACACTGCAGTGAGCTGTTCCGAGTCGTTTCCGGGTGTATCGATCACGATGTTATACCCTTTTGCCTTGAGTTCTCGCGTCGAGTCCTGGATCTCTTCGAGTTTGTGAGCCGCGACGGCGACCAGCTGCGGGTCGAAACGCAACAATCGTTTCGCTGTCGGAAAATCCGGCTCGGCATCAATGAGCGCCGTCGGATAATTCGTGTCGTTGAGTTCCACGACGAAGTTCGCCGCGAGCATCGATTTCGACACGCCCCCCTTTGTGTTTCCCAGTCCGATTATCATCTTGCTGGCACGCTAACCTGAATTCCCGCCATCACGCAAGCAGGTTTTTTCACTGGCTGGCGTACCGGTACACCAGCCAGACGAACAGCCGTCTGCCCGGCGAGCTGGCCCGCAGGTACGCTGCACGAAAAAAGCTGCAAGACGCCAAGTGAGCGGTTGCGCTCGGAGCCGCTCCGTCGAGAAGGCGTCTCCCTGGTCGCTCACGATGAGATCTTGCCTTGACCTAGGGATGAGGGTGTCTGAAAAGATCGGCTCGCTGAGGGCAAATCTCGGCTTCGCTGCAACTCGCGGATTTCGGGTTGTGAAACACCGGCTGGCCTGCGAATTCGCCCGGGATGCTTCCGCAGCAGTCACGCAGTCGAACTGCGGTTCGCCTGTGGACCCGAATCGGTGAGTCCACTGCTCGGAAGCGAGGTCGCCGGAGCGTGGCGTTGAAATACTATCTTGCCACTGGAGGGCAAGGGCTGCTTTAATCGCCTTGAAGCAAGGCCCGCCGCAGGAGCCTGGCAGTTCACACGGCGGGCGACGCGCAGGCACAAAAAAACCGAGCTGGCAGGCTCGGTTCTTTTTGTCGCGGCCATCTCGGCTGATTTTGGCAGAAGGCGAGAGATTGGTCAGCGACGGGCTCGTTAACAGTGTGACGCCTCTGACTGTAGCCCTCCCTGATTGATCTCGTCAACAACCTTTCTGACTCGACCGGTCCGCCCGATGAGTTTGCCGGGTTTCCCGCACGTTCTGCTTCACGAGGCGTCACGCGAGCGAGGGGACTGACTCGCGAGGTACCGTGAACAGGCCCTTGGTTCTACCGTGAACAGACCCACGGTCGTACCGTGCACAGGCCCATGACGTACCGTGCACAGCCCCACGCTCTACCGTGAACAGACCCACGGTTGCAGGTCCCAATGCCCCGAGATGACTCGGCATTTGAGGGCCGTACTTAAGAGACTTAAGAAGGACGATCTACTACTGCGTGCAGGCAGGATGCAGCAGCAGTCGTTTGACAAGGAGGATGATGGGAAGGAAGCCAAGCACTGAGGAGGAACGAGCGTTTCTTGCATACCTGCGCTCCGGTCGGGACGAGATGAACCTGCTGGAGCATTCGATTTCGTCGGCCAACAAGAACGTCGACCGTACGACGCGGAGTCTGGGGTTTTCGCAAGATGCCCGCGACCCGGAAACGGGCGAGCCGGTCAGGCGCACATGGACCGTGACATTCTCGGCCGCCTACGGTCGACCGGTGCCCAAGGACGATGACGTGTTCGTCGCCCTGATGAAGGTGTCGCAAGCCCAGGGCCTCATGGACAAGCCGGCAAGTGGCGGCGTCGGCGCCCCGCAAGCGTACTTCACGAGCCGCCAACTGATCAGAATCCTGGGGTGGGGCGACAATGGCCGCAGCTACCGCGCGATTGACGACGCGCTGAACCGGCTGTGCGGGGTGCGCATTGACGCGACCAACTACTTTTACGACAACGCCAGCAAGCTCTGGGTCGACCGCAAGTTCGGCATCATCGAGGATGCGTATCTCTACGAGCGGGCGAAGTACGACCGTGCAAAACGACGGGCCGTGGCGGCAGGCGAGGCGCATCCGCAGAGTTGGATTCGCTGGTCCGACGTGATGTACGAGAGTTTTCAGGCGGGCTACGTGAGAAAGCTCGACATCGAGTTTTACCGGTCGCTCACCAATCCGATCGCTCGCAAGTTGTTTCGGTATTTGGGCAAGCAGTTCTGGGAGAAGTCGGCGCGCACCAAACACGAGATCGACTTGGTCGAGCTGTGCGTCGAAAAACTCGGCTACAAACAAGGCACGGCGATTCCGGAACTCCAGCGCCGGGTCGCTCCCGCGATTGCCGAGCTGGAAGCGAGCGGGGTCTTTGGACTGCGGCACCAGTTCGACAGACGCTACGGCACGTGCCGCGTCGTGTTTCATCGCCAGCGCACGAAACCCAAGCAGCAGGACAAGCCTGCCAAGGGAATGGTCAAAACGCTTGTCGAGCTTGGCGTAAGACGCCAGGACGCCGAGGCGGCGGTCGCCAAGCATGCCCCGGGGCGTATCGTCGAGGACATCGAGGACTCGGCGTTTCGCGAACAGCGGGGCATGCTGAAAAAGTCGCGGGCCGGTTTCCTGGCCGCCATGCTGAGATCGGACGATCCGTTTCCGCGGCCGGTCGGATTCGTGTCGAGCAGCGACCGGACTCGCCAAAAGCAGCTGGCTGCCGCAAAGCAGCAGGCGACCCAGCGGGCGGCGGTCGAACAGGCGAGCAAGAAAGCGGAACGCACCGCAGCACGAGACGATGCGTTCCTTCAGTTTCTGGAATCACTAGGCGGCGAGGCGGAACGGGAAGCGTTCGCCGATCAAGCGTTGGCGGCAGCGAAGCCGCTCTATCGGCAGCAGTACCGCCAGCGACTTGCCGCGGGAGACAAACGTGCCGCCGAGCAGTTTCGTCGCTTCGCGATGATGCAGCTCTGGCAACGGACCGTGAAGTCCTCGCGGCAACCCGCCCTCGCTTCGTGATGGGAAAGCGTCCTTCGTCGGCATCATCGTCGGCCCTCGCCCCGCGACGGCCGACAGGCCCCCGGGGTCGACGAGGATGACGAGGGAGGACGCTGAGCCGTGAAGAAATCCTGAATTCCTCGCGCCGCGTCAGACGCTGTCTCTGGGTCGCCCCGCCGCATCCTTTGTTGGCGGATTCCGAAGGCCCCTCGCTGCTTGCAGAGTCATGCGAATCTGGATCGGGCGTCAGACCCAGGACCTACGAATTGTCTCGGTGGCATTGTTCCGGGCATCGAGTTCGACCCGCAGCGTCGCCGCAGCGAGATGGGCGAATCGGTCCGCTCCGCACTGCGTGACGCGGCTGTTCGCGCGGACGAGCCATCGAGCGAGCGGAGCGACGCAGGCTAGGCTTCAGGCCCGTTGGCGGAATCGTGATGACTGCGAATCGCCGCAACCGTCGCGGCCGCCGCCACGGCGTCAAAATGGTCTTCAAACGAAACGACCTTGCCGCGTTGGAAAGTGAACACAAATGTGAGCGGCGTTTTCGGGCATCGCCAAGCAGCTTCCTGCGTTGACTTGTGGGAAGCGTGCTCTTCCACGAGTGCCACCACGAGATTGTCCTCGGCGACAAGCCGCATGGTCTTGGCGATGTGCAGCTTGTCGTGACGCTCCATCACGGCAAAGTATTTGCCCCAGAACTCGTCGAATCCGTCGATGGTGTCGTGAATCCCTGCAAACGGAAACAGTTCCGGGTCGCCAGGAGCGACAACGCGAAGATTGTCGGCCAGAAACTGTTGGCAGTGGGCAACGCACTGCCGTTCGTACTGGGCGAAGCTCTCGATGATGTGCCTGACGACGGCCTTGGGGCAATAAGCCAAGTCCTCGGGGAAGACCGGGTGCTGAGCCGTTGACAGAGCGTCGGCCAGCACTTCCAGCGTGTCGGGACTCACGGTACCGCTCGCTTCCGCTTTGGCGACAAGCCGCGTCGTAAAGCCTGCGAGTGATGCAAGCTCAGGCTGAGTCCAGCCGCGGCGAGCTCGATGTCGCCGCAAAGCTTCCCCATTGCACTGAACCGAGCGGCCTGCGGGTCGTTGCTGCCACGTCATTGACCAATTCCTGAAGAGGGGTTGCGAGTTGGACGGATCGGAACGTGATCGGTCGTCGCCGAACGTCTATCCATGTCGCCTGCGGTGTTCAGCCACTTTGGCCGCAGCCGTGGCGGCGTCAAAGTGGTCCTCGAAGGATGCCAGTCGTCCGCGGTGAAACTCGAATACGAACGCTATGGGGCACCCCGCATCGGTGTCCTGCCAGCCCTTGTAGGTCGCCCCTTCATGAGCCAGCGCGACGACAAGGTTGTCTTCTGCCACGAGCCGAAGCGTGCGAACGATTTGGAGTTTGTCAAACCGCTGCATGACCGCAAAATACTGCCGCCAGAAGTCGTCAAAGCCATCGATGGTGTCGCGGACGCCTGCAAAGGGAAAGACGGCGGGATCGCCCGGGGCGGTGACGCGAATGTCCGGTGCGAGTAGTTGGTGACAGCGGGCTGCGCACTGGCGTTCATGCTTGGCAAAGCTCTCGACAATGTGTCTCGCAGCGGCTTTCGGCCAGAACGCCAGGTCCTCGGGAAACACCGGGTGCTGGGCGGTCGAAAGCGTTTCGGCGAGGACTTCCAAGGTGCTCGGGCTGAGGGCGCCGCCAGCTTCAGCCTTGGCAATCAGTCGGGTGGTGAAGCCTGCGAGCGAGGCGAGTTCCGGTTGGGTCCAGTGACGCCGAGTTCGAAGCCGTCGCAACGCATCGCCATTGCATCGTACGGACCGCCCGTGGGGTTGCTGTAGCCATTCCATGCGCCGTGTCCTGCTGCGTGAAGAGCGTTAGGGTTCAAGTCCTGCAATGGTCGACATCGCCCGATAGACTGCCGAGTCGGTTGTCTCCGCGAGATACCGTGCCGAGGCGTCAAGCAGCAGAAACTGACAGCCGCCAGGATGACTGCTGCGAAAGTTGCTTGTCGAATGCGGGCCGCCTTCATCGCTGCTTCGACAATCCGCAAGGGATGCGACGGCGATGGCAGAGTCGGTCACGGGCGACTTGTTCATCGGCTGATTGGTTGTTGCATACATGCCGGCTACCACAAAGTGCTGCTGCACAAGCACGTCGTAGCCAGGCTCCCCGCTAATCCAGACTTGGGCGGCGAGCGAGTCGGGAATCGGTTCCGTGCAATTGGGGCCGTGACAGAGAGAGTCAGCGGTGTCAGCCTCGCCCATGGCGATGGTGCGACTCGTGCCGTCACGGACGTGACGGAAGGCGATCTGGCGGTTGAGTTCAAACGGCCCAAGCCTTGAGTCGGGGACCTCGCCAGAAAGGCACCACGCATCGCTCGCTCCCTTCGAGTACACGTAGTGCGTCAATCCGTAAGTGTCGCCGCTTGCGACGTTCATGCCGCCAAGTCCAAGCAGCGGAAACGCGGCAGTACGTTCGCTCGGGGAAGACGGGCAATAGAACACCTCGGGGGTTGCTGCGGCAATCGCCGGAGTTTGGTCGCGCCATGACCTCGAGCAGTCGTAGGCGCTTTCGAGATTGAGGTGCTCCAGAAACGGCATCAAGAGGACGTGGTTGCTCGGCTCGAAGACGAGTCCAGCAGGGCCGGGCTGGGCGGTCGGCGAAGCGGGAAGCGACCTGGCGGCGTCATGGAAATTCACGAGGGCGACGCCAAACTGGCGGAGGTTGTTACTGCATTGCGAACGGCGAGCCGCTTCCCTGGCCGCCTGGACGGCTGGCAGCAGCAACGCCACCAGCACGCCGATGATGGCGATGACGACCAACAGCTCAATGAGCGTAAAGGCAGTGCGAGTACGAGTTAAGTGCGACACGGGAGGCAGGAAGAGCGGGGCGAGACAGTCAAAGCCAAGTGGCAGAAACCCCTACTTTAGCAGGGGTGAACGGAAGATGCACGCTCCCGCATCTCGCCGATTGGCAGTGCGTTCATGCTCCGTTCATTGTCGGTACATCTTGCGTTCGAGGCGACGATCCAGGGGAGGTTAATGGCGGCGGGGCCTGCGGGTGCTTATACGGCTCGGACAGGACTCGACAATTGGTCCGTAACCGTGAATACGGAGGCCGTGCCTGAACTAGCTTCTGGACTTTTGATTGTCGCGGGTCTTGCGACGTTCGGTTGCTGCCGTCGCCGGAGTAGGAATCGCAGCGGCGGCGGCTTGTGCCGACTCGCGGCAAAAGGTCTAGCGGGAGTGAAGCGGGCTAGAGCGTAGACCTTCGGGCTGCGTAACGTTACGCGGCCTCTTCTCGTTTCGCCTGGTAGTCGGCCTGCATCTGCTGGTAGGCCGCCGTTTCGAGTTCTTGCAGCACCGCAATGACCTTGGGAATGTCATCGAGCGGCACGTGCAGCACTTCGTTTTTCCACTGGTCGCGGTCGTCTTTGTACGACCGGGTGACCGAGGAGACGTAAAACGGCTTGCCGTTGCCGTCGTGGTTTTGCCAGAGCGCCCCCTGGATATTTCGCCGCCGGGTCGCCTCGCAAAACGGACGCTTCTTCTGTTGGGCCATGAGAACCTCGCTTTCTTGGGTTGAAACCGTAGCTCCCGCCCGCTCACTCCGCTAGCCAAGTGCGATAGTCTCACGGCCGCGGAGGCTAAGCAAAAAAACTTCGCGCCGGGACGTTTGCTTAGCGATCACGCTCGTTGCATGCTGGTAGGCTCAGGCGGAGCCAATCGCTTCGCCGTCTGTCAGTTCTTCACGGAAGAGTGAAGCACTTCTGATGGCTGGGAAAACCGCGGTAAAGCGAGTCTTATCAATTCGCCTAAGCGTGCCGAGCCCAACCAGCTCGGGCCTCGGCCGACTCCTTTTGTTAGGGAGCGGCAGGGCGTGTTTCCCGTCGGTAGAGCCGGATGCGTCGAGAGACGCTTGTCCGGCTCGATGGGGGCTTTTCGGAGTAGTCCTGGCGCCGTTGTAGGGCGCGAGAGTAATCCCGAAATTCGACCCAATGCAAATGCGCCCCGCGCTGGAGTCGGGGCGATGCAGACACGCTTGGTTGAAAGATCATTCAACTGAGTCGCTGCATCTCGAAGTTGGTGAGCCCGCCTAACGGCGGCGTAATCCACCTTGCGGGGATGACGGGGCCCTCGGCCTCCTTCAACGCAAGCCGGACCGTGGAGCCTTGCAGCTGGCGACAGCTGCAAGCCGCACGATGACAAGTGCGGGTACCGGGGAGAAAAGCCCTGGACGTGAAGAGCTCAAGCGGAGAAAGGGGAGCAATCCCTTTCCGGTAAGATCCTCAAGAGTCGTTGCCAAGCAGGTAGGGGGCGGAGCGATAGCTCTACTTCCTACGACGAATAGCCTAGAACGCAGCGGTAACCGGGAGCTTGTTGGTTCTGCCCGGTGAAATCGCCGAACCAGTCGGTTCGGTGCGAAAGTAGGAGAGGCGGGAGCCTCCACCTAGCGTTCTAACTCCCGCGGGAGTTTTGGCCTGCCCAAGCGGGCTAGTCGCGAGACTTGAGAGTCGACGAGTGCAGCTAATGCAGGAACCTCTTCTCCTGCCGCTGCCGTGGTGGCAGCGGGGTCTCGGGGTCGTTGCCCGAGCCTTAGAGGGAGAAGAGGGGGAGTGAGCGACAAGTAGAAGTCTGCCAACGCTGGGAGGGGAACCTCCCGCCGCGGCAGAGCGGGTGCGCGGCCGGGCTACCGGTCGGGCGAGACGTGGCAGGGCAGTCACGAACCGTCTTAGCCCTGGGGTGATAGCCGGGGAGTAGGCAACGAAAGTCGCGACCGACTGTGAACCATGCGGTTCGAGTCATCAGAAGTTCCGCGTCAGTGAGCGGGAGGACGGCCTACCGCCCTCCCGCTCGCAGCGGAGTGACAAGCAGAGCTTGAAAACGAGAGCGTCTCTGTGACGGAGCGTTGTCGTTTTTTTGTGAGCTGACGGGGTCGCGGGACTGGTGCGCCAAGCGTCAGGCGGGACCCCGATCAAATTCGCGCTAAGCGAATTTGAATAAAATTGAACGAAGTTCCTTTGGGAATCAACACAGCGGCCAAAAGCAACCGGAGGTTGTCCGCTGTGTGACAAGGCAGAGGTTGAAAACGCCGTGGAGGTTGTCGCTCGACGGTTTTTGCAGACGATGGCTTTTGAGGAATTGAGCCACAATCAATTCCTCCTCACTTGAGAGCAGGCAGTACGTGCTCTGAAGCGAGGTACGACGATGAAACATTTTCAATACGTGGCGACGAGCGAGCAAGGGTTCGTGCAACAAGTCGTCTCGGGCTGGGTCCGCAACGGCTATTACTTCTACGTCACGGGGGAGATCCCCGAAGGGAAGGACCCGCTGCGAGTCGATGAAAAATTCTTTCATCAGTACCCGATTCGGATGTCGGCCGGTCGCCGATTCTCGCGCAAGCAGCGCGGCCTCTACAACGTGGCCTATGTCCGCTATCAGCGGACCTGGATCATGCTCGCCACCGGCGGCGAGTTCGAGGACGGGAAGGGGTACGTCGATTGGTTCCAGCAGGAAGCGCGAAACATCGGCAACTGCCGACGGGGCAAGCCGATCCAGCTTTTCGGGTACTCGATTTACTACGTCCCGGGAGGCTTCGTCGCCAACTGGGAAAAAGCGAATCCGGACGGACCGCCGGAGCGAGACAAGAAGTACCGGGTGCGGGTGCAAATGTCGCAGCACGTGTACCGGGATCTGCTCGCCCGGCTCGTGGCGCACGCCCGCAGCCGGCGACCGGAGTGGTTCGCCGAGCAGTTCTGGAAGCTCCCGTTTGAGCCGTACGCACCGGTCAGGCAGCAGCAGCTGGAGATTCTGCGCCAGGTGAACGCCAAGCGGAAAGCGGCTGGGCTGGAGAAGCTCCCGCCCACGCTCATTCGCTACCGCAAAGAGCCGGTCAAGGTGTTCGAGGACTAGCCGAGGGCAACCAGCCGGTAGAGCAGCAGGGCGACGACGGTGGCCATGTAGACGACGACTGGCCCCACAATGCAAGTCTCCCGGTCACAACTGCCCATGCTTTCGAGCGCTCTTTGGCGGCGATGGCGTCGCCCGGCGTACAGCAGCGTCATCGCAGGAAGGAGCAACAGGGCAAGCACGGCTCGTGCGATTCGGTCAGTGCGATACGACATCAAGGAAACCTCTGAAAGCGTCTCGGAACGAAAGACCGCTGTAGGAATCGAGATACTGGCTATCGCCGGGTTCGGTCTGAAGGCACACGTCAATCAGCAAATCCTCGTCGAGGATCTCTGTCGGCACGCCCAAGGCGGCCACTGCTAGCGTAATGGCTTCGTGGTCCGAGCCGGCAGTCACGACTGCGTGGCAGTCGATGTCTCGCGCAGGCGATGAGACGGCAATGTGATAACGAATCATGGGGCGTTGCTTTGATAGGGCTCGTCAAGTTGGGCAATGGAAGATCCCCGCGTGACGTCCGCGTTGGCGGCCGACGCCCCTGCTCGTGGCAAGGGCGCCGGATGCACCGCAGGTGAAAGCGAGGGCTAGGCCGCTTTCGCCTCGGCTGGGGTTTCGTCCTGGTCGAGCCTGCCGTCAAGCTGCTCGCATCGGGCGGCGGCAAGCTCCGCCACCTTGGCGACGGAGTCGGCGTTGCGCGGGTACATCCGGTCGGTGTACTTGAACTTGCCGGTCGTCTGGTTCTTCCAGCAACGACTCATGACGAAGTAGTGGCTTTGGTTGCCGTCCGGGGATTGCGACACGTGAATGTTGGCGGCAATTGCGCCTTCGCGAATCGTCTCGACGTAGGTCTTGGGAGCGTCTTTGCTCGGTTGTTTTTTTGCGTCCATCTTGTTACCTCCTTGATGATAAGTGAACAACCGAGGGTACCACGGCGGGGGAGGTAAGCAACTGCGGCAAGTTGTTCATGGCCGCGACTTGTGACAGTATCCTGTCATGACGCGTGATTCTGACTCTCCGCCAACTGACTATGGAAGTCAATTCTTAATCGCCCTGCAGGCGGTAGAGACGGCGCTGGCGAATGACGAAACGCTGGCCGACTTGGCTCGCGGCGATTTGAACTACGTCATCGGCGAGATCCTGGTTGATGCGAGCGACGAGCTGCGAGAGGACATGTTCGTTTACCTGAGCTGCACGGCCAGATGCGGCGGCGCAGGCCGCGATCCGGGACCGCTGGCAGTCAAGTCGCGACGGCGGCGCCGCCGCACAGAAAACGCGTGGCATGCATGGCGGATCTGTGATACGACGCGTGGTATGGAGAAGGATGATAAGGAGACCATTGCCGAACAGTTGGCCGAGGCGGCCGAGATTCTCTATCGAGTGAGTCGAGCCACCGCTGCCAAGAGGAAATTTCTTAGCAACGTGACCAGCATGCTGGCCAACGGCATTGAAGAGATGGCCGACCTGGACGGGCAGAAGAGAGCCGTCCGAAGTTGTCGCCTTGAGGTCAACTCTGGCATTGCGTACCGCATCTCTCGCTCGTTTTCGGACGAGCCGATCGGACCGGAGGGGAAGGGACCGCTGGTCATTCGACTTGGCAAACTCTAGCGAGGCCGTTGCTGCGAAGTCGGTCGACGCCGCTGGAACGCGGCGAGGAATTGCCGTGAAATCTGCTACGCTTGATACGCGCCCTCGATGCATTCCTTGAAGAGGGCGAGGAACGTGGAAAAATATTGCTCGGCCCCGAGTTCATGCACGAGCTTGGTTTGGGCGATGATCCAATCGATGTCTTCGATCTCGGGCGAGGGTCCCATCGTGTAAAACGGATTCATCAACACCGTCTGCACTTGGTCGGCGGTCCATTTCGTCGGTTCGTCATCGTCGGTCATCGCGCTCGTCACCTCCACGTGGGTAATTTGAGACGACGCTATCACAACCGCCCGATCCGGTCGAGGAGTTTGTGGAACGTTCGTTCCTGGGAGGTCGTCGTGCCGTGACCGGTGACTGGCGGTCGTGGCCTCGCGCGGCCTCCCAGTGATGAGGAACCGATTCAGTGACCCGCTCGGTCAATCACGACCAGCCGTGTTCTGACCCCCGTTTGGCGAAACGCATCGGCGCCTGCAAAGGCGTTTTCAGGGAGCTTGAGGGTGTAGCCGCCAAGGCTCCCGAGCCACCGCTGAAACTCCACTGACTTCTTGTCGCTGCGAAAAAACGGCGACTCGCTCATCACAGAAACGAGCCTGCCGCCGGGGGCCAGACAATTGAAGGCGTGGCGCACGTGGGCGATGTCGGCCAGACTTTCAAACGGGGGATTCATCACAATCCGGTCATAGCTGCCCGAGTGTTCAAGAAAGTCCGCAAGCTCCGCGTCGATGCCCTTGGCAGCAAGCACGTCAGCCAAAGTGCGATTCTGCTCGATCGCTGTCACGGGCGACTGTGGATGAGATTGTTTCAGGGCCGTCACGATATCGCCTTTGCCACATGAGGGCTCCAGCACGGCGTGGCCGGGCTGAATTTCAGCGAGTTCAAGCATTTGATCAATCACGACTTGTGGAGTGGGGAAGAACCCGGGTAGCTGCTTGCCGATCAGTTCGCGCTGGGCCACGAGCACCGGGTCGTCGCCCCTGACGCTTGCTTTGTGCGGGAGGTATTCCCGCAAGGCGGCCCTCAGTTCATGAATATCGCCGATGTTCGCTCGCTGAAGCCGCTGGTAGTGGGCGAGTTCTTCAGAGACGCGGCTGGAGTCGATGGCAGCCGCTTTCGCGCGCGCAGCGAGGTCTGCGACGAGATCGATCTCGTAATCGTGACGAAAAGTAAGGAAGTCACTCCCCTCCGGTGCGCGGGGCAAGCGCTTGGCGAGTTTTGCTGAGAGCTGCTTGAGCCCGCGCGTATCGCGGCAGCGATGAACAAGGTTGACGAGGTTGCGAGCAGCGAAAGAGGGGTAGGGATACTCGGCAAAACGGATATCGTCCGTTGAAATCGGTTTGGCTTCTTCCTCATCAATCCTAAACGCGTAGGCGAGTTCGCCTGCGCGGTGCTTTTCTTGCAGCGAGCGAATGCGAGCCCACTTGGCAAGCACCAGCACGCGGTCCAGTTCTTCGAGGTGCGTGCGGTGCTTGATGCCGTCAAGATATTTGGCTTCGCCACGCGAGAGCGCATCGGCGACCGAGTGCAGCGAACGGGCCAGCGCGGCTTCGGCGTAGGCGCGGCCGCGAACGCCTGCCTGGATGTCGGCGCGACGTGCAGTATTCTGCAGCGACTCATGGCTTCGCTCGATCGTTTCTTCGGACCTTCGGAGCATATCCGCGGCCAACTCGTGCAGCCGTTGGGCCGTGGTCTGTTCTTTGCGCTCTTTGCGAGCGGCGAGAATGTCTTTGCGGTCCGCATCACCTGTTAGCAGACTCGTGAACCTCGTTGCAGCGTCTTCGCTGATGAATTGAAATCCCGCGTCTGCCTTTTTGAACGACGAGTACCAACCGCCGAGGGCTTTTGCTTTGGACTTGAGTTTCCTGAATGTGGATGGTTCTACTCGGGAGCCCAGCTGGACTATCCAGAGCGGGCACTGCCGTTTTTCGTGGTAGCCTTTTTTGACGGTGAATTCGGTCTCATACGCCTCGCTCGATTCAAATTGTGATACAGTCGCACTCGGTCCGCTCTCCGCTCGACGTTCGCGAGTAAGATCGGCGTGTACGGCGTCCCAACGAGCCAGCTGCTCGACCGTGAGCGCGTTCTCGCCCCTGTCGCGAATGACTGCGGCAAAATCAGCCAGCGTGTGCGGGTCGGCAAGCGCCGCTTCGCGCTCCTTACGCGCCGCGTCAACAGACTGAAAGTGAGCGGCCCACGACTCTTCCGTGACGGCCCGGACCTTCTTGACGAGGGCGTCTTCGTATCGCTCTCCCATACCGTAGCTGACGGAGCCGTCGAGCACGAAGGCGCCGAGCATCTTGCGGTAGATGCTTTCGGCGTTGTCGGCTTTTGTGTTGCGGTTTGCAGCCCAGTCGCCGAGGTGTGCGGCGATGCGTTTGAGCTGCGGGGCTTTGAAGCGTTGGAGTAATTCGGCAACAATCAACTCGTGGCTGCTGGCGACGCGCTCGAAGTCAGCCCGGTAGGCAGCGAACGAGTCGTGCCGGCCGGAGTGTTTTGCGAGTTCCTTGAAGTCATCGAACGTGTACGGTACTGGGACTCGATCGCAGTCGCTCCAGCCCCCCGGCGGAGCGTTTTCAGCGCTCGCCTGCTCGACGATTTGTGACAGCGGCCTGGCGTTAGCAGTCCTTTCGGGCTCCGGTTCGGCCGCGGGATAGATCGCTCCCACATTCCACCAGCCGCCGCGATCTGAGTCTTCGCTCCAGGCCACCCGGACTTTCTGTTCGGCGTGGCTAATGCCGATGACTTGGCCCGTGTGAAACTTGTTGTTCGCCATGTAGGCTTCGACCGTGTCGCCCCGTTTGATGACGAAGCGATGAGCCGGCCCGTCGATGTCATCTACGATGCGGTCGACCGTGATGGTGTCGCGGTCGTGAAGTTCAGTAGCAGGCGGCCAGTCGTAGTGGGTGCGGGCGTCCGGGTAGACGATCTGTCTGTCAGGCCGGACAAGCGGCGGCGGAGGGAGCGACGTGTCGGTGGCGACCTGTTCTGGTTCCTTGGCCGTCGGCAGTGCGTCAAAGTCGAGCGTGCGTTGAGTTTGCATGGCGTGTGTCTCCTCGGTCGCTGTTATGGGCAATTGCCCCGTCGATGTTGCATTGAAAGCGCGTCTTGGCACGCGACGAGCGAAAAGCTCCCGCAGAGCGAACTTGTTGCTCGCAAGTGGAGAGTGCGACCTTGCAAGCGCACTCAATAGTACTGCTGCCCTTCGCCGCAGCCCGGGCACGAGAGTCGTCGTTGCTGCTCCAAGTAGCGGGTGTAGAGTTCGTCTTGGTCAGCGGTTTGATCGTCGCTGACAGGAGGTTGAGTCGAAGTCGGCTGGTCTTCGGCTGATGGCTTGCGCTGTTCGTTCATGGCAACGGCTCCCTGTGGGTGATTGGTGCGGCCCCTCGCCCAAGCCGGGGGGCCGTCCCAATTGCCTGCGGGGAGCGCCGTGCGACGATTGGCAGCAGAGTCGACGTCAACGAGATACGGCGCCTGACTGCGATTTCGCAATCGACCCACTACCGCCTTGCGACCGGCCGCGAAGCCGTGGTAGTGCTACGGCATGGAGGAAATAGAAGCGGAGGCGATTGAACGACGACTGGCCCGCGCGGAGCTGACGCTCCGGCTCCTTGACGAAGGGCGATTCCCCAGGCTCAGCGCGTTCCTGTTTGGCGGAACGACTGATTTTCGGGTCATCAACGATCGGTTTCCATTCAATGACGCCACCGAGCCGTCAACAGTCAATGAACAAGAGCTTGTCGCCTCCGAAAGCAAATTCATCTTCCGCTGCGCTCACGAGGACGGCTCGCCGAGATTCACCGTCTACTTCGAGAAGGACCTGGGCGAACGCGAGCTGTCATTGGCGGCGAAATCGTACCACTCGTTGCTCGCGGCCACCTACGCGGCAATCGGGCTGGACATGAAGCCAGCCGACGAGTCCTACGCCGAGATTCCCCGGAAAGAGCGAAGGTAGCCGATGGACCCCGCAAATTGCGAAAACGTTCAGGCAGGACAGCCGCACCGAAACGCCGGCCAGCGACGTCAATTCCTCTCGGGTCCAGCCGCGGCAGGTTCGATGCCGCCGCAGGGCGTCGCCCCGACAGCGGATCGAGCGGGTCTTTGGGCGGATTTCCCAGGTCGTCGTCGGCAGACTCACTGGGTTTTTGGAGGCACGGCCCCCTATTATCCGAGAACGGAGAATCGTCAGCGAGCCCGGGCAAACGGTGTCCGTGAGCGTGCATGTTCCGTACATGGACGCCAGGAAAGCGAGCCTTTATCCTCTGGCCTAGGTCGCGTGCGCGGACGCTGCGTGTGGCCATGGTCCGCCTATTTCGCCTGCACTTTCTTCGGCATCGCTCGTGAGAGTCTAAGTCACTTTGCTTCGTGCCAGGGATCGAAGTCTCGATTTCTGGCTACCAGCGACTTGGTCTTTCACCCCGGAGCGATAACGAATGGTTCGCGCACTCTCTTCGGGCTCGAACTCCGCGTTCAGCCTGCTGCTCACCTTGCTGTTTGTCACATCCGCCTCGGCCAATGCCTTTCGCGATGGCCCTCTATTCAACGACCCGAGCGACGATACGTTCGGCACTCCCAACATCGCTCACGACATCGCCAATGTGGATGCCGCAGCAACTGGCACGGACATCGTCGTATCTGTGGATTTCTACGATGAGATCGCGCCCCCCTCGGCATTCTCGGCACGTAGCGTCGTCGGATTTCTTGATATCGACCTGGATCAGAATGCGGGCACGGGCGCGGTCGCCAAGAAATCAGAATTCAGCCCCGTTGCTGACGATGCACTGGGCAGCGAGTTCTACATCGACCTGTTCAGCGAACGCTTTCACCCGGGGCAGGTTGAGGTGATCGATACTGCGACGATCCAACCGGTCGGCATGGCAATCGTCACCTACAACGCCTCGTCGATGACGATCGCTCTCCCGCTCGATCTGATTGGCGGCGATCTGTCCTTCAACTACGGCCTTATCGTGGGTGACTTGCTCGACATGAGCGACGAAGCTCCCAACGCGGGATTTCACATGCTGGTCCCGGAACCGAGTTCCATTGCTCTGGCATGTGCGGCAGGTCTTGCGCTTCGTACGCGGCGACGGCGGAACCGCTGAATTGCAGTAGGCCCCTGAATCTCTATTTCTCTTTGGCTGGTACCGGTAGGAACTTGGTGATGGGACGACGAGCGCGCACAGACTCCAAGGGCACGCAGAAGAAATCACGCCCGCTTCATCGCGGACTGCGGTGCGAACAGCTCGAACACCGGGTCCTGCCCGGCTCGTTGCTGGGCTCGCTCCTGGGTGCCGGGATGGGCGGTCGCGTGCGACCAGCGTTGGAAGCTTCGACCGCAACTGGCAGACGAAGCGAGCTGGAAACGCCCGCTGATCCGCGCTCAGTGCTGGTTCCTCCGACAAACCTACGTCAAATCCTGCAGGAGTTGGACGCTTCTCGTCTGCAGCGACCAGCATATCGACCAGTCCGACAACAAGATCGTCCCCTTGAGGCTGAAAGCTCCCACACGACCGTCGCCCCGAGCATCTTACCGCTGATTGATTTCTCGATCGATGTCGATCTCAGCAGGGCCAATGACGAACCAACGCGAGACACGGGCTCGCCTGATAATCTGACACTCGCCGCTCCTTACGCAGCGCTTACCGGCGGTGGCAGCAGTGGCGCTCCATCAGGTTCAGCAGGGAATGGCGGCGGCGGAGGGTCAGGCGGCGGTGGCCGCTCGCCATTCACTCCCACGCCTCGACTCAGTGCGGCGCAGCCGTTCTTGGGAGACTCCAGTTCGCTGGCGGCCGCGTCTGCTGCGCCTGCAGCGACGGCGAATGCCGACTCCCAACCAGACACAACGGAGACAACGTCCGCTGCAACGACGCTATCGGCAGGCGACTCCTCAACTGATGCGCCTCCGTCGATCACATCATCGGGTACGGCAGCAGCGCGGCTCTCGGAAGCCGTCACCGTCCAAAACGTTCCGAGCGACTTCAACACAGACGGGCGCGCCGACGGCGCAGATTTCCTGACTTGGCAACGTAACGTCGGCAAATCGTCCGCCGCCACGGTTGCGCAGGGCGACGCTGATCGCGATGGCGACGTTGACAGCTACGACCTGCAGTCGTGGCAGTCAAGTTTCGGACAGGCGGCCGACCAGTACCTAGCCGCTCAATTACGGCAAGCCAGCGACTCTGACGGCAACGGCGTTGTCGACGGAGGCGACCTTGCAATCTGGTCGGCGCACTTTGGAACCGCGACCGGCGCCACTGCCAGCGAAGGCGACTCCACTGGCGACGGCGCCGTCAATGGTGCTGACTTTCTCGCGTGGCAGCGCAGTTATGGGAGCAGTTCGCCAACGAGTACGCGCATTCTCGATCCGATTGCCTCGCGTGATGACGGCGACTGGGGCTACATCGAACGCGGCGTCTGGCAGCAAGGCGCGCAAACCAGCGGTTGGCAAGGCGACTATCGAATTCAAGCGGCCGGCACCGGCAACGAATCAGCCGAGTGGGTCACGATCTTCGCTCCCGGACAATACGAGGTCTTTGCAACCTGGCCCGCAGCGGACGAGCACGCGACAGGCGCCAAATTTCACATCATCGACGGGGCGACCGAACTGGCTGTCGTCACCCGCGACCAGACGCTTGCTCCGACCGATGCCCAATTCAGCGGCCAGTCCTGGGAGAGTTTGGGCGTCTATGATTTCACAACGGGCGTGCCGACGATCCGTCTGACGAACGACGCATCGGGAACGGTGGCGGCCGATGGCGTACTTTTCGTTTCGGCGACGGATTGCGCGTTTGATGCTGACCTGACAGGTTGGCGCGTCATCGAAGATGGCGGCACGCCCACCGGTCGCGGCGGCGTGACATCGGTTGATTGCGCCGCCGTCCTGAGTGAAGGAGACTCGTTCCGGGTTTCTTTGGAACAGACGTTCGTCGTCCCTGCAGGGGCAACGGAACTGGCGTTCCGATACGACACGCTCGCCTTCGACACGACCGACCCGGACTTTATCAACGACGCCTTTGAAGTCGCCTTGGTCGACGAGACGGGGGCCTCGCTGGTTCCGACCTATAGCGGCGACTTCACCCGCGATGCGTTTTTGAACGTGACCGAAGACCTGCCCGCGGCGCTTGGCGCCGGCACGACGCTTGCTGGCGATGTCGTCACTGTCAGCCTCGCAGGCGTCGCTGCGGGGGCGCAGGCCCGGTTGGTGTTTCGCCTGGCGGGCGACGACCAGGACACCGGCACCAGCGTGCGAATTGTCGATGTGGCGCTTCCCGACGGCGCCACGCCCGTTGCGGAAACGGTGGCGGCCAAGTTCTTTGTCGTCGATGCAACGTCCGACGAAGTGTTTCGCTACGGTGAGACGGGCGACGACCGGGGCGATTTCGCCGCGAGCCCGATGGCCGAGAACGTTCGCGGCGTCGCCAGTGCCGCGGATGGCAGCGTGATCTGGACGATCGACGGCGTTACGAAGCGGATTCACGTGCAGGGCCCCGACGGGACCTCGCTTGGGTCTTGGCGGACAGCGGGTCTCGTCTCTCCGCAAGGCGTCACCGTCCACGGCGACGACTTGTGGGTAGTCGATGCCGGTCCAAATGAAGTCGTTCGCTTTACAGGCGGCTCGCTACTTCGCAGCGGTGAAGCTGCGCCCACATCGTCGTTCGCACTTGACGGGGAGAACGCCTCGCCCTCCGATCTGGTCACAGACGGAACAACCATCTGGGTAACAGACGATTCGGCTGATTCCGTGTTCGTCTACAGCGTCGCTGGCGTGCTGCTTGGCAGCTGGATGCTTGATGCCGCCAATGCCGATGCATCGGGCATTACCCTCGATCCGTCTGGGGCGGTGGCCGATCTGTGGACTGTTGACCGTAGTGACGGGCACGTTTACCGGTATGCAAACGCGCGAAGCATACGCTCCGGAGTTTTGTCCGCGATTGACTCATTTGCGCTAGCCGTAACAAACGTATCGCCGGAGGGAATTGCCGATCCGCCAGAGAGCATTCCCTACGACATATTGTGGCGGCGCGGGACATTTGCAGGCGACGCAACAAATACCTTCACCGTCGTCCCTTCGTCCGATCAGGTCATGATGACTCCGGTAGTCATTGACTTAGACCTTGATGGTACTTCTGAAATAGTCTTCAGCACCTTTGCCTCAACGGACGGGCGCACTGCGACCGGCGTGCTGCGCGCCATTCGTGGCGATACCGGCGAGGATGTTTGGACGGCTGGCCAAGATCGCGTTCAAGGTTTCGCGGGCCTCGCCGCAGGGGACATTGATGGAGATGGTCTTCCGGAGATTATTGCGCATGATCAGTCCGGGCGTGCGATGGCATTCGATGGTGACGGAACATTGTTGTGGAAAACAAGCTTCTCAGTTCCGGGTATCAATGCTTCGGGTAGCGCGTCGGTTGCAAATGTCGACGGGCTTGGGCTTCCGGAAATCGTTTTCGGACCGACGGTACTGAATAGCGATGGCACACTGAGGTGGAGCGGCGCGGGAGGTACTGGGCGAAGTCTCTCGGCAATCGCTGATGTAGATCTGGACGGCTCGATTGACGTTGTTGCGGGCAACACGATTTACCGGAATGACGGATCTGTCTTGCAGCAATTCGATGCACCGGATGGCTTCACGGCGGTTGGCAATTTCGACGACGACCGATTCGCTGAAATCATTCTCGTCGCGGACGGAAATGTCTACCTACTTCAACACGACGCCAGCATGCCAACTTGGATGTCGTCTCTACCGGTAGGCGGTCATGGAGGACCACCTACCATCGCGGATATTGACGCCGATGGTGTTCCTGACATCACGGTCGCTGGAGGATCACGAAACGTAGCATTCAACGCTGATGGCAGTGTGAAATGGGCCGTTTCGACACAGGATCTTAGTTCGAGTCGGACGGGCTCGTCTGTCTTCGATCTCGATGGAGATGGAAGCGCTGAGGTCTTATACGGTGACGAATTGGCGTTCCGCATCTACCGAGGCACTGACGGCCATGAACTTGCGAAGCTCGACAGGGGTTCCGGCACGAGTTATGAAATGCCTGTCGTTGCGGATATCAACGGTGATGGCACTGCCGAAATCGTGGTCACCGCGAACGACTATGGGTTCGGCAGTGCGACTGGAATCATCGCCCTCACCAGCGGGTCAACGCCGTGGGAGAACACTCGCCCGATCTGGAACCAGCACGCGTATCACATCACGAATGTCAACGACGACGGGACAATCCCAAATGCTGAGCTTGCCAGCTGGGAACTCTACAACAACTTCCGCAGGAATCTGCAACTCACTGGGACGCAGATCTTCCCGCCAACGATCTCAGCGTCGGCATCATCGCTAAGCGCACCGGCCGGTCAAACGGTGCTGATTAGCGGAACAGCTGCTGCTGATGGAGAGTTGGCCAACGGTTCGGCGAATAAGATCGTGGGCGTGACCATCAATGGTCACGTTGTAGATGCGCTGGATGTAGCAGGTCGGTTTTTCGCAACCGTCTCGATTCAAGCGGGCGAGAGCACGTTCGAATTGACGGCGCTTGATGCGGCGGGACAGGTTGCCTCAACGACTCTCAACCTGACAGGAACTCAAGTTTCCCCGGGAGAGATCGACTTTTCTCGGTACGCCGACATCACAGGCAGCTTCTCCGGCGTCTACGGCCGCACGTCGTTTGCTGATGGGTCGGACACGATGCTCGTGGAACTGGCCACGCGCAACGACGGGACGTTTGCGACCGATGCTCCGCTCTTGGTGGGCGTGAAGAATCTGCGCGAGCGGGATAATGGGGCGGCGACGGTTGAGGTCGTGGGCGCCGATGGCGTGACGCCGGACGGTATGCCGTATTTTGACTTCAGCAACTTCGTACCCGCAGGCGGTCTGCAGCCTGGGGGAATGACTGGCAACCCCGTCATCAGCTTCCGCAATCCCGACCGCGAGCAGTTCGACTACGAACTAGTGTTTCTCGGAAAGCTGAACGCCCCGCCAGCGATTATGTCGGTGCCCGACATCGAAGCGTTGCTGGAGCGGCACTACACCTACCAGGTGACCGCCAGTGACGAGGACGGCGACGCACTGGCCTACAGTCTCGACCTCGGCCCCGCCGGGATGACGATCTCGGCCGCCGGTCTCATCGAATGGACGCCCGCGGCAGATCAGGACGGCAATCATGCAGTCACAGTCCGTGTCGAAGATGGTCGCGGCGGCGCTGCAACCCAGGAGTATGCCGTTTCCGCAATCACACCGCCGCCCAATCGTCCGCCGGTGATTACAAGTTCGCCAGTGACGATGGCTTCAGTTTCCACAACGGAATCCCGAAATCCGCAACTCGAAGTGCCAGTGATCATCCGCGACTTCTCTTCGTCGCACCCTGATTTTGAGGGTGCTGCGCCTGGTCACGTCACGGAGTTGGTCTCCCAACAATTGGGGGCTGATGGGAAACCGATGTATTTGGGGCCAGATGGACGTGGCGCTATAACGTCTCAAGCATCCTTCAATCAATGGTTCAACGATGTAGACGGTGTCAATAGTCGCTTGGATACGACACTGCCGCTAGCGGAAACTTCGACGGGCTCCGATCTGTTCACGTTTTCCAGCAGCTCCTTCTTTCCGATTGACGACCAATTGCTGGGAAATGAGGGCCGGTCACACAACTACCATTTCACGATGGAAGTGCATGACGACTTCCGATATTTAGGCGGCGAGGTCTTCCAGTTCACTGGCGACGACGACGTATGGGTGTTCATCGATGGCCAACTCGTCGTTGACCTTGGCGGCGTGCATAGCGCTATCTCGGGTTCCGTCAATCTCGACAGCTTGGGCCTCGTTGCAGGAGAGCGTTACGACTTTGATTTGTTCTTTGCCGAACGCCACACGAGCCAGTCGAATTTCCGCCTAACGACCTCGATCGACTTCCGACCCGACCCCACATACCTCTACCCGGTGAAGGCGGCCGATCCCGATGATGACGCATTGACATACGCGATTACTGTCGCGCCGGACGGAATGGAAATCGGTGCCACCACGGGCTTTATCTCTTGGGCGCCCACCGGTGAACAAGTCGGCGCTCACGATGTCATCGTTGAAGTGTCCGATGGCCGCGGGGGCGTCGCGACGCAAGAATACGTGGTTTGCGTGAAGCCCGATCCTGCTAATCACGCACCGATCTTTGTCTCGGTTCCTCCATCTGCTATCGCGACGAGCAATGATCGTCCAGTCGGGCCGTTGACGTACGAAGCAACTGCCATCGACATCGACGGCGATTCGCTCGAATACGCCGTCGTGGCCGGGCCGGACGGGTTGAGTATCGATGAACAAGATGGCTTCGTGCGATGGGATGTGCCCGTCGATATTCTTGAGAGCAACGCCAGCGATTTGTCCGATGGTGAATTCGCGTCGTCCGAATGGGTGGATGAAACGTATACGCGAGGCGGCGGCTCCGTTTCAACGTCATCCGCGGCAGACGGCAACCCCGGAGCATATCGTCAGATCACAACATCAGTACCCGGCGCCTCGTCCACCAGCGGCAACAGTGTCATTGGGATTAGCCGATATACTGGCGCAAGCTTCGATCCGGAGCGGTTCGGCTCGATCCTGTCGGTTAGCTACGCGCAAGATATTCGTTGGATTTCAGGGCGGGAGCAGAGCTTTGGGCTTGCGCTGTTTCAAGACGGCAACGTCTATCTGGCGGTCGGGGGTAATGCCGGCTCGAACTCGGCGTGGACGACGCGCGAAGCCAACGAACTGATTGCCGCTGACTTTGGGCTGTTTGACACGGCCGCCTACGAGTTTGACAGGAACCAGAACCCCGACTTCTCGGCAACGGGCGGATCAATTGAGTTCGGCTACTACAGGTCGATGGGCAACGGCATTGGCAGCGGCGGGTTCTCGGGAACGACGGGATTAGACAACTGGCAAGTGACCGTAACGCCATCTGTCGCATTGCCGGTGACGATCTCAGCAAGCGATGGTCAGGGGGGCGTTGCCCTGCAAGAGTTCGTGCTCACGGTATCTCAGGCATCGACGATACAAGGCAACCTCTTCCATGACCTGAACCGCGACTCTCAGTGGCAGCAAGGCTCCCTTCTGCTGGCATCGACTTCTTCGCGCTTTAGCCTACTGTACTTCGACGTCGCGACAGGCGCTTTTCGCTATCCCAGGTTTGTCGATGATCCTACGCGATTTGTCGGACCTTTCGATCTCGCGTCTGACGGTACGCTGTACGGCATCAGTAACGGCGAGGTCGTAAAGCTCTCTCCGGGGTCAGACTC
Source organism: Planctomycetaceae bacterium (assembly GCA_002702655.1). Lineage (GTDB taxonomy): Bacteria > Planctomycetota > Planctomycetia > Pirellulales > Lacipirellulaceae. Next base: position 24,366 of record PABB01000002.1, read on the forward strand.
TCTTGAAGTGATCGGCGAAGTTGATGGTCTTGATGCCACTGGCGGATTTGTCATCGGTCCCGACAGCATGGCATACGTTGGCGATGAAGTCTCAAATACGGTGATTCAGTTCAATCTCCTAACAGGAGAAACTGTTGGAGTATTCGCTCAGCAGGGGGACATTCGCAGCCCACGGGATTTGGCATTCGGCCCAGACGGCAACCTATACGTGCTTGGAAGTCTCAGCCGGACGATCCATCGATTTGACGGAGCAACCGGCCAATACTTGAGTCAATTCTCGCTACGCCCGTCTGATTTCGGCAACTGGATGACCTTTGGGCCTGATGGTCTGATTTACGTGTCGGGACTTGCCGAAGATTGGGTAAAGCGGTACGACCCGACATCCGGAGCATTTGTTGATACGTTTGTAGCTGCGGGAAGCGGTGGCCTTGATTTCCCAGGCGACCTAGCGTTTTCACTGTACGGCGATCTATATGTCGCAAGTAGCGGGACCAATGAGATACTCGTCTATGACGGTACGAGCGGCGATTTCCTGCGGTCGCTTGCTGCGCCGGAACTTCGAGGTCCGGCGCGAGTCGCATTCACTCCCGGCACAAGTGCGGCTGCCGAACCCGGACTGGAAGGTTGGACGGTCTTCATCGACAGCAATCGAAACGGGCGCCGCGACGACGGTGAAATCTCCGCTGTCACCGGTCCCGGCGGTGAATATGTGCTCGAGAATGTGGCCGGGGGCGAGCACTGGGTCGTGCTGGAAGGTCAACCAGGTTGGCAGCGAACGCAGCCGTCGTTTGGCACGCAAATCGTGACTGTGGTACCTGCAGAGGCACAGTATCGCATCGATTTCGGCGCCGCCGAAGGCGTAGATCCGACTCAGCCGACAACCTCGCCTGTTTTTGCTGGAGATACGGACCTTACGACGTCTGCTAACAAGCCGTTCGTCTTCAGGCCTCTGGTGAGCGATCCCGACGGGGACCCCTTGGCATTCTCGTTGCCATCCGGTCCGGACGGCATGACGGTTCATCCGGATCTCGGAACGATTGTCTGGCAGCCGCGTGAAGATGACGTCGGAGTTCACAACTTCGTCGTCCACGTCCGCGATCTTGGAGGAAGCGTCGCGGTGCAGCAATTCACCGTGACTGTGGTGCATGAGAACACGGCGCCGAGTCTTGCATCCGACCCTCCACAGCAGGCGGTTGTGGACAGGGCATTGTCTTACGAGATCGAAGTCCTTGATGCCGACAACGACCTGGTGGCTGTCACGGTAGCCGATGGGTCCGTTGGCTCCGTCATCTCCCAAGACGTTTTTGGTCCCAGCGGCGAAGTCCTTCAGACCCGCTATCGGTTTGAGTGGACGCCAACCGCGGACGATCTGGCAGCCGGAAGTCGTGATATCACTCTCATCGCAGATGACGGCCGCAGCGGCGTTACCGAGCAGTCGTTCACGCTTCAAATCGTCGCGACAGCCGTCAATACGCCCCCCGAAGTGCTCTCGTCGCCGCGCACGGTTGCCTACCCGGGATTGCCGTACGTCTACCCGGTTCGCGCACAAGATGTTGACGGCGATCGGCTCACTTACCGCTTGGACGCCATGCCCGACGGTATGGCGATCGACGGCGATGGAATCGTCACCTGGACTCCCCCGAGCAGCGGCGTGAGCGATCAACTCGTTCGCGTGATCGTCAGCGACGGTCAAGGCGGCGAGACGGCGCAGGAGTTCACCGTTTGGGTCGCCTCGCAATCGGACAACACCGCGCCGCGAATCACGTCCAAGCCGCCGCAATCCGGCCGGCACGGCAAAGACTATGCCTACAACGTGGTCGCAATCGACGGGGAAGGGGACCCGCTCGTCTGGACACTTGACGCCAAACCGTCCGGCATGGCGATCGACCCCGACACGGGCGCCATTCGCTGGACGCCGCGCGAAGATCAGATCGGCACGCATACCGTTTCCGTGCGTGCAACCGATCCGTTTGGCGAATCGGCCGTGCAGAGCTTCACCATCGAAGTCGCTTGCGTAAACACGCCTCCCTTGATCCTCTCGACGCCAGTGACGCAAGCGGCAGTCGGCGAACTTTACTTTTACGGCGTGCGGGCCTCCGATTCCGACGGCGACTCTCTGACGTACTCGCTAACGAGCAGCCCCGCGACGATGAGCATCAGCGACACCGGCCTGGTACGCTGGACGCCTGTAGCGGCCGACGAAGGCGTGAAGCAGACCGTCGTCATCCGCGTCGACGACGGCGACGGCGGCTTCGCCATTCAAGAGTACAACATCGAGGTGACCGCGGCGACCGGCCTCAACCGTGCGCCGGTCATCACAACCACGCCCGTGTTCTCCGTCACGCTTGGCGACGACTACGAATATATCGCTTCCGCCACAGACGCTGACGGCGACACGCTGACCTACAGTCTGCCCGTGAAGCCGGCCTGGCTGGAAGTCGACAACGCCACGGGCCGGCTCTACGGCACGCCCACAAGCGCGGGCATCGAATCGGTCGTCCTGCAGGTAAGCGACGGCGCCGCGGTTGCCACGCAGGGTTTTGCAATCAATGTGCGCGTCAATACGCCGCCGACCATCAACTCAACCGCGCCCACGACAATCACGGCCGGCAACACCTACCGCTATTCGGTGCGAGCCACCGACGTGGACGGCGACCCGTTGAGCTACGCAATCACCGGCCCCGCCGGCATGACGATCGACGGCTTCGGCCGCATCCTCTGGAACGTCCCGTTCGACGCCGCAGTATCCGCTCCGGCGGATCTTCCGGTCAGTGTCACCGTGTCCGACCCGCGGGGCGCTACCGCTCAGGAAGACTTTACGATCACGGTCTCCCCCGACACGCAGGCGCCGACGGTCAGCCTGCAGGTCGAGGTCGACGGCCAACTCGTCCCGGCAACCGACGCAATCGACCTTGGGGCGACGGCGACTGTCGGCGTCACGGCGTTCGACAATGTCGGCGTGGAAACACTCGCGTTGGACGTTGACGGCCAGATGGTGGCGCTCGACGCCCAAGGTCGGGCCACGATCACCGCTGCGACGCTCGCGCCGATCGTCCTGATCGGCAAGGCCCGCGACCGCGTCGGGAACGAGGGAACCATCACCCACACCGTCAACGTGTTCGATCCCGCTGACCGCAATCGCCCGGTCGACCCTGGCCGCACCGACACGCCGGTGGTGACCGACCCGACGCTGCCCCCGCACCCGGGATTCGCCCCCGGCGACACCACGGCCCCGATCGTCGAAATCACCAGCCCGGCCATCGACACGACCGTCACCGACTTCACGCCGATCATCGGCACAATCGACGATCCTGAGGACAACCTCTGGTACTGGCGGGTCTACACGGCGCGCGTCGACCAGCTCGACCTGCAGCACATCGACCTGGACAATCCCAACTTGCGGATGATCGCCGAGGGGACCGGCGAAATTCACAACGCGGAAATCGCCACGTTCGACCCCACGCTGCTGACCAACGATCCGCAGGCGATTCTCGTCGCCGGGTTCGACGTGAACGGACGCGGCTACGTCGACGCCACGGTCGTGAACGTCGAGGGGAACATCAAGCTGGGCGAGTTCCGCCTGGAGTTCACCGATCTCTCCATTCCGCTGGCCGGCATACCGATTGAAGTCTCCCGCGTCTACGACTCGCGGGAAGCCAACGTGGCGGGCGACTTTGGCTACGGGTGGGCGCTCGGCGTGCAGACCGGCCGCATCCTCGAAACCGTGCCGCCGGGGCCCGGGGGCGGGCTCTTCTCGACCGGCATGCCGTTCGTCGCCGGCAAGACCAAGATCTACCTCACCAATCCATCCGGGCAGCGGGTCGGCTTCACCTACAACGAACAACTCATCAACGGCGGCTTCTTCGGCGTCAATTACAAACCGGTCTTCACGCCCGACCCCGGCGTCTACGACACGCTCGAAGCCCCCGGCACGATCACCCGCGGGCTGTTCGGCTTCCTCGACTACAACCCCAGCGAGTACACGCTCACCACGAAGGACGGCCTCAAGTACCGCTACACCGAAACCGGCGGCCTGCAATCGATCACCGATCCCAACGGCAACGCCGTCACCTACACGGACGACGGCATCGAGCACTCCTCCGGCGTGCGGATCGACTTCGTCCGCGACGGCCGCGGCCGCATCACGCAGCTCGTGGCCCCCGACGGTACGCGCGTCCTCTACGACTATAACGCCGACGGCGAATTGTCGCTCGTGACGACGCAGTCCGGCACGACGACCGGCTACACCTATCTCGACGTGCCCAATCATTTCCTGGACGAAGGCTTCGACGCCCGCGGCGAGCGCGCCTTCAAGGTCACTTACGACGCGGACGGCCGCTACGTGTCGGTCATCGACGCACTGGGAAATCCGATCCAGCAGCAGAACTACGACCGGCTGGCCGAACGGCGGGCCACTGTGCTCGACGCCAACGGCAACCCGACCGAACTGCTCTACAACGAGCGCGGCAACGTCATCGAGGAAACCGACGCGGCCGGAAACGTGACCTACCGCGAGTACAACGACCCGCGGAATCCCGACCTCGAAACCCGCATCATCGACCGCGCCGGCAACGTCACCGACCGCCAGTACGACGCCCGCGGCAACGTGACGCAGGTCACGGAACTCGGCCCGCAGTCCGCCCCCTTGGCCGACCCGGCCGTCACGCAGTTCGCCTACAACAGCCGCAACGACGTCACGCAAATCACCAACGCCAACGGCGCCTCGACCGTCTTCAGTTACGATGCCGCCGGCAATCTGCTGACGATCACAAACGCCGAAAACAACTCGTCGTCGTTCGCGTACGATGCGAGCGGCCGTCGCGAGACGTTCACTGACTTTGCCGGCAACACGACCACGTTCGTTTACCAGGGAACCAACTCGCAGCCCTATCAGGTCATTGCCGCCGACGGCACGTACCAGCAGTACGCATACAATCAGTTCGGCCAAGTGACTCTGGAGCAGTACTTCGAAGCCGACGGCACGCTCGTCGAGCAGAAGCAAACCGAATACGACGCCAGCGGGCGTGTCCTTCGCGAAATCAACGGCGTCGACACGGGCGATCCCGACCACGGCCCGGTCGAGGTGCGGCGATTCTACGACGGCGACCTGTTGGACTGGGAGGTGGTCGTCAATCCGCTCTCGCTGGGGGCGGGTGGCGTGCTGCTCGAATCGCCGGCCACGCCGGTCGATCAGCGGCTCAGCCGCATCACGGACTACGACTACGACGCGGCCGGCAACCTCGTCGCCCAAACGGACGCCGAGGGGGGCGTCGTGCGTTTCCGCTACGATGCGCTGGGCAACCGCGTCCTCCTGCAGGACCCGGTCGGCAATATCACCACCTGGGTCTACGACGCCCTGAACCGCGTCGCCGAAGAACGCGACCCGTTCTACTGGGTCGGTTTTGCGTCGGCCAACTCGGCGCTACCGGTCGATGCTTTGCTCGATGCGGTCGTCGAGGAAAACAAACTCCCCAGCGGCGCCGATCTCGACGCCAACCTGGGCGCCGAGCATGTCCGCGTCTATGGCTACGACGGCGAGGGCAATCAGGTCAAGCTCATCGACCGCAACGGCCGCCGCCGCGAATTCGACTATGACGAAGCCGGCCGGCTGACCGAGGAACGCTGGTACGCGGCTCTCGATCACCCGACGACTCCAGGCGCCCTCGTCGAAACGATCACGTTCCAGTACGACGATGTCGGCAACCTGCTGGTGGCCGACGACTCGAACTCGCACTACGTCTTCACCTACGATGCACTCAATCGGCTCCGCACCTCGGACAACGTCGACGGCGTCGCGGAAACCCCCGACGTGCTGCTGACCTACCAGTACGACGCCCAGGGCAACGTCTCAAAAACCTACGACGATGCAGGCGTCACGGTCGAATCGATCTACAACAGCCGCAACCTGCTGGCCGAGCGACTCTGGTACGATGCCGACGTTCCGAACGGCGACGATCCTGACGTCGCCGACGCCCGCATCGACTTCGCGTACAACGCGGCCGGGCGAGAAGCTCGGGTGGATCGCTATTCCGATCTGCTGGCCGCCGCGCCCGTGGGCCACACCGATACCACGTACGACTTAGGCGGACGCACCGATCTGTTGCGGCATGCGAACGCGCTGGACGACCTGCTGGCGAGCTATGACTACGGCTACGATCTTGGCGGCCTGGTCGTCAGCGAGCTTCGCGACCACCAAGACAACCAGTATGACCAGACGATCAGCTACGGTTACGACCTCACCGGCCAACTCGTCGACGCCCTGTTCAGCGGCCAGGACGACGAGCACTACGAGTACGACGCAAATGGCAACCGCCTCGTGGCAACCGTGGGCGGCGTCACCAGCAACTATGCGCCGGCCGGTCCCGCCAACCAGTTGTTGTCGGATGGATCGTATCGGTACGAGTACGATGGGGAAGGGAATCAGGTCAAACGCATCGACCAGACTACGGGCGAGACGACCACCTACGAGTACGACCACGCCAACCGCCTGGTGCAAGTCGATGACTGGTCATCCGATCCGGGTGATCCGCGTAGTCCCATCGCCGGAGCAATTCTGACTCAGAGCATCGCCTGTACCTATGACGCGCTGGGACGGCGAATCGTTCGTGCGGCGGATTCCGATGGGGCAGGACCGCTTGCGGCGGAGGCAGAGCACTACGTCTACAACGGCGAGAACGTATGGGCTGACTTCTCTACGGCCGGGGAAGCAAATGCTCGGTACTTGTTTGGCAATCGAATCGATAGCAATTTGGCACGCTGGCGACCGACTGAAGGTCTTGTTTGGTATCTGACCGACAAACTCGGCACGGTACGCGACCTAGCAGGAATCACTGGCTCTATCGTCAATCATGCCGAGTTCAGTACATTTGGTCGTATTGTGCTACAGACGGATAACGCTGTATCTGGAAGATATTTGTATACAGGTCGTGAGTTTGATCCAGACACGAGCCTGTATTACTACCGCGCACGATTACTGAACCCCGCTGTCGGCATTTTCTTACAGCTTGACCCGCTCGGGTTTGATGGGGACCCATCGAACTTGTATCGATACGTCCTTGGCTCACCACCCAACGGCAAAGATCCTCTCGGATTGGCAGTATTTGTTGAGTACCAGATTGAGCTCGAAGACGATGCGGTGGTTTACTCAAGCGGATCGCAATCTCTAGGTACACTTAATGACATCCCCATTCAGGTTGTTAGTAAGCAGACGGGAAAGGTTGTCTATGAGACTACCTTCCAGAAGTTGTCGGCGGGGATACGCGTGGAGAGATTCTGGAAGTACGCTGAGGCAGGTCTTGACTTCGTGATTCCAGAAGGTGCCAATGTGCCGGGATTGGCGGAGATCGCGTTGACGTACGTTAGAGCGGCGCTTCCATTTCTATACAATTTATTCCGCTAGAAGGCAGCGATTGCGCCTACGATGTGGTCACGGAGTACCGGATACCACGCCATACACCAGAGAACCAGAATTGCCGCCGCTTTCACTCGCTTGGCACGAACGGCGATGCTTTGCCCGGGGCCGCGGCTCTGAGATTCATCGAATCCCCTCGTCGCGCGGACCGCAAATAGTAGCAGGGGTACCGTAATCAAGGCGAGCGCGGCGTTCAACATCCAGAAGTATGCGAACGCTGCGATCTGATAAGCTCTAATGTAGCAGAGCCCCACCAGTGTTGATCTAGCTGCAAGCAATACTCGACTCGCACCGCTTCGTTGTTCGCGGCCGGCAGTAACACCTGCGCCTGCACGCGCGCAGTTGGCGATAGTCAGCGTCATAAAGACAAGCGGAAGCGAGAAGCAGAGAAGGTCGATGGTCACGCGGCACAGAATTGCATGAGTATGTCGTAGGGGCAACAGTTGATGTTTCGGATGCACTAGCGCGCGAGACACTGTCTCTCGGTAGTCGGGCATACTTAGCCAATTCCACCACTCCTTCGAAAAGCGGTTACTAACCAAACGGCGTTTCGCAAGTGCATCGCAAGCGGGCAGGGTAGCGCCGCCAGTGCGGTGGTCCTGTCCGAAACGGAGACTCTGAACCGTAGACGCAATTGCTAGCTCATGTGGTCGGCAAATCCCAGCAAGCTTCTGAAGGGCCAGGGAAGCACCGGACGGCGCATCGTAGGCACTGCACCGCCACTCGTTGCATGCGCCCGTCTCGGAGTTTGTCGATTGCCGGGCTGAGGCGCAGTACGCGTCTCTGCCGAGAGCGTGCCAGCCTGCAATGCTAGGCGAGTCTCGCCAATGTTTGATGGCAAGTTCACGTCCGATGCCAAATGGCGTTTGGCAGGTTGAACTTCTTCTTGCTTGAGCCAGATAAAATCTGTTATCAATTCCAATAGGGGCCGGAGGTGGCGGTAGGGGAATCACCGCATCGGGCCCGGAATGAAGCGCTATGAAAGATGATGACTGCAAAGAAACACAGGATGAAGTAACGGCCGCGTATCGCGTCCGGCTTGCGGAAGGCGGCCGGGTGATCATTCCAGCCAGGGTCCGTGCACGACTGGGTCTCGCTGAAGGCGACGTGTTGATCGGCGAGGTTACCGACGATGCAATTGTCTGCAAGCGGTGGGATGGCACGGAAGAGGAACTTGAGTGCCGAGATCTGGCTCGCAAAATCGCGGCGGCATTCGAAAGCGTTCCGGACGGCCATCGCGACACGCTCGTCAGGATGCTCGCCGAGGATCACGGGCTCCTCTTCGCATTCGCCGGGA
>PABB01000003.1 GCA_002702655.1 Planctomycetaceae bacterium
ATCGTCAGACATCTGCCGTCTTAATCCGGCTTCCCAGCCACGGATTCCTAACATGAAAAGTTCAATAGCCGTCTTGTCGCCCCGACTGAGATAATGCGGATCGCGTTTCGAAATGGTCCGTTTCTTCGTAAGCCCCAGTGCTGCAACGGCTTACGCGGTGCTTTGGAAGCCAATCCTCGCCCCGGTTCTAGCTTTGAGAGGGCACTACGCGGTCTGCGTCGCGCGGAACGCCGAGGTTTTGGAGGCTTGGGAGTTCAAATCCCGTCGCCTGCCTCGCTCTTACGGCGACAGATCTTCCCTTGTCAAATGCGGTTCCAGACCAATCCGTAGCCGGCGTTTCGGCTGGCAATAAGTCGTGCGGTATTGAGGAAGGCGGACCCGGAAGCGGCGTTATTGCCGGCAATCGCGATTCTCCCTCGTCAGCCTTGTGACAGTTACCGCCATCGAGGTCAGTAGTGCTTCCAGTTCATCAGGATTCACCAATCGTGATACCTGCGGAAACCTTGCGATCGGTCGAGCATCAACACGAAGCGGGCCGTGGTAGAAGCGGACTTTCATCAAATCGCATGCCCTCTATCACTCTTGGTTAAAGCGGCTAATCGCCGCGAGCGAAAGGTCGGTGATGCGTTGTGCGACCTCGTCGCTTGATGGCGGGTCGCCATGCTGTTGCGGAAACAGGGCGAAGGCAATCTTTGCGAACATGCATTGGCTAAAGATGCTGTAGCCCAGCCAGATTCGCTTTGACTGCAAGGAATCGCCGGGAAGCAACTCCTCAAGGATCGGCAACAGGACATCCATTGGCAGTTGAACGAAGCGTGCAATCTCGTCGCTGCGTATTCCAGTCGGTGTCAGGCACTCACGCAGTATCAGCCGCGTTTGCCATGCAACATCGTTCAACTCAGCCATTCGTTCAACGAGCGTGTAAACACACTCTTTGAGCCGCACCTCCGCCGGTTCTTCGGGGGACCACCTCGGAAATGGCGCTCGGATGGCGGTTAATTCGAGGGCCAAACCAAGGCTCGCGACATAGAGCGTCCGCTTGTTACGAAAATGGTAATTGACTGCAGCAACGTTCACGCCAGACGCTTCGCAAATCTCGCGGATGGTGGCCCCCTGGTAGCCCTTCGCGGCGAGGATGGGCCCAGCCGCCTGGAGTATTCGTGCGCGGGCTTCTTCATTTGCCATGCGGGTGCGACCCCCTGGTGCCGTTACAAATCGCTCGCGGGGCCGCCTACCCCGCGTCGCGCGGAGGCGGCTGTTGATGCATACTTCGATGTCGTCGTAATTCGGACCAAGGTCGCGCCCCTTGGCGTTGCGTTGGTTGGACCGAGGCGGTCGCTCCGTTCCCAATCGTCCGGGATACCGTCGGTTGGGATCGGACCAGACGCAACAGTGCAAGCCTGTCACGAGTAGCCATGCGCTTGCTGTAATCATCGCTGGGTGCTTTCAGAACGAAGGTTACGGCGGTTCCCGTCCTGACGGGTCTGCTTTCCTCAACAACTGCAACCGCCGAGAGCTCTTCGTCACCAGCTCGCTTTGGCGGGTTCGAGCGTCGCCGAAGCTGCCGCGACTTCAGGCTCTACATCACGCTCGTGATCGGATTTCTGTTCTGCTACATGAATCGCCTCGGCTTGGTCTTCCTGTCGCCGTGGACCTCCGAGGAGGCGTCGCACACCGCCGCTTAGGTCATCCATCAGGCTGTACACGACCGGGATGACTACCAGCGTCAGCAGCGTCGACGTGAGCATCCCTCCGATCACGCAGGCACCTAATGGCTGGCGGGTCTCCGATCCAGCACCCAGACCGATTGCAATCGGAATCATGCCGGCGATGGTGGAAAAGGCGGTCATCAGAATCGGGCGGAGCCGCACGGGCCCCGCCGTTAACAGCGCTTCGTTCTTCTCCATCCCCTGCTCGCGGCGGAGCAGGTTTGTGTAATCCACCAGCAGGATGGCGTTTTTGGTGACTAGTCCCATTAGCATCACCATGCCGATCATGCTGTAGATGTTCAACGTCAGCCCAGTGAGCGCCAAGGCCCCCAATGCGCCTCCGATCGACAGCGGCACCGAAACCATAATAGTGACGGGGTGAATGAAGCTCTCGAATTGGGACGCCAGCACCATGTAGATCAGGACGATGGCCAGAACGAGCGAGAAAATGATGCTGGCGAACGATTCGGCCATCATGTCGCCAGCACCGGTGAATGCACTGACCACTCCCGGCGGGAGCCCGATCTCACGTTCAATGGACAGCACGTCCGTCATGGCTGCCCCGAGCGGCTTGAAACTCTCCAGGTTGGCCATGATGGTGACCTGCCGCTGCCGATTCTGTCGGTCGATCTGCACCGGGCCAGTGCCTTCGACAATGTCAGCGAGCTGGCGGAATTCAACTAAACGTCCACCCCGGGTTCGCACCGGCAGCGCCGCGATCGCCTCGGAGCGGTCGCGATCGCCTTCCGCCAGACGCACGCGGACGTCGAAGCTCTCGCCCCCTTCCTCGAATGTACTGACTGGCCGACCACCCACGAGCGTCTGGACGGCCAGTCCCAGTTTTTCGATGTTGATACCCAGATCGGCCGCCCGGTCGCGATCGGGCAGGATCGCCACTTCCGGCTTGCTGGAGTCATACGTCAGGTTGACGTCCACAATGCCGGGGATCTCTCGCATCCGCTGAGTGACCGCTAGGGCCGTCTTCTCAAGCTGAGCGATATCGGTCCCGCGCAAGTTATATTGCAGCGGCGCCGAACGGAATCCGCCCCCCGAAACGCGCGGGATGTATTCGACGCTGATTTTGGAGTGGCCAAGATCCTCCACACTTTGCCGGGCCATTGCCATGATTTCATGCTGGCTGAGTGTCCGCTCCGACTTGTCCGGCAGTTGGACCAGAATCATGCCGTAATTCACCCGGCCTTCCTGGCCGGCTCCAATGGTCGTGTACAGGTTCGAGACGTTCGGCAGTTCCCACAGCCGACGCTCCACTTCTTCGAGAATGCGGCTGGTTCGATCAATGGACGAGCCGAGCGGCGTTTCGACCTGCACGTTGAACTGCCCCTCGTCCTGTGAGGGCGAGAACTCGGTCCCTATCAACGGCAGGAGCATGACACTGCCAACTAACACACCGATTGCGAGTGCCGATACCAACCAACGGTGTCGCAATGCATGTCGGAGCGTTATGCCGTACAGCCACTCGATGCCCGTGAAGAATCTTTCCACGACATTGAATAGTCGCCCGTGTTGAGGGGCGACTTTCAGTACCCGCGAACAGAGCATCGGCGAAAGCCAAACGGCGATGAACGTCGAAACCACCACCGCGAATGTGACGGTCATCCCGAACTCGTAGAAGAATCGCCCGACCAGCCCATCCATGAACGCGACCGGGATGAACACGGCCACAATGGCGAGCGAGGTCGCGATGACTGCAAAGCCGATTTCCTTCATGCCGGCAATGGCAGCCTCGACACGGGACTTCCCTTGCTCCATATGCCGAAAAGCATTTTCCAGTACGACGATGGAGTCGTCGATTACCATGCCGACTGAAATGCTCAATGCCAGGAGCGACATCATATTCAGAGTGAAGCCAAAGGCGAGCATGAAGGCATAGGTGGTGACGATCGTCGTCGGAATGGTGACGGCCGCCACGAAGGCGCCGCGCCAACTCCGCAGGAAGACCAGAATCACCAATACGGCAAGAACCCCACCCCGCAGCAGTTCGCCCTGGGCTTCGTTGACACTGTCTGCCACGAACAGCGACAAATCCTGGGTCATCGTCAGCTCGTACCGATCGGGGAGGTTAGATTCGACATTGGCCAGCCGTTTCTTAACCTCCGTGGCGACCGCGAGCATATTCTCACCCGACTGTCGGCGGACTTGAAGGGAGACTGCCCGCTGACTGTTAAGTCGTGAAAGGCTGCGGAAATCCTCCATTCCGTCTTCAACCGTGGCAACATCCTTCAGGCGAATGGGAGTCCCCTGACGATGCGCCACGACAATGTTCTCGAAGTCCTCCGGCCTCTCGATACGACCTTTGGTCTTGACGACCAATTCGCGAGCGTCTGTCTCGACGCGACCTCCTGGATACTCGACATTCTCCTTTTCGATCGCCTCCACTACTTCCGAAGCTGTCAAGGCATAACCGCGAAGATCGTCCACTCGCAGCCAGATGCGGATTTCGCGGTCGCGGCCTCCCACGACTTCTACGGCACCGACACCGTCCACGCCTTCAATTTGCGGTTTGATCACATTGTCCGCGTATTGCGTCAGCTCACGGATCGAATCCGTCCCCGCTAGCGTGATTGACATGATCGGGGCCGAATCGGGGTCGAACTTCTCGACGACCGGAGGGTCGATCCCCTTCGGCAGGTCAGCCCGGATTGCCGCGACTTTATCCCGCACGTCCTGGGCGGCAATGTCGACGTTCCGCCCCAATTCAAACTCGACGAACGTCATCGACAAGCCGGTCACGCTCTCGCTGCGAAGCGACTTGATGCCGCTGATCGTATTGACCGCCTCCTCGATCGGCTCGGTGACATCCGTTTCGATGGTTTCCGGATCGGAACCTTCATAGAACACCGAGACCGTAACGATCGGGAAATCGACGCTGGGAAACAGGTCCACGCCGATTCGGCTGTACGCCACGAGGCCGAACACGACCATCGCGGCAACGACCATCGTTGAAAAGACGGGGCGCGCGATTGAAATTTCGGAAATCTTCATCAGCGGTTCCCTCCCGTCCTACCGGCGGCCAACACTTTCCCCTGGTCTCGGTGCGACACCTGTCGCTCCGAGGCGCCGGGTAGAACCCGCATGCCGTCAGCCAGCACGGCGGGATCCTGAAGTACGATTCGATCATCCTCCGTCAATCCATCAATGATTTCTGTGATCCCGTCTCCCTCCAGTCCCACGCGGACGACCTTCTGTGTGACTCGCTGAGATTCCGCGTTGTAAACGAACACCTGGGGTTGCCCCCCGGAGTACACTAGACTTCTAGTCGGGATGACGAGTGCGTCGGACGCCGAGTCGATCTCAAATGCCACCTTCGCGAACTGCCCGGCCTTGAACTTGCGCTCGTGATTCTCGACCGCCACACGGACACGGAACGTGCGCGTTTCGTGGTCTATTTTCTCATTGACGAGGACAACCAGCCCAGGCACGGGATCGACAGTCCCCGCAGCCTGAACACGTACCCAATCCTCTATTTTGACTCGCCCCATGTATCGCTCCGGTATGCCAACCTGCACGACGACGAGGCTCAAGTCCATCAGTTCCATTAGTTCCACGCGCGGCTGCGACGTCACCCGTTCCCCCTCTTCGACGAACCGTTCCACGATGACCGCGTCATAGGGTGCTCGGATGACCGTCTTTTTGAGGCGATCTTCCTTGATCCGCACTTCCGCCTCGGCCTGGCTGACAAGAGCCTGCGCCACGGCAATCTGCGCCTCGGTCGGTCCGGCTTCAGCCTCGGACAGATCGGCTTCCGCCCGTTCCACCGCAGCCCGTGCCGATCGAAGCTCTGCCCGCACGCGTCCGAATTCCTGCTCAGAAGTAGCCCGCTGGTCAATCAGAGATTCCATCCGCTTGAAATCCGATTGATTGCGTTCCTCTCGGGCCAGGGCCTCCTCGCGTGCCGCCTTCAGACGGCGGATCTCTTCGGGCCTCTTCCAGGCGAGAAGGTCCTCCAGATCCTTTTGAGCCTTCTGCAACCTTGCTTGGGAGGCAGCCAACTCCAGCTCATATTCCGTCGGATCGAGATGAATGAGTATGTCACCTTGAGCGACTGGTTGACCGAGGTCGAGGCCCTGGTTTTCAGAATACTTGCGTCCCTCAATCTCGACTTCGATTTTGCGCGACGACCGGGGAATGGACTGAATCACACCATCGACTTCGGCTACCACCATCGTCCGCCGCCGTGGAAGAAAATTGCCGGTCAGTTCCAGCGTCTTGGCGACCGTGCCCCGCTGGACGCTCACCAGTTCGACTGCCATCGCCGGAATCTCCTTCCGGGCAGTCGCCTCGTGCGCCAGTGCGCCTTGTGGCTCATTGGAAACCCAATGACGGGCCGCCAGGGCCAGCGCGCCTATGCCAGCAAGGACCATCAGCGTCGTCAGGACCCGTCCTGTCCATTTCCCCATATTATCCCACCTTTCCGAGAGGTTTTATTCGGGCGAATTACTCAACGGACGGAGTATCGCGACCGACGAGCAGGCCATGAAACACTATGTCCAGGATGGTGTCGCTTTGACTGGAGAGCGTTGCCTTACGCCCCGAGAAGTAGTTGGTGAACATCGTCCCGTACACCACGTCGGAAACGAAGTCGGTGATCCGCTCCGCCGGGATGTCACGCACTACTCGGCCTTGTATCAACTGGCGGAATAACGCTTGCCACGGAGCCATGTTGGCGTCGCGGTGGACGAAATAGGTTGGCTTCTTCCGGTCCCGAAAATGGGCACGTTCATGAATCAGCAACTCGACGATTTCGGGGTGCTCGTCGAAGAAGGCCAAGTAGGCGCGAATACCTTCGGCAATCCTCTCCAGCGGTTGCTCCACGCCGGCGACTGCGGCATCCACCGTACTCTTGAGTCGCCGCATGCCATGATCGACGGCCGCCAGAAAAAGCTCTTCCTTGCTAGGGAAGTAACGGTAAACCGTCCCCTTACCGACACCCGTTTTGTTGGCGATCTCCTGGACATCCGCCGCCGCGAACCCGTTCTCAGAGAACAGGGCAGTCGCGGCGTCGAGGATTTCGGCACGGCGACGCTCCTGCAGCTCGACGTCAGGGGGACGCCCCACCGGGCGTTGACTTTTTGAGGCGACTGGCATGGACAGGAATCTCCCGAGGCACTAGTTTGTTAACGGACTGGTCCGTCCGTGAAGTAGATATCTTATCGGCTTGTGACGCTGGGTCAACCCCAGCTTCCTGAAACTGCCCACGCAGGCGGACCGGAGCATTCAGCCGCATGCCAAGGCTGTTCAACAATCCCACCACAGGAGATCGAATCAATGTCGAAGTGGCTCGTCGTGCTGTCATTCGTTTCCGGGGCGGCCTTATCCTGGGGCGTCTACGTCCCCGTCGTCCACCGTGCCGCGTTCGAGCTGAAAAGCAACCTGCGAGCGTTTATGTTCGTCGGCGCGGCATATTTCATCGTCGCCGTGCTGATCCCGGCCTTCTTCGTCTTCGTGGCCAAGTCCGATCCCACCGTGAAGCCCGGAACTGTCCCGAATTTTCATCTGCACGCCTCGCTCTGGGGCTTGGCCGCGGGAATGGCCGGTGCAATGGGCGCGTTATGCGTCATCTTTGCAACAACCAAAGCCGGACCGGGAGCCGCCATCTTCGTGGCGCCCCTAGTCTTCGGGGGCGCGCCAATCATCAACACATTGGCGACGATTTATTACTTCCACCCCACGAAGACCTTGCCGGATTGGCGTTTCTTTGCCGGGCTGATTCTGGCAGTCGTCGGCGCGTCGCTCGTGCTGATCTATAAGCCCGTTGACAAGCCACACGGGCCAGCACTATCGGCTGCCGCTACTTCGCCCGCCGGACTTCACCGCACCGTCGAGCATTGACGAGCGCGGGAAACGGCCGGAAGCTTACTGGTCGATCTTGCCAGAGCACGTCGGGGGTCGCTGCCAATGACATGGCGCAAGCGGAACGCACTTGTACCACGCATTTGTCATTGGACGACACAGCGATGGCGGCGGCTTGGAGCAGTAGTTATCCGGGCAGCAGGACATTTTCGGGCACGGCAAAACCAGGCACGGCTTGGGGCAGTACGTGTCAGGACAGCAACTAGTAACCGGAGAGACGCAGGGCGCTGGTTTGCGGATGTAATCGTCGCAGCAACACAATGGGCAATGGCCTACGCCGGCGAGGGCCTTGCTCGGCTGAGCCTTTGCAACGCAAGACCACTCATTGGCAGACGTGATCGCCGGCCCTGCCGTCAATAGGGCGACCACAATCAATCTGGCCATGCGTGCCGCGAGAATGGTTCGCCGGCCCTTCGTTTTCGGTTCGACATTCATTCTTCCGTCCCTTCCATTTCAAGCTGTCGTGGCGCGGGCAGTATTTCAGGAGCGGGTGGCACCGGCGGGCCTTCAGGCAACTCAGACGAAGGTATTCCACCCATCGAGGGGTTAAGCCGGATTTCCCAGCCGCCGCCCAATGCGCGGTAGAGATCGACGAGGCTTTGCGCGGCGTTGCCGCGGGCGACCGCCAGTAACTCTTGCTGGTTCAGCAGCAACTGCTGAACGGTGAACAGGCGGTTGAAGTCGATCTCGCCCTCCTGGTACTTGACCTGCGCCACACGCTCCGCTTCACTCGCCTGGCGGGCGCTCTCTTCCCGTACCTTAATCTGATCGGTGAAGTGCAGGTAAGCAACGATGGCGTTCTCCGCTTCTTCGTTGGCTTGGAGCACGGTCTGCTGGTAATTGGCGACCAGTTGCTGGAATCGTGCATCCTGAACGCGAATGTTATTGAGCAGCCGTCCATAGTTGAGCACGTTCCAGCGGAGCGACGGCCCTATGGTCCCCCCGAAAGCGCCGCCCTTGAAGACATCACTAAAATGTTCGGCCTCCCACGCCATCATGCCGTTGATCGACATGTGGGGATAGAGTTCAGACTGGGCGATTCCGATTTCCGCACTTTGGGCAGCAACCAATCGTTCGGCGCGTCGCACATCGGGCCGTCGCCAAATCAATTCGGCAGGTACGCCCACGGTGACGACATCGGAAGCACGGGGAATCGAAGCCGGGCCGTCGAGCATGTACGAGAGGTCGTGAGGGGGCATGCCCATCAGCACTGCCAATCGGTTTTGAGCCTGTCGACGCTGAATCTCAAAGGCTTCAATGGCCGCCAAGGTATTGCCCAGATTCGCCTTCGCTTGCGGGGTATCCAGTTCACTGTCGGCGGCTTTCGCGTCCAGTCGAGCCTGAGCTACGCGAACGCTTTCATTTTGCAGGTTGGCATTTTCGCGCGCAACGTCGAGACGTTGCTCCAGCGATCGCAGTTCCACGTAGGTCGTCGCCACCTCGCCGATGAGTATGACAATTGCGTCGTCGAATTCTTCCACCGAGGCGTCCAGCCGCGAGTCGGCACCCTCGATGGCGCGGCGGTATCGCCCCCAGAAGTCCAGCTCCCAGGCGAGATTGCCGCCCACTCGCCAATTGCTGAATTGCGGTGCCGCCAAATTCGCGAACGGTGAACCGGCAGGAATTGTTGGGAACAAGGCAGTTTCCTGACTGCGCTGCGTGCGAGTGTAATCCGCAAAGACCTCCTGAGTCTGCGGAAAGAAATTGCCTGCCACCACCCGGCGCTGGGACTGGGCTTCTGAGACACGGAAACCCGCTTCGCGCAGCGTGATATTCTGCGAGTACGCCGTCTGCACGAGGCGGTCGAGCACCGGATCATTGAAGACGGTCCACCAAGCGCGATTGTCCCCACGCTCGCTGGAAATCCGCGAGCTTTGCGAATCGATCCATTCGTCGGCCACCGGCGCGGCTGGCCGCTTGTAGTTAGGGCCGACCTTGAAACCGTTGTGGACGTATTGGCGCACTCCGGTGCAGCCCGTCGCGCAGATGAGCGCTAGCAAGCATACCGGCGCGAGGGCGGCGAGCGTCGGTGAACGTACAGCCATCTTTTGGTCCTCCGTGACCAATCACTTTCCGCCCATTGCCCAATTTGAAATGGCTTGCGCGAAACGGTAGGTGAATTCATGGACTCGACAGTCCGCAAAATAGTTATCGGCGAAATCCTTGCGCTACTTGATGCAATCCGTGCGATCGGAATCATCCAACCTCTGCCAGGGAACGTCGAAATGCTTTTTCCGATCTTGATGAAGTGTCGCGTCTTAAGATATTATCGACTGACCAGTCCGTCATATAATGACCGGTAACTATGTGGAACGTGCAGGCGCAGAGTGAAAGAAGGGATTCTCGGTGGTCGCACTGGTTAATGAGGTTCGGAAACCACGACCAGCAATCGCCGGAATACTGGCATCTTGACATTGGAGGAGCAGCCTTCCCTCGTCTGGCTGCCTTGTTGCGGCCGACTTCCGTTATGGCATCCCATTGACTTGGCGTAACGGTCTCTACCAGGCCAAACTCGCGTACTATCACCTGAGTTCGCACGCGGGGGACGAGTTCCTGCTCGCCGCTTCACCCGATTTTACCCGGATCAACTTCAGCCGTAATGCGCTCGTTCTGGGCGCTGGCTACTTCCTTCTTCCTGACTTTCGACTCCACGGAGGTCGGGTACGGATTCCTCAACGATGGGGGCAATTAGCCGTGGGAGTTTGCAATTCGGGGCCTAGTATCGGCCGTCACGGCCCACCGGCGGGCGGGGCGCGGCGTTCTGGGCCATCAATGCCCACTTGCGGGAAGAGGTCGATTCTGGCGCAAGCATCGATGCGGTAGCTGGTTGGGCCTGGCGAGGCGTGGATTCCGGCCACTTGCTTGGGGTCGGCGTGCAACGGCCGTACGCGCCAATTTGAGTTTTTAGGGCGCACCGAGGAGTTGGTCGGGTTGGGCGTCTGGTTCGATTTTTGACGGACCTGACGGACCAGTCCGTCTTGAAATGTTGCCCCGCCTGTGCTATATTGCTGACGGACCAGTCAGTCAGGAGGTTTCCATGAACCCCACCCAGAAAAGCCGCGGGCGACTCGTTGACGAGGAACTGTGGGGCCGCCGAAGCGGCGAAATCCTCGACGTGGCCGCCACGCTCTTTGCGGAACGTGGTTATGCAGGCGCCGACACCCAGGAGTTGGCCGACCGCCTCAGCGTCGGAAAAGGAACGCTGTACCGATATTTTCCCAGCAAGAGGGATCTGTTCCTGGCGGCGGCCGACCGCGCCATGCGGCGACTCCGCGAGTACCTTGATGCCGGTATAGCCGCTTGCGACGATCCGCTGGAGCAGATTGCCGCAGCGATAGAAGCCTTCCTTGGGTTTTTCGACGAACACCCTGAATTCGCCGAACTCCTGATCCAGGAACGCGCTCTGTTCCGCGATCGCAACAAGCCCACCTATATCGAGCACCGCGAGAAAAACCTTGGGCAATGGCAGCAGTTGTACCAGGCTCTCATCGAAGCGGGGCGAGTGCGCGCCATGCCAGTTCATCGCATCACGTCGGTCATCAGCGACCTTGTTTACGGAACCATGTTCACAAACCACGTCGCCGGCCGGCAGAAAGCGTTGCGCGATCAGGCCGACGATATTGTCGATGTCGTCTTCTGCGGGATTCTCTCTGATTCCGAGCGAAGACGCTGGGAGGGGAATCGATGAGCCGAATCGCCATGACATTTTCGCCGATCATTCGCCGAACCGACGACTTCGGGCGAGACGCCCTCACTACGGCCGGTCGCGTCTGGCCCGGTCGCCTTCGATCGGCCGGGCTGTTGGCAGGGGCCCTGGTCATCTTCGCCGGATGCCAGCGTGGCGAGCGACCGGGGCAGGCGGCATCCCCGCCACCGCCTCCAAAGGTGCTCGTGAGCCATCCGGTGGAGCGTCCGCTGGCCGAAACGCGCGAGTACACCGGACATCTCGAAGCTGTCGAGACGGTCTCTATCCGGGCGCGGGTGCGCGGCGTCTTGCAGAGGATCCACTTCGAAGAAGGAGCCGAAGTGGAACAGGGAGCATTGCTGTACGAGCTTGATCCCAGCGAGTATCAGGCGGCGGTCGACGAAAAGGCAGCCGACATTGCGCGCCTCGAACACGAGTTGCGGCTTGCCGAGTCCGAAGCGAAGCGCTCATCGGAGCTATACGAACAGAAAGCGACTTCCAGAGAATCATGGGAGTCGAAGCAGAGTAAACTGGCGGTGACGAAGGTGGAACGGGAAAAAGCCCGTGCAGCACTCAGGCAGGCGGAACTCAATTTGAGTTACACCAAAATCTATGCGCCGATTTCAGGCCGCGTCGGACGGACGCTCGTGACTGTGGGTAATCTGGTCGGGTACAACGAGCCAACACTGTTGACGACCATCGTGAGGATGGACCCTATTTACGTAAATTTCGAGATTCCCGAGCGGGATCTCCTGCGTTTCGAGCAGACCGACCAGGCGCAGTCTTCATCCTGGTCGCTGATGCAAGCGCCGCTGGGCATCGGCCTGGAAACGGAAACGGGCTATCCGCACGCCGGCATCATCAACTTCCGGGAAAACCGCGTCGAGTCAGAAACCGGAACCGTTCTCGTTCGCGGGACGCTTCCTAATCCGGACAGGAAGCTCGTTCCCGGCTTGTTCGCCCGCATCCAGGTTCCAGTTGGGCGGCCCAAGCCGCGACTGCTCGTTCCCGAAACCTCACTCGCCGCCGACCAACGTGGCCGCTACGTACTCGTCGTCGATACCGACGACACCGTGGAGCAACGCCCCGTCCAGATTGAAATGAACCTGGAGCACAGGGGGTTCCTGCCGATTCGCGAAGGATTGACCGCCACCGATCGGGTCATCGTGAGTGGCCTGCAAAGGGCAAGGCCCGGAACCAAAGTGACCCCGGAGTTTGTGCAGCCAGAAGAGGTTGTGCAGGTTGCAGCACCCACCGTGGCGGCTCGGCGGAAAGTTCAGTGACAAGGACTTCGTCTGGTGGTTTGCACCTTCGCCCGCGGCTTGTAGTTTGCTGCTCGGTGGATGCAATGTGAGTTGTTAAGGTAATCCTATGCTGTCCAAATTCTTCATCGACCGCCCCGTCTTCGCCAATGTCATCGCGATCATCACGGTGATCCTCGGCGTCGTGGCGATGTATAACCTGCCGGTCGAACAGTATCCCAAGATCACGCCACCGACCGTGCAGGTCACCACTGTGTATCCCGGGGCGAACGCCCGCGTCGTGGCGGAAACCGTGGCCGCACCCATCGAGCAACAAGTCAACGGCGTCGAGGGGATGTTGTACATGTCGTCCAACTGCTCGGCGGACGGCTCCTACGCGCTGACTGTCACGTTCGACATCGGCGTCGACCTGGATACGGCCCAGGTTCTAGTTCAAAACCGCGTCGCGATTGCCGAGCCTCTTCTTCCCGAGGAAGTACGCCGCCAGGGAATCTCTGTCAAAAAGCAATCGACCGACATCATCCTGGTGATCTCGCTCGTTTCTCCAGACGAGACATTCGACAGCCTGTTCATGGCGAACTATGCGACCCTGCGGTTACGCGACGAATTGAGCCGCGTTTCAGGCGTCGGTGACGTGGTCGTACGCGGGGGAACGGACTATAGCATGCGGGTCTGGCTCGATCCCGAACGACTGAGCGCTCGCAATTTGACAACTCAGGACGTGATCGCCGCTCTGCGAGACCAAAACGTCCAGGTGGCCGCTGGCCAGATTGGCCAAGCACCCGCACCGGAAAACCAATTGCTGCAGCTTCCCGTGACGGCGCTCGGCCGGCTCAGCGAGGCCGAACAATTTGAAGAGATTATCGTCAAGAAACAGCAGGGACGGGTTACGTACCTCCGCGACGTGGCCCGCGTAGAATTGGGAAGCCAATCTTACGATTCCTTTAGTGTCCGATCGGGCACTCCGGCCGTGAGCATTCTCATTTACCAGTTACCCGGCGCGAATGCGCTGGAAGTGGCTGAGAATGTTCGCGAGTCCATCGAGCGCCTCAAGCACGATTTCCCGGCCGGTTTGGATTACACAATTCCCTTCGATACGACCAAGTTTGTCGAGGCGGGCGTCGAAGGCGTGTACCATACGTTGATCGAAGCCGGCGTCCTCGTCCTGCTGGTGATTCTCGTCTTCTTGCACGACTGGCGGGCGGTCCTGGTGCCCGCCACGACCGTTCCGGTGACCATCATCGGCGCGTTCGCCGTCATGCCGCTTTTGGGCTTCACGGTCAACTTTCTCACCTTGTTCGGCTTGGTGCTGGCGATCGGGATCGTCGTGGATGACGCCATCGTCATCGTGGAGAACGCGGCGCACCACGTCGAGCGAGGGCTGAAACCACGAGACGCATCCATCAAGGCGATGGAAGAAATGACGGGGCCGGTCATTAGCATCACGCTAGTGCTTACGGCCGTGTTTCTTCCCGCGGCCTTTCTCGGCGGCATCACAGGGCAACTCTACCGGCAATTCGCCCTGACCATCGCGGCGACAGCCATCCTCAGCGCGATCAACGCCCTGACCCTGAAGCCCGTGCAGTGCGCGACCTATCTTCGTCCGCTGCCTGAAAAACGCAACCTTTTCGTCCGGGCGTTCAACCGAGTCTATGGCTGGGTCGAGCGCCTCTATGTGTGGCTTCTCGGTCAGTTCCTGCGCGTGGCCGTCGTAGGGATGCTGCTCTTTTTCGGGCTGATCGCCGGCACCGCCTGGTGGTATTTCTCTCTGCCAACCGGATTCCTGCCGACAGAGGATCAGGGATACGTGTTGGTGAGCGTTCAATTGCCTGACGGGGCATCGCAGGAGCGGACCAGGGCGGTCGTGGACAAGCTGGACAAGGTGTTTGCGGATGAGCCGGCGATCGACAACTGGTTGGTTCTCGGCGGCCTCTCGATTCTGGATGGAACGACCGCCCCCAATGCCGCCACGGCCTTCGCCGTCTTCAAGGACTGGGGCGAGCGCCATGACTCGCAACTCAAACAGGAGGCGATTGTCGCCAGACTGCGACGGGAGATGGGACAATTTCACGAGGCAGTGATTTTTCCCATCGTCCCGCCGGCAATCCGAGGGCTGGGGAGCTCGGGCGGCTTTCAGATTCAGATCGAAGACCGTGCGGGCGTGGGCCGAGAAGAATTGTTCCAACGCCTCCAGGAGATTATCCAGACCGCACAGAGCCGTCCGGCGCTCGGGCCAATGCAGACGACGTTTCGCGCGGGAGTTCCCCAACTGTTCGCTAATGTGGATCGGGTAAAAGCTCAAAAGCTGGACCTGGACCTGGACGACGTTTTCAGCACTCTGCAGGCGAATCTCGGATCGTTTTATGCCAACGATTTCAACAAGTTTGGTCGCACCTATCAGGTCCGCCTTCAAGCTGAGCCGCAATTTCGCAATTCGGCTGACGACGTGTATCGCCTGCGCGTGCGTAACGCCAACGGGCAAATGATTCCGATTGGATCAGTGCTTACCGTTGACGAAGCCTTCGGGCCGCAGGTGATTAACCGGTACAACCTGTATCCGACCGCATCGATCATTGGTTCGGCGGCTCCGGGACGAAGCTCTGGCGAAGCGCTTGAGGCGATGGAGAAGGTTGCCCGCGAAGTGCTTCCAAACACGATGGGATTCGACTGGACAGGCATGGCCTACCAGGAAAAACTGGTAGGCGGCCAGGCGCTCGTGGTGTTCGCCCTGGCCGTATTGCTCGTGTATCTCGTCTTGGCTGCCCAATACGAGAGCTGGATTCTCCCCTTCGCCGTGATCCTCGTTGTTCCGATCGGAATGCTTGGCATCGTGGCCGCAGTTTCGTTCCGTGGAATGGACAACAATGTCTACACGCAGATCGGAACAGTCTTGATCATTGCGCTGGCCAGCAAGAATGCGATTCTCATCGTCGAGTTCGCACGAGAGTTGCGCATGCACGGGCGAAGTATTCGCGAAGCGGCGATCGAGGCCTCGCGCCTGCGTTTTCGCCCGATTTTGATGACCTCCTTTGCCTTTATTCTGGGCGTGGTGCCTCTGGTCAGAGCCCAAGGAGCGGGGGCCGCCAGCCAGCAGTCCTTGGGAACGGCCGTGGTCGGCGGAATGATCACTTCCACCATCTTGGCCGTCTTCTTCGTGCCGCTGTTCTATGTCATCATGCAGCATCTGAGCGAATGGCGAAAGCCGGTCACATAGCCCGGCGGTTGAAGCCAATCACGTCTGATCCGTTGTCGCCTGACATTTCTTCGAGGCCGTTGTTGCGATGCCCGGCAACGAGCCGACGGAGAACATGCACGGCGTTGACTTCGTCCTTCGTGTCGAACTTGGCCTCGCCGTCTGACTTGTGGCGGCTTCTCGGAACCGGCTTGCATTTCCCGGCGAAATGCGGCCATAACCTTCAGTTCCCTTGTGAGTTACCGTCGTCCAACCGCCGCCGCAAGCCGGTTCCCCAGCTCCGGATGCCGGCCAGAAAAAGTTCAATCGCCGTCCTGTCGCCCCGACTGCACTACTTTTGTGGTCGATCCTGCACTACATAGGACGATTGATCGACCCGCTGGTAAGATGGGTAGAGTACCGCAAGTTGTTTTTCAGAAACGACTTAGATTCATTTTAGGGCGATAAAATGTAGTGCTTCACTGCGTTCGGGACGCAGAGGTCGAAGGTTCAAATCCTTTCAGCCCGACTCTTACGTGGCAACGACTTACGTCGATTGCCCAACGACCGGTCGAGCCGCCGTACCCTAAATATACCCACAATCCGGCGCGGCGGCCGGCTGAATCGGACGTTCCAGACCCATCTCACCATGGTGTTGGAGTGTCCGATCATGCCTCGCCCGAATTCTGGCAAACCCTGGTTGCACAGCCGCTCCGGCTTCTGGTGCGCCACCGTCGCAGGCAAGCGGGTCTATCTCGACAAGGACTACCAAGTCGCTTGCCGTCGTCTGCGCGAGCTCAAGGCCGAACTCCGACGGCAAGCGCAGGACGCCTCCGTTGAATGGCTCGCAGCCCCAATTGCCGAACTCGCTGACGTCTTTCTTGACGACATTCAAGCCCGCCGTAAGCCCGAGACGCACGCCGGGTATCGACATCGTCTGCTTCGCGCGTTGAAACTCATCGGACCGCGGACTCGCGTCGCTGATCTGCGCAAGTTCCACCTGGTCCGGATCGAACAACGGATGACGGGTAAGTACAGTTCATCGACAATCCGCGACACGATTGCCGTCCTGCAAACCGTCTTCAACTGGGCTGTGCGCCTTGATCTGTTGTCAGAGAATCCCCTTCATGGCTACGAAAAGCCGCGTCGGCAAGTCCGAACTCGCACCATCAGTCCCGACGAATTCCAGTCACTCCTGCGGCACAGCGACGTCAGTTTTCGGCGAGTGCTTATTGCGCTGCGGTGGACCGGCTGCCGACCTGTCGAGGTGCGTTCGCTAATCTGGGATTGGGTCGATCTCGATGCGGGGTTTTGGATTCTCCGGGACCACAAAACCATCACGCGTCAGCGCGATCCTCGCCCGCGCATGGTTCCACTGCCTCATCCGCTGCTAAGGCTATGCCAGCGACTGGCAGAATTGGGCAGCAACCCCTCCGACCATGTGTTCTTGAATGCACGCGGTACGCCTTACACCAAGGACTCCCTCTGCAGAAAGATGTCGCGCGTTCGCAAGCGTGCCGAGATTGAACCGAAGGCCGGTGAGAGATTGGTGCTCTACTGCACCCGACATACGTTTGGCACGGAGGCGGCGGGCGCCGTATCTGATATTGAGCTCGCGGAACTGATGGGCCACACGGATGTACGCACGACGCAGCGATACGTGCATATCAATGCCGAGCGGCTCAAAGCGATTCAATCGCGAGCCCTGAAGGGCAGGCAAGTGCATTCGCCAACCAAGCAGATGCCAGACTAGAGCGACTATCGAAGCCTCAGCCGGCTTTCTATGCCGGTGTCCTTGGCCGCAAAGTCCAAGGCGCCGATTGATCCTGGCAAGCCTCCCTCGGCGTGTCGGACCGACGCAGGTTCAGTGCCGAGCGTACGAGCGAGGGCTCAACGGCTATAGATCGGCGACACATCCGAAGAATCATGGGTTGCACAGTTGGGGATTCCCCCGTTGAAACGGATCCGGTCGTCGTGAGAGCGTCGCATCTGAGTGATCTGGAGCAGTACGTCAGTGATGCGGGTCTCGCGCTCGCCTAGAAGGCGATATGCTCTCCGCTTTCGAGGAATGACGCTATACTGAACTGCGACACCAGTAAATCGTCCGCGGTCCCCGTGACCGGACAAATGAAGAACTGCTTCTCATGAAGTTTCGAGATCACGAGTATCATCGCGCCAGCCTGGATCGCTGGCGGCAAGCGAGTAGATTGATGCAGGATGGGGACGCGTACGCACTGGCGATGTACTGTGGCGGCCTTGCCGTGGAGTGCCTACTGCGAGCGTTCCGTTGGCAAGAGGATCAATTTTTCGACGGACGTCACGACCTAAGCGACTTGCTCAGTGCAAGCAAAATACTAGGTATCAATGATGATTACATGCGTCGGCGTGGCAAAACCGACGAAGAGATCCGCGAGGCGGCGATGGAGTTTCGGAGTGCCATGAATGAGATTGTAGTTCTGTGGCACAACAACCTTCGATTTGCTTCCGAGAAAAGCCTCAAGGCCCACCTCGTTCGCATTCATCGTGTCCAAGGAGTTAAAGGCGACCCCCTTAAGAAGAACGCGTCGGACCTTATGGACGCCGTCCAGAGAATCGTCAACCGAGGATTCGTGCTGTGGGACTCACAAAAAAAATCGTAGCCGCGCTCCGATCACAACTGCATGCCGAATACTGCAGGCTTGATGATGACGACGGGATTTCCGGGTTTGTCGTTGCTCCTACATTCGAGGGTCATTCGACGTGGGATCGGCAGAAGATGATCGACGATGCGCTTCGACATGCCCCTGATCCGCTCAGCCCTGACGAGCATCGACAGGTACTCATGATCGCCGGCCTTACTCCGGCGGAATACGAATCCGCGGGAGCGCGCACACGAGTACACAAGATTGAGGAGCTTGACGACGGATCTCTGAAAATACTGTTGCACGGAGGCTACTCAGACGCGAAGTATGTAAGGGGTGCGCTGAACAACGAAACGGGTGTGAAGACGACCGAACCGGAGCAGTGCCCTGGGGCCGTCGGGATCTTGATGCAATTCCGTGCCACGGGAACCAGGGACAATCCACTTACGAAAGAGAAAGCGCACCGAATACTCTCAAGCGATCAGTACATAATTGTCATGCCTGGCGCCTAGTCATCGCTCCGCCTGTGGTGGCCGTATGGAAGCGGAGGCATAAAGAGGTCACTTTTTGTCGTCTCAATGGATTGAGACGCTGGCAGGTGGCGCGAAGATGAACGTTTTCAATGCACAGCATGAGACTTTTGCTTTCATTCATCGTAAACGACTGCTTGAAATGTGGTTCGTAATCGCGGTTCATTGGCAATGTTTATTTTCGCGGCGGTCGATTGGATCGACCCTAGTTGCGATTGGATGCGCACGTAGGAAGGTCCGCCCATGAGCCGGCGGCAGAGTTCCGACAGGCTCAACGCGGCGGCGACGGCGCCGACGAAGGGAACTGCAATGGAGCGACCGGCCAGTTCGACGTGGCCGCAGCGGTGCTGCGTGGCGACGTCTTGATAGGTGCCACGACTATTGGCCAGTTTTCGGGCGAAGCGTTCCCGCCGGGCGACGTCTTCTGCATCGCGTGGCGGCCAGATTGACTCTGCGGAGGCGTGCGGGGTGGGAAGGACCTGCAGCGTCATGGAGTCGAAGTTGGCCACGGTCCCGCCGACGCCGCAATCAACGACCATGTCGAAGCCGGCTTGATCAAGTAGGTGCCTTGGTCCGGCGGAATCCATGCCGCTGAGGACGATCGCCGGATCGTCACGCTGAGGGCAAGTGTTTTCATCAAAGCGGCGTTCAACGAGCCGTGGTTGGAACCCTCGATTTTCCAGGAAGTCGGCTGCAATGCGCGTCTTGGTCCGGCCAAGGTCATGTCGGCGAGATAGGAGCCCCGTGTCCAGGTTTGCCTCCACAAGCCGATCGAAATCCTGCAAAACGAGGCGGACGTCGGTGGGATTGGAGTAGGGTAGGAAACTGCAGGCCCACGCGAAGGCCTGCCCCAAGTGCCCCAGGCCGAGCAACCACAACTCACCGGGCAAGAAGTTCAGCGGCATGTCGACAGCCGCGGCCGTTTCGTCATCCCAGGCCATGTCGGGCCGCCATAGCGACAGCCCGACGGGTTGCGACCCAGCCTCAATTGAGATGCCGAAGTTGCCCAAAAACAGCTCGGAGATCGCGAGGCCGCCAACCAGCACTCCGGCCAAGACGCAGGCTTCCCGCTCGGGCAGGCGCACGATCTCAGTGAACGGCGAGACGGCGGCGGTCCACCCGTCGAACGTAGCCTGTAACCCCCGGAAATCGCGGGCCATCGAGCCAAACGCGATGGTCTGCGCCTTCTCC
This sequence comes from Planctomycetaceae bacterium, assembly GCA_002702655.1. Classification (GTDB taxonomy): domain Bacteria; phylum Planctomycetota; class Planctomycetia; order Pirellulales; family Lacipirellulaceae. The sequence continues at coordinate 20,042 of PABB01000003.1, forward strand.
CAGTCGGCCCCCGAGCTGTTGTGGACGCGGGGGCCGGCGATATCGACGAGGGCTTTGAGAAAGGTGCTGCCAGGAGTCCATGGAACGCGGAGCGGGAAATCGCGAGCCAAATCCACTCGCACGCCGCCCGGAAAGCAACGATTCGCGACGTTCGCGGCGGTTAGTGCAGCTGCTTGGAGCGTTGGGGAGCTGGCGACTTCGGGACCGCACCGCAGCACGAGACGGAATTGCTCAAGCTGACGGCGCGCATCATCGACGGACAAATCATCGCGATCGACGAACAGCTTGGCGATTCGGCTATAGGAATCCGATCCAATGGTCATCAGATCCTCACCACCATGTGAAGCGCAGCCGGTAGCGCCGGTGCGAACCGGACCAATTAAGCCAACGATAGTCGCCGAGATATTCGTACACGGAAACGTCGCCGAAGCGAAACGCCGATCCGCCTGCGTAACTGGGAATGATGACGCCGACATGTCCGGCTTCGCTGATCATTGGGTGCATGCGATCAGTCTCGCTTTGGCAAGACCCGCCCGGGTGTGTGTGAACGTCACCAAGAACGTCCATGTCCCATCGCCGACATTCCGCCCAGAGTCTCGAGAACCCTGGCGCACAGAACTCGATATACCCTTTTGCCAGACAATTTGGATCGAGGTCGTCGTAGCAGACGAAACGGCGCACCCTATCGACGCCGCGCCTGGTTCGGTCTCCCAACAGAAATGCGCCACTCTCGCGCATCCCGCCGCCCCGATGACGCAGCTGACGATGGAGCCGCCGCCACAGCATCAACGGAATTCTCAGCTGGCGGCGCCGCATGCTCGGACCCCCTCGTACTCGTCGCAATTGAGCAGATCGTGGAACTCGGCGAGCCAATCCGCGATGTTGCGGTCACGCGACCAGAGCTTGCCCGGATACTTGGCGGGCCAGTTGCCGTGGGTCTTTAGTGCGTGACCGTCATAGGGGTGGTAGAGGGCCATCCCGCTCTCCCAGTCAGTACGAAACACATGGGCGAAGCGGGCGCGACCCTTGGGCCAGGCGCGGTGCTCCAGCAAGGCGTTCTGATCGCAATTCCACAAGGAGCCGGTCGGCCCGCGACCGGGATAGCCGGCGCAATTCAATCGGAACCAATAGCGATCGGGCGACTGAGGGCGCGGCGCCGCGGCGATCCACACGACCACATGTGGCCACGAGATCGATGCGAGCCCCCACTGCATCTGCACTTCGCCGGCGGCAAACTCAGCGACCAGGAGGTCTTCTCGGAACGCCGCCTCGTCGGGGCCTGCCACAACTGTCATCGTCGATTCCCTTCGATATTGCGGTCTTTCATTAAGTCGAAGCAGAGATCGCACTTACCGACGGGGGCCAACTCGCCCAAGTGGGTCGTTTCCCGGAGCGGCTCGTCGGTGTCGCAGAGAAACAGGGCAAGGTTGTCGGCGTCGGCATCGCTCAGTGAGAGCTTGCGTTTCGCCCAGCGGAGGACCTTGCGAACTCGGGTCGACGGCGGAAATCTGCGGCGGATTTGCTGGCTTTGGTAGTTCACCGTGACCGCGATCTGGCGGCAGACATGGCAGTGGAGCACGACCCGCCGTCCGTCGCCGAGGTCCCGCAGCAAGCTGTCGCCGGTCACGACGTGGGCGGCGACGTCCGCGTCACCGTCGTCGGCATCGTCATCAGGGGCGAATGCCACGACTTCCTTTCCTACGGCCGCTTCCCGCAGGACATCGTCGACATTGCCCGCCGCGTCGGCCGACAATTTGGTCGGCGGCACGCCCGGCAGGTACAGCAAAACGTCGATGGCGCCGTCGGCCGCCACCTGAGATTGAGGTCGTTCAACTGGACTCATAAGACCAACTCCGCTATTGTATTGGGGGTGATTCATTCGTTGCGGGCGCGAAACAGCCCGTAACGCACATGCAACAAATCAATTATGTGCGGTACGCCTGCGGGCGGCAAGGGGAGTCTATGGATACCGGCCAGGTCGACGTCAAATTGTTGAGCCAACTGCTGCAGAGCAAGCGGGGAAACAAGTCGCTCAGAGAGGCTGCGGCGGACATCGGCATCACGGCCCCGACGCTGCAACGACTGGAAGGAGGGCAGACGCCGACGGTGGACACTTTGGTGAAGCTCGTCCGTTGGCTTGGGGTGAGCATTGATGACTTGAGGGCCGGGCCCAAGAAGCCCAAGCGAGATACGCTTACAGAAATCGAGGTGTTACTCAGAGCGGACCCCAAACTTGACGGGGATGCCGCTGAGACGATCGCCAATGTCGCTCGACAGGTTTACGATGGCTTCACGCGGAAAAAGAAAAAGCGGTAGAAGTGAATTCCCGCCCAACCCGACGCAATGGAATGCCGAGCGACACGGCTTGCACTTCCGCGAGCGATTTGCGTTGGCCGCGGACGAACCGCTGCGGCCCTTCGGTCTCCAGCTGCCGACGGTGGTCGTCGTCGCCACGCGCGATGCGCTGGCGGAATTCGTCGACCAGAACACGCTCAAACGGCTGCTCGGAAGGCACCGCGGCAAGTGGTCTGGGATGACGATTCCGTGCGACGACGAATTCATCGTCGTGATCAACGCGACCCATCATCAGAACAGGAAGAACGCCACGTTGATGGAGGAGTTCTTTCACATTATTCACGAACACAAGCCGTCAAAAGTGTCCTGCTGTCCGATAACGGGGGTCGTTCGCCGCGACTACGATAAACAGATCGAAGACGAGGCCTACCATGCGGCGGCCGCGGCATTGGTTCCTTACTACTCACTGGGAACCATGGTCGATCGCGGCGCCACGCGGCAAGAAATCGCCGAGCATTTTGAAGTGTCGGCGGACCTTGTCGGGTTTCGGCTCAAAGTCTGCAAATTGTGGCGCAAGTGCTCTCTTAATTGAGCACGCGGGCGAGGCGGGCGACGGTCAGCGACAGCGAATCAGATTAAAAGCGGTTTGGCGGGGAATTGACGGCCGCAGCCATGAAAGAGAGCCGCCTGTTTCCAGGCGGCTCTCCGGGCGAGGCGGGCTCAGTTTTTTGCTCGCGCGGTAGTTCGCCTCTTCGAGTTCGCGGACTCGCTCGTAGGCGAGGCCGTATCCGACCGCGCCAATTGAGCGGATCCGGCGTGTGGCTGTGGCAATGTACCATTTTGGCGAGAAATCGGGCGGCCTCCACCTCCATGACGCCGTTCAGCAGGCCGTGACCACCGAGATCGGCGTGTCTGCGACAATCCTCCACGGCGTGGCCGTATATGCCTGAGCAGCCGCGGCCCGCGACGCGAGTTATGATCTCGGTGGAAAGTACGACGTAGCCACCCGTATGATCCGCGGCGTGACCCGAACCTCGCGGGCCGCCACGACTCTCACTTATAGAGAGGACCGCTTGACGGCCAACTCCTTGCTGGAGGCGCAATGGCAGTGGCTCGACAAGAGTCTCGACGAGACATCCTCCAACAGTGGGGGCCTGCCCGGCACCGGTGGTCAATCTGCACGATTCATACTGGGTTTTTCCCAATGCGACTCATTCTTGATACAAATCAAGCCGATCGAATTCGATTTTCCTACAAGCAGCTGCCGTTGGAACGCCGCCCCACCCTCGTTATTCCGCCCTTCGTATGGGCCGAGCTTGTCCTAGGGAGTGGCAGCGATGCCAGGCGGCGAGCGCTACTTCGTTTTGATCTCACTTTCGGAATGGACATGAGCTCAATCTTTGACGAGCTCGCTCGACTCAATGAAGAGGGCATTCGAAGGTTCATTCCAATTCGGAAAGATACTGGCGACGCTCTCAGGCGCATACGCTTCAACTTCGAGCACCCTACTACTGAGCAACGCCGGCTGGCAACGAAGTTTAGGCGGGAGGCGATTCAGCATCGCGATTCGTTTGGTCCATATCTGGCGCAGATGGGAAAAAAGAACCGCGACGCCGTGGCTCTTGCCATCCAACGGGGAGAGTCCGGGCCGGACTTTGCCAAATGGGCTGACATCACAGAGGCTGAGCCGATTCTCTTCACTAACGCTGACGCTCCCTACCGCCGCTGGTTCGTCAAGGAAATTGTGACGGACCATGATGGAAACCCACGGCCTATTCACTGCCACTCGGAACATAGTCTTTTCAACGCCGTATGGGACAATCATGTTTTCCGCCGTTTCTTGCGAGCAATCGCTATCGTCAGCTTCGGCTACGCTGGTGGCGTGTGGGGAGAATCACAAATGAACATGCCGTTTTCCTCAGGCAGAAACGATGAGACGGACTTTTCACTGCTTCTCTACGCGCATGCTGGCGATATTGTCCTCACAGAAGACCGTATCAAGATCGGATTGAAGTCGGCTGATGTTGAGAATGAGATTGATATTCGAAGTTGGCAGGATTGGATGAAGGAGCAGCGGGCAGAGTGAACTGGCGCGACACAAGGTGCCTACGAGATGCCAGCCGGGAAAAAGGACGTTCTTCTGGCTGCGTCGGACGTAAACGTCTGTGCAACTCTTAGCGGAACGGGGGGGTGCCTGGATGAATCGCTGCCCCGCTGACCGTAGGACGTTGACGCCGGAATCAACCGGCGAGTAAGCGTGCGGTCGCTACGCGCCGGGGCCCGCCGTAGCCGTCCTTTCCCGAAGCCCGTTCGTCTGGCGAGAAGGGGGAACCTCAGCCGCATGAGCCTGTTGGAGCACTCGGCGAGAACGGCGGTCGCCTGCGGGGACGCAACTTGACCGATTTTCTTACGAAAGCAGCCGAGCTGACCAGACCAACCTCTCGCCACCGCTTCAATAGTCCCAGTCGCTCCACGTGTCGTACGAGGAACTGCTCCAGGCCCGATACGAATCGTAGGATGGCGTCGAGTAATAGCTTCGATAATACTGTCCATACGAGGGTTCGCGACGAGTACCGACCCGCCCTGTGTAGGGATTGACGTTGGGATAAGTCGACCAGTTGTTGTAGAAATTTCCGTCGGCGTCCGACCGATAGTGCGACTGGACGTACGTGCCATTCGATCGAAAATAGCCTCGCACCCAGGTGTCAGCCGAGGCGTGGCCGTTGGCGAAGATGTACGCCCCGAAGAAAACGGCGAGAAAGGCGATTTTTGACATTCTGGAAGCTCCTGCAAAGGGGTGTTGGATAACTGCCGCGTCAATCACAGCGGCATCGGCGACTCAAGCGAACGTGAAATCCTTCCTTTTTTCCGATCGCCGGGGAATCAGTGCCAAATGTCCGAGATTCTCGCCACTCAGACCTTGCTCAGCCAAGCTCAAGGGGGGTCGAATGAGGCTCGTGAGGAGCTATTTCGCCGATATCAACAACGGGTGCTGGCGGCTGTCAGAATGCGGCTGGGACAACGTCTCCGTCGCAAGATTGAATCCTGGGATATCGTGCAAGAGGCCATGGCGGATGCGTTTCAGAGAATTGATGCGTTCGAATTCCGCACGGAAGGGGCTTTTCTAAAACTGGTTAATCAAATCGTCGAGAACAGGATCCGTGACGCGGCGGGACACTGGGGGGCGCAGCGTCGTTGCCTGGATCGCGAAACCCCGCTGGACGCCGATGGATCGCGCGGGAATGCGCCAATCAATTGGGTCGCCGAGACCGACGCGCCCACCCCTAGCAAGATCGCCGCGCTCAACGAAGATCTTTCTCAACTCGAACAAGCGATGGATCAATTGGGCGAAGGGTCTGAGGAACAGAGAGATTTGCTGATCGCCGTGAAGCTCGAAGGGCGCACCTATCGCGAATTGGCGACGGAACTGGGCATCTCCGAGGACGCCGTGCGAATGCGCGTGAATCGAGCGATGGATTCCTTGACGGCGATATTTCGCCGTCTTCCTGACGCATCGCATTAGGCTATGCCATCAGAGCGATCCCATCAGAACGAAGAAGGTTCATCGTCGCGACAGAGCGTTGGCGACGTCCAGTCGCCTTGCACCATTCGCGAGAAGATCGAAGGACTATTCGACCTCCTCAGATCGCCTGACCTCGCTGACGCTGCACCAACCTCGGCGGCATGCTTGCATCCCGGGAGTCGACTCTCCGAATTCGAGATTATTCGCCACCTTGGCAGCGGCGGCATGGGCTCCGTCTATTTAGCCAAACAGACGTCGCTCGATCGACTTGTCGCTCTCAAGGTGTGTGCAGCCACGGCGTCAATCGATCGCCGAACCGCCGGGCGATTCGAACAGGAAGGCAACGCTCTTGCCAAACTGCAGCACCCCAACATCGTGCCCGTAATCGCACAGGGCGAAGCTGAAGGAACTCTCTATCTCGCGATGGAGTACGTTCCGGGACCAACGCTTGCAGATCTGCTCGCGGCCATCGCTTCCTCGCACAACGCCCGCCGAGCGAGCGATGTTGTGGACGCGTTTCTCGACGCCAAAGTGGGAGAGCAACGTCGAGATTCGATTGATGGTCGGGGCGCCAGACTTGATCGACGCTATTTCGCCTGGATAACCGAACTGTTGCGGCGCGTTGCGGACGGACTCGCCGCGGTGCATGGAATCGGCATCATCCACCGTGACGTTAAGCCGTCAAACGTTGTCCTGGACCGGATCGGCGTGCCGAAGATCGTCGATTTTGGTCTCGCTCGGATCGGCGCGGATAGCACCGTGACGCAAGCCGGCGACTTGTTGGGCACCCCGGCATATGCGTCCCCCGAACAACTTCGCGGGGAACAATCCGCCATGACGCCCGCTTCGGATGTGTTCTCCTTCGGCGTGATGATGTACGAATGCCTCAGCCTTAAACGGCCGTTCGACGGGCTGAACACGGCGGAAGTGATCAAGTCGGTGCTCGCCGATACGCCACCGCTCCTGCGGAGCAAGGTCAGGTCCGCTCCTTGGGAACTGGAGGCAATCGTTGACCGGTGTCTCAACAAGGTCCCCGCAGATCGCTATGAATCGTCCCGACCTCTAGCCGATGACCTGACCTCGTTTCTCGAGTTGCGCGCGATTCAGGCGCGAAAGGCGACGGCGTCCAGAAAGCTCATGAGAGCGGCGATGAGGCGGCCTTGGCTCACCGTCAGTTTGGTCTCAGCCCTTTTGGCAATCTCAAGCGGCGGAGTCGCGGTCAGACAATCTCAACGCATCGCCGCAGAAGCTGCGGCGACAGAGCGTCAGCGACTCCTCGTCGAATCGATCGACGCCGGCGACCAGGCTGCGTTTCGTCTACTCGCTGCTGAACGTCCAACGTGGATGCACCCGTACTTAGAGCAAGTCCGCCGGAAAGGAATTGAAGCCTACGGGAGGGCGATTTCTTTCAATCCCGACGCCCCCTACGCGTACGTTCAGCGGGGCCGGTTGCGCGCCGTTGAAGATGGCGGAGTGTCAGCGGCTTTGGAGGATTTCCGACGCGCCAAACAACTGCGGCCGGGATGGACTAGCCCCTCGGCGTATCTTCAGTACTACGAGGCTGGCGTCGATACCCTCCCGCCAAAGGACGTTACGCCGAGTTCCGTCGGGCAAGTCTCAGACGACCTGTATCTGACAGGTGCCTTTCTTGCGCAAATCTGCCATGACAAGGAGGGAGCTCGCGACGCCTTTGAGAAATGTTTGCTCCTCGAGCCTCGCCACTACTGGGCTCGTGTGGAACGAGCGGATTACGCGGCAACGTCCGACATCAATCCGAATCTCGTGGTCGACAAGCGTATTCAAGAGCTGACCATTGCAAAGGGGCTGCGACCTGATCTGCCATTTGCTGGCGAAGCGCTGGTCGACTACCTCCAGGCAGCTGGCAAGGATCGCGCAGCGGAAGACGAATTGCGTGATCTTATCGAGAAGTTCGGACTAAACGTCCTGCGTGCCCACCGACTCGCCGAGTTTTACGAGACCCGACGAGAGTATGTCGAGGCGCGAGATCTTCTCCTGCAAGCCAAGGAAATGGATCCCTACGGGGGGACGGGCGACAAGTTGGGAGACTTGCACATGCGGGCAGGGCAGTTGCCCGACGCAATCCACTGGTTTGAAGTTGCCAAGTCTGAAGCCAGGACGCCCTCGCCTCACATGCTGTGTCAGCTTGCCGACGCGTACGATGTCACAAAGCGGCCGGAGTTGGCAGAGACCAATTACCGAGAGGCGGTTGATATTGTCAAACAGGCGTCGCAATGGAAATCGCTTGTCACGTACGTGCACGTCCGCTACGCGCGTTGGCTCGAATCGCAAGGCAGGCTGGTTGATGCTCAGCAGACGTTTGACGAGCTCCTGGATCTTAAAGTGCCCGGAGGCGAGCCGTTTTTGCAGTACGCAGCGCTCCATCAACGCCAGTTTGCGCACGAGAAAGCGATCGAAGTATTGCAGCGCGGCTTGAAATCACTTTCCGCCCGCGAGTCGCGGAGCGATGCCGACCAGTTGGAGCAGTCGCTACGAAGAGCTGATCGCCACGCGCTGCAAGGCGCCTTGATCGAAGCATATTTGGCCGCCGAGCGGTACCAGGAAGCGGTAAGCGAAGTTGAGCAATTGCAGCAAGACTTCCCGTACACGCTGCAGCAAACCCAGATTCTCATCGACTTCATGGAGCGACTCAACCTGCACGAGGAGGCGCTCCTCGTAGCGCGAACTGGCGAGTTTTCCGAAGCCGTTCAGCGTGATCCTCTTCCAATCACCTCGGTCGACGTTCAGCTCTCTCGGAACAACGCGACGCGAGAACGCATGCGAAGGCAGCGCGTGCGATATTCCCTGGGCGTCACGCTCTTGCCGCGGCATTATCTGGAGCTCGCTCGAGACGACCAGGCGGAAGCCGTCGACATCCTTCAGGTGGCTGCGCGGAGATTTCCAGAGTCCTTTCAAATTCACGCTCGACTCGCGGCGACGCTGCAAGCGAACGGACGGCTGGACGAAGCCAATGCCGAGCTGACCGCCGCCCTCGATGCGTACGCGACCGAGATCCGCCAATTGGTCACGTGGAAAGACCTGCCGCCCATAGCTCGCCCCGTTGACTATCTTATCCGACTGGAGGAGGCCAGGGAGCCTCGCGACTTCCTTGTCGACTGCTACCTCGCAGCCAGTCAGGAGCTTTCCCAGACCGTGACTGAGCAGTTGCAGCGATCGCTCGATGAACTCGATGCGGATATCGCTTTGATTCACGAGGCGCAGGAGCAGGCGAATACAGTCGCGACAGACCCGCAGAATGCTGAAAGCCCCGGCGGCCGCGATCCATGAACGTCCTGCAACGTCTCTTTGCCTTGTGGAAAAGTTGCGCCAGCAAACGCACAAGGCTCACGCTAAGATATCATTTGCAATAGCGCCTTCCTGTCGTTTCGCGAAACGATCGGACGCGTCGAGCGTTCAGGCATGTCGTCAAACGTCCTGCCTTCGAGTTCGCGGCCGCTTTGATGTTTACGAACGCCGCCCCATTGCTTGAAGAAAAACGGCACCTGAGCCGCCTCGCACTGTTTCTTGACGCTGAGGACCCAAGCTTTTTCCATCGGTCGCGCTCCGGGCCCGCTTTCGCCTCCTACAATGACCCAGTGGATATTGCGCAGATCGAGCTGGCCAACTTCTTCTAGCAGCGGCTCGACGGACAGAAACCGCACAGCTGCCGGCGCCTGTTGCAGATGGGCGATGCGCGGCACGCCGTACTTTTTGTCCTCGACGCTCACCCCCCACCAGATGTGGGACAGGTCTGCCGCGAACGAGAGTTTGGTTTGCAGCAAGTCGCGGAGCCTCTCGGAGCGCTTCGTGAGCACCTGGTAGGTGTGCCAGTTCGCAAGCTCCATCACGCGGGCGACCTGTTCGACGTACTCGTCAGGGACCCCTTCGTGAAACAGGTCGCTCATGGAATTGACGAAGACAGTCTTGGGGGACGACCAGCGAAGCGGCTCGGCGAGTTTTTCCGGAATCAGCTTCAGGTCGAAGCCCTGCTCATAGGGATGGCCCGGCACGCCGCGGAAGCGTTCGGCGAACGTCTCCGCGTAGCAGTGTTTGCACCCCGGACTGATCTTCGTGCAGCCGCGGACCGGATTCCACGTCGCGTCGGTCCATTCGATCGTCGACTTGTCGCTCATTATTCGCCTCCTGCGGGGAACGTGATTGTCACGTTGGCCCCGATCGTGCCCCGCCTGCGCGGGGGGCAGGGCGGCTCCATGCGAATCTTGCCCTCCTGCTCGAGTCGGCACAGCACCTCGCGGTAGTTCTTTAGCACATATCCCTTGCCCTTGCTATGAGTTTCGAACAACGGCCGCAACCGGGTCGTCGTCCCGGCGCAGTCGGCCAGCAGCAAGTCTTCCAGATCGCCCAGCGGACGCAGCAGCTCGAACAGGCTGGGCCACCGCTCGTCTGCCGGATTGTACTCGAAGTTGGCGACCGTGCCTTCCTTGCGGCTGTGCTTGTACATCACGTCGCGCATGATCTCGTAGCCGCGAAAGTGCTTGCTGACGAAAAACAAATGATGCGTCGTCCGCGTTCCCGCCGGATTGCGGAAGCGAAACGGCAAGACGTACTCGCCCCCCATCTCCTCCAAGGCGGCCTGCATCTCTTCGACGATGAAGGCTTCGCGTTCGTGCGGCGCCAGCCGTCGCAGCGCGAATCGCTCGCGCAATTGATCGGCTCGCTGTTTGCCAAACAGGGCGTCCATGTGGTCCTCGACCACCGAATTGCCGAGTCCCATGCTGATCCGGTTGTAGTTGAAGAAGAAGACGCAGTCGCAGCCCCAGTCTTTCAGCACCGACTGCACCAGCTGCAGCGACAGGCCTTTGTAGCCGAACGGGTCGACGAACAAGAACGTCGGGATCAGTTTGGCGCTGGCGAACCGCTGCACCAGCTGCTCGCCGACTTCGCCGGTGGATATCTCCGGCGGGTAACGCAGTTGCTCAATGCCAGGGATCTGATTGATTTCCGTTTCCAGCGAGCGGACGTTCGCTGCGTCCTTGTCATTGAAAATCGCCACCAGCCGATCGCGGATCTGCGGGTCGGCCGCGGCGCGCTGCATGATCAGCAGCGGGGTCGAGGCGGCGCCGTTTTCGTAGCGGCCCGGTCCGGCGAACAGGTCCACATAGGCGATGCGCTGGGCGTGCTGGGGGTAACGCCGCTGGGTCTGGATCATCACGCTGGCCCAAGCCCAGAAGTAATCGGCCACGATCGCGGCCTTGATTTGCGATTGGGCGGATTGTTCGTCAAAGAAGGTGTCGGCCATGAACGGCTCCCCGGGGCGGGCTGCGGCGGCTTGCCTAATATACTGTGCTTATGTTCATTAGTCGAGCCAAGCCGGGCGGCTCCGCGTAACGACCGACCGGCCCGCAGCACCCTGACGATTTCCCACAATCCGGACTGCGGACCGGTCGAATCGAACGTATCTCTTCTTCAGAGCACGGCTTGTTTCCCGATGGGTACTCACGCTCAGCGGGTTCTCCGCTCGGGCTCGACAGAGGGGCTGCCCCCTCGCGCCTCTGCCATCGCAGCGACCCTCGACCGAGGGGTGAAGGGTCGATGCGACGGCGACGGCGGAGGGGATCGCAACCAGTCTGTTCTTTTTTTTGAGTGGTCGGATTGCTTCAGGTCGAGGTTTGGTTGCTCTCGCGGGGTGGCGTTGTGATTCGCTCGGTGTTCCTGATGACCGGGAGGCGTTAGCGGGCGGCGTCGGGCGCGTCCGCCTCGTCGAGCTGCGCGGCCAGTTCGGGAAAATGTCGCAGCGCAGGGGCGCCGATGGACGCGGCGCGGCGCGGGCGACTGCCGACCGCCTCGATCGGGACCAGCGACCATTTCTCCTCCGAGGCGGTCACGTCGGACAGGGGAATGCGGACGGCCTGCCCATACCGACCGGAGGACGGGATCGCAAACGCCCCCGGCAGTCGGCCAGACTCAATCAGCTGGCGGATTCGCTCGGGGCCGACGCCCCAACGTTGCGCGAGTTGGCCGATGCTGAGGGTCTGGGGGGTTCGCGCGGGCCTGGGCATGACAGTCTCGCAGATCGACAGTTAATCGGAATCGTGTCGACGGGCGGCCTTGCCCTCCGGAGCGTCCTTGCGACTGGGATGTAAGGGGAGGAGACGGCAGGACGCACGGCGTCAGGCGCGTCTCCTCGAAATGTCAGGCGGCGCTCCCATGTTTCCACGGGGCCGACGCATCGGTCCGCACCACAAAACCACTGAGATCTTCACGAGCGATTCCCTTCGCGCTGAGGCCAATGATGCAACCTTGCCCATCGAGGAAGCGCGCGTCGTGATAGTCGCCGTCAATCACCTCATAACCTCGCCAGCGGTCGGGGATCTCCGGCCAGAAGACGGCCGCGATGTTCCCGCCGGAGCGGAGATACGCTTCCGCCTCCGCCTGGTTCTGTTCGCTAACGCTCAATGTGAGGTGATAGTTGGCGGGCCACCGCCCGTCGCCGAGGCGACCGGCGGTAAACGCCTTGGCCCGCGGCAGCAGCTTCGTGTAGTCGTAAAACCGCACGTCGGCGAACTCGGCGAAGAGTTCGCCGTGGAGTTGCTCCCACGGGATGTCGCTGGTGCCGTTGAGCCGCACCGCCGGGACCATTTCCAGGGCGCGAGCCTCGGCCCGCAGGAAATGCAGTTCGGCGCGCAGCAGATGCAGGAAATGCTCCTGATCGACTGCGTACAGCGCCGTCCGCCGATCGCGGGCGGCCGCCGAAGTCGGCAGCACCATGCGACCTGACGTGTGGCCGAGGCAGACCCGCAGGCATGACTCGGTGGCACAGGGGCAAAACACCCCTGACGTCAGATACAAGACCTTCGACAGGACCCCGACTTTGCGGGACTTGTCGGCCTTGGCCGAGCTGCTCAGCAGTTGCCGCGGCGGGCCCAGCTCTGAAAGGATCTCCTGGGGTTTCAAGTGGGGAAACAGCGACCCCGGGTCTGCAGTTCGCAGCACCCGCAGTCGCGAACGCGTAGGTTTTCCATGTGTCATCGTCTCTTCTCCTTCTGGCAGCCGGCTGTTCGCCGAGGCGGGGGCTGCACCCGACTCCTCGCTTGCGGCCGCGCACGGCGGCAAGCCACGAGTCGCAGAAGAGAGGGTCAACGGACGGGAAAATGCCTGACATTGTGCGTGTTTGAGTTGGAACGGAAGGTACGCAGCGGTGCTTGTTCAAATGACGCGCATCACCAGTTGGTACCAGGCTTCGTGAATCAGACCGTAGGGCCCGTGCTGAAACACGAGGTCGTGGCGGTGCGGGCCGCGGGCGCGAATCACGAGGCGGTTGGAATGCCTGTCGCGCCACGCGTGGCCGCCCGGAAACTCGTAGTCGATCGGATCGGCCCCCCACAAATACAACCAGTTGCCGCGGAAGTAGCGGTCATGCAGCACCACGCCGCCGCCCATCAGCAGCGTCAGGGCGTCGTCGATGACGACGCGATCGCTGGCGCGTTCGTCGGCGCTGCACAGCAGGGGGATTTTTTGCCAATGGATGCGGCGAGCGGGCGGAGGCATGCTGGGTCTCCGTGTCGGAGGGCGATGTTTTCTGGGATCTCGGGATTCGGTTGTCGTGCTGAAAAAGTGCCCGCGGACCAAGTCGCCAAGTGCGACAGGGTCCGGGGCGTGCCGTCGGGGGCGATGCCTCCACGGTTCAGCGTTCCGTCGGTCAGGCGGCGCGGGGCCTCGCGGCGACAATCTCCATGGCTACGGCTTGCAGTGGCGTCGGCTGCTGAGCTGACTGACTCAGCAGCGTCTGCCACAGGGCGACCATCTCGGCGTGCGTTTCGACCAGGTCGACCGTCTCATAGACGGCGTCTTGCTCGGCTCGCAGCTGCAGGATGCGCCGGCCAAGCTCCGATTCGGCCAGCAGCGTCTGCTCGATGTCCGCGGCTCGGCCGGTCAACGCGATGTCGATCGCGATCGGCAACGAGTCGTCCTGATGCCGCTGCGGCTTACCGAGCGGGCGGTTCAGCCTGTCGGCAACTTCGTGCAGAAGTTGATCAATCGACGTCTCGATCCGTCGTCGCTGCTGCTTCAGGTCGTCGACCTGATCAAGCTGCGCGGCCACGCCGAGCGACTCGCCGGCCTGCCGGCGAGCTTGTCCCTGCAGGCGAACCAGGAATTCTGGATCGCTCGCGGCGACGGCCTCGTCGATGGCCTGTTGAATCCGTTCGCTGAACTGATGGCGCCAGCCAGCGCGTTGTTCCGGTGTGAGAGTCATGTTGTTTCCTCCTTGATAGGCTCGGCGTCCCCGCGCGCGGGGAGAAGCGACGTCGGGCGTTGATGCAAATTGCTTCTCGCGGCGAGTCCCCGTAGGGACTCTCCGCCAGCGCGCTTAGCAGCCGTTTGTCGCTTCGTCTCAGGAACCATTTCGTGAAGCCAAGAAGAAGGGAGCACGACGAACGCCGCGGCGTCGTCGCAGCTCCCGAAGGGTGACCCGTGACGTACGCCGCAGCGGTCGTCACCAGGGCGTAAAGGGTGCGAACAACGCTCCCAGCAGGCGGTAGCCGAGCATTCGCCACGGCTCGGGCAAGCGAATCCAGCCGATCGTAAGACAGCTGATTCCATGCACCAGCAACAGCAGCCGCATGCGACGGGAGAGCGTTCGCCGAATTCCGTTTCGCATCGGTTTCGCTCCGTCAAAAAGCCAACAGCCCGTCTCCGCATGTCGTAGCCGCAGCCAGACAAGCGCGGTCCGTTGGACGTGAAACCGTGATCGACGGGATGCCGATCAACGGGAACAGCCGAGTCGTTAAGGTTGTGATTCATGAGAGCCGCATCAATAAAGTTGCAGGGTCTGGTGGCGGTGCGCCCGCCAGACGGCGGCGATGCGGTCGCGGCCATAGCCGCGACCAAGCACCTCGATGACCGTCGTGTCATTCCGGGTCCTCAGCAACGCGTCCGGGCGGTCGCTCTGGCCGTACGGCAAAAAATCTTCATGGGTCCAGCCGGCGACCAGCTCCGGGCCTTGTGCGCGGAGGGCGAGATAGACGTTGGCCACTTGGAGGTCGTGCTCCAGTTCGCGGCGCCGGGGCGGTCGGCGCCTCCCGCCGAATTCGGCGGCTGCCTGCGGCGTCGCGACGAGACAGGTTTGACGGATGGGCCAGGCCGCCTGCCAGCGGCGCTCGTTCTGCCAGGCCAATTGCGCCAGCGGCGGAGGCGGGTCGCCCGGCGTGCAGACCGCCAGCGGCCTCGCGGCGGGCAACTCGGCGGCGGCCGCCGCGAAGGTTTCTGCAAACCCCGTCGTCCTCAGCCGCCGAGCGGAGCGACGGGCGCACTCCACCGGTCGCTGGCGATCGGCGTAAAAGCAACGTGCGAGTTGGCGGGCCGTCATGACGCGGACTCTTGTCGCGAGGATCTCGGCGATTGTTTCATTCGTCTTGTTCAGCATGGCGCGCAAGGGCGCGCGCTCGCCCTAACTCCCTGAGGCGCGCCAATCTGCGCACCAGCGGCGCCGGGCGGCGCGGCCCCACTATCCGTGGTTCTCCTCGGTCGTCGGCGCAGCGACCCGGCCGCCGAAACCCGACCAGGGCGGCCCGGCGGCTCGTCGTTCCGCAAGCAACGGCCCGCCGCACCGCGGACAAGCGGCCGGCGCGGCGGCAGCGAAGAACGTGGTCGTGCAGCGCCGGCAGGCGAGGTACCAGCCAGGTGTTTTTGAGCGGTTCTCATCGGGGCATTCATCCATGGGAGTGAATTTTTGGGGAAGTGGGTTCGCGGCGTCGTCATCGCGACAGTTGACGGTCGCACCCCAGCAGGCGAGGAGACTCAGCAGGCGGCGCCGGCAGGCAGCTGCCTGTCGAGACTGACTCAAACACGCTGCGGGCGAACGCCCGGGCGATCGCGTCCAACAGTTCGCGACTCGGCCGGTTGGAAATCGGAAACAGCAGGCCCCCGGCGGCTTCGCAGAATGCCGACAGCCGGGGCGTCGATTCGCACACGAGATAGGTCAACGCGCCCGCTCGGCGAACGAGCTCGCCGACGCGATCGGGCGATCGTTGGGACCGCGGCAGCTTGGTCTCCGCGTTGGCAAACATCACCAGCACGCGTCGTACGCCGGCTGCGGCGGCCTCGCGCCACTGCAGAGCGGCGACCGCCGCCTCGACGGCTGACAGGTGCGACTCGGGGGCGTCGCCGCCGCCGCCGTAGGAAATCTGTTTCACGGCAGACATGGCTGCCATCGGGTCGCCACGGCGGACCAGGAGTTGCGGCAGTTCGTCGTACTCTTCATCGCCGTGCGACTGGACCGAGACCTGCAGCTGCGGGATCTGTTGCCCGAGCGTATCCAGCATCAGAGCGCAGCTAGCCGGTACGCCTGCGGCGAACGCTGCGCTGCTGCCGGTCCGATCGATGAGAATCGCCAACTCGACGCGGGCGTCGGCGAGCGACATCGCGGCGCCGGGCGCCGAAGGCCTGCGGAGATAGATCGAGGCGTCCGTGTACGCGCACTCGGTGCAGTCGGCGCCTTCCAGCGGGGCGCCGCACTTGGGACAGTCGAAAAACATGATTGATCTCCCGGTGAGGATGAAAGGGATTCAGGCGTTCTTAGGCAGTTCCCAGGCGGACTCGGCCGCGATCCGTGCCTCCAGGTCGAGCAGGGCCGCGCGGAAATCCGCCGCGGCGCCGTGCGCGTCGTCCGCACCGACGTCGCCCGCGCTACAGGGAGCCGACCGGCGCGGTTTTTGAGGCAGCGGTCGGTTCTTCAGCTTGGCGTGCTCTTCCGGCGAGGCGGTTGGCGGAATCACGCGGAAGGGAATGGGGTCGCGGTGTTTGTCGCCCAGCTTGAGCACGGCGTAGGCGTCGAGCGCCACGCCGGACCGCTGCATGATCTCGTTGCGAGTGAGTCCCGGCTCGAGTTCCTCGCGCAGGGAAGTCGACGCGCCCAAGCCGCGCAGCGAGGTGCTCAGGTGCGGCTGCGGGACGTCCAGACTGCGATTGCGCAACTCGTCAATCTCGTCTTCCGACTCGCAGGAGAAGATAACCCGCTGGCACTGACTGCGAATGATCGGCCCGAGATCGCCGTCTTGGGTCTTCAGCTGGGAGGCGTCCTGCAGCACGAAATAGTGGTGCAGGCCCCACTTGCGCGCCAGCGTCAGCGACGCGTCGAGATTCGTCTTGGGTGCACAAATCTGTGCATATTCCTCCACGCCTAAGTGACCGTAGCGCGGCTCCAGCCCCAGATTGGTGCGGTGGGCCGCCTGAACCATGACCGAGTAGGCCAAGAGCGAGGCCACGGCGCGCGACGCTTCGCTCCGCCGGGCGGTCGGCAAATAACCGTAAACGACGGCTCCTTCCTCAAACGCTCGCGCAAGATCAAGCTGCACGGCATGTCTCTTGGTGAGCGCGGAAAACCGCAGCAACGGCTCCGCCGCCAGATAGGCTTCGCTCACGTACTGCGCCGAGCCGGAGTCCTTGCCCATCCGCTTCAGCTCGCCGGCCAGCTCCGCAAAACTGGGCAACTTGAGGCCGGCGAGACGCAGATTGTCGAACGCCTCGTCGACCGTGCTCTGATTCTGCCGCGACCAGTACTTGCGGGGGCCTTCGCCGTGAATCAGCGACAACCCCTGCGCCACGCCCGCCGAGGCGAGCATCGGATCGTCGCGATAGGCGGGACAGCCGTGAATCGGGTCCCACGAGCATGAATCATGCGTCTCATCGAGGCTCAGAAAGTAAAAGGGCTTGCCGGCAGCCTGCGCCGCCTCCCGCAACAACCAGAACACGGCCTGGTCGCCCCCCAGATCGATCATCACGACGACATCCTGCGGGAGCCGCAGGAATTGCAGAAGGAGGGACGCCAAGAACAGAGACTTGCGCTGCCCGACGCTGCCGAAAACGGCCCATTGTTTCTCGCGGGTCATCGACAGCGGCAGCGCCAGCGGACCGCGGTCCGTCTCGCCCAGCACGATTTTCACGTTCGCCGGATCGTGCTTCATTGGGAGCCTCGCGTAGCGCGAATGCAGGCGGCGAGCGTGGCCGCCGTGGGGCCCAGGCCGACCGAGATCGGCACGCCGGCGAGTCGTTCGTCGGCGACCACTTTGGTTTGGATTTGAGCGACGCGTTCCCGCGTCGGGCACAGCAGTGCAATTCCCAACGCCCGAGATCGCAACAACGGCGCTGTGCGCTCGTCGCGACGCCAGCGCTGCACGACGTCGACGGCTTTCTTCACGACGCCGGAGGGTTTGCCGGTCGCCGCCGCTTGAACGCGCAACACGGCGGGCGAATCGCCAAACTCGCGCGTCAGCACGTGCGGGATGTTCGCCGGCAGCATCGGTGCACGTGCGGCGACTTCGGTGGGCAGCAGCCGTTGCCGACCCGCTTGCGGCTGGTCGAGGCAGCAGTAAAACGCGCCGCCCAGAGCAAGGTCGAGCGCCGCGGCGCCGAGCGTTTTGGGCTTGAGTTCAAGACCGATCTCTTTGCCGCCCGCGGGCGTGAGCGTCACGTACGTGATCCCGCCGGGCAGGGCCCCGGCGTGCAACTCGACCCAGTTGCGGCTTTCGAAGCGGCGGAGCACGTGACCGGCTTCCTTGCCCTCCAGCAGCGCTGCGCTGACGGTCGCATTGATGCCCACGCCGTGGCGATGAATCAGGCGCAGCGCAGCGAGATCTCGCAAGCGATATTCGGCGGCGGTCGGGCGACGGGGTGCGGACATAGTCGGGGAGACGGACGCGGGGTGATGGGCAAGTAAGCTGGGTTCTCAACGGTGGTTACGCGCCGCGCGGTGCGCCGCACCGGCGGCGGCCGCGGGCGACCGCCAGCGGCTAGCCAGCCTGGAGCGGGGCGTGCCGAAGTTCTGGATGCCGAAGTACACGTCGCCGGCGACGACCACCGCGATGCCGACCTCCTCGTAGTCGCCCACGAGGTTCTTGTGGTGGCCCGGACTGGCGATCCAGTCGTCGAGCCATTGGCGGCCCAGCGACGCGGCCGGGCGCCGCGGCCCGATGTAGACGGCCAGGTTCTCGGCGTAGGCCCCATACGCGTAGCCGTGGCGATCGAGGCGTTCGTCCAGTTCGACGCCGTCGCTCAGGATGTGCTCGAACTGACGCAGTTCGACCATCCGGCGTCCGTGGAAGGCGGCCGCCGCGGCGAGCTGGCGATTGAATCGCACGGGCCGCAAACCGCGACTTACGCGGTATTCGTTGAGCCGCTGAAAGTTCGCCGCCACGCACGCCGCCGTGTACGGATTGGATCCGTAGGGAATCTGGTCGCGGGGGCTCTTGGCCGTCGCCGGTCGCCGCCAGGCCCGCCAGAGGGCGTCAACAAGCGTCCACGCCTGCAGCGCAACGTACTGCGGCCACCAGACGCGGCGTACGCGCGCCTGGCGGCTGTCGGCACGGCGGTGATCGTTGGCAAGTTTCATCGTAACGGACGACAATCGGGCGACGGGTTGTAAGAAGGTCGGCGCTGAAGCGTCAGGATGACGCAGCAGCGACCGACCGGAAAGGAAACGACGACGGGTTAGGCGGCGAGAATTCCATTCGTCTCGATGGCCTTAACCGACTGCGGAATGACGCGGGCCTTGTGCTTCGCCACGACCTCGTCGAGATCGACGGCGAGCGCAGTCAGATCGGCGCCAATCACCGGATGGACTGCCTTGGCCTTGCTGAGCACGTTGGCGAGAAACGCCAGGCCCTCGACGCAAGCAGGCAAATGGTCGGGGTGGAACGTGCGAAACGGCGCACCGCTCGCATTGTGCCGGGTGATGCCCCAACTGAGGCGGCCCTGACCATCGTCCGACTTCCACAGTTCGACGTTCACCGTGTCATTGACCCGCGCCGATTCGGCCGGGGTGCGACGGTTCCGTCGATTCTCGGTTTCGCTGCCGTTTTGTTTGTTGAACAATCCCATATCTCCTCCATGTCGATGGGGAGCGACGCGCTTCACGCGGGAAGCTGCGCGACGCTCAGTGTGTTCTCCGCTTCCCTGCAACGGCCCCGCGGGGTCGTTGCAGCGCTACGGACGCGGCGGCGACTGCGTTGTCATCTCCTTATGTTGTTATTGGTGTTCATTCATGGGAGGACAAACCGGCGGCGCTTCCGCCGGTACGAGGTTCCTTGCCGTCATCAACTGCGCTTCTACCTGTCGGCAAACAGGCGGGAGGACGAACGGCGATCGACGTAGACTGTCTGCTGCTTGGTGTCGGTGAACGCGAGGGTGCGCGTATTGACGACTTGCCAGGCGGCGCCGTTCGCCACGTACGTGCGACCGCTCTTGAGTCGATAGACCAAGCGGCGAGAGACGCGAAGCTGATCGCCGACCAGACGGAATTGACCGTCGACCGAGTCGAATGCCGATGATCTCACCAGCGACAGCTCGACACGGTCGCCCGATTGCTTCAAATACAATCGCGTCCCGGCGCCGCGGACCTGCCACTCGCCCGTCAGGATTTCTGACGCGGCCCCGGCCGCTCTGCGAGTTGGCTGCGACCGGTTGCGCGCCGTCGCCTCGGGCTTTCGTGAGTCGCCGCTCGCTGCGGCCCGGTCTTCCGGATCGGCGGCTGCATTCGCAGATTCGTCGCCCGACTCGACCTGGTCCGCGACCGGCAATTCGCCGCGTGTCGCGGCATGGAATCGCTTCAACGATCCCTGCAATTGCTCGAACGAACGGGCGTACTGGGTCAAATTCTCGATGAACGCATCAAGCTCCGGCACGTCGTCCGTGACGAGGTCGAGCACCGTTTCCAGTCGCGCTAGGAACAGATCGGTGCGCTGGACGTAGCGCAGATTCGATGAGACGGCGGCGGTCGACGGCTTGAGTTGGCGCCCAACGCGATCGTACTTGACTGCCGTCGCCAGCAGGGTGTCACCGATGTGCTGATACGACTTGGCGATCTCCGCGAACTGTTCCTCGTCAGCGAACTCGCGAAACTGCAGGCCGGCCCGCCGGATAGCCGGCAATCCCTCCCGCAACGCCGTTTCGAGCGACGTGGTCTGATCCTGCAGACGCTCGTGCGCCGCGATCGCATCGCGAGCCATCTGCCGCAACCGCGGCGTAATGGCGCGGAGCGTGGCGAACGTCATCTGCTCGCCGAAGAAGTCCTCGTCGTTGACCAATTCAATGGCTCCGTCGAGTTGCCTGAAGTATTCGGCCAGGGACCGATCGATCCTGCTCTGGACTCTTTCAATCGCCTCCTGCGCGTCGTCCGCTGCCTCGAGCACCTGGGTGGCCCGGGCGTCGACGACAGGCCTTCTCGTCTGTCCGCACGCGAAGCGCGGGAGCAGCAACAGCACGCAATAGGGCGCGACGGCGGCGGCACGACGGAGTAGGAACTTTACGGACATGACGAATTCCTTTCTTGAAACGTGGCATGGGAGGGAGGGCTAATGGGCGGGGCGACGAGTCGCATTCCAAAGGGACGGCGTGTCGCCGGGTTCCTTAGCGGGCAAGTGCCCGAGTGACAACAAAGAAGGCGTCGATCGATCGCGCGGCGACGGTCGGTTTGAAAGGGCGATCGCGGCGCTGCGGCCGACGTCAGCCGCAGTGCGCGGCGTCGTCTCGGGCTGCCCAGCCGTTGGCCCCGCCACGTCCTGTTGCATCGTTTGCTGGCCCGGCAAGTGCAGGGCGTATCCGCCCGCCAGCACGCCGACTGCCAAGGCGCCGGCAGCAACGCGCGAACGCCGTGGCGGCGTAACGCGCAGCGGAGGGCGGCGCCGGGCGGGTCGGCCCGTTTGCACCGCGCGCCACTCGTCGTGGCTGAGCGTCACGTCGCCGCGGCGGTCAAGACGAGCGAAGGCCGCGGCCCAATCTGCGGCCGTCGGCCGCCATTCCGGCCGTGCATGACCATCCTCAAACGCCTTGGTGAATAGGAACTGCAGTTCGCGATCGAGCGAGGCGAACGGCGTCGCGCCGCGTCGCGGCTCGACTTCCGGATGTTTGCCGGAATGGGGCCACAGCCCTTGCTCGATCCGCTGCAAATCGGAAGGGCGACGGCCGGGCCCCGTCCACCGGCACGCAAACGGCGACTCGCCGTCGCGCAGCCACATCCAAAGCACGACGGCCAAGGACCAGAGGTCATCCTCCTCCGTCGTGTCAAATTCGCCGCCGCCGGTCCTCTGCAGCGTGATCAGTCGCGGAGGAATCGTACTGAGCTTGACGCAGCCGGACCGAAACTGCCCGTCAGGCCGCGCGATTTGAACGCTGTCCAGATCGATCTCGACGACCGTTGCGTCGATCAGCACCATGAAATTGGGCCAATCGGAACGAAAGATCTTGACGCGATGCAAGTCAACCAACGAACGGCAGAGATTGTGCGCGACCCGCAGTCGGTAGCGGTCAGGCGGCCCGGCAGCGAGCGCACGCTCGAAATCGACGGCCCCCTCGGCCTTTTCCATAACGTAGCCGCAGCGCTCGCCGGTCGCCGGATCGACGCAGATGTCCAGCGGCCAGCAATAGCGATGTCCACGATCGGACGGCACCAGGGGATGGCTGATCATGTAACACAACTTGTCGTAGGGGAGCGGCTGGTCCTTGCGAATCGCAGTCTTGACGACGAACGCTGCATTGGACCCGTGCAGACGAGCTTCGCCGAAGCCGCCCGCGCCGACCGAGTCGGCCGTCGTGATGACGTCTCTGGAGAATTCGAGCTGAAGCTTCATCTCAATACTCCCGACACCCGCGCACGACTGAGATCACGACGGCCGCCCACACCATCACGCGAAACATTGCGATAGCGAACACAACCACGCCTCGAAACATCGGTGGATCCCCAGCTGGGCTGATACGATTGCGAATGGAATGACATCAGACGTCGGCGCGGACGATGTGCCCAAAGATCGGATCGAGGTCCACCTGCCGGCCGGGCAGCGACCGCGACGCCGTCCGCAACGATCGGACGAGCCAGGGAAAAAACTCCCGCCAACTCTTCACCTCTTGCATGCGCAGAATCCGTCCGGGTTCGCCCAGCTCATGCATCACCCGTTCGTCGGGACGGGCGCCGCAACCAAGCAAGACCACGTTGAGGCCGTGCTCGGCCGCGGCCGCTTTCATCTGCAGGGCGGCGTCGCGGAACTCAAGATCCGCCGTTTGAAAATCACTGGCCACGAAGACCCATCCCGGTCGCGCGTCGCAGTCAAACTCCTCGTCAAGTTGGCGCGAGCGCTCCAGGAGGTGGGCGATGCTGTCGCGAAAGAGCTTGTAGACCCACGTCGCATGAGAATCACGGAACGTTGGCGCGCTAAACCGACTGGCAGGAACAAAATCGGTCAGCATCTGCGTGGGGGCGCCTTGGCCGAACGACCAGACCGCCAGCTCGATCGAATTCCGCAGCGCGGGGTCCTTGTCGAGCTCGGTCCCCAGCAGAGTCAGACCGTCGCCCATTTCCCGCTTGCCGCCGTTGGCCGCCATCGACGGGGAGTTGTCGAGGCCGAGCACAACCTGCGTCAGCGTATCGGGCAGGCCGGCGGTCTCCCAGCCGGCCTGGCCGGTCGCAGATTCCTCGCTGAGGCGTACGCTGCGGAGTTTGGCGCTGAGGATTCTGTCGATGGACTTGCCTAACATGGCACATGTCTCCACATGGGTTTTGAGGAGCGACCAGCCATCGTCTGGCGAAGTCGCGGTTTGTCGTTTGGACGTCCGAGAGACTCGTGCGCCTAGTCGTCCGACGCCATTGTCGGTTGGCGAGCATCCTCCCGAGTCTGCTGCTTGTGGACCGCAATCCATTGCCGCGCGTGTTGCAGCAGCAGCGCGGCGTCCAGCAAGTCGGTCTCCCGCAGCGAGTTCGTGTCGCGCCAGCCGTCGTCGTCGCTGCCGCGCCGCTCAGGCGGCAGACGATAAGAGCGCGACAGCGACACGGAAAACGCAAAGCGGCCCTGATCATCTTGGTTTTCCCAGACGGCTGCGCGCAAACGATCGATGCGGGCGATATGGACGGGCGTGGCGGGCGAACTGGCGGACATGACGAAGTTCTCCTGTGGGATTAAGGTGGATATGAGGAAGGACAATGACGCGTCGCGCGACTAGGGAACGCCTGTCTCTGAACGCGTCTCTGATTGCTTGACGGCTTCGAACTCGTGCCGCGTCAGCCAACTGCGGCCGGAGCACGCATCACACCCTGCGTCGCCGCAGCGGCAGGCGCGAAACGGCAAGGATTCCTTGATCGTCTCCAGTAGGGCCCGAAGAAGATCGCCGCCTAGTTCAACCAGCGTTTCGGGAAGGTCGCCGGGCGAGGCTTCCACGAATGTTTGAAGCGTCTCCAGCGCAGCAAGCTTTTTCTGCAGCGTCTTGTTGATCCCGGCCATTTTTGCGGCGACATCGTCGCGGACGGGCTCGCCGTAGAAGTCGGCAAAGCGACTTTTCTGCGTCGGTCGCAGCGACGACAACACGTCGTCGACCCGGCCCTTCGCCAGCAAGGCGTCTGCCTTGTCTGCCGTCTCTCCCTGCAGCCCGGCAATTCTCACGGCATCGGCCAGCTTGGCGACAAGGCCGTTCTGGATATAGGGTTCCACAAACGTGCCCAACAGCTTCTCGCCTCGCTCGACCATGTACCGCGTCACCCGCGCTGATCGGGCCGCCAAAACGCGCGACTCGCCTGCTTCCTCGTTCGCGGCAAGTCGTTTGCCAGCGACTCGCCGAGCCGTGGCAGACGGTTCAAAGACTTCCTTGCAGAGTCGGGCGGCGTCGAGCGCACGCTGAGCGGGCGTGAGACCGCGATCATGCTGGGAGGCTTCGCATTCCGCGGCGACCCACAGATTGGCCGCGATGCGGAAATCGTCGCCATCGGTAGTTTCGTTGAAGGCGATCACGACTGCCCGACACGGTCGTCCGAGATCGCGGCACACGATCCAGCGCGACACGCCCGAGAGCAGCTCGTATTCTCCGTCAGGCGTCACGGCGACGGCGACCGGCGTGAGTTGTCCATGCTCATTGATGGAGGTCTTGAGCTTTGCCAGATGCTGTTCGGGGCGACTCAGTCGCGCCGCAACAGGATGAATGCCGACCTCGTCATCGGGCTCCAGCAAGATGATCTGACCAGCCGCTGAATCCTGCGTCGGGTCGGCGGCGCCGCCCGTCGCGGAGTTTGCAGGATCAGCCTGCAAAACGGCGCCGGGATTCTCCTGGTCACGTTGATTGGCGTCGCCACGCTTCATGATCACGCTCCTTGCCGACAAACTGACTGATCAAGCGGCGTTGCCGGCCGCCCAATCGGCGTGCGGGACGTCTGCTAGACCTCAGCTGTGCTGGAAACAACTGAAGCGCCTGCGGTTGAACCACGGCCCGGAGAAGAAGAGCAAACTCTACGGAAGAAGATGCGCAGAGGCTCGCCTCGCCGGGAAGCGGTACGACCAATCGTCGTCATGCACGATTCGTCAATGCGGTCGCTCGTGAGCGACCTGGGTCCTGATAACACCCGGCTAGAAAGGGCCGCGAGAGCAAACTCGCGACCGCGGCTGGCGAGGCCGTTGATTGGATCTTACCAATCAGCAAGGTCGCGGCAATCTATGTTTTGACCCTTTGCGCACGTCGCACTCTCGCCACTTGCGCACGCCGTTGATCTCCCCACAGCGTTGCACTTACTCTGGTCTGCCCTCGAAGCGTTCATCAGCTTTCGGCAGCGCCAGCGACTACGCCCTATGGCGTCGTCGACAAAGAAGACGCCGCACGGCAAGCAGGCGGCGAACTGCTTGCGCGACTGTCAACCCGAGAAAAAGCAAGCGGCGGCCCACCTCAACGAGGGCGGACAAATGCGCAGTGCCGCTGCGCAGCATGACGAGCCTGCCGGTATAGGCGCCGCCGTGCGTCCGTGGGCCGCCGCTTGTAATTTGGACGGCGTTCGCCGCCGTCGATGCGCGACTCCAGGCTGACGTTCAAACGCAGACGTCAGTGCAAAACCGCGGCGACTACCAGACTATCCCTCAGCTGCGCGCCGAATTCCAGGCGCGAGATGACGGCTTGCGAACGCTCAAGGGCGTGAGCTTGCGCACCATGAGATCGGACCGGATATTTTCTTTGACCATCGAGTCAAAGCGACATATGACTAATGCGGGGGAAAACGTTGCTAGAGTCGGTCGCAGGATTTTCTCGCCACGGAGAGAACGTACGATGCCCAAGTATCCGCTCAATCCAGAGACGCTTAACGAGCTGCTGAAAAACGGAGGCGGTCCCGAATTGTCAGTCCGTCGCCTCGCGCAGGCGCTCGGCATCGATGAGCGTACGCTCCAACTGGTCTACGCAAAAAACCTCGCATCAGCAAAAACGGCGCTTGCCATCGTGGAGGGCGCGCAGAATGTCGCCGCAGGGAGCGAGGTGACGCTGCAACAGCTGATTCAATTCGACGGCCGCAATACGCAATTGCCGGAAGACGAAAACTTTTATCTGGCGCTGAAGCACGAGCGGTTCATCGGATTTCGCCGCGACTATGCCAGACCGGATGATGCGACATGGTACGCCGGAAGGATCGAGTTCGCCTCGGTCCCGACGCCGGCGTGCGTTCCTGACGACGTGAACTGTTTTCGCGGAGTCGCCACGAACAACGCCGGCGACTCGCCGTTTCAGCTTTATGCCCAGCGGATCGGCAACTTCATGTTTACGATGACCGGATATCACGAGACAACATCGCTCCAATACCAAGCGGTCTTCACGAAGTGCTTTGACGGGATTCTGTCGGGCGTCTGGGTTGGCGTGGATCAGTTCGGCCACTCCACCGCCTTCCGAGACTTCATGGCAGCCGACGAATTGAACGAAGACGACGTGCGGGCGCTGCAAACGATTCACGCGTTCGACAACAAGTCGACGTCCACGCTATTCTGCAACGATCCCTGCACGCCTGGCCTGCCAAACGATTTGCACGATGATCCAGACAGTGCGATGCCTTGAAAAGGCGTGGGGGCAACGGCATCGTGCAGCGCCCGGCGTCGCGAATCAGCCGACCTCGACCCAAGGCCGCGAAGAGAGGCGCAGAAGGCCACCCCAGCTTCTACTCGACGCCCAGGGCTTTGAACGCCGCATCTCTGGCGTCTGAATAGAAGCTAGTCTGGAATTTGGCGAACAGCTCGCCGGGGATCGTGGGGATGTCCGAGACGCTGGCCATGGGGAGAAGTATCCGTTTGGCGCCCGCATCGTGGGCGACTTGCAGCGATTCCGCGAGGTTTTCCACGGGAATAACATTGCCGCCGAGACTCATGCTGCCGAGAACGACCAATTGACCCTGCAACGGTTTGTCCAACACGCCGGAACACAGCGCAATAAAGGTCGTGAGCGTCATCGCAGTCGACGGGCCCGTGTTGTGCAGCTCGACCACGTGCAAATGGTAATCGTGGTCGCTGACCTTCACCGAGGCGCTGACGCCGCTGGCGTTCGCTTTAAAGTAATCGAACCCGACCTTGATCGCCTCCTTCGCCTTGCTGTTGGAGCCCAGTCCTGACATCCGGAGCGAACCGCTCCCGGACGTGACCTGAGTTTCGAGGCGGTACAATCCAAAGTGGGAATCGTTCCCCCCCGTGGCGACCGTATGCAGGACGCCCGGATTCAGCGGGCCGTCTGGAATGAGCGAGCCCCCGCCTTGTTCGGCGACGCTGATGAATCTCTCTTCGGAGGTCTCCAGATCGATGTAGCTGAAGTGAACGTCATAGAACTCCATGCCCCCGATCTTCTTCAACTGCTCCTTGACCCGATGGCGGACTTCCAAGGCGTACTCAAGGCACTTCCGAACAGCTTCCTTGCCGTACTCTCCGTGCGGATAAATCAGTTTGAGCAAACCCGACACCGTATGTTTCACGGCGATGGTGTCGCGCTGATTGAGATCGCGGCCCAGCTTGAAGTACTTGTTGATCGCGTCGGCGAAGCTCCGTTTCCGCATCTCGCGCACCCATTCGGCGAAGTAGTCCACGATCAGGCCGAACTGATTGGTGAAAAACTCGGGTCGCATCTTCGGGATTTCCCAGCTGGGGATGTAACCGTGGAAGCGATCGAAAAAGGCCGAATCAATCATCGCTTCGGGAAACGGCGCCAGCAGGTGGCTGGTCTTCACCAGCGTATCGACCGGCTGGTTGATGTTGCCGACGAACACCATTGAAGCGTAGGCGTTGATTGAGTCGCGCCCGCGGCGGCTTCTTTGATCGTCAGGTACTCGTCGAGCTTCGGCATGCGTGAAGAGTCCAACAGGCTGCAGTGCCCGTCGTAGTAGCCCAAAGCTTACCAAACCCAACCTGCATTGGGGAGCATCCGCGCACCAACCTTCGCCGCGGCGGGCCGGGCAATCCCAGGGGCGAGTTGGAACTAGCCGTGGTGTAGTCGCAATTGCCGTCGGCGACCTTTCGCGTAGCGGGGCCCATCGGTAATCGCCCCGGGGATCGACGAAGGAAGAACCGTGACTACGCGAAAACTTGCGGTCTCAAGTTGCGGCACGTCGGCTGACTTCGGAGCAGCTCAAGGACAACCGAGGCCCGGTCGCGCTTTGGCTCGTGCCTTATGTCACGTTTCACGCGGGTGGATGCATAACCTCCAAAACGACCGCATCGCATCGATCGGCATCTCACAGGAGGAACTATGCTGCAACCAGAATCGCCGCGGAGAGAACCCCTGCAGCTCTCAGAACGTGTTTTGAAATTGCCTGATTGAACGAAAACAGCTACGGCCCCCGCCTTTGGTGCCAGCCGAAGGAAGGAGCCGTAGCATGAAAACGGAGTGCGAGTATCCCAGCGACGTGACGAATCGCCAATGGCAGTTGATCCGGCAGTTGCTGCCGCCCCGGAAGCGGCGAGGGCGTCGG
>PABB01000004.1 GCA_002702655.1 Planctomycetaceae bacterium
CGTCTTGATCTTCATGCTACGGCTCCTCCCTGAGATTGGCGTCAAAGGACGGGAGCCGTAGCTGTTTTTCTTCAATCAGGCAATTTCAAAACACGTTCTGAGACAAGTACAGGGCAGCGTGTGGACTGTGGATGCGGCGACGGCGTCGAGGCTGTCTTTGTCGGTCTTCGATCCACAGTTTGGCGACCCTGCGAATGGTTGGACCGCTTACTACTGAAAAGAACGATCGGGATTTCCCGCAGCGAGGACGATCTCGACCTAGCAAAGCCGCAGTCCCGTCCACAGACTTTGAGAACGAATCAGACCCGCAAGTACGCAGACCAATCGCGGTGCGCCTTTCTCCCGACGAGAGCCGCTACGATTTGACAGACTCTTTCAGGAATGAGGCATCCGCTGGGAGATTGCGGCGCTCCCGTCGCGCCCCCGGCATCACAACGCATTGGCCTCCCCGAGGAGCCGCACCGCATCGTGAAGCGCCTCAGCTACCTGGGGGTCTTCCGGATGCACGCTTAGCAAGTCGGCAAGGAGATCTCGCGCCGCCTCCAATCGAATTGCCGCCTGGGCGGGTTGGTTTGCGTCCAGCAGCACTTCGCCGGCAAATTTGAGCGCGACAGCCAAATCTCGCAGCGGGCGTTCCTCATCGGCATTTGCGGCGATCACGCTTTGCAGGCGCTCGATCGCCCGATCAATCTCGCTGAGCGCTGCGTCGCGCTGCCCTTGGACCGCAAGCGTTTGGCCGAGGTTCATTTCCACACCGGCCAAGTCCACGGCGTATTCGACGACATCCGGATTGCGCAGCGTCAGCTCGCGCAACGGTTGCACGGCGGCTCGGTAGGCCTCAATCGCCTCGTCCAGTTCGCCGGATTGAGCGAGCAAGTCCGCGCGCAGCCGCTCGGCAACGCTCAGTCTTCGGACGTTGTCCAAATCCTGCGGATCAAGCTGAGCGACGCGGCGAAACGCTTCGACAGCGGCGAGCAAACTCTCGCCAGCCGTCGACGCGTCGTTGAGTTGCAGTTGCGCAATCGCCACGTTGTACCACCCCTTGCCGAGGTCGCGGGCGAACTCAACCGACGAGGCGACCTGGTGGGCCAGACGCACGGCTTGGGCCTGCTTCAAGAGCGGCAACGCCTCGTCGGAGCGGCCTTGAAACGCGGACAATTGCCCCAAGTTCATGAGGCTGTTGGCCAGTTCGCGCGCCCGCTCGGCGTCGTCCGGAGCGGCCGCGGCAAGCGACTTGCGCAACTCAGTCGCTCGCTCGTAGAAGGTGCGGGCGTCGTCGAAACGCTGTTGTTTCTGGAGGACGCCGCCGAGCGCATTCAGCGCGCGGGCCAGCAGAGCGGCTGGCGGTTGCTGCGCGTCGTCGTCGCGATTCGCCGGCTGCGGCAAGTCTTCGGCCAGCGCGATCGCTTGGCGATAGCGCGCGGCCGCGGCGGCGCGGTCGCCCAACTTCTCGGCAATCCGTCCGGCGACGTAGGCGGCCTCCGCTGCCTCGCGGGCCAATGACGCATCGTCGCCGCGCTCGTCGAGAAACTGCTCGTAGTAGGCGAGGGCTTGTCGCAGCAAGGCGTCTCGCAGGGGTTGCATGCCGGGCTGATTCAGCAGCGTCTCTTCGCTGACCCGGACGTAATAATCTTGTACGGCTTGTCGGGCTCGGGCGAAGTTGCGTTCGGCGCGCGTGCGTTGTTCCTCGGCTTCGACGAGGTTGGTTTCGGCGCGATCCAACGCGGCCCGTTCGCGCAGATTGGCCGCCGACAGCAGCACGATTCCTGCCGACAGCGCGGCCAACGCCACGGCTCCGCTGGTGATGCCGCTCATCATGAGCGTGCGATGATTGCGGATCCAGCGCCACAGTCGTGCCGGCCAGGGTTCGCTGTACGCCCGCACGGGCTCATCGGCCAGGTACCGCTCGACGTCCAGCGCTAACTCGCCGGCTGTGGCGTAACGATCGCCGGGACGCCGGGACATCGCTCGCAGGCAAATCGCTTCCAGGGCCGCGGGCGCCGCGCGGCGGATCTCGCGGGGGGGGCGGAATTGGCCTTGCTGCACCCGCCGCTGCAGGTCGTCGTCGGCGCCGGCAAACGGGGGCGCGCCAGTGAGGAGATGGTACAGCGTGGCGCCCAGGCCGTAGATGTCGCTGGCCGGCCCGAGCAGGTCGAGCCGTCCGGCCGCTTGCTCGGGGCTCATGTAGGCGGGCGTGCCGACAACGCGACCAGCCTGCGTGTACGAACCGCTGGCCCTGTCTGAGGGGCTGACCGGGGGCGCCGCGACGTCGAGCGAGTCGTGTCCAGGCCCCATCAGCCGCGCCAGACCCCAGTCGACAACGATCGACTCGCCGAAGTCGCCGAGCATGATGTTGGCCGGCTTGAGATCGCGGTGCAGGACGCCGCGACTGTGGGCGTAGTGCACCGTATGGCAGACGTCGACGTACCGTCCCAACAGTTGCCGGAATTCGACGGAGTCGTACCGCGGCTTGGCGGAGGCGGCGGAAAAAAAATCGTCGATCGCCGCCTGCAGGTTCGAGCCCTGAATGAAACGCATGGCGTAGTACGGCCGGCCATCGGGGAATTCGCCCAGACTGTACACCGGTACGACGCCGGGATGTTCCAAGGCCCCGGTCACTTCGGCCTCCCGAACAAAGCGACGACGATTCTCCTCGTTGTCGGCATGCTGCGGCAGGATTTCTTTCAGCGCAATTTCGCGGTGCAACTCGCGGTCGGCGGCAATCGAAACGCGGCCCAATCCTCCCTGCTGCCAGGGCCGCAGCGTGGCGAATCGCGCGCCGCTGGCGACGCGCAACGGCTGGTGAGGCACGGTCGGAAACGGGTCGCTGCCGTCGCCGTCTCGGCCGGCAGGCGATTCTTCGTCCCGGCGCGTGCGTGCCGCCGGCGCGGCGAGCACGGCGGCTTCTGCCGCCGCGACGGACTCCACGGCGAGCTGCGGATCGTTGTCAAACCGGGCCAACCGCTGTGCGACCACGGCCGCCACGGCGTCGGCCTCTGCGGGCGTTAACAGCCCCCGCTGAATCAACCGCTGGCGCAGCGAAGAGGCGTCGTGAGGTTCTGCGGTCGCGGCGGCCAATTGCTCTGCCGAGAGAAACCGCAACTGCAGCGTGGTGACGCCAAACAGGAGGTCATCGTCGCGGAGGGAGGGCATGGCAGGGGCGAATGTGGCGGGGGCGAGGAAGCGACCCGCTCTGCGAAGCCGCGCCTTGCAGTCCGACTGCGGCGACCCGTCTCGCCCGCTCAGTACGGCAACTGCACCTGCAAATTATACTCGAAATCGAACCCGCGATCCGGCGCCCTCCGCAACGGCGCAACAAAGCCGTTGGTCACGATAAACGGTCCCATGGTCGCCTGCAGGCCCAGCGCTGCGTTGAGAATGTCGACCTGGTTGGCCTGATTGCCGACGGTCAGCTCCTGAAAATCGGCGAGCACCACGCCCCCCGAAGCGTTCGTCGTGGGCAGCACGCCCAGTGCTGCATCTTCCAGCGTGTGCGTGTAGTGCAACTCGGCCAGGGCGACCAGTCGGGCCAGCACTTCGGAGCGGGGGTTCTTGAGCAACTCGCGACCAATGCCGAGGTTCACGCGCATCAATGTCTGCGCGTTCAGGTTTGCGTTCGTGGGATTGTCGAATGAGAAGTCGTAGAAGCCGACGGGCGTTCCCAAGAATTGGAACGTGTTCAGGCTGATGCCGTTGGCGGTGACCGTCGAGGGGTTGGCGGCGGCTTCCACCTGCAAGAAGCCTTGGTGGAACCACTTGTTGCCTGGCGCGTAAATCCAGCTCAGGAATGGCGCCAAGTAGACTGTGTCGTTGCTGAAATCGAACGACAACGCCGTCAGCGAATCGATCGAAAAATCGGGGAAGTCGCTGTAGACGACCTCGCCTCGCAGGCCGACTTGGTAGCGGACGTCGGGCGCCGTGGGAACCGTCACGCCCAAGCCTGCGGAGACCGCAAACTGACGCGACTCGATCAGCAGGCACTTCATGATGATCGAAAGGTTGCCCAGATAAGCTTCGCGATTGGGGTTGGCGACAAGGTCGCCGGCGCCGGAGACCTCATCGAAGATGGTGATCACGTTGTTGGTGAGTTGGTAATTGATCGGCAGGCGAATCTCCCACGAGGCCATCCCTCCCAGCAACGTCCGCTCGCTACCGAGCATGTAGCGATCGATGTGATGGGATTCGCGGTACTGGTACAAGCTGACCGGCGACGCGTTGTGAAAGTGCCGGTAGCTCAGGTAGAGGCGGTCGGACGGCAGCGGCGAGTTGTTCTCGGCCACGTTGAGCCGTCCGCAGGCGAGCGTCGGGTGCGACAGCTCGGCGTCGAGCAAGCCGTTGAACGCGATGCAGGTTCCCGCGCCGGTGTCGCCGATCATGTAGGGAATGCTCGATAACCCGCCGGCCGCCAACCCGCTGGTCCGCAGCGCGGTGGGCTGGCGCGACGACCGCCGCGGGAAGG
Source organism: Planctomycetaceae bacterium (assembly GCA_002702655.1). GTDB lineage: Bacteria > Planctomycetota > Planctomycetia > Pirellulales > Lacipirellulaceae. The sequence goes on from PABB01000004.1 coordinate 4,460, forward strand.
AACGAGGGGATCGCGACGATCCGCGAGCCTGTGAGTCCAACCCGAAAGCCGCCTGCGCCGGTCGCAGCATGCGATCTGGCGACGGTCCCGTTGGCGAGAGCGCCGCCGGGTTTGCCAAATCCGCGCGGTCGGAATCCCGATCCTCGTCGGCAGTCGCTAGGCTCCGATCGAACACGCCGGGAAGCGATAGCACATCCCCGCCCCAGGCCGGCTCCTTGAAGATCTCACCCCCATCGGTCGCGGTCGCCGCAGGCATTCGGCACAGTCCGAGGCCAACGACGCCAGTCGCGGCCAGCAGAGCGTGGAAGGTGAATCTCCAAAGCGCAGACATCGATGTAATGCTCTCGGTATAACCTATGGCCCAAGGACGGTTCGGCCTGTCGTACGTGCTGGGATGGCCGCATCAGTCGTATCGGGTGTGGCGCCGGGTCGAACAAACCGATTGCAGGGATTGATCTCTTGGGAAGGCGGTTTGAGGTGCAGTTCTAACGATTGTGAGGCCTGGAATGACGTGGGAAGGCGTCGGGGTTCTACGGGTGATCCGACAGCATCGCCCGCTGCGCCCGCCCTCGCCAATGCCGGAGCCGGCCGCTGCCGCGTCACTCTTGCTCGGCTCCGCCTCTCTCACGTCGCGTCGCCTCGCGCGCAGGAATCTCGTTGCGAAAACGCCCATGCTGGCGAGCGTGAATGAGACCTTCCGAGATGTTCTTCGGCACAATCGCACGCACGGTCGGACGCCAACTCGCCGATCAGGCGGAGCAGTCTGACGGCAGCGCAACGCGTCCGGCTGCGGCAAGAGAGGTGCAACGCGCACGACGACCGCCTCGACAGGGTGCGCCGTGCCTGGCATCCGGGGATGAACTTCCTGGCTCAATGACGAAGTTCGTGCTCAAACCGTTCACCAAAAGTGAGGAAGAACCCTTTGCCGCTCGCAGCAGGATCGAAGGCGGCCCCCCTGGCGGCTCCCGAATCTCGACTCGCCACTTGCATGCCTGGACCAGGTCATTCGCAGCAGATTCTGCTTGCTTTGTCGCCCTGAGCTGGGTAGGGACCAGTGAGACCAGGGCGCCCTGGGGCATCGTGAGCAACTGCCTTCTGGACATCGGGGAATGCTAATGACCTCTCGCAATGCATTGACCTCATTTCTGGTCTGCGCCTTGGTCGCCTACGGCGGCGCGGCGAAAGCCGGTTTCCTTGTCGGCAACAACGACGGCGCACAGGGCGGCAATGATACGCTCGTGAAGGTGCTCGAGGAAATCAACCAGTACAACCAAGCGAACAATCCCGAGCTGGTCGCGCCAACCGGCTTGTTCAAGAAGACCGACGACGACGAGTCGTTCGTTTTCGACCCCAGCAACGGCTTTATGTTCTTCGAGGACGCAGCTGGCACGATCCCGGTGACGGGCGAAGGGGCGCTGACCTCGCTTCCGGAGGCGTACTTCAAATACGCCGGCGACGACGTCAACCTGCTCTACTACTCCGCCAAGGGGCCCGCCAACTTCGGATTCAGCCTCTTCACCGACATGCCGGGGCTGAACTTCATTGACTTCGATGGCGACAGTCGGGAGATCTCGCACGTCTCGTTCTGGGAGGGCCAGCGGAGTATCATTCCACCATCCCGATTTTCTCATAGCGACGGGTGCACGAATCGGGGGGAAGGCCAGGATTGCGAAATCCGAGCGCAGTTCTGCAAAGTCGCAGTCTTGTCCGATCCGACGCTCCCGAGCACGCTAGCCAATAGGGAGCGCTTTCCGCCTTCGCGGCATCGGGCAGCGAAGGCGAGAGCGTCCCCCGTCGAGTTCTTTCCGAAATTCTTCTTCTCTGCGAGTGTCCGCATCATCCTGATGAACGTCACCCATCGAGTTATTGCAGCGACCAGCAAGCATCAGCTCGCCCGTGGAACTCGCATTTGTCTCGCCTTTGTCGCCGCAGTCATGGCGCACCACCCGGCTTTGACACTTGCCCAACTGCCGGCCTTTCCCGGCGCCGAAGGCGTGGCAGCCAACATCACCGGCGGTCGCGGCGGCGACGTCTACAAGGTGAGCAACCTGAACGACTCGGGCGCCGGCAGCCTGCGGTATGGCATTCAAACGGCGCCGGCGACGGGGCGCATGATCGTGTTCGACGTGGCGGGGACGATCAACTTGCAGTCGAGTCTCGACTTCAACGGCAAGGACAACATCACGATCGCGGGGCAGACGGCTCCGGGCGGCGGGATTACGCTGGCAGGCAACCGCCTGCGCATCAATCCGCTGTTTGACGACGGCGACGTCGTCGATCCGATCAACAACGTGGTCGTGCAGTTTCTGCGCGTGCGGCCCGGCGAAGCGGCGACCAATGCCGACGGCGTGTGGGTGCAAACGGCCAACAATGTGATTGTCGACCACGTGACGACCTCGTGGGCCGTGGATGAGAGCATTTCCGTGACGCACGATTCCGACAACGTGACGGTCCAGTGGTCGACGATGACGCAAGGGCTGTTCAGTCACAGCTACGGCTCGTTGCTCAACGGCGGCACGTACACGTACGCGCACAATTTGTACGCCCACAACAAGAGCCGCAACCCCCGCCTGCAGCAGAGCCAGGACATGATCATGGAGTTGGATTTCGTCAACAACGTGATCTACAACCCCCAGGATCGATTTGCTTACGGCGGTGACGAGTATTTCGTGAACTGGGTTGGCAACTATGGCGTCCGCGGCCCGGGCACGGGCGACACGAATCACGCGTTTCTCCGTGGAACGGCCACGGAGTCGCACTTTTACATCGACGGCAACCTGATGGACAACAACACCAACGGGTTGATCGACGGCGTTGTGCCGGTACTGGAGGGAGGCGATCACGAGGCGGCGATGTTCCAGGCCGACGAGGGGCTGTACACCTTGCTCGCCTCCCGCGTGCCGATCCCTGCGGCCAATGTCTCCAGCGCCGAGCAGGCCTATGTCCAGGTGCTCAGCCGCGCAGGGGCAACCAACTTCCGCGACGCGCACGACCGCGACATGATCCGCGACGTGATCAACCAGCAGCCGGGCTTCATCGAGTCAGAGACTGAGTGGGGCCCGTACCCGACGCTGCCGGCAGGCGTTGCGGCGCCGGACTCCAACAACGACGGCGTGCCAGACGCCTGGGCGCTGGCCAACTTTGGGGACGCCGCCACGCCGCTCAACACGACCTACGCCGCATCCGGCTATACCTATCTGGAAGAGTACATTCACTCGCTCACGCCGTTTGCCTACGCACCGACCGGTACGCAGCAGCACGTGATTTCCACCGGTTACGGGCGGGGCGGCGACGCACAAGTCAGCGAAAACGGCGGCACGAGCGCCGCCAGCGGCGGCGTCGGCACGGGCGCCACGCTCGCCGCACGCTGGGATGGCACTAGCGGATTGACGAATCAGGCCATTGTCTTGAAGTTCGACCTGGCCGAAATCAAACCGGGGACAGTGAACTCGGCGGTGCTCGAACTCACCGCGGCCGAGGCAATCTCCGGCAACCATCAGTTTAAGGTCTACGGCTTGGAGCACGCCGGAGCCAACTGGAACTGGGACGAGGCGGATGTCGAATTCGCGACGGCCCCCGGCCTCGTCTTCGACGGCAACAGCCGCACGCTCGGGATTGATCCGCGCTACACGGCCGACGGCGAACCGGCGGAGAAGAGCAACCAGCCGCTCGACACGCCAGGGTTGTACGCGCTGGGCGAGTTTTCCACCGGGCCGCTGGCGGTTGGCGAAACGGCGTCTTTCGATAGCCTGAACCTCGCCGTGATGCTCAACCTGGCAGCCTACTTCGAGGGCATGGACCAGGCGGGATTGGTCACGCTGATTGTCGAGCAGATCAACAATTCCGGCAGCGAAGACGCGACCTTCTACGCCCACGAGGGAGGCGCCGCATTGGCGCCGCGTCTGGTCCTTGATGCAGCCGTCGCGGCGTCCGCGCTCGTCGGAGACTTCGATGCCGACGGCGACGTCGACGGGGCGGATTTGCTCGCGTGGCAGCGGGGCGAATCTCCGTTGGGCGGCGACCCAAGTGAATTGGCCGACTGGCAGGCGAATTACGGCAACCAGGGAGCAATCGCAGCGAACGCCAACCGCGTGCCAGAACCGGCGACTTTTGCGTTGGCGGTGTTTCTCATCGTCCTGCCGGGGCTCGTGGGATCCGTCATTCACAGATGACTCGGCGGCGAACGCCACGCTTTTCCGCAGCCGGCCGGTGAGCAGCTGGCGTTTGGGGCCGCTCTTGCCGCGGAGCGTCCGATCAAGATCGCCGTCGCAACGTCGCAGCAGTTCCTCGTTCAACTCAGCGAGCGAATCGACCTGCGGCACGGGAACAAGAAAGTTCCGTCGGCCAAAGCCGACCAGGCCCTCGACCTTGTCCTTCTCATTCGCCCGCCGCACCAGACAGAAGTGATCCGCGAACAGGTAATGGCTCTGAAGCCGCAGAAACTCCCGCGTGAGCTGGCGATCGCGGCCGCCTCGCAGCGCTTTGTCAGAATCACACACTGCCGCGCCGAGCATATCGGTAAGTCTCCGCCGCTTTGCGGGGCGTGCGAGGAGCTCCGCCGCGGCTACGTCGGGTTCTGCATCGCGCCCAGGCGCGAGACTCCGCTGAGCGGAGCTTGACTTCTCTTGTCGTTTGTGAATGTTTTCCTTCATCTCTGAGGCGGTGGGCGCGGTGGCGCGGACGTCGTAGAATGAGGCCCGCGTCGGTCTTGCCAGTGACAGACACGCAAACGGTTTCAAGGAGACGGACCATGCGCATGCTGGCTGTTTTGCTCCTCGCGGCGGTTCCGCTGGGCGCGGCCCGCGCCGATCTGGCCGCCAATTCCCAAGTTTTCATCGGCAATTCGCTCACCTGGGACACCGTCATCAACCGGTTCGACGGCGAGCAGACTTGGCATATCGAGTGCGGCCAGTCGCTGGACTACATCTACCAGCACCCCGACGCCCCCTGCGAAACCAGCAGCACGCCCTGGCCGACGGCGCTGGCGAGTCAGCAGTTCGACTACCTGGTCGTGCAGCCGTACCGCGCGACGTCGCTGGCCGCCGATGCGGCGGCCATCTCGGCGTGGTGGCAGCTGCAGCCCACCGCGACGTTGGTGATCCATGACGCCTGGGGCGGCCACGCGACGGCCCACGACGAGTTTCACGACGCCGACCTGTTCAACGACGACGGCCTGGCCGTGCATTCGGTCGACTACGCCCGGGCGCTGATCGCCGAACTGCGGGCCAACGCGGCCAACCCGGCCGGGGACATCCGCCTCACGCAAACCAGCGCGATGATCGACGCGATTTATCACGACATCGAGGCGGGCGTCGGCCCCTACGACGACCCGGCCGACATTTACCGGGACGATCTGCACATGGCGGCGGGCCCGCCGCTGGCCGACAACAAGGAGGGGCGGTATCTCGTGCACAACGCCATGCGGCAGGCGCTGGGCCAGCCGCTGAGCGTCGCGGGGTTCGAGGGGATCGACCCGGCCAAGCAGGCGTATCTGGACGGCGTGATCGCGCGGGTCGGCACGTCGGTGTCGGCGGTCCCCGAGTCCGCCGCGGCCATTGGCCTGGCCGGCGGGGCAGGGGGGCTGGTTCTACTTTTGGCGCAGCGTCGTCGCCCGCCGCGTGGCCGGCCCGCGAGCACGTGACGCGGACCGCGCGGACCGCACGCCGATCGCCCGGCACGCTCGGGAACTCCCCGCGGGGCGCGGCGGGGATGGCGCCGAGTGATGCCGCGGCGGTTGGATGCAGCTCCCGCCGGGCTGACGGTGCGGCAACGTGCGCCCTCCTTCGGTGACGTCCGACCATCAGGATTCTCGCTCCTGAGGCGGACTCGTTCCAAGAGGGCAGGGCACTGGCATGGTCGCGTTGACGGGGCTCGGCTTGGCAGGTCTGGTGATGAGCGGAGCCTTGAGACGACATTCAGCCAGCGGACAATTGCTTCGCCTGCCGTGCCGTCCCATGTCAACGTTTTCGCGGTGGAGCGACGGGCGTCGGCGCCGAAAAGGGAGCCAAGCCATCTTCGACGTAGTCTCTTCCATGGGAGTGGACAGCGGTGCGCGTCACTTCCAGAAGCTGCTCAGCAATTCAAGCCGCTGAGGCGAAACAGCCCGCCGCACCGATCAGGGCCTCGTAACGGCAAGGCGACATCGTTCTGTGGATGTCTTGGCACTCCATCGCCGCCGGCTCCGCAAGACCGGGCCCCAGGCCTGGCAAACATAAGAAACCAACCCCCTGCTGCGGCTATACTGGGATGATGCGAAAACCCATCCACCCCATTTGCCGACAACTGCCAATCGCCGACCCATCGACGTCCGGCAGGAAGCCCTGCTCTCGTCCTGCGGCTGTGGTTCTCATTGGCGTGTTTCTGGCATGCGTCGTCGTTGCCACGCCAAAAGGAAGGGGCGCAACCGTCGTCACGGGCGACGTGACGCCGGCGCTGCCCTGGGGCGTACCCGAAGTGCACATCGGGGATGTGGCGCGTGGAACACTGTCAATCGACGGCGGCGACGTTGTCCATGCGCTCGACGCATACGCGGGCTATGCCGCCAGTGCGACTGGCGACGTAACTGTGTCCGGAGCGGGCAGTCAGTGGTTGATGGACGACAGCCTCTACGTAGGAAACCTGGGGAACGGGCGCCTCAGGGTGGATTCAGGCGGCTACGTCTATGACAAGCTTGACGGCTATCTCGGCGCCGAGGCCGGATCAATCGGCGAAGCCACGATCACCGGCGAAGGGTCCCTGTGGACCAATGGCAACTCCCTTTACGTGGGCCACGAGGGGCAGGGAATTCTGAACATTGAGGCGGGCGGGCTCGTCGAAAGCGAAAACGGCTATGTAGGGTTCCTGCCCGGATCGTTCGGTCAAGCGAGAATCATTGGCGACGACTCTGAGTGGGCGAGCGACGGGGACATCGCCGCAGGTTTGGAAGGGGCGGGGACGCTAACCGTGCTTGACGGGGCCCGACTGAGCAGCCGAACAGGCTCCATTGGCGACCGCCCAGGGGCTTCCGGCGAAGTCCGGCTGTCGGGTCCAGGAACGAGGTGGGACAACTCGTTCTCTTTGAATGTCGGATTCCAGGGGAGTGGATCACTTCGCGTCGAGAGCGGAGCCCAGCTCACCAGCAGCAAAGGTGTGATTGGCGAGAGAGCCACTTCCAATGGCGTGGTATCAATCGTGGGAGATGGCTCCACCTGGGACAACGTGTTTGACCTGGTCGTCGGGGAGTTGGGGCGCGGCGCGCTGACGGTCGCCGACGGGGGGCGCGTATCGACTGGGACGCTTTATGCTTCCTCGGCCGACCTCGACGGCAACGGCCTGATCGTGGCCAACCGTGGCGCTGTACTCGACGCCGATCTCAGATTTGAGACGCCACACTCCGGGCCGACAGTCACGAGTTTTGGAGATGGCGGGGTCTTGAGCGTGAACATTGACGGCGGCAGCCTGGGGGCCGGCTACAAAGGTCGCGGGTCACTGGTGATCTCAAACGGAGTGGAGGCCGCTACCGACCAGGGCATGCTCGGTCAGCACGTTGGGTCGAGAGGCTCTGCGCTCGTCTCCGGAGCCGGCACAACTTGGGCGAATGCGTATGGAGTCGCCGTCGGCGTCCGGGGGAGCGGATTGATGCGAATCGATTCCGGTGCCGCCGTCAGCAGCCAAGACGGTATTCTCGGTTTCTGGGAAACCGGTCGCGGCGCCGCGACCATCTCAGGCCCCGGCTCAGGCTGGACCGCCAGCTTGCAGATGGTGATTGGACTGCGCGGCAACGGCGAACTTCGCGTTGAAGCAGGTGGGCAGCTAATATCCGACGGGGCCAGCATCGGCCGGTATCTTGACGCCACCGGGAAGGTAACCGTCACCGGAGTTGATTCAGCATGGACGAGCCGCTCTGTCTCGGTGGGCTCGCACGGACGGGGAGCATTGCGAGTCGACGCGGGAGGACAGGTGACCTGCGGCTGGGGAGCAATTGCCCGTTTTGAAGATTCCGCGAGTTCCGTGACCGTCACGGGGGCCGCCTCAAGGTGGTTTGCGCAAAGCTCAATTCAGGTGGGAATCTCCGGCCAAGGCAACTTGAACATTACGCACAATGGACTCGTCGCCGTCGCCGTTGGAAGCGGTTTTTGGATCGACGGGGACGCGGATAGCGACAGCTTCGTGAACATGGCCTCAGGCGGCATGCTCGCGCTCGGCGGCGATGCGGACGGTTCACTCGCTGAGTTTCTCGACCTCATTACGGGGACGGACGCGATCCGCTATTGGAAGAGTGACGTTGCCGATTGGGGCCTGATCGCTGATGCAACTGTTGGAACTGACTACGCTCTGGAGTACCACGCCTCCGGCGAGTTGGCTGGTTACACCGTCCTCACCGTTTTCGCGTTGGGTCCTCCGGGCGACTTCAATGGGGATGTTGTCGCCGATGGCGCAGATTTTCTGGCGTGGCAGCGGGGCGACTCGCCCGCTCCGCTCAGCGCCCATGACCTTCAGGAGTGGGCGAACAGCTACGGCTCCTTCCCGTCGGGACCGATAGCAGCGGCGACGCCGGAGCCCGGCGCCCTGTGTCTTGCACTCGTTGCCGCGGCGGTGTTGGCGCTGCGCATGCCCCGCCGCTAAGCCGGCTCCCGGTAGCCGCCGGTCCCCAGGGTAAACTGTTCACAATCGGCCGGTGAGCGTGCCGGCTGCGGCTTCTCGTCATAGCCGTCGCCTGTCCGGCGTCGAGGTCGCGTCCACATACGCGGACCAGCGAATAGACGCCCCTGTGCTAATGCCACGGAGCGTAGAACGCGCGCTCTGCAGGCAAGCGAAGCGGCCACCGAGGCCACACGACCCTTCTCTTCCTCCCAGCGACTCTTCCCTTCTCTTCCTCCCAGCGACTCTTCGAAGAGCGTGGCGTCGAATCCCTAAAGCACGAATCGACCAAGCCCCAGCGCAGTTCGTTAATCTGGACCAACTACGATCCGCCGAACGTCGCCGAGTAGGCGCCGCGGAGCCGCTGTTGATCGGCCGGTTTCGCCTGCGCGACTTCGTGGCGACTTGCCACCGCATGCATCCTAGCGGCGTCATGTCGCAATTCATTGCCAGCGGCGTATCAACTCATCCTGATTGTCGTCTGCGTCGGCCGGAAGCAGCACAAGTGGTCCCAACAGCGATTAGCAGCATTCCGGTCGGCTCTGGCACCGTGGCAGACGAAGGCCCGGGCGGAGTTCTTGTTCCGAAATTGACCTGCCAATCGATCAGCTCATACTGGCTGACCGGATGAGGCGATCCGCCCCGCTGCCAAATCAAGAAGTCGCTTCCATCCACGTCGTCATCAACATCGAAGTCGCCAATTCGGCCCACCGTGAGCAAAGTGAAGCCTGCCAGATCGCCCTCGTCGAAATACCGTATCGTGTAGTCCCTGCCGTTGGTTCCGCTATTCAGTAGAGCCCACTCGGCAAGGTCATCGTCCCAGTAGCGAACGGCATCGGACCCTTCAATATGGTCTAGAAATTGGACCAAGGAGTCGTCAGCGTCGCCGGCAATTGCGAGCACTCCGCCGGTCGACATGTTGATGAAACTGTCGGCGTCGCCGTTGGCGTCGATGGCGAGCATTCCACCCACGCTCACGAATCCATAGTCGGTAATCACGAGCGTCCCGCTTCCTTCGCGGCCGACCCAAAGACTTCCATGATTGGTCCAGGTCGAGTGAGGGCCATCGACCGTCACGGCGCCAGCCGAGCGGTTCAGGTTCCCGATGTACCCGTCGTCATTGCCAACGACCCCGCCGCCGATGACGGCGAGCGTCCCGCGGCCTTGATCCCCGACGACGAGGTTGCCACTTGACCACGTCGATCCAGCGCCGTCGACCGTTACGTCCCCAGTCGAACCGCTTCCCCCGCCGATGGAGACGGCGGCACTGTTCACGTCGGCGCCACCGGTGATCGCCACCGTGCCGGTGCCCAGGCTGCCAATAAAAAGAGTTCCGCTACTTGTCCAGGTTGAGGCAGCACCGTCGACCGTCACTGTCCCGATCGAACCACGGTGGGCCCCTATGTGGCCGTGCCAATTGCTCACGGATCCACCGCCGGTGACGGCGAGCGTGCCGCTGCCTTCATAGCCGATGTAGAGGGCGCTGCTGTTGGTCCAGTTCGAGCCGTCCCCATCGACTGTGACGTGCCCCGTCGATCGTATGCTTGTTCCGACGAAGCCGGCGCCGGAGTTTCTCGAAACACCGCCGCCGGTAATCGCAAGTGAACCGCTACCTTGCTCACCGACGAAGATGCTATCGTAGGCCCACGTCGAGCCGGCTCCGTCTACCTTCACGTCTCCCGTCGCCCCTTTGAACCCGCCGATGTAGCCGGTCCCGGAACCGCTCACGGTTGCGCCGTTGATAATTGTGAGTGTTCCGTTGCCGTATCGACCGACGTTGAGGCGGTCGCTATGCGTCCATGTCGAACCAGCGCCATCGACTGTCACAATTCCCGTCGAGCCGCTCAGATTCCCAATGAAACCATCGGAATCACTCACGGCCGCGCCGCCCGTGATGGCGAGCGTGCCGCTGCCCTTGCTGCCAATTTGCAGGGCGCCGCTGTTAGACCAAGCCGATCCCGCCCCATCAACCGCCACAGTCCCCGTCGAGCCCGATTCGTAGCCGCAGTAGCCATCCGTCGACTGTACTACAATTCCATCGGCTATCGTCATCGTTCCGGCCGTGGAGTAACCGACGCCCAACGCCGCTGTGCCGTCGATGTGAAGATTCAGCGAGATATCCTGGCCCGGCGACTCACGAAGAACGATGGTCTGATTCAGACCGTGATTCGCGTCAAATACCAGGTCAACATCCGTTGTCAGGCCATGCGCATTGACGATTCCCGTCCCGGTCAGCGAGGAGGCCGCGCCAATCAGTCCGCCGGTAGAAAGCGTCCCATTTTCAAAGTGAATTGTACCCGTCGATGTGGAATCATATGCAACCCAGGTGTTCTCGCCGACGCTGACGACCCCGTTGCTGGTGATGGAGAGCGAACCGCTGCCCTGATAGCCCACGTAAAGGCTGCTGCTATTGCTCCACGTCGAGCCGGCCCCATCGACCGTAACCGTTCCCGTCGAGTCATTCGCATAGCCGAGATAGCCGTCGGTATTGGTTACGGCGCCGCTGTTGGCAACCGTGAGTGAACCGTTGCCCTGGTTGCCAATGCGGAGAATGCCGCCAGTCGTCCATGTCGAGCCGGCGCCATGAACCGTGGCGGACCCTGTCGACCCGCTCTCACGACCAATCTCGCTCTCGCCGACCCGGTTCACAGCACCGCCGGCAGTGATCGAAAGCGTGCCGCTACCCTCGTCGCCGACCGCGAAGAAAGAAAACGCACCGCTGCTTTTCCAGGTCGAGCCGACGCCTTCGACCGACACCCTCCCCGTCGAACCGACATTAGTCCCGATGAATACGCTGTTGGAACTTATCATCGCTCCGCCGCCAGTGATCACGAGCGAACCGCTGCCTGAGCTGGCGACATAAAGGCCAGAACACGTCCAGATTGAGCCGGTGCCGTCGACAGTCACAGCCCCTAATGATCCGACGGAGCTTCCAATGTGGCCGGCAAGCGCACTTTCCACCGCACCGCCACCGGAGATCGCGAGCGTGCCGCGACCGCGGTAACCGACGGTAACGCTCCGATTGTTCCATACTGAGTGGGCGTCTTTGACCATTGCGATTCCGTCAGAACCGGCTTCGTAGCCGATGAAGCCAAGCCGCGAGGTTGCGGTGCTAGCCCCGTCAACTGTCAGCGTGCCGTCGGCCGTCCTCCCCACAAAAAAATCGGTGCTGCTGGTCCATGTCGTCGGGTCGGCGGGGTCGGCGTCACCGGCAAAGGTGATGGCGGCGAGCGCCGGGTGGGCGATCGTGCTCAACGTGAAAGCCGCTGCCAGGATGGCAAGGTATCGCGGCGTGTGCGTCAACCCGACCGGCCAGCGCAAGCCGCGGCGAATCCCCAATACGAGGCAGGCAACGACCGCCAGCGCCCACGCTGTCGGCTCGGGCGCCGTCGACACGGAATTGACAGGCCCCGTGTTCCATCCAAAGTCGGCCTGCCACGCCGCCAGATCGGTTGCGCTGTATGGGTCTGTGGACTCGCCGCGCTGCCAGCCAAGAAAGTCATCGCCATCGACGGCGAAGTCCCCGTTGTAGTCGCCGGGCGGCCCCACGGCCGTAACCGTCAGCAAAGTGTACCCGGCCAAATCGCCGGCGGTCAGATACTCCAGCGTGTAGTCGTCGCCGTACGTGGCGTCGGTGAGCGGGGCCATGGCGCCGGCGGCAGCGTCCCAAAAACGAAGCGCGTCGGCGCCGAGCACCAAATTGTAGAATTGAGCGAGCGAATCGTCGGCCTCGCCCATCAGGGCAAGCATGCCTCCGGTCGCCATGTTCAGGAAGGCATCGCCGACGGGGTTGAGTCGATCGATGTACAGCTTTCCCCCAACAGTCACGAGCCCGCCTTCGGTGATATTTAGAATCCCGCCACCGTAATAGCCCACGTTCAGATCGGTGTCATTCGTCCAATGCGAACCGACGCCAGTGACTGTCACTTCGCTGCCAAGCGACGAAGACGAGCCGCCGATGGAACAGCTCGCGTTGCTGACCACACCGCCCGCCGCCACGCGGAGCGAAGCACTGTCAACGGAGAGATGGCTGCTATTCGTCCACCGAGAGCCGACGCCGGTAATGATCGCGGAACTCGCTGTACCTCCCGATCCGCCTAAGTAGCCCCGGGCACTGGCGATCTCGACCCCATCAACCACGATCAACGCCCCCCCGTCAACGACTCCAAGGTCGCCCCCAGCGGCTGTGACAGCCAACGTTCCCCCGGAGCCAAACCCGACAACAGCTTGTGTGCCGAGGGCGGAGTCGAAACGCAGGTCTGCATCGACGACCGCACCCGCGGTGGCGACAATCGATCCGTCGCCGTGGAGATTGGCAAGCGAAGCGTACAACGTGCCGGCTGCCACCTGGCCCCCCTGTTCCACCGTCAGCGACCCAACGCCGTATGGCGCGACTCTGAGCGAGTTATCCACGGTCCATTCAGAACCGGCGCCGGTGACGATGACGGTCGCCTCGCCCGGCGAACCAGGGTACGGTCCGATCCAACCGGACGAGCTTTCGACCCGACCGCCGTCTTCCACGCGGAGCAATCCGCTGCCATCGCCGCCGAGAGAAATCGCAGTACTCGTCCATTGGGAGTCTGGCCCGGTGATTGTTGCACGGCCAGACGACCAGCGGTTCTTCCCGAGAACGCCGATCACGCTGGTGACGTGCCCCCCCGACTCAACACGGAGAGAGCCGGTTCCGTCCTCTCCAATAATCAGGTCGTCACTGTTGGTCCATTGGGAGCCGGCGCCGGTGATCGCCACCTCGCCTGTCGAACCTGCTGAACGGCCGATGTAGCTGGAAATGGAACCCGTATTGCTGACGAGACCGCCAGATTCGACGCGGAGCGTCCCGCTCCCCCCATCTCCCACCCGTAGACCCTGGGGGCTAGCCAGCCGAGAGCCAACGCCGGTGATTGTCGCACCGCCCATCGATCCCGGCGTTTTGCCAATATAGACGGTAGAACAGGTGACCTCCCCGCCCGCCTCCACGCGCAGAGATGCACTCCCAATCGAGCCGACGTGGAGGCCATCGCTAATGCTCCATCGCGTACCAACGCCGATGACGGACGCATTGCCCATTGCCCCGGCATTTCGCCCCAGAATGCCACCGACACTCGCAATGGAAACTCCGTCCGCTACGGTGAGTGTGCCGTGACCGTTGTGCCCAGCGCCGAGGTAACCTCCGTTGGCTGTGACGGTCAATGTCCCCCCTGTTCCAAAGTCCACGATCGCTTGCGTCCCGTGAACGGAGTCAAACCGCAGGTCACCATCAAGCACGGCGCCTTCCGTGGCGGTAATCATTCCATCGCCGTGGAGATCGGCTACGGACGCATAGAGCGTGCCTGTCGAGACCCAGCCGCCATTCTCGACGGTCAACGATCCGCGGCCTTGATCGCCCACGTGCAACGTAGCGCTATTGTTCCATTGGGACCCGGCCCCGGAAATCGTCGCAGCGCCCGTCGATCCCGCGTACCAACCAATGTATCCGTGCCGATTGCTGACCTGTCCGCCCGCCTCCACGGTGAGCGACGCGTTGCCGGAATAGCCAACTGATAGATTCCTGGTATTCGTCAATTTGGAGCCGGTGCCGGTGATTGTTACATCGCCCGCTGAACTCACCCCCTTCCCGATCGAGGTAGATGAGCTACTGACCTGCCCTCCCATTTCCACGCGCAGCGTCCCGTGAGCCTTCTCGCCAACAGTGAGGAGATCGGCATTTGACCATTGAGAACCTTCGCCGGCGATGACGGCGTAGCCCGTCGATCCCGTCGAGTAACCGATGTAGCCTGCTGCGCTGCTGACCTCTCCGCCCGCTTCAACGCGGAGCACCCCCTCGCCCTCGCGGCCAACCGTGAGACTTTCGATATTGGTCCACAGAGAGTCAGTGCCGACGACGGTTGCCGCACCAGCGGCGCCAAACGAGTAGCCCAAAACTCCCGTTCGGTTGGTCAGCTCACTGCCCCCGTCCAAGGCCAGCGCACCACTGGTCGTGGAACCGATGCGGGCACTAGTATACAAGCCCCAGGGCATCGAAGGAGTGACGTTGCCGGTAGTTACGACAGCCGACCGTGCCGTCGCGGAGGCGGCGAGAACCAGCATGAAGGTCCCCGTGAAAGACTGTGCGCGTGACTTCATCATCCGGCCGATCGCGATCCACGGAGGCAACGCCTTGCCAACGCCCTTAAGAAACTCCGTTGGTCCCGCTCCGTTGGTCCCTCTGCCGGCCCGCCTCGCCTGGGCGCGATGGGGATTTCTCGCTCGACTGAGCGTGGTCATATTGCGCCGTCAACGAAGGCAATTGTAATAGCCGAGCTCCCGTATGGCGACCAATTCGACTATCGACGGACAGAGTTCCATTGATGGTGTCGCCAATGCGGACATCGATAAAACGATCCCACGGCAATGGCGGCGTCACGTCGCCCGAGATGACGGTCGCCGCCCACCCTCGCGGCGCCGCGACAAGCGCGAACGCCAGTAGAAAAGCGATGAGAGCCACCGTCACGCGACGACTGCGACCAGTCGTGCCATACGTCGGAGAACCGACGATAGTCCATTGCGGTTGACAGGGATAGCCGGGCTTTTGCATCAGCCCAGTATAGCCGCAGATGGGCGATTTGTGTCCTTGGATTGCCGGCCCCTGGACGCCTGTGTTGTGGGCAGTTGGGGAGGCGCGAAGACTGCGCAGGATGCTGAAACCTGCGCACTTTCGGGAGTCCCGAATCTGACCGAGGTTGTGACAGCCTCGCTCATTTGAGCGGCGAGTTTCTGCGCGTCGGTCTTGGCGACCTCTGCGCCGTAGCCAGGATTTTCCCAGATGGCGGCCGATGCAACCAACAGCCGATAGCGGGCCGCACAACTCACGTCGGTCGCTTGGACCTAGGCATTTCCGCAAGAGAGTCCAGGAGCTTTCTCTAATATTCGCAGGTTCTTGCTGAATAGGCGAGCGGCGCTCCGGGCTATTGCTCGTTGCCAAAATCGCCCTGCTCCAGAACGTCCGCAGGCCTGAGCGCACCGTGCAAGTGCGGCAACAGGACCGCAGCAAGGTCGCGGTAGCCGGCTGATGTTGGGTGCAAGTAGTCGGCCATCAACTCAACGCGGATCGATTCGTCAGGTCGCAGGAACACAGAGGATAAATCGAGCCAGCGTACCCGCGACGGCCAGTGATGATTGGCGAGTCTGCGATTGATCCAAGCAGCGCTTTGCCGCCAAGGATCATCGGGACTTTCGCAACATGGCAATATGCCAATAAGGAGTATTTGTGTTGATTGTGGCGTCGTCTGAAGCAAATCGGTCACGACTGCGCAAACGCCGGCGAGCGTCTCCTCCGCCGTGTTTCGCTGCTCCTTCAGATTGTTGGTTCCAATCAGCAGTACCACTGCCGAGGGCTGCAGATCTGCCAGAGCGCCATGCTGAAGGCGCCACCGCACATGCTGCGTGCGATCCCCTGCAATGCCAAGATTTAAGGCTCGCAGCGGTACGATGTGTTTCGCCCAGACATCGCTTCCCACAGTCTGCCAGCTCTCGGTGATCGAATCGCCGAGGAATACGATTGCTGCGTCTGAGCCGCGCGCCGCGCGGCATTGGCGCTCGAACTTCTCGAGCCAGGGACCTTCGCCCTGCGGGCACGGCACAAGAGCGGTGTTGGAGTCTGTTGGGAGCTTGGCAGTCGAGTCTTCGCCTAAAACCGACGGCGAGCGAATGCCTGTTTCTTCCGATGCCGACTCAGCGGGTAGCAGAATCAGGCATCCCCAAGCAACCAGCCTGGTCAGCCGCCACCGCTGCACGCCCGCTGTTGTTGCCACGCAGCCCATGCCGTCGATTATGCTCCGTGCATTTCAGGGACCGATTCGGGTCAGCAGACGCCGTAAAAGCCGGCGCGGTCGCCCGCATTGCGTTTTGCTTAACTTGATCCCGTGGCGGCAGCAGCAAAACGCTGCGGCTCCAGCGCCGAGCAGGCAGGCCGCGGCCGGCTCGGAAACCGCAACCAGCCGAAGTTGGTCGCCGTGACCCAAACCGTTGTAAATGTAGCCAGACGAGAGGTCGACGGCGGCGACGAACTGCCCATTGAGCTCAACGCGGGCGAGCGTCGTCCGCAGCCGATTCTCGTAGATCGTCAACTCGCCGATCACAGATTTGTCGAGGCTGGCGATCGAGAGATCGAATATCATCTCGTCGGACGTAAGGCTGTAGGTCAAATCTGCGGCGGCGTTTTGGCCGTCCCCCAACCACATCTGAAACGGTCGGGTTCGCACCCAGCCCGCGACGAACAGCTCGTCGGCGTCGTTCAGTACCGGCTGGGGAATGCCGCCGGCTAAAAGGTCTTCCAGAAACCAGAGTTCGCCGCGTTCCTGAATGCTAACCGAGCTGCTGTGCGGGTAATCCTGACGCTCGTTCGATTGAACCACTCCGTCGTGGTTCCAGTCGACCCAATCGAGCGGATCAACGGGGCCCTCGTACTGGGCCCCGGATTGGCCGTTGACGAAGGTTATATTGTCGAATTCTCCGGGAAACGCCGCGGAGGCAATCGCATTTTCGCGGTAGGAGATGTCGTTGACGATGGGCGAAATGGTCTCCGACTCGTTGGAGAACAAGTAAATCTCGCTGTAGGGGTTATTCTTTGAGGCCAAGTTCGACGCCCGAGCGTGGTAGCGATCGATCACGTCGGGATCGCCGGTTGTGCGGTCGCCGACGTCAATATTGAGTTGCGACGTCCGACCGCCGGCACCGTTGAAGTACCAGCCGTCAATAGGATCATAGCCATAGTCGGACATGCCGACGAACGCCGCACCGGCGTTAAAATAGTCAGGGAATTTGGTGAGCGCGGACATGGTGTTGCCGCCGCCGCCAGAGTACCCGGTTACGTAAATACGTGACGAGTCGACCAGCCCGGGGAAATTGGCTTTTACCGATTCGACAGCGTCAAAGATGTCGTAAATCTCCAGCCCTCCGGAGTCGCGGCGTCCGTCAGAGCCCTCCCGTTGCCGCATCGCAACGAGGATCGAAAAGAACCCCAGGTCGCGAAGGCGATCGGCATTGGGGTAGACGCCTGAAAAGTGGCCCGTGTTGCCGGAGTATGGGTGCATTACCACAGCAATTGGCGCCCCTGCGACGGCATCGTCGTAAATCAATCCAGCTTTCAAGTCGAGCGGGCCGGCTGAATCATTGGTGACCGTCGACTGATAGTCGTAGACAAGATTGACTTCCGCAGCCAAAGCATGCGTGAGCCCAAGTAGGGCGAGCAGGGGCCCGCAGAGTGCTGTGCCCCGGATGCGTAGACTGGCATATCGGCGATTCGTCATCGTGGTATTGCTAATGGATGTCGGTAATTCGCTTGAGCCGGGGGCCGCTGCAGAAGTGCGGGGCGAACTTGCGAGATAAGACTGAGGCTCTCCGACCAGTATCTCTACTAGAACTAACGGCGCAAACAACGCTACGGATTACAGCGCTGACCAGATTCCTGCAATCAGGGCAAAACAACACCGGCGCCTCGACACGAGACGGCGTCCCGCGAAAAACCCGCAAACCCAATCAGCACATGATGTTGCGGCGCTTTGGCCAGAAAAAACGACATGGCGGAGTGATAGATCGGTCCCCTTGTGCCGTGTAGATAGGTGCCGGCGAAATCTCGCAACTGCGACCGCTGGCGCACTCATCGCCTGTGCTTTTCCGCCGTGAGTCTACTCTTGAGGGAGGTGCTAATGTCTGTTTGCAAGTCTCGTTGTTTCGCCATCTTCGCCAGCTTGGTCCTGGGCAGTCCAGCCGCGGTACACGCCCTGACGCTGCAAAGCCACTACGAATTTGAAGGGAACACGAACAACTCCGTGCCAGGAGCACCCGCCGGGACCCTCAATGGAGACGCCGCCCTCACCAATATTGATGCGGCCGTCGGTACGGGTTCGCTTATGCTCGATGGCGCCGGAGACTACCTTGGCACAACGGCTCTGGGAGTGCCCGGCAGCGCGCAACTATACGAGGGCAAGATCTCATTGCACTTCAAGAATACGAACTCAGCTCAGTCGCTGGGCAATAAGCAGTTCTACGGCAACCTCAACAGTAACGATTCGACTGCAATCCTGTTCGGCACTAACGGGGCCGGCGGATTGCAGATGTTTATTCGCAGCGCCAACAACAACGTCTACCAAATTCGCAATGCGATCGGCGGAAACGCGTTCAACATCGACACGACTTACGCCGACGGAGACTGGCACCAAATCGAATACGAATGGGCGATCGACGCTTCCGGCGGCTCCGGGTCGATTAAAGTCGACGGTACCGCGCTTGAGACCCAAACGGTACTCAACAGTCTGACGACCGGCAGCCCGATTACGCCATGGGAGTTCGACTTGCCGCTGGGCGCCAGAAACAACCGAGGGTCGATTGACCATACGTGGGAGGGTCTCATCGACGACGTGCGCGTGTACGGCATTCCGGAGCCTGCCGCGGTCGTGCTGGCCCTATTTGGCGCAGCGGCCGGTTTGCTCGTGACCCGCCGGCGCCGCACTGGTTAGCTGGATCAAGCTCAGTTCTCGGACCGCGGCCGCTGGAGCACGTAGCGGGGCAGGCTCCGGCGGTCGTCCGAGACTTTTGCGTCGCTTGGAGCGGCCGACGGCACGGCTGTGAAGACATGCCAACACGGTGCGGGGATGACTGAACGATCAGACGAAGTTTGCATATCAATGCCCGAACCTCATGCAATCAACGATCAGTTCATTCGTGATCTCACGAATTGCCAAAACCGCTTGTACGCCTACATCCTAACTCTCTTGCCCGATCCGGAGCGGGCTCGCGACGTGCTGCAAGAGACGAACGTCGTGTTGTGGCGGAAGGCGGGCGAGTTCAAGACCGGCACCAACTTTGGCGCTTGGGCCTGCAAGATCGCTTATTTCGAAGTGCTCACCGAGCGCCAACGCCGCCGCCGTGATCGGCATGTGTTCGACGAAGAGATGATCGCTCAACTTGCACGACACACCGAGCAGCGATTGGGGCGGCTGGATGATCGATCGCTGGCGCTGGACGAGTGCCTGCAGCAACTGACGCGTCAGCAGCGCGACCGGCTGATGGCTCGCTACAGCTCGGGCGGATCGGTGCTGGCCATGGCCGAGGAGTTGGGCGAGACGCCAGGCGCCGTGGCGACGGCCCTCTACCGTATTCGGACCGCCCTGTTGAAATGCATTGAGAACAAGCTGGCGGGGAGCGCCTCAGCGTGAGCAAGGACGATCGACAACGCGACGACGTAGTTCGGCTGGCCGCCGATTTGCACGACGGGCTGCTGGACGCCGCCGGGCTCGAACGACTTCGGGGGTTGTTGGCGAAAGATGCGGCCTCGCGCGACGTCTATGTCGACTACACCGCACTGCACGTGCTGCTGGCAAGCCGGCACGAGCCCGCCCTGCAGGCCGCCTCGGCGATGGAGATCGCAGTGCGCGACGAGTCATCGGATTTCGCATTGAAGGAGGAGCCCACGTCCGCGGTCCGTACCGTGGCAACGCTACCAATCGCCTTCCGATCGCGCCACCGTCTCATGAAATTAGTAGCGCTGGCGGCCATGCTGCTCGTGGCCGCTACCTTGCCCTGGTGGCTCGGGAGTTCCGCTCAGCCCAAGTTCGTGGCCGTGCTGACCGACACCTCGGGCGCCGAATGGTTTGCCAACCCGCCTGGCGTCGCTCCGACCCGGCTCGCCGCCGGATGTCGCCTGCAACTGACCGCGGGCTTGGCGGAGTTGACGTTCAGCAGCGGCGCGGTCGTCGTCATTAAGGGACCAGCGGAATTGGAACTCGTATCCCCCATGTGCGTTCGCGCCGCCCGTGGAGCCGTTCGCGCTCGCGTCGGCAGCGACGCCACTGGGTTTGTCATTCAAACCCCAACGGCGGACGTCGTCGACCTGGGAACCGAATTCGGAGTTGACGTCAACGAGGTCGGCGCAACAGACGTGGTCGTTTTCGACGGCGCCGTTGTGCTGTCCTACGACGTAAGCACGGATATTACCACCCGCCAGCGGAGGGACCGCCGCAGAGCGTCGAGCGGAGACGCGACGATGCAGTTGAAGACCGGAGAGGCAGTCCACGTGGGGCTTGAGGGACGGGTGAGCCGGATCGTGTCGGTCGACAGCGAGCGGTTTCCAGTCCGCGCCGGCGGATCCCGCGTGCTGCCTGTCGACCCAGTAATCGTTGCCGTGCACGACAACATCCCTGCCCCAGACAGCTCCCAATACTACCACATCGTCCATGGCGGCTTGAGCGAAGATTCCCGCGTATACGTCGACCGACGCCATGAATACAACGGCGTCGATGAGGTCGGCCTGCCCGAGTTTTTGCTAGGCGCCGATTACGTGCAAACGTTTAACGCTGACAAATGGCGCGAAGAACTTGAGATCTCTGTGACGCTGGCCCAGCCCGCCGAATTGTTCGTGATCTACGACAATCGACTGCCCGTGCCGACGTGGCTCAGCGCTCAGTTCGTTGATACGGGATATGACGTCGGCATCGACGAGCTAATGTTCACCTCGGCCCACCCCGGCGAGCCTCTGGCCGTCGGTCCTGGCAAGAGCATCAATACTGTCCATTCCGTCTGGCGCCGGGTGGTTGAGAAGCCGGGAGTCGTCACGCTGGGGCCGATCGGCGACCACGCGCCGACTGTCAGCATGTACGGCCTCGCGGCGCGGCCGCTTCGACCGCTACGCGACGATCCTCCGGCCGCCTCGATGCACGCTGCTCTTAACCAACTTGCAGGTATCCCGTTCAAGCTTCCTTCTCTTTAGTTCTTACAACTTCTCACGAGTGGAATCAACAATGAGCATCTTCACGCGCTCGGCTGCGGCACCTTGGCAGGCCGCCCTGCTTGTCATTGCTTTCGCGACAGGTACCGCCGACGGTCAGACGTTGCTGTCGCACTACAAGTTCGACAACAACCTACTGAATGCATCCTCGTTCGTTGACACCAACGGCACGCCCGCCCCCGACGGCACGTTTCGCGTGGGGACGGACTCCGCGACCGCGGTCGCAAGTACGGCGACATTCACCACCGGCGTCGACGGCACGGCCAACGGAGCAATCCTCTTCAACGGCCTGGACCAATGGGTCGACGTCACCACCGCCGGCCATCCTGGCGCCCCCGTAGCAGCCACAGGCGATCCTTACCCCGGTTCGGCCACTGGCGATCCCCAGGCCAGCAGCGGACCAGGATTGGTTTCCGGAACAATCATGGCTTGGGTGAAATCGACGAATACGAGCGGCGCCCGGTGGATCATGGGCAATCTCAACGCCGTCCCCGAGGGCGGCGACCCCAATCCATTTGACGACAATCAGTACACGCAGGCGTTCCTCGCGGGGTGGAGCGGCTCTCGTCTGCAAGCCTTCCCGCGCGCATCCAACTCCAGCGTGTCGCGGTTTATCGTCCAAGATCCCTCGCCAAACGACAATCTGGACGACTGGGCCGACGGCGAGTGGCGACATGTCGCCTGGCAGTGGAACGGCGCCGCTGAATCGGGCTCGGGAGAGCCTACGTTCGCCAGCGTTTACCTGGACGGCGTTCGCCTGGGCGCAAGCTCGACGAACTACTTCCTCAACCCGCCCGATTTTCAAGAGGAATGGCAATTTCCGATGGCCATCGGCGCCCGCAACAACCGCGGCGCGCTTGACGGATTCTTCGACGGCGCCATCGACGATTTGCGGATCTATGCTGAGTCTCTCACCGACCAGCAAATCCTCGACATCTACAATTCGATGGCGCCCTCATCGGACAATCCCGACTTCAATGGCGATATGTTGGTCAACGGCTCTGACTTCCTCATATGGCAGCGCGGCCTGGGGATCGGCACGATGCAATCAGAAGGTGACGCCAACGGCGATGGCTTCGTAACAGACGCAGATCTGGTCATTTGGCAGGCGGCCTATGGGCAGGCAACCGGGGCACCGACTGCGGCACCCGTCCCAGAGCCTGCGGCAGCCGTGCTGGCGGCGATGGGAATGGCGTTCTTGAGGCTTGGAATTAACAACCGATCTCGGGCGACTGCATGATCTTTCCACTTTTTGCCGGACGCTAACTTCTCCAATTTCGTTGTTTGCTCGAAGGATGTAACAATGAGGCCGGTCCGCCGCGGTAAAAGCCCAGGATTCACTCTTGTCGAACTGCTCGTCGTTATTGCAATCATTGGCGTGCTGGTGGCACTGCTGCTTCCGGCAGTGCAGGCGGCCCGCGAAGCGGCCCGTCGCGCACAATGCCAGAGCAATATGCGCCAGCTCGGACTCGCCGTCGTCAACTATGCAGACCAGCGTGGCGGTACGCTGCCCCCGGGCGGAGTGACAAATGGCAAGTGCTGCAATACGAAGAGCCACGAGAATTGGGCCATCCTGATCCTGCCGTTCATTGAGCAGCAAGCATTGTTCGACCAATACGATTTCAGCGTGACTAACGAAGATCCCAAGAACGAATCCGTGCGCCAAGCGTTCCTGTCGACTCAGGTTTGTCCTTCGGACCTGGAAACTGCCAATCTGCAAATGCCCCAAACGGGTCCCGGAAGCAATTTACTGTTTGCGCGCGGTTCGTACCGGGCCGTTACTGGTCGCGGCGGTCCCGATCCCATCTCGGGCAGCAGCAATATCTACTGGGATAGTCACGCCGGCACCAGCATCCGACCCGATTGGATCGGTCCCATGCCGACGACCGTAGATTTTAAGTTCTTTTCGCAAGCCGTCGCCGGCGACTTGGGTAACCCCCAGTATAAGGATTTCGTACTCCGTCCAATCGAGACAAGGCAAATCCAAGATGGGCTGAGCAACACGCTCCTGCTAGGCGAACGGCATAGCTTCGGCGAAGTCGATCAGGAGCAGTTTGTCATTGTCCGTCGCACATTGTGGGCCTATACCTACACTTCGTACAACAAATCCCAGGTCACTCCGGTGAGCGGAACACTGATTCCCGATGCGAATCGTTGTCGCGAATCAACTGGTTTAACCGAGGCATGCAAACGCGGCTGGGGCGCCCTTCACCCCGGCGGGTTGCATTTCACCTACTGCGATGGCAGCACCCACTTCGTGTCCGAAGACGTCGACATGGAGCTGCTGGCCGGCATGGCCACGGTCGGCGGCGGCGAGATAGGCCGCGTGGAGAACTGAAGACAATGGACGCATGATTTGCGTACAACCACTTGTCATGCCGCATCCGCGGAAGCACGCAGCGAGAACGAGCGTTTTGTCCAAGACAACTCGAACAATGACCTGTCGATTCGATTGGCAGTGGCTCTCGGTCGCCGCTGCGTGCGTCATGGCGGCGGGTTGCGATTCGCATCCGTACGACCTAGCCGATGTTTCCGGTAAGGTCACTCTCGACGGCCAACCGCTAGCGGGCGCGATCGTCAACACTCAGCCGATTGCAACCGGTTCTTCGTCCAGTCCCGGCCCCGGCTCCTTCGGCAAGACAGACGAGCAGGGGCGTTTTACCCTGGAATTGGCTACCCGCGCCGTCCCCGGGGCTGTGGTTGGCCCACACCGTGTGACAATTCGAATGCCCGACTCCGGCGATACAAGCGATGAGGCCGTCAATCGCATGACCGAACGCGCTCGTCTGCCGCAAGCCGCTCTGGATGGCTCGTTGCGGCTAAACGTCCCTGTTGGGGGCTCCAATGACGCCCTGTTTGAATTACAGGCTCGAAGGCGCCAATGAGAAGTGTCCTCAGGCCGCATGGCGTTTTCTATCGGCGGCAGAACTTAGCGTAGTCCGACAGGTGTTTCGATTTGGCTCGCGAAGCATTAACTAAGTTCTCATTGTGCAATCCGTGCTGACGAAGCTCGTGGCCAATCCAGGGCTCGCAGCATTCTAGGCTGTTGGGAGTAGCGGTCCCAGCTCGTCAAGCAGGACGTCCTGGTGCTCAACGTACTGGGCTAAGTCCAGGCCAGCAAGGCGGGTGCCGAGCTCTTGTTCGACCTCGTGGGCCAGGCTTACAAGCGGCAGAGCCTCGTGGTCATCACGAATCTCGCGTTTGAGCGCCGGACCGAAGTTCTCGGCTCAGAACGCCCCACCGGCGATACGCTGCAACCGCTAACCCACCGTTGCCAGAGGTAGCTGCAGAACGCAGGAAAGTCGCAACTGGGGGGCATCGGCCGCAGCCATGCGGAACCTCCATCGCACTTGGCTCGGGGATTTGATGATGGCTAGCCGGCTGAGACCAACGGAAGTGAGTTTATGAAGAACACTGGATTCGGGGCGTCGGTGAACACATCTATGCGAGTTCGCCGACACTCTAATTGAGCGAAGATGGACCAGCCGTTCGGAGTTGCGCCCTGGGCAACCGCGCAGCGGTCTATTCCGCGAGAAGACATCGCTGCGTCTGAGCAGCGTTACTTCGAGCGGTCGGGCGATGCAGCCGCTGTGGTGAAGCACGGCCCTATCGTGCGGTCGGTAGCGCGAACATAACAAGAATGGGAAACTCTGGCGAACCCGTTCGGTTTTTCTTGAATTGCGATCGACAAATCCAAATGGGTCGTGGTCGAGTGCATCCCGTAGGCCGAATGCGTTCGGGGCGACTGGCCCGTACGAAGTCGTGCGAACCAGCGTCTCTACTGTCGAAGGTCGAAGTGACAGAGACCACTGCCCATCACACACGGAGAAGTCTGTCGCCAAGAAGACGGGAAATACGAGTTTTTGTGCCGTGCGATGCCACGCCACTGTAATGTGGGAAGGTATCGGCCGCCGGCCGGCGCAGATTTCCGAGTCCTGAACTGCGGCGCCCCGCGCACAGGGTAAATCGTTCATGCCAGTCGGCCATTTGAATTGCTGAGTGTTCAATGGGGATGTAAACTGGAGAACTCGTCGCAATTTCCTCGTCAACTGCAGTCCGCGGTTGGGCGGCTGCGCCAGGTCAAAAGCGCCCCTGCGGAATTGGGGCGTTGGACCTCATCGGGGGATCCACTTTCGCGGCGTTTCATCCTGTTCGGCAACACGCATGTCACGACGGCAGCATTCACTACGTCCGCGGCTGGGTCGCGACTTGCGATTTGAGCCGTTGGAGCGCCGCCTCTTGCTGGCCGTTGATACGGGCGACGCGCCGCTCGGCTCCGCCTATCACGAGGCGGTTGGGCCGATCTTAGGGGAGTTGCGCGACGGTAGCCCGCTGACGTCGGCAGGCTACTATTTGGCGACCCGCGATGCTTTCGATGAAGACGGCGTGACATTCAGCACGCTGCGGGCCGGGGATGCCGGCACGATGACGGTGTTTGTGCGAAACGCCCCCGACGGCGCCAAGCTCGACGCCTGGATCGATTTCGGCCGCGACGGCAATGCATCGCATCCTGGGGACCAGATTGCCGACAGCCTGCCGGTGCCCAACGGCGAAACCGTGGTCAGTTTCACCGTCCCCGCATCGATCTCCGGCAACTACTATTTTGCGCGGGTGCGGCTGAGCACGGCGGGCGACCTGGACCCAACGGGCCTGGCGGTGGCGGCCGACGGCGAGGTCGAGGACTACGCCGTGGCAATCGCGGGGGCCGACAGCGGGCCGTTCACCGGGCCGCAACCATTCGCACAGCCGTCGCTCTACTCTCCGCCACGACTCGCGGAAAGCTACCTGACGCCAGTTGACTTCGACAGCGATGGCGACGTTGACATGCTGACACAAGACAACCTGTGGTTCCAGAACACGGCCGGGCGGCTGGGGCTGGATCATAATGACCTCACGGTCGACACCAGCCTCTTGAATCAGGCGGATGTCGACGGTGACGGCGACATCGACGCCTTCGCCCGCAAATTCGACGACCTTGGCTGGTATGAGCGAGACGGCACGCAACTCTTTGGCATCTGGCACGAGATTGACAGCAGCGTGCCTTCCAGTTTGGCGGCGCTCGATTCCGACGGCGACGGCGACGTCGACCTACTCACGGCGAATGGCTCGACTCTGGAATTGCGTACGAACGACGGCCAGCAGAACTTCTCGCTACCCCAGTCGTGGAGCGTCGCCAGCCAAGTGCGATCGTTAACGGCCGCTGACATGAACGGCGACGGCGTCGCCGACGCGGCGGCCGCGTTGGCCAACGGTCAGATTGTCTGGTACGAGTTCAATGGCGGTCACCCGCCGGTTCCGCACGAAGTCGTGCAGACGGCAGCGAACCTGCGGGCGATCGAGGCGTTCGATCTGGATGGCGACGGCGACCAGGACCTCCTGGCCGCGTCGAACGGCTCGGGCGGGCTCGTTTGGTACGAGAACGACGGTGCCGGCATCTTCACGTCTCATGCGCTCGACGCGACGCCGTGGGGGGCCGAGTCGTTTGTGGTCGCCGATCTGGACGCCGACGGCGATCTCGACGTCGCCGCCGCGGGCAAGTCGCGCGTTGCGTGGTACGAGAACGACGGATCGCAGACATTCGCGCCGCACGTGATCGCCCAGCCACAGGGCACGCTCCTGAGTATCGTAGCGGCCGACGTCGACGGCGACGGCCGCATCGATCTGATCACCGGCGCCGATGGTGCAGGCGTGCTCTCCTGGTACCGGCACGAGGGCGTCCACGATTACGGGGACGCGCCTCGCCCTTACCCGACGCAATTGGCCGACAACGGGGCGCGGCACGTGCCGACCGGCCCCCGCTTGGGCGCGACGCGGGACGGCTCGCACGACCTGTCGGATGCCGACGACGACGGCGTGACGTTCGGCTCGATCCAAGTCGGACAGTTGCAGGGCACGCTGGCAGTCGACGTGCAGAACGCGCCCGCAGGCGCCAAGCTCGCCGCCTGGATCGACTTCGACGGCGACGGTTCCTGGGGCGGCGCAGAGGAGCGCATCTTCTCCGCGCTGCCCGTAGTCGAGGGAGAAAACCTGCTGACGTATTCCATCCCCTCCGGAGCAGTTGCGGGAACGACCTACGCCAGGGTTCGGCTGACCACCGCTGGGATGCTGAGCCCCTCCGGCGGAGCAACGGACGGGGAAGTCGAAGACTACCAAATCGAGATCGCCCCCCGGGCCCCCGCCACAGGCCTGTTTGGCGAGGGGATGACGGCGGTCGCGGGGTCTTCCAACACCAGCGGGTTTGGATTCATGATCACCGCCGACGTCGACGGCGACGGGGACGTTGACATCGTCACCAAGACCAGCGGGAATAATCTCGCCTGGAGCGAGAACCGTGGGGCGGCCGGATTCGAGTTTCATGAGATTCCCAACTCGACGTTGGCCAACGAGGACTTTGCGGCGGCCGATCTCGACGGGGACGGTGATGTTGATCTTGTTGGGAATTCGTACGTTTCTGGTCCCCGATTGGCGCAATTGGTTTGGATGGAGAACGACGGCAGCGGGAGTTTCACGCGCCACATCGGCTGGGAAGGGCCAATTCCCCAGTTTGGCGAGTCGCTGGGGCTGGGCCCCTGCTACAGCGTGGCTGATATTGACGCGGACGGCGACCTGGACGTCCTCACGTGCGACGGAACGTACACCTCCGCCTGGCTCAACAACGGGCGGCAGGAGTTCACGCCGTACAAGGTTGGCGACGGCGGCTGGGGCGCGATCGTCACCGTCGACATGGACGGCGACGGCAATCTCGACGTGGTCGTTGGCGGGAAGAAAATCATTTGGTTTCGCAACGACGGCGAACTCAACTTCGCGGAGCAATTCGTTCTTGACCCTAGAAATCCCTATGCAGCGACGACGGAGGGGCTGGCGCCTGGCGATATCGACGGCGACGGCGACCTCGACCTGTTGTCCGTTCAACGTGCATGGGACTCTGACTTGGCGACAGTGAGATGGCATGAGCAGACGAGCGACGGCAGCTTCGTGTCCCACGAGTTGGCCTCCGACAGTGCCGAAGACTGGTCCCGCTGGGCGACGCTCGCCGACTTTGACGGGGACGGAGATCTCGACATCCTCCATAGCGCCTTCGTCAACGACCGCGGTGAAGAGACAACGATCGACTTGTACGACAATCTCGGCGGGGGGCAGTTTCTGCGCCGCACGATCGACGCCGCCCTGGATTTTTCAACGGTGGTCACGGCGGCGGCCGACATGGACGGGGACGGCGATCTGGACGCGGTGGTCCTGACTCGGGGCAACGGCGCCGAAGTTATTTGGTACGCGAATGAGGGTCTGGTCGATCCCGATTACGGCGACGCGCCTGTTCCTTTTGCCACGCTGCATGCCGACGGCGGGGCGGTCCATGTCGGCGTCGGGCCGCGGCTGGGCGCGTTGCGCGACGTGGAAGCCAACGGGGCGCCGTCGGTCGCCGCCGATGCCGCCAGCGACGACGACGGCGTCGCGTTGCCGGTGATTCAAATTGGTCAGGCCAGCGGCGTCGCGATCGTCAATGTGCAGAATGCCCCCGCCGGCGCCAAGCTGGACGGGTGGATCGACTTCAACCAGGACGGCTCGTGGGACGGCGCCGGCGAGCGGATCTTCGCCTCGCGACCTGTCACCGAAGGTGACAACCACCTCTCGTTCGTCGTTCCCGCGATCGCGGCGGCGGGCGAGGCCGCGGCCCGGTTCCGCTTGAGTACGGCCGGCGCCCTGCGCCCCGGTGGCGCCGCGCGCGATGGCGAGGTGGAAGATTACCTCGTCACGATCGTGCCCGCGGCGGTCGCAACCGGCGAGTTTGGAGGAAGGCGCATTCTGTCGGTATGGTCGCCAGAATTCGACGAGACATTGCGCTTTCAACCGGCAGATCTCGACGGCGACGGCGACCAAGATTTCGTCGTTTCCAGCGTCAATTGGAGCATTCCGGGCTGGGTTGAGAATCTCGGAGACGGGGCGTTCATGAATCGAAGTCTCCGCTTCGGCGGCGGATTCGCCCCGGTCGGGCTCTCTCCGGCGGACGTGGACGGAGACGGCGACGTTGATTTGGTCGGTCCGAGAGACGGCGGCGGCATTGTGTGGGCGGAGAACGACGGCGCTGGCGAGTTCGAACCGCACTTCGGCGGCGACGCTGGCATTCGGCCCAACGGGCTATTTGATTTGGCAGACGTCAATGGCGACGGCAGCCTGGACCTGTTGGTCGCGCGTCGAGTCACGTCTTCCACGTTGACGGAGCGCATTGCCGTCTTCCTTAATGACGGACAACAGAATTGGTCGTTGAGTCAGCCGGTGACGACGCCCGCGCTCACGCCGATCGCCATTCGCTCTGCCGACATCGATGGCGACGGCGACGCCGATTTTGCCGTCGCCTTTGAGCGCGGCAGTTCGGGGTGGTATGAGAACTTCTACGGCCGATGGATCTATCACGAGCTGACGCCCATTGCCGAGACAGAGCCGGGACACATCGTGCTGGACATCGTCCCTGTCGACTTCGACCGCGATGGCGACCAGGATCTGATGACGCTTGTCTACGATATGGGACAGTTGGCCCTTGATCTGTATCGCAACGACGGCGGTGCGAATCTCGTGCGCGAGGTATTGGCCTCAACGCCAATGGGGCTGGGCCAACTCGATACCTACGGCATCGCCGAGCGCCTGCAAGTGGCCGACCTGGACGGCGACGGGGACTTCGACGCCGTGGCGACCGGTTCCTGGAGGGGGACGTACATCTATCGCAACGACGGGGCAGACGGATTGACGCAGTTCCTTGTCATGGAGAACGAGGGGCCGACGACTGCAGAGCGGAGCGTCGCTGTCGCCGATTTCGACGGCGACGGCCGGCTGGAGATCCTGGCCTACGGCCTGTCCTACGACGGTTACAGCTTGCTCGACGACCTGCCGTTTGGCGACTATGACCGCAGCGGCGGGGTCGACGGCGGCGACTTTCTGCAATGGCAACGGACTCTCGGCGAGGCAAGCACCTCGCCCGGCGCGGGCGCCGACGGCAATCGCAGCGGCGGCGTCGACCCGCAGGACCTGGCCGTGTGGCAGACCCAGTTGGGACAGCGTGTTGCGCCGAACATCCGAGTGGCCGACGTCGATTTGAACGAACGGGTCAACGGTGCGGACTTCTTGGCGTGGCAGCGCGGATTTGGAACGACGCCGCCGGACCACGTTCATTATTATCTCTCGCACGATTTCAATTTCAGCGGCACGACCGACGGCGAAGATCTGGCGATCTGGCAACGCCACTACGGCGCGGCCGTCGTCACCGCGTCGGCGGTGACGGTCGCAGCGACCACACTCACGGCCGAGCCGGCGTCGGTGCCGGTCAACCTGCTCGCCGTGCAAGCGGTCGAGCCGGAGGTCGCCGCCGCTTCGTTGCGGGCGGCCAACGGGTGGTTGGTCGCGCCGCAGTCGCCGCCAGTTGCGGGGACGGTACGCGCCGTGCCGCCGCGCCGATCCCATTTCGTTTCCGAACGCGACGAAGCGTTCGCCGCCCTGGCAGTGGTCCAGGAGCACGCACCGCTGCGCGACGACCGCCCCTTGCGCACGCCTCAAGAGCTGTCCCGACTGTCGCCTCGCGAAGAGGGCCGCGCCAATGACCTGTGGGCGTTTCTGTGGAGCGAGTTGGGCCGCACCTCGCAGATCCCCTAGTGCGAGCTCCGAATAGCGAGCATGGTCAGCGCGCCGGCAAGGCGAGTTGCCGCCATACTAGCGACTTCGCCAAGCCTCTGAGTCGTGCTGCCATCGGCGAAGCCCCAGCAAGTGCTCGGGAAGGCATGCCTCTGCAAATGGGCGCAGCACATCGGTGGGCGATATTGATGTCGTGCGACATGCCGCCGTGGGCAGGAGTTTGCGCTTCGAGTTCGCCGGATGGCCTGTCGGGTTGCCACGGTGGGAGTACGCAACACTCGACTCAGGACTTGCAGGCGGCTTTCAATTGCGCGCGTCAGAACTCGTGACGGCTGGACCAGCCGTCGGTACTTTGAGTCCTGTGCATCTGCGGTCGGTGGAACTCACCGACCGCTCGGACGCCACCCCGCTAAGCTGCGTCGGTTGTCACAACCTCGGTCGGATACGGGACCTCTGAACCTGCACCGTATTCATCGTCCTGCGCAGCGTTTGACCGGGCTCTCAATTGCTGGCGGTGCTCGTCACCTCGGGCACTTAGCCGGAAGTCGTCGTGCGGTCGGCGTGCCCAGCCGCCGTGACTTCGTCCAACACCTAACTCACCGCGGTGGAAAGCACGAATGGCACTTAGTTTTAGATAAGGTCTTTCGCATCATCGAGTAAGCGTCGCTATCGCAGCATTGCTTTCTGCAGGACTGACGTCGTTA
>PABB01000005.1 GCA_002702655.1 Planctomycetaceae bacterium
CCATTGCCGAAGATTCTCGACTGCAGCCACCCGTAGGTGTCTGGGCAGTGTCTCAGTCCCAGTGAGACGGGCCACGCTCTCACGCCCGTTACCCATCATTGCCTTGGTAGGCCATTACCCCACCAACAAGCTAGTAGGAAGCAGTCCCCTCCTCGGGCGGAATCACACCTTTGATCCGTAGATGTTATCCGGCATTACCTGCAGTTTCCCGCAGCTATTCCGGACCCGAGGGCAGGTAACTACCTGTTACTCTCCCTTTCGCCGCTTTCCCTTGAAGAAATCGACCGAAGTTTCAAACTTCAAGTTCTCGCTCGACTTGCATGCCTAATCCATGCCGCCAACGTTCATTCTGAGCCAGGATCAAACCCTTCAATTGGTTATATGCATCAACTGGTTTGACTCGCCCCGCAAGCGGGACGCGCCCTCTCAGCTAAAGAGCCTTTCGAAGCGTTTGCTGGCGAGATACGCTCACGCGCACTCGTCATGTACGATCTTGCTCTGGCTGGCCGACTGCCATAATGCCGCCGCTCCCCGGGGAGGGGGCGCCGACGACAGCCGGCTCTCAAAAGAGGTCACTCACCAAATTGTCAAAGAGCACTTTCGCGAACAATCGCGGGAGGCAATTGTTGCGTTTCCTTGCTAGCGGGCAAGCCCTCAGCAAGAAATTTTTTTCCAGTCCGCTCTGCGAACTCTCGCGAACCGACTGGAGAACCGCGAATTTTACGGATCGGCAGCGGCCTGTCAACGACTCCACGAGAAAATCCTGGACTGTTTTTCTGGCGCCACCCGCCAAGCTTCAAGCCGCGCAGGTTACGCAAACGGCGTCGGTGGAGCGACCCCACCGACGCCGGGTCGTTGCGGCCCGAAAACAAGGCCGCACCTTCGTCGAACTGCCCTTCGCAGAACGGCGACTCTGCGTGCCACGGCTCTGTGAGCCGTGTGATGTGAGACGCCGCGCGGTTCTTTGGTACGCACGGCTCACAGAGCCGTGGCACGCGGTTCCCAAGTCCTTGCAGCGCCGCGTCACTTGGCGGCGACGCGGGCCCGGCGCACCAGGCGCGGCAGGACCGCCGTCGTTGGGCCGGCCCCAGCGTCGCCCGAGGCGCCGCCGTCGGTCGGCGGGGCCGGGATTTCGAAGTTCCGCACGATCTTCGTGCCGAACTCGTTCCCTTCGCCCTCGTTCAGGGTGTCTTCGCCGGGTCCCCCCAGAAAGACGGCGACTCGCGCCTTGGTCCCCGCCACGCCCACGATGTCGTCGCCGCCGCCGGTGGAAACCGCCAGTGCGGCGAACGCCGAATCGGCGATCCGCACACGATCGGCGCCGTCGCCCGTGCGCACGGCTGCGAACCGAGCTCGCACGTCGTCCAGCACCACGTTGTCCGTGGCGTCGCCCCGGCCGCCGTTGACCAGCAGGCTGAAGCCGGCATCCACGTCGGACAGAGCAATGCGATCGCTGCCTCCGTCGCCGCCCACGGCCACGCCCCGACGACTTCCCACATCGCGTAGCGACGCGGCATCGTCGCCGGCGCCCAGCGAGACCAGGATCCCGCCGCGAGCCCGCAGCAGGTGCGGATCCGGCGCGTCGCCGTCGGTCTCCTCCGACTCGGCGACCAACTCGTCGGTCGCCGCGCCGCCCTCGGCGGGGGGCGTTTCGGGGTCGGCGCCCAGGACCACGCGGTCGGAGTCGGCGCCGGTCAGTACGGCCAAGTGACCGCCGATGGCCGTATCGGCGACGCGGACGACGTCTTCGCCTGCAAAGGTGGCAATTCGCACCGAGCCCCGCACCGCCACGTTCGCATCAACGGCCGGGTCTTCCTCGGCAGACGCCTCGCCGTCCGCTTCCGCGGCGGCTGGGGCCGACGGCGCCGGCACGCCGATCAGGACTGTGTCGTTGCCCTCGCCGGTCCCAATCGCCAGGCTGCGGGCGAAGCGGGCCCGATTGATGCGAACCACGTCGTCCCCGTCGCCCGTGGCGATCCGCACGTTTCCGCGAACGCCCTCGACGGTCAGCTCGCTGCCAGGGGGCGTGCCGTCCGGGGCGTCGGCCATGCTGACCGTCGTGCCGTCCAATCCGCGGATCACAAAGGATCCAGGATCTTCGCCGCTGGACACGGCAATTTGGTTCGCTTCGGCGTCGCCGGTGATCAGCAGGTGCCCGCCCACGACGTTCACCAGCACTTCGCCGGCCAGCAGGGCCTTGTTCTCCAGCCGCTCCATTCTCAGTTGGTCGCGCCGTGTGCGCGCACCGCCAGACAGTTTCCGAGCCATGGTAAAATCTCCTAGTTCCGCTGCGAGTTAGCGAGAAAGTAGTCGCCCCTGTGGCGCCCGTGCGCGGCAAACGCACGCCCGGCGATGACTCCGCTGGCCCTCCCCCCGGAGGCGGCCGCCGTCAAACAGTGAAACAGCTCACATCCGGTGGAGTCTCGCACGAATCCGCAAAATCGACAAAGCAATTGCGGTCTGCCCGCAGCGGGCCGCCCCGGCGGTGCTTGCAGTCGGTCGCCGGGTGACGACAATGCGACCAGACGCCCCTTGATTGCCGCCCGGCGGCCGCGGGGCCAGCTTTCCTGCACCCTCATTGCCCCCTTGTCTGCCATGCCCTGCCGCGGAGTGCGAGGCGCCACGACCGTCGACGCCAACGATCGCGAGGAAATCCTCCGCGAAACGCGGCGGCTGCTCGCCCTGCTGGTGCGCACCAACAACATCGACCCGGCGGACATGGCGAGCATCTGGTTCACCACCACCGTGGATGTCGACGCCGAGTTCCCCGCCCTGGCGGCCCGGCAATTGGGCTGGCTCGATGTGCCGCTGATCTGCGGCCACGAGATCAACGTGCCCGGGTCGCTGCGAATGTGCGTCCGCGTGCTGCTGCACTGGAACACCGACAAGCCGCAGGCGGACATCGAGCACGTTTACGTGCGCGGGGCCAAGTCGCTGCGACCGGACCTGACCAAGCTGCCGGCGGTCGACTGGGAGGAGCTTGAGGAGTGGATTGCCCAGCAACGGGGCGATTGAGTCGCCTCCCCAGCGCAAAAAGTTAGCCCCCGGTCAATGACCGGGGGCTAAGTGAAGTACCGGAGAGAGGATTTGAACCTCCACGCCCTTAACGGGCACATGGACCTGAACCATGCGCGTCTGCCAATTCCGCCACTCCGGCTCGCTTCCAGAAGAATTGCAAATTGCCGGCGGATTTTCAAGGGGACCCGCCCCACGCCGCCGTCCGGGCCGTTGAAAACGCCGCCACGTCAGTACCGCGGCACGCTGGGATCGATTTCCAGCGACCAGGCGTCGATCCCCCCGGCCATCGACTGGGCCTGCGGGAACCCCTGATTTCGCAGCCACTGGGCGACCCGCAGGCTACGCACGCCGCCGTGGCAGTGGACGACGATGCGCTGCTGCTCGCGGCCGGCCAGTTCGCCGACGCGGTCGGGCAACTCGCCCATGGGGATCAGCACGGCCCCGTCGATCGCGGCGGTCGCGTGCTCGTCCGGCTCGCGGCAATCCAGCAGCAGCCACGGCTGCCCGTCGCCGTCGGCCAGCAGGCGCTGCACGTCCTGACACGAAACTTCCAACGGCAATTCAGCCATACTCGATTGCTCCCGGCGAAAATCACTTGGCTCTGGTGCTGGTCGCGGGACGACTGGCCCGCGGCTGCATTTTGGACAGTCGTACGGCGTTCGTACAATGGCGATGCCATGAGCAGCACCGCCCCGCCCGCCTATCAACCCGAAAAACCGCGATTCACCGTCCGCGGCTTGATGATCACCACGGCGGTCGTGGCGGTGTATGCAGCGATCGGCGGGGCGATCTGTCGTCGGTTGGATCCGACCGATCAAGCGTCGCTGCTCGTCTTTTGGACGGCAACCGCATTGGCCATACCAGCGGCATGGTACTATGCGCTTCGTCGCGAGGCCAAACTGTATGGCAACGATTCGGCCGTTCGATACGTCGTGCCAGCCCTGGGGCCAGGCCCCGTTCGCAGTCGACCGTCGCAACATCGGCGATTGCTGACAATCGTGCTGATTGGCATGAGTTTGGCGTACTGGTCGTTTCTCGTGGTCAACAATCTGCGGGTCATTCGCCACATCAATTGGGGGTGGTTCGATCTCTTCGCTTGTTCAATGCTGCCGATTGGCGCGTACGCGATCGCGCACCGAGTGGTCCAGTTGATACTTCGCCGCAATCAGACTCTCGTCGCGATTTGCGATGATGGTCTGCGGTATTACCGTCTGCCGATCCCCTGGAAGCACGTGCATGAAGTACGCTGGCTCGCCGACGATCCGGGGACGCTCTTTTTGCACCGCTACGATGGCGACATCTACCTGCGCCCCGCCGCCGACCAACGCGACGCCGTCGAGGCGTTCATTCGCGAGCGGACGGGCCTGCCATGCGAGCCGGCGCCAGCCCCGAAGGAACCAGCATGACGCTGCGTAAGATTGCCGAACGATTGACGCACGAGCCCATTTTGATTGGGCTGTTTCTGCTCGCGTCGGCCAGCGTGTGGGCGTTTGCCGAGGTGGCCGACGAGGTGCTCGAGGGCGACTCGCATGAGATCGACGAGCGGATTGTGCTGGCGATGCGCAACCCCGCGGACCCGGCCGACCCGCTGGGGCCGCGGTGGTTCGAGGAACTGATGCGCGACTTCACGGCCCTGGGCGGCGTGGGGGTCGTCGCGTTGCTGGGCGCGGCGGCGGCAACGTTTCTGGCGGTGCTCGACAAGCGACGCGAGGCCGTGTGGCTGGTGATCGCGCTCGTGGGCGGGATCGCGCTGAGCCTGGGGCTCAAGACGCTGTTCGACCGCCCGCGGCCCGACTTGGTGCCGCATGGTTCGCACGTTTACACGCGCAGCTTTCCGAGCGGCCACTCGATGATGGCCGCCACGGTCTATCTGACGCTGGGCGCCGTGATGGCCGAGCTGGTCGCGCTACGGCGGCTGAAGGCGTTCTTTCTGGTGCTGGCGGTCCTGATCACCGCGCTGGTGGGCGTCAGCCGCGTGTACCTGGGCGTGCATTGGCCCACCGACGTGCTCGCGGGGTGGGCGTTGGGCGCCGGTTGGGCGCTGGCCTGCTGGTTCGTGGCGAGATTCTTGCATCTCAGCCCGCTCGAGCCCCCTCGGGACTAGCGCTTCGCCTGGTGTTACTTGCCGCGGCTCTATGAGCCGTGTGAGGGGCGCTGCCGCTCTCCGTTGCGCACGGCTCACAGAGCCGTGGCACGCGGGCTTTCCGTCGCTGCGATGGCACGCGACTTGCCCAGTGATTATCCTGAACAAGTGGAAGAGGCCCAAGTCGCCGCGAACGGAGCGTTTGTGCTGGCTGTTGCTCCTGGCAACGGTCGCAGCGCGCCGATTCGCACACTCCTCCTCTATCGGCATCCTGGCTGGACGCGTGCCAGTGGGGGCCGATCTGCAATCGAACAAAGGGCCCGCCATGATCGAAGATCTGCCTCCCGATGAAGAGATGCGCCGCCTGCTGGCGTTCACCAGCAAGAACGAGGCGTCGGACCTGCATCTGAAGGTGGGGTACGCCCCCTACGTGCGGATCGGCGGACACCTGCGGCGGCTGGAAATGCCGCCCATCCCCAACACGGCGTTCATGCACGAAATGGTGTCGTCGTTGGTGCCGCCCAATCGGTGGCAGGAGTTCGAGAGCAGCGGGGCGCTCGACTTTGCGGCGACCGACGAAGAGGGCGATCGCTTTCGTGTGAACATCTTTCGCAGCCACGGTGAAATCCACGTCGCCGCGCGGCGCGTCCAGTCGAAAATCAGCGACTTCGACGCCCTCAACCTGCCGGACGTTTACCGCAAGCTAATCAGCCAGACCATGGAGGGGCTGATCCTGGTGTGCGGGGTGACCGGCTCGGGCAAGAGCTCCACGCTGGCGGCGATGGTCGAGTACATCAACGAACATCGCGGCCTGCATATCATCACCATCGAAGACCCCGTCGAGTTCGCATTTCACGGCAAGAAGAGCATCATCTCGCAGCGCGAAATCGGGCTGGACGTGCCCAGCTTCAAAGACGCGTTGCGGGTCGTCGTGCGGCAGGATCCCGACTGCATTCTCATCGGCGAGATGCGCGATCGCGAGACGATGCTGGCGGCCATTCAGGCGGCCGAGACGGGGCACCTGGTGATGGGGTCGCTGCACTGCGCCGACGCGCAACTCGCGTTCGCGCGGATCCTGGAGTTCTTCGATCGCAGCGAGCATGGCTTCATCCGCTCGTCGCTGGCGAACAGCCTCAAGGCGATCATGGTCCAGCGGTTGCTGCCGGGGGTGGTCGACGGCACGCGCCTCCCGGCAACCGAAGTGTTGCTGGTCAACGCGACCGTGCGCGACAAAATCCTCCGCGAGGAAGACGAGGATCTGCCCGCGATCATGCACCAGTGCCACGCCGAGGGCATGCGCGACTATACGCAGTCGTTGTGCCAACTGGTCCTGGAGGACAAGGTGCTGCGGACCACGGCCATGGACTACGCGCCCAGTCGCGAGTCGCTTGCCGCGTCGCTTAAGGGCATCGACTCGGCCTCCTCGAGCATCATTTCTCGCGTGCGGTAGAGAAGGCGAGAAGCTGAAGGCTGGAGGCGGCCAAACGAAGGCTGCCGGCGCCGGCGACCCTCCCCTGGCCCCTCCCTGCGAGGGAGGGGGAGACTGGCGCTAGAACTCGATCGCCTGTCCGGGGGCGCTTTCGGCGGGCGTG
The DNA here is from genome assembly GCA_002702655.1 of Planctomycetaceae bacterium. Classification (GTDB taxonomy): domain Bacteria; phylum Planctomycetota; class Planctomycetia; order Pirellulales; family Lacipirellulaceae. The sequence goes on from PABB01000005.1 coordinate 6,694, forward strand.
GTGATCACTGGCGGCTGGGCGCCGTCATCGTCGTCGCCCACCTCGTCGCCAATGGCGATGTCGCTCGACTCGGCGGCGTCGGCCGATTGGCGTTCGCGCCACGGCTTGCCCTGCTGATAGCTGGCCAACTCGGCGGCCAGTTGCTCGTCGATATCGTCGCCCTCTTCGCCGCGGCTCAGGTCGACCGCTTTCTGCGACCACTCCTTGGCCTTGGCAAAGTCGCCCGCCTCGGCATACGCGGCGGCCAACGTGCTGAGGATGTGCGCCGCCTTGAAATCGGTCAGCTCGGCCGCCTGCTGCCCCAGTTCCACGGCCCGCGACCCGTTGCGAACTTCGTCGTCCGGCGAGGTGGCCAGCACCCAGGCCAGGTTGTTTAGCAGCGACGGATCCTGGGGCTGCAGGGCCAATGCCTTTTCGAAATCGGCCACCGCCGTCACGTGGTCGCCGATGGTCAGGTAGGCGTCGCCCCGATTGCGACGGGCGAGATAGTTGTCGGGCTCGTCGGCCAACACCGCGTTGTAGGCGTCGATGGCCCGCCGCGGCTTCTTGGCGATTACGCAATACAGCGCCAACTGCATCTGCAGTTCGGGCTGGTTGCCCGCCGCGGCGATCAGCGTGTCCATCTTCTCGATCGCCTCGTCCATTTTGTCCTCGGCCGCCAGGATCTGGGCCTGCAGCCGCAGCGCGGCGACCAAGCCCGGCTGCTCGGCCAACACCGCGTCGACATCGGCCATCGCCCGATCGGTCTCCTCAAGCCCCAGGTAGGATTCGGCTCGGAAGATCCGCGTGAGCAGCGCGTCGGGCTTCATCTCCAGCACCTTCGAGAATTCCTCGACTGCCTTCTCAAACTCGCCCTGGCTGCGGTAGATCTCGCCCCGCTGCTGCCAGGGGGCGGGCGAATCGGGAATCTCCTCGGTCGCTGTGGCCAGTGCGGCGAGCGCTTCGTCCGGCTGATCCATCTCGACCAGGATGTTGGCCTTCAGCATGTACGCCGCCAGTTCGGTCGCGGTCGCCTCGAGCACGGCATTCACATCGTCCAGCGCATCCTGCAGCTTGCCCTGCTGCCGCAGCATGGCCGCACGGGCGAGTCGGTACTTGGGATTGTCGCCTTCCAACTCGACGGCCGCGTTGATGTCCTCAGCGGCCCGCGTCGGCTCGGTCTGCAATCCGGCGCGCATCGCCAGGGCGACGGCTCGCTGCTCGGACGGAGCGTCTTCGTCCTGGAGGAACTTGGTGAGCAGCCGCCGCGCCTCGTGCGGATCGCCCCCCGGGCCGGTCAGCAGCTTGGCAAGCATGAACCGCGCCATGTTGGGCGCATTGTCGTAGGACAAGATGCGTCGCAGATCCGATACCGCCATCGCTCGCACCCGCTGCATGCGCGGATCGGCCTGCTGCTGAGGCGGCTGGCTGTCGTACGCCGCCGTGAGCTGGGTGACCCGCTGCATGAGCGTCTCGGAGAGCATCATCTCGGCGAAGTCGGAGTTGTCGACATCCAGTCCCTTGTCCAACGCCGACTGCAGCAGCTCGATCGTGCGATTGATGTCGCGGAGATCTTCGGCGACGATCCGCACCCGCATCGCTTCGTCGAGGTCCTCCTGCCCCGGGCCCTCGGCCCAGGCGGCGGAAGCAGAGACAGTCGAGAGGAGAAGAATCGCGGCAAGCGAGTATTTCATCGGGGCGAGCCCTGAGAGGTGTTTGAACGAGGATGTGCCAGCCGCGGGCGAGACGTCCCGGCCGCCGCAGCCGGTAATTATTGCGAGTCGCCCCCCATCTGGCCATGCAAGCTCGCTGGGAGGAATTCTCGGCTGCGGCGGCTTGCCGCGGTCGATTGAACCACCCGTTACAGTGCCGCCGGCGTCGCGGCATGCGGCTAGGACGCTTGGGGCCGGTTCGGTAGAATCCGCGATTCGCCACCCGCCGCGGGCGGCAAATAATCCCACAAGCCCGCGGCGACTCTCACCTCTCCCGCCCCCAGCTGCGAGACACTTGCCATGGAAGCCGGCATCGTCGGTCTGCCGAACGTCGGCAAAAGCACCCTGTTCAACGCCCTGACCGCCGCCGGGATCGCTAGCGAGAACTACCCGTTCTGCACGATCGAGCCGAACGTGGGCGCCGTGGCCGTGCCCGATGCGCGACTGAAGCGGATCAATTCGCACATCGCGACCGAAAAGGTCATCCCCGCGGTGCTCAAACTGGTTGACATCGCGGGCATCGTCCGCGGGGCGTCCGAGGGCGAGGGGCTCGGCAACAAGTTCCTGTCGCATATCCGCACGGTGGACGCGATCCTGCACGTGGTCCGCTGCTTTGACGATGCCGACGTGACGCACGTCGATGGCGCGGTCGACCCCATTCGCGACATCGAAACGATCGACACCGAGCTGATGCTGGCCGATCTGCAGTCGGTTGAAACCATGCTGGACAAGGCCCGCCGCACGGCCCGCACGGGCGACAAGGACGCCAAGGCGCGGGTCGAGCTGTTGGAAGCCTGCAACGAGCTGCTGGCCGACGGCAAGCCGGTGCGCACCTTGAAGTTCGAAGACGAGGGCCGCCGCCGCGCGCTGGCCGAGTTGCAACTGCTTACCGCCAAGCAGGTGCTGTACGTGGCCAACGTCGACGAGGACGACCTGCACGGCGAAGGGCCGCTGGTCGCCAAGGTCCGCGAGCGGGCGGCGGCCGAGGGCGGTTCGGTCGTGCCCGTGTGTGCACGGTTGGAAGCTGAGCTGATGGAGTTGGAAGACGCCGAGCGCAGCGAGATGCTCGAAAGCCTGGGGCTCGCCGAGCCGGCGCTGGCGGCGCTGGCCCGGGCGGCATACGACCTGTTGGGCCTGCAAAGCTACTTCACCGCGGGCCCCAAGGAAATCCGCGCCTGGACGATTCACGCCGGCGACACGGCCCCGCAGGCGGCGGGCGTGATTCACACCGATTTCGAGCGCGGGTTCATCCGGGTGGAGGTCTACTCGGTCGACGAGTTGGACCAACTGGGCAGCGAAAAAGCGATCCGCGACGCCGGCAAAATGCGGGTCGAGGGAAAAAGCTATGTTATGAAAGATGGCGACGTGTGCCATTTTCTGTTCAACGTGTAGCGACCCGCGGCGAATAGCCGGTGAGGTTGCTACGCCTGACCTGCCCGCCGCGAATTTCGCCGCACCACTGGCTACCGGATCGACAGCGTGGCTGAGGAAACGCTTGCCGAATCGAAAACGGGCCGACGCATCGGCGTCGGTTGCATGACTCTGTTCGCCCTGCCGTTTGCCGCGGCGGGAACGGCGGTCATCTATTTCGTGGCGGCCCAAGCGTGGCATTCCTACCAGGCCGCCAGTTGGCCCCAGCACCCCGCCACGTTGCTGGAGGCCAAGCTCAAGTCGCACCAAAACGACGACAGCACGACGTACACGGCGACCGCCCGCTACGAATACCGTGTGGGGGGCCAACGGTACGAATCAAACCAGGTGGCGTTCTCCGGCCCGATGGACAACGTCGGCTCCTTCCAGAAGGAGAAAGGCCGCGAGCTTGAGCGGCTGCTGGCCGCCGGCGGCGGGACGACTTGCTACCTCAATCCGGACGATCCTGCCAACGCGGTGCTGTACCCCGAGGTGCGCGTGGGCCCGCTGGTCGCCGGGGTGTTATTCGGCCTGGTTTTCGCGCTGGTCGGCTACGGTCTGATCGCCGGGGCTTGGTATGCCAACCGCAAGCTCAAACGCGAAGCCGCGGCCCGGGCGGCCCGCCCCGACGAGCCGTGGGCGTGGCGCGACGATTGGGCCGTGGGGCGGATTCGCTCGGGCACGCGCAGCAAAGCAATCGGCGCCACGGTGTTTGCGCTGTTCTGGAACCTGATCAGTTGGCCGGCCATCATCGGCGTCCTGATGAAGGACGATCGCGAGTGGTGGCTGCCGTTGGTCGTTGCCGCCTTTCCGCTGATCGGCATCGTGATGGCGGGCTACGCGACGCGGCTGTGGCTCGTCGTGCGCCGCAGCGGGCGGTCGGAGTTTGAGATGGCCGCCGTGCCGGGCGTGCTGGGCGGCCGCGTCGCCGGCGTCATTCACGCCCCCGCGGGGCTGGAGCCCGAGGGCGGCTTTCAAGCCACGTTGGCGTGCATCCGCAAGATCGAAAAGGGCAGCGGCGACGACTCGCACACGGTCGAGAACGTCCTCTGGAGCGACGCCCGCGTGATTGGCCGCACCCTGGCCGCCGGCGGCGACGAGACGGCAATCCCGGTGCAGTTCTACGCCCCCTACCAACTGCCCGCCAGCGCCGAGGACGTAATCTGGCGACTCAGCGTGCTGGGCAAGACCGGCGGCGTCGACTACCAGGCGGAATTCGAACTGCCGGTGTTCAAGACGGCCGACAGTTCCTCCGCCGAGCCGCCCGCGGACCAGCGGCAGGATGCCCTGGCGGAGTTCGAAATTCCGATGACCGCCGGCATGATCGCCGAGCGACTGGGCGCCCGGCTGCTGTACGAAGGACCCGACGAGACGGCCATCTACTTCCCCATGGCGCACAACCGCGGCATGACTGCATTTCTGGTCGCATTCGCCATCGGCTGGACGGGCATATGCGTCGGGCTGTTTTACTCCGACGCACCGTGGTTTTTTCCGTGGATCTTCTCGGCGTTCGGCGTGCTGATCGACTACTTTGCGATCGCCATGCTGCTACGCAGCACGCGTCTGCAGTTCGGCCAGCGCGGCGTGCAGGTGCATCGCCGCTGGCTGGTGTTCGGGCAACCGCGCGAAATCCCAGCCGACGATATCGAGAGAGTCGCCGTCGAATCGTCGGGTACATCCTCCGGCAGCACGCAGTATCAGCGTCTGCTGCTGCACGGTCGCGCCACAGGCAAGGTCCTGCTCGTCAACGACCTGGCTGACAAGACCGCGGCGGAGAAGCTGGCCGCTTTGGTGCGAGAAAGAATCGGTTTGAGCGACGCCCCGGGCGACGACGACGCCTCGCACCAGGACATACGAATGTTGAGCGGCGATTTGCCTGACGAGTTGGACTGAGGTGCACACCCGCCCGATAGCCGGGCTGCCTCGCGGCCTGGGACATGGCAGGCTCCAGCCACAAACAGCCGCACTACGGATCGCGTAGCGATCCGGCTATTGGGGGCGCCATGCCAGGCGCGACACGCGGGTTCGCGCACGAGTTGCGTTTCGCGGCGCAGGCGCAACGGCCGCCGCTTGCCGGCGGGTTGGCGGGCCGCTTACGCTGGATAGATCAGCGGTCTTCACCCCGTGTCCTTGATTTATTGGCGCCGTCGCATGCACCTTCGATTCCTGAACTTGCTTGTCAACGGATTGGCAGCCAGCTTGCTCTGCGTCTCGCTCGCACGCGCTGCGGACGACGCGACGCCGCCGATGATCGCTCCCGCGCTGCTCGAGCCCGGCGACACGATTATGTTCGTCGCCCCGGCCGGCGAGCTTGACCGCCAGCGGATGATGCTCGCCAAGCAGCGGCTCGAAGAGCGCGGCTACAAGACCAAGCAGCGCGACGACCTGTTTGCCGTCGATGGCTACCTGGCCGGCAGCGACCAGCGGCGGTCCGAGGAACTCATGCAGGCGTTTCTCGATCCCGAGGTCGACGCCGTGTTCCCTGGGACGGGCGGCTACGGCACGATGCGGATGCTCGACCTGCTGGATTACGACGCCATCCGCGCTCACCCCAAGCTACTGATTGGGTTCAGCGATATCACCGCGCTGCACGCGGCTGTGAATCGGCAGGCTCGGCTAATCACCTACCACAGCCCCAATCCGCAGTGGGGACTGGGAAGCGAAGAATATATGGAGCCGTTTACCGAGAAGTACTTCTTCGCCGCGGTCGAGCAGGCGGCCCACGACAAGCTCGCCGGCCCCGACGGCAGCTACGCCGTCGAGTGCGACCCGTCGGCCCCGCAGCCGGTGGCCCTGGGCAGCGGAAAGGCCCGCGGGCGGCTGGTGGGCGGCAACTTGTCGCTGGTCGCGGCGCTCGAAGGCACCCCCTACGCCATCGAAGCCGAGGGCGCCATCCTGCTGATCGAAGACATCCGCGAAGCGCCGTACCGCGTCGATCGCATGCTGCGGCAGCTCAAGCTGAGCGGCAAGCTCGACCAGATCGCCGGCGCCGTGCTGGGGCAGTTCACCCGCGCCAATGATCGCGAGGAAGACACGACCGACGATGAGCGCTACTCGGTTGATGGCGTGCTGCGGCAATATTTTGCCGACGCGGGGATTCCCGTATTGATGAACTTCCCCGTGGGGCACCACCGCTACAACTGCGCGCTGCCGCTGGGCGGTTTGGTCGAGGTCGATGCGGACGCCGGCATGCTGCGAGTGCTGGCGAACGAGTGAGCAAGTCCGTTCGCGGCCGCCGTCAGTGCCCCCCGCCGTCAGTGCCCCCCCGCCGTCAACGCTTCTCGCTCGTTTTCTGCTGGTCCTCAGCCAGATGGAATCTGACGCGAAACGCCTTGTAGCCGGCGGCGAGTTTCTCGCCGTAGATATCGCGCAGCTCGGCCTGCAGCGCCGCGGCCGTGGGAAATCCGTCCGGCACGGCGTCGGCGTCGGTCAACTGGTCGATCGCGACCTCGTCGACGCTATCGACGCGAATATAGCCGGCCCCAGGGATGTAGCTGCGCTGCCCGGCGCGCATCATTCGCCACTTCCACAGCCGGATCGTCTGGGTCTTTTCGCCGGCGCGGATCGCCGGCAGGAATTTCTTCTTGAACAGCAGCACGGCGGGCCCCCGAATTGGCCGCGGCGGGCATGGGCGCCCTGGCGGCGGCGATCGCGATCGCCTCACCCTAGCCGACGCGGCTTGCCGTAGCGACTCGGTTTTGCCCCACGGCGGACGGATCTCCGTTCCACAGTCGGGCGTCAGCCCCGGTCGCCAATGCAGCCGGGACCGTCTGCTGGGCGTGTCCAAGCCCCGAAAATCTCCCCCTTGCGTGTGATTTGGGCCGATCTATAATTCGGAATCTGGATCGGTGAGCCGAGGCACGCCCCCGGCGACCGCGTCCGTTGAAACGGCCGCCGGCATGGCGTTGGCGGTCGGTTTTTGCGGCGTGATCCGCTCCGCGGGTGTAGCTCAGTTGGTAGAGCACAACGTTGCCAACGTTGTTGTCGTGGGTTCGAATCCCATCACCCGCTCTTGGCAGGGAAATTTGTCAGCCCGCGCTTTCTGTTCCAGAGGGTTGCGGGCTCGTTTGTTTTACAGACCCGACGGAGCGCCTCGGCAGCGTGCGAACCCCCGCACGGCACATCAGCCCGCCTGCCGCCTCCTCCGCCGCGTCGCACGCCCCCTTTCCCAGGGATCTCGCTCCGATGGCTGCCGAAGACGCCACCCCCGATGTTGACGAAACCGCCGCTGGCGACGCCGCCGTGGCCGACGCCCCGCAAAAGCTCAACCTGGAGGTCCAGGTCGACAGCCCCAGCGCTTGCGAGCGGCACGTCACCGTGACCGTGTCGCGCGAGGACATCGAGCGCTACTTGGACGAAGCGTACTCCGAGATGATGGAGAACGCCTCGGTGCCGGGCTTCCGCGTCGGCCGCGCCCCCCGCAAGCTCGTCGAGGGCCGGTTCAAGGAAGAAGTGAATCAGCAGATCAAGGGCTCGCTGTTGATGGACAGCCTGAGCCAGATCAGCGAGGAACAAACCTTCACGGCGATCAGCGAGCCCGAACTCAACCTCGACGGCGTCGAGGTCCCCGAAGACGGGCCGATGACGTTCGAGTTCGACATTGAAGTTCGGCCCGAGTTCGACCTGCCCCAGTGGAAGGGCCTGGCGATCGAACGGCCGACCCGCGAATTCACCGACGCCGACGTGGACGAGCAGTTGGAACAGATGCTGTCGCGGTACGGCCAACTGGCGCCGTTCGACGGCCCCGCCGAGGCGGGCGACTACGTGGTCGCCAACATCAAAGCCACGCATGACGGCAAGACCGTGGCCGAGGAAGAGGAAGCCGTGCTGCGGCTCCGCGACAAGCTGAGCTTCCTGGACGGCACGCTGGAGGGCTTCGCCGAGTTACTGTCCGGCGCCAAGGGGGGCGATAAGAAGTCCGGCAAGGTCAAGCTGACCGGCGACGCCCCGAACGAGGAGCTTCGCCAGCAGGAAGTCGACGTCGAGTTCGAGGTGCTGGAAGTCAAGAAGCTAAAGCTGCCCGAATTGACCGAAGATTTCCTGAGCGAGATCGGCAACTTCGACTCCGAAGAAAAGCTGCGCGAGGCAATCAAGGCCAACCTGCAGCGGCAGCTCGAGTACGAACAGCAACGCAAGTCGCGCCAGCAGATCACCGCTGAACTGCTCAAGAAAGCCGACTGGGAATTGCCGCCCGCGCTGCTGAAGCGGCAGAGCATGCGGGAGCTGGAGCGGTCGGTCATGGAACTGCGCCGCTCGGGCTTCAGCGAGGCCCAGATTCGCGCTCACGAGAACGAACTGCGGCAAAACAGCGCCGCCTCGACCGCCAAGGCGCTCAAGGAACACTTCATCCTGGAGCGGATTGCCGAGGAAGAGAACATCGACGCCGAAGAGGGCGATTTCGAGAAGGAAATCTTCCTGATGGCCATGCAAAGCGGCGAGTCGCCGCGCCGCGTGCGGGCTCAGATCGAAAAGCGCGGTCTGATGGACGTGCTGCAGAACCAGATTGTCGAGCGCAAGGTGCTCGAAGTGGTGCAGGCCGAAGCGAAGTTCAAGGACACGCCCTACGAGCCGCAGAAGCTGACCAGCGAAGCGATCGAGATGGCGGCCGGCGGCGAGGGGGCCGACGCGATTCCCGAGGCCAAGGAAGAAGCCGCCAAGCCTGCCGAGGAAGAAGCGTAAGCCGGCAGCCGGTGTTGCCGCGGGATCGGCGTATCCGCCGATGGCCCATCCGCATATCATTGAGCCGGCGAGCTTGCTCGCCGCGGCGGCGCTGAGGCCGCCGCCGGCACGGAGACAATTCGCAAAGCGTGCGCGAAGCCGAGCGCTCCACTCGGCCGGATCCGCGCCGCAGGATCATAAGGAGATCGTCCAGTGAACCCGTCCGTGCCCTTCAACGTGCCGCCGCATCAGGACCCGGTGTTAGCCGCGGCCATGCGCGACTACCAGCGCCAGCGGCAGATGACGCTCGGCGATCTGTTGTTGGAGAACCGCGTGATTTTCCTGCAGGGGGAAATCTACGACGGCAACGCCAACGAGCTGGTGATGAAGCTGCTGTACCTGCAGAGCGACAATCGCCGCAAGGACATTCACTTCTACATCAACTCGCCCGGCGGCAGCGTCACCGCCACGCTGGCCATCTACGACACCATGCAGATGATCTCGCCCCCCGTGGCGACCTACTGCGTGGGCCTGGCCGCCAGCGGCGGGGCCGTACTGCTGGCGGGCGGGGCCAAGGATAAGCGATTCGCGCTGCCGCACAGCAAAGTCATGATCCACCAGCCGCACGGCGGCGTCGGCGGGCAGGTCTCGGACATCGAGATTCAAGCCCGCGAGATCATCAAGACCCGCGAAGTGCTCAACAAGATCCTCGCCGGCCACACGGGCAAGTCGATCGAAGAGATCCACCAGGCGTGCGACCGCGACTACTACATGTCGGCGGCCGAGGCTAAAGAGTTCGGCGTCGTCGACGACATTCTGGAAAAGCAGGCCGCCCCGTCAGACGACGAGTGAAGCGAAATGATCAGCGATGAACGATGAACGATGAATCGCTTGGGCGGCGCGCAGTCGCTGCGACCTTCATCGTTCCGCGTTCATCGCTCATCGCTGTCAGGGCTGGCTTCTCAGCGACGATTCCGGCACGAATCGTTCTCCACCAAAACACCTGCTGCGTCTAACGAGGACCATCATGCCTCTGATCCCCTACGTCATCGAAAAGTCCGGCCGCGAAGAGCGGGCGATGGACATCTACAGCCGGCTGCTGGCCGACCGGATTATCATCCTCGGCTCGGCGATCAACGACGACGTGGCCAACGCCATCGTCGCGCAGCTGTTGTTTCTGCAGTCCGACGACCCCAAGGCCGACGTGCATCTGTACATCAATTCGCCGGGCGGCAGCGTCACCGCCGGTATGGCCATGTACGACACCATGCAGTTCATCAGCTGCGACGTGGCCACGTATTGCATCGGTCAGGCGGCGTCGATGGGCGCCGTGCTGCTGGCGGCTGGGGCCGCGGGCAAGCGTCATTCGCTGCCCAATTCGCGCGTCATGATCCACCAGCCCTCCGCCGGCGCCGAAGGCACGGCCGAGGACATCATGATCCACGCCGCCGAGTATCTGAAGACCAAGCAGAAGCTCAACCGCATCCTGATGGAGCACACCGGCCAGACGATGGAGCAGTTGGAAAAAGACACTGACCGCGACAAGTTCATGTCGGCCGAGGAAGCGCTGGAGTACCGCATCATCGACAAGGTCGTCAGCCGCGTCGACGGCACGGCGTAGCGGTCGCGGTCGAGCGGCATCGAGCGAGCGTCTGACCGCCGGCGGCAGGGCGAAGCGCTGCTGCGCCCGTGATCGGCCTCCCGCGCGAGGCTCGCCGGAGCCTTGCCGTCCCTGTTGCGCGGCGCGTCGGGCGCTCTCTCTCCCCAGACGCACCAATAGAAACAGCCCCGCGGCTCGGAGCTCGGGCGTCGACCAGCTAGGCCGTGAAGCCTAGCCGACGTACCCGAGCTGCGAAACGCGGGGCTGAGCTGCGCTGGCGGCGGACTCGCGGTTCGAGCCGACCGGCTGCCCCGTTCGCGCTGGCAAAACGGCGACAGTCTGGCGGACGAACCGAAAGCCCGACCAAAAGCCCGACCAATGGCGCGTGAATAAAAAAAGGGGATAAGCCCGACGCCGAACGATGGAGGGCGCCATTCGCTGACATGGGGTCGGACCTATCCCCCGGGACCCACCGACAACAAACCTTTGGGGTGCGAGAAACAAACGAGAACAGAGCGTCCAGCCGGCGGCGATCGCAGCCACGATCTCGCCGCCACGCGACGAAGCCGATCAGGAAAGCAAACGAGACGAGGCGGGAGCGTCGCCACTGCGAGCGACGCCGAACAGGCGGGACAAGGGATGGCGGCGAGAGGTAGGACTCGCCGACACCCAAAACGTAGGTTACGAAACGCCGAGGGGCAAATCGCAGCGGGCAGAAAAACTAAGAAAAGCTTGTCGCGAGACGATACGACACGGCGGGCCGAGTTATCGGCGGCGACGTTGTGGGACGCTTTCGAACTCGAAATCCTGAGCCGTGTTGCCGCCCTCGGGAACGTCAATGGCGATAGAGCCGTCGCGATAGCGCATGGGCACGGGCTCTGGCGGCAGCACGGTCGACTCGTCCGCGTCTGGCGGCAGTTCGACCGACGTGATCATGACCTTGTAGGAGCCCGGTTCGACCCCCGTCCCGCTACTCCAAGTCGGCCCAGCGGCGTAGCGTCCCTGTGCATCCGTCTTGCCGGAGTACAACCGCTGCTCGATTGGCCCCTCGCCTCGATCAAAGCTGACCGTTGCGTTGACGAGCGGCTGGCCGTCCATGGTGACGGTGCCTTCCAGCGGCGCCAACGAGGGGCCGCTGCAACCGCCACAGACAGCAAAGAGAGCGACGAAAATCGGCGAGACGCTGACCCCGGTTGCTACTCGCAGTTTCATCGAAGGAGAATGCCTCGGTAGTGATAGTCTTGCAGCGTGGTCGAAGCACGCAAGGCTGAAGGGCTTGCGGCACACTCGTGCGCAACGAGCGCCCCCCGCCGGCCTCGTGCCGCGTCCAACTCTCGTCACGAGAGCAAGACACCCTAGAACGGCATGTCGAACACCTGCCCGTCAGCGATACTGCTGAGGGCGACGAACGTGTCCATCTCGATTTCAAACGACATGAAATGCACGGACCCGTCGCACATGACCACGTTCATACCGCCAGGGTGACCGCTGAACCAGCCCGACATGCAAGCGCGGTTGGACGTGGATCGTCGCAATGCGCTGCACTTATCCCAATCCCCCAGGAAGATCTCAGTCAAGTCCAGGTCGCCGTTCTTCCAGGCCTGCGACATGATGTAGTTGCCCCATGACGAGTAGGCCCAGAAGCTCCGCCGGCGCTCAAATTGGTTCGTCGATTCGCCGGCGAGCAGCGTGTTGCTCGAACCGTCCGTGATGGTGCGATACGATTCTGCGTCCAACAGGCCAAGGTCGCCGCTCACGGCGCCGCCATTGGGATCGATATAGACGTGCAGCGGGCCCCGCAAGTCTAGCGATGCGTTCGCTCCGCCGACTTCCTCGCCGATATACCACGTCGTCCCGCCGTTGATCGCGCTGCCGGCGTTGCCGCGATACGAGGATGTGGCGAAGTTGACCAAATTGCTGGCCCCGCCTCCTCGGCGACCGCCACCGCCTCCGGCGCCCGTCGTCTTGCCGGCCGCGGGACCGCTGTGCGGATTCTCCAGCACGAACTCGAAATCGGACGGGCAGCGGTACATCTCAATTTCCGTCTCGCGGAATTGCTGGTACTGGTCCTGCATCACGTCGACATTCGGGTCGTACAGTTGCTTCAGATTGTCGCTCTCGGCGTAGGGCAGGATTTCGATCATCCAGCCGGTGAATGACTCGGAAATCGACCCCGTCCCGCGTTTGACGCAGCCATGCGGAAACTCTTTTCTGGCATCGTGATGGTTGATGAGCGCCAAACCGATCTGCTTCAGATTATTGGCGCACTGCATGCGTCGCGCCGCTTCGCGTGCGGCTTGGATCGCCGGCAGCAGCAGCGCCACCAGCACGCCGATGATCGCGATGACCACCAGCAACTCCACCAGCGTGAACGCCAAACGACTGTCGGTGCGGCGGAGGCGACGGCCTGGAATGGTCAGTTTCGACATGTGACGCAGCTCGCTATGTGAGAACTATGTGAGAAGGTGTTCGGCAAGCGGGCGCTCGCGACGCGGCGAGCATCGGCTCGGTCTGCGCGCGAGGGCACGGAGAAGTCATCGCCGCCAAACCCGTCGGCAATTCCAGCGGGGTCGGCGGTGATGGCGCGACTGCCGTTAAAGCATTGCAACCATCTACCGGGATGGTACGAAAAGACGCGAAGCAAGTCGACGCTGCCGACGCCCTGCTACGCAAATTCATCCGGCAATTGCAAGGTGCTGGGCCCGGTTGTCGCCGCTGTCGTGGCCAGCAGCGGCTACGGCCAGTTGGGTTCGCGGCCGTCGAGGAATGCGGCAATCCCCTCCTCTGCCGCCGGCGTCGTGTGCGCCGTGGCCGCCAGCGCCGAACCGCTGGTCAGTTGCGTCAGCAACTGCTCGGCCATCGTTTCGTTGAGCAGCCGTTTGGTCAGTTGAATCGCCTGCGGCGCCCCCGCGGCACATTGGTCCACCCACTCCATTGCGCGGGCCCAGGCTTTGTCGGCGGCGACCACTTCGTGGAACACGCCGATGCGGTGCGCCTCGGCCGCGTCGATCGTCTGGGAGGCCAGCAGCAACCGCGCTGCCTGCCCGGCCCCCAGCCGGAAGCACAACAGCGGCCCGGCCAGACCCGCGACCAGCCCGCGGCGGACGTCGGGCAAACCGAACGTGGCCGTCGACGCGGCCACTGCCATGTCGGCCGCCGCAACCAGCGCGGCGCCATGCCCCAGCGCGGGCCCGTTGACCGCGGCGATGACGGGCTTGGTCACCTCCAGCATGCGGACGATTGTCTCGCGCCACAGCTCCGCGTCCTGGCCCCACTGGGCGTAGGCCTCGGGCGTCTCGCCGCTGGCCTGCACTTCGATCAGGTCGGCCCCTTCGCAAAACGAATCGCCGCCGCCGGTGAGCACGATCGCCCGGACGCGGCGTTCGCGGTACAGGTCGTCGAGCGCCTCGCCGAACTGCTCCAGCATCGACCGGGTCATCGCGTTGCCGTAGTCAGGCCGGTTGAGCACAATCGTGCCCGCGGCGCCCACGACTTTCACTTCCACGGCGTCGGATTGCATGAACATGGGGAGGAAGGGGGTGACTCGTGATTGGTGATTTGTGATTGGGTGATCAGTGGAAGGGGTGACAACCCCCGCAAACCGTCTCAATGCTCAAGATTCTACCAAATCGATCCAAGTCGCTCGCGACATTTGTTTCCCCCACCAGTCACGAATCACGGGTCACCAATCACCTTTCCCTATCGCCATTCCTCCGCCGGTCGCGTGTCGATGGCCAGGTCCACCGCGTCGCGGGGGACCCACGTGGGCCAGATCTTGTAGTCGACCATCACCGTGGGCGAGGAACCAACCAGGTGCAGGTGCGAGTCGTACCGGGCGACAAACGCCAGGCAGGTGTCAACGATTGCCGCGCACGCTTCTTTGGTCTTGGTGTGACAAGTGACCGACAGCCACCGCGGCGCGTCGCCTGGGTCGCGTTGCGATTGCAACCGCTCGACGTCCACCGAGTCGTCGGCGCCTGCCTCGGCGGACAGCGACGCTTCGAGCGCTTCGGTCAGGTTTTCTGGAGCGCGGAAGCCCGTCTCCGTTCCCACTTCCAAGAGCAAGGCCGCGGTGAAGCCGCTTTGATAGTAGATATCCAGCCGCCAGCGGTCGTTGGCACTCGTCCCCTCGGCGCCAGTCACGGCCAACTGCTCCGGCTGAGCCGCGTGGCACCGCACGTCGCTGAGCCGCCCGGCCACGTCCGCGGTGCGAAACCGCCCGTCCTCCTCAGCGGCGGTGCCGATCCAACGCTCGAATGTCTTGTCGGCATGTTCGGTTGCCGCGGCTGGTCCGGTCAGCGTAAACGCGCCGTCGGCGGCGAGTTCGGCGACCATCGGTCGCAGCCGGGCCGGCGTCTTCCGGCCGCCCGAATCCACGGCCGGTTCCATGCCGGCCGGCCACACGGCGCCCTGCGTGGCGGCCACGGCGCCGGCCAGCTTGCCGTAGTCGTCCCAACTCCAACCGTACTTGCTCACAGCCGCCGCAATGGCGGGCGCGGCCGGGCAGTAGCACCCGGCAACTAGGACCCGCGCCCCCTCGTCCAGCGCCATCGCAAACGGCCCGGCGCCAATCTCCAGGTCAGCCGCCACGACAGGCGAGCGCAGCTCGCGGAACGGGCGATCGGTTACCGCGTGCCGCAGCGACACGCCGCTGCTTTCCATGAATTCCAGGATTGGCAGCAGATTGGCGCCGCGGACGGCGCTCAGCGGCACCTGACCGTTGCCCGCTTCGCACATCACGTGGGCCGCCTGCTCGACGCAGTGCATCGCATTGGCCCAGCCGGCGCTGGCGACGATCGCGGCGTTGTTGTCGAGGAAGAACTCCCGCTGCAGCCCGGCCACCGTTTCGACGAACCCCGGGGCGAACTCGGGGAATCGGTCGCGCCGCACCGCCGGAGTCCGCCGCGGCCGACGGTAGTCGAGTTGCAGCAAATCGACCTCGGTGCGGGACAACAATTCACCGATCCCCACCGCGGGGCGATCGACGGCAACGGCTAAACGAATCAAGCGCATGAGTTCTGAGTCGGTCGGTGGCCCGACGCCCGCGAGGCGTGACTTCCCAGGCGCGCGGTCTCATTGGGTTCGTGAACAGCGGGGCGACCTGCGACGCCGCCCCTGCAGGTGACCATATGTCGCGCGTGCTGGCAACGCCGCGCGGATCGGCGCCGACGCGCCCCTGTGGCGGAAGGGCATCATCCCGGCCGGCGGAACGTTGACGATTTGCAACCTGGCCCGCCGTGAGCGACGCCCAGTCGGCCAGAGGATTCTCCGTAAGCGGCTTTTCTGAAACGACTTGCGCTCGCGCGGTCGGCCGGCTGGGGGATCTCGGCATACGCCCTGCGAAAAAGCCCCTCCGAACGCATCGGACGCCAACACCTTCTTCGGAGACCGCCGCCGTGTCGCGACAATCTCAATCGGATCAAGCCGCCAAATCTTCTCGCCGCCCGGCCCAGGACAGCGGTCGCCACGACGCCCACGACGAGCACGACGACCACGAGCACAGCGAGTTCGACGATCACGACTCCGCGGCGATCGACGACCCGGTCCGTATGTATCTGATGCAGATGGGCGAGATCCCGATGCTCGATCGCAAGAGCGAGGTCACCGCGGCCAAGCGGATCGAGCGCACGCGGCTGTCGTTCCGCCGGACGATGCTCTGCAACGACTTCATGCTGCACGCCGCGATTGACTTGCTGCAGAAGGTGGCCGACGGCAACCTGCGGCTCGATCGTACGATCGAAATCTCCGTGACCAATACGGCCGAAAAGAAGCGGGTGCTGAAGCGCATCGGACCCAACGTAGCCACGGCCCGGCAGTTGCTTGAGCAGAACCGCGAAGACTACCGCATCGCCGTGGTCAGCGACGCTCCCCTGCGGGAACGTCGCGCCGCGTGGCGTCGGCTGGTGGTGCGACGTAACAAGGTGGTGCGGCTGGTCGAAGAACTCAACCTGCGGATCCAGCGGCTTACGCCGGTCATGGACCAACTGCACGAGATTGAAGACCGGATGACGTTGATCAAGTCGCAGCTGGCCGACCCCGAAAAGCTGCTCGCACGCGGCGACGAGCACGAGTTGCGGGCCGAGCTGCGGTACCTGATGCGGATCACGCTGGAAGCCCCCGGCACGCTGGCCCGGCTGGTGCATCGCACCAAAGTGCGCAAGGCCGCCTACGACGCCGCCAAGCGGGAACTCTCGGCTGCCAACCTGCGACTGGTCGTGTCGATCGCCAAGCGGTACCGCAACCGCGGCATGAGCTTTCTCGATCTGATCCAGGAAGGCAACACGGGGCTGATGCGGGCGGTCGACAAATTCGAGCACGCTCGCGGATACAAGTTCAGCACGTACGCCACATGGTGGATTCGCCAGGCGATCACCCGGGCGATCGCCGACCAAAGCCGTACGATTCGCCTGCCGGTGCACATGATTGAAACGATGAGCAAGATCCGCTCGGTCACCAGCGAATTCGTGCAGGAGTTCGGCCGCGAGCCGACGCCCGAGGAGATCGCCGAGATCACCGGCATGCCGCTGGACGACGCTCGCTGCGTGCACAAGATGACCCGCCAGCCGCTGTCGCTCGACCAGCCGGTGGGCGACCACGAAGACAACTTCTTCGGCGAGTTCCTGCAGGAAGACCGCGACGACGACCCGCTGTACGACGCCAACATCGAAGCGCTGAAGCAGCGGCTCGACGAGGTGATGAACGAGCTGACCTACCGCGAGCGGGAAATCCTGCGGCTCCGCTACGGCCTGGCCGACGGCTACACCTACACGTTGGAGGAAGTTGGCAAGATCTTCAGCGTCACCCGCGAACGCGTCCGCCAAATCGAGTCCAAGGCGGTCCGCAAACTGCAGAACCCCTACCGCTCGCGGGCCCTGGTCGGCTTCCTGGACGGGGCCGAGGAGCAACTGCCCGCCGACGTGCCGTGAGCAAAGCCGACGGGCTGCCGCGGGCTCGGGCCGGGGCGGCGTGTGGCGGCGCCAATCGCGGCATTAGGCCACCGGCTGCCCGGCCGCCGCGGCGTGACGTGCGCCGCGGCGCACGTCACGCCGAATGCCAGATCGGCCAACAACGCCCGCCGGCGCGGTCAAGTCGGTCGATGCTCACGCCGTACAGTTGCTCCAATCGCTTGGCGGCGACCACCTCGGCCGTCGGCCCCGCGGCGATGATCTTGCCGCCGGCCATCACCAGCGTCGACTCGAAGCTGGGCATGATCTCTTCCACGTGGTGGGTGACCAGCACCAGCGACGGCGTCGTCGCCGCGGCGGCCACGCTCTCGAGCCAGGCCAGGAACCGTTCGCGCACGCCGGGGTCCATCCCCGCGCACGGCTCGTCGAGCACGATCAACAGCGGGTCGACCATCCGCGCCCGGGCCACCAGCACCTGCTGCCGCTCGCCCTGCGACAGCACGCCGAACGGCTTCTCGGCCAGCGCGTCGCAATGCATGTCGTGCAGCAGCGCGCGAGCGGCGGCAAAATCCTCCTCACTCGGCGAAAGCCCCGGCAGCCGCCGCAAACCGAGCATGGCCAACGCGCCGGAGACGACGGTCTCCAGGGCCGACTCCTCGGGCGGGATCTGCGGCGCCATGTCGGCGGCGACCCAGCCAATCGAGCGGCGTAGCTGCGCGAGGTCAACCAACTCCTCGCCCAATCGGCGCACGATGCCGCGGTTGGGCCACACGTAGCCGCCGGCGACCCGCAGCAGCGTCGTCTTGCCGCTGCCGTTGGGGCCCAGAATGGCCCAATGCCGACCACGCTGCAGCCGCCAGGTCGCGCGGGACAGGATCTCGACGCCATTGCGAATGACGGTGGCGTCGATCAACTCCACCAGCGGCGGCGCGGCGGTCGAAGACATGGCGGACGACTCGTATGGCAAACTTCAGCGAACTATCGGACCTGATTTTCCTGGCCGGGATGCAGGCACGCAATTGGCGCCGGAGCTTGAAACCCGATATTCTGCACGCCGGGCCGAGCGGAATACGGCGAATCAAATTGCTAACACCAGGGAGCATCAACGATGCGACGAGATCACGTTTGTGTGGCAATAGCTCTGCTGGGCTGCGGATACTTCGTCGGGCGGACCACGGCCGACAATGCGCGGCCGCCGCGGTACACGATCGCCAATTGCGTCACCACGTTCGACGCTGACAAGGTCGAGCGCACTGGCGCCGGCTACCAGTTCTGGTTCGCCGACAAACAGTTCGCCGATGGCAAGACGTTGAAGCTCAGCGCGGTGCGAGCCAACTCCGCCTCGCACGCACCGCACGAGCATGAGGAGGACGAGTTCTTCTTCGTGCTGGAGGGCACGGCCGAGTTCCACTTGAACGGCGAAACCGCCACCGGCGGGCCGCTCACCAGCTTCTACTGCCCCACCGGCAGCACCCACGGCATCCGCAACGCTGGCGACACCGAGCTGAAGTACTTGGTGATTAAGAAATATCCGCCGGGGAAGTAGCTTGGCCGCCCCGGCAGTGCGAAACTGCCGCGGCTCGCCGAAGCACAGCTCTTACGGCCGGAGTGGTCGTGCCACGCGGGGCGCTCACGCCGACTCGCGCAGCTCGGCGAAGCACTCGATCTCCAGCCGCACCAGTTCCTCGGCGACCTGGCTGGCCGACTCGGGGCGGCGCAGCGGGTCCTTGGCGAGCAAGCGGTGCACCAGCGAGGCGACCGGCTTGGGCGTGCCCAACCGCGCCTCGCGAATGCACTCGGGCTTGGCCTCGCGGTGCATGCGGATCAGTTGCTCGGCCGAGCCGCTGCTGTGCGGCAACCGTCCGGCGAGCATTTCGTACAGCATGACGCCCAGGCTGTAGAGATCGCTGCGGTGATCGGCGGCGATGGCCGAGGAAATCGTCTCGGGCGCCATGTAGTTCAACGTGCCGAACACGGGCCGAGCCGACCAGTGCCGCGACTCGCCCGGCGTATGCACAAAGCCCAGGTCGACCAGCGTGGCGTGCCCGTCGGAGCCGACCACCACGTTGGCGGGTTTGACGTCGGCGTGCACCATTCGCGTGGCGGTGTGCAGCGCGTCGAGCGCTTCGGCCACTTGCCGCGCGATCCACAAGGCCGACGGCAACGCAATCGCGCCATTGCGGCGCAAGATGCCTTCCAGCGAGCTGCCTTCCAGGCGCGGGCTGACCGTGTAGAACGGCGGCTGCTTCACATTGGCCGCCAGCACGGGCAGCAGGTGCGGGTGCGAGACCTTGCGTCCCACCCACGCGGCGCGGCGCTGCATCTCGATCGCCACGGCGTCGCGCCACCATTGGTTGCGCAGCACCTTGACCACGTAGCCGGGCGCGGCGCTTTCGCCGGCTTCGACCGGTCGGGCCAGGTACACGCGCGCCAGGTCGCTTTCGTTGATCAGCTTGGCCAGTTGCCAGGGCCCGATCCGCCCCGCCACATCCTGGCGAGCGGCCGGCGTCAGCCGACTGGTGGATTGAACAGCTTCACCGTCGTCCTCGTGCGACGATTCGTCCGCAGCCAGCTCATGCTCGTCTTGGGCCGGATCGGTGGAGACGGGTGTTTCGTTGGCCGTGGGCGCAGCGGCGCCGCGGGCGCTCACGGAACTTTCAACAGTTGCCATGCGTGTCATTCAAGTCTGCGAGAGTCTGGGTCGGCGGCCGTGCGGCGGGAGCATCGGACCGTCACGCAATGTCGGGCAGGCGCCGCGGCGCGGGAACGCGCGGGCCTCCACCGGAGCTACATCGACCTCGCCCCCCCCGCGGCTCAACCCGCAAAGCCGGAAAACTCGCAGTGCGCCCAACCCGATGGAAAACTGGCGAAACCACGCCAACCGTGCCGGCGCGGGAACGCTAGCATCAAGTTTTTGAGGGCCTCGTTGAGGTTGTGAGTACCGCATCGGCAGCCGTTGAATGTCCGGTGCGCCACGCGGTTTTGCACCTTTGCCTTTTGCACCAAAACGCGTTTCTCGGAGCAAAACTCAAGCACGCTTCATGACAACAATTCACGTTACGCGTTGGTTGACATCGACTTACGCCCGACCCCGCCACCCGACAGCGGGGAGTTTTTGCCAGCAGGATCTCACGCTGGCGAGCAAAACTCGCGACCGCCGCGGCCAAACTCGCCGGCGCAGCGTCCCAAGGCGGGACGCACTTGTGTTCTACGTGATGCCGTGGCCCATTTTCCACGAAAAACTCTCCGGGGTGCGTAACCGCGGATTGATGCGGCCGCCGCAGAATCTCGGGTGAGCGGAACGCGGTAGCCTCGGTGGGAGCCTTGTCCGCCCCAACGCTCAGCTCATCGCGTGGCACGTCAGCGCCACCCGGACGCGACAAGCTGGTTGCCGCGGCTGCTTGCCAAACCAGCCGCTAGCGGCCGTTGCCCCCGCTGCTGGCTGCCGGCGTCTGCGGTTCCTCCGGCAGCTTCCACTCGCGCGGCGGCCAGTTTTCTGGCAGCGGTAGGCGAGAGGCTGTCTTGGGGCCGCTGAGTGTGGCGAACTCATCCAGTCGCGTTTGGAGCTGCGCGATCGCCTCGGCCGGCGGGTCGGCGGCGGGCGCCGTTTCGTGGGGGTCGCTTTGCAGATCGAACGCCTCCCCGCCTTTCAGCTTCCAGCGGTCCGACACGACGGCGTCGTCCCCCAGCAAGATCGCGCGGTCCGGCGGCGGTTGCTGGCCTGTCAGATACGGCAGCAGGTTGATGCCGTCGAGATTGGCGGGAAGCTCCTGCCCGGCGGCGGCCAGCAGCGTCGGCAGCACGTCGATGTAGCCGGCGACCGACTCATATTTGCTCCCGCCCTCCAGCTGCGCCGGCCAGCGCAGCATGGCGACGACTCGCACGCCGCCTTCCCAGGTCGTGAACTTGGTACCCCGCAGCGGTTTGTTGCTGCCGCCATGCGCGGGGATGCCGCCGTTGTCGCTGTGCAGTATGACGAGCGTGTTGTCGGCGACGCCGTTGCGCTCGACGGCTTGCAGAATCCGGTCGACGTTGTCGTCCAGCGTTGAGACCATGGCGGCGTAGGTCTGGCGGATCGTGTTACCCTTGCCGCCGCGGCCGTAGTTGGGGGCGTGCTCGCGCTGGGCGACTCCGCGATCCTTGTTGGGCGCCCGGGGGCCGGCCGGGTCGAACCCGCTGCGGTCGAGCGCTGCCCGGGTCGCCTGCAGCGGCGAGTGCGGTGCGTTGAACGCGACCACCAGATAAAACGGCGACTCGCCCGCGCGGGCGTCGATGAACTCCGCAGCCGCCGCCCCCAACAGGTCGGTCGAGTAGCCGTCTTCTTGCGCACTGTCGTAGTCGCGATGCCAGTCGAGCTGGCCGAACCGCTCGCGGCGGAAGTAATCGATGGCGCCGTTGTAGTGGCCGTAGAACTGGGTGAATCCGTGCCGCAGCGGGTGGAACATCGTCGAGGCCAGCCCCAGATGCCACTTGCCCAGCAGCGCCCGGTGTTGGTAGCCGGCCGCCGCGAGCAGCTCGGGCGCGGTCTGCTCTGCCGGCGGCATGCCATGCCGCTCCAAAGGCGAGACCACTCCGCCCCAAATGCCAAAGCGAAACGGATACCGCCCCGTCAGCACCCCGGCCCGCGTGGGCGAACAGATGGGGGCGACGTAAAACCGGTCGAGCACGACCGACTCGCCGGCCAGCCGATCGATCGCCGGCGTCCTGATCTCGCTGCCGTGAAACCCCACGTCGTTCCACCCGAGATCGTCGACGATGATGTGGATGATGTTGGGCGGGGGCGCGTCGGCGGCGCGGGCTGGGACTGCCCCGACGGCAACGGCGAGTAGTAGCGCGCGGAGCGATGCGAAATTGGCTCGCATGTTCTTGTTGTGCATCAATTTGGTGATCCACCTGCGATGGGAAGAGCGAAGCGAGGCAGCGGAAAATAGATAGGAGGAAATTTGCCAGCCTCAAGACTTCATTCTGGCTGTCGTGCGAACTGACGCTAGGGGTGCCCGATGACGAGCTGTCACCAGTTGTGTGCCACTGGCGTGTCGCCAGTGGATTTTCAGGGCGAAGTCTGCCGTCAGTTCGCACTGGCGACACGCCAGTGGC
This sequence comes from Planctomycetaceae bacterium, assembly GCA_002702655.1. Taxonomy (GTDB): domain Bacteria; phylum Planctomycetota; class Planctomycetia; order Pirellulales; family Lacipirellulaceae. Next base: position 29,055 of record PABB01000005.1, read on the forward strand.
ACACATTTGGGGGCCGGACTGTCCCCCGAGTCACTGCGGGCATGCACCGAGAAAGTTGCTTCATGCCTTCCGTCCTGATATTGTCCCGGGGATGGGCGAGCATCGCAAACGTGTGAAGCACTTGCACCAGCGGGGCGATCTTCACGAGTTCACCTTCTCGTGCTACCGCCGACTGCCATTGTTGACCAACGACACGTGGCGAGCCGCTTTGTCCGACGCAATCGGGCGAGCTTGCGAGCGGTTTGATTTTCAGCTCGTCGCATTCGTGTTCATGCCCGAGCATGTCCATTTGCTGACATTGCCTACGGGCGAAGAGCCGGCATTCGATCGGTTCTTGGCAATGATCAAGCGGCCGGTCTCGGCGGCCGTCAAAAGCGTGCTATTGCAGAGCGACAGCCCGTTGCTGGCGAAGCTGACTGTCCGCGAACGCCCGGGCAAGACGGCGTTCCGGTTCTGGCAGGAAGGCCCGGGGTACGATCGCAATCTGCGGAGCGAGGAAGCCATTCTAGCGTCCATCGACTACATCCACGCCAACCCGGTTCGGCGGAGGCTGTGCCGCCAGCCGATCGACTGGTTCTGGTCCAGCGCCGCCTGGTATGCCGCGGACGGTGAGGTTCAGGATCCACAACTGCCGCCGCTCTCGCGGCTGCCGAGTGAGTTTGGATGGAGAGCTTCCCGCTAGTGCAGGGAGGAATGTGAGAACAAGAGTGCCACTGGCGTGCCGCCAGTGGAATTGGTTCGCAGGGTTTTCCGGCAGGCTCGCACTGGCGACACGCCAGTGGCACACAACCGGGCGCTTGGCTTACGACGCACAGGCTGAAAGTCTCCCGGTGGAGGTCGACGCCGACGGATTGCAAGGCAGAAGCACGCACCTTCTTTGGAAGCCAGGGAACAATCGTTCCCCTTCGTTCACCACGAGTTCGAAAAACTGCCTACACGGCTTCGCCTCCTCTCATAGGCTCAGCTGGCGAATTGGATACGTTCCCTTGCTCTTCGCTTTGCTGCAGTGAATACTGGGATTTGCTTTGTCCCAATTGGTATTGCGGTCTCAATAAATCGAGCCAGGAATCATGCGACCTATCGTCCCCGTTGTAATCGTTTTCCTTTTGTCAGGTACGCCGGCTGCACTTGCATCCATGGCGAGTTTCACTCCGCTGGGAGACCTTCCTGGAGGTCTCTCAGCGAGCTATGCCTACAGCGTATCAGCAGACGGATTGACAGTCGTGGGACAGAGCCAATCCGACAACGGCTCCGAAGCCTTTGTTTGGACTGCCGATGGCGGGATGATTGGCCTCGGAGACTTGCCTGGCGGTGAATTCTTAAGCTTAGCAAGTGGGATTTCAGCCGACGGCTCGACGGTCGTGGGGGCAAGTGTTTCCTCCGAGGGCCAGCAAGCGTTTCGCTGGACCGCAGCGAGCGGGATGATTGGACTTGGGGATTTACCCGGTGGAAACTTCAACAGTGAAGCGAATGGGGTCTCTGCAGACGGGCTGACAGTCGTGGGGCAAAGCCAATCCGCTAACGGCTACGAAGCATTCGCCTGGACTGCTGCAGGCGGCATGGCCGGACTCGGGCAGCTTCCCGGGAATGCCGGTTTCTACAGCGTGGCCAATGCCGCATCGGCTGACGGGTTGACCATTGCGGGGTACAGCAACTCCATGAACGACGAATACGAGGCGTTCGCCTGGACCGCCGGGAGCGGTATGGTCGGCCTGGGTGATCTCCCCGGCGAAGCTTCCGGACTCTTCTCATTCGTTGGAAGTTATGCTTATGGCGTGTCAGCGGATGGTTTGACCATCGTGGGTCGAGGTTTTTCCGATAGTGGCTACGAGGCATTTGCCTGGACCGCTGACGGCGGCATGACCGGGCTGGGTGATCTCCCCGGCGGCGGCTTCTCAAGTGAAGCAAGGGCAGTTTCCGCCGACGGAACGATTGTTGTGGGTACTGGCAATACCCCCAGCGACAACGAGGCGTTCATTTGGAGCGCTGACGGCGGAATGCGTTCCGTAGCCGTCGAACTCGCGAAAGGCGGCGTCGATCTCGCAGGTTGGCGTCTGATCAGCGCCTACGACGTGTCGGCTGATGGTCGTACCATTGTCGGTTATGGCACGAATCCATCAGGCAATTACGAGGCATGGATCGCGACCCTGTCGTCCGTTCCCGAGCCAGCAAGCGTGTTATTGGCGTGCTGCGGCTTGCTCGTCGCAACGTGTTGCCGAAATAGCAATTCCAATCTGGACTGCCAGCGAATGCGACTCCAGCCACGACGTGCCACGTCTGGCACGTCGTGCATGAAGCTGATCGCTGACCGCCGACAGCTTCTCTTCACACCCCCGCGAACTTTCGCAGGTCTGCTTCCATCGCATCAAGCCGCTTTTCCAGCGCCGCTTTGGCTTCGTCCAGATCGTGCAGTTGCTCCGGCGGTTCGTAGGTGAACATGTATAGCTTGATCTTCGGCTCGGTGCCGCTGGGGCGGATGGCCACATAGTTGCCCGTGGCCGCCAGGTCGAGGATGACCAGGTCGCCGGTGGGGCCGGCCAACGGTTCGGGGCTGCCGCCCGTTTTTGTGACGGTGTTACTGAGGTAGTCGCGGATTTGCGCGACGCCGCTGCCGGCCAGCTCGGTCGGCGGCGCGGCGCGGAAGCTGGCCATGACTTCCTGCATGCGGGCCATGCCTTCGCTGCCGGGCATTTGCACGCTGACGGTCCGCTCGGCGTGGCAGCCGTGTTGCCAGAACAGGTCGTCGAGCTTTTCGTGCAGCGTCTTGCCCTGCGATTTCAGCTTGGCGGCCAACTCGCACAAGAGCAGCGCCGCGACGCCGCCGTCCTTGTCGCGGGCGTGCAGGCCGGCCAGGTAGCCGTGCGATTCTTCGGTGCCGTAGACAAAGTTGTCGGGCCCCTCGTCGTCGATCACCCCCGCGATCCACTTGAACCCGACCAGCAGGTCGCCGAAGGTTTTGACGCCGTAGCTGTCGCCGATGCGGCGGGTCAGTTGCGTGGTGACCAGCGTGATGATGATGAAGTTGTCCGGCGAGAGCGTGCCGGCGTCCTTGCGCGCTTCCAGCATGTAGTCGGCGATCAACGCGCCGATCTGGTTGCCGGTGAGCGTGTGCCACGCGGCGCCCTCGTCGGTCGTGAGCGGCGCGGCGGTGCCGATGCGGTCGCAGTCGGGGTCGGTCGCCACGCAGACGTCAAAACCGTGATGCTGGGCGTGTTTGATGATGGAATCAAACACCTTGGGGTTTTCGGGGTTGGAGACGTGCCCGGGGACGTTGGGGAAGTCGCCGTCGGGTTCTTTGTGCAGCGAGAAAACCTCCACGTCGTTGAATCCGACCCGCTCAAGCACCGGGCAGACCGCGCTGGCGCCCACGCCGTGCAGCGGCGAGTAGAGCACCTTCAGGTCGCGCGGCCCGTCGTCGGCCAGCGAGGCGACGGCCGCCACGTACGCCGCGTCGACTTCGTCCTGGCAGATGACGATGCGGCCGTTGGCCAGCGCTTCGTCGAAGTTGGCGCGCTCGATCGTTTCGACCGACATCACGCGGTCGATGACCCCTTTGTCATGCGGCGGCAGCAACTGGCCGCCGGTGGACCAGTACGCCTTGACGGCATTGTCGCTGGGCGGGTTGTGGCTGGCGGTGACCATGATGCCGCAGCTGCACTCTTTGAAGCGGACGCAGAACGACAGCTCCGGCGTGCTGCGGTAGCCTTGCAGGAAAAAGACGCGGAAGCCGTTGGCGACCATGATTTCGGCGCACAGCTTGGCGAAGTGTTCGCTGCGATGCCGGGTGTCGTACGCCAACGCGCACGACAGTTCGGCCGATTCGCCGGCCTGCGATTTGACGTATGCGGCCAGGCCCTGGGCGCTCTCGCCGATCGTGCGGTCGTTGATCGCGTTGCTGCCCACCGGGTACATCCGCCCGCGGCGGCCGCCCGTGCCAAACGGGATGATCGTCCAGAACACGTCGTCCAGGATCTGCCACTTGCCCTGCTGGATGTGCTCGGCCACTTCGGCGGCGTAGTCGGCGTAGCGGGGCTCGGTCAGCCACGCTTGGAGGTTGGGCACGGCGGTGTCGGAGATTTTGCCGTCGGCGGCGGCTTGCTTGACGGCGGCGACCAGGGCGGACGTATCCATGGACATAATTCCTGCGAGGGGGCAATGCGGGCGGGCAGGCGGGGCGGGTTGCGTGCGCGGTGCGGCGGCCGGCGCTTGTTAAGGTAACCGATCCTCGGGCGGTGGTGCTAGGGTTGGCCGACGCTGGGTTGTGATGCTGGTTTGGGCGTGCCACTGCTGGCTGGCCCAGCAGTGCGAACCGGGTACACGGCGCCCACTGCTGGGCTAGCCAGCAGTGGCACAATCCGAATCTGCAGTGTGCTGGCTCTGGCCAGGCCCCTGTGGGAAGCAGGAGGTATCGCTACAGCAGAGCGACAGCCGTTGTGGTGGGCGGCGGCGTCGCGAATAATTCGGGCGGATTGTGGCTTTTGAGTTTCCTGGTGACGTGATGCAGTACTCTCGCAATTTCGTGACGGCGATGTTGTTGCTGGCGGCTGGCGTGGCGTGGGCGGCCGACGAAGGCGAGCCGCCGCGGCGCGCTGCGCGGCCCGCGTTTCCGCCGGATGTTGAAAGCGTGTTTTTCGTCGACGCCCGAGAGCAGCTCCTCGGCGAGCGGCCGGGGCGCGGGGCGGCTGTGGCGGCAGGCGACGGCGCGCCTGCTGCTGCGAGCGCCGCTGGCGACGGCGAGCGCTTTGCCTGGTCCAGATTGGTGAGCGGTCAGACGCTCGCCGACGAAGTCAAACGGATCGCCAACGGCCTGCAGGCCCCGCTGGCCAATGCGGGCAAGTTCCGTAGCGGCGGCTTCCAGCAATGTCGCCGCGACTTTGGCCTGCTGGCCGTGCTGTTTGCCGTGGCGGCCCAGTACGACGGCGAGACGCGGTTCGCCGACAACGCGGCCGCGCTGCGCGACCAGTTCGCCCGCGCCGCGGCCGCGTGCCAGGCGGCGACCGACGACAGTTTGGCCCTCGCTCAACAGCGGCGGTATGACTTGGAGGATCTGATGCGGGGGCAGAGCGTTGCCGCGCCGGACGCCGCCGAGCAGCCGCCGGCGTGGGGCGAACTGGTCAGCCTGTCGCTGCTGATGCAGCGGATGGAAACGGCGCTCGAGGAACGCGTCGACCCGGCGGTCGCCAGCGAGCGGACGTTCCGCCGCGCGGAACTCGACGTGCAGCGCGAAGCGCAACTGTTGGCGATGTTGGCCGAGGTGATCCAGCGCGAGGGTTTTGATTTCGCCGATGACGACCAGTACGCGGCGTTTGCGCAGCGATTGCAGGATGCCGCGGGGGCGCTCAATCACGCGGCGGAAGAGCGCAACTACGAAGCGGCCCGCGCCGCCGCGGGCCAAGTCGGACAGGCGTGTGCGGCGTGCCACGAGGACTATCGCGGGTAGAAGTACATATGGCGTGCCACGGCTCTGTGAGCCGTGCGAACCGCCGCGCCGCGCGATTCGCGACCGGGTCCTCCAGGTTCTCAAACCTGGACCGCCGCAGGCGGCAAGAGGCGTTTGGGAATGGCTCGATCGCCATTTGTCTGCAACGCTAACGATGGTGCCTCTTGCGGCTTCGCCGCACAGGTTCGAGAACCTGTGCTACCCTGGCCAACGTATTCGCGTGCCACGGCTCTGTGAGCCGTGCGAATCACGAGTTACGATGGCAAGCCGCACGGCTCACAGAGCCGTGGCACGCAGGGACCCCATTGGCCGCCGCCGACTTTTCTGTTCCGTATCACTCCGTCATGCACGAATCTCCCCCGCTGCCGCTGTTGATCACCGGGGTGGCCGGCGTGGCGGGGTACAATGCGCTGGCGTACTTCTCAAACAAGTACCCCGGGCAGGTCGTCGGCATTCGGCAGGTCGACAACTGGCGGCTGCGCGGCCCGGGGGTCGTGGCCTGCAATGCCGAGGACCGCGACGAGCTGCTGCGGCTGTTTGACAAGCGGCATTTTCGCTCGGTGCTGAACTGTGCCGGCAACTGCGCGCTGCGGGCGTGCGAGCTGGACCCGCGGCTGGCGCATCGCACCAACGTGGAAGGCCTGATCAACCTGGCGTCGATCATCGCCGAGCGCGACGTGCGGCTGGTGCATCTGTCGATTGATTTGGTCTACGCGGGCCGGGATGGCTTTGACTCCGACTGGGGCGGCTACGTCGAGGACGACCCCACTGACCCCGTGACCGTGTACGGCAAAACGATGGTCGCGGCCGAGCACATTCTGCACGACTTTCTGCCGCGGGCGTGCCAGCTGCGGATCTCGCTGCCGATGGGGGTGAGCTTCAACGGCCACGCGGGCGCGATCGATTGGATCCAATCGCGATTCGCCGCGGGCCGGCCGGCCACGCTGTATTACGACGAGGTCCGCACGCCCACGTACACCGACTGCATGAATCCGCTGCTGGAGCGGGTACTGGCGAGCGACCTGGCGGGACTGTATCACGCCGGCGGGCCGCGGCGGCTGTCGCTGTACCAAATCGCGCAGATCGTCAACCGCGTCGGCGGCTACGAGCCCGAGCTCCTGCATGGCTGCCATCGAATCGAAGCGGGCCCGATTCCCCCGCGGGCCGGCAACGTGACGATGGACTCGTCGCGCCTAACCGCCGCGCTGGGCTACCAGCCGTTCACCCCCTGGCCGTACGACGAGTCGCTGATCCCCACGGGCCGCCGCTGGCACTGGGAACGCTGCGCCGACTGGGGCTCGCGCGAGGAGTTGGAGCGGGTGTTGTATCGCAACCCGCTGCGGAATGGCGGCGCGTAATACTGGCGCAAAAACACGCAGGACGATGAAGCCTATGCAGGTGTCGCACCAAGATGGAGACGACTTGGGGCTACGCGTTAGACTGGCACTCTGCTTTCTGAAGGCCTCCCTCAAGATGCAGTGCTTACTGAAGAAGCTCCTGTCTAATAGCAAGTTAGGCTGCCTAAATGGCTGTACATCCCTGTCCAAAGTGCGGCGTTAAGAACTTCACTTGGTTCGTCGATGAAGAAGTCTCTGATTTGACTCAGTGGGCATGCGGATCGTGTCACTACCAAGCCGCTGAACTCCGAGAACTCGATTGCCCAAATTGTCACCGCTCAGGCTTTGCATCACAACTGCGAGATGAGAATGGCGAATATCTCTGGTGTGCAGTATGTGGGCGAGTAGCTGAGGTGGCCTAACCACCGGCTGCAATTGACCGGCAACGCCCGCGATTAGGATGGTGTTGCCAGCTTGGAGCCTGCTCAGGCGGGCGGCAACTGAGCCAAGCTAAGTTAGCTGGATCGGCGCGAAACGCCGACGCCGGGTGCCACGGCTAGCTCGCCTAGCAGTGTGAAGCGGGTGCCCGGGCTCCACTGCTGGGCAAGCCAGACAGCGGAACACGCGCGACATAAAACTGCGCAGGCTTGAAACGCCTGCGCGACCCGGCAGCGCACACGTGCGGGCTCGCACGCGGCGTTGCGACGCTGTCGGTGCTTCCGCCCCCCCTCTCCTGGCCCCTCGCTGCGGTGCGGGACGGGGACTATCGCGGGTCGGCGTGGTCGATTCTCTCCGAGAATCGACCAATGCGGTTAGAGAGCAACTCGCGGTGCAACGTTCGCTTACCGGCTTTGGTCGACTTTCGGAGAAAGTCGACCACGTTGCCGGCGGTCCCACAGCAACAGCGTGGCGATCGTTTTGGCGTCTTCGATTTCGCCGCGGTCGATCATCGCCAGGGCTTCGTCCCAGGGGACTTCCAGATTCGTAATGTTCTCGCCCGGCTCGCGGGCGGTGGCGCCGGGGATCAGGCGCTCCGCGACGAACACGTGCATCCGTTCGCTCAGGATACCGGGGGCGGCGAAGAACTGGGTCAGCTCCTGCCACTCGGTCGCCGAGTAGCCGGTCTCCTCCTGCAACTCGCGGCGGGCGGTGGCGGCGGGCGGTTCGTCGTGGTCGAGCGTGCCCGCGGGCAACTCGATCAGCGTGCGGCCCACGGCGATGCGTTCGTTGCGGATCAGGCACACCCGGCCGTCGTCCAGCAGCGGCAGGATGACCACCGACCCGGGGTGGACGACGACCTGCCGCGTCCGCGGCCCGGCGGGCGCCTGCTGCACGCGCTCGACCACGCGGAAGCGGGAGGTTTCCAACAGCAGTTGTTCGTCGGGAGCGGGCATGGCGTTGCGGGTTCCCCCGTTGCAGGCGGCAGAATTGCCCAGATTCACGTCGCCGGGAGCGATTCTGTAATCCGGGACACGAGCTCGGTTTGCCTCGCTTTTCAGGCAGTGATACGATAAAGCGTTAGGCGGCAAGCGTCTATTCGCCTTGCGATCGGCCCGGGGGTCGTACCGAGCGCCGGTGCGGGGGCTTGTTTCTTGCGACATTCTCGTGCGGTCACGCCATGAACGGCACTGCGTCCGGCAGTTGGAGCTTGAGCCTGGGCCGGTGGCAGGGATGCGAGGTGCGTTTGCACATTCACTTCCCGCTGCTGGCGCTGGCGGTGCTGTTGTACGGCAACGTGACCGACGCCTACTCGCCCGGCACGGGTCTGATGGCGTCGATGGTGCTGCTGGTGAGCGCAGCGGTGCACGAGTTGGTGCGGCTGGTCGCGGCGACGCGCGTCGGCGGGCGGACCCACCTGGTCGTGCTGGCGCCCACCGGCGGATTGACCCAACCGCAGTTGCCGCCCGATCCGCCGGCCCACCTCGTGGCCGCCTTGGCCGGTCCCGCCGCTTACCTGTCGCTCATCGTGGCCGCCGCGTGCGCTTTGGCCGCCGCTGGCGACACGGAGATCCTGGGGCTGCTGAGTCTGTTCGCGCCGCAGTTTATCGACAGCACGTCGAACCTGCACCACATGCTGCAATTGTTCGTGTGGATCAACGCCTGGCTGCTGTGCGTCAGTCTGTTGCCGGCGCCGCCGCTGGACGGGGCCGAGTTGTTGCGGAGCCTGTTGTGGCCGTTGGCCGGGCGGACCAGCGCGACCGCGGCGACCGCGCACATTGCATTGGGCGCGTCGGCGCTGGCCGCGTTGCTGGCCATTGTGCTGCAGCAGCAATTCGTCGGCGAGTGGATTCCCGCGTGGTTCCCGTTAAGCGTGCTGGCCATTGTCTTGTTGTACGGCGGCAACCGCCTGAGTCGCCAGCGGCGTTACGACGTGGGGGTGGACATCGAGCAGTTGGAGGCCGAGGAGGCGCTCTGGCTGGTCCACTCGGCCGAGCAGGAAGACGAGCAGGTCGTGCTGGTCGAGCACATCCAACAGCGGCAGCAGGATGCGCTGGACCGCAAGCGTCGCGAGCGGGAAGACGTGGAAGACGCCGAGGTCGACGCGATTCTGTCGCGGCTCAGCGCGACGACTTTCGAGCAGCTCAGCGAGGAAGAGCAGGCCATTCTGAAACGGGCCAGCCGCCGCTATCGCCAGCGGCGGCACGACGGTTAATTCGTCAATCGCTACGACCGGCTCGACCGGCATGCGCGGCGAGATTCCGCGCGAAGTTACCCCCACGGCCAGGGCTGTAGGCGTTATCCCCTGCCCGGATTACATAGAGTTGTGGTGCAACGTTGTGCGCCAAGCTTCGGCTCGCGCGCTGCGTGACTTGCCTGCCCCGCCTGCACCGTCGTTGATGCCTGCCTTGAGTAGTCTGATTGCCACCGAACCGCCGGAGGAAGCGACCGTCGCGTGCGGCAGCGCGCCGGCGGTCCTGCATCATTCCGCGACGCCGGCGATCCGCGAATTGCGGCCTAGTCTGCACCAGATGGAGGAGGCGTTCGGGCAGCCGTTCTCGATCATCGACACCGAGAGCGGCGAGACGGTCTACGCGGCCGGCGGGTCGCTGCCGGTGGACATCGACCAGCGGTTGGCGTTGTTGGACGAAGTGGCCCGACGGGCGCGTCCCGAGATCGTCGAGGACGAAGCCCCCCTGTGCCTGCTGGCGATCCCGCTGGCGGGAGTCGTCGACTACGCCCAATTGGTGGCCGTGGCGACGTTTGTGACGATGCCTGTGGCGGAGGAAGCCGACATCGCGTCGGCGGCTCGCGTGCTGGGGGTCGATGCCGGCCGCGCCCTGCGGTGGGCGCGCGATCGTCGACCGCATTGCCCGCAGATATTGTTGCGACTGGCCGAGGCGACGCACGAGCGGCTGGCGCAGCGACGCACGATCGCGCGGCTGTCTGCCGAAGCGAGCGAGGCGGTCGCCCATGCCCGCGACACGTACGTGGAACTCGACCTGCTGCACTGCATGATGCGGCGGCTGCACGTGGCCGACAGTGAAGCGGAACTGTGGCAGGAAACGCTGCGGTCGTTGGGCGAAGCCATCCCGGCCGAGGCGCTCGCGCTCGTGGCCGCCAGCGATGGCGAGCCGGTCGACGTGATGGTCCACGGCCACAATCCGCTGACGGATGGCAAACTGATTGAGCTGATTCGCGATTTGCAGCCGCGCAAGGGGCATCACGCGCTGGCGCTGAACCGCCGCGAGACGTCGCTAGCGACCTGGCGGACCCCCGTCGTGCGCGAGCTGGCGTCCGTGCCCGTGGTCAACGGCGACACGATCATGGCGTGGTTGGTGGCGATCAACCATCGGGGCAGCGCCGACGGCCTGGGCGAGTTCGGCACCGTCGAAGTGCAACTGCTGGAGAGCATCGCCTCGATCCTGTCGATCCACGCCAGCAATTCGCGATTGTTCCGCAGCCAGGCCGAGCTGTTCGGCAGCTCGGTGCACGCGCTTACCTCGGCCATTGACGCCAAAGACCGCTACACCTCCGGCCACAGCGATCGGGTCGCGCGGCTCAGCGTGCGACTGGCCGAGCACATGGGCATGTCGCAGCGCGAGATCAACACGCTGTACGTCGGCGGGCTGCTGCACGACATCGGCAAGATCGGCATCGACGATCAGGTGCTGAACAAGCCGGGCCGGCTGACCAGCGACGAGTTCGAGCACATCAAACTGCATCCGCAGTTTGGCTGCCAGATCCTCAAGGGCATCAGCCAGTTGGAAAAGGTGCTCCCGATCGTGATGCACCACCACGAAGCGTGGAACGGCGGCGGGTACCCGCACAATCTGAAGGGTTCCGACACGCCGCTGGCGGCCCGCATCGTGGCGGTGGCCGACGCGTTCGACGCGATGACCAGCGACCGCCCCTACCGGCCGGGCATGCCGCTGCATAAGGTTGACGAGATCTTTCTCGACGGCGCCGGCAGCCAGTGGGATCCTGACATTATCGATGCGTTTTTCGCGGTTCGGGACGATTTCATGCAATGCGTCGAAGGCAGCGCAGGGACCTGCTCCGACCTGCCGTTGGACCCGGCGGCCTGGATTGCGTGAGTGCGGCGCGGTAGGCTCGATGGGTCGAATCTTGCCGTCACTCACTCCTTGGGTATCTCGATGGCACGCGAAGAACATCCCCGTGAAGACCTGTTGCGCGACGCCCGCAACATCTCGCCCCGCGTGCAGGTCCGCCTGGCCCTGCCCGTGGACGCCGAGCCTGTGTTCTGCGGCTTCCGCGGCGACGCGATCAGTTTTTACTTCGGCGAAGACCCGGTGTATCAGTTCAATCCGCGCGGCGAGTTGCGGCGGGCGTTCGTCAACGGCCAGTTGATCAAAGCCGAGGGGGGCGAGCTGATTGCCATGCAACGCGAGCGGACCGCCACGAGTAGCACCCTGGCGAGTCGCGACCTGTCGCCGCAAGAGCGGGTGCAGTTGCTGGATGACATGACGGCGCGGTTGTCGCATTTCCGGCACGCACTGGCCGAGGGCGCGTACGAACTGGAGGGCGAAGTCCCCGCGGGCAGCAACGCCATTGAGCGCGTGCGCGGCTGGCTGGCCCGACACACGGAGTTCGTCGCGGCGAACACGCCGCGGGTGGGCGTGTGAGGGCGCCGCGCTATCTGAGCAGCACGGCGCGCATTCCCAGCGGGATCGCGAGCGCCGTGGCGAACACCAGCAGGTCAAACATCTGAAATTGGTGGTCAGGGCCGTCCTCCCCTAAGCGACGGGCGAGTCGGATGCGACGCACGCCGGAGGCGAACAAGAACGCGCCGGCGGCGGCGAGCAGCACTGCTGATGTCGATTCCGCGACGATCGTTGCTTGCGCGCAGAAGAAAGCCGCCGGCGGAAAGAACAGCAGCGTCAGCAGGTTGGCGAAGTGCGCAGGCCAGCGCCAGCGGAGACCGCCGAGCACGACAACGACGGCGCCGGCGATCGCCGCGACGTAGGCGACCGCCAGAGCCGAGCCAGTGAGTGCCAGCAAGTGGCTTGGGTGCATATTGAACTAACCCGCCGGAGCACGCCGAAGGCGTTGCAGATTCCAGCCCGGGGTTGTCGCGTTTCGCGGCTACCCCGGGTTGCGTGACATGCAGAATCTCGTCGACCCTGAAGGGGCCGCAGCTTCTTCCCCTCCAGGGAAGCGATCTGGTTAGCGCCCGCGCCCCATGGTAGGCCGCTTGCGCGGCCAACCATGGGCTGGTCTCTTGATTCCATTCAGGAATCGACTGGAATTCCCATTGTCCAGGCAGCGCGCCCGCTCGCATTTTTCGGATTACGAACCGTTTGATTCAGCACGCGCCGCCTCAACGATCGCGGCGGCGCCTCGGGCGAGTAGCTCGGCGGCCAGGTCGGCGCCCAGTTGCACCGCGGCGGCGACTTGGTCGGGACGGGGCGAGCCGTCGCTCAGCGTGACACTTCGTTCACCGCGTAATACCGTGGCGCCGCTCAGCTCGGCCACCAGGCCGTCCAGCTGCAGCGCGCCGTCGGCCACCCGGCCCCACGCGGCGACGGGCGCCGAGCAGCCGCCGTGCAGCTCGGCCAGAAACGCCCGTTCGGCGGTCACGCCCAGCCGCGTGGGCAGGTCGTCCAACGCGGCCAACGCGGCGATGACCGCGTCGTCGTCGGCGCGGCATTCAATGCCCAGCGAGCCCTGCCCCGGCGCGGGGAGCATCCGCGGCGGGGCGAGCAGTTCGGCAATCCGGTCGCCCCAGCCGAGCCGGCGCAGGCCCGCGGCGGCCAACACAATGGCGTCGAACTCGCCCGCGTCGCGCTTGGCCAGTCGCGTGTCGACGTTGCCCCGAATGCCGGCCACCTGCAGATCGGGCCGCAGCGCTTTGAGCTGCGCCCGCCGCCGCTGACTGCCGGTGCCAATCCGCGCTGCGGCGGGCAATTCGTCCAGCGGGACGCCAACGAGCGCGTCGACCGGCTCCTCGCGCGGCGGCGTGGCGGCCAGCGTGAGCCCCGCTGTTTGCCCGGTGGGCAAGTCCTTCAGGCTATGCACGGCGATGTCCGCTTCGCCCGCGAGCACGGCGCTCTGCACTTCCTTGGTGAACACGCCCGTGCCGCCGATCGCGGTGACGGGCCCGCGCTGCTCGCGGTCGCCCTGCGTGGTGATCTCCACGATTGCGACGGCGTGGCCGCGCTCGGTCAACTGCGCAGCGACCCAATCCGCTTGCCAGCGGGCCAGTCGACTGGCGCGGGTGCCGATGCGAAGCGTGCGGTCAGACGGCATGGCGATTCACAAAACAAGCAATGCGGCGGCGAACGGCTGAGCGTCGCAATCCGCAGGGGGGAACATGGGCAGCAGGCCGCGAGTCGACGCCGCGGTCACATGTCGGACGGCGGCAGCGAACCCTTTTGCCGTTCGGCCAAGGCCGCGCTGAGCTGGTGCGGCGGCACCACCACGCCGCAACTGACGATGAACTGAAACGCCTGGTCGATGGTGATGTTCAGATCCAGGATTTCGCTCTTGCGGACCGTGATCGTGAATCCCGTGAACGGCATCGGCGACGTGGGCACCAGCAGCGACACGACCGGCTCGTTGGCGGCGCAGGCGATGTCGAGCATGCTTTCGCCGGTGACCATCGCCAGCGACCAGATTCCTTTGCGCGGGTACTCGATCGCCACGACGCGCGTGTACTCGATCTCCCGCTCGCTGAACATGAAGTCGGTCACCTGTTTGACCGACGAGTACACGTTGCGCACGACCGGCAGGCGGTGAATGACCCGCTCGAACTGCATCCAGAAGAACCGCCCCACCCCGGCCGCGAGGAACTTGCCCAGGAAGTACAGCAGCAGAATGAACAGCAGCGAGAAAATCGGAACGACGATGTACCACGCCAGGAACTTGCGGTCGACGTACGCGCGGTGGAACGCCGCGGTCGTGTCGGGCAGCCGATTAGAATCGAGGTAATTGGTCGCGTCGTCGTAGATTCGCGACGGCACGTAGCCGTCGTTGCCGATGCGACGGTACGTTTCGCCACTTTCGCCGCTGAACACGAACACGCCGGGGGCAGGCGTTCCTTCGGGCTCGCGATTGATGGGCACGACCTGGTTTTCGTAGTGCCTGATCAATACCCGGCGGACGGCGGCCTCCATGGGGTCCAACAGATAGTTGGCCACCGTGTTGCCAATCCACACCAGGATGACGACCGTGAGCAGCGGCGGCAGCAACACGCCCAGGCCGCGGACCACGGCCCGCCGGAACGGGTCGAGGGGGCGTTTCTGCGGCGGCTGCGGATCGACGAATTCCATGTCCGACTATTCTGCGAATCCCGCGAAACCGCACAAGAGAGAGAAACTGCCCGGATTGATCAATCTGCCAGTGGTTCGCCCAGTCTCCCACGATTCTTGCCCTGCGGCGGTAAATCTTCACGCAATCGGTCGCGCGTGCCGCGGCTCTGTGAGCCGCGAGAATCTGGGAATTGCGTCCGCCACGCCTTGTCGGCGGCACGGCTCACAGAGATGTGGCACACAGGATCCTGTCTAGCCCGGCGAGGTGCGGGCGATCACCAGGACCGACGCTTCGCGGGCCCCGGCGGCCAGCAGCACCCGGGCGGCCTCGCTGCAGGTGGCCCCGCTGGTCAGGATGTCGTCGACCACCAGCACGTGGGCCGCGTCGAGCCGGTGGCCGCGGGCCAGGCGCATTTCGCCGTGGATATTGCGTAGCCGCCCGGGCCGCGACAGGCCGTGTTGCGGGGCGACCTCGCGGCGCAGTCGCAGCATGGTCGGCGCCGCGGGGACGCCGAGTCGGCGGGCGACCGCCTCGGCCAACTCGGCCTGGGCGTTCACCCCCCGCTGCCAGCGGCGACGCCAGTGCATCGGCGGGGCCGCCACCACGTCGACGCCCCAATCGGCGAGCTGCTCGCCGCACCGTTGCCAGGCCAGGTCGACCAGGGCGCGGGCCACGACGCCGGTCGAGTCGGCCTTGTTGCGCAGCAACATTTGCCGCAGCAGGCCCTCGTAGGGACCCGCCGCCAGGGCGCGGGCGAACTTGGGTTGCCATTGGCCGCACCAACTGCACGGGAGCGTCTGTCCGCCGGCGGTGGGCACGGGGGCCAAGCACCGCGTGCAGACCGCTCCCGAGAACCGCGGCATCTGACGCAGGCACAGGCCGCACAGCAGCGGTCCGCCGGGCTCGGGGGTGAAATCACAATCGCACGCAGCGCACCGCGGCGGCAGCACCAGTTCGCGCACCGCGGCGCCAGCGCCGGGTAACCAGCGCCGAATCCCAAGCCGCGATGGACGCGCAAGAGCCACGATTAAAAGTTTCATGCCAGGGAGCTAGCAAAGACAGCATTCGATTCTGGGCGAAGAGCGGGTGTGCCGTCAAATCGCTCCGCTCTCCATGCGCCGACTCACGCGGCCTTCGAACTTGACCCTGGCCGGGGCGGGCCGTAACCTCCCGCGGCGACTCTCTTTCGAAGCCACCGCTGTGCGCCGCCATGTTCATCCTGTACCGCTACATGCTCCGGCAGTTTGTGCAGATCTTTATCATCTGCTTTCTGAGCCTGACCGGGTTGTACGTGGTCATCGACGCGTTCGGGCATTTGGACCACTTCTCCAGCTTTGCCGAGCAGCAGGGCGTCAGCGCGTGGAGCGTGGCGGGGCGGTATTACGCTTATCAAAGCTTGGGCTTTTTCGACCGCACCAGCAGCGTGCTGGCGATGATCTCGGCCATGTTCACGGTGGCGTGGCTGGCGCGGCATCAAGAACTGACCGCTATTATGGCGGCAGGGATCTCGAAGGTGCGCGTCGCCCGGCCGCTGATCGTCGCGGCCATGGTGGTGAGTCTGCTGGGCGTTGCCAACCGGGAGATGGTCGTGCCGCAGATTCGCGACGAGCTGATGCGCGACACCAAGGACCTCGCCGGCGAAAACGCCCGCGAGTTGGAGGCGCGGTTCGACAGCCGCACCGGCATCCTCATCGGCGGCGAAAGCGTCGTCGTGGCAGAGCGCAAGATCACGCACCCGGCCTTCGTGCTCCCGGCCGCGCTGTCGCGATACGGTCAGCAAATTGCCGCGGTCGAAGCGCAGTACGCCGACGCCCGCCCGGACCGCCCCGCCGGTTACCTGATGATGGGCGTCGACACGCCCGAGGCGATGCTCTCCCAACCGTCGCTGCGGATCGACGATCAGGCCGTGATCGTCACCCCCCGCGACGCCCATTGGCTGGCGCCCGACGAGGTGTTTGTCGTCAGCGACGTGCCGTTCGAACTGCTCGCCACGGGGACGGCATGGCGCAACTTTGCCTCGACCTGGGAATTGGTGACCGAGCTCAAACGCCCCAGCACCGACCTGGGCGACGACGTGCGGGTGGCCGTCCACGCGCGGCTGGTGCAACCGTTGTTGGACGGCATGCTGCTGATGCTGGGGTTGCCGCTGATGTTTTCGCGGTCCGGCCGCAACGTGTTTCTGTCGATCGGCATCTGTCTGGTCGTGGCGACCAGTTTCTCGCTGCTGGGACTGGCCTGCCAAGCCGCCGGCGGCGCCGGGCTGATGAAACCCGCCCTGGCCGCCTGGGCCCCGCTGCTGGCGTTCGTGCCGGTCGCCTCGTGGATGTACGACACGATGCGCACGTGACGTGCGAATGACCAATGTCCAAGCACCAATGACCAAGCAAGGGCGGCTCCGGCCCCCATTTATCATTGGGCATTGAGAATTGGGCCCTGGTCATTCGCAGCGCCCAGGGGGTTGCCACGGGCCAGGGCAGCGGCGATGCTGATGGGTCCGAAATCGACCATCACGCCGCCCTCTCCATAGGACGCACGACGAAACCATGAAAGTCGCGACCCTCAAAACCAACAAGGGCGACATCCGCCTGGAACTGTACGAAGACAAGACCCCCAAAACGGTCGCCAACTTCGAAAAGCTCATCGGCGAAGGCTACTACGACGGCCTGTCGTTCCACCGCGTGATCGAGGATTTCATGATCCAGGGCGGCTGCCCACGCGGCGACGGCACCGGCGGCCCGGGCTACACGTTCGAGGACGAGTTTGATCCCGAACTGAAGCACGACTCGCCCGGCATCCTGTCGATGGCCAACGCGGGCCCGAACACGAACGGCTCGCAGTTTTTCATCACGCACATCCCCTGCCCCTGGCTGGACGGGAAGCACTCGGTGTTCGGCAAGGTGCTCGACGACGGCCAGAAGGTCGTCGACTCGATCCAGCAAGGCGACAAGATCGAAAAAGCGACCGTCACCGAAGAGTGACGGCGCGCGGCGACGTCGGCCCTCAGCCGGACGGCCACGCCGTCCGGGAAACTCCCTGCCACGCCGATTCATACGAACAACGGCGCCGCTGCAAACCGTCGCAGCGGCGCCGTTGTGTAGTTCTGCCGGCGCGTCGGCGCGTGCCAGGTTAACGTCGTCGTCGGCCCGCGGCTCGGGCCGCCAGGCCGATTCCGCACAACGCGGCCAGCGCCAGAGACGCCGGCTCCGGCACGGCGAAGCCGGCGACGATGTTGTCGTACAACATGCCGTCGGATTCCAGCGTCTCGATGATCTGGACCTGGTTGAACGCGTCGGTGTCGGTCAATCCCAGGAAAAAGACGTTCGACTGGCCCCAATTGGGTCCGATCTGAACCGGCACGTCGACTGAGGAGTTGGCGGCGGTGTTGGTCAGGCGGAACGTGGTCAGATTGTCGTTCGCGCCGTCGCCGCCCTGAATCACGTACAAGCCGAACGCGGTGATGTATTGATCGAAGGTGAAGACGGTGTCGGCGTCTCCGCCGCCGGCGGCTTCGATTTCCAGCAAGGCCTGCGTGCCGATTTGAAACCCGGGCGCGGCCTGGGCGAGGACGCCCGTGGCGGTGGCGGTGATTCCCGAACCGGCGAAGGCGAGCGCAGGATCAACGCCAACTGCGTCGTCGATGGGCGCGACGCCGAACGAGCTCAGCGACGCGGTGAACGAATCGAACAGCCCCTGCGAATTGGGATACGACGTCATAAAACCGCTGTTGTCGTCCCGCTCAAAGTAAACCGTCGGGGCGGCGTGCGTCGTCGCCGACCCGCCGAGCGAAAGAACTCCGAATGTCAGCACGAACAGTCGCGCCAGGTTGCACTTCATCAGACTTCACCTCAAAGTTGCGAAAAAACTGGGAGTGTTGAAAACGTCATTATTAGGGGGCGCTCGCTTCGGCCCCGTCGCGCGTACTGAAACTTCGCCACACGGCGAGGTCCACGTCGTTCTGGACGAATCGGCAGGAGCCGTCGGCCCAGGTCGTGTTCACCCCGCCAGGATGGGCGCTGCGTGCGGCCCGCCAGCCCCAGGCGGAATACAGGATCGGTTTCTCCGGCCCCGGCGACGGATCGGTCGTGGCCGACGAGATGCAGTCGTACTCGGACGCGTTGGGGCCGTAATAGTGATTGTAAGAAGCAGTGCGATATTCGCCGCTGGCCCAGGCGAACCCGCGCGGGTCGTTGCCCACGCCGGCTGTGGAGTTGAAACTCCGCGAGTTCTCGCAGCGCGTGTCGGAGAGCGTGGGCAGCCCCGCGAAACTGAGGAGGAACTTGTAGTTCCGCTCGGGCGTGGCGCCGATGAAGCCGCTGGTCGCGTCGCGATTGGTGTCAAAACCCAGCAGGCTTTCCGAGCAGGCAATCGTGTTGGACGATCCGTCGGAAATGTCCGCGTGACGGATCTGCGAGTTCACGTAGAACAGACCGTCGGTCTCGAACGGCGTTCCGCCGTCACTGCCCGAGCCGGTTGACACGACGTAGTTGGTCGGCCCGAGCCCCGTTTTGACAGGCTCGCCCAAGTCGCTGGGGCAGAGAAACAGCGAAACGACCTGCGAGACGCCCGCTTGGTTTTGCGGCGCGATCGGGTAACCGCCGCCGGGCATGTACATCGGCACCGACAGGTCCAGCAGGTCCTGCAGGTTCTTGTTCTCGAGATACGGCAGCAGCTGCGCCAGCGCCGACCAGCGGTAAAAACTGTGCGGGTGCTGCGGGTCGGCCGGATACTCTTTCGACACGGCCGCTGACGGCAGGCGGGCCAGCGCCGATTCGTGGTTGGCCAGTGCCGTGCCGAGCTGCTTCAGCTGGTTCAGGCACTGCAGCCGCCGAGCGCTCTCGCGCATCTGCTGCACGGCGGGCAACAGCAGCCCGACCAGCACGCCGATGATCGCCAGCACGACCAACAGCTCGACCAACGTAAATGCACGTGAACGATTCAAGAGATCGCCTCCGCACGGAGGCGTCGGTGGCTGAACACGACCAACAGAGCGGCGACGATGAGCACCGCGCTGTCGGGCTCAGGAACGCCCGCTGCGGCGGCGATCGAACGGGCAACGCTGGCGGCGTGTTGCTGCCAGAGCAGGAGATCGGCGCCGTTGACGTTGCCGTCGCCCGTGGCGTCGCCCATGGCTGCGGTCGCGGCGCCCGACTGGTCGCCGAAGTTCGTCGACCAGACGGCCAAGTCGGCCGCGTTGACGGACCCGTCGGAGTTGAAATCGCCCGGCGTCGCCGGCGCGTTCGGCGTGGTGATGAACACCGTCGCTTCGCTAAAGCCGCCGCCGCCCGGGGCGGCGAAGATGCCGTCGCCAACCAAATTGCCGTCGGTGTCGTAGTGGGCAATATGTCCGTTGCCGGCGGCGTACCCCAGGATTCCCACCAACAGGCCGTTGCCATCCGGCGCCGCCATGATGCCCTGCGGGAAGGCCAGCCCCGAAACCCCAAACGTGGCATCCGGCGACCCGTCCGACAGGTGGAACCGCTGCAGCGTGCTGGCGAACATGCCCGTGGCGTACACGAAATCGTCGATCACCGCCACGCCCGAAGCGCCAGTCAACGACGCCTCGGGACCGATGAAGGTGCTGAGGGTCGTGAGGCCCGCGTCGGACTTGCCAACCGCCCCGTCAGCGCCGGTCAGCGCGTTGAGGAACCCGCCGACTAGCAATTCGCCTGAGGGTGTCCACGCCAGCCCCGAAAACTCTTCGTAAGCGCCGCTGCCAAACGCGCCCAGCGGCGCGCCGGCGCTCGAACCGTCCGCGCTGAAACGCGCCACGCCGGTCCCGCCGAGGTTCGACACATAGAGCGTGTCGCCCGCGGGGTCGAATAGCAACGAGCTGGGAAAACTGAGCCCGTCCAGCTCGTCGGCAAACACGCTGGGGTTCGACGCGACGCCCAACGTGGCGTCGTAGTCGTACTGCACAACCGTGTTGGTCTGAGAACTGGACACGTACATCTGCATCCCGTCCGGCGACAGCGCCAGCCCGGTCGGTTGATCCAGGTAGCGGTTTTCGGGCGGCACGCCGACTTCGCTCAGCACGACGTTCAGCAACTCGCCGGCGGCGCTGTAGCGGTAGACGCTGTTGGTCAGCCGATCGGCGACCAGCACGTCGGCGGTCGCTGGCGTCGCGGTCGTCGCCGCGGCCATCGCGCAGACGGCGATCCAACCTGATACTCGTTCCAAAATCATGCGGCCATCGTGCATCCGTCTCAGTCTCGCGTCGCCAGTCCCCACAAGCCAATCGAGTCGCCGTGGCAGTCCCCACGAACCGCCAGCGAGACGCGGACGTTGCTCTTGGATTCCCGGATCACCCGCTCTGCTGCAATCTGAAGGCCGTGCGGGACCGGCTTCGCGTCGGCGACCGCGGCGCACCACCCCCGAAAACAGTCCTGTCAGCGAGGCGAGCGGCGCGTCCCATCGGGGGCTTGAAGCCGGCAATTTCACCAAATTACCAGAGCCAATCCTGCCCCGCAAACCAATCGACGCCGCTGATTGAGGGCCATTGTAGGCTGACCCACCCCCGGGGCAGCGGCAGAATCTAGGAGAGCGAGTCGGCTAACACTTCCGGCTCTTTGGCGACCGGTTGGGGCGCCGGCGCGGCGGCGGGCTCCTCGCTGCGTCGCCAGAGGCCCGCCACGCTGGCCTTGGCGTCCAGCATCAGCGTGAACATGGTGGGCGCCAGCACCAGCGTGAACACCGTCGACGCGAGCAGACCGCCCAGCACCACGCTACCCAGGCCGCGGTACAACTCGCTGCCGGCGCCGGGGAACAGCACCAGCGGCAACAGGCCCAGCACGGTGGTGGCGGTGGTCATGAAGATGGGCCGAATGCGGGTGCGGACGCTCTCCAGCACGGCCTCGCGAGGCGTCATGCCGTCTTCGCGAATGTGGTTGAGCGCCTGGTGGACGATCAGAATCGGGTTGTTCACCACCGTGCCAATCAGCACCACGAAGCCCAACATCGTCAGCACGTCCAACGGCTGCAGCATCCACAGGTTCAGCAGTCGCAAGCCCAGGATGCCGCCCACCGCGCCCATCGGCACCGTCAGGATGATCACAAACGGATACAGCCACGACTCGAACAGCGCGGCCATCAGCAGATAGGTGATGGTCAGCGCCAGCAGCACGTTGCCCCGCAGCGCTTGCCATGTTTCGCTCAGCTTGTCGGCCGTGCCGGCGAGCGTGATGCGGTACCCCGGCGGCAATTGGCCTGCTTCGCGCAACGGGCCGACAATCTTGTTCTGGATCGTCTGCATGGCGTTTTCCAGCGGCACCTCCGGCGGCGGCGACGCGGAGATCGTGATCGCCCGGACCCGTTCGCGGCGATTGATCTGTTCGGGGCCGCTCGCCAGTGAGACGTCGGCCAGCGCGTTGATCGGCACCAGGTTGCCCAGCGGCGTGGCCAGCGGCGCCGCGCCAATCAGGTGCGTCTGGTCGGCGTATTTTGTCTCGCCCATCACGGTCAGGTCGATCTTCTTGCCGTCCAGGTAGTAGTCGCTCACATACGCGCCGTCGACCAGCGCGTTGACGGCAAAGCCGATGTCTGAGGAATTCATTTGCATCTCGGCCGCCTGCACCAGCCGCGGCGTGACATGCACCTCGGGGTTCGAGAGGTCGAGGCTCGGCTTGGGGAACGGCTGCACGCCGGGGATTTCCTGGACGAGCTGCCCCATGATTTGCCCGCCGATGCCGACCAGCGTCTCGATTTCCGGCCCGGTGATTTCGATGTCGATCGAGCGGCCGGCGGTCAGGCCGTCCTCAAACAAGCTAGTCTGCTTGGCCATGGCGATCGTGCCGGGCAACTGCATGCCCACGTTGCGGACGATGTTGACCAGCTCCCCGGCCCGCATGGGGTCGTAGGCCCGAAGGCCCGTGAACACCGAGCGGCCGCGGGCCACGAAGAAGAAGTCGGCCAGGATGGGCCCTTCCATCTCGGCGGCCTCGGGGCTGTCGGGGTCGACGTCCCAGTACGGACGCAGCCCCTCTTCCACGCGCTCGCCAACGTCGACGAGTTGGTCCGTGTTGTAACCGGGCGGCGGCAACAAGAAGCCAATCACCAGATTGCGGTTGCCGTTGGGCAGGTACTCGACCTGCGGCCACAACAGCCACGACAGCCCCAACGAGGCGCCGACCAGCACGCAAACGATGGCCAACCGCCGCACAAGGCCGCGCTGCAGCCAATCGTTCACCGACACAATGTGGTTGACGAAGCGGCTGCCGGTGCGCTCCATCAGGCCGGCCAAACGGCCCGCGCGGGCCTTGGCGGCGCCGGCGGTCGCGGGTTGACCGTTGTTCTCCTCGCCGGATGACTTCGAGCGGCGCGTCCCCCGCAGCAATCGCGACGAGGCCGCGGGAATGACCGTCACTGACACCACCAGCGACAGCGCCACGGCGGCCGCAATGGCCAGCGCAATGTCGCGGAACAACTGACCGGCCTGCTCTTTGACGAACACGACCGGCAAGAACACGGCGATCGTGGTCAGCGTCGAGGCGATCACGGCGCCGAACACCTCCTGGGTGCCCTTCACGGCGGCGGTGGCGGGCGACTCTCCCAGGTCGTAGCGGCGGAAGATGTTCTCCAGCACCACCACGGCGTTGTCCACCAGCATGCCGACCGCAAACGCCAGTCCGGCCAGGCTGATCACGTTGAGCGACCGCCCCAGGATGCCCAGGATCAAGAACGTGCCGATGATACTGGTGGGGATCGCCAGCCCGGCGACCAGCGATCCGCGGGCGAACCAGAAACCGGCGCCGATGATCACCGCCAGGCACGCGACGAAATACATCGGAGAGATATAAGCGGCCGCGGTGCCCAAGCCGATGATCAGCGGAATTGCCAACAGCGTCCTGGCGCCCAAGTGCAGAAACGCCATCAGCACGGCCATCGTCAACGCGCCGCCGAAGAAAATGTTCTGCTGCACCAGGCTGACGGACGATTCGATGTACTCGGTTTCGTCGTAGACCTGAGTGAGCCGCAACCCGCGCGGCGCGAGCACGTCGTTGTTGATCTGGTCGCACATGGTCCGCAGGCCGGCCATGGCGTCGATGACGTTGGCGCCCGTTTCCCGAATGCAATTCACGGCGATGGCGCCCTCGCCGAATCGACGGACCAGCCCCGTGGGCTTCTTGTAGCCCAGCCGGACCTCGGCAACGTCGCGGATGAACACCGGCGCCCCGTCGCGCACGGCCAGCAGCTGCTGCTCGACCTGATCGACTGAACGGAATTCGCCCAGGGCGCGCACGACCCAGCGGCGTTTGCCCTCCCAGAAATCGCCCGCCGAGGTGTCGCGGTTCTGGTTCTGCAACACGCGCCGCACCGTGTCGAGCGTGATTTGCCGCGCGGCCAGCTTCTCGGGATCGACGACCACCTGCATTTCGTCTTCCAGTCCGCCAATCACGTTGGACTGGGAAATGCCGTCGACGCGCTCGAAACGAGCTTCGATTTCGTCTTCGGCGAATCGCCGTAACTTGGTCACGTCCAGATCGGGCGGCGGCAGCAACTCGTTGAACCGGGCGTCCTCCTCGGCCAGGTTGCGCAGACGCAACATTGCCAGGCCGATGTTCGTCGCCCTGCGCACCGGCGCCAGCTGCTCCGCCAGCTCGGGGTACTTTTCCTGGAATGCATCAATCTGCTCGGCGGCCGGCGGGCTCGCGCTGAGAATGAACCACGCGATCGGTTGGCTGGAGGAGTTTGCGGTGACGATCACCGGCTGGTCGGCGTCTTCGGGGTACTCGCGCACCTGCTGCAGCTGGCTATTGACCTTCAGCAGCGCCTCGCTCATGTCGGTGCCGACGCGGAACTCGATGATGATCGTGCCCTGCGAGTCGGTGCATTCGGCAGTCAGTTTCGTGGCGCCCTCGACCGCTTTAAGCCACTCTTCCTGCTCGATGACAATCTCGCGTTCAATTTCCTGAGGGCTGGCGCCGGGCCAACGGGTGGTCACCGTGATCGTGGGCGTCTGCACCTCGGGGGTCAGCTGCAGCGGCATCTCCAGCAGCGCGACGAACCCGAACAGCGCCACCAGCAGGACGCCCACGGCGACCTTCACGGGATTGCGAACAATTGCGGCGACGGGATTCATGGGTGCGGAATAATTGGTGATTTGTGATGGGTGACTGGTGATTCGAGTGCAGTTCTCAATTGCTCTCGTTTGTCACCCGCGTGACTTGCACGGGTTGATTGGGCCGGAGCCGCTCGTTGCCTTCGACCACGACCATTTGCCCCGGTTGCAGTTGGCCGATCAATTGGATCAAGTCGCCTTGCGAGACGCCCAATTGCACGGGAACCGGCATGGCGACCGGCGGGGCGTCGGCAGCGGGCGGCGGGCCGCCCGGCGTCGCCGCAGGCTTCTGCACCACGTACACCATGGGCGTTCCGGTCCCCAGCACGATGGCGTCCTTGGGGGCCATCGTCGCCTGCTGCTGGGCGCCCACGGGCAACGACGCCCGCGCGTACATGCCGGCCTTCAGCAGCGGGCCGTCGTCGGTGATTTCGTTGGTCACGCGGATTTTCACCGGGAAGGTGCGAGCGCGGACGTCGGCTTGCGGCACCACGTGAACGACTTTGCCCGAAAAGATCCGGTCGGGCAGCGCCGGCACTTCCACGCGCACCTCCTCGCCGATCCGCACGAAGGGGGCCGCTTGCTCGATGACCTGCACTTCCACGTCCACTTCGTCCAACGCCGCCACTTCCGCCACCGGGGCGCCGGAGTTGACCCAGGCGCCAATCTCGGTGTGCTCGGCCACCACGTAGCCGTCGAATCGCGAGATGATCGTGTGCTTGGTGATCTGATCGCGCAGCCGCTGGACGATCGCTTCCTGCATGGCCATTTGGGCGCGGGCCTGGGCGATCTGCTCGACGCGCGGACCGGCTTGGGCCAGTTCGAGCGCGGCCTTGGCGGCCAGATACGCTTCGTGGGCTTCGATTTCGCCCGCGCGCGCTTCTTCCATCTGGTCCGCGGTCACCGTGCCGGGCGAGGAGTCGCGAGCGCGCTCCAGGCGAACGCGACGGGCGCGGAGGAAGCTCTCGCGGGCCGCGGCGCCGTCGCGTTCGGCGCGGCGTTGTTCGATTTCCTCCGGCCGCGTGCCGTTTTCCAACTCGGCGAGTTGAGCTTGCCGCAGCTTGAGTTCCTGCTCGGCCGCGGCGGTCTCCAGTTCAATTGTCGAGGTGAGCAACTGCGCCAGCTTCTCGCCCTCGGCGACGCGCTCGCCCGCCTTGCGCGGGAACTCAACGACGCGGCCCCCGACCGCGCTGCCGATGGTGGCCCGTTTGAGCGGCATCACCGTGCCGACGAACGTTTGCCCGGCGGTGACTTCCCGCTCGACGATCTTGTACGCCACGACCAGCGCCGGCGGCCGGGCTCCGGGAGGACCCTGGGCATGGCCCCGGGCGGCAATCAGCAGTGTCGCGACCGCGCACGCAGCGACGATGGTGTTGCGAAGTCGTGTCGCGGCCTGTGGGGAAAGCATCATGGTGCGTCTCGGAGTCTCTTCGCGCGGCGATCGCAACCGCTTGGTCACGACGACGTCAGTTGTTTGGGTTGCACGTTGTCCTGCACGCGAGCCAGCAGGTCCCGCAAGGTTTCGACCTCCGTGGCCGTCATGCCGGAGGTGGCGGTGGCCCGAATCTGTCGGCCGACCTCAGCCACCTTGCGCCACACGCGGGTGGCGGCGGGCAGCGGAGCGACGAACTTCTTGCGGCGGTCGTGAGGGCAGGGGCGCCGTTCGATCCAGCCGTCGCGCTCCATACGATCCAGGACCCCCACCAGGCTGGCAGGTTCGATCAGCATGCGCGTGGCCAGCTCGTTTTGCGGCAGCGGCCCCGCCTGGGCCAGCCAAGCCAACACTTGCGCCTGCCGAAAGGTAATCCCCTGGGGGGCCAGCCGCTCGTTGAACGCCCGCATGTACGCCTGATAAGCGCCCACCAGCCAAAAACCGACGCTGTTTTCGAAGTCGTAATCCAGCATGGGCGGCGGGGGAAATGCGGCAGGGGGGCACGCGGAGGCGGTTGCTCGCTGCGCGGAGCAGGAGTCCGGCGTTTCGCGCGGCCGACGACGTGTAACCGGGAAATCGTTAATGTGTTAACAATTATGCTCCAAACCAGCTGCCAGGCCAGCCGAGTTGGGGAACTTCTGTAAGAAAGGACACGGCCGCCGCCACGTGGATTTCCCCGGGAGAGACCGGCGCCGGCGTCGTCGCGGTATAGTCGACGCCAGTCGCTGCCGGGCCGTTGCCGCCCGCTTTTCTTTGCCCCGCTCACCAGGAGGCCCCTATGCGCCGTCTTGCCACGATTGCCGTCAGTCTTGCTGTTCTCGCCGCCCTGGTTCCCGCGGCCTGGGGCCAGGATTGGGCCGCCAAACGCTTGGAACAGACCCCGCGCCACCTGGAGTGGGTCGAGGTGACCCACGGCGACCGCACGATCGAGTGCTTTGTGGCCTACCCCGAAGTTTCCGAGAAGGCCCCTGCGGTGTTGGTCATCCACGAGATCTTTGGTCTGACCGACTGGGTGCGCGGCGTCACGGATCAATTGGCCGAGGCGGGCTACATCGCCATTGCCCCGGACTTGCTCAGCGGCACAGCGCCCGATGGCGGCGGGACGGCCGCCTTGGGTAGCGGCGACGCCGTGCGGCGCGCGATTCGGGGACTGCCGGCCGAGCAGATCGCCGCCGATCTCGACGCCGCCGCCAAATATGTCACTGAACTGCCGGCCTGCGACGGGACGGTGTCGGTGGCCGGGTTCTGCTGGGGCGGCTCCCAGTCGTTTCGCTACGCGACGCACAACCCCAAGCTGACAGCGGCGTGCGTGTTCTATGGCTCGGGGCCGGACGACAAGGACGCGATCGCCAAGATTGCCTGCCCGGTGTACGGCTTCTACGGCGAGAACGACAACCGCGTGAACTCGACCATCGAGGAATCGAAAAAGCTGTTGGCCGCGGCGGGCAAGACCTACGAGCCGGTCATCTACAAGGGCGCCGGCCACGGTTTCATGCGCGCCGGCGAAGATCCGCAAGGGTCCGAAGCGAACCAGCAAGCCCGCGCCGACGCGTGGAAGCGGTGGCTGAAGATTCTCGCCAAGCAGCAACGCTAGCAAGGGGCGACGCTAGTCGAGATCACCACGCAGCGATAGACTACCGCGGCGATAGACCGTGATAACCTAACGTGTTGCGTGGAGAGCCAGCTTGCGCCACCTGATGCTGACCGTCGTGATGTTGACGGCGTCAAACGTGTTCATGACATTCGCGTGGTACGCGCATCTCAAAGACGCGCGAAGCAAGCCGTGGTACGTCGCGGCCATTCTCAGTTGGCTGGTTGCTTTCTTTGAGTACGCGATCCAAGTGCCGGCTAATCGCATCGGTTATACCTCGCTTTCACTCGGGCAATTAAAGATCCTGCAGGAGGCGATCACGCTGACTGTTTTCATTCCCTTTGCCATGTTGTACATGAAACAGCCGTTGCGGCTCGACTTTCTGTGGGCCGGGTTGTGCATGTGCGGCGCCGTCTATTTCATGTTTCGAGGGGCGCCGGCTGGCTGATTCCGATCGCAGCGCGGCCGAAGCAGCGCGGTCGACGCCAGTTTGTCTCCGGCAACCTGCTTGGCCGTATGTCGATATCGCGACTTCATTGGATGCCGATCTTGCTGTGCGTGGCCTGCGTCGCCGCCGGGGCGTACGGCGTGCTGCATGATCAACGGACCTATTGGCTGTCGCCCGATGACTACCACGCTTTCAAAGTCCTGCAGTTCCGCGTGCCGCCGGATCAGCGGAATTGGCTGGGCGCTGCGATTGTCGGCTGGAAAGCCACGTGGTGGATGGGGGCGTTGGTCGGCGGCCCCGTGGTGCTCGCCGCGTTTGCGTTTCGCGATCCGGCCGAATACCGCCGCCGCTGCGTTCGGGGTTTCATTGTCGTGGCCCTCGTGGCGGCGGCGTTTGGAGTCTTGGCCTGGCTTTACGGCTCGGCGACCATCGGCCCCGATGCGCTGCCGGCGTTCGCGTATCCCGAGGGCGTCGTCGATCGCGCCGCCTTCGCCCGCGTGGGCGTAATCCACAACGCCAGCTATGCCGGCGGGGCCGCCGGGTTGGCGGCCGCCTTGGTTGACATGGCGATCGCCCGCGTCCGTGCGGCTGGCCACGGCCGTTGATTGCCGTGGCCGCGCTGATTTCATCCATTCGTCATGCAGGAGCCGCTTGCCATGCCCGCCGCACCGCCGATCGTCCTGATTGCCGCGATGTCCGCCGACCGGGTCATCGGCGCGGGCGACGGCATGCCGTGGGACGTGCCCGAAGAGTACCAACAGTTTCGCGAACTGACCCGCGATCAAACGATCGTGATGGGGCGTAAAAGTTACGAGATCTTCGGCCCCGATCTGACGAGTCGTCACACGCTGGTCGTCACGCATCGCGAGCAGGTCGATGGGCCCGGCGTCGCCTGCAGCAGCTTGGAAAGTGCGCTGGAGCAAGCCGCCGCCCTGGGCTGCACGGTGTTTGTCGCCGGGGGCGCTGCGATCTACCAGCAAGCCCTGCCTCGCGCTGCGGAAATGATGCTCTCGACGATTCATGGCGAATTCTCGGGCGATGCCTATTTTCCGGAGTTTGATCCCGCCGAGTGGCGAATCGTCGATCGCTGCGTCGAGCGGCGGTTCACATTTACGCACTATCGCCGCCGCGAGCTATAATGGTGAGAGTCGACCCGCCGGCGATCGCGCGGCAGACGTGCGCCTTGGTCGACCCGCAGCCCACCGCGGCTGGCGTGCAGGCGACTCGCCCGCGCATTCTTTGCTCCACCGGAAAAGTGCCGCGACTGCTTCAAGTCGCATCGTGAGGCCCCCGCGTGATGATCCATCGACGACTTTGTGTTCTGGGCGTGGCGGCGATCGTCGCCTCGGCCGCTTGCTCGGCCCGCGGCCAGATCGAACAACCGGCCCCGCAGTCGGCGGCCGCCCCGCGGTTGGGTCCTGGCACCGTGTGCCGCTATCGGACCGGCGCGGTCATCACCGCCAGTCGCGGCGCGGTGCGCAATATCAACGCCATGGTCGCGGCGCCGTTGGAGTGCCCCGAGCAAACGGTGCAAACGGTCGACGAGGATATTTCGCCGACGGTGAAAGACTTTCGCTACCGCATGCTGAACGGCGACGGCGCCCGGCAGATGCTCATCTCGATTCCAGGCCTGGCCAACGGCGACGTGGGTCGCGCGGTCGTCACCTACGAAGTCGTGACGCACACCATCCTGCCGCCGCTGGATCCTTCGCTGCTGACGTTGCCGTCGCGGCGTGACAAGGAGGCCAAGCGTTATCTCAATCCCAGTCCGTATATCGAAGTCGGCCATCGCCACATCCGCCGCGCGGTGGAAGAAGCACTGGCCGCGCTTGAGGAAGAGGAAAACGACGAGTCAGCGACTGACGCCGAGGACGAACCGAGCGCAGGCGACGCCGCCGACAAAGCAACCGACAGTGACGAGGCGGCCGCCGCCGACGCCGCGGAGGCAGGCGCCACGGCCGGCGAAAAGGATGACAAAGCAGCGGTCGCAACCGCGGCGGAAGCGGAGTCGACCGAGCCTGCCGCGGAACCCACCATCTGGGAAGAAGTGGAAGCCCTGTACGACTACACGCTCGACCACGTGAAGTACGAAGAGGGCGTCGACAAGTCGGCCGTGCAGGTGCTGGGCGAAGGCGTCGGCGACTGCCAGGCCATCGGCGCGTTGTTCGTCGCCATGTGCCGCACGCACAAGGTGCCGGCCCGGCTGGTGTGGGTGCACGACCACCAGTACGCCGAATTCTACCTGGCCGACGAAACGGGCGAGGGCCACTGGTACCCGATCGAAACCGCCGGCACGCCCGCATTCGGCGAAATGCGAATTCCGCGGGTCATTCTGCAGAAGGGCGACAACTTTCGCGTGAAAGAACGCCGCGGCGAGAAACTCCGCTACGCCTCGGATTTCCTGACCGGCCTGCCCACCCCCGGCGGCGGCAAGCCGAGCGTGAAATACATCCGCGAACCGCTGTAGCAGGCGGTTGTCGGTAGGCGGTAGGAAGGGTGGCTGGGGACGCAGCGCAGCGGAGCCCCCAGCGCAGCAGGAATGAGCCTCCCCAGTCCGCGGGTGCGTGGCGCCCCATCTTCAGCCCGCGCCGTCCCTCAAGCCTCCAGTCTCCGGCCTCACTTCTCCGCGCGTCACTTCGCCAGCGCGTCGTCCAGCGCTGCTTCCAGGCTGCTCAGCCCGCCGGCGCCGGCGTGGGAGTAGAACGATTGGCCGCGCTGGTCGAACGCGATCAGCGTGGGGATCGCTTGGATGTTCAGCTTGCGGAAGAAGCCCTCCACGCCGTAGCCGACCGGCCAGTCGAAGCCGTCGGTCGTGTCGATCACGTTTTGGATGGCCGGCAGGTCGCTGCTGGTCTCGCGGGTCAGGCCCACGAACTCGACGCCCAACGGCCGGTACGTCGCTGCCACGCGGGCCAGCTCCGGCAACGCCGCGCGGCACGGCCCACACCAAGTGGCCCAGCAGTCGACCACGACGATCCGCCCGGCAGGATCGAAGGTGGCGGTCCCCTCGGGCAGATTGAGCCACCCCTCGACGTCCAACGCGGGCATCGCCACGCCCTCGTCGACCGGCGGCCCGTCCAGAGCGCGGCTGGTGAGCAGGATGAATCCCAGCCCCAGGGCAATCACCCCGAAGGGCGCCCAGTCGGCCCACGCCGAGCCGCGCGAAGCAGGTTGGTTCATAGCAACGACCGCTGAAGTGACATGTCGGCAGAGGGAGGGCGAGGCTCCTGCCAAGCCGCGCTCGCGTCGCGGCGTCGCCACTCCCCAACGGCCGTCAGTCTACCGCACGCGCCGCCGCAGGGCCAACCCAACCACCGCGGTCAGGGCCAACGCCACAGCGCCCGGCTCCGGCACGGCGCCCGCATTGGCGGTCGCGGGCGCGGGGAATCCTTGCTCGCGTTGCCACGTCAGGAAGTCGATGCCGGTGACCGCGCCGTCGGTGTTGGCATCGCCGTCGCCCTTGACTGCCCCCGAACCGATGCCGTAACCGGCTTCCCACAGGCTGAGATCGACGGCGTCAACGTCGCCGTCCTCGTCAAAGTCGGCGGCCGCGAAAATCGGCGGGGCGGCAATATTGGCCAACAGGACGCTGTCCGGCAGGTAAAAGACCTGCCAGTCGGTCGGGACCGTCTCGGTGGCGAACGTCCCGCTGATGGGGCCAGAGATCAACTCAAAGGTGTCGGTGATCGCGGGATTGAAGCCCGGGGCAAAGTCGACTTCGAGCGTGCCGCCCAGCGAGGCGCCTCCGTCCGCAAAGATCGCCGAGGGTTCGGCGGTCAGCGTGATGCTGGTCAGTGCGGTCGCGGTCAGCACGCCGCCGACGCGAATGATGCCTTCTTCCAGGCGGATCTCGGCCGGAGTGGCCGTGCCCTGGATTTCGATCTCGCCGCCGAACGCCTCCAGCACGCCGCCGGTTACGTCGCCGGTGATGAGCAACTGTTCGCGCAGATTGGCAATCGAGTACGCGGCGCGGACTTCGCCAATCGTCCCGTTGTCAATCGACGCTTCAATCCGCCCGTCGCCGCGAATAACGCCATCGTTGACGATCGTGCCGACGCCGTCGTTTAACCGGACCGTACCGCCGCCCATATTCAGGAAGCTGACCGAGTTGATCGTCATCGAGCTGGAGAGCGCGTCGTCTCCGACGCGCAACAGGCCACGGTCGTTTACGTAAACGTCGCCGTAACCCAGATCCCCGATCGTCAGATTGTTCAGCACCCACAACTGCGAGCCCTGACCGGTGATGTAGGCCTCGCCGTATCCGGTGGCGTTCTGTCCGAAGACGACGTCGTTCTCGACGCGGATGACGCCTTGTTCTAGCATCTCGACGCCGCCGCGACCGTCGACGCCCACGATCAGGTTGGCCTCGGTATCGACGCCGGGAAAGTCACCGTCGCCCACATTCCAGCGGCTGCCTTGGCCCTGGACCAGCACGTAGCCTTCGCCGATCGCGTCGACGCCGAGTTGGGCCGTCTCGGACGTACCGACCCGGCCGCGTTCGGTAATGTCGATGCGGCCGTACCCCAATTGACCGACATCGACGTTGGTGCTGACGAGCGACGATGCGAACCCGTCAATCAACGCAAAACCTTGCGATCCCTCGTCGCGGCCCAAAATGAGGTCGACGTCTGCACTTGGCGAACCGTCCGTCTGTCGATACAGACGCCCGCCGGCGGTGATCTCCAGGAATCCCTGACCGCCGCCTCCAATTGTCATCAACGTGTTGATTTCCCACAGCGTGTTCAGATCGGTGATGCGCACCAAGCCCAGACTGAACGCTTCTTCGGCGATGGTTGCGTTGTCGGATTGCAGGTTCGTAAATGGCGTGAACAAGTCGTCCACAAAGGCGCCGGTGCTGTCGATTTGCACTTGCCCCGTATCCTCGCCCGTTGCCCCGGTACCGCCCACGATCACGTCGGCTGACGTGGGGCCGCCCAATTGGCTGCCGGGCGTTGCGTTCAGGTCGCTGGGGGTGTAGTCGCCGCTGGCGGTGACCTCCGCGTGCACGCGGCTCGGCAAGGACGAAGCCAGTGCGATCGTCAGTGCGAACGCGAGCGAAACACGCACCATACGATGCAGCGCGTGAACTTGCAGTGTGGGTCGAATCATGGGGGGTACCGTAGGATGGATTAACGCGCCCGAAGCCGTGGCGACTCCGGGCCGGCGCGTCCTGCGTATCAGAGATGTTTGCGAAACTCACTTCCAGTGTGTTTCGCCGCTTCAAAGTCGTCAAACAGTCCGGTTGTGCCGATTGATCGGGTGTTGCGGCCGGCACGGGCCGCATGCGTCACTCGATGCGGCGGCGGATTCGCACCACGTTTTCCATGTTGTGGTCCACCCCCCGCTCAAACGCCGCGGGCAACGACCGATCGATCATGTAGAAGCCGCGCAGTCGCCGGACCTCGCCCGTGTCGATGCCGATCTCCTTGCCGTATTTCAAGCTGTGGGGATAGACGCGTTGGAAGGCGGCCAGAGCGGCGGCATCGGACGTCAGGTCGCCGAACCACGTCGCGCTTGGCAAGAACCGCTTGTAGATAGCCAAGTCGATAGCGTTGGGCGTGGTCGATTGATCAAACTCTTCCACCTCGAAGAACCCAATCGTGATCCACACGGCGTACACGTTGCTGTGCGTTGTCGTCAGGTTGTCGAGCCGCACCATCGGCTGAAATCGGAAGTACGCATTGCGCGCCGCGTCGCTGTAGGGCTGCGGCGTCTGCGCGGCGAACAGCGGGTAGTCGCCGAGCGTGGTGTTGCTCGCATCGCTGCGCAGCATCGTGCATTCGACCCCCTCGCGGCGCATATTCGCCAGCGGACTCAGGTCGCCAGCCGTGGGAGCGCGGAACGGATTGGCAAAGAAGGTGGGGAACGACGAGTTCAGTCGGAACGGCGTTTGACCGCTGCCGTAACCCCGTCGCGAGTCGACGAACGTGGCTGAGCCGCGGCCCGCCCCGGCGTTCCAGGGCGGCCCCGGATGTTCGCCGTTGGCCCCGGTGGGTCGGGGATCGTCGCTATGAAACAAGCCGCCGTACACGTCCTGGGCGTTGACCGTGTTGAGATTCACGCGGCCCGGCCGCCGTCCCGTCAAGACGGCCGACGAAGGCGGCTGCAACAGCGCTTTCACGTCGTTGGCCGGCATCGGTTTGGAATTATCCGATTCGTCAACAGCCAGTCCGTTGCGGGGACTGAACACGGTTGGATTGACCCACGTCCCGCCGTTGACAAACAGGTCGGCCGTATCGACGTATTCCAACAGTCGGTACAGTCCGGTGGGCGTGCCCGGCGGAGCTGTGGTCGCTTGGGCGCCCGTTTGGGGCGGCGCGAAGAACAGATTCTCCAGGTGCGCAAACGGCGGCTCGTCGGGCTTGGGTTGGTTGGTCACGGGGGCCCCGGTGGTGACCTCGTACGGCGATTCCTCCGTTTGCACGGCGCTCTGTCCGGCCGTGGCGGCGTACTGCTTGAACATTTGCGACGTGGGGACGCGCGGCACCAGCAGCAACTCGTTTTCGCCAATGTACGGCCGATTGTTCCACGTGAGCCAGTCAAACGGGATCTTGGGCACAATCAACCGTTCGGCCGCAGCCTGGTTGTTGTTCTGGAACGGCCGATTGAGGAAGCCCAGCGAATTGTACGGCATCCGCGTGACCGTCAGCGAGCCGGCACTGCCGGGGAGAATGTTCGGGTTGTCGTAGATGTTCTGCGGCGTGAAAAACATGAACTCCCGCTCGTGATTCTTCCGCTTCACGCTGGGCGGTTCGGAGGTCAGCAGGCTCGCCATGGTGTCGGCCTGCAACTGGCCATCCAGAGCGAGCTGGTTCCCCACGCCAAAGCCGCGTTCCTTGCTGGCAAAGCGACGCATGGGCGCGTTGGGCGGCGTGCCGTCCTCCTCTTCGTTCTCGCTGCCGCTGCTCTGCGAGCCCAAGCTATTGAACACCGTCAGGTTGACCGTCGATGCATCGATCGTGAGATACGGATTGACCGGCGCCGCGGGGTTGTGACCGTTGGCGGTCGGATCTACGCCGTCGGCTGGCATGGGGTTCCACGGCAACAGCGGGTTGGCCAGCCGTTGCAGGAAGATGCCGGCGTATCCGGCCCCCGGATCAAACTCCTGATTGGGATCGATGATGTCGATGCCGTTGTCGTCCTTGCGGACTTGCGGCTTGGTGCGCAGTTGGCACAGCGCTTCGTCGATGTCAAACGCCGGACGAATCCGCGTGGGATCGAGCAGATAATCCGGCGCTTGGTTCGGTTGCAACCAGGTCGACAACTGGGCGGCGCCGCCAATGGGACCGTCCAACGGAATATCGATCGGCATCGAGTTGTCCGGCGCGGCCGCCTCGACGTAGCGCTGCTTCTGTTCATCCCAAATCGAGCCGCCGAAGAACACGGGGTAGCCGTGCGCCGGCTCGGAGAAGGTGAAACGGCGAGTTCGCGTCCGAACCGTGCCCGGGGCTCCGCCCGTCCGCCCGCGACGGTATTGAATCTCGTCGGCCACGTCACGCACCTGGTCGATGATCGCCACGTCGGCCAGACTGGCGGGATTGGCATCGGCATCCAGGCTCAACTGCTCGCGCGTCTGGTTCGACACTCCCGGTCCCTGGAGCGAAGGCGTCTGCACGTCGAACCCGTATTGCAGGTCGCGCACCGGCCGTCCGTTTTGATCGAGCATCCGCACCTTGATCGGGGCGTTCATGTTGGCGTTCAATTCGATCCGCGGCGCCGCCTGAGCGACTGCCCCAGTGGGAATGCCGACCGAGGAGGTGAACACGCGATCGCCGTCCTGATCGAGCCCCGAGCCGACGATCAAGTAGCGGCCGGGGCGGACCGTGTTGTCCTGATTGATCTGCAGCGAGCGACGGCGGAAGAACGCCACGCCGTCGTCGTCATAGCCCGGGTCGTATTCGGTGAAGTAGATCGTGCGATCCACGGGCGTCGCAGGGCGCAGCTTGGGATCGATGCTGTCGACGTCCCATTGCCGCATCAGCGCCGCGTATTGCTGATCCTGGTCGTCGATATTGGGGTCGGCGGCGTCCTCGCGCTTGTGGACCGTGATACGCCACACCGGCGACTGGTTGGTGGTTCGATCGCGGGCGTCGATCCGGATGCCCATGTCGACCCGCGCGCCGGTCCGGGTGCTGAAGGTGTGCGTGTCGGCGCTGGCCGCCGGGTTTTGCGGCGCCGGATTGTACAATTCGATGAACGCGGCCCCCTGGGGACGCACGCTTTGGTCGTAGTCATGGTCCGCCTCGTTGGGGTCGCGGGCGCCCTTCATCAACTCTGCCCGATCGCCTTGCGGATACGCGTACTCGGTGGCCCGATCGTCGGTCCGGCGATCGTGCCACGCCAGCGTTTCGGTGATTAGCAACTCGGGCTGCTCGGCGCCCCAGACATAGAACCCGGTGTCGTCGGGCGAGTTCGACGCCACGTCGAACCGGTTGTTGCCGCCGCGCAGACTGTTGAGATCATTTGGATTATCCGGCGCGCTCCAGCCGTCGAACGGGTTATAGTCGACGACGAACAGCGTCATGATGTTGTCGGAGTCGCGGAAATCGACGACGTTCACCGCCCATTGGGCGATCCGCCGAGCCAGAGCTTGTTGCTCGGCCGTCTTGCCCGTGTACTCGTCGTAGCCGCTGGCGTCGTCGATCTTCGAGGAAATGGCCGTGTTCAACGCCAGCACGTAAAGCTGTCGCGCCAGCATCTGGCGGGCGTCGGCGACTTCCACGGCCAGGTAGTCGTCGGCCGTCGACAAGCTGATATCGCCATGCCAGACGTAGTCGACGCCGCCAGGGAACTGGGCGTTGCTGTACGCCGCGGTCGCATTGACGCTGGCGGCAGCGGCTGCCGCCAAGCCGCCGCCGGCGTTCAAGTCAACCAGGTTCGGCCACAGCGGCTGAGGGGCGTTGCCTTCCAAGTAGGGCGGTTGCCCCGGGTCGGCCGGTTCATCGACCACCCCGTTGCCGTTGTCGTCGATGCCGTTGCCCAGCGGTCGATTGAGATTGAGCCGTTGCCCCGCGAACAACTCGGGCGCCGTGATTCGCGCCAGCACTTCCTGCAACTGGTTGCGTTGCCGCAGCGTCGAATTCGCGTCGGTCAGCGGCTCCGGCCACAGCGGCAGTCGGCCGTCGGGATGGGTTTGGAAACGCTCCGAAGCGCGCACCCGGATCTCTATCAGCTCGGCAATATTCTCCGGCGCCCGGCGATACTGGGGATTCTGCGACACCAGCGGTTGCAAGTTTTCGGGAATCGTCAGGTTCGGAACGGCCACCTCGGCGCTGTCAGTCGTAATCCGCAGCCGATCGCTCAGATCGGTGCCAGTCGGCGATTGCACCCCCGAGAGGATCGCCAAACGATCCGGCAACGTGGGGGCGTCCGCGTCGTAGATCCGCAGGACGCGTTCCAACTCGGCCCACGAAAAAGCCGCGTCGGCCGTGCTGGGCAGGTCATCGGCCGTGCCGGGTTGGCCGTCCGGACCCACGGCGCCGGTGACGCCCGGAGCGGACGCGGGCGACAGATTGATCTCGTACGGCGAGTCGGCGACCAGCGTCCACACGCGGTTCGCGTTGTTTCGCACCGCTGCAACCGCGTCCCAGACCGGTTGGCCGAAATCATTCAAACCCATCCGATACCGGGCAGCCAAGTCGGGCAGGGCGCCGAACACGCCGAACATGCTGCGATTGGCGGGATTCTGGCTGGGCCAGTCGCTCATAGTGACCATGGCCAGCGGGTCGACTGCGTCGCGCGTGATCCGGTGGCCGGGTCGGCCGTCGGTGTTGTAGCGACCGGGGAGGTACTCGCCGTCCACCCAATCCCCGCGCAACAGCCGGGCGAAGTCGCCCGAGAGCGCTTCCTGCATGCTGATGTCGGCGGGACCGTAGCCCATGCCGGCCGGGCGGACGTCGGACTGGGCGCCGGAGGCAACCCGCAGCCAGGCCGCTTGACTGCCGGCCACCGTGCGGCTGTAGTTGTTGTCGCCCTCCGCCGCGGCCAGGTCGAGGGACCCGGCGGCATTCACGTTCAGGCGGCCGTCCATGTCGAGGCACAAGATGGCCGCCAACGGTTTGTAGCGTCGCCCATTGGGACCGTTAACCACCGGCGCCCCGAAGTCGACCCACACGCTGTCCCGCACGCCATCGTTGTCGTTGTCCACGTCCCAGGGGCCGTAGATCATGCGATTGAGCACCAAGTCGGCTGCATCAGTCACGTTCATGGCGGTAATGTCGCCGTCCGCATTTCGCAACGCATTCTGATAGCCGCTCAGCACGGCGTCGAATTCCGGATTGCTG
The DNA here is from genome assembly GCA_002702655.1 of Planctomycetaceae bacterium. Classification (GTDB taxonomy): domain Bacteria; phylum Planctomycetota; class Planctomycetia; order Pirellulales; family Lacipirellulaceae. The sequence goes on from PABB01000005.1 coordinate 67,350, forward strand.
CCGGTAAATCCAGGGTGATCGAGCCAGTTGGGCCGCAGCAGAACTCGCCGCAGCAAATCCGGATTGATCGCCACGGGGGTGCCTGTCGTCCCGGTCGCATTCTTCCAGTAATTCAGCAGCGCCGGCCGGTGCAGCGACGGCAGGACCATGCGGTCGAGGTGACCGGGGACCAACGCCGAGGGGTCGGGCCAGGTCGTTTCGATCAGCGGGTCATTTTTTCGCACGTCCATGCCCGCCAGCAGCATGTTCTGGAAGTCGGGGGCGTCGTACGATTCGTCCTCGCCCCCCAGTCCGCCCAACGAGGCGGTGGCGAGCGACGCCGGCGTCACGCCCACCAGCGGGAAGTACGAAGCCGCAGTGGGATAGCCCGGAGGGTTGGGGTACGCGACGGAGACCTGCGAAGGATCGAAGAACGCCGTGTTCGGCAGCAAGGCCAGCGGCGCCGTGAGTCCCCCAATCGCCGTCGAAGCCACCAACCGCGGCCCGTCGTACGGCATCGTTCCAGCCGGGTAGCCCAAGTTAGTCGGCAGCGATTGCGTCGCAGGCAGCGCGGCCGACGGGCTGGGGGGCAGGGTCGGATCGTAGCCCACCCCCGTGCCGTTGAACGCACGGCCGTTGATGGCGATCCGTGCGCCGCTGAGCGCTTCCAACAGCGGATTGTCGTTCTGATTGATCGACGTCCGGTAATTCGCCGCGACGGCGGGCAGGTTCGTGCCCCGCTCCGTCTTCGGCGCCACGACGGTCAACCGCACCCACTGCCCGGTGCTATCGAGTCGCGACGCCAGAATCGAAACCGTCTGCCCGCGCACAACGCCGCTGGTGAACGTCAGCCAGCGTCCCGCCAGATCCTCGGGCAACGGGTATTGGGTCGGCCCCGGCGACGGCCTGTAAGTCCGGCCGAACGAGTCTTGGAACCTCTGCAGGTCGATTTCCAGGATCTGGCCGGCCGTCGAGCCATAGCCGACGGGGCCCCCCGTTGGATCGATGCCAGGCCACCGCACGGTTGTTTGATCGCCGTTGTTGTCGGCCGGTCGCTGCGCGTCGATCACGCTCGTGTAGCCGTCGTTGCCGTACATGTCCAGCAGCAGCGAGTGGCTCCGCAGGCTGCTGGACGTGTTTTTCGTGTCGCGGACGATTTGGCCCAGCACTTCGTCCAGCAGGCTGCTCTCGGCGGTGCGGGCGGCGGCCACCTGCGACGCCTTGGCAATCGATTTGGAGGCGGCTTGCTCCTGCCGGGCCGAGATGACAAACGCGGTGCCCATCAGCAGAAACAGCACCAGCATGCTCAGCACGACCAACAGCAACACGCCGCGGCGCGAGCGCTGCCGCACGCGGCGGGCTGCGCGCAGCCGGCTGCGGCGGGTGCGCACCGCGGGCGCACTGCGGGCGGCCCGGCGTCGGCGGCGCGTGGCGGACCGGTCGCGGGCGGTGTCGTCGGGCGTGCGGAGCGTGATGAGTTTATTGAACATGATCGTCGTGCCTCGATTGGTGCGCGAGCCGTTGCCCCCAACGCTTGCGCGGCCGGCGACTCGGCAAAGTCGCGCGGCAGGTTATGCGAGGTCGTCCGCCGCCGTCGGCCGGCGCACTCGCGTCTCTGTTCGTTTCGTTTCCGCTGCCGGCGCGCTACTGCGCCGACCACAGCGAATCGGTTTCCATCTTCATGGGCCGGGTCGCCACCCCCACGCACCCCGGCATGAGAATCGCCCGCAGGTTCTGCATCGAGCCGAGCGGCCAGTCGGGGCCGTCCAGCATGAGCATGCGGCCCGTCACCACGTTGTTGTTGGCCAGCGTGATCGTATCGATCGACGGGTTGCTGATTTCATCCTGAATCGACAACGTGCGGTACCACTTCAAAATGAACTGCCCTGTGGTCTGATCCACGCCGCACACGGCGATCCACTGGCCGGTGCGAATATCTTTCAGCGCGTTGTTGACCGCCTCGACGCCCGCCGCATTGGCATTGGCATAAATCGCCAACTCGCCGCCCAGGAACATTTCGGCGTTGATCGACCGCTCGCTCTCGGCCGAGGGGGCCTCGTCCCGGCGGTAGAACATGGCGATCGACACGTCATAAAACACGCTGCCGTAGTCGATATGTCCCGGCTGCAGCGCGGCCAGCCCGTCGACCGCGGTCGGCACCACCGTGGCGAGCCAGGAGTACGCGCCGTCGTATTGGCGCGAGAGCGGATTGCCGTTGTTATCGACCTTCCACAAGGCCTGCCCCGGCTTGTCGCCGTCCTCGGGGAGCGTGTCGGCCAGGTCGTCCCGCAGGCGGACGATCGTCTCGGCGACGTCTTTGGACATGATCTGCCACTGGTTGCCGCCCGGGTTGAGCTGCGCGAGCGACAGCCGACGGATTGGCCACTGCTCGCCGGGCAACACGTTGCGCGACCAGGGATTTTGCGTGTTGGGTTGCGCGGCTTGGGCCGAACTGTATTGGTCGGAATACACCGCGTACGGGAAGAAGTGGGCAACCTGGTCGGTCGCGGCGGCCGCTTCGGCCGCGCCCAGCGGGTCGATCATGAACGCGTGCCCCGGATGGAAATCGGCCGGGGCGGCAAACGGGAACGTAAACGCCTGAGTTCCGGGGTTCATAACCGGGTAAAATCTGTTGCTGTTGGTCGTGAGCCCAGCTTCAGACAGCGCGTAGTTCGGCGGGGGCGAATACAGCCAGTTCGCCGGTCGCAGGATGCCGCGGGTTTTCAGTTCGGCGAACGCGGCCGGGGCGGCGCTGGCGATGCGGTCGTACGTTTCGCCCCGGGCGGCGTAGTGATTGCCCACGGGAAACATCGACGCCACGCCCAGCAGCCCGAACAGCAGCACGAACATCGAGATCAGCACCTCGAGCAGGCTGATCCCAAGGCGACGCGAGGCGGGGTTGCCGACGCGAGCGGTACGCGAATGGGGAAAGCGGAATGGGGAATGGGGATTGGCCGACGCCGGCGCGCAATGCGCACGCACGCTGCCGACGGCTTTCCCCGTTCCCCATTCCCCATTCCGCATTCGACACTCAGCATTCATCGTTACTGTCCCCCCAGCCGTCGCATCTCGGCGGCGAAGCCCTGCGCCGCGGTGATTTGATCGTCGAAGTCGGTTGCCAGCACCGAGCCATTCGAACCGCTGTCGTAATCGAAATCGACCGTCGAGCCGCGCGGGTCGACGAACCGATTCTCCGCCACGACCGCCCGGCCGCTGCTGGCGCTGATCGCCACCCACCGGCTGTCTTCGTTCAGCCAGTTACGCTCCTCCCGACGCGTGTTGAATTCCTCTTTGTCGGCGCCGGAGTTCCCAAGACTGCTGAAGTCCACGGCATTGGCCATGTCCGTCGGCAGGGTGAGATAATTGTTGGCCGTCCACGCCGCTTCGCGAACGCCGGACTGCGCGTTTTCCACCCGTCCCAGCAACAGGAACACCTGCTCGTAACCGATTTGCCGCTCGCCGTTGACGACGACCGATTCGATGGCGCCGCTCGGTTGGAACATGATTCCCACCACCATCGGCGTGACCGGGTCGAACAGCCGCAGCGGCGGCGGACTCGACGTTTCCAGGCCGGTCCAATGCGACGACAACAACCGGCCGAACTGCGGGTGCGCCGGCAGCAGGTCGAAGACCTGGGGCGGCACGCTGACCGGCGGCGTGGTCAGATTGTTCGCCTCGCCGATGGGGAACCGCACCGCGTCGAATCCCGAGGCGACCAAATCGATCCCAATCCCCCGCGGCAGCGACAGCGGGGCGCCGGACGTGGGCGCCGCCTGGCGATGGATCACGTACGGCGTCGGGGCCGAAGCGTTGCCGATTCGCTCGGATTGGTTATTCAGGTTCCTGTAAACGAAATCCGACGTGGCAAACGGCGGCGGCGACGTGACCGGGCGGGCCAGGAACCGGCTCTTGCGGAAGCCGCCCCAGTCGTTGGGATTGGGCGGGGCGTAAAAGTCGCCCGGCGCAAATGGCGTGTTGAAGTTGTCCTCGATGTCGTCGCCGCTGCGGGCGCCGTCGATCAGTTCGTAGTGCACGCCGCCGATTTCCACGCGGTCGCCCCGGCGGATCATGCCGGGAGGCATCGACTCCTCAACGTAGACGTTGTCAGCGGTGCTGAAACTGACGAACTGGAGCCACACGTTCGGCCCGCTGGCGTTGGTGCGTACGACCTTCGAGTACTCGTAAAACCCCGCAAAGGGCGCCGGTTCGGCGATCATGAACGCTTCGAGCGCAAATCCGCTGTCGGCGGCCGACTCCCGCAGCGCGATGCCGTAGGGCCGACCCAGCCGAGCGGCTTCGGCCTGGGCGCGGGTGACGAACGTGTGCAGCTCGCGGGCCGCCTCGCGGATCTTGCGAGCGTCGTTGTTGGGCGACAACAGCGGCACCACCCCCACCACCAGCGTCGTGGCGATGATCACCACCACCAGCAGCTCGATGAGAGTCATTGCGGGGCGGAAGGGGGAAGGGGGAAGGGGGAAGGCGATGCGCGCGGAGCGGGGGCGCAACGCCAGCGCCGGCCGGCGACGACCGTCCCCATTCCGCACTGCACATTCCCCATTCATGCTCATTCTCATTCGCCCAAGTTGTGGTTCGTGACGTTGTCGAGCCAACCTTCGTCGCCGTCTTCGTCGCCGTCCGAGGGGATGCCGAGGTAGTAGTCGCCTAGATCTGGATCTCTTGTCAGTTGATACGGGTCCAGATAACCGAACGTTTGATTGAACGGCGCGGTGGAGCTACTAAGAGCTGTCAGATCGCTGTCGCCGTCGGCGCCGCGGGAGTAGATCAGCGGGAGTAGTCGGAAGCCCGCCACCAGCCCGTTCATCGCGTTGGCGTACTGCGTAGGAATCAGCGTCTGCCGCGAGGGATTGACCGGTTCCAATGCAACCGGCGGCGTCACCCGGAACGGATCGAACGGATCGTGATCGGTCTGCGCGTCGCCGGTCATCACATCGCTGCGGACGACGTAGCCCGTGGGCCAACGGATGAACTCGATCGGCCGACCCCAGCCGTCGACGAACTCAGGCGCGCCGTCGCCGTCGGTGTCGTCAATGTCCTGCTCGCTGAACAGCGTGCGGGCCTCGCCGTCGCCGGTGGCGTACATGATGATCATGTACAGGCACTCGGCGCCCTGGTTACGACGAATCACGTCAGGGTCGGACGACGTCAGCGAGTTGTAGCGCCGGAGGTACGCTTGCGCGAGCGGGGGATACGCAACTGTCGCGGGCGTCGTAGACGGATTAGCGCGGTCATCGAGCGGCATATTGCCGATGGATTTCTCGGTTGGAGCCGTCGCTACGCTTGGCATCTGATTATCAATCGGTAACCCTGCTGTGGCGCCGATGCCGCCCAGCAGATCGCTCCACCGATCGGGCATCTCAAGCATCATCGTCGTTCGCAAAGCCGCCAATCGGGCGAACGCCAACGCTCTGCCCTGCGGCGTCCCGTTCTGGAAGAGAATCTCCACCCGTCGCGTTTCGTACGACTGCCAGCGTTCGGTCAGCAGGTTGTCGAGTTTGGTGATCAGGCTTTGCGTGCGGCGCAGGCGGGACGACTCCATCGCGGCGGCCGTGGCGCCGTAGATCGCCGCGGCCAGGATCGCCAGGATCGCCATCGTGACCATCAATTCGACCAGGGTCACGCCGGAGCGAAGGCGGAAGGCTGAATGGGGAAGGCGGAATAGAGAACGACGGTGCGCACGGGGAGCGTCGACGTGATCGCGACGTCGTCCCCATTCCCCATTCCGCCTTCCCCATTCGTTCATCGTTATTCCTCCTGCGCGTCGGCGAGCGTTCCGCTGACGAAGTTGGCGAGGTTATCAGCCATCTCGCCCGTGAAGGGGCCCGAGGGATACGGTAAATATTGGCTCGCATCGCTTAGGTACTGGGCCAAACTCACGTTACGCGAGTACTCTCCCCACGCGTCGTCGATGCCGGGATGCAAGATTTGGTACTTGGCGTTGTTGGCGTAGATGATGTCAGTGAAAGGGGTGTTGATCGCGCTGACGCCCCCCAATCCCTCGCGCAACTTCGTCAACGCGTAGATCTGCGGACCGTTATTCACGCCCGGCGCCGCGGGCATTTCGTAGTCGGCCGGCTTGTGACGCGACGTGTCGAAATATACGAACGGCTGCTCAAACCCGCTGGGAACGTACTGCCAGAAATTGATTCGCCGCGGGTTGCCAGTGCGCGGGTCCTGATAAGTGATGAATCGGCCCTTGTTCTCGTCAAAAATGCCGGCGTCGGTGCGCGGCACCAACCGGGTGAGATCGAATTCGTAGCCTTGTTGGCGATTGCGATCTTCCAGCACTTCACCAGTCGACACATCGAACGACGGCCCGCCCTGCCCCGAAATGGGATACTCGGGATCGTCGCTGAAACCGCCGAGCCAGAAGTACAACGCCTCGCCGGCCCGCATGCCATTTTCTAGGTTGGTGCCCGACGGCCCCACGCCAGCCAATGCCAGGATCAGATCGCGCGGTTCCTTGTTACGCGGAAACGCCTTCTTGAACATCCGTTCGATGTCGCTGCTGACAATGTTGTCGAGGGACTGATTGCTCGCGCTGACGCCGTGGTCGTTCATGCCGTTGGGCGGATACGCCAGGTACTTCCCCTTGAAGTCTTCCAGCGTGCGACTGAGCTCGCTGATCTCCAGACTGATCCGCGTTTGGCCCGCCTTGCTGATCGCTCGGCTGGCCGCCACGGTGACCAGGGCCGCCAGCACGGCGATGATGGCGATCACCACCAGCAGTTCCGTGAGCGTGAAGCCGCGGCGTCGCGCATTGCCGCGGGGTGGCTGGGGACGACCAGCGGGAGCCCCCAGTGGAGGTCCTGGGGGCTGCGCTGCGCTACGTCCCCAGCCACCCTGCTTGTGCAGGGCAGTGGGCATCTCCGTCGGGCGGGTGGGGTTGGCGGCGGTGTCCATTGTGTTTCGCTCCTGATGCGCGGCAGTCGCGTGCGTGTGTTGGGGGGCGGGCCGGCGGGAGGCGACCCTGAACAGGGCGGCTGGTCCCGGGGCCGCGGAATTCGACTCGACTCACTTTGAGACAAGCTCGCGGGCCACCCCTCCCCCGCGGGGGTCGGCTGCCGCGGAATCGGACGCTCTCGCCGCCGGGCTCGGGCAGAATTGAACACTTCTGCGACCAAGACAGCGGAAAACGCCGGGATTCACGCGATCCACAGGAAAAGGGTGCAAATCGGGCGCCAGCAAGCAGTTGCGGCCCCCAGGCGCGCCTGTCTCAAAGTGATAGCGTCGATTGTAGCATGGCCCTGGCGGGCCGGTGACTGGTGATTTGTGGGAGGTTACCGGTTACCAGTGATCAGTGACCAGTGGCGCCCCCCGCCGCTAGTCACTGATCACTGGTAACTGATAACCGGTCACCGCGGCGCAGCCGCGCGTAGTCGCTCCGCGGCATCCTCCCTCCCCTAGCCCCTCCCCACCAGGGGGAGGGGGACAAAGTCAGGGCCTGCGGCCCTGGCCACTGATCACAGGTAACCGATCACCGGTCACCGTGGCTTCGCCGCACTCAGCCGCTCAGACCGCTAATCAGGTCCACCAACGGCAAAAACAGCGCGATGACGATGAAGCCGACGGCGCCGCCCAGGAAGATGATCAGCAGCGGTTCCATCAGTTTGGTCAGGCTGTCGGTCAGCACAGCCACTTCTTCGTCGTGCACGTCGGCCACCTTGTAGAGCATGGTGTCCAACTCGCCCGTCTCTTCGCCGACGTCGACCATGTTGACCACGATGTCGCTGACGATCCGTTGGCGGTACTTCATCATGTAGATCAGCACGCCGATCAGCGGGATCGAGGTGATCCAAAAGAACAGCGCCACGGGATGGAAGCTGAGCTTGGAGTACTCCTTCATCGGCTGAGCGATGGCGTCGCCCTCGCGAATGCGCTCGGAGATCTTGGAGAACATCTTCTCGAACACCGCGTTGCCCGTGGTTTCGCGGGTGATGGTCAGCGCTTCGAGAATCGGCACGCCGGAGGAGATCAGCGTGCCCAGGGTCCGCGTCGAACGGGCCAGGATGTTTTTTTCGATCAATTGGCCGAAGATCGGCACCTTGATGATGTACTGGTCCCAGCCCATGCGCCCCGCTTTGAATTTGCGAATGAGCTTGATCAAGAGCCAGATTGATAGTGGTATGCCGGGGATCAGGTACCAGTAATTGGTACACCACTCGGCCACGGCGATCAGCACGACCGTCATTTGCGGCAGATCGAGATCGAAGTCGGCGAAAATCTCGACGAACGACGGCACGATACTGATCATGATGAAGGTCAAAATGCTCACGGCGACCAGCACGACCATGACCGGGTAGATCATGGCGCCGCGGACTTTTCGTTTGAGCGATTCGGCCCGTTCCTTGAAGTCGGCGAGCCGCTGGAGAATGAGCTCCAGGGCGCCGCCCGCTTCGCCCGCCTTGATCATGTTGACGTACAGACGGTCGAACGCCTTGGGGCTCTTGGCCATCGCTTCGCTGAGCGTGTCGCCCGATTCGATCGCTTCGCAGGTGTCTTCCAGCGAGTATTTCAGGCGGCCCGGTTTGGCTTGCTCGGCCAGGATCCGCAGCGAGCGCAAGATCGGCAGGCCGGCGTCCTGCAGAATGGACAGCTGCCGGGTGAAGGCGGTCAGGTCTTTGCTTTTGACGCCGCCGAAGACGAAGCCGCGCTTCTTCTTGCCGCGGCCGGGGCCGTCGGATTTCTTGCGGGCCTTTTTGACGGAGATCTTCGTGACGAAGTAGCCCATCTGGCGAATTGTCGCCTGGGCTTCTTCCTCGGTGGTGGCCTCGATCACGTCCTTGATCTCGGCCCCGGTCGAGTCCATCGCCTCGAATTGATAGGTGGGCATAGTTGCGTTCCCTGGCGGCCTGCGGCCAATCGCACTGGGCTATCGGCTGTCGGCTATCTGCTGTCGGCCAGACAGTGTCGTATGTCGCTCTCGCCTGATAGCCGACGGCCGAGAGCGGACAGCCCCTTTTTACGCTTCCAAAATCGTTTCGCGGATGACTTCGTCGGGCGTGGTGACGCCTTCGAACATGGCGCGGGTGCCGGCCTTGCGAAGGGTGACCATGCCGTTGCGTTCTGCGGCGTCCCGCAATTCGTCGGTCGACGCGTTCTTCATAATCAGGTCGCGCAGCTCGTTGTTCATGATCATCAACTCGAACAACCCAACGCGGCCTTTGTACCCGGTATTATTGCAGGTCTCGCAGCCGGAGCCACGATAGAATTTCCGCCCCTTCAGGTCGTTGGTCGTGAGTTCCAAGTCGTCGAACACCTCGCGGCTGGGCATGAATTCCTCTTTGCACTTGGTGCAGACCCGCCGCACCAACCGCTGGGCCAAGATGGCCTCGACCGTGGCGGTGATCAGGAACGTGGGGACCCCCATGTCTTTCAGACGAGTGATCGTGCTGGGCGCGTCGTTGGTGTGCAGGGTGCTGAACACCATATGGCCGGTCAGCGACGCTTGCACGGCGATTTCGGCCGTCTCCAGGTCGCGGATCTCGCCCACCAGGATCTTGTCGGGGTCCTGCCGCAGGATCGACCGCAGGCACTGGGCGAACGTGTTGCCAATGCTGGCGTCGATCGGCACCTGGATGATGCCGTCCATATCGTACTCGACCGGATCTTCGGTCGTGATGAGTTTGTCCTCAATCGTATTCAGCTCGTTCAGAGCGGAGTAGAGGGTGGTCGTCTTGCCCGAGCCGGTCGGGCCGGTCACCAGCACGATCCCGTTGGGCTTGGCGATGACGCTGCGGAACTCGTCGATCGTCGCCTGGTTCATGCCGACGTTGTTCAGGTCGAGCGACACGACCGACCGATCGAGCACCCGCATGACGACGCTTTCGCCGAACATGGTGGGCAGCACGCTGACCCGCAGGTCGACCGGGTGACCGCCGACGGTCAGTTCGATGCGGCCGTCCTGGGGGAGCCGCCGCTCGGCAATATCCAGGTTGGCCATGACCTTGATGCGAGTGGTGATCGCAAAGGCCAAGTGGCGCGGCGGCGGGACCATTTCGTACAGCACGCCGTCCGCCTTGATGCGGATGCGGAATTCGTCCTCGAACGGCTCGAAGTGCAAGTCGCTGGCGTGATCCTTGATCGCCAGCAGCAGGACCATGTTCAGCAGCTTGCGGACCGGGGCGCTGTCGGCCATCGCCTCGACGCTGGCCAGGTCGACGCTGTTGCCTTCGGCCTCGGCCACGGCGGCCGCCAGATCCTTATCGTCTTCCAGCTCCGCGACGATCGATTCGACGCTCTCCTGATTCTCGCCGTAGTAGCGCTCCAGCGCGCCCAACATGGCCGGCTCGGTCGCCACGACGACTTTGATGTTGTAGCCCAGGAAGGTGCGCAGCTCGTCCTGCACCGCCAGGTTCTGGGGGTCGCACATCGCCACGGTGAGCGTGTTGTTGTCGAACTCGGTCGGCACGATGCGATACATCTGCGCCATCGGTTCGGTGACCATCGCCAGCACGTCTTTGTCGATCGACAGGTCCTGCAGGGCGACGGTCCGCAGCCCCATCTGCTCCGCCAGACCCTGGGCGAGCTGATCGTCGTTGACCAGGCCCATGTCCATGGCGACCTGCCCGAACATTTGCCCGGGGCGTTGATGCTGTTCGTCCAGCAACAACTCGAGCTGTTCGTCGGAGAGGTAACCGAGGTCGACGAGGACTTGTCCGATGCGACGTACTGCCATGCGAGAGAGGTCGAAGGTCTGAGGTGCGAGGGTGAGTGATGAACTATGAGCGATGAACGATGAGTTTTTCGTGGCAACCGGCGAGCGGAGTCTCACTCGTCACTCATCATTCCGCATTGCTAACTTTCTTCGCCGGGGCCGTCGTCGTCGAAGATGCCGCGTTCGGCGGCGGCGATGCGTTTGGCCAGTTCGTCGGGGCTGTTGGCCTTGGCAATCACGTCTTCCTTGGTGGCGCGCTCCTCGCGCCAGTGGCGGAACAGGTGATCGTCGAGCAACTGCATGCCGTACTTCGAACCGGTTTGAATGGCCGAGGTGATGCGGAACACCTTGTTTTCGCGGATCAGGTTGGCGATGCCGGGGGTGACCACCAGCGTCTCGAACGCCGCACAGCGTCCGCCGCCGATCTTGGGGATGAGTTGCTGAGCCAGGATGCCGATGATGGCCGTGGCCAACTGCGTGCGGATCTGGTCCTGCTGATTGGTCGGGAACACGTCGATGATGCGGTTGATCGTGCCGCCGGCGCTGGAGGTATGCAGCGTGCCGAACACCACGTGGCCCGTTTCCGCGGCGGTGATGGCCGCTTCGATCGTTTCCAGGTCGCGCAGCTCGCCGACCAGGATCACGTCGGGGTCTTGCCGGAGCGCGCGGCGAATCGCCTCGGCGAACGACGTGACGTCGACGCCCACTTCGCGTTGATTGACGGTCGACTTCTTGTGGTTGTGATAGAACTCGATCGGGTCTTCGATCGTGATGATGTGATGGTCGACGTTGTCGTTGATGTAGTCGACCATCGCGGCCAGCGAGGTACTCTTGCCCGAACCGGTCGGCCCGGTGACCAGCACCAGTCCGCGGGGCCGCATGATCATGTCTTTGAACACGGTGGGAATGCCCAGGTCGTCCATCGTCATCAGGTCGACGGGGATCTGCCGCAGCACCATTGCCACGTTGCCGCGTTGGCGGAACACCGACACGCGGAACCGCGCCTGATCGCCGAACGCGAAACCAAAGTCGGTGCTGCCGGTCTCCTGGAATTCCTGCTGACACCGATCGGGCGTGATGCTTTTCATCAGCGCCATCGTATCGGCCGGCTCAAGCACCTTGGTCTTGAGCTTCTGCATGCGGCCGTGCATGCGCAGCACGGGCGGCTGGCCGACGGTGATATGCAGATCGCTGGCCCCCTGCTTGACTTGCGCAGAGAGCAGCTTGTCGATGAGAATCGTTCCCATAGCGTCTTTTTTCTCGGCAGGCGCAACCCGCACGGCCGCAGCGACACGACAAGCGCGGCGCCGGCTGCGAGAGCCTCTTCACGAAACGTCAATCAGAGCGAATTGAGGGACCGAGTCCCGGGCGGTCCGTCCGGCGGCGGGAGATGCGGTAAGTCGCCCGCGATCGCCACCCTTGTGATTATGCCCGGCGGCGTCGCTAAACTCAAGCAAATCAACGGGATCGGGCGGCAACCGGGGGCCGTTGGAGGGCGATTTTAGGCCCGTGATTGGCGAGCCGGGGGCGTCAGCCTGCTGTTGCTCGGCGCCGGAGCCGTCAGCCCGCCCAAACGGGGCTGACGCACCCCGCTCGCCGCGCTGCCGCATGGGCGTCAGTCTTCCAGCTTCTTGGAGACGCGGAAGACCTCTTCCAGCGTGGTGATGCCGGCCATGGCCTTCTGGATGCCGTCGTCGTACAGGGTGGTCATGCCGTTGGCGATGGCGGCCTTGCGGATTTCGACGGTCGAGGCCCCCTGGAACGAGAGTTCGCGGACCTTGGACGTCATCATCATCATCTCGTAAATGCCGATGCGGCCGCGATAGCCCTTCTTGCCGCAGTGGCTGCAGCCGACGCCCTTCATGAACGTGGCCGTGGCGGCCATTTCGGGGGTGATGCCCGCGGCCTCCAGTTGGGCCTCGCTGGGCTGATGGGGCTGCTTGCACTTGCCGCAGACAACGCGGACCAGACGCTGGGCCATGACGCCGATCACGCTGCCGGCCACCAGATACGCCGGCACGCCGATGTCGACCATCCGGGTGATCGCGCTGGGGGCGTCGTTGGTGTGCAGCGTGCTGAATACCAAGTGACCGGTCAGCGACGCCTGGATGCCCATCGACGCGGTCTCGTGGTCGCGCATTTCGCCGACCAGAATCACGTTGGGCGCCTGCCGCAGCATGGCCTTGATGATCTTCGCGAAATCGAGCCCGATCGAGTGTTTCACCTCGACCTGGTTGATCCCCGGCAGGTAATACTCCACGGGGTCTTCGGCGGTGATGATCTTGCGGTCGGGCCGGTTCAGTTCGTTCAGCGAGGCGTACAGCGTGGTTGTCTTGCCCGAGCCGGTCGGGCCGGTCACCAGGAAAATGCCGTTGGGGCGGCGGATCAGGTTGCGGAACGACTTGAAATCGCGTTCCGACAGGCCCAATTGCCGCACGCCAATCTTGATATTGTCCTTGTCCAACAGCCGCATCACGCAGCTTTGGCCGTGGTTGGTGGGCAACATGCTCACCCGCAGGTCGAGCTCTTTGCCGCCGGCGGTGATCTTGATCCGGCCGTCCTGCGTGCGGCGGCGCTCGGCAATATCCATCCGGGCGAGAATCTTGATACGCGACAAAATCGCCCCCAGCAGACGCCGCGGCGGGCTGTCGCGTTCGATCAAGACGCCGTCGATGCGGTAACGAATCCGCACCCGGTCCTCGAACGGTTCGACGTGAATGTCCGACGCCCGCAGCTGCACGGCCTCGGCGATCATCATTTGGACCAGCCGCACGACCGGGGCGCTGGCTTCGTCGACCTGTTCGTCGTCGCCCATGCCGGCGTCGTCGCCCTCGGTCTCGGTGAAGTCGATCGCCGTGTCGGTGAATTCCTGCAACATCGAGTCGGCTGACTCGCCCTCGGTCTGGCCGTAGTTGCGGTTGATCGCTTCCAGGATGCTTTCCCGGGTGGACAGCGCGATGTCGACCTTGCGGTTGAGAATGAACTGGAGCTTTTCGAACGTTTCGAAGTCCTGCGGGTCGCTGGCCACGACGCGCAGATTGCCCCCTTCTTCGGAGAACGGAATGACCGCGTTCTCGCGGGCCACCGATTCGGGCACCAATTCGACGACCGCCGGGGGGATCGGCACGTTGTTCAGATCGAAGTACTCAAAGCCGTACAGCTTGGCGAGCGCTTTGGTGACCGCCTCGCTGCTGGCGTACCCCAGTTGCGTGATCGCCTCCTGCAGCTTGATCTTTTTGGAGGTCGCAAGTTTCTCGGCTTCGGCGAGCTGCTCGGGGCCCACGACCCCTTTTTTGATGAGAAAATCACCCAATCGATCAGCCATAACGGCAAGCTCTCTGTTCCGAAGTGCTTGTTGGTCGGTGCGCGACAAGCTGGTAAGCGTGCGGAAGTGCCGGCGTCGACACGCTTTGCGCAAAACCTCCACCCTATCGGCCAAGCTAATGACCGGCGTCGCGGATGTCAACAAACGGCCGTGGTGCGGCGTAAGTCAGGCTCTCCAGGGGGACGCTTTCAAGATGGATGCGGTTGCCGCCATAGCAGGCGTCCCAAGTCAGGCTAGAAAGCCTGACCTACCTCGGTCAGTGCCGCGCGGGCGGCGGCGACGAAGGCGGCGACTTTCTGCGGATCTTTTTTCCCCGGGGCCGATTCGACGCCGCTGGCCGTGTCGACGCCCGCGGGGCGGACGGCGCGAATTGCCGCGGCCACGTTGTCCGGCTTCAGCCCCCCGGCCAGGATCAGCGGCGTCTCGCCCAAAGCGGCATCGTGGTCGGCGAGCAGTTCCCAAGGAATCGCATGCCCCGTGCCGCCGTATTGCCCCGGGGCGGCGGCCGCGTCGACCAGCACCGCCTGCGGCGCCCGGCCGGCGGCGCGGCACGCGGCCAGGTCTGCGGCCACTGCGGCGACCCCCTGCTGGTCGATCCGCCGCACGCGAATCAGCGGACGATCGGGCAACCGGGCGAGCAGCTCGGGCGGCTCGTCGCCGTGGACTTGCAGCGCGCCCAGCCCGACTTCCGTGGCGATGCCCATCATGCCCGTGGGCGACTCGTTAACGAAGACCCCGACGACCAATGCCGCGTCGCGCACGGCGTCGGCGATCTCGCGGGCCGCATCAATCGACACGCACCGGGGGCTGTTTGCGTAGAAGTTCAAACCGATCGCGTCCGCCCCGGCATCCACCGCCTGCCGGGCGTCGTCGACGGTCGTGATTCCGCAAATCTTCACGCGAAACATGGCGCTCATCACACAGAATAAAGCCGCGACCGCTGGTCGCGGAAACGGCGCCAGTCGGTCATTTGGGCGGCCGGGGGCCAACCGACTCGCCGCGATTCGACGGTGCATTGGAGGGTCACGATGCGGCCGTGCGGGGTCCGCATTCCGCGACCAGCGGTCGCGGCTTTTCGCAGGCGGCGGGTTGTCCGCACGCTGGCGCCAGCACGGTCGCGGCAAGCGGCGCGGTTTGCGCAGCTTGTCGCAGTTCGTTACGACCGCACCAACCTGCGCACAGGTCAAAGTTCGCTGCGGCGTTGAAGCCAGCTTATCGCACGCGCCGATCCAACACCACAGACGCCCGCCGTCTGGATGCCCCCGTTTCGTCTCGTCGACGCGCAATGGATGCGCGCCAGGAGTTACCACGGATGACGACCCGCCCTGCTGATCGCCCGTTTTTGGCCGCCCCCGAGCCGAGCCGCTACTTCGCCGCCGCCGGGATTGAAGACGCCCGCCGACGCGTCGCCCGGTGCATCGAGCGTCGCGAAGGCGCCGCGCTGGTCATTGGCGCCGCTGGCGTCGGCAAGTCGCTGCTGCTGGAGGTGCTCGCCAAGCAGTTTGCCGGGGTGGTGCAGGTCGCCCGGCTCGCTGGCGCGCAGCTGTGTACGCGACGAGCGCTGTGGCAGTCGCTGCTGTTCGAGCTGAACCTGCCCTACCGCGGCATGGACGAAGGCGAGCTGCGGCTGGAACTGATGGGCTACCTGGCGCCCCGCGACGGTCAGCCGCGTTCGTTGCTGCTGCTGGTGGACGAAGCCCACGCCCTGCCCGCGCGGTTGCTGGAAGAGCTCCGCGTGCTGACGAACATCAGCGCCGCGGGGGCGCCGCTGGTGTCGATCGTGCTGGCCGGCGGGCCGGCGCTGGAGGAGCGGTTCGCCGAGCCGCAGCTCGAGGCGTTCAGCCAACGGGCCGCCACCCGGTGTTACCTTTCGCCGCTGGAGCGAACCGAGACGATGCAGTTCGTCCGGGCCCAACTCGCGGCCGCGGGGATCGACGCGTCGGCGATGTTGGCGAGCGACGCGCTGGCGGCCATTCACGATGCGACCGGCGGCTTGCCGCGGCTGATCAACCAACTGGGCGACCAGTTGGCGTGGATCGCCGAGGAGTCGGGCATGGCGCCGTTGGATGCCTCGGTCGTGCAGCAGGCGTGGGCCGAGTTGCAGCAGCTCCCCGCGCCGTGGGACAGCCCCGGCTCGGCGCCGGCCCAGGAGCCCAGCGACGTACTGGAATTTGGGGTGCTTGGCGGCGAGGACGAGTGCCTGGCCGATCCGGAAATTGACAGTGCGTTTGAGGGCCGCGGCCCGCTGCCCTTGGAGGGCGACGATGGCGACGGCGACGACGGCGAAGTGGCGTCGATCCCGTTCACGGCGGTTCGCGACCAGTGCGATCGCAGCGCGTCGACCGTCGCGGCCGATTTGGACGCGGCCGAGAATCTGCTCGCTTCGTTCGACGCGGTCGAGGTGATCGTCGACGCGTCAGGGGGCGAGGCGCCTGCGGATCCGCCGCCAGCCTCCCAGCCCGATCGGGCGGAGGATCCGTTTGCCGAGCCGTTCGACGACGAGGAGATGCTGATCGATCCGTACGCCGATTTCGAATCGACGCTGCTGCGTCACGCCCCGCTGGTGAGCAACCAGCTCGACGCGGCGTTGGCGGTTCAATTGCCGCCCGCCGCACCGTCGCCGACGCCGCAACTGAGTTCGGACGGCGCCGACGAACTGACGCTGGCGCCCGAGCCGCACGATGAAATCGCCGGGTTGGATGCCGGGCTGGTCGAAGACGCGACGGAACTAGACGAGGAGGACGCCGACGAGATGGCCGTCGAGTCGCCGGGGCCGCGGATCAGCGCGGAGCCCGACTCGCCCGGCGAGGTGCTGGTGGTCGACGACGACGACCAGGCGGCGGCGCAGGTGGTGGCCGGGCGGCAATTCCGGCGGCTGTTCAGCAGCCTGGAATCGGGCGCCGCAATGGGCATGTGACCCGCCGCGAGATGCGGTCACCGCAACCACCAATTAAGTCGCGAGCCAACCAGCTCGCCGGCGGCGCCTGAGTGGGCGCAATTTGAGTGCGTGCCATGAACGGGCGAAAGCGTGCGGGTGTCATGGGCAGCGCCGCGCAGGTCGCAGCGGCGTGGGCGCAGCCGCTAACGCGGACGTTACAGGGCAGTCTCGCGCCACGCGAACCGCCCGCTGGGTACGCTCCAATCGAGGCCGAACCAACCCGCTGCGCGGATTTCGCGCACGCCCCGCGTCGCGGCGTCGGCGTCGAAAAGCAGCAGATCGGGCAGTCGCACGCCGCTGACGAATAGCGGCAGCCGGTCGGTCGCCCGCATGCCGACGACGCCCGTGCCGCTGACCGCTCCCACCAACGCCGTGGGGCTGCCTGGCCGCGGCCGGACCAGCAGGCAGGCCAACTCGGCGCCCGCTTCGGGGCGGCCGCCGACGATCACTTGCCCGGTGCGGACCTGCACGGGCGACTCCGACAGCAGGCGACTCCACTGCGAGTTTGTATCGGCGTTGCCATACAGCACAATGTTACGGTGCGGATCGCCGTCTGCGTCGAACTGCTCGTCGGCGGCAACCAGCGCCGCTCCGCCGCCGCGGACCAGGAACTGCTCGGCATCGAACCGCGCCTTGGCGACCGCCCAGGCGTTTTCCTCGCTTGTGCCCTGCGTGCCGTAGACGAGCGCGATGCGGCGGTCCCACACGCTGCGGAAGCCGCCGGACCGCTGCGGGCGTTTCCACGCCTGCGGCCACGCGGGGACGAGCTGCCACTGGTCGTTGCGCCGCAGGAAGCGGAGTTGTTTGGCGCCGCCTTCGGGCCAGGGAAATTCGCGAAGCGGCTCGCTGTCGATCGACACGGCCACGGGGGCCCCGGGCGCCAAGCGGCCCAAATCGATGCGTAGCCCAGCGACGTTTTCCGTGCCCACGCGGATCGTCCGGGCGGCATCGTCGCACGCGGCGCCGACGCGGCAAAACTCGCCCGGGTCTTGGGCGGCCAGAATGGTCACCCAACGGCAGCGGGCCGCCAAGCCGGGGTTGGGCGTGGCGAAGCTCAGCAGGTCGACGCTCGCATCGGGCGGCAACTGCCGGCTGGTCAGGAATGCCGTCACGTCCGCCGAGAGGGCCGGCGATCCGGCCGGGTTCTCATCGCCCAGCGACTCGCGATAGGCAAAGTCGGCGTGGAACTCGCTCAATGCGGCACGCAGGGTCCGCGATTGCTGCACCAGCGCGGCAGGCGCACGGGGATCGCACTGCACCGAGACGCCCAGCGGCGCCAGGTTGCCCAGCAGCGGCGGCAGCCGCTGGTCGTTGCCACAGGCCAGCAGCAACTCTTGCACGCGATCGGGCTGCGACCACGCGGGCATGCTTGTGCCGTACAGGAAGTAATCGAGCCAGCCGTCCACGGCGGCTGTGGCGGCGAATCGATCGGGGTGCAGCGCCGCCAGCCGCAGGGCGCCGTGGCCGCCATCCGCCTGGCCGCAGATCGCCACGCGGTGCGGATCGATCGCCGCGCGGTTGCGAAAATCGGCCAACGCTTCCAGTGCATCGATGCGGCTCCAGTCTTCCCAGTCAAAGCCGAACGTGCGTCGCCCCAGGGGCGCCAGGATGTGCGTGCCCGGCAGCGGCGGCGTGCCGCGCAGCATGTTCAGCGGAGGCGTCCCCGACGGGTGCAAAGCCAGCAGCACGCCCGGCGCCGTGGCGGTGGTGGCGGGTTGCGATTGCACCGCGGTCGCGCCGGCCGGGAGCACCGCGTACGGCTGAGCGCTCCCGTCGATACGGCTGAGGAACGTGCGCGTATGCAGCGCGTCGGTCGCGACGACCGCCAGGTCAAACGCTTTGGAGTCCGCCAGGCGGCGCTCGCCGTCGTTGCCGGGGAGCGTCAGGTCGATCTGCACGCGCACCGACCCGGCTTCAATCTCGTCCTCGGTCAAATGGCCGTCGATCGGCACGACCAGTCGCCGCACGCCCAATGGCGGCAGCGCCGGCACGGCGGCGGTGATGGTCTGGGCGCCCGCGCGGTACGAAGTGAGTTGGGCCGCCGGCGACGGTTGGTCGGTCGCATTGACCACCAGCACCCCGGCGAAAGCCGGCCCCGATTCGTCGGCGATCAGGTCGGGAATCACCGCGTCCCGCAGGTCGAAATACAACGGCTGGGGCGGCTCGACGAGTCGGGCCGCCAATCGCCCGGCGGCGACGTGAAACACCAAGTCGTTGTCGCCCTGGCGCAACGCCACGGGGCAGACCATTCGCCCCGTGCCGTACGGATCGCCGGCGCGGGGCGTCCCGTTGACGTAGGCCATGGCGTGTCCGGACGCCTCCAGCAGCATGACCCGCGGGCGATCGCAGGAGACGATCGTCGCCGCGTAGCCGCCGGCGAGTTGTGGCGCCTCCCACAGGCCTGGGGCGGCGGGGGGCAGGGGTTCCCAGGCGACGCGGCGTCCGCTGGCGGTTCGCAGACCTTCGCCCGCAGCGGGATGAACCCAGGCATCGCGAACAAACGCCGCGTGAATCGGGTCGATGTGCAGCGGCGTCCGGCCGTAGGCGCCCACCGGGGGCACGACCAGCAAGTCTCCGAACACCGTCTCGTCGGCGTCGGCGGCCGGGTCCACGAACAGCGGATGCTCGGTGGCAGCGGGCGTCGAGGCGGCCGTCTCGGCGGCCGGGGGCGGATCGTGAGCGAGAGCCACGGCGGCAGGGATCGCCAAGCTGGCGCCGAGGTACGCGCAGTAGATAAGTCGCCGCAATGGCGCTGTCCGCGGCGAGGGCCATCCGGTGGGCTGCATCGCTTCCATAGGGTCCAGTATGCCGCCTGCCCAGCGGGGCTCAAGTATGCGACATTAAGAGCGGCCACAATGCGTCGGATTTGCCCAGGGCATGATTAGCGTCCGGTCGTCGCCCAGCGGCCGCTGCTGCCTGCGAACCTGAGCCCCGCGTCGCGTGTCCGTCCCGCCAAGTTTGCCTGCCTTTCTCCCCCGTGGTCCGCTCGGCTTATGCATACGACGCTAGCGGACCAACCCGACGGCGGCCGCCTCGGTCGGTGGTGGCGGCAGCCCGCCGGCGGGCGCGAGGTGTTTCGCGTGGCCGCGCCGTTGGTCGTTTCGACCCTGTCGTGGACGGCGCTCAACTTCATCGACCGCGTCTTTCTGATGTGGCACTCGGGAGCGGCGATGTCGGCGGCCTTTGGGGCGTCGGCCGCGTGGTTCGCCGCGCTGTGCCTGCCGTTGGGGATTTGCTCCTACGTGAACACGTTCGTCGCCCAGTATTTCGGCGACGGCCAACCGCGCCGCATCGGCCCGGCCGCGTGGCAGGGCGTGTACGTGGCGCTGGCGTCCCTGCCGATCATGGTGGTCGCCGGCATCGCGGCGCCATGGTTCTTCTCGCTGGCGGAGCACCCCCCCGAGATTACCGACCTGGAAGTGCGATACTTCCGCATCGTTTGCTATGGCGGCCCCGGCATGTGGGTCTGCGCCGCGCTGAGCTGCGTGTACAGCGGCCGCGGGCGGACCGAAGTGAACATGTGGATTGACGCTGCCTTTGCCGCGCTCAACGCCGCGCTGGACTACGCGTGGATCTTCGGGCACTGGGGTTTTCCGGCGTGGGGGATCGAGGGCGCCGCGTGGGCGACCACGGTGTCGTTGTGGCTGAAAGCGCTGTTGTATGTCGGGTTGATGATGTTGCCGCGCAGCCGGCGGGAGTTGGGGACCGGCAACGTGCGATTCGACCCGGCGCTGTTCCGCCGGTTGTTGCGCTTCGGCGGTCCCAGCGGGGCCCAAATGGTCGTCGAGGTGGCGGGCTTCACGGCGTTCGTGCTGCTGACGGGTCGCTTGGGCCGCGTGGCGGCCGAGGCGACCGCGCTGGCGTTCAGCGTGAACATGGTTGCTTTCATGCCGATCTGGGGGTTCTCGATGGGCGCCTGCATTCTGGTCGGGCAGCACCTGGGCGAGAACCGCGACGATCTGGCCGCCCGCGCCACCCGCACGGCCCTGATCATGGCGTGCTGCTACGGCGCGTTGATCAGCGCCGTTTACCTGGGCGCGCCGGGGTTGTTGCTTGATCCGTTTTTTGGCGAAAGCAATACGCTCGCGACGGCGACGACGCACTCGACGGCGATAACGACGATGCAGTCGATGTCGCCCAGCCCCGGGGGCAACGCGGGGCCCGCGTTCGCCGCCACGGCCGCCGTGGCGGATCGGGCGGTGTACGCGATCGCGTGGAATCTGCTGTGGTTTGTCGTGGCATACACGCTGTTGGACGCGGTGCAGATGGTCTTTGTCCACGCACTGAAGGGCGCCGGCGACACGCGTTACATCATGCTGGTGAGCCTGTCGATGGCCGCGCTGCTGAGCGGGGCCACGTGGCTGGCCGTGAGCGTGCTGCACGCCAACTTGTACGCGTGCTGGTCGCTGATCAGCGGCTGGGTCGCTTCGCTCGCCGTGCTGTACGCGTTGCGGTACCGCGGCGGAAAGTGGCGGTCGATGCGCGTGATCGAGGCGGTGCACGCCCCCCAGCCGGTCGCCGATGAGGCCGGCGGCTGAGCCGCAGAGCTGGGGACGAATTGCCGATTGTTGACGAGGGCCGACGGATGCCGAGCGAGATCCGCTACGCGTTGGAGCCGCAGCTCAGCCGCGACGAGTTCGTCGACGTGCTGCGCCGCTCGACGCTCGCCGAGCGCCGCCCCGTGGACGACGTTGCCAAGATCGACGGCATGCTCGCCGAGGCCGATGTGATCGTGACCGCTCGCACCGCCGCCGGCCGATTGGTCGGCGTGTCGCGAGCGATCACCGACTTCAGCTATTGTACGTACCTGTCGGACCTGGCCGTCGACGCGGAGTTTCAGCGCCAAGGCATCGGCCGCGAGTTGATCCGCCGCACGCACGACGCGGCGGGCCGGCAGACGAACCTGATCCTGCTCGCCGCGCCGCAGGCCCGCAGCTACTACCCGCACATCGGCATGCGGTCGCACGAGTCGTGCTGGATGATCGACGGCGGCAATTAGATTCCAGCTGCCGTTGCGACGTACCAAGTTCCAACGAGGACTCATGCGCGTTCACGCCATTCGTCTCGCGGAAGAGGCTGACCACGACCGGCTGTTGGCGATCTATAACGCCGCACGCAGGGCGGCGGGGTGCTTTCACGCTCCGGTCGCGACCGCTGAGCAGTTTGCGAAGCTCATCGAGGGGGAAGAGATTCTCGTCTGTGAGCACGAAGGCCGCATTGCCGGATTCGTCGGCGGGTGGAAGTCGGACCGATTTATCCACCACCTGTACGTCTTGCCGGAGCTGCAGCGCCGCGGGATTGGCAGTGCGCTGCTCAATGCGTGCCAAGCGCGGCTGGGCAGTCGTGTCTCGCTGAAATGCGATGCGAGCAACCTGGCCGCTCAAGCGTTCTACCGCCGCCGCGGCTGGGTCGAATCGGGCAGCGGCCCAGGCGACTTCGGGCCGTGGATTCGACTGACGCTCGCCCAGCGAGGAACGAACTGCGACGCGCCAGCGGGCAGAACGCCTGAATGAGGCCTCGCTGTACAAATCGCAACGCAGCGGTGCTTACGCCTTCCCGCCCTGCGTGACCGCCACGTACGCCATGCGCAACTGGTGCAGCAGGTCTTCCAGGCCGGCATCCTCGCCGGGATCGAGGTTGCCCTTGGTCTTTTCCTGCAGGACCGCCAGCATGTCGATGGCGTACTTCGCCCGCGGGGGGCTGACCTCCGGCTCGTTGGTCAACGGGCTGGGGATTTGCCCCAGGCCGACCATCGCTTCGGTGGCAAACGTGCTGACCAGCATGGGGAACGACGCCGGGGGCCACTGCATCGCGGCCTCGTCGCCGGCCGCGGCTTCACCCGGCGACTGATCGCCTTCCTGCTGCGACGATGCTCGAGCAGCTTGCTCCTTCTCGGCCTCGACTTGGCTCTTCCAATCCTCGTCGATGATGATCTTTTTTTCTTCGGCCATGGATGGGCGCCTCATTCTTCACCACAGAGGACACGGAGAGCACGGAGTAAGTACCCATGGTCAAACCGCGATTCCCAATGGCGTTTTTCCAATTGCCGTGGGCATCGGAACTCGGCCATCGGACAATCGGACTCGTTCTCTGTGTCCTCCGTGCCTCTGTGGTGAATAGTACAAGGTTTAGAATGTTAGACGGCCTGGCCGCCGTCGCCATGGGGCGTGCGGAGCGGCAGCGCGGTCAGGCATGCTCGGCCGGTTGGCCTTGCGGCTGCTGAGCCGTGCGGGCTTTCTTGTCCTGACGGTGTCCCACGGCCGCGGCGATGAAGTCGCGGAACAGCGGGTGGGCCGCGGTCGGTTTGCTCTTGAACTCGGGGTGATACTGCACGGCGACGAACCAGCGGTGGTCGGTCAATTCGATCACTTCCGGCAAGACGCCGTCGGGGCTCGTGCCAACGATCTGCATGCCGTTGGCGGCGAACTGCTCGCGATAACGGTTGTTGAATTCATAGCGGTGGCGGTGCCGTTCGGACACGTCCTGTGTGCCGTAGGCGGCGGCCGCTTTGGAGCCCTCGGCCAGGACCGCCGGCTGGGCCCCTAGCCGCATCGTGCCGCCCTTGTCGGTCACCGCCCGCTGGGCGTCCAGCAGGCAAATCACCGGGTTGGACGTGTTCTTGTCGAACTCGGTCGAATGGGCGTCGTCCAGGCCGCAGACGTTGCGGGCGAACTCGACCGCCGCGCACTGCATGCCCAGGCAAATGCCGAAGAAGGGCACGTTTTTCTCGCGGGCGTAGCGGATGGCGGCCACTTTGCCCTCAATGCCGCGCTCGCCGAACCCGCCCGGCACCAACACGCCGTCGTAGCCCGAGAGCATCCGTTCGGGGCCCTCGGCTTCGACCTCTTCGCTGCGAATCCGCGCGATGCGGATCTGCGCGGCGTTGGCGATGCCCGCGTGATCGAGCGACTCGTAAATCGACTTGTAGGCGTCGCGGTGCTCGGCGTACTTGCCGACCACGGCGATGCTGATTTCGTGCTGGGGGTTCCGCAGCCCGGACAACAGGTCGCGCCACCCGGTCAGGTCGGGCTCGCGGGTTTGCAGCCCCAGCTTCTTGCAGATCAGCCCGTCCAGATCGTTGTCGCGCAGGCTGAGCGGCACTTCGTAGATCGAGAAATCTTTGTCGCGCTCTTCGATCACCGAGTTGAGCGACACGTTGCAGAACAGCGCGATCTTCTCGCGGTCCTCGCGGCTGATCGGCTGCTCGGTGCGGCAGATCAGCACGTCGGGCTGGATGCCGATTTGCCGCAGCAGGCCCACGGAGTGCTGCGTGGGCTTGGTCTTCAGCTCCCGGGCGGCCTTCAGATACGGCACCAGCGTCAGGTGAATGAACAGGCAGTTTTCCTTGCCGACGTCGAGCCCGAACTGGCGGATCGCTTCGAGGAACGGTTGGCTCTCGATGTCGCCGACGGTGCCGCCGATTTCGGTGATCACCACGTCGGCCGGCTGGTCGCCCTCCTCGGCCAGTCCCTGGATCGACGCCTTGATCTCATTGGTGATGTGCGGGATGACCTGCACGGTCTTGCCCAGGAATTCGCCGCGGCGTTCCTTGTTGATCACCGACAGGTAGATTTGCCCGGTCGTGTAGTTGCTCTTGCGGGTGAGCGGGCCGTGGGTGAACCGCTCGTAGTGGCCCAAATCGAGGTCAGTCTCGCTGCCGTCGTCCAGCACGTAGACTTCGCCGTGCTGGTAGGGGCTCATCGTGCCGGGGTCGACGTTGATGTACGGATCGAGCTTCTGCATCCGCACGCGCAGGCCGCGCTGCTCCAGCAGCATGCCGATCGACGCGCTGGTGAGACCCTTGCCGAGAGAACTGACGACGCCGCCGGTGACAAAGATGTATTTGGTCATAGCGCGAGCGGATCCTTCCATGCGGGCGAGTTGGGGAGGGAGGTGGGCGTGCCGCCGCTAGCATTCTAGCGAACTGCGGCGGCAGCGCGGAGGGCGGCGTTGCGGGCCGTCAACTGCGGTACAAAACCGGGCGACGAGGATGCCGTGGACGATTTAGCCCCGCCGCTTGCGGCGGGGGCGGAGCAAGCTCCGCCGCTAAATGGAGCTACCGCCACCGCCGACGATTTCCGAACGACTACCGGAAAAACTGACCGCGGCCTTCGGCGCGGAACGCCGCTTTGTGGTGGGCGATCTGCGGCTGGCCCGGGCCATCGGGCCACAGCACTTCGACGATGTCGAACCGCGCCGGATAATCCAGCAGGTCGTGCGATTTCATGTACGCCAGCGCCGCGCGGGTCATCCGCTGCCTCCGCTGAGCGTCGACGGCCGTGGCGGGGCGGGCCAGTTGCGGGCCGCGGCGGGTTTTGACCTCCACGAACACGATCGTTTCGCCGTCGACGGCGATCACGTCGAATTCGCCGTACCGCAGCCGATGGCGCAGGGTAATGATCTTGTACCCTTGCCGCCGCAACTGCCGGGCGGCGAGTCGTTCGCCCTGCTCGCCCAGGGTGAACGGGCCGAAGTGCGATCGCCACCAGGCTCGCAGTTGGGCTTTCATGGCAAAAATTTAGCCCCGGGCGAGTCGCCCGGGGCTAAATGGATGTTTGGATTGGGGCGAGTCGCCTACGCCTTGGCGGTGCGGTCGACGCGGCGTTCCTTCAGACGCACCGCCTTGCCGCTGCGCTGACGCAGGTAGTAGAGCTTGGCCCGACGAACGACCGCGCTGCGGACGACCTCGACCTGGGCGATGCGGGGCGAGTGGACCGGAAACTTCCGCTCGACGCCTTCGCCGGCGACGATGCGGCGGACCGTGAACATTTCCTTGGCGCCCGAACCGCTGCGGGCGATCACCACGCCGGTGAACACCTGGATGCGCTCTTTGTTGCCTTCCAGGATTTTGGTGTGCACGTTGACGGTGTCGCCAATCTCGAAGTGCGGCGTTTCCTCCGCCGGCTTGAGGGCGGACGCTTCGACGTGCTTGAGGATGTCTTGGCTCATGGCAGGGTCCTTTGTCGCGATAGCTTATGCTGCGGCGAGCACGCTCGCCGGCTAACTGTTCTTGTCTTCGTCGGGTCGTTGACGCTCAAGCAAGTCGGGGCGGCGCTG
The DNA here is from genome assembly GCA_002702655.1 of Planctomycetaceae bacterium. Taxonomy (GTDB): domain Bacteria; phylum Planctomycetota; class Planctomycetia; order Pirellulales; family Lacipirellulaceae. The sequence goes on from PABB01000005.1 coordinate 93,324, forward strand.
TCCGGTGCGCTTGAGGCTGTCCGCTTCGCGCCAGGCGGCGATCCGCGGGTGGTCGCCGCTGAGCAGCACCTCGGGCACTTCCAGGCCCCGGTATTCTCGCGGCCGCGTGTATTGGGCGAACTCCAGCAAGCGGTTGCCTGTGGAGAACGAATCGTAGCGGCCGCTGTCCTCGTCGCCCAACACGCCGGGGACCAGCCGCACCACGGCGTCGATCACCACCATGGCGGCCACCTCGCCGCCGTTGACGATGAAATCGCCGAGCGAAATCTCCTGGGGCCGCAGCAGATCGCTGATCCGCTGATCAAACCCTTCGTACCGGCCGCACAGCAGCAACAACCGCGGCTGCTCGGCCAACTCCTCCACGACATGCTGCGTGAGCGGCCGTCCGCCCGGGGTCAGCATGACGACCTGTCCAGCGTCGGGCTGCATCGTTTGCACGCCCTCGACCGCTTCGACCACCACGTCGGGCCGCAGCACCATGCCGGGGCCGCCGCCGAAGGGGCGATCATCGACCGAGCGGTGCTTGTCGCGGGCCCAGTCGCGAATGTTGTGTAAGTCAACCGTCACGTCGCCGCGATCGATCGCCGCCTTCAGCAGACTCTGCCGGAGATAGCCAGCGAAGATCTCCGGGAACAGCGTCAGGACGTCGAAACGCATGGCGACGGCCAGCTTACGCGTCGGCCGCGGGAGTCTCCTCCGCGGGCTTCTCTTCGGTGTTTTCTTCTGCGGCGTTTTCCTCAGCGGGGGCTTCCGCAGCCGCTTCTTCCGCCGCGGCCTCCTCGGCCGGCGCTTCTGCGGCAGCGGCTTCGGCAGCCTTCTCCTCCTCGGACTTCGGCTTGCTGACGGCCGGGCCGGCGGCGGGCACGACCTTCGGCGCCGACAGCTTCTCCAGCGCCGCGGCCTGGGCCGCCTCGTGCGTGCCGCCCTCGCCGTACTTCTTGATCAACACGGCGACTTTTTCGCTCGGCACGGCGCCGACGCTCAGCCAATAGGAGACGCGCTCCTTGTTCAGCACGGCGCGGGCGTCGGTGTCGGCGACCGACGGGTCGTAGGTGCCCAACTCTTCCAGTACGCGCCCGTCGCGGGGCGTGCGCTTGTCGGTGGCGCAAATGCGGAAGAACGCGCGGTGGGCGCGTCCCATCTTCTTCATGCGGATACGGACCGCCACGGCTGTCTCCTCAAAAACTCGCTGGCATGGCCGAGGCGGGCAAGCACGCCGCGGCAAGTATGACTATGAAATTCGCCGCCTCCGCAGACCCAATTGGCCGCAGAAACCGCGCGTCGCAGACTCGGGCATCAGGCCTCGCAGGGGTGAACGTCCCGCGGAAGCCGGTAAACCCCATATCTTGGCGGAGTTAGGGCCGCTTTGGCAAGGGCCCGACGTGGGGAAAACGGCAAGAATTTGCCCGCCCAGCGGGCCGCAAACCCCCGCCAAATTACCGGAATATCCCGCCGAAGTGCCTCCGATGCGGGGCGCGGATCAGGCGCAATCGAGATGGGCCCGCGCGACCGGCCGAACTGACCTGCCGGCTAGACGCATTCTTTTCGTGAACCGCTGAATCTGGGCTGCACAGGTTTGCCACGGCCCGATTTGACCGCGCTCACATCGGCGGCGACCGCGGCAGTCGTCTCAGGCAGCCGTTGGACGACCAACAATCCGCTGCCGCTGAGCAACAGCATGGCTGCCAGCAGCCAGGGCGTTGAGCTCAGCGTCCAGGCCATCAGGGCCATCGCCGCCAAGATCATCAGGCGTGCCCGGCGTTTCACACGGGGAGTCACCGCGCGCCGCTCCCGCCAGGTTCGCAACATCGGGCCAACGTGCCGATTGGCCAGCAGGGCGGCGTGCAGCCGCGGCGACGCCCGCGACAGGAAGAACGCCGTCAGCAGCAGAAACGGCGTCGTCGGCAAGCCAGGCAACACCACGCCGACAATTGCCAACGCAAAGAACAACGCCGCCAGTGCCAAATACAGCACGCGCAGTGCGCCCCGAGCGCACTGCTGGACGGGCTCGACGACGGCAAAGCTGTCGCCAGCGGCCAGTGATTGAGAATTGGGCATGGTCTGAAGTCTCGCGGCAAGTCGAGACGCACACCATGAAGGTCGACCGGCGGACGGGGCCGTGTGGACTCAGTTCTCGACGACCCACGACAAAATGCCGACTTCGCCCGAGTTGAACGCGGCAGAACTGCCGTAGGCTGCATGACCGGCCCTCGGGTTGCCGCAGTCGCGCGACACGCGCCGGCTACCGGCCCTTCTCCCGCTTTCGTTTGCGCTTCTCGCGCTCGCGTTCCTTTTTGAGCTTCGCCTTTTCCTTCGGCGACAGCCGCTTGCCGGTGGGTTGTTTCTTCTTGCCCAGCATTCCCGCGGGGTCGCCGGCCATGCCGGCTTGCATCTGCTGGACCATCTTCATCCGCTCGCGGATGCCCTTGCCGGCCATGCCGGTCATCATTTGCTTCATGCCGTCGAATTGCTTCACCAGGTCGTTGACCTCGTGCGGCTCGACGCCGGCGCCCGCGGCGATGCGGCGGCGGCGACTTTGGTCGATCACCTTCGACGGGTTGCGGCGTTCGTCGGCGGTCATCGCGTCGATGATCCCAAACAGCCGCTTCATGTCGCCTTCGTGATCGGCGTCCCCCATCATGTCTTTCAGGTTGCTCATGCCGGGGATCATGCCCATGACCTTCTGCAGCGGTCCCAGGCGGGTGATCTGCTTGAGCTGCGAGCGGAACATGTCGAGCGTGAACTCGCCCTTGGCGAGCTGCTCTTCCTGCCGCTTCATCTCCTCTTCGTCGAATTCGCGCTGCGCCTTCTCGACCAGGGTCAGGATGTCGCCCTGCCCCAGGATGCGGCCCGCCATGCGGTCGGGGTGGAACTCCTCGAGCGCGTCGAGGTGCTCGCCCACGCCGATGAATTTGATCGGCACGCCGGTCACGTCTTTGACCGACAGCGCCGCCCCGCCGCGGGCGTCGCCGTCGAGCTTGGTCATGATCACGCCGTCCAGCTCGAGCGCCTCGTTAAACGCCTTGGCGCTGTTCACGGCGTCCTGGCCGGTCATGCCGTCGACCACCAGGTAGACCTGCTCGGGGCTGCACATGCGGTCGATGCGGATGAGCTGCTCCATCAGCTCGTCGTCCACGTGCAGTCGGCCGGCGGTGTCCAGGATCACCGTGTCGGCGCCCAGCTTCTTCGCCTGCTTGACCGCGGCGTTGCAGACCTTGACCGGGTCCTTTTCCTGCCGGTCGCTGTAGACGTCGATGCCCAGTTGCCCGCCGATCACATGCAACTGGTCGATGGCCGCAGGACGCTGCAGGTCGGCGGCCACCAGCAGCGGTTTGCGCTGGGCCTCCTTGAGCAGCCGCCCCAGCTTGCCGCAGGTGGTCGTTTTTCCCGAGCCCTGCAGGCCCGACATCATCAGCACGGTGACGTCGTCCTTGCCTTTCAAATGCAAGGAATGATCGACCGGCCCCATCAGGTCGACCAGCGCCTGGTAGACGATGCCGACGACTTGCTCGCCCGGCTTGAGCGACTTGAGCACCGACTCGCCGACCGCCTGCTCGGTCACGGCCGCCATGAATTTGCGGACCACCGGGAAGCTGACGTCCGCCTCCAGCAGCGACTTTTCGACGAGCTTGAGCCCGTCGCGCATATTCGCTTCCGAGAGTTTTCCTTGGCCGCGGAGCGTTTTGAGCGCGCTAGAGAGGCCGGTTTGCAGGGATTCGAACATGGCAGGAGTGCTGCTTGCAGTGGAAAGCGGGCAAACGGGTCAGTTTACCGGACGAGTCGCCGCAGGGGCAATGCGGGGGCGGGCTGGGCAGCGATACCGTGGGTGCGGTAATCTGGAACTGGCCAAACAGGGCCTGGCGCCCGCTATTCCGTATACTCAGGCCATGGTTCGAAACGTCCTGAGCATCGTATTCGCAACTTTGGTGGCCGTTGGATTGGTCGCGTGGGCACTGTGGCTGCATCCCCCATCTGTGGCGATGCGATCCTCGGCGGCTTCGCTCTTGTTGGAGCCACGGCAATACTCGTTCTGAATCGCATCACGCGACCAGCAGGTCGTCAAAACCCCAAAGACGATTCATCACGCCGGCCGCCCTCGCCAGAGTGATGTGCATCTGCCCTGCATTCTGACAACGCCTTCCTGGGCCATGTGAAGCGCGTTTGTTGCTAGAGCACTCTTCACGAGAGCATCGCGACTCCTACGCCAACGGCGTTTCAGATTGCAGCCCAGGGTTGCCGCGTGAGCGGCTACCCTGGGTCCCGAGTCGTGTCCTCCGCCGACCCTGACGGGGTCGCAGATTCTTCCCTTTCAGGGAAGCGGCCCCTTGTCCGTCGAAACCCGGGGTAGCCGCCAGAGCGGCAACCCCGGACTAGAAGATGCAACGCCGCTGGCGTTGGAGCCGCTACGCATAGGTGACGGGCGCTCTAGTAGCGTGCGCTTCGATTCATAACCGAAATAACCCGGCATGGCGCCACCGCTACAACCGCGCCAGGTGGTCTTGGCCCGATCTCTGGTTGGACGCCGGGCCCTCTGCAAGGCATGTTTCCCAATGAGGTTTGCCGCATTGTGCGCACCAACTGCCCCACTCGCGCCGCGAGACTTGCCATGTCCCCCGAACAACCGCACTCGGAAGCGACAGCGCTGGCCAACGGCCACGGCGGCGCCGCCGTGGCAGAACGACCGGCGGAAGCGCCGGCGGCGCCGCCGGCCAAGCCGGCCCCGTTTCGTTTCGTGCCGCCGGAGCCGGAGAATCTGGCCGCCACGGGGTTGGCCGCCGGGGAACTCGACGCGCTGCTGCTGAAGCTGCTGCTGGTCCGGGGCACGTCGACCGGCCGCAACGCCGCGGAGATGACGCGGCTGCCGCGCTCGCTGGTGGCCGAGAGCTTCGAGCGACTCCGCCAGGAGTTGTTGGTGGCGATCAAAGGCTCCGCGGGGTTGGAGGATTTCGTCTACCAACTGACCGACGCCGGGCACGATCGGGCCGCGCGGCTGGCCAAGCATTGCAGCTACGCCGGCGTCGCGCCGGTGCCGCTGGAACGGTACATCGAAGCAGTCGCCGAGCAATCCCTCGCCGGCAGCAAGCTCAACCGTCAGCGGCTCGACGCCGCATTCCGCGATCTGCGGCTGCACGCCGAACTGGTCGGCCAAGTCGGCCAGGCGGTCAACGACGGCCGGGGCATGTTCCTGTTCGGCCCGCCCGGCAACGGTAAGACCAGCATTTCGGAGCGGGTCGTCGGCGCCTTTGGCGAGTACGTGTGGATTCCCCACACGGTGACGATCGACGGTGAACTGGTCCGCCTGTACGACCCGCGCAGCCACAAGGCAATCGACGCCCCGCAGTTGGAGGAGATCTCGCACGACCGGCGGTGGGTGCTGATCGAGCGGCCCACGATCGTGGTGGGCGGAGAGCTGACGCTGGAGCAACTCGAACTGCAGCCCAACCCCGCGACCGGCCTGTGCGAAGCGCCCGTGCAACTGCGGGCCAACTGCGGCGCGTTGGTGGTCGACGATTTTGGCCGGCAACGGGCGCCGACGGCCGACATCCTCAACCGGCTGATCGTGCCGATGGAAAAGCAGCACGATTACCTGGTGCTCGCCAGTGGTCGGCAGGTGATGCTGCCCTTCGACATGCTGCTGGTGTTTTCGACGAACTTGGAGCCGCGCGAACTGGTCGACGAAGCGTTCCTGCGGCGGATCCCCTACAAGATCGAAGTCGGCGGCCCCAGCGAGACGGAGTTCGTCGAGCTGTTTTTGGACCTGGCCCGCAAGGCCGGCGGCACGTGCCCGCCGAGCGTCGTGCAGGACCTGCTGGAGCGGCACTTCCGCGCCAAGCACCGTCCGCTGCGGTACTGCCACCCCCGCGACCTGCTGCGGCAGGTGTGCAACTACTGCGCGTACAACGACCGGCCGCTGGAGATCACGACCGCGACGTTGGACGTGGCGGTAAAAAATTACTTCGCGGCGTTGTAGAGATAGCGGGAGGGCGAGGCCACTGCCGAGCCGATTGGACCTGTAGCATGGCCGCTCCGGCCGTGCACAGCGAGTTTTGGTTTCTCGCACGGCCGGAGCGGCCATGCTACAGGCGGTTAGCTGAAGCACCCCACCGCGTTGCGGAAGATCGCCAAGCCCGCGCCCTCTTGCAGGTCCGGCCGTCGCGTCCATTGCGGGTGCTGGGTGCGGTCGATGAACCGCTCGGGGTGGGGCATCAGGCCGAACACGCGGCCGCTGCGGTCGCACACCCCCGCCACGTCGGCCACGGCGCCGTTGGGGTTGTACGGCCGATCGGTCAGCGGCTCGCCGGGCGCGTAGCGGAGCGCGAGCTGCCCCGCTTCCTCCAACCGGGCGAGCGTCGCGTCGTCGCGGACCAGAAACCGGCCCTCGGCGTGCGCGATCGGCGACTCGAGCGTGTCGATCCCTGTGAGGAACACGCACTGTGGGCTCGTCACGCGCAGGTGCACCCAGCGGTCGACGTAGCGGTGCGACTCGTTCCAGGTGAGCGTGGCGGCCGGGCCGTGTTGGTCGTCGATGTCCAACAGGCCGCTTTTGATCAGGATCTGAAACCCGTTGCAGATGCCCAGGATCAACTTGCCGGCGTCGCGAAACTCGCGCAGCTGGTCGGCCAGGTGGTGCCGCAGTTGATTGCCGTAGATCCGCCCCGCGGCCACGTCGTCGCCGTAGCTGAAGCCTCCCGGCAGGCAGAGGATCTGGTATTCGCGAGCGAGCGCCGGGTTCTCCAGCCAGCGGTTCAGGTGCACTTCCGTCGGCGCGCCGCCCGCCTGGGCGAAGGCGTAGGCGGTCTCCTCGTCGCAGTTGGTGCCGGGAGCGCGAAGAATCAAGACGCGGGGAATCGACATTGCAAATTGAAAACAGGTAAATGCAAATTGAAATTTGAATTGCCGCGTTAGCGGCGTCGGCCACGACGCTCGCTCACCATCGGCTCTGCCATCTCAACTGTCTTTCTGAATTACGACGGCACGACGACCACGACGCGACAAGCGTCCGCCGTCGTCGTGCAAGTGACGCGGTTGCGCGTTGGGCGTCGTTGCCGACGCCGCCAAAGTTCATCCGCCGTTCCGGTTTTCCATGCTGCAAATTATGTCATCACCGGCGTTTGCCACGCGGCTTTCAACTCGGCCAAGGTCGCGTCGACGACCGTTTCGTTGGCGACGCGGATTTTGACGCGGTCGTCGTGGCCGACGACGCCAAGCTTTGCGTGGGGGATGTTGGCGAGCGTCTGGGCGAACGCGGCGGCGTTTGCCTCGGTCACTTCGCACACGAAGCGCGTGTTCGATTCGCTGAACAATCGCCCCGCGGGCGTCACGTCGCCGTCGACGGGCGCGGCGTCGAAGTCGGCGTCTACGCCATAGCCGCCCGCGAACGCCATCTCGGCGACCGCGGCGGCGAGTCCGCCTTCGCTGCAATCGTGGCACGAGGCGAGCAGCCCGGCGTCGATAGCCGCGTGGATCGCCGCGAAGGTGGCCTTGGCCCGCGGCGGGTCGACCGTCGGCACGGCCCCGCCAATGAGGTTGTTGACCAGGGCGTAGTGCGAGCCGCCCAGCTCCTCGCGGGTGACGCCGACCACAAACAGCAGGTTGCCCGGCTGCTTGAGGTCCATCGACACGCACTTGGCCACGTCGTCGACCTGCCCCAGCGCGCTGATCAATAGCGACGGCGGGATGGCGATCGTCTGCTTGGCGCCTGACTCGTCGACGAAGCTGAATTCGTTGTTCAGGCTGTCTTTGCCGCTGACGAACGGCGTTTCCAACTCGAGCGACAGGTCGTGGCAGGCGATCGCCGCGCGGACCAGCGAGCCCAGCGTTTCGTTCTTCTCGCAATCGCCCCAGCAGAAGTTGTCCAGCACCGCAATCCGCCGCGGGTCGGCGCCCACAGCCACGCAGTTGCGGACCGCCTCGTCGATGGCGCTGGTCGCCATGTGATACGTGTCGAACTCGCCGTACCGCGGATTCATGCCGCAAGAGACGACCACCCCCCGGCGCGAGTTCAGCACGGGCCGCACGACCGCCGCGTCGCCGGGGCCGTCCTCCGCGACGCCGACCAACGGTTTCAGCACGCTGCCGCCCTGCACCTCGTGATCGTATTGGCGGATGATCCACTGCTTGCTGGCGACGTTGGGGGCGGCGAGGATCGCCAGTAGTGACCCCAGCAAATCTCCCGTTCCAGTGCCCTCCCCTTGATGGGGAGGGTTACGGAGGGGTGATGCGGTGGGGGCAGAAGTACGGCCGAAATCGACAATTGGATCCAGCGAAAGCACCCCGCCCAAGGCATTTCTCAGTCGACCAGCTCCATCTCGAATTGCCGCCCATTCTGGCGAATTCTCAACCAACTCAGTATTAGAGAGATTGGACTGGGCAACAGCACCGCATTCCACCAAGACCTTGCCGAAGTCACGTACGGCGGCCAGTTGAGTTTCATCAAACCCCATTCCGCGTCGGCCTGTGGCAACATGTTCGACAAATGCTCGCGCATCGCTAATGAGCTCGTCAGGAAGCAAATACTCATCGACCGTGCCATTCACAATGAATTGGACTTGTAGGTCGCGCGAAGCGAGGTAATCGAGCCAATTTCGTGGCGACTCCAACCTCCTCAGCGGCTCCGCGGCCCGCGGTTCGTACGTCGCTTGCCGCACGACCGGCGGGCGGCCGTTGTGCAGCACGTCCATCGACAGGTCGCCCACGACCGTGTCGTGGTATTTCAGCACCAGTCGGCCCGTGGGCTCGAAGCGGCCGATGACCGTGGCCTCGACGTTCTCGGACGCGCACAATTCGTGCAGCTCTTGCCACTTGTCCTCGGGGACGCTCAGCACCATCCGCTCCTGGGCTTCGCTGATCCAGATTTCCGTGTAGGAGAGGCCGGAGTATTTGAGCGGGGCTTTCTCCAGCCAGACCTCGGCGCCAATCTCCTCGCCCATCTCGCCCACGGCGCTGGAAAAGCCGCCGGCGCCGCAGTCGGTCACCGCGGTGAACAGCCCGCGGTCACGGGCGGCCAGCACGACGTCGGTGACCTTCTTTTCCTCGATGGCATTGCCGATTTGCACGGCCCCGCCGGAGAGCGACTCGCTCTCGTGGGTCAGCTCGGCGCTGGAGAACGTGGCGCCGTGGATGCCGTCGCGGCCGGTGCGGCCGCCGACCGCCACGATCAGGTCGCCCGGCTGGGGCTCCTTGAACGATTTGTCGTGAGGAATCAGCCCCACGTTGCCGCAGTACACCAGCGGGTTGCCCAGGTAGCGCTCGTCGAAGTACACGGCGCCGTTGACCGTGGGGATGCCCATGCGATTGCCGTAGTCGCGCACGCCCTCGACGACTCCCCGCATGACGAGCTTGGGGTGCAGCACGCCGGGGGGCAACTGCTCGGCCGGCGTGTCGGGCGGGGCGAAGCAGAACACGTCGGTGTTGGCGACCGGCTTGGCGCCCAGGCCCGTGCCGAGCGTGTCGCGGATCACGCCGCCCAGCCCCGTGTTGGCGCCGCCGTACGGTTCCAGCGCCGAGGGGTGGTTGTGCGTTTCGACCTTGAAGCAGATGTTCCAGTCGTTCTCGAACTTGACGATCCCCGCGTTGTCCTTGAAGACGCTGACGCACCAGTCGGCGTCGCCCCAGCGTCGCCGTAACTCCTGCGTGGCGGCGAAGATGGTTTCTTTAAGCATGTTCTCGAACTGACGCTCGCCGTTTTCGTCGCGGTAGGCGATGCGGCCCGCGAGCGTCTTGTGGCTACAGTGCTCGCTCCAGGTTTGGGCGAGCGTTTCCAGTTCGATGTCGGTCGGCTCGCGACCCAACTCGGCAAAGTACCGCTGGATCGTCTGCATCTCGGCGAGTTGCAGGTACAGCTGGCCCTCGCGGCTGAGCCGCATCAGCCCGTCGTCGTCGAGCCCGGCGAGTTGCACGTGCTGCAGTTCGAACTGGTAATCGCTGCCGGCCTCAAGCCGGTTAAACGGCAGCGGTCCCAGCACGAATCGCTCGATGGCGTCGTTGGCCAGCGCCCGTTGGGCAATTCGCTCGGCCGTCGCGGCGTCGATTCCGGCGAACCAGAACTTGCGGAGAGTTCGCACCGCGTCGACCGCCAGTCCCAAGTCGCGAGCGGCCGTCTCGGCCGTGCGGGCCACGGGGTCCATAACGCCCGGTTTGAGTAGCACCTGCACGAGCTGCACGTCGCCGAGCGGCTCCGGCTGCACTTCCTGTTCGCTTTCGGTTGCGGGCTGCCCGGCCAGGTCTCGGGCCAGCCGCTCGGGCGCTGCGAGCAGCGCCTCGTCCCCCACGCGGGCCACGACGGGCCGTTCGGCCACTGCATCGGCGAACAATTCACGGGCCAGCCGCGCCGCATCGTCCGACGTCAGCTCGGCCCCCTGAATCAGGTAGCCGTGGCACGCCGCGGCGCGGAGCCCCTCGGCCAGGCCCAGCGAATGGGCGTCGTCCACCACGCCGGCAGCGGCGCCGTCGCGCTCGCCGGCGCGACCGTGCAAATCAATCTCCCAGAGCATCGCGAATCCGTTTGGCGTCTTGCAGTTGTTCGGCCAGGGCTGGCCGGTCGTCGTTTTCAATGGCGGCCGTCAGTTGGGCCAGCCGGTGTTCGAATCGCCGCAGCGCGTCGAGCACGGCGCCGCGGTTTTGCGTGAAGATTTGCGTCCACAATTCGACATCGCCCGCGGCGATCCGCGTGGTGTCGCCCCAGCCGGTCGCGGCCAATCGCAGCCAATCTTCGGGCGTGGCCGCCGCCAGCGCCGACGCGACCAAATGCGGCAGGTGGCTCGTCGCCGCGACGGCCCAGTCGTGTTCCTCGGGAGACAGCCGAACCACCTCGGCGCCCAACGCCTCCCAAAACTCCGTCACGCGGTCGACCAACCCTGGGGCCGTGTCGTCCTCGGGCGTGACAACCACCGTGCGGCCCTCGAGCAGGTCCGCGCGGGCCGCCTCGGGACCGGTGCGATGGTCCCCAGCCAGCGGGTGGCTGCCGATCCAGCGGTTGGGCCCGGGGCGCAACTGCGGCAAATCGGGCGAGACCGGCTCGCGCAGCTCGCGGCAGATCTCCGCCTTGGTGCTGCCGGCGTCGGTCAGGACGGCTTTGGGGGCGAAGAACGCCGCCGACCGGACCGCGTCGACGACCCCCGCCACGGGCGTGGCGACAATCACCACGTCGGCGTCCTTCACGCCCTCGGGAAAGCGGGTCGTCCCGCGGTGAATCGCCTCGACCGCCAGGGCTTTGTCCAGGCTTGTTTGCCGGCGGCCGACGCCGACGACCTCTCCGGCGAGGCCGCGCTCGCGCAAGGCCTTGCCGATCGAGCCGCCAATCAGCCCCACCCCGACAATCGCCACGCGTTCGTACAGCGGCATGGTTTGGTCAACGGGGGAGGATGGAAGGCGGAAGGCGGCGTCATTTTCGGTTGGCGATCGCGGCGACGCGATCAACGCCTCGCGAATGTGCCGTCCATAAACGCGCGACGTCTGTCAGCGGCGGCTCAGGTCCTCTTGCCGGAGCGGCCCAGCGATCGGCGCCTTGTCACGGGTTGGCGCCCGTTTCGCACTGCAGGCTTGCAGGTTGATCCAACCCGCCGAATCTGCAGCGTTGCCAACGGCGTCAGCCGGCGTCGCGGCCGCATTCTAGCAAACTCCCGCCGCCTTGCAGGGGGGCGCGGGTGGTCGCTAAAGCGTCCGCCGTTGGATTCGGTACAACCAGTCAGGTCGCATACAGTCCGCCGTGAAAAGCGCCCTTTTCCGGGGGTTTTAACTTGCCAGTACCGCTTTTAGCGGTTTTCCGCGGTAGAATACTGGACGCCCCATTCGACATCGGCCTGGCCCGCTCAAGCAGGGCCTGGCGCCGGCCGATGCTTCCCTGGCGGGCGTATTGCCATCCCCTGCATATCGCCTTGAACGCCAAATTCGAAAGGTCCCCACCCGTGTCCCGCGCACTTGCATTTGGATTGATCATTTTGGCCGGGATGGCCCCTTCGACCGCCGACGCCCAGGAGTGGGCCGAGAAGATGTTCGGCGACCGCGAACACGATTTCGGGGCGGTCGCCCGCGGGGCGGACACTGAGTACCGCTTCGAGATCACCAACATCTACAAGCAAGAGATGAACATCGTCGGCGTGCGGTCCAGTTGCGGCTGCACCTCGCCGTCGCTGGCCGACGCCCAAGGCAACATCGTCGACAAACTGACGCTGAAAACTTGGGAAAAGGGCTACGTCGTCGCCAAATTCAACACCCGCACCCACCTGGGGATGAAGGGCGCCACGCTGACCGTGACCTTCGGCGCCCCCTACATGGCCGAGGTCCAGGTCCGCGTCCACGGCAACATTCGCGGCGACGTGGTGTTCACGCCCGGCGCCGTCGAGTTCGGCGAGGTCGACGAAGGCGTTTCCGAGGTCAAGCAGGTCAACGTCGTCTACGCCGGCCGCTCGAGCTGGAAGATTGTCGACGTGACCAATGACAACGACATGTTCGAGGTCGAGCTGAACGAAGTCGAGCGGATGGGCGGCCGGGTCTCGTACAACCTGCTGGTGCGGCTGCGGCCCGATACGCCCGCCGGGTACATCAAAGACGAACTGACGATCGTCACCAACGACGCACAGGTTTCCAATCAGCGGATTCCGCTGTACGTGAGCGGCCATGTTCGCCCCGAGTTTTCCGTCACGCCGGCGCAATTGGTGTTGGGTGAAATGTCGCCTGGCGCCGAGGTGACCAAGAAGATCGTCGTGCGCGGCCGCGAGCCGTTTAAGATTCTCGACGTGACCTGCGGCGAGGATTGCTTCGCGTTCCAGACCGACAGCGACTCGCGGAAGGTGCACTTCGTGGCGGTGACGTTCAAGGCGGGCGAAGGCCCCGCCACGCTGGTCACGCCGATCACTATCGTGACGGATCGCGGCGAGAATCGCGGACCCAAGTTCGTGGCGAACGCCACGGTGCTGCCCGCCGAGGAGCCCGCCGCCCCGGGGCCGGCTGAGTCCGATCAGGAAGAGACGGCCAATCATACGGCCGCCGCCGCGGCGCTCTAGCCGCCCCGATCGAGGCGATCATTTAACCACCAATCGCATGCCCGCCCCGGCGTTCCGGTGCGGGCATGTTGCATTGAGCGGGTGGCATCACCGGAGTCCGCGCAGTATGTTTGACGAGAGTGACGCGTCGCAGCCGCGACGCTCTTTTCCGACAACATCGAGTCTTCTTGCGGGCAGGTTCACCCATGCGTTCGCTTCGCGCGTTGTTGCTTTCCGCTCTGCTGGTCGCTGTGGTTGGCGCCACGGCCTTGGCGGCGCTCACTGAAGAGTTTCACCCCCTGTTCGACGGTAAGAGCATCGACGGCTGGGTTCGTCGCGGCGGCGAGGCGGAGTACCACGTCGAGAACGGCGAGATTGTGGGCGTCTCGAAGATCAACACGCAAAACACGTTTCTCTGCACGCCCCGCGAGTACGGCGACTTCATTCTGGAAGTCGAATTGAAGGTCGACTCGGGCCTGAACTCCGGGATCCAGATCCGCAGCGAGTGTTTTGACGAAGCTAAGAAGGTGACTGTCGAAGGCACGGACGGCAAACCGCGCGAGATCAACATTCCCGCCGGCCGGGTGCATGGTTACCAAGTCGAAATTGACCCGGCGCCCCGCGCGTTCTCCGGCGGGATCTACGACGAAGCCCGTCGCGGTTGGCTGTACGAACCGTGCGGCGCCCAGCACGCCAAGGCCCGCGCGGCGTTCAAGCTGGACGATTGGAACAAGTACCGCATCGAATGCCGCGGCGATTCGATCAAGACCTGGGTCAACGGCGTGCCGGTCTCGGACCTTCACGACAGCGTGACTGCCAAGGGGTTCATCGCCCTGCAGGTCCACTCGGTCGGCGGCGACGAGAAGATGGCCGGCAAGGAAGTCCGCTGGCGGAACCTGAACATCGCCGAACTGGACGCCGACGACAACTGAGCGAGCGGCCGACGTGAGCCGGTTGTTGCGCTGCGTTGCGGAACTGCTCCCGTCTCGCAGGGATCCGACAGCGCGCCCAAGCCGAGTCCTGCGTGCCACGGCTCTGTGAGCCGTGCTTCTTGCGGGCCGCTCTGCGCCGGTCATGGCTCGCAGAGCCGTGCACACGGCGGCATCCCTCTCGCTTTCGCTCTCCGCCGCGGGATAATGACGGCATGAGCACGCCCGTCTGCTACTTCAACGGCCGCTGGATTGCCGCGGACGAGATCGCCATCTCGCCGGACGATCTCGGGTTCCTGCTGGGGGCCACCGTGACCGAGCGGCTGCGCACGTTCGCCGGCCAGCCGTTTCGCGTGGCCGAGCACGTGGCCCGTCTGCGGCATTCGCTGGAAGTCGTCGGCTGGCGAGCCGAACGGCTGGCGGCCGAGGTGGAGGGCGCCATCGGCCAATTCGTTGCGCGGAACGCGGCTCTCATCGCCCCCGGCGACGATTGGGCCATCGTCGCCTTCGTGACCCCCGGCGTCACGTACGACGCCGCCCAACCGACCGTCTGCGTCCACGGTTTCCCGCTCCGCTTTGCCGGCTGGGCGCACCAATTCGCCGCGGGCGTGGCCGGGGTGGTGGTCGACGTGCGGCAGGTCCCCGGCAACTGCTGGCCGGCCGAGCTGAAGTGCCGCAGCCGCATGCATTACTATCTCGCCGATCAGGAAGCCGCTCGCAAACAACCCGGCGCCCGGGCGATTCTGCTGGACCAACACGGCTACGTCTGCGAAGCGTCGACCGCCAACGTGGTCGCCTACTTTGCCGACCGCGGACTGGTCACCCCCAAACTCGACGGCGTCCTGCCGGGGATCAGCCAGCAGGTGCTCTTCGAACTGGCGGACGGGTTGGGCATGACGCACGGGGAGGCCGACCTCACGCCGGAGGAGCTCGCCGCCGCCAATGAAGCGTTCCTGACCAGCACGTCCATCTGCATGCTGCCGTTGGTGCAACTTGACGGGCGACCGATCGGAACGGGCGCCGCAGGGCCCGTCTTTCAAAATCTGCTGCAGGCCTGGAGCAAGCTGGTAGGACTGGACATTGGCGGCCAGGCGGTCGAGCGCTCAACAGGCTAAGTTCGCGGCCGCAGGTCCCGCCGATTGGGCGATGGCAACTAATCAAGCGGCACAAATTCCGGCACGACCAGTTCCTCCAGGGCGCCGCACTCGTGGCCCTGCTGCAGGAACCGCCGCACGGCTTCGCGGCCGCGCTCGCCGAAATCGAGCGTCCAGTCGTTGACGTACATGCCGACGAACTTGTCGGTCTTGGCCGTGTCGAGATCCCGTCCGTACTTCATGGCGTGGGCGAGCGCGTCGTGGCGGTGATCCAGTCCGTACTTGATGCTGTCGTACAGCAGTTGTTGCACCTCGGCGATTGCCTGTTCGCCCAGGTCTTTGCGGATGGCGTTTGCGCCCAGGGGCAACGGCAGGCCGTCGTTCTGCTGGCCCCACCACTGGCCGAGGTCGACGACCAGCTTCAGATTCTGATCGCCGTAGGTGAGCTGCCCCTCGTGGATAATCAGCCCGGCGTCGACCTGCTGCCCCTCGTACTCCCCGGCCGCGACCGCGGGGATGATTTCGTCGAACGGCACGACCACGTGCTCGAACTGCTGCCCCAGGCACAGCCGCAGCGCGAGAAACGCACTGGTCAGCGTCCCCGGCACCGCAATCACGCGACCCCGAACATCGTCCAGCGTGGCCGCGTCGCGGGTGACGACCATCGGTCCGTAGCCGTCGCCCATGCTCGCGCCGCAACTGCACAGCGCGTACTTGTCTTGCAGGAAGGCGTACGCGTGAATGCTGACCGCGGTTAGCTCCAACTCGCCGGCGAACGCGCGGCGATTGAGCGTCTCGATATCGACCAGCTCGTGGACGAATTGGTATCGCCCCGTATCCAGGCAGTCGTTCGCCAATGCATGGAACATGAAGGCGTCGTCGGGATCGGGGCTGTGCCCCACGCGAATCAGCTGCTTGGCGGCGACGGACGACATGTGCAGACTCTCCCCTGGACGCGAGATGCGATCGGCAAACGCTCGATCATACGAGGGGGCCGCGGCCGGTCAACCGGCGAGCGGGCGCGAGCGAGCCCTCACCAGCGCCAACCGTAGCGAAAGCCGGCAATTCACGCGTCAAGAGTGCAAGTCGCGCGTGCCGGGTGCTATGAGCCGTGGCAGGCGAATGCCTGCGAGGTTGGCGCCGTAATCCGGTCGCTAGGCCTGCACCGAGAATCCGCCTTCGATCGGCGGCAGCTCGACCGGGGCGATGGGCGTCCGCGGCGAGGAGGCGGCTGGCTGGGGCGCGGCGGGCGGCGCCGGGGCGGCGGGGCCGCCTTTGGCCCGCTCGCAGCCCATCCGCCACGTGTCCCGCTCGTATTCGAGCAACTCCAGCGCCTTCTCAAACTTCGCCTGATCGCGATCCAGATGCACCACGGCAAACTCGCGGTACAGAAATGCGTACTGCTCTTCGAGCTGCTCGGCGATGGGATCGGTCGACGCGGTGACGCCGGCGGTGAGCGTCTCGAGGATGTCCAGCACGCGGCTGAGCAACTGGTACACCTCGACTGACTTGGTTTCGTCGTCCCACACCGCATTGGCTTGGCGCGCAAACCGCACGGCGCCGTCCAGCAGCATCTGCTGCAAGTCGGCGGGCGAGGCGGTCGTGACGCGGGATTCCAGGTAGTCGCGGGGCGTGCGGGGAGCGCCGTAGGTTGCTGACATGGGCAGGCAGGTGCGGGTGGGAAGTGTCTAGTCGGTATATCGGCCCGAAGGGCCCGCAGGCGTGAGCGCCGACAACAGGTTTGCACGATCCCAAAGATCGTCTCAACCCTAATTGCTGGCGGCGGTCAGCGGCGGGATGATCTGCAGATTCGCCAGCGCAGTCTGATTCGCTTGCAGCTTCGACACGATGGTTTCCAACTGCGTGAACTGCAGAAACAGGCGGTTCTGCTGCAGCTCAAGCGACGCGGCGTATCGCTCGATCCGCAGCTCGTTGGCATCGATCGTCGCCTGCAGCGCATCGAACCGGGCGCCAAACGCCCCGCGATCCGCATCCACCAGGCCGTCAATCACTTCGGTCGCTTTGGCCAGGAAACCGCGCTGTTCGTTGTTGAAGAACTCGCGGATGGCCTCCGGGTCTGCAGCAAAGGCTTCCTTGAGCTTTGTCTTGTTCAGCGAGAGCTTGCCTTCGTCGTCGACGCTGACGCCCAATTGCTCCAGCGACTGCAGGTCGCCCAGGCCGAAGTAGCGATCGGTGAGCGTGCGTGACAGCCGCTGGTCGGTGATCAGTGCTTCGCGCGTGCCGAAGAGCAATCCCGTCGTCTGCGCCGTCTCGTCAAAGTCGGTCAACTGATCCAGGTCGGACCGCAACGCGTTGTAGGCGTCGACGACCCCCTGCACGGCGTCGGTCAGCGCCTTGTCGGACGTGGCTACCGTGACGGAGACGGGCTTCTCGCTGGCGCCCGCCACGGTCAGGTTCAAACCGCCGATCGAGTTTTCAAACGTGTTGTCCGGCGAACTGACCAGCACGCCCGCGCCTGGCACGCCGCCGTCGCCGTACAGCAGCAGCGCGTCCTGGGCCTTGGCGATTTCGGTGAACTGGAAATCGGCCCCCACGGCGTCGATCAGCAGTTCGTTGGCGTCGCCCGCGTCGTCGACGGTCAGGCTCAATCGGTAGCCGATGCCGTCGAAAATGGTCGTCGCGGTGATCCCCGCGTCCAGGTTGTTTAGCCGATCCGCCAGCGCTTGCAGGCCCGTGCCGGTGTTCGAAACCGAAGCGAACAGTCCGCTGCCGTTGACGAACTGATTGCCGTCGCTGTCGGTCTGGACGGTCCCGGTCAGCTTCAGGCTCTTGGCGGTCGTGCCGTTGGCGTCTTCCACCAGCAAGTCCGACGACCCTCCGCCGGTGTCCTCCAGGTAGATGCCGGTTCCGTTGTCGTTCAACCGGGCGCGGACGGAGAATCCGCTGGGGTTTTGTGCGTCCTTGGCCTCGGCCCGCTCGTTGATCGCGTCGATCACGTCGCCAATCGTGCTGACGCCGGAGTAGGCGCCGTTGAAGTCGATGGCGATCGTCACGCCGTTGGAGTCCGTGATTCTGACGTCGCCCAGCGAGATCCCGGCGCCGCCATTCAGCGAGCTGAGCAGCACCGAGTCTTCGCTCTGGCTGAGATCGGACAGGTCGACGGTGCTGGTCACCGTGCCGTTAATCACCTTGGTGGCGACGCTGTCGATGTCCTGCGTCGTGGCGACGCCGGTCAGATTGAGCGTTTCGGCCACGTCGCCCTGCCTGTCGACGACTTTCAACGAGCCTGTCCCGCCAACGGTGTCAACGATCAGGATGCCGTCGCCCGTGTCGTTGATCCGCGCTTCGACGCCGATCGACAGTTCGTTGATCGCGTCGATCACGTCGCCGATGGTTTTCGCTTCGGCGCCTTCGGTGTTCAAATCGGCGGTGGCGGAGCGGCCTTCCGTGTCGGTCAGGCGGATGTCGCCCAGCTTGACGCCCTGGCCGTTGTTCAGCGACGAGAGGCGCGTTGCGCGGCTGAGGGTTTGCTTGCCCAGCGAGCCGCTGTCAGTGGAGTCCACCGCGTCGTCGACGGCGATCCCCAGCGCGTCGGCCGAGTTGTTGGCGTCGCCGTTGGCGATGGTCAGGTTGCCGCTGCCGCCGGACGTGTCGGTGATGACAATACCGTTGCGGGCGTCGTTGTAGCTGGCCTGCACGTCGGCGGTGGAGGCGTTGATCAGGTCGAGCAAGTCGTCGAGCGTCTCGGCGGACGACAGGTCAATCGAGTCGGCGCCGCCGTTGCGGTCGGTCACGTCGATCACGCCGAGCGTGCCCAATCCGGCGCCGCCGCCCAATCGCGACAGCAGCGTGCCGCCCAGGCCGGATACGAGCCGGCCGCCCGTGATCGTGGCGCCGGCGGTCGAGCCGGCAATGCCCAACTCGGTCGCCGCGGAACCGGTCACGGCGTTGGCCACTTCAAAGTCGCCGCTGCCGCCGGTCAGGTCGGTCAGTTCCAACCGATTGCCGTCGCCGCTGATCGCTGCCGACAGCCTGGTGGGATCAGCCGCGTTGATCGCCTCCAGCACGTCGGACAGCGTGGAGGCGTCGCCCAGGTCGATAGCCACCTCCGTGCCGTCGGAGAACGTCACGTCGATGTCATCGACGCCGGCGCCGGTCAGTTCGACCCCGTTGCCATCGTTCAGGCGGCTCAGTCGAAGCCCCGCGAACAACTCGTACACGTCGCCGCCGGTCGCCTCGTTAGCGGCGGCGTTGATGCCCGCGAGCCCCAGGTCCGCGGCGGGCGTGCCGCCGCTCACCTCAGCAACGATCAAATTGCCGCTGCCGCCGCTGCCATCGACGAGTCGAATCGCGTCGCCGTCGATCACGGCGGTCACGGCGATGTCGCCGTTCTCGTTGATCGCCTCCAGCACGTCGTCGACGGTGCGGGCGTAGGTCAGGTCGATGGTGGCCGCTTCGCCGCTGCGGTCGGTGATCTTGATCTTGCCGCGTTGGACGCCGTCGCCGCCATTGAGATCATCAAGACTGACGCCGCGGTCCACGAAGCCGCCAATCCGCAGGCTCAGCGAGCCGCTGCCGAAGGCGCCATCGAGGTCTTCGAACCGTTGGCTGATCAGTTGTTGCGACGACGCGGTGCGCACCGGGCGGACTTGCAGGGCGCCAACCGGCGGAGTCGTGCCGGTGGGGATCGCGGCCGTTAACGCCGCCGTATTGTTGCTCGTGGCCGTGCGCGACTGGAACAGTGACGTCGACTTCAGCTTGTTCAATGCAAACTGAAATCCCAAGACGCGCGTGCTCAGCGCGTTGACGGCCGACTGTTCCTCCTTGAGCGCTTTGGTGCGCGACACCAACAGATCCCGCGGCCGCGCCGCGATCTGCATGAGTTGGTTCACGGTATCCTCGATCGGGATCCCGGTCACCAGGCCGACGCTTGATGTGATGCCAGACATACTGTCGCCAAGGAGACTGTGTCGTGCGCAAACGTCCGCGATGCGCGCACCGCGGGCTCATGCAAATGTAGGTCGCAGTCGGGGGCGGCCGGCCGGCCGGTTTGCGGCTTTCACGTTGTCGCCCGCGCTGGCGGTTGGCCCTGCTGAGAAGCCCGCGTATCGGCAGTTATCGGCAAAGTTTGCCCGATCGGTTGAGTCTCGCTGGGCGGGTGCTGGCGCCGCGGCTTGAACGGTTGGCGCGAGTCAGCGAACCGGCGGCGCACGAAAAAAGCCGGCTCGCCCCCGAAGGAGCGAGCCGGCCGTCGTTGGCGTCATGCTATCGCCCGCGGCGTTATCGCAGCAGCGACAACACGTTTTGCGGGTTCTGGTTCGCGATCTGCAACACCGTGGTACCCGACTGCACCAGGATCTGAGCCCGGGTCAACGCGGCCGATTCGGCGGCGAAGTCCGCGTCGCGGATCGTGCTCTCGGCCTCGGTCAGGTTGGTCAGGGTGTCGTTCAACGCGTTCTTGTTGGTCTCGAGCGTCGTCCGCTGGAATGCGCCCAGTCGACCGCGAAGCGAAGTGACCTGGTCAATCGCGTCTTCGACGATCTGGGCCGCCGTGGTGGTGTCGGTCGACAGGTCGGCCGAACCGCCGGTGCCCAGCTGGTACAGCTTGCCGTTGACGCCGCCCAGGGCCGCGGTGTTCACGCTGGTGATGCCCAGACGTGCCTGCTGGTTCGACACGACGTCGGGACCCAGCTGGAACAGGGCGCCGCCGCCGGTGATGTCGAAGCCGATGGCGCCCTCGAAGCCGGCCGCCACCGTGGCGGTCAGGTCGAGCGTGGCGGTGTTGATTGACAGCTCGTTGCCGCTGCCGGTCGCGGTGATACCGTTGACCGAGGCGACCACGTCGGTGCCGTTGACGCGGGTGCCTTGACCCAGCTCGGTGGTGAAGGCGCCGGTGGACGACTCCTCGATGATGTCGATGTCGACCAATGCGGCACTGCCGTAGGCGGTCGACGAGAACACGATGCCGGTGTCGTCATCGTTGGCAGCCGCCGAGACGCCGGTGGCGTCGCTCACGGCGTTGATGCCGTCGATCAGCAGTTCCAGCGACGTGCCGACCCCGAAGCTCAGCACTTCCGAGCCCGTGGCGCCAGCCAACTCGAACACCAAGTCCGAGTCGATGCCGGTCGTTGCGGAGCCGGCGCCGGCGCCGACCACGGCCAGCGTGGTGGGCGGGGTGTCGACGGTGGCGTCGTACGTCGTCGATGCCGACGTGCCCGTACCGAGCGTCGCGGTTCCGACTTCCGCAATCGACTCGATCGCAGCGCGGATCGCGTCGACCGTCACCGTGGTCGAGTTGTCGATGGCGATGTTGTAGCCCCCAGCGAACGTGCCGGTGACGTTGGTGCCGGCGCCGGACAGGTTCTGCTCGGTGAACGACAGGTTGAAGTTGCCGACAACCCCCACAGCCGTGGTGATGTCGATCGTCTGCGTGCTGAACGCCTGGTCTTCGCCGCCCGTCAGCGTGATCGCCGCGGGTGCCGCGTCGGGGTTGACGCCGCCGACGTCGATCGCATTGAACGTCGAGGTGCCCGCGGTCGTGATCGTGGCCGTCTGCACTTCGGAGATCGATTCGATCGCGGCGCGGATGTCGCCGATGGCGACGCCGCCGGCCGAATCGGTGTTGATCTGCACCGTGTAGCCGGTGGTCGCGTTGCCGAAGACCGAAGTCGTCGGGTTCGAGGCGCCCAGGGCGGCCTCGGAGAACGACAGGTTGAAGTTGCCATCGGCGCCAGCGGCCAGGGTGCCGGTGATGTCGATCGTTTCGGTGGTGGTCACCGCATCGGCGCCGTCTACGGTCACGGTCAGGGCGTTCGACGCGTTCGTGTCCACCGTGGCGCCCGTCGTGCCCGCGACCAGCGAACCGCTGGAGAGCGCGGCCACGGTGAAGTCGCCGGTGCCGGTGATCAGGTCCGCAATGTCCTGGAACGTCCGATTGCTGGTGTCCGCGCTGTTGATGTTGATCGTCAGCGTGTTGGTGCCGTTGTCGAACGTGGCGGAATCGGCGGCCGCGTTGCTGGTGAACGTGATCGTCGGGTTGCCCGTGCCGGACGACAAGAAGTCGCCGTCGGCGTTGCCGTCTTCGACCGCGCTGAAGGTCAGCGTCTCGGTGCCGCCGCCGGCCAGGGCCGACGTGGGGGCCGCGATGTTGGTGTTGGACGCAATCGCACCGGTGCCCGGGCCCGCCGTCGATACGGCGAAGTCCGTGGACGCAATGGTGTCGGTGCTGCCAGCGTAGTCGATCGTACCGACGTTGGCGGTGGTACCGCCAGTCAGGGCGGCAACGACGTCGTCCACCGTGATCGAGTCGGCGTCGAAGTCGATGGTCAGCACGCCGGAGTTCAAGTCCACGGCCACGCCGGTGCCGCCGCCGGACGCGTCGGCGTCGACGTTGATCTGGATCGACGTGATCGCGGCATTGCCCGCGGCGGCGTCATAGTTGCCGCCGGCCACGGCGGCGAACGTGACCACTTCACTGGCGATGGTGAACGTACCGCTCGCCTGCGAGGTGAGGTCCAGCGTCGCGCTGCCCTGCTGGGTGTCCGTGGTGATGATGTCGAAGTCGACCGAGCCGGAGGACTGAGCGGCGGCGGTGGTTTCGACGTCGAATTCCAAGGCCGTGGTCACCGTCGGGGTGACGTCCGGCAGGTTGTCCACGCTCACGGTCGCCTGGGTCGCGGCGGCGGTCACGTTGACTTCCACGCCGACCTGACCGGTGGCGCCCAGGTTGGCCTGGTCGATCTGCAGATCCGTCAGCTGGCTAAAGTTGCCGCCAGCGGAGGTGATGAAGTCGAGGCTGCCGTCCAGCAACCGGCGACCCTGGAAGGTCGTCGTCTGGGCGATACGGTTGAGCGCTTCCAACGACGAGTCGACCTGCAGCTGATTCGCAGAGATTTGCTCGTCGGACAGGGCGCCGGCGTTCGCCGATTCGGTCACCAGACCGCGAATATCGTTCAGCAGGCTCGACACCTGGCCCAACGCGCTGTCGGCCGTGGCGATGACCTGGTTGGCGCGATCGGTGTTGCTGATCGCTTTGCCAATGGCGGTGATGTCGCTGCGGAGATTCTCGCTGGCGATCAAACCGGCCGGGTCGTCTTTACCCGTGTTGATCCGCAAACCGGTGCTGAGCCGGGTCAGCGCTTGCTCCAAAGCTGCGTTGGACCGACCCAGCGTATTGCGGGCGACCAGCGAGCTGACGTTTGTATTGATCCGAGTCATTTCAAAACACCCCTGATCTTAAGGAAAGCCAGTTTCCAACTGAGACCGGGACTTCTGGGGAGTCGACGACTCCGGCCTGTCTGTTGGGTAAGGGTACGGCGCCGAGGTCACCCGCCTCGCGAGTTGTCACACCGTTGTTAAAACATGGTTGACGGCCCTCGGCATCCTCGCCCTACCGCAAGGTTCGCCTCGTCTCGTCACCGCAAGGGTAGGTTGCGAAAACCGCGCACAAGGCGCGATCTGACGAATCCGGGCAGATTCTTGCGGCGGTCGCCACACAATGCACCACGCCTTGGGGAGGCGTGCTGGCACTGCTAGGCGGACCGTCTACGGGCAGATATCGTCTTGGTAAAATGGGGGCATGAGGGGAGAAGCGACCGTTTTTGCAGGAATCCGCCCGGCGGCCTCCTGAGAAAACCCCCAGCCGGAACAACCGGTACGAACGCCGTCGATAGGCTGCGGGTGGCCGCCAGAATGGGGGCCGCAGAGTTTGCCCGCCTCGCCCCGCCGTAGTCCGCCCGTGGCGCCTCGGCCGCCGCTGCGCCGGGCGCTTGCAGCGATCAAACCGATCGCGTCAGCTGCGCGACGAGCACCGCCTGGATGCAATACGTCGTCCGCGTCAGGCCGTAGCGCGTCGGCATTTGCGGCAGGCGGCCGGGACTGGGACGGGGCCGTCCCCTAGCAGTGCAGAACAATGCGGCGCAGTCCAGCGAGCGAGATCGCCGCAGAGGCTGCTGCCGTAGATATATAAGGACGCGCAGCGGCGCCGGAGCTGCCGTCTGGCTCACCCGCGCTCAGTGTTGGCCGTTGGCCCCGGGCGAGCCGCCGATTTGCCGAGCGTCTTCGGGACGCAGTTTGGCCGCCTGCTGATTCTCGCGGCGGATCGCCTCGTACACCTCGCGGCGGTGCACGGAGATTTCGATCGGCGCCTCGATTCCCAGCTTCACCTTGTCGCCGCGCACGTCGACCACCGTCACGACCACGTTGTCGCCAATGATGATGCTTTCGTCGCGTTGTCGGGAGAGAACCAACATGGCGGGGGCTCCAATTCATGCGGCAAGGGGCGGCCGCGGCTGTCTGCGTGATCGTGTTGGGGGGGTAGGGCGGGTCGCGAGGGGGCAGCGAAACTCAGGCCGAACGACGCAGCGGCTCGGCCGCGGGCAGCATGTGTTGCACGGGCAGCGGATCCTTGCTGATCACCTGTCGGCCGCGGCGCGACTCGACGTTGATCACCAGCGGCGCTCGCAGGTTCAACGACAATCCGTCCGGCTGCCGGCTGACAATCACGGCGACCTGGGCGTCGTGCAAGTGATCCAGCCGGAGCGACTCGATCTCCTTGCGCGAAACGCGCAACTGGAACTCCGGCACAAAGCGCCGCGGGGCGACAATGCCCACGGCCACGTCGGCCGAGTCGACGCACTGCATCCAACCCAGCAGCGGGTTCTTGGCGTCCGCCAACAACAGCCAGCGACGGCAGTCGCGCAGGCCGATGAGTCCTTGCTCGAACGTAATCAGATCGCCGGGCACAGCCCGCAGGCTGCCGAAGCGCGTGGTCAAGACGTCCATATCGCCACCTTGGTACTTCCGTGTTATGGCGGCTGAAGTGTCAGCGCGGTACGCCCTCCTCAGCGAACCTTGCGCGCTCGGCGCCGCCTAAGCCATGCTGGCTACGCTGTTACCATCGGCACGGCAGACTGGCGAAAATAGAAAATCCACCGTGCGGGGATTGTTCGGATTAGGAAAGAACGCGCCGCAGGGTCGGAACCCCGCGCGGTCGACATGCCCGCTCTTATCCCCCTCCCCTCGATGGGGAGGGGCTAGGGGAGGGGTGATGTGGCGCTCAATGAATTTTGAACGCCAACCACCGACTCACCCACTCGCGCCACCCGCAGGCCCTGTCGCCTGAAAAGCTTCGTGGAACGTCACGGTCCCCTGGGGAACTCGCCCCACGAACGCCAACTCAAAAAACGCCTCCGCTGGCACGCCTGGGTAGCTCAACCCCGCAGGGTTCGTGAACCCGAATTGTCCGTAATACGCGGGATGCCCCACCAGACAACAGCCGCGAGCGCCGAACTGTCGCAGCCGCTCGAGCCCGGCAGTGACGAGCGCCTTGCCAATCCCGCTGCGCTGCCACTCCGGCACGACGGACACGGGGCCCAGCCCGTACCAACCCTCCGCGCCGTCGGACATCACGACCGGCGAGAAGGCAATGTGCCCGACCACCCGCCCGTCGGCCTCGGCGACCAGCGACACGGCGAGCGCGCCGGCCGCGCGGAGCGCTTCGACGATGAAATGCTCCGTCTGGCTGCTCATCTCCATCGTCGCAAACGCCGCGACGGTGACATCCGCAATCGCGGCGATGTCGGCGGGCGTTTCATCGCGGACTTCGAACTGCCGATTCATTGCTCAGGCGCGCTCCTGTTGCGTCGCCCGATTCTACAGAAAATCCAACAGCGACAGCTGAAGAATGTTCGCCGAAGTTTGCAGCGAGGCCTGCAGCGACGTCTGCCGGGCGACGAGGTTGCTGATTGCTTCGACCAGGTCGACGTCGATTTCCTCTGACAGCGCCGATTGCAGCTGGACGTCCTCGTCTTCGAGGTTGCGCTGGCTGAGTTCCAACGCCTGCTGCCGGGCGCCGACTTCCGAGCGGGCGAACGTGACGCGGTTGATGTCCGTGTCGATCTGGCCGATGGCCCGCTCGATCGCCGTGATGTCGTTCGCTTCCAGCGCGTCGCGCAGCCGGGTGAGCGTGGTGAAGACGCTCGCCGTCTCCAAATAATGGCGGTCGGTCCCCGTGATCGTGCCGGCGGCTTCGGTGACGGTCGTTTCGCCCGCGGGGATCAGTCCCAGGTACTCAGCGGCCTGGCTGCCAAACGCCGCATTGATCGTCAACGGGCGGCCGCTGGTGTCGACGATCTCCAGGCCGTTGCCCACGCCGGTCAGCCTCGCCTCGATCGCGATGCCGCCGGTGTTGTTGTTGGGATGGGTATTGATCAGGTCGATCACGTCCTGGAGCGTCTCGGCCGACGACAGGTCGAACTCCAAGTCGACCGTGCCGCCCCCGCCGTCATCGGCCACGATCGTGAAGTCGTTGACCGGCGTGGTGGCCGGCGGCGCCTCCAGCAACGTGCTGCGGCGAGTGGGAACGCCGTCGCCGTAGTTGAGTTGGTTGAGCTTCGTCTCGCCCGTCAGCGTGCGCAATCCCAGCTGCGTGGCGGTCAGTCCGCCGTTCTCGCCAATCTGAAAATCGGCGCCGCTGAGCCGCGAGCGGACGTCGATCCCCCGGCCGTCGGCGTTGATCTCCGCCAGCAGCCCGGCTTCCGAGCCGTTGAGTTGGTTGAGCAGATCCTCGACCGTTGCGGCGAGCGAAAAGTCGAGCGTGTAAACCTGCTCGCCGTTGACGATCCGCAGGCCCGAGGACTTATCGAATGTGGCGCCCGAGCCGCCGCTGGTGGTCCCGGTCGCCGACAGCGAAACGACGCCGGTCCCGGCGGCCGAGGAGGTCGTCGTGTCCTGGGCGTCGAGCGCCGCGGTGAACGTGCCCTCGGCGTTGATCGCGTCGGCCACTTGATTGGCCGTCGACGCGCCCGCCTCGACGTACACGTACAGCGTGTTGGCGGCGCCGCCGCTGTTGCCGGTGTCGCCGGTCACGTTGGCAATGTCGGCCGCGTCGATCGTGGCGGCGGGGTTGTAGGATGCTTCGATCGTCGGATCGTGCGCCGCGGTGAACACGCCCGTGCCGTCGATGGCGGTGATCACCTGATCGACCGTCGTCGCCCCCGCGTCGTCCACGGTGACGGTCAGCCGCTTGTTGACCGAGTCGTACGACGCCAACGCGCCAGGCCCGATGCCCGTGGCGCCAGTGACGAACACCTTCACCCCATTTGCGGACGTGCCGGGCGTGGTGGCCGTGAGCAGCAGGTCGTTGCCGGCGCCGGTGAACCGCAGCGACGCCTGAGCGGCGCGGGCCGACGCGTCGAACTCGGCGTACTCCGCCCCGGCCGACAGCCCGGCCGACGCGGTCAGCAGCGAATCGTCGACGATCTGCACGTTGACGCCGTTGTAGTCGGCGCCGTTGGCCGCGGCGGTGACGACCAGATCGTTGTTGCTGCCGCTGGAGACCAACCGCGTCGCCGCCTTGGCGCCCAGCAAATCGTCGAGCCGCGTTGTTTTGAGCAGGACCGGGTCGAGATCGCCGCCAACCAGCGGACCGGTCAGCACGCCGGTTTCTTCCAGGATGCCCAACTCGCGGGCCGCCTTGCCGCTGGCCACTTCGCGCACTGTGAGATTGCCGCCACCGGACGTGTCGAGGTCCAACTGCAAACCGTCGCCGGTGACCGTGACGGTCACGGTCCGTCCCGCGGGCGGATTGGCTTCAATCAGCCGCGCCACGTCGCCCACGGTCGACGCGGCGCTGATGTCGACCACCACGGTGTTCGTGCCGTCGGATACTGACAGGGCCCCGTTGGGGCTGATCCCGCGGCCGCCGTTGAGTGCCGACAGCCGCGTGTTGGCCGACAGCTGCGGGTCGAGGTCCACGCCTCCCAGCACGTCGTGCGAGATGCCGCCAAACACGTCCTGTCCGGTTGCGTTGGAGGCGAACAGCACGTCGATGTCCGAGAAACTGCGGACCGCCTTGTCGTTGCCCGAGTACAGCACCTCGTCGCCGTCGAATTGATACGGCCGGACGTTCGTTTGATTGCCGGCAAACAGGTACCGGCCGCGGAAGGTGCGATTACCGACGCCGACGAGTTCTTCGATGGCGCGGTTCACTTCGGCAACGACCGCTTGCCGCTCTTCGTCGGTGCTGGCCGTGCCGGCGACTCCCAGGGCCGAGCCGCGAATGTTGCCCAGCAGCGTCGCCACGTCGTTGAGCGCCGTGTCAGTCGCCGACAGATACGACTGGCCCGTTTGCACGTTCGAGGCGAGCTGCGTCTTGCGTTCGATGAGCCGTTGCAGCGTAATCGCCCGCAGCGCGGCGGGGGCGTCTTCGCTGGGCAGGGTGATCCGCCGGCCGGTACTCACCTGCTCCTGCAAGCGGAACAGGTCGAGTTGGTCGCCCTGCAGCTGCGACGTAAGCCGCTGCCGCGCCAACAGGCTGCTGATGCGGGAATTCGGGATGGGAATGATGCCGGCCATGACGCGGGAATGCAGTTACCAGTGATCGGTTATCAGTGACCAGTGAAGCGATGTTTGCATGTTTCTGCGGCAGTCCGCCACCGGTCACTGGTCACCGGTAACAGGTCACTTTCGACTACAACGCCACCAGAATGTCCAGCAGGTCCGACAGCGTTTGGATATACCGGGCCGACGCTTGGTAGGTGCGTTGCAGCATGATCATGTCGATGGCTTCTTCGTCCAGGTTGACGCCGCTGACCTCCTGGGCGCTGCCTTCCAGAGTGCCCTCAAACACCCGTAGCCCGTCGGCCACGGCGGCGGCCACGGTGGCGCCTTGGGTCGTTTCGTTAATCAGCTGGTCGTACAGTCCGGTGATTGTGTTGCCATTGAGGTTTTCGAGCGCCGTATCGTGCAACTGAACCAATTTGATGGCGTTTTCCGTGCCGACGCCGACGCCGTCGTCGGCCGCGGCGAACTTCGAGCCGTCGGAGAGCAGGTTCTCGTTCACGCCCAACCCGCCGGCCGTTGAGCCGGTGAAGAACGTGTTGATCCCCAGCGCGGCCAGCACGCCGCTGGTGTCGCCGGAAAAGGCGATTTGGTTGTCGGCGCTGACCGATTCGATGTGCAACTGGTTGTCGCTGGTGATCGTCGCCGACACCCCATCGACCGCGTTGATCTTGCCCGCCAGGGTGGACAGCGAGTCGTCGCCGTCGATGCCGTTCAGGTCGACGTGGATGGCGTGAGTTTCGGTCAGTCCGGTTTCGGTGTTGTAAACCAGCAGGTCGAAGTCGCCGGTGGTCGGCGTGAAGGGCAGCCCCGCGGCGTCCAGCGCCTCGCCGGCGTCGTCCACGCTGTACGTGCCGAAAACCTCGTCGAAGCCCGAGATGCCCTGCCCTTGCGAGTAGACCTTGTTGAACTCAAACGCCAGCGACCCGGCGAACCCGTCCAGCGTGTTGAGAAACCCGCCCGTGATGGTATCGCGGGCTTCGTAATATCCGTGCAACTCGCCGCCGCCGACTTCTAGCGCGCTATTGTCGTCGGAAAAGCGCACCGTGGCGGTCAGCAGGCCGTCGTTGCTCGCGTAGTCGGTCTTGACCTCGCGTCGGGTGCCCTCGAACACCAGAAACTGCCCGGCCAGCTGAACGTTGGTGGCGCCTGCTTCGGTCTCATTGACTTTGATATCGGCGATCTCCGCGAGCCGCCGCAGCGCCGAGCCGCGCTGGCTGCGGAGGCCGCCCGCCTCGCTGGCGGCCGTGCTGCCCCCTTCGAGCGTGACGATCTGCAGGTTCAGTTTGCGGATTTCCTCGGTCAGCGTATTGATTTCGCTGGAGAGGTTGCCGACCTGGTCGCTGAAGTCCGTGTAGACCGTCTGCACCCGTCGCTGCAACGTGTTGATCGACGTGGTCAGCGTCTTGCCGCTCTGCACGACCAGGTTGCGCACGGCGATATCCTCGGGCTGCTTGAGGACCTCGTCGATGCTGTTGAAAAAGTTTGTGAGTTGCGTGCTGATGTCGGTGTCGGACAGCTCGCCGAGAATCGATTCCAGGTCGCGATACACCTTTTCCTGGATGTCGGCGCTGGCCCGATCGCCGCCGGCGTCGCGCAGGCGGTCCAGTACGAACCGGTCGGCGCTTTGCACGATGCCGGCCACCTCGACGCCGAGTCCCAGCGTCAGGTTGCCCTTGCGCTGCACCGGCGCAGGGGTGTACAGCACGCGCTCGCGGACATAGCCCGGCGTATTGGCGTTGGCAATGTTATTGCCCACCACGTGCAAGCCAATCTGCATGGCCTGCAGGGTGTTCCCCGCCATTTGGATGGAGCCGAAGAGCGACATGGGACGCTAGCGAGAGTTCACGCGAATGAGGAGTGGAGGACCGGCGCCGAGTTGCGTAAGGTGGAAGGTGGAGGGCGGAAGGGGGAAGAACGTCAGTTGACCACGTCTGGCCAATTGCCTTCCCCCTTCCGCCTTCGACCCTCCTCCTTTGCTCAGACTGCCTGGTCCATCAGCGAGCCGCTGTTCGCGGGCATTTCGCCATTTCCATATGTCGGCCGTCCGCGGCCGCCAGTGGCGAAGATTTCCAGCAGTTGCGACAAATGCAGCACGCTGCGCTGCACGGCGACCCACTGGGTCAGGCACTCGTGCCGCACCAATCGCGACCGCTGCTGGGCGTCGGCTAGCGGCTGGGCGAGTCGCTGACTGGTTGGCGCCGGCAGCGCGTCGTTCAACTGGGTGATTGTATTGCCCGGCAAACCTTCGTTGCCCGCTTGCGCCAGCAGGGCTGCCCGCTGTTCGTGACAACCCTGCAACTCGGCCGCCAGCGCATCCTCGCGCGGCGCCAGCGCCGCCAGCGACTGGTGGTCGCGGGCGGCGATCAGCGCGCGCTTCTCCGCCAGCAACGCCAGCAGTCCGCCCTGCGCCGCGGCGAGCCGTTCCAGCAGCCCGGCAATTTCCGTTTCCCAATGCGTGGTCGTCACGATGCGTACGGGGGGTGAGAGGAGACTTTGGGAAGAGTGATGAGCGATGAGCGATGAGCTATGAGCTATGAGCGGTCAGGGAGGCGAACCGCAATGTCCAGGCGTGCCACTGCCGGCTCGTCCAGCAGTGGGCGCCCTGTACCCGCTTCACACTGCTCGGCAAGCCAGCAGTGGCACACAGGCATCGATGTGTCCGTTTTCCAAGGTGGCGAGTGGTTCAACCTGTTTCCCCACGTGTTCAGTTAGCGCCGGCGTAACGCGGCCAGGTCGCCTAGTCCTGTCCCCGCGTCGGCATCCTTGGCGTCGGCCGCTTCCAACAGGGCCGCTTGCTGCGGGAACTGTTGCCGGAACATGGGATCGGCGAACTTGTCGGCGCTGGCTTCGGTCATGTGCTCGGCCAGTTGGGCGTCGAGTTGGCCTTGCCAGACTTTTTCAGCCTGCCCGCCGTGGAAGTACGCCGGCTCGCCGACGGTGCTTCGCATGCTCTTGAGCATCTGCGTGAAGAACGTCTTGCCGACGAACTCGCGATACACGTCGCGCAACTCGCGGGCGCCCTCGACGCGCTCGGCCTCGCTCTGCAACCCCGGCCGCAGCGGCTTGATCTGTCCGAGTTGTGAGGGGTTGATTTGCATTGTGGTCAGTTGTCAGTTGCCCGTGGGAAGTCGTGAGTTGTGAGTCGTGAGTCGTGAGTTGTCGTTGGCAACCGCTACTAGCAACGGACAACTGACAACGAACCACTGACTACTCCATAATCAACACGCCGTGCAGTTTGCCGTTCTTTTCGATGCCCTTGATGATATCGATCATCTCGGCGGCCGGGACTTCCAGGGCTTTCAGGGCGTTGACCAGCGATTGCAGTTTGGTGTCGTCAACTTCCTGGGTGGTCAGGCTTTCCCACTGCATGGCGCCGCCCGCTTCCACGACCACGTCGTTGTGCGAGACGACCACGTCGCCGATGGTCACGTCGCCGCTGATCACAATGCTGCCGGTGCGTTCGTTGACGACGACCCGCGCCTCCGGCTCGGGGGCGTAAACCGTCTCGCCCATCAGATCGGCGATGAACTGCACCGGGTCCTCGATGTACTCGGCGGGCAGCTTGATCACGATGTTGGCGGCGTTCTTGGCCTGCACCATGGAGGGATCCTCGCGCGAGTAGCGACTGCGGATCGCCTCGGCCACGTCGTTGGCCGTGGAGAAGTTGGCGTGATGTTTGTCGAGAATCAATGTGATTTCGTTCTGGGCGTTCACAAATGGCGTCTTCACGTCCTCTTCCATCTGGCAGCCCGCATGGACGCGCCCCACCAGCGGCTGCTCGATGTTGTCCAGTTGAATGGCGCCTTCGCACAGGGCGTAGATCCGCGGATCCTGCGGACCGGCCTGCAGAGCGGCAAAGGCCAACCGCCCGCCGGCCAGGCTCTTGCCGTTCATGGCGCTGAGGTAACAGTCGAGTTTGTCGCCCCGCCGCGCGCCGGTGGCCGGCACGCGGGCGGTGACCATCACCAGGCAGGTGTTCTTCCACTTCTCCAGGTCTTTGCCGGTCGTGCCCATCATCGTTTCGGGGATCGGGCTGCCCATCAGTTCCATCGCGCGGGCCAGCGCTCGCATGGTGGCCGGGTCGGCGGCTTCGCCGGTGCCATTGAGGCCCGTGACCAGGCCCAGCCCCCGCAGCACGTTTTCCTCCTGCCCCTTCACGCGGCAAATATTGCGCAATTGCGTGCGGGCCGAAGCCAGCGGCGCGGCGGCGGCAACAAGCAGCAAGACGGCCAAGAGCGTGCGAGTGATCCGTGACATAGAGAGTGTGTTTGATGTGAGATGGGGGAATGTTGATGTGTGGTGCGAGTCGGGGAGCAATCGCCGTGCCGAACCTTGGCGCCTGCGCTTGCAAGCCACCGACCGCCAGTCAGCAGCCCTCAGCTCTCAGCCTCAGAACGGCTTGTACTTGTCCCAGATCCGCCCCGCCCAGCCGCGGGCGTAGCCGTCGCGGACTTGGCCGACCTCTTGTTTGACGATCTTCAAATCGTAGATCGAGTCGCTAGCAACGGTGCGGTCGGGCTGAATGGCCTCGCGCTGAACAATCCCGGTCAGCGAGAGCTGCCAGTGCTCTTCGTTGTTGCGGATCTCGCTGGTCCCCTCGAGCACCAGGCTGCCGTTGGGCAGCACCTCGACCACCTCGGCCGCCATGCGGAAGGACAACGAGTCGTTGTTCTCCAAATCGGACTGAGCCCGATACTGGGCGTTGTTGGTGCCGGCCACGGTCGGGTCGCCGTCGCTTTGGGGCGCCGGCTTGATGTTCTTGCCGTCGAACCGCAGCCAATCTGACAGCACCATCTGGAGGTTCGAGGTCTTGCGCGACTGGGCGTCCGCCTCGCTGATCATCCGCGTGCGGTAGTCGACGATCACCGTGATGATGTCATGCACCTGCAATTGCCGTGGCCGGGCGTTGGGCGGCAGCTGACGGTGGATGAACGAACCCTGCTGCAGCGTCAGCGCCGGTCCCTCGGCCGCCATCGGCGCGCCCCTGTGCAGCAGACTTCCATCCTGAGCGGTCGCCGCAGCGGCGCCGGCAAGCGTCAAAACAGCGGCTATCGAAAATCGGAACATGACTTCCCTCTGCACTGACTAGATCGATTCCTGTGGGCAAGCAGGCCACGGCGGCAGACGCTGGACGGCTCGTGCTAGCGACGCGCCAAATCCCCCGCCTCCGTCGCCGCCGCGAAGACTTCCAACTCGCCGTATCCCGTGACCCGGGCGGTGAAACGCCGCTTCTGTCGGCCCTGGCCAGCTTGGACGATCACCAGATCGCCGACCGAGCCGTCCTGCTGCGGCACGACCAACGTCTTGGCGACCACGCCGGCGGCGCGGGCGACGACGGTCGACAACTCGCCGCGACGCACGACGATCGGCGCCCGCAGATTGCCCGTGGTCAGCACGGCGCCTTCCTGAACCGCATAGCGCGCTTCCTGCCCGACGACATTCTCCAGTGCTTGCACCGCGGAGGACGGCAGCGGTTGATCGACGGTCGTCAGCTCCACGTCGTTAACGCTGATCAGGGCGCCGCGCTCGATCGCCTGCACCGCAACCACCGCCTGCCGCAGCCGCGACACGCGAGCGAAGATCGGCCGGCCGCGCTGCCCCGCGCGGTTGGCGATCACGAATTTCTGCCGTCCCGTCCACGGCGCCTCGCCGCCGGAGACCGTCGCCGCCTGCGTGGCAAAGGCCAACTCCTGCCAGCGTGTGTCGCTGCCATGCAGCTCGACCTTCCACAGATCCTCGCCCGTCTGGCCGCGGAGGTACTCGACAATTTGCTGCTCGATGGCGGCTTGCACAGCCGCGGTATCAACCACCGGCACTGACGCAGCGGCGGCGAGCGGCGCGGCGGGCGTTGGCGCGGCGCCGATCGAGACCAGCGTGGCGCCGGAAAAATGCAGGTTCGAAACGTCCACGCCCCGCAAGGCCAGCAGGTCGCGGATCTCGCCGACGCGCAGGTGCCGGGCCACGCCGCGGGCCGGCGCCGGCGCCAGCGGCGTCATGATCAGGGCATCGCGCTCGGCCGCCGTTGCGGCGCCAATGTCGGCCACGTCGCCCAGTCGCACGACGGCGCCCGCGGGGACGGCCCGCTCGCGCAGGACGATCTCCGCAGCAGGGGCGGCGGTGGCGACGAGCGTGATAGCAGCGGCGAGAAGCAAGCGGTGGTGCATGGGGGTGGGGTGACTGGTGATTAGTGACTGGTGATTGGTGAGTCGGCCGTGACGTCCTCAAGCCCCCCTAGAACCGCCGCAGGCTGGCCGCGGTTTGCATGATCTGGTCGCCGGCTTGCACGACCTGCGAGTTGAGCTCGAACGCCCGCTGGGTGGTGATCAAGTCGATCAACTCCTGCACGGGCTCCACGTTCGAGGCCTCCAGCGCTCCCTGCCGCATCACGCCGGCGCCCTCCTGGCCCGGGTTGCCGGTGGTCGGCTGCCCCGAGGCGTCGGTCTGCTTGTAAAGGTTGTCGCCCAGCTTCAGCAGACCGTCGGGGTTCACAAACGTGGTGATCTGCAACTGCCCGGCGGTCTGCAGCGTGGGGTCGGTGTTCGTGTTGTATTGGACCTGGCCGTCGGCCGAGACGACCACGTTGACCGCGTCCTGGGGGATGTTGATCTGCGGCTCCAGGATCCAACCCGTTTGAGCCGACCCCAGCACGAGCTGGTTGTTCGCGTTCAGGTTGAAGTTGCCGGCCCGTGTGTACAGCTGCCCGCCCGCGGGGTCGGTCACTGCAAAGAACCCGTTGCCCTCGATGGCGAAATCGAGCGGGTTGTTGGTGATCTGCATCGCGCCTTGGGTGTGGTTGGTCTGCGTGCTGCTGACCCGCGTGCCCAGGCCGACCTCGATCCCCGTGGCGGTGATGCTGCCGTCGGAGTCCTGGGCGCCCGGCAGGCGAATCTGCCGGTAGAACAGGTCCTCGAAGTTCGCCCGGTCCTTCTTGAAGCCGGTCGTGTTGATGTTCGCCATGTTATTGGCG
Source organism: Planctomycetaceae bacterium (assembly GCA_002702655.1). Classification (GTDB taxonomy): domain Bacteria; phylum Planctomycetota; class Planctomycetia; order Pirellulales; family Lacipirellulaceae. The sequence goes on from PABB01000005.1 coordinate 128,602, forward strand.
ATCACGTCGAGCTTCGTCTCCAGGGCGTCCATGCCCGTGGCGGCGGTGTAAAGCGTTTGGACTGACATGGCTTGGGGGAGAGATGAGAGGTCGGAGTTCAGAGATCAGAATGCCGCAAACCGCGGCCGTAAAGCCGCGACCGGTGGTCGCGGAATGCGGTTCGCATCAACTACACGCTCAACACGCGGCTGATGAGCCCGCCGATCATGCTGTCTTGATGTTGGATAAGCTTCGTATTGGCTTCGAACGCGCGGGTGGTTTCGATCATGGCCATCATCTCGCGGGTCGGGTTGACGCCCGACTGCTCGAGATAACCCTGCCGCACATCACGCAACTCGGTGGGCACGCTGGTGGCGCCGCCGATCGAGCGGAACAGGTTCACGCCCACCTTGACCAGGTCGCCCAGCGAGGGCGGCTGCACGAGGCCGATTTGCACTTCGTTGTCGCCCTGCACGATGCGGCCGCCGCTATGCACCTCGAACGGCTGCGTGCCGTCGAGTTCGATCGGCGAACCGCCGTCGCTGAGCACGGCGAAGTTGCCCGACTGCGTCAGCAGGCGACCCTGCCCGTCGATCGTAAAGTTGCCAGCCCGCGTCAGAAACGTTTCGCCGCCGGGCGCAGCGACCTGGAAGAACCCGCCGCCGTTGATCGCAAAGTCGGTCGGCATGCCCGTGTCGCGGAGCGAAGTCGAGGAGAAGTCGGTCATCGTCTCCATCATCTTCACGCCGCCGCCGACGTTGTTTTCGCTGAAGCTGCCCGGGTAGTCGGCCCCGTGTTGAATCGCTTCGGCAAACCGGGCCTGGAAAGTCGGCACGTCGCGCTTGAAGCCGGGCGTCTCGACGTTCGCCATATTGTTGGCGATCACTTCGAGCCGCTGCTGCTGAGCCTGGGCGCCTTCGGCAGAGAGATAGAGTCCGTACGGCATGGAGCCAGATGAGAGTCGCAGGTCGCCCCCCTGCGGTTGTGACGGCCGAGAGATGCACTCCGCGTGCCAATGCCGCGGCCGCGCCTGCTAGCAGGGCCGCCCAACTCGCGGCGACTCGCTAGGGCGTCCGAAAAGAATTTCTGCGGCCGTTTGCTGGCGCCGCGCTGTCGCCGGAACAAGACCGGCAAATCCTGCCGGTCGGCCGCTAGCAACAGGCGAAATTTGCCGCCTCGCCCCGATGGAAGTCTGGGGCGACTTGCACGCCGCGGTCACGGCGCGTGACAACAAAAAAAGCCGCCGAGCGAACGATGGGCGTCCGCTCGGCGGCGAGAGATTGTCATTTGGCGTCTTTGGCCATCGCTGCTTCCGTGGCCAAGGAGCCTCCAACTCCTCTGGCTGAAAGCCGACAGCCGATAGCTGACAGCCCTGCCCGAGTTCAAGGAGGACGTCGCCCACACACAAACTCAGTCGAGATCGAACCGATCGAGATTCATCACCTTGTCCCAAGCGGCCACGAAGTCGTCGACGAACCTTTGCTCGCCGCCGTCGGCCGCGTACACCTCGGCGATCGCCCGCAGTTGCGAGTTGGAGCCGAACACCAGATCAACGCGGGTGCCGGTCCACTTCACCTCGCCCGATTTGCGGTCCTTCGCTTCGTACACGCCCGCATCGGTCTTGTCCCACTGCAGGTCCATGTCCAGCAGGTTGACGAAGAAGTCGTTGGTCAACTTTTCCGGACGGTCGGTGAACACGCCGTGCGGCGAGTCTTCGAAGTTGGCGCCCAGCACCCGCAGTCCGCCGACCAGCGCGGTCATTTCCGGCGCGGTCAGCGACAGCAAATTGGCGCGGTCGACCAGCAGATGCTCGGCCGGTCGCGGTGGCTCGCCCTGCAGGTAGTTGCGGAACCCTTCGGCAGTCGGTTCCAACGGCGCGAAGCCCGCCGCGTCGGTCATCTCGGCCGTGGCGTCGGTGCGCCCCGGCGAGAAAGGAACCGTCACGTCATGACCCGCCTGGCGAGCCGCTTCTTCAACAGCCGCGCAACCGCCCAGCACGATCAGGTCGGCCAGCGACACGCGCTTGTTTCCGTTCTGCGAGTCGTTGAACTGTTTCTGCACCTTCTCCAAAGCGTCGAGAACATGGGCGAGCTGCTCCGGCTCGTTGGCCTGCCAATCCTTTTGCGGGGCCAGGCGGATGCGTCCGCCGTTGGCGCCGCCGCGCTTGTCGGAATTGCGATAGGTCGACGCCGAAGCCCACGCCGTTGTCACGAGATCGGAAATTGGAATGCCTGCTTCCAGCACCTGCCGCTTCAGCGCGGCCACGTCCTGCTCGCCGATTATCTCGTAGTCGGCCGCGGGAATCGGGTCCTGCCACAGGAACTCCTGCTGGGGAACCAACGGCCCCAAGTACCTCGACGTGGGGCCCATGTCGCGGTGCGTCAGCTTGTACCACGCCTTGGCGAACGCCGCTTCGAACTCATCGGGATTCTCGTAGAACCGCTTGGAAATCTTCGCATAGACCGGGTCGGTCTTCAGCGCGATATCGGTCGTGAACATCATGGGCGCGTGCGACTTGTTTGGATCGTGCGCGTCGGGCACGGTGCCTTGAGCCGCTTCGTCCCGGGGCGTCCACTGGTTTGCGCCGGCGGGACTGGTGGTCAGTTTCCATTCGTAGCCAAACAAATGCTGGAAGTAGTCGTGCGACCACTGGGCGGGCGTGGTCGTCCACGCGCCCTCCAGCCCGCTGGTGATCGTGTCGCCCGCGTTGCCGGAACCGTAGGAACTGATCCACCCCAGTCCCTGCGCTTCGATGTCGGCGCCCTCGGGCGCGGGGCCGACGTACTCTGCCGGGCTGGCGGCGCCGTGCGATTTGCCCAACGTGTGACCGCCGGCGATCAGCGCGACGGTTTCCTCGTCGTTCATGGCCATACGGCCGAACGTCTCGCGGATCGCCTGCGCGGCCGCCAGCGGATCGGGCTTCCCCTTGGGGCCTTCGGGGTTGACGTAGATCAGCCCCATCTGCGTCGCGGCCAATGGGTTCTCCAGGTTGCGGCCGCCGTGGTACCGCTTCCCGCCGAGCCACTCGCTCTCCGGGCCCCAATAGACGTCCTCTTGCGGCTCCCACACGTCCTCACGACCGCCCGCGAAGCCCAGCGTCTCGAAGCCCATCGACTCCAGCGCCGTGTTCCCCGCGAGCACCATCAGGTCGGCCCAAGAAATCTTGTTGCCGTACTTCTGCTTGACCGGCCAGAGCAGCCGGCGTGCCTTGTCGAGATTGGCGTTGTCGGGCCAACTGTTCAGCGGTGCGAACCGCTGCGTGCCGTCGGAGGCCCCGCCGCGCCCGTCAGACACGCGGTAGGTGCCGGCGCTGTGCCACGCCATGCGAATGAACAGCGGGCCGTAGTGGCCGTAGTCCGCCGGCCACCAATCCTGCGAGGTCGTCATGACCTGCTCGATGTCTTTCTTGACTTCGTCCAGATCGAGCTTGCGAAACTCCGCGGCGTAGTCAAACTCTTCGCCCAGCGGGTTTCCCATCGGCGCGTTCTGGTGCAGGATCCGCAGGTTGAGTTGGTTGGGCCACCAGTCGCGCACCGTCATGTCGCCGGCTGCGGTGTTGGCGCCAAGCGGGTCCTCGCCCGGGTCGACGCTTTCGATCGACGTGGCCAGTGCGGTAAACGTCTGCAGAGCGCCGGTCACAGGACAACGCCCCGTCGTCGCGTGAGAGGAATCGGGCGCTGCGTGATCTGTCGCATGCGCGTCGCCGCCCACGCACGGAGCTGCTGCGAGCATCATCAAGGCCGCTGCCATGGGCCAACTTGCGAAAAGTCGCGTTTGCATGTCGTCGCCTCCAAGGAACATTTTCCACGGGAAAGTACCCGTGTTGGGGATCGTCAGTTAACACAAGGGTAGCGGAGCCGGCGCATAGCACAAATCGATGGGGTGTATATCTGGAATAGCCCAGGGCTATCGTCCGGTTGCAGCACCAGCTCCGCCAGAGCGGCCGACGCCGGCGGCCTGCGGCGGGTTGCACGAGGGAGCTCCCAGCCCGCCGCGACACCCGGCCGCCAAAAAGTTGCGGGCCGCGACGCGGGCCGCGTAAAATCGGCCCAGAATGCAGGTTTCTGCGCCGCTTTGACCCGTCCTCGTCCGCCCAATCTGTCGCATGAAATGCTCCCGCGTTAATCCCTCGGACGACCCTATGAGCGTGACGTCGCTGACTCTGCTGCACGCCGCGCGCGATCGCAAGCCCGAGGCCTGGGAGGATTTGGTGCGCACCTACAGCCGCCGCATGTACCGCTGGTGTCGCGTCGCCGGGCTGCAGCCGGCCGACGCCGCCGACGTGGTACAGGACGCGCTGAACGCGGTCGCCCAAAACCTGGGCAGCTTCCGACGGGACCGGCCCGGCGATACGTTTCGCGGCTGGCTGCGGCGGATCGTCGACAACAAGGTGCGCGACCACTTTCGCGGCGTGGCCAAGCGATCCGATCAGGCCGCGGGGGGCGCCAACGCCCTGGGCGCGCTGGCCAACGCCGCCGCCCAGCGAACCGATAGCGATACATCCGCAGCGTCGGCCCGCTCGGCGATCAGTTCTGTTGTGCAACCCGTCGTCGAGCAAGTCCGCGACGAGGTCGGCCCGCGCAACTGGCGACTCTTTTGGCGGGTGGCCGTCGACGGGCAGTCGGCCGTCGACGTGGGCCGCGAGTTCGACGTGACTGCCAACACGGTTCGCATCGTCAAGATGCGCGTGCTGCGCCGGTTGCGCGCCGCGCTGACGGAGAGAGGTCTATTGGGCGACCCATGAGCGTGAGCGATTCGCCGCCATCGTCGCCCCAATGCCCGTTCGCCGGGTGGGTTGCCGAGTACTACGCCGGCGCGCTGGACGAACGGCAGTGCGCCGAGTTGGAACGGCACATGGACCAGTGCCCCGCGTGCGCCGACGCCGCCGACACGTTGACGGAATTGAGCGACGCGACGATCTGCACCGTCTCGGCGTTGGCTGGCACGCAGGACGACGAGCCGGAGTATTTGCAACTGGAAGAGCAGCTCCTCTTGCTCAGCGACGACCACAGTCGATGGCCGTCGCCGCCTCGTCGAGCGAACCCGCCCGTGGGCGCGCTGCCGTGCACGTTCGGCAACTACGAGTTGCAGGCGTGCATCGGCCGCGGCGCGTGGGGCGCAGTCTACCGGGCGCGTCATACGCAGCTCGATCTGCCGGTGGCGGTGAAGGTGCTTGACGCGGCCCGCTTGCCCGACGCGGCGGCAATTGAGAACTTCCTGCGCGAGGCCCAAGCGGCTGGCCGGCTGCGTCACCCCGGGATCGTCCGCGCCACCGACGCCGGGCAGCACGAGGGTCTGCACTACCTGGCGATGGATCTGGTCGACGGCGTGGACGCCGGCCAGTTGCTCAAAGCGCATGGCCCGCTGCGAATGGCTGATGCGTGCGAGATCGTTCGCCAGGCGGCGCTCGCGCTGGACTGCGCGCACAGCCAGGGTTGGGTGCATCGCGACGTGAAGCCTTCCAACCTGATCGTCGCCGGGGACGGCGCGGTCAAGCTGCTCGATCTGGGCATCGCCGGTCAGCAGCAATCGAAGCCGCATGCGTCCGACGAGTCGCGGCCGCTGGGAACGGCCGACTACATGGCGCCCGAGCAGTGGACCGACTTCCACAGCGTCGACGGGCGGGCTGACGTGTACAGCTTGGGTTGCACGCTGTGGAAATTGTTGGTTGGGCGTCTGCCGCCGCGCGGTGAAAGCACAAGTTTGTGTGAGACGCGGCCCGAAATTCCTCGGCGTCTCGAACGGTTTGTGATGCAGATGCTCGCGCCCACGGCGGCCCAGCGCGTGGAGTCGGCGGCCCAGGTGGCAACGCGGCTGAAGCGGTTTGCGCGCACGGCGGATCTGGCGGCATTGGTGCAGCGCGTCAGGCAGACCGAGGATGACGGCGGTTCGGCGGCAACTGCATGCGAAGATCAACGGGTGTCCGCAGCGACTCAGATGACTCGTCGCCGCGCGGCGGTCGTCGCTGGCGGCATGGGGATCGCCGCGGCGCTGGCGCCGTGGTTACTGTCGGCCCGCTCCCCGCGACTGCAGCGCGCCAACTGGCGCTCCCTGCGACCGGAGACTGGTCCGTGGCTGGCCTTGGCGAGCGATGCGGAAGTGCAAGTCGACGCCTTGGCCGGCAATGGGGTGCAGCTCAGCAGCCCCGAGTTGACTTTGGCAAGCTGCGGCCGGGTCGTCGCCGCGCCGTTTCGCGTGCGGCTGCAGATGCAGCAGGCCGACTGGCAGGGGGCGTCGGGGCTGTTCGTCGGCGGACGCGATACGGGCGAAGAGGGCCAGCGCGAATTCCACCTGATTGAGGTGCGACCGCCCGACGGCGACGCGGACCCGGCGACGCGCCGCCTGCTGTGGAGCGCGTGGCGCATTGCATCCGACGAAGGCGAATCGGACGCGCAGCGCATCCCGCTGGCCGAAACGCAAATCCAGTTGGCCGGTGGCGCGGAACCGCAGCGGCTGGAGGTGACATTCCACGACGACGCGTTTCCCGTCGTTCGCTTTAACGACGACCCGCTGCCGGAGAGTCGCTGGACCCTGTCGGCCGCGGGACGGCGGTTCGTCAGTCGCGAGCTGCGCCGCGACGCCGGCTGTTGGTTGGGCAAGTTGGGCGTCGCCGTCGCCGGCGGAACATGTCAATTCACCCAGATTCAATTGGCTTACCTGTGATGAAGCAGCCTGCACAAAATACACGTCGCGGCTTGTCGCTCGTCGAGTTGCTGGTGGTGGTGACGATCATCGGAGTCTTGATCGCGCTGGTGCTGCCGGCGATCCAGGCGGCGCGCGAGGCGGCCCGTCGTAGCGCCTGTCTCGACCACCTGCGGCAGACGTCGCTGGCCGTGATCCACCGCGCCGAAACGCGCGGCGCACGGCTGCCGGCGTTGTGGGCGACCGATCGCATGGACCCGTGGGAGAACTTCTCCTGGCGGGCGGACATCCTGGCAGAAGTCGAACAACAGGCGACCGCTGAACAATTGCACCGCGACAGCGCGCCGCTGGACTCGATCAACCTCCGCCCGGCGAGCGTGCAAATTCCCGTGTTTCAATGCCCGTCGACCCCCGGGTACTTGCGCAGCATTGCGGCGATGGGTTCCGCTGCCGGTAGCGGGTTGTCGTACGACGGCCTGCAACTGGCCGCATGCGACTACGCCGCCTGCTACGAAGTGACCACGGCCGGCGCGGACGAGCCATTGGCCGGAGCGTGGAAGAGCGGAGAAGCGGCGAGCGACGAGGCCACCATTCCAGGCTCCGAGGTGCTGCCGACCGCCGCCAGCCTGCAGCAGCGCACGATCGCGGCGCCGCTGCGGGCTGTTGCGGACGGCCTCTCCAGAACCATCCTGCTGGTCGAGCAGGCGGGCAAGCCGGACCGCTTCAAGGCGACCGGACTGGTCCCTTCAGCCGCGGCCATCGAAGGGCCCTGGGCCACCGCCGAGTGGGGCGCTTTTTACGCGGCGGGGGTGAACCAGGACAATCACGCCGGGCTGTTTGGATTCCACGCCGGCGCCAATGTGGCCATGTGCGACGGGGCGGCCATGACGATTGGCGCCGACGCGGAGTGGAGCGTCGTCGCGGCGCTGATGACCCGCGACGGACAAGAAATCATCGACCGCGGCGACTGGCAATAAGCGCCAGGCACGCGGCGCCCGCAATCATCATTGCCACGGAGGCCGGCTCGGGCGTGGGCGAATTCGTCAGGTCGCCGTACGCAGCGCGACCGCTGACCGCAAAGCTCACGTCCGGTTCCATCGGCGAGGCGGCGTCTTGCTCGATCCCCCCGGTCAGCGTCAACAGCCGGCCGTCTTCGGTGATATCCACGAACAGTTCGTAGCCCCGCAGCACGCCGCCCAACTCCGCAGGAGCAAACACCAGCGAGATGGCCCCCTCGCTCACCGGCTCGACATACTCGCCGACCAGCAGGTCGAGATTGCCCCACAGATTGGGGCTGATCGCCGGCGGACAGCCCGGGATGCCGCAGGGCGGCAGCAGGATGTCGGAGTTCACGTTGATCAGCCGCGGCGTGACCGGGTCAAGATCGACCTGCAGGCCCCCGCGAATGGTGTAAGTGTAGTCGAACCCTTCAGCGGGCGACTCGGTGACCGTGCTGGTTTCGGGGCCGTCCCAGGTGAGTTCGAAAATGCCGGACAGCTCAGCCCGAGCGGGGGCGCCGGCGAGCAATCCCGCCGCAGCGACGGCTGCGACGGCGAGGAGTTTTGCTCGAGTGAAGAGGGACATCAGTGGATTCTCCGTTTCCTGTTGTGCAAGTGACGCGGCAGCCGCCGGCCGCCTTCACTGGATTAACGGAGGGGCATTTCATGGTGCGGTGAGGCAACGCCACCCGTCGGGCGACGATGGCTACGCTGGCGCCGGCGGGGCGACGACTTCGACCGTGGAGCCGCCGAAAGTGAGCTGCGTGCCCGGTGTGTTGGAGCCGCGGCGAATCATGGCCAGGGCCAGGGGAGCGTTGTCGCGCGGCGAGAAGCAGGCTGACGTGATCTGTCCCACGACCTGCTCGCCGGCCGTAACGTCGTCGCCCGTCGCCAGCGTCGCGTTGGCATCGGCGCAGCGCACCGAGACCAGTTGGCGATTCACGTGGCCCAAGGCGTCGATTCGCGCTACCGTTTCCTGTCCCAAGTAACAACCTTTGCGAAAGCTGATGAGCTCCGCGTTGCGGCCGACTTCCTGCGGCAAGTTGTCTTGCGCGTAGTCGGCGCCGAACAGCGGCCAGCCGGCTTCGACGCGCAGCGTGTGAAACAACGCGGGGGGAGCGGTTTCGGCGCCCGCCGCGATCAGAGCCGGGGTGACCGCGGCGCCAGCGCCGATCGCCGACTCAACCAGCCAGGCCGGATTGCCCAGCACCGGCGCATGCACCACGCGCACGGCAGCCCCGTCCATGGCCGTCGCGCAATGATTCCAACTGCCCGCGGGCAACTGATCGACGCTTACGCCCGCTGCTGCCGCTATCACCGCGGCGGCCCGCTCGCCCACGACCGCGTGCCACGCCGACTCGGTGGTCGCGTCAACGAACTGCACGTCCTCGCGAATGCAGTACCGATCCAGGTGAGCAATCAGCGCGGCCGCTTGCCCCGGGACGGTCAGCAGAATGATCGCGTCCTCGGCGACGATCGCGATCGTGCCCGCGACGATTTTGCCCTTCACGTCGGTCAACAGCGTTTCGATCCCCTGCCCCGCGGCCAGCGGCTTCAGATCGTTCGTACAGAACTTGTTGAGAAACTCCTGCCGATCGGCGCCGGTCACGCGGACGGTCGACCATTCGTCCAGCGGCATGATCGCCGCGGCGGCTACAGTGCGTTGATAATCGGCGGGTTCGACTCGGTCCATGGCGGCAGCGTTGGCTCGGGCTAGGCCCTGTTGGCGGCGTTTGGTAATCTGCTGAATTCGTTCGTCATTGTTCAACCGCCATTATTCAACGGGTCCCCCGCGTCGCCCACCCCCGCGGGCGTGCGGCGCCAGGCACAACCGATATTTCGCCCATGTCGACGCTATTTCGTGCTAACGCGAATGCTTCTGCCGCCTCGCTCGCCCTGTCGCTATTCCTGCTGATCGTCGCCGGCTGCAACAGCTCGGCGCCGTCGACTTCCAAGACCGACGGGGCAACCGCGACGCGGGGCGTGCCTCAAGACGTTACTGCCGAGGAAGTTGCTCAGCGGATGCTGGACAAGTATCGCGACGCCACGTCGTACGCCGACAGCGCCGAGTACGTGCAGCACTACGTGGTGCGGGGCGAGGGCGTCGAGCGCCAGCGGCCGTTCTTTGAACTCTCGCTGGCGCTGGAGCGCCCCAATCGCTTGCGGCTGACATTGCAGGAGGCGATCGCCGGCTCCCAGCAGGGCGGGCAATCGTACGACGTAGCCTGTGACGGCGAGCAACTGCGCGTGGCGGTTTCGGCGTTGGAGGACCAGGTGCTGGTCGCCCCCGCGCCGGACCAAATCACCAGCGACAATTTCCTGCCCGACCCGATGTTGCGCGACACGTTGGTGAGCCAGTCGCTGGGCAACGTCTTTCCGCAGTTGGCCATGTTGCTGAACTCGTCGGACGATGAATTGGTGTTCCCCGAGGATGGACCGCCAGAGCTGTTGCCATCGGACAAGATCGATGGCCGCCCGTGCTACCGACTGGCCAGCGAAAGCCCCGCCGGGCGGCGAGTGTTGTGGATCGACCAGGAGGACGCCACGCTGCGGCGGATGGAATTGCCGATTGCCGCGCAGCAGGAAGAACTCGATCCCGAGGGCGACTTCATGGAGCACAGCGTGTGGATCGATTTCCGCGCGCCGACGTTCGATGCGGAAATCGACGACGCCACGTTCGAGCTGCAGATCCCCGAGCAGGCGGTCGCGGTGACGCAGCTTACGCCGCCGGCGCCCGAGGGACCCCGCGCGGAGATTGGCCGCGAGGTGAGCGAACTGGTGTTCTACGACGCCGCCGGCGACAAGCGCCCGCTGACCGACTACGCCGGCCAGGTCGTCGTGCTCGACTTCTGGCAGATCGACTGCCCGCCTTGCAAGGAACAGGCGCCCCGACTGGCCGAGGTGCGGGACGCGCTGGGCGACGCGGCGACCGGCGACGAGCCGCAAGTGGTGTTCGTGGGCGCCTACGTTGATCGCAAATCGACGCCGGCCGAGCAGATCGCCAAGGTGTGGCAATCGTGGGGCGGCGACTTTCCCTGGCTCGCCGATCGCGACCGCGACACCCGCGAGCTGCTGAACATTCACGCCACGCCCACGCTGGTGGTGCTCGACGGCGACGCCCGCGTGCAACTGTGGCAACCAGGGCTGGTCGAGAACCCCGCTTTGTTGCAGCAAGCGATCGAAGACCTGCTGGCCGGCAAAGACCTGGCCGCGGAGGCCCGCGCCGCCCACGAAGCCCGTCTGGCCGAGCACCGCCGCGAAGTCGAGTCGCACCGCTGGGAGCCGGCGGAGTAACGGCCGGCGTGGCAGTCTCCCGGGATTGCCGACCGCTGCCAGCGCCAGTACTGCGTGCCGCGGCTCTGTGAGCCGTGTGCGGCGGAGAAATCTCACGCACTTCGCACGGCTCGCAGAGCCGCGGCACGCGGCGACTGGGAATTCTGCTGCCGCGCTCCCTCCCTGACAAACGGCCGGCAGACCGCCATACTATGGGTTTCCGGCGCCCCGCTCGGCCTCGCCTGGGGACCGCCGGCCCGACGATCCCGCCCCCGCACTCACGTCAGGAGCCCCGCCATGCCGATCACGCCCGCCGCCATGCAAGACTATCTCTCCAAGTTGCTCGCCGGTCGCGAGGCGGCGCCGGATCTGACGCTCAACGATTATCTGGCCGCCATCCCGCGGCTAGATGCGCTGGCCGACTTGCCCAGCGGCACGCCGGTGCTGGTCCGCGGCGACGTGGACGCCAAGCCGGGCGCCGAGATCGGGCAGGGTGACATCCGACTCCGCTCGATGGTCGACACGCTGAAGTTCGGGCAAGAGCGCGGCTGGAAGCAGATCATCTTCGGCCACATCGGCCGCGATCCGGCCGGTACGCTGGCGAAAGTCGCCCACCGCCTGGGCGAGATCATGGGCTGTGACGCGCCGCTGGTGACCGACTGGCTGGACGAGTCGACCGGCACGGTCGCCGACTCGGTCAAGGCGACAATCGACGCCGCGGCGCCGGGGGCCATCATCGTGCTGGATAACACGCGCCGCTACGACATCGAACGCGTGCTGTGGAAGGCCAAACCGGAAGACGCCGCCACGCACGCCGAGCCGCTCGCCGCTTTGGCCAACTCGTTCGCCGACAAAGTGGCCAAGGTGTATGTCAACGAAGCGTTCTCCGCCGGCAGCCTCGACAGCTCCAGCGTGGTCATTCCGTTGGCGATGGACAAGGTTGCTATGGGCAAGTACGTGGCCAGCCAATTCGACGGCCCGATGCAGCAATGCCTGAAGACGCAACTGGTCGTGTTCAGCGGTTTGAAGATCGACAAGCTCGACGACCTGGAAGCGATGATCGGTCGCGGTACGATTCAAACCGTGTTCGCCGCGGGTTCGCTGGCGATGGCGTTGCGCAAGGCGATCGGCGAGTTGGATGGCCAGCCGGTGTGCATCGGCGTGGCCGAGGACCCCGCCCACAGCGACAAGCCGTACTACATCCCGCCGGCACGCGTCGAGCAGGCCAAGGCGATGGTCGCCGAGGGCCGCGAGAAGGGGATCGAGTTCAACACGCCGGTCGACTCGGTGATCACCGACGGCTCGGTCGTGGCCGAACTGAAGCCCGACCAGCAGCAGTTCGACGTCGGCCCGGCGTCGACGGAGTTGTACGCCAAGAAGATCGACGAGTTCATCGCCGCTCACCCCGACGGCGGCGTGGCGTTCCACAACGGCGTGTTCGGCATGTTCGAAGACCCGAAGTTTGAGGCGGGCACCAAGAACTTCATCCCGCAGTTGAAGCGGCTCAAAGACGCGGGCATCGACGTGTACGTCGGCGGCGGCGAGGGGGGCAAAGCCCTCGACAAGTACGGCGACGAATCGTTCGTCACCCACGTGTTCACGGCCGGCGGCACGGTGCTCAACGCCCTGGGCAGCGAGCCAGTGCCGTACTTGGTCACGCTCGCGGCCGCTGCGAAATAGTCGTCGCCAAGCGTGATCTCGCCCACACCCACTTTTAGCCCCCGGTCATCGACCGGGGGCTAAATTGTCTACCGGCGGCGAAACTGTGGGCGACCGGGTAGAATACGGAATCCATGTCGCGCTGGCCTTATCCGATTTGACTTCTCTTGTGAAACGAGGTCTGACCGATGACCCGATCCCGATCGACCTGTGCGCTTGCCCTGGCGATTTGCTGTGCCGTGACTTGTGTCGGTTCGCGCGTTCCGGCGCAAGCTGAGCAGGACGGCCAGGCGTCGTTCCGCATGCCGACTTACGCCGACGATGACCACCTCCCGCCGCCGCGTTCTCGAGCGGAGGTTGAGCAACTTCTCGCTCCCGCCGACGCCGGCGACGCGGCCCATTCAGGCGGCGGTGCGCAAGTCGACAAGCCGCTGCGCATTGTGCTGGTGGCGGGCAAGAAAGACCACGGCGCCGGCGAACATGACTATCCTGCGTGGAAGAAGGTGTGGTCGCGACTGCTCGCCGAGGCGCCTGACACGGAAATCGAAACGGCTGAGGAGTTTCCCTCGGCCGAGCAGATCGAAGCGGCCGACGTGCTGGTCTTCTATCAACGCGGCCGTTGGAACGACGACCGGGCGGCGGCGATTGATCCGTTCCTCGCCCGCGGCGGTGGGTGCGTGTACATCCACTGGGCCGTGGACGGTCAGGGCGGCCAGGAGGAGTTCGCCAAGCGCATCGGACTCGCCTCGCTGGGCGGTTCGATCAAGTACCGCCACGGCCCGCTGCACGTCGACTTCTCGCCCGGCGCGGATCACCCCATTGCGCGCAACTTCGACGCGATCGACTGGACCGACGAGAGCTATTGGCGCCTGACCGGCGATCCGGCGCGGCTCAACCTGATTGGCACGGGCATCGAGGACGGCCAACCGCAGCCGTTGTTCTGGACGGTCGAACGGGGGCGCGGGCGGGTGTTCGTCTCGATTCCCGGCCACTACATGTGGACGTTCGACGACCCGGCATTCCGCTTGTTGCTGATGCGCGGCATCGCCTGGGCTGGCCGGCGGGATGTCGACCGGTTCAACGACCTGGTCTGGCTCGATGCGCGGGTGAAGTGATTGCGCTGGCGGGCGAAAACGGTGCGCAACCGCGGGGCCGTTCTGCTGCGAATTCTCTTGCTTTGCCCGACGCGAGCGTCCACACTACGCATCAGTCCCGCACCGACTGCGTGCCAACTGACAGTCGAATTCCGTCTCCCGCGCAATAAGCGACCGCTAATTCCGCGACCGCCGAGATTCAACTGAGCCCTCGCTTGCCGCGCCGTGGCTCCGTTTGATCTCGGCGGTCTTTTCGTGCGCGATTGGCATCGCGGACTCGGCGGAATGGACCTCACGTGAACAGGTTGAACAGGATGAGCCCCGTCGACAGAAGTATCCGACTTGCCGTTCTGATGGCGGCGATCCTGACGAGCAATGCAGCACGCGCTCCGGCCGGTATGATTTCCAAGCCCCCGATGACGTACATCGCCAGTCCCAATTTCAACGGCCGCAACGGCACGCCGGTCGACACGGTCGTGATGCACACGACCGAGGAGACGCTCGCTGACACGCTTGATATCTTCCTGAGCCCCGCTCGCCAGGTGAGCGCCCACTTTGTCGTGGCGCCCAACGGCGATATCTACCAAATGGTCGACACGAGCGAGCGGGCGTGGCACGCCACGTACTACAACAGCCGCTCGATCGGTATCGAAATGGTCGGCTACGCGAGCCAGGCGTCGACCTGGAACGATGACAACTTGGGCGCGCTGGTGAATTTGCTGGCTTGGATCATCGACCAGCATCCGGGCATTCCGCTGGTGCATCCCGGCGGCGACGCCTACGACACGCGGGGGCAGCGGTATACCAGCACTGGCTTGGTGGCTCACGGGCAGGTGCAGCCGTGGAACCGCAGCGACCCCGGGCCGTTTCTTCCGTGGGACGACGTGATCGCGGCCGTCGACGAGCGGCTGGCCGCCGTCCCCGAGCCGGCGACGGCGCTGCTAGCCGCGGCGGGGTTGATCGGCGCGTTACGATTGCGTGCCACGACTCTGTGAGCCGTGTGTGTTGTTGGTCGACCGTTTCTACGCTCGGCTCACAGAGCCGTGGCGCGCATGGCTCGAGTAGCCACCTAGGGCATCGGCGCCAGCCCCTCAAATCGCACGGGCCAATCTGCGGGGAACCCGGGCGCGGGGCGGTCGGGGGCGCCCTCCCAGCCGGCGGCCATCATTGCCACCGCGGTCAGCGTGCCGCCGTTGCCCGGCAGGTAGATCGGCAGACGCGGTTCCTGGTAATTGTGCCCGTTGGGCAGGTAGCCGTTCTTCGGCGAGTCCCGCAGCAACGCCGCCACCGCCAACTCCGGCTGCCCGCAGCGGGCGCGGGTCATCGCCATCACCGGGTAATCCCAGCCCCAGGTCGATTGCCAGTCCCAGTCCTCCTCGACCGAATCCGCAGTGGCCCGCATGATCGCGGGATCAATCAACGGCGTGCGCGGCAACACGCCCAGGGCGCACAGCATTGACGGATGATCGTGCCAATTGGTAAACGGGTCGACGGCCACCGCGGCATATTGGCCGCTGCGCACCGCCGGATGGGCGAGGTGGTCGATCACGCGATCCCACTGCTGCTCGCGCGGCAGGCCGGCGCGAGTACGCCACTGCTGGGCTGTCGACAATGCCCAATGCCAGTACGCCAACTCAAACGTCGGATCGCGCGTCTCCCGCGGCCGGTAGCACTCTTGCGCGGGGATGAGCGGCGCCGGCAAGTGATAATTGCCGTGCTCGTCGGCCACCGCAAAGTCGGCCATGAAGCGGGCCGTTTGATCAACCAACTCAGCGTACTCGGCGCGCGTCTCTGCGGTTGGCGCGGTCCGATAGAGCGACTCCGCCAGCCAAATCACGTGCGGCTGCTGCCAGACGAGAAACTCGCCCACCCCGCTGGGCGAGCTGATGCCATCGGGCCCGCACATCTTCGGCCACCGCACGCCGTCGTAGCCTTGCCGTTCGGCGATGCGGCGCGCCTGCGGCGTGATCTGGCGATACCAATCCATGCTCCGCGCGAGGATCTCCGGCCGGCCCCACAGCGGAAAGTGGGCCGCGTGCCACCAGTGCATCTCCAGGTGCTGTTTGCCAAACCACGAGTTGCACAGCAGTCCCGTCTCCTGCGGCGGCAGCGAGCCGTTCTGGATCGCGGTGAGATATTGCGACAGCACCACGCGGCGTTCAATCTCGCGGGCGCGGGGGTCGTCGACGGCGCCCAAGTCAATCGCCCCGCCGCTTCGCCAGAACTCTTTCCAGTGAGCCGCCGCCCGCGAGCGAGCAACGTCGAAAGTCGCGCCTTTGTTGACGGTCTCTGGCGTCGAGAACCGGAATGCGATGTCGGCGGATTCGGCTCCTGGCCAAGTGATCCGCCAGGCGTGCTGCCCTATGGATTCGACACTCTGTTTGTCGCCGACCGCCAGCACGGAATACTTGAAATCGTCCAACGTGCGCGAAAACGCGGCGACGTCGGCGCCCGAATCGTGCAACTGCGTTGCATGGGCGTCTGGCTGAGAAAAGTCATCCGCCGCTGGGCCCCACTCGCCGGCCGGATAGCTAAACCGGACCGCGACGCCCAACTGTCCTGACTCCAAAAGCGGCGATTGAATCCGAAACGCCACGGCGTCCATCCGCGGATCGGCGACGGTCTGTACCGTCACCGGCTCGCCGCGAAACTTGTACCGGCTGGTGACGCAGCCGCTCCACAGGTCCAACTCCTGCTCGATCTCCGTAAAGGCGGCCAGATCGGCGCTGCCGTCGGCGTCCTGCCCCTCCCACCACAAGCCGATGCGCGCCAGGTTCACGCGGTGCGGGTTGGCGCGAAAATACTCCCCGGCTGGCGACTTTTGCCTGTCGGCGTAAGTGATGGTGCGACCGCCGACCTCGAACTCGCTGAGCGTCTGCTCGTAGCGATAGCTGCCGTCGTTGGGAAAACGATGCCACCCCCAATTTGACATCGTGTGCAGTGGGATCGCCGGCTCAAACTCGCGGTCGAGCGTCTGCAGGCCCGTCACATCCATCGCAAACGCAAACTCGCCGTTGCCGACCTGCAGGAAGTGTTTCGCGTCGGCCGAGCGGTGCACCACGTTGTGCCGTGTGACGACGGCGCGACGGTCGATTGGCTCCGCGGCAATCAGGTTGGTCGCCGTCATCGCAAGGCAGAGGCCGACCGCGAAGCCAATTCGCCGTGGCCACCGTGCCCGGCTCGGACTGGAATTCACGACTTCTCGCGATGCGAAGCCGGTGCGCGTGCGGGGGTACGGCATTTGCAGAAACGTGGCTTGGTTTGAAAAGATGGGCTGGGGAGACAAGCGACTCGTTGCCATATTGAACCGCGCCGGTCGTCGACTGACAACTGACCGGCGGCCAGCGAACCACGCCACCGCACCAACTCATTACCATTTATGCAAGTAGCCACATGTTCCTGCGACGCCACGCTGTTCTTTGGCAATCGCCGCTGTCTGCAATGCGGACGGATGGCCGGTTGGTGCGACGTGTGCCAGCGCATCACGTCGCTCGATGAAGACGGATGCTGCCTCCACGACAGCTGCGGCAGCCAGTTGGTCGCCTGTTCCAATCGAGACGCTTGGGACGTGTGCGATCGACTCGTTCCCGCAAGTGCGCCCGCGGGGACGCTCTGCCGCAGCTGTCAGCTGACGGCCGTGGCGCCCGACGCCACGATTCCCCAGAACATCCCCCGCTGGGCGGCGCTGGAGCGTGCCAAGCGGCGGTTGCTGTACGATTTTCAGCTGAACGGCTACCCCTACGAGCGGCTCCTCAGCCCGTTGCCGCTGTCGTTCCGCTTCTTGGCCGACACGCTCGACGAGCACGTCGTCACCGGGCACGCCGACGGCGTGATCACCATCAATCTGGCCGAAGCCGATCCCGTGCATCGCGAGCAGGCGCGGCAAGATTTTGGCGAGCCGCAGCGCACTCTCATCGGACACATGCGGCACGAGTCGGGGCACTTCTTCTGGCAACGCGAGGTGGCTGAATCGTGTCTCGAGCAGTTCCGCGAGGTCTTTGGCGACCACGAGTCGCCGGCGTACGAGGAGGCCATGCCGCGGTACTACGAGCAGGGGCCGCCGGCGGATTGGCAGCAGCGGTTCATCAGCCAGTACGCGGCGTCGCACCCGTGGGAAGACTTTGCCGAGACGTTTGCGTTCTACCTGGATCTGCGATCCGTGATGGACACGCTGGGGGCGCACGTGCCGGCATTTCACCTGGCGACGCACGGCAGTCTGGCAGAGATGCTGGGCGTGTTCCAGCGCGCCGGCATCGTGCTGAACGAAGTGAATCGCTCGCTCGGCGTGGTCGACCTCGTCCCCGAAGTGGTCGCGCCGCCGGTGGTCGAGAAGCTGCAGTTCATGCACGACGCCTTCGCTGCGGTGGCGGAAACGGCGGCGGGTCACGCCGAGTGAGGCGGGCCGTCGAACATCTCTTTCATCCAGAAACCCCAGCCGATCAACGCCACGACGCCGCCTGCCAGGTTGGCGAACGTGCCGGTATCCGTGTTGATCGTCGCGCCGACCGCGAACGGAATGGAACCGGCGAGCACGATGATCGCCGAGCTGAGCAAACGCATGGCGGGGATCTCTCGTTGCGGGTGATGTGGGCCAGCGGCTCATGGCGGCTAGTTTGCGAGCGAGGCAATCACTGCGGCCGCTCGTTCGCACAGCTCGCGGGCCTGCTGCCCGGTGCGCGCCTCGGCGATAGCACGGACGATCGGCTCGGTGTTGCTGGGTCGCACCAGTAGCCACGCGCCATCGGGCCAATCGAGCCGCAGACCGTCAAGCCGATCCGCCGCGGCCTCCGGCAGCGCCGCCTGCAGTGCGTCGAGCGCCGCCGGCACGCGATCCTGCGCGACGGCGATGGTCGTTTTGTGGATCGCGTACTGCGGCAGCGCATCGGCCAGCGCCGACAACGGCTGGTCGCTGGCCGCCAGGGCGTCGAGCGTCAGCGCCATGCCCACGAAACTGTCGCGCACCAGCCCGACGCGCGGATCGATCACGCCGCCGTTGCCCTCGCCGCCCAAAACCGCATTGCGGGCGAGCATTTCGTCGACGACGTTCGCTTCGCCGACTTTGGATCGAAAAAACGGCACGCCATGCTTGGCCGCCAGATCCTCGGTCATGCGGCTCGTCGAGCAGTTCGTCACGACGGGCCCTTGGCGCTGGTTGGCCAGCACATGGTCCGCGCACAGCGCGAGGGTGGCTTCTTCGCCAATGTAGCGGCCGCGCTCGTCGATGAGGGCCAGTCGATCGGCGTCGGGATCCTGGCAGTAGCCGACCGCCGCGCTGCTTCCCACCACGCTGGCCAGCACGGTTTGCAGGTTCGCTTCGGTCGGTTCGGGCGGGTGCGAGAAGAGTCCGTCGGGCTCGCCGCCCAGCACGGTGACGTCGCATCCCAGATGTTCCAATAGCGGTCGTCCCAGCACGCTGCCCGAACCATGATTGGCGTCCAGCACGACGCGAAACCGCTTGCGGCGGATGCGATCGACGTCGCACGCGGCGGCGACCAACTCCAGATGCCGGTCAATCGGATCGGCGATGCTTTCTACTAATGCTGAAGTATCAGCCGTCGCGCCGGCAGCTTCCAACTCGCGATACTGCGCGAGGACGCGCCAATACACCAACCCCACGGGCCCCCCGGCGGCGGCTTCCAACTCGTGATACCGCGCGAGCACGCGCTCGCCCACGGCGGCGGGAATCACGCGCCCGGCGGCGTTGAACAGCTTCAGGCCGTTGTATTCGGGGGGGTTGTGACTGGCGGAAATCTGCACGCCGCCCGCGGCGTCGTGCTGGCGTACCAGTACGCCGGTGGTGGGAGTCGCCGCGACGCCCGCGTCGAGCACCGTTCGCCCGGCGGCGGTGAGCGCGGCCGCGACAATCTCCGCCAGCATCGCCCCGTGCGTGCGCCCGTCGCGGGTGACCACGATCGGGCCAGGGGGCGCCACGCTCGCCAGCGCCGCCACGTAACGCTGCGCCACCTCGGGGGTAAGCGACTTGCCCACGACGCCCCGCAGTCCCGAAACGCTGATAATCAATGGTGCGGACATGGAGCGAGATCGGAGGTGAGAGGTCGGAGGTCGGGGGGCGAAAGGCTGCGCTGGCTGGTCGCACCGGTTATAATCCACGCATGGCCGACGACCAACAGGCATCGCGACGCGACTTCTTACGCGGGCGGGCGGCGCTGCGCGCATTGTTCGACCGCACGCAGCGCGCAGCCGACGAGGCGGCCGGCGCATTGCGCCCGGCGCGGCCGCAGCCCGAACCGGCGGCTCCTCAGCGGGGGCTGTTGCTCTCGGCGCGGCGACGCGCGATGGCCACGGAATTTCAAATCGACTACCGCGCCTCCGGCGGCGCCGAGGCGACCGATGCCGTGCTAGCCGCGTTGGGTCTGATCGAGCGGATCGAAGATCAACTGACCGTCTACCGCGACTGGAGCGAGGTTGTCGACATCAACCACAACGCGGCCGCGCGGCCCGTGGAGGTCGATCCGCAACTGCTGACGCTGCTCCGATTGTGCGATTGGCTGGCTCGGGCGACCGGCGGCGCCTTCGACATCACCAGCGGGCCGCTGTCGCGGGTATGGGGGTTCTTCCGCCGCGAAGGCCGCATCCCCGACGACGAGGAGTTGGCCGCCGCGCGGGCCGTCGTCGGCTACGAGAAGATTGAACTGAGCGAGCAGCTGTCGACCATCCGTTTTGCCCAGCGGGGCATGGAAATCAACTTCAACTCGATCGGCAAGGGCTACGCGCTGGATCGAGCGGCCGAGTCCCTGCTGCAGCGCGGCGTCGACGATTTCCTGATGCATGGCGGGCACAGCAGCGTGCTAGCGTGGGGCTCGCCGCGCGGCGACGCGGCCGAGGGGTGGAGCATCGGCGTGCCGCATCCGCAGCGACGCAACGAGAACCTGGGCGAAGTGCGGCTCTGCAATCGGGCGCTGGGGACCGCGGGCGACGGGACGCAGTTTTTTGAGCACGAGGGCCGCCGGTACGGCCACGTCATCGACCCCCGCACCGGACAGCCTTCTGAAGGGGTGTTCACCGCCACCGCCGTCGCCGACACGGCCGCCGAGGCCGACGCCCTGGCCACGGCGTTCTACGTGCTGGGGCCGGGGGGGACCGCCGAGTATTGCGCCGCTCACGACGACGTGTCCGCCGTGCTGGTCTGCCCCAGCGCAGCGGACGACGAATTCGACGTGCATACATTCAACCTGGCGCCGTCCGATTGGGCGCGTACTGACGGTTGAACCCGCACACTGCGGAGATTTTGCACCTCAACGCGCTGGCCGACGATAGTAGAATGTGGCCGGCGGCCGCGACGCGATGTTCCCTCTCTTTGCCCGAAACGCCCCTGACGAGCGAATCGACGAGCGAATCGGTGATTGCCTCCTTGCTCCAACCCGGCAGCTACCTGACCATCTTCGGGTTTCTGGTCCTGACCGGGTGCGGCATGCCGATTCCCGAGGAGGTGGCGTTGATCATCGCCGGCGTGCTGAGTCGGAAGGGCCAGCTCGATCCCGCGTGGGCGTTCACCGCTTGTCTGGCCGGGGCGCTGATCGGCGATGCAATCATGTACCAAATCGGCGCCCGGTTTGGCCACGGCCTGCTGGTGCGGCACCCCAAGTTCGCCAAACTGGTCGGCGCCGACCGCGAGGAGAAATTCGAGCGGGCGATCCAACGGTATGGCTTCCGCGTGCTGCTGCTGGCCCGGTTCATGGTGGGCGTCCGGGGGCCGGTTTACCTGGCCGCCGGCATGATCCGCATGCCGTTCCGCCGGTTCCTGCTGTGGGACCTGGTGTGCGCCACGCTCGTGGTGGGCGCATTCTTCGGCTTGTCGTACTACTACGGCGAGCATATTGCCGAGTTGCTGCGCGATGCGGAAAAGACGCTCACGCTGGTGGTGCTGCTGATCGTGCTGGGCGTCGTGTTCATTGCCTTGAAACGCCAACGGACGAAACTGGTCGAGCGGCTGATGAAGGAAGGCACGGACCACGAAGCCGCCGCGGGCGACCCGGACGACCACCGCGAAGCGTCGTAAGCCGCCCGGCGCTGCCCAACCTCGAACTGCCAGCGCGGCTTTTGCTGTTTTGCACAAGGCTCAAGAACCAAAATCTCCGAGCAAAACTCGCGACGCGGCTCGGACAGGATTAACTGCTAGTGCTTTCGTCTCCCTGACTTGCGCCCGCTGCCGCTGATTGCCGGTGGCGACTTTTGCAGGCAAAACTCAAATCCGGCGTGCAAAACGCGCTGCGGCCGGCGTTCGCCGGTTTATGCAATCGTTGTACGCCATCATGTGGCCCATTTTCCACCAAAATCCACGGCCGCCGCGCCAATTACGAAAGATGTTCTGGACTTGTATGCAAAGTCCGTGGAGTTCCTAGCCGACGTTGCCGCCGGGGCGCGCATTTAGGATGCTGCCTCGTCACGGCAGTCAGCGTCACAGAGGATGGGGCAGTGAGACAGCACGGCTCGGGCTTACGATTTCGCTTACGCACGTTCGCCATCCTTGTCAGCTGCGCTGCCCTGGTACTGGGAGCGTGGACGGCGAGCGCGAATCGCCAACGACGCGCTGTCGAGACGATTCTCCAAAAGCAGGGCGACGTCGCCTACTCGTTCAACCGCCGCGCATCCGGCGCCTCGCTGCCCCCCAAGTGGATGATGAGCCGCGAGGTACGGGATTACTTCTTTCCCGTCGTGGGAATCGGTATTCGCGAGGATGCGGAACTAGGCGATCAGGATTTGGCGGTGCTTGCTTCGCTGCCGAAAATTGAGGACCTGCAACTGTACGGTCCCAGATTCTCTGACGCGGCTCTTGACCAGCTTGCCAAGCTGAGACGCCTGCGAAAAATCGCGCTGGTCAACACGCGAATCACCGACGACGGTCTGAGTCGCTTAGCCGCCATGTCCGCGTTGGAAGAAATCGGGCTCTGCGAAAATGCCACGACCCCAGAGGGTCTGGCACGTTTAGCGGATGCTTTGCCGCAGTGCGTCGTTCGTCACTGAGATCTCATTGGGCGTCGCGCGTGCGCCACAGTCTCGGTCAATTCGCAGCGAAACTCGCGTCTCAGCGTGACATTGCGAGGCAAGGCTATTGCGGCATTGGCGACGGGCTCGACACGCTACCTGCGTAAACTTCGCAGGGGCGACCCGGCCCGGCCTCCGTCTCGGCGAGGAACCGTCGACCGTCGCGGCTGACCACCAGCACGCCCAGGCCGCAGTTGAGATAGGGTTCGACAGCGGAGTACGGCATCTCCTCGGTCTCTGTCCCGCGCAGAACGAGCACCATCTCGTCCGCATCAAAGCGAGCCGTTCCCCCTTTAAGCGACACTGGAAACAGCTCGTGGGCTCGATGGCAGATTCTGTACTCCAGGCGTTCGGGCCTCTTACGCCACTCGTGGGCGACCCGCTCCCGCAGCGGTTTGCGAATGAAATGGTCGACGAACGTTTGGGGTAGTTCGGGCATCGTACATTGAGATTGGGGGGAGGCATACCCACGGCGGTCTTCCGTTGTGGACAAGTCGTGTCACAGCCGCTGCATGCATGCACCGCAACTATTGAGGGGCCAATGCCTCCAAGAACTGCTCCCTCAAGTCAGCGGGACTGATATCCTCGCATAACTGAAATGCCGATTGACCATTTGAATCCACACGTTGCGGGTCGGCGCCAAACTCCATCAGTAAACGCACGCCCTCGATGTCTCTTCTAATGATCAGAAAGGCCAGTGGATGTTCGCCCGACTCGGCGGGAGTTGCCATCGGGCGATTGGGATCCCAGCCCAATTCCAAAAGAACTCTGGCGATATCTAGACGATTCGCGGCGAGCGCGAAGTCCATCGTTGTTCCAAAGTGTTTGTCAATCTGCTCGACAAGGCTCGGTCGATTCTCAATCAGGTCTTCGACGACTTCTGCAGGTTTGTCATCAATCACGGCCCAATGAATCGGTGACTCGACTCTCGGAGACTCCCTAACAACTCGAACACGAACTCCGCTCGCAGCCATGATGACGATGGCTGCAACAAGCCCGACGGCTATCACAGTGAGGCAAGCAAGCAGAATTCGCCGGAATGACGAGGAACCGCCTTTGCGCACTGAAGCCTCCAAGCCAAGTAGCTAAGGTTATTAAGACCTCGCGGCGATGCCGCAAGAGGCGGCGGGGCTCAGTCCGGCTCCGTTCGCGCCGCATGAATCGACTCGGCGCCTCTCGTCGCCTGCGGCGACCCAGCTTCGAGAAGCTGGGCTACCCGACGACCGAGTTCGCTTCGGCGGCCCCTCTCACTCTTCGTCGTCATCCGCGGCGCCGATGCGGTCTTTGCCAATCCATTTGCGCAGCGCTTCGGGCACGGTGATCGAGCCGTCGGCTTGCTGGTAGTTTTCCAGGATGGCGATCATCGCCCGGCTGATCGCCACGGCGGTGCCGTTGAGGGTGTGGACGAAGTTGGTGCCCTTTTCGCCCTTGGTCTTGTAGCGGATGTTCAGCCGGCGGGCCTGGTAGTCGGTGCAGTTGCTGGTGCTGGTCACCTCGCCGTAGTCGCCCCCCTGGCCGCGGCCGGGCATCCAGGCTTCCAGGTCGTACTTGCGATAGGCCGGACCGCCCAGGTCACCGGTGGCGATGTCCAGCACGCGGTACGCCAGTCCCAGGCCGTCGAAGATCTTGCATTCCAGATCGCACAGGTAGTCGTGCATCGCGTCGCTGTCCTCGGGCGCGGTGTACGCGAACATTTCGACCTTGGTGAATTGATGCACGCGGTACAGGCCGCGGGTCGCGCGGCCGGCGGCGCCCGCCTCGGTGCGGAAACAGTGGCTGATGCCGCACAGCTTGATCGGCAAATCGTCGGCGTCGATCACCTGCCCGGCATACAATCCGCCGAGCGTGATTTCGGCCGTGGCGACCAGGTTGAGATCGAAGTTCTCGACGCTGTAAATCTGCGTCTCCGGGCCGCGGGGAATGAAACCCACCCCCGAAACGACGTCGCCGCGGGCCAGGTCGGGCGTGATCACGGGCGTGAAGCCCTCGCCCACTAGCAACTCCATGGCGTACTGCTGCAGGGCGAGTTCCAGCAGCGCGCCCTCGTTCCGCAGGAAGTAGAAGCCGTGGCCGGCGACGCGGGCGCCCCCTTCCAGGTCCAGCAGGTCGTGCTGCTCGGCCAGTTCCACGTGGTCGAGCACCGGGAACGAGAACCGCCGCACCTGCGAAGGGCCCTTGCGGACCTCGCGGCTGGCGTCCTCTCCGCCCACGGGGGAATCGGGGTGCGTCATGTTCGGCAGCCGCCGGTAGATCGCCCCCGCCTCGGCCGCGATGCGGTCGTGCTCGGCCTGCTTGGCGTCCTTCTGCTCGCGCAGTTGGCGCCCTTCTTCCTTGCGGGCTTCGCGCTCGGCGTCGTTGGCGGCCTTGCCGATCGACTTGCTGACGACATTCGCCTGCCGGGATATTTCCTCAACCTCTTGCTGCAGCGCGCGGCATTGGTTTTCCAATTCCACGAACCGGGGGATATCCGCCTTCACGCCCCGCCGCTCGCAATTGGTCTGCACGGCCTCGGCGTTTTCGAGAATAAAGCGTTTGTCGAGCATGGATCAGCAACTTGTTGATCTGATTGTCACCGGACGGATTTCACCGCAGAGAGCACGGAGAGGAATTAGGAATTGCAAATTAAGAAATGCAAACTGCAAATTGCTGAGGCCAAGCAATCGAGACTCGGCGGGAATTCAGGCCCGCAATGATCAATTTGCACTTTGCATTTTTCAATCTGCAATCGCACTTTCCTCTGTGTTCTCTGTGGTGAAGAATATCAAGCTTAATTGTCGATCGCCGCCAATTCGTGCCACAGGGCGGCACTGGCGGCGATGCCGCGGTGGAAGTCGGCCAGCGAAAACTTTTCGTTGGGGCTGTGCGGGTTGTCGTCGTTTTGGCCCCAGCCCAACAGCAGCACGTCCGCGTCGAGCGCTTCGGCGAACGTGTTGACGATCGGGATGGAGCCCCCTTCGCGGATGAACACCGGCCGGCGGTCGAAGCCGGTTTCGATCGCGCGGGCGGCCGCCTGCAGGTACGGGCTGTCCAGCGGCATGACCACGCCGGGCGCCCCGTGGAACTCGCGCAGGTCCATCTTGATCCCCGCGGGGAGCAGCTCCGCCAGTCGCTGTTTCAGGCCCGCGGCGATCTTGGCGGGGTCCTGATTGGGGACCAGACGGAAGCTGAATTTCGCGCTGGCTCGCGCGGGCAGCACGGTCTTGGCGCCCTCGCCCTGGTAGCCGCTGGTCAGGCCGTTCACGTCGAACGTGGGTCGCGCCCAGCGCCGCTCAAGCGTCGTGAAGCCCGCTTCGCCGTCGAGCGCGTCGACGCCCAACTGCTGGGCGAACTTCGGCTCGTCGAAGGGCAACGCGGCGAACTCCGCCCGCTCGGCGTCGGTCAGCGGCGCCACGTCGTCATAGAAGCCGGGGATCGTGACGCGCCCGTCAGCGTCGATCAAGCCAGCCAGCATCTTGGCCAAGGCGATCGCCGGGTTGGCCACCGAGCCGCCGAACACGCCCGAGTGCAAATCCTGCGACGGGCCGGTCAGTTTCAGTTCGAAATACGTGATGCCCCGCAGCCCGTAGGTGATCGCCGGCACGCCGGGGGCGAATTGGGCCGTGTCGCTGACCACGACGCAGTCGCAGGCCAGCTTGTCCTTGTTTTCGGCCAGGAATGCTTCGAGGTGTTCGCTGCCGACTTCTTCTTCGCCCTCAATCAGCAGTTTGACCTGCAGCGGTAGTTTGCCGACCGTTTCCAGCCAGGCCTGCACGCTATTCACGTGCGTGAGCATCTGCCCCTTGTCGTCGGTGGCGCCGCGGGCATACACGTTGCCGTCGCGCACGGTTGGCTCGAACGCGGGGCTGGTCCATTCGTCCAGCGGATCGGGCGGCTGCACGTCGTAGTGGCCGTACACCAACGCCACGGGAGCGCCCGGCACGGGCGGCGTCTCGGCGTAGACCAGCGGGTGGCCGGCGGTGGGGATCACCTCGGCCGGCAGGCCGAAGCTGCGCAGGTGATCGGCGAGCCACGCGGCGCCGCGCTGCACGTCGCCGGCGAACGCCGGGTCGGCGCTGACGCTGGGGATGCGCAAGAGCTCGAACAGGTCCGCTTCGAATTGCTCGCGCTGCGATTGCAGATATTTCCGAACGTCGTCCAAGGGCTGCCTCAGGAGTTGCTAGCTCGTGAAGTGTCGAAGAGTCGCCTGCGCCGCGGCGTCGTGAGCGCACGTGCAACGGATAAGCGACCTCGCCGGCCCCGTCACGCCTTGCTTGCCCCTGACGCTAGGCCCTCGCGAATCGACCCAATATAATGATCGGCAAGGAGTTAGGCTACTGCCGCCGTGGCCTTTGCCGGCTCTTGCCCCCCGCAGACCAAGGAATTCGCAATGCCCCCCGACTCCGAGGGCGCCGCCGCCGCCGTCGTGGTTCCCGAGAAGGAAGCCGTCGCCAAGCCCGATCGCAAACGCCAGCCTCGCTACCACGTGGTCCTGTGGGACAGCGACGAGCACTCCTACTGGTACGTGATCAAGATGCTCAAGGAGCTCTTCGGGCACGAGGAGGAGAAGGGCTTCCAACTGGCCAAGAAGGTCGACAACGAAGGCCGCACTGTCGTGCTGACCACCACGCTGGAGCACGCCGAGCTGAAGCGCGATCAGATCCACGCCTACGGCAAAGACGAGACGATCAAGGCGTGCAAGGGGTCGATGAAGTCGTCGGTGGAGCCGGAGAGCTGAGACAAAGGCGGAAGGCGGAACGGGGATTGCAAATTGAGAATTGCAAACTGCAAAATTCAAATTGCCGAGGCCTCCCGGGACTATCGCCGTGTGGATCGGGGGTCAGCGATTTTCAATTTGTAATTTGCAGTTTTCAATTTGCAATCATCACTTGCCCGCGTCCCTGGCGGTCAAACTCAGTCTCTTGCCGACCACGTACTCCATGAAGCTCAAGACCGTCACCCTCGGCTGCAAAGTCAACCAATACGAAACCGAGTATCTCCGCGAGGGGTTGCTGGGGATTGGGTATCGCGATGCGCAGGATGCCGAGGGGGCGGATTTGTGCATTGTGAACACCTGCACGGTCACGGCTGAGGGCGACTCGAAGAGCCGACAGGTCGTGCGCCGGCTGGCGCGCGAGAACCCCTCGTCGAAGATCGTCGTGATGGGCTGCTACGCCACGCGCGACCCTGCGGCGGTGGCGGCGCTGCCGAACGTGACCGAGGTGCTGACTGATAAGCGCGAGCTGCCCGATTTGCTTGGTCGGTTCGGCGTGACGGACGTGCCGACCGGCATCAGCGGCTTCGCCCGGCGGCATCGGGCCTACGTGAAAGTGCAGGACGGCTGCATGCTGCGGTGCAGTTTTTGCATCATTCCCCACGTGCGGCCCCAACTGACCAGCCGGCCGATGGAGCACATCCTGGACGAGGTGCGGCGACTCGTCGACGGCGGCCACCGCGAGGTCGTGCTCACCGGCATTCACCTGGGCCACTACGGCGTCGACTGGAACCGGTACGAGCCCAAAGAGCGGTGGACGCGGTTGTCGCATCTGGTTCGCGCGATCGCCGAGTTGCCGGGCGATTTCCGCGTGCGGCTCTCCAGCATCGAGGCCACCGAGGTCACCCGCGAGCTGATCGACGTGATGGCCGAGCATCCCGAGCGGGTCTGCCCGCACCTGCACATCAGCATGCAGTCGGGCAGCGACAGCGTGCTGCGGCGGATGCGACGGCGATGGGGGGCCCGGCGGTTTGTCGATCGCTGCGGGTTGGTTCGCGAGCGGCTCGATCGGCCGGCGATCACCACCGACGTGATCGTCGGCTTCCCCGGGGAAACGGACGCCGAATTTGCCGAGACCGTCGACGTGTGCCGGCAGGCGGGCTTCTCGAAGATCCACATCTTCCCGTTCAGCGCCCGCCGCGGCACGCCTGCGGCCGACCTGCCGGGCCAGTTGCCCAAGGCGGTCAAACAAGAGCGCGGCCGTGAACTGGCGCGAGTCGAAGCGGAGCTGCGCGACGAGTATTTCGGGAGCTTGCGCGGGATGCGGCTGCGGGTGTTGGTCGAGGGCGAGGCCGCGGACCTGCCGGGCATGCATGTCGGGACAAGCTGCCGTTACGCGACGGTGGCGATCCCGGCGGAGCGCGCGCCATCAGCCGAGTTTGCCGTCGTCGAGGCCGGGGCGGCAGCGGATGGGATCTTGCATGTTGCTGAGTGCAAACTGACCACCGCCTAGGATGAACCGACCGCGCATCGGAGACTTGTCGCTCGCGGTACTCTGGACGAAAAGGCCCCGTGGCGATGAACGCCGCAAGCGGCGGTGATAAAGAGAGTTTCCATCTCAGAGCGCCCGGCGAGCAGGAGGCGATTCTTGCCAACCTGTTCTGCGAGCGCTGTCGCAGGCTGGCGTTGGCTCCCCAAGATTTCGTCGAGATCGAAAACGATGGCGTGGTGGTCGTTGAGGCGACTTGCATGCGTTGCGAGTCGCGCGTCCGATTGGCTCTCGACGACATCCCGTAGTTTCACCGCGACCCGCAAGCCGCCAGGCATCCATGGCTCATTTAGCCCCCGGTCAATGACCGGGGGCTAAGTGGTTGATTGCGGGACATGCGCGTCGTTGGTGAGCAGCGCTACACTGCTTGCCGATTGTTGCGTTTACCGCAGGGCCGGATCGCCTAAGCTGGCGGGCGATTCGGACGCAGCGCATGGCGGGCCGCCGCCAGCTGCTCTTGCCGCTCTGCTCTCTTGTGCGAGGACGACCCATGCGACGCTTTGCCGCGACGACCGCGTGCGCACTGTTGCTATCAGCCGCGTTTGCTTTTCCCGCCCCCGCAGCCGATTGGACGCAGTTTCGCGGCCCCGGAGGCAGCGGGCTCACCGACGAGTCCGATCTGCCCACATCGTGGAGCGAGTCCGAGAACGTCAAATGGACTGTCGACGTGCCCGGCATGGGGTGGGCGTGCCCAATTGTCGTCGACGGGCGGGTGATCATCGCCACGGCAATCTCCGACGGCGAGAAGAACAAAGACAGCGACACGCGGTGGGAGCTGCACTGCTTCGACGCCGACACGGGCGACGTGCTGTGGACCAAGCTGGCCGCCGAGGGCAAGCCGCGCATCGGCACGCATGGCGACAACACCTACGCGTCCGAGACGCCGGCGACCGACGGCGAGCGGATCCTGGCTTACTTTGGCATGACGGGCGTCTACTGCTACGACCTCGATGGCAATTTGCTATGGGACAAGGACCTGGGCGCCTACCCCATGCGCAACGATTGGGGCACCGCCAGTTCGCCCGTGCTGCTGGACGGGCTGGCGTACATTCAGGTCGACAACGAACAGGAGTCGTTTCTGGTCGCGCTGGACGCCGCCACGGGCGACGAGAAGTGGCGCAAGACGCGCGACGAAACGTCGAACTGGGGTTCGCTGGTTGTCTGGGAGAATAGCAAGCGGACCGAGTTGGTCGCCATTGGCGAAACGGTCCGCTCGTACGACCCGGCCAACGGCGAGGTGTTGTGGGAAGTCCGCCTGAGCGGCGGGGGCGCCAACAGCTCGCCGGCCACCGCGGGCGATTTGCTGGTGGTCGGCAACTCCGGCCGCCGCGACCCAGGAGCGCTGGTCGCCGTCCGGGCGGGCGGCTCGGGCGACTTGTCGGCCGAGGGGAACGACGGACTGCTGTGGCGGGTCGACGGCAGCGGTCCGTCGCGGTCGTCGCCGCTAATCTACGAGGGCTACGTGTATCTGCTGGGCGGGCGCGGCGGCATCGTCAGTTGCCTGAACGCGGAAACCGGCGAGCCGGCGTATCGCGAGCGGATGCCCAGCGGCGGTTCGTTCTGGGCGTCGCCGTACGCGTACGAAGGCCGCATCTTCTGCCCGGCCGACAATGGCGTCACCTATGTGCTTAAACCGGGGCCGGAGTTCGAGTTGCTTGCCACGAACAAGCTCGAGGGCCGCTTCTGGTCGACGCCCGCGATTGCCAACGGGGCATTGTTCATTCGCTCGGTCGACAAGCTGTACTGCGTGGGCAAGTAGCCGCGGTCGCGCGATCGCGACCAGCCAGGTGCAGCCGCTAGGTTTTCGATGAGCTCCGGTTCGTTGCCGGACCGCGGTGTGGTCGCACCCGCGACCGGGCAACCCTGCTGCTGGGCCAATCCCGATCATCATGCGCACCGCGGCGATCGCTGTTGCCAACCGCCGGGCCGCCGCAGAACTCGCCCCCACGCGAGCAGAACGGACGATCGCGCCGGCAGCGGCGGGGGCGACCTTCTGGGGGCGTCGACCGCCTTGGGATGCTGACTATGCAAAGCGGATTGGTCGTTTTCCCCTCCTTCGGTTCTCTGTTCGATCGGACCTGGGCGTTTCGTTGGGAATTATCTTGCTAAGTTGATCGTGGTGCGTTCATAATCAAGCCCTGACATTCGTCGTCCTCAGCTCGCACAAGCTAACGCAAAGCTGCCACGAATCGATGCACCTGACTGCCCCCGGGCAGTGCGCGGTGCGTTATTCGTGGCGGCTTTTTTTGTGGCTTGGTCTCAACTGTTGCTGGGGTGCCGACGGCATGGCCGCAGCCTGTGCGACACGCCGAAACACGCCAGATCGAGGCACGACGAATTGCTCCGATCAAGTTACGAATAGTCGGACGAATTCGTATGCGATGGCGCGGATTCGCTTGATTCTCGGCCAAAGCAGTTTGGCCGGCTGTCAGGTTGTGAAGTCTTTACTGTTAGCCAGCGCATGGATTGGGAGATCACGAAATGATTCGACGATGCCGTTCTCGCTTCAGCGCGGCGCTGCTGTCTTGGTTGTGTCTCGCAACGTCCTGCTTGGCCGGTTGGGACGTGACGCCCCTGGGCGAGGGCTATGCTCAGGTGATCCAAGTTGATTCGCTGGGCGCGCCGCATCTGGGCGTATCGACGGGCGGTCAATTGCACTACCAGACGTTGGTCGACGGATCGTTCGCGACTCAGGAGACGTTTCCTTCCACGACAACCTTTGCGCTGGACAACGTCGACAAGCCGTTTTTCGTCGCCAAGACTGGTCCAGACTTTTCGCCAGAGCTCATTTATCGGGACGATCAGGGAATTCAACAGGCCATCCCGATTGCCAACCATCGCGTGGGCACGATTCAATTGATCGGTTTCGATAGCCAGAATCGCCCCCACGTCGGTTACAACGACCCGGACACGGAAGAACTGATTCACAGCCGATGGGATGGCGTTTCGTGGACGCCTCGCGTGGTCGCGACTGGGTCGAACTTCCGGTTCGCCAACTCGTGGTTCACGGCGACAATTGACGCCAACGATCGTGCGCACTTCCTATGGGACGACGACTCTGATCAATTGCAGTATGCCGAGCCAACCGCCATGGGCTGGACCATCGATCCGTTGTTCATGGACCAAGACGTATTTCCGTACAACATGCAGATCGATCAACAGGGAGACATACATTTCGCTCACCACGTATTCACCGGTTCTTTGCTGACCGGCGGTTTGTTCTACGGAGTGATCGAGGACGGGGCGCCACGCAACGAACGCATTCCAGTTGCCAAGAATTTTGGCGCTTCTCGTGCGATGATTGTTCTTGACGACGATCAACTACCTAACATCTTCAGCTATGATGCCGCGTTCAGAGCGCCGGTCGACTTGGTCCACTATCAACTCACGAAGGACGGCTGGGAATCCACGATCATTGACACCCATCCCGACCCCCAATTCAGCGGCCCCGATCAGATCGTAGCCGCGTACGGCGGCGGACGCCATCACGTGCTCTTCTCGACAGGCGATCGCGATATCTTCTACGCCGTACAGACGATCCCCGAACCCACCGCAGGTTGCCTGCTGTCTGTCGCGACCGCGATGGCCGTGCACGCGCGTCGTCGTCGCGCGGCAAGGCGGTAATCGCGGTCGACGGGATGGACTCTCGCTGGCGTTGCAGGCCGCGGCTCGTTTTTCGGTGGCCCAGTGCCGAGCGTCAGCGGCTCCGCGGGTGCGCACGCACTGAGCGTCGGTCGCGTTCCATGCACCGGCGGGACCAAGCGGCACGCCCCATCTCGTCAATCTTGACAGTCGCCCCCTGCGGGTCTCGCTGGAGAGACTGGGAATGCCGATTCGGCGGAGTTGTCCGCGGCGGCCTCCGGCGCGCTACGCGGTCCGTGGGCGAGTTCGCGGGGAAGTATGCCCGTTTCTGGACTGAGGCACGGGCGTCGCGCGCAATCGGGGCGGCGAAACTGGCCCCATCCATTCGTACGGTCAAGCCGCCCGGGCAAGGACCGGGGTTATTCTCGTGCGCTGGGCCGCGTCGCTCGTCGTCGTCCGAGCCGCCCGCTAAGGGAGGTGAGCCTCGCGCGGCTCGCGCCGCGCGGGAGCTGCCGTCGCATTCCGTGCGTCTCGCGCAACGCGCACGGCCTGCGGAATCCGCGCCACCCGCGCCAGCCTCCTTCGGCGAGTCTGCGACCTGCGGGATTTGGCGAAACTGGTGAAGCACTGCCAGCGGCGCAAACGATATTGCTGATGACGCAACGAGTGTTAGCCGTGCAATTGAGCGGTTCGAGCGTTTGAGTCATCGCATCGGCGCCATGTACTCCCCGTGAGGCGCGAGCGAGACGCTGGACACCGTCTTCGCGGCGTATGTGTTTCCCTTTCTGTAAGGAGCCTCCCGATGGTCCGTTATTCCTTTGCGCCGGCGCTGGCGATCGCGCTTGCCTTTGCTGGGAACGCGAACGCGTTCTTCGGCTGTGGCGGTTGCGGTTGTGAGCCGGCCTGTGGCTGTGCGATGGCTTGCGAGCCGAGCTGCGGCTGCGAAGTCGCCTGCTGCGACCCCTGTTGTGATCCGTGTTGTAAGCCGAAGTGCGGTCTGTTTGCCCGCCTGAAGGCCCGCCGCGCCGCCCGCAAGGCGTGCTGCTGCGATCCGTGCGGTTGCGAAGTCAGCTGCGGTTGCGCTTCGGCTTGCGAGCCGAGCTGCGGTTGCGCCGACGCCTGCTGCGAGCCCTCGTGCGGTTGTGCGACCGCCTGTGAGCCGAGCTGCGGATGCGCCGATGCATGCTGCGAGCCGTCCTGCGGTTGCGCCGACCCGTGCTGCGATCCTTGCTGCGACTGCTGCCCCAAGAAGGGTTGCATCGCTCGCCTGATGGATCGGATCCGCGCCCGTCGCGCCGCCAAGGCCTGCTGCTGCGAAGTCAGCTGCGGTTGCGCCGACGCCTGCTGCGAGCCCAGCTGCGGTTGCGCGGTTGAGCCGAGCTGCGGCTGCTATTGAGCAGCGGCACGGTAGAAAGATTGCCCCGACTCGCGCGGCACACGCGCAGCGGGGCATGAGTTAAAACGACAAAGGCGGCCTTGACGCATCATTGGCGCGAGGCCGCCTTTTTTTGTGCGCGGGCGGGTACTGCACAGCGACAATGCCGCGATGTGTGCCACTGCTGGCTCGTCCAGCAGTGGGCGCCTGGCGCCCGCTTCACACTGCTGGACAAGCCAGCAGTGGCACGGTCGGCCGTTGCTGTTCTCCCGGCAACGCTCGCTTTTCTGGACGCGCCGCGGTCGGTTCGTCACAATGACGGCGGATGATCACCGCCGCACGTCTGCCGCTGCGGCCCTCCTCGGAACAGGGACTGCGATCATGAAATTCGTCTGCCGATCCCAGTGCGCGCTGGTTGCCGCGCTAAGTTGCCTGCTGCTTGGCGCCGCCCGGGCCCAGCCGCCCGGACAAAACGCCGCCCAGGGAAATGTCGGCGGACTGGGCATCGGCGGAGTCGGGTTCGGGCCTGGCGGGGGCGTTGCGCTGGGCGGGCCGGGCGTTGTGGCCGGCGGCCAAGGCGGCGCGGCCAACGCCGACTTCGACAGCCTGATCGATCTGATCACCTCCACCGTCGAGTACGACAGTTGGATGGAGAACGGCACCGGGCAGGGCGAGATCCAGCCTTTTCCCAGCGGCGTGTATGTCGACGCTTCCGGCGCGCTGAGCATTGGCCGCGGCGAGCGGAAAGCGGCCGAGTTGGAGAAGATCGCCGCCCGCGGGGCGTCACGCACTGGGGAGGGCGAGGCTCCGTCCGAGCCAGAACTCTCACGCGGCGCCGGCTCGGCGGGAGCCTCGCCCTCCCCATCAAAATCACCCGACGCCCGCGCGGCCAGTGCGTTGCGGTTCGTGTCGTTGCCGCGATTGGAGCGCGCCATTGCCGCGCGGCAGGCCGCCCATGAGCCGCTGGAACCCGCAATGCTCACGCTGGCGGGTTTGCAGCGGATTGAGTTTGTCGTGGTTTATCCCGACTCCGGCGATCTTGTCCTGGCCGGACCGGCGGGCGATTGGCGGGCCGAGCAGGGGGCGTTGGTCTCTGTGGACACTGGCGAGCCGGTGGTGCGGCTCGACGACTTACTGACTCTGCTGCGACGGCGGGCCGCCGAGGGCAACGCGGCGTTCGGCTGCAAGATCGTCCCGCGACAAGAGGGTCTGGCGGCCGTGCAGGACTATCTGGCCCGCACGTCCGACAAGCCGCTCGCGCGCGGCGGGCGCGGGCAGTGGCTTGCCGATCTGCGCAACGCGCTGGGCGAGCAGGATGTCGAGTTCATGGGCATCGAGGCGGATAACCGCGTGGCGCGGCTGATCCTGGCGGCCGACTTTCACATGAAGCTGATCGGCATGGGACTGGCCAAGGGCGTGCCCGGCGTGCCGAGTTACCTGGCCACGGTGCGGCTGGGCCCCGATGGCCGGCCGCCGGCGATGACGGTGATTCGCTGGTGGTTCTCGATGCCAACCAGCCTGGTCGAGGCGAGCGCCGACCGCCATGCGTTTGCGCTGCCGGACACGTGCGTCGAGGTGCTCAGCGAGAACGAATTGCTGGCCGCCCGCGGCGAGCGCGTTCACACGGGCGAGTCGGACGACCTGACCGCTGGGTTTGCCCGCGCTTTTACCGAGCACTACGCCGAATTGGCGGCCAAGTACCCCGTCTACGGCGAGATGCATCGCGTGTTCGAGCTGGCGCTCGCGCTGGCCGTTGTCGAGCAAGAGGGGCTGTTCGCCCAAGCCGGCTGGCAGCCGACGCACCTGCTGAGCGCCGCGGCGTTGCGGTTGCCGCGCGTCACCACGCCGCGCACGGTGCAGACGGTGATCAACCATCGGGTCATCGCCCGGCGTCACGTTGTCGCGGGGGTGAGCGGCGGCGTGTGGCTCGACCCGCTGAAGCAGATCGAGCTGACCGCCGCCGACGCCGCGGCTGGCAAGCTGCAAGAAGTGAGCGTGGCCCAACGCACGGCGCCGGCCGACAACGCGGCGGTGAATTGGTGGTGGGACTGACGCCTCTGGACGGTGATCGCGAAGCGATCGCTCCAGTCCCCTCCCCTTGATGGGGAGGGTTAGGGAGGGGTGGTCATGCGCCGCTGGCTGCCATGCCCCTCTTTATCCCAGAGTGCCACGGCTCGCAGAGCCGTAGCACGCCACGCGCCGGGGCCGTGCAAGCAGGCTTTCTCGTTTGGCGCGTCGCCCCCCCTCCCCTGCCCTCCCCACGGAGGGGGAGGGAGCCACAGCGAATTACTTTGCCGCTTGCTCGCCGAATGCCGGCGGCTGGCCGCCGGGAAAGTCGCCGAACGTCGTGTAAATTTGCGCGAACGGCGGCTTCAGTCCCTTGGCCGCCCGCATGGTTGCCTGGGCGTCGCCGTGCTCCAGTTGCACGGCCAGCACCTTCAGCGCCCGATTGACGTCGATGATCCCCAATTCGATCCGCAATTGCTGCTGCGGCGTGAGCTCCAGGTAGTTGGAGTCGAACTTCGTGCTCTCCACCTTGTCCCACGCCGCCCACGCCGCGGCAAGTTGCGTGCGACAGCGCTGGATGGCTGCGGCGTCGTACACGTCGCCAGCCGCCAGTGCGGCGGCGGCCGGTTTCACGATCGGTTCCATGCGGTCGTGAAACGCCGCCAGTGCGTCCAGCGGGTACGGCACGCCCAGCGTTTTGCGCTGCTTTACCAACGCCCCACGAATCGGTTCAAGGTGTTCGTGGGCTTCCTTCAGCTGGCCGTCGTCGACCAGCTGCAATGCTTCGGCGGCTCGTGACTGGATCTCTTCGAGCCCCTGGAGCCAAGCTGCGCTGTCGGCCATCCCCGCTGGCGAGGTCGACTGCAGCGCGTTGGCGAGTTTCTGCAATCGCAGGATGGCGCCGCGGCTCGGTTCAGGCTGCTGGCGATCGGTCAGTGCCAACGCCGGGATGAATGCCCGATCGATTTGGACGTAGGTCCGCTGCAACGCGGCGATTGTCGTTTCGTCGAGTTGCGATCGGTCGGCAGCAGCCGTCGCTTCCGCTGCGGGCACGGCGTGGTTGAGCCGCGCCTCGTCGAATCCGCGCTCGGCGAACCCGGACACGACGCGGGCGTGCGCTTGAATGAGTTTCACCACAAACGGATCCTCGGCAGTTTCGATAACGCGGACGCCGCGGTCGGTGGTCTCGTACTCTAGCACGACCTGGTCCGCATGCTGAAACAAGGCGGCAAACAGCGGGTCGCGCATGCGGATCGGTCGGCCCTCTTCCAAGCGGCTTTTCATCGCCGTGACATGTTCCTTGATCTTCGCGGCAATGGCTGGATCGTCGGACTCGGTGAGCGTTTCGACGCCGTCGTCGCGGAGCGTGACAGTGCGCGCGACCTTCTCGTGGGCGCCCAGCAGTTCGTGAAACGTGTCGCGATCGGTGACAAAGCTGGGGTCGCCCCGCCCGCCGCGGAAGCCGCCGCCGCCCCCGCGGCCCATGCCGCGTCCGCCGCCTGGTCCCGGCTGGCCCCACGCCGTGTCAGCACTTTCGGCGGCCAGAATCGCAATCGCCAAGGCCGCCGCAAAACGCAAGAGGTAATTCCGCATGGTGACGCCCCTGTCGAGGAGTAATAACGCATGCGCCCGCCCGTCAACCGTGCGGCGCGTTCGTGCTGACGTTGCCCTTCTGCAGGTAATTCTCCACCAATTCCCGCACCGCGCGAACCGCTTCGTCAAGCTGCCGTGCCACTTCCGGCGACAGCTGGCAATCCTCGAAGCTGAATGTCCGGCCGCGGATCGTAACCGCGTAAGCTTCGCTGTGGCCGCCGTACAGTTGCTCGCTCAGCCGCAGCAGCCCCGCGGGCGTGAGCTGATGAACCAGCGCGTCGGCCGTTCCCGTGGCTTCGACGCGGCGAGTAAGCACGCCGTCGTGCGGGCCGTCGACGGACGCGTCGAGAAAG
Source organism: Planctomycetaceae bacterium (assembly GCA_002702655.1). Taxonomy (GTDB): domain Bacteria; phylum Planctomycetota; class Planctomycetia; order Pirellulales; family Lacipirellulaceae. The sequence continues at coordinate 166,402 of PABB01000005.1, forward strand.
ATGGTCAGCGCCGCGGCGGCGATCTCCGCAGCCAACTCGGGCGTCGGTCCCGGTTGGTCGATCACTTTCACGCGGTGCGGGTCAACTTCCTGTCGCACTCGCTCCGCGGCGATTCGTCCCGCGGCGTCGTCGCCGCGGAGCGTGTTGCCGAGCCCGATGACCAGAATGTGGGGGGACGACTTCATAGCAGGTGGGCCAATTCCCCTCCCTTGAAGGGAGGGGCCAGGGGAGGGATTCACTGGCGGCAACGCCATCGCCCCTCACCCAGCCACTCCCCGCGGGGGAAAGGCGCCATTCATTATCGTGTCACGCGATCGACGACCTCGCCGCTGGCGTCGACCAACTCGATCTCAAGCGGCATCTGGCCGAAGGCATGGCTGGCACAACTGAGGCACGGGTCGTAGCAGCGAATGACCGCCTCAACCCGGTTCAGGGCGCCTTCCTTCAAATCGTTGCCGTCGACGAAGTGCTGGGCCGATTGCTTGACGGCGCGGTTCATCGCCAGATTGTTGTGCCCGGTGGCGATGATCAGGTTGGCCCAGGTCATCAGCCCGTCGGCGTCGGTCTTGTAGTGGTGGATCAGCGTGCCGCGGGGCGCCTCGGCCACGCCGATCCCTTCGGAATTGTTGCCGCGAGCCCGGGCGCGGACCCGCGTGGACGTGATCTCCGGATCGATCAGCAACTGGCCCATCCGCTCCAGGCCGTAGACGATTTCAATCAGCCGGGCGTAGTGGAAGTGGAAGCTGCTGCTGACCGGTTTGCCGGGCTGCAGGGCGCGGAATTCTTCCAGGGCCGCGTCGGCCAGCGGCGTGCCGCAGAAGTCGCAATTGTTGAGCCGCGCCAGCGGACCCACGCGGTAGATCCCGTTGGGATAGCCGGCTGGCAGGTAGTAGGGGAACTTCATGTACGAGAACGGCTCGACCGCCTCGCCGATGATCCGCGCGTAGTCGACCAGCGGCACCTTGTCCAACACGATGGCGCCTTCGGCATTCTTGATGCGGAACACGCCGTCGTAGTGCTCCAGCCCCCCCTCGGGCGAGACCAGGCTGAGATACATGCTGGGAAAGTTGCCCAGGTGCTCGATTTCCTCGCTGAACCGGCCCACCAGCGCCTTGAACGACGACAGAGTCCGCTTGGCGATCTCCAACCCCTCGGGGATCATCGCCAGGATTTTCTGACGCTGCTCTTCGGCCAACGGGGCGTTCACGCCGCCGGGGACCATCCAACCCGGGTGGATCTTCTTGCCGCCCAGGATTTCGATGATCGTCTGCCCGATTTGTCGCAGGCGAATGCCGTCGCGGGCGACCTGCGGGTTCTCGGCCAAGATGCCGAAGATGTTCCGCTGCTCGGGCGCCGAGTCCATACCCAGCAGCAAGTCGGCCGACGACAAGTGGAAGTAGGACAGCGCGTGCGACTGCACCAATTGCGCGAGGTTCATCAGCCGCCGCAACTTGCCGGCGGTCACCGGAATGGCCACGCTGAGCAAATGGTCGCACGCCTTGGACGAGGCGACCAAGTGACTCACCGGGCAGATGCCGCAGGTGCGCGCGGTCAGCGCCGGCATTTCGGGAAAGGGCCGCCCCTCGCAAAACTTTTCAAAGCCCCGAAATTGCGTCAGGTGAAACCGGGCGTCCTCGACGCGGCCGTCGTCGCCCAACGTCAGCGTGATCTTCGCGTGGCCTTCGATGCGCGAGACTGGTTCAATCTTAATCGTGCGGCTCATGCCCTCTTATGCTCCAAAGCGGGTGACCTGCGTGGGGTCGGGCGTCCGGCCGGCGAGCAGTTCGGTCAGCACGAACCAGATCGCGTCGGCCGGCGGCGGGCAGCCTTGCACGAACAGGTCGACGGCAACGGCGTGGTGAATGGGAATGGCGGTGTCCAGCAGCGTTGGCAAGCTTTCGGACGGTCGCTGCGGTTGAGCTTGGGCGTTTTCGATGAACGCGCGGTCGAACACGTCGTCCAGGTCGTAGGTGTTGCGCATCGACGGCACGTTGCCGCTGACCGCGCAATCGCCCAGGCTGATCAGGAACTTGCACCGCTCGCGGAACATCCGCGCCTTGTGCAAGTCTTCCTCCGTGCTGACCGAGCCCTCCAGAATGCCGACGTCGGTGCCCGCGGGCAGCTCCTTGGTATCGACGATCGGGCTGTAGACGATCGTCACCTTCTCGGCAAGTTCGATCAGCCGCTCGTCGAGGTCCAAGAACGACATGTGGCAGCCGGAGCAGCCGTCGAGCCAGGCGGTGGCCAGGGTAATTTTCGGGGCGCCGCTCATCGGTTGCCTCGCATCTCAGTCAGGTAGGGAAGGAAGCCGCCCTGCTTCTCCATTTCGCCCGCCGCGGTGCCTTTCTTGACCAGAGCGCCGGTGGGGCACACTTGCACGCACTTGCTGCAGCCGGTGCACGAGGTGCTCTGCCCCCACGGCTGGTTCAGGTCGGTGATCACCTGACTGTCCACGCCGCGGCCCATCACGTCCCAGGTATGGGCGCCTTCGATCTCGTCGCACACTCGCACGCAGCGCGTACACAGGATGCAGCGGTTCTGATCGATGCGGAATAGGTCGTGGGACGAGTCCACCGCGTACGCGGCGTTGCGATACGGCACCCGTACGTGGTCCATGCCGCAGGCGCGGGCCAGGCTCTGTAATTCGCAGTGGCCGTTGGAGACGCAGACCGAGCAGATGTGATTTCGCTCGGCGAACAGCAGTTCCAGAATCGTGCGTCGATAGCGCTGCAGCCGGTCGCTGTTGGTCGTGACCTCCATGCCTTCGGCGACGCGGGTCGAGCAAGCGGTCATCAGCTTGGGGCTGCCGGCCACTTCGACCACGCACATGCGGCACGCGCCCCACTCACTGAGCCCTTCCAGGTAGCACAGCGTCGGGATGCGGATGCCATTGTCGTTGGCTGCGTTGAGAATCGTTTCGTCTTCGCGGGCGCCGATGTCGTGGCCGTCGATTTTGAGCGTGACGACGCGGACTTTCGGGGCCGCAGCAGGGGTAGCGGGGTGTCGTGCCATTTAGGTTCGACTCGTCGTTAGGCTGCTGGTTTCACCACAGAGAGCGCGTCGCAGGGGCGAATGACCAATGACCAAGTCCCAATGACCAACACGGCTTCGCTCCAACCCCATCTGCTTGGTCATTGGTGCTTGGCCATTGGTCATTCCTCTACTTTCCGTTTCGCTCCGCCGCGACAGGCTGCAGCAGCGGGTCGGGGCGCAGCTTCTCGCCATATTCGTGGCGGAAGTAACGCAGCGTGCTGAGCACCGGGTTGGGCGCCGTTTGGCCCAGGCCGCACAAACTGCACGCCTGCACAACCTCGCACAGCTGCTCCAGCAGTTGCAGGTCGGCCGGCGTGCCGGTGCTGGTCGCGATCTTGTCGAGCAGCTCGTACATCTGGGCCGTGCCGGCGCGGCAGGGGACGCACTTGCCGCACGACTCGGTCATGCAGAATTCCATGAAGTAGCGAGCCACCTCGACCATCGACGAGGTTTCATCCATGACGATCATGCCGCCGGAGCCCATGATCGACCCCGCGCTGCGGAGCGTGTCGTAGTCGACCGGCATATCGAGATGCTCCTCGGGCAGGCAGCCGCCGGAGGGCCCGCCGGTTTGCACCGCCTTGAACTTGCGGCCCTCGGGAATCCCGCCGCCGATTTCCTCGATGATCTCCCGCAGCGTGATGCCCATCGGCACTTCAATGAGCCCCGTGTGCGTGATCCGCCCGGCCAGCGCGAACACCTTGGTGCCGGCGGAGCTTTCGGTGCCGATCGAGCGGAACCACTCGCCGCCTTCGCGCATGATCGCCGGGATGTTGGCGAGCGTTTCCACGTTGTTGATCAACGTGGGGCAACCCCACAGGCCTTCGTCGGCAGGGTAGGGGGGACGCGGGTTGGGCTGGCCGCGTTGTCCTTCGATCGACGCGATCAGCGCCGTCTCCTCGCCGCACACGAACGCGCCGGCCCCCAGGCGAATCTCCACCTCGAAGCTGAACGGCGTGTCGCAGATGTGGTGGCCCAGCAGGCCGCGCTTGGTCGCCTGCTTGATCGCTTTCTCCAGACGCTCGACGGCCAGGGGGTACTCGGCGCGAATGTAAATGTAGCCGTATTGCGCCCCCACCGCGTACGCCGCCAGGGCCATGCCCTCCAGCACGCGATGCGGGTCCGATTCCAACACGGCCCGATCCATGAACGCACCGGGGTCGCCCTCGTCGGCGTTGCAGATGACGTACTTGTCGGGCTCGGGCGAACGGGCCACGGTCGTCCACTTGAGCCCCGCGGGATAGCCGCCGCCGCCGCGGCCCCGCAAACCGCTTTCGGTCACGTTGCGCAGCACGTCGTAAGGCGCCATTTCGGTCACGGCGCGGACCAGCGGCTCGTAGCCGCCCGCCGCGATGTAGTCGTCGATCTGCTCGGGATCGATCTCGCCGGAGTTCTCCAGCACGATCCTTTTCTGGCGGGTGAAGAACGGCAAATCGGTCGAGCAGGCGAGCCGCTCCACGGGGCCGTCGTCGACGCTGGCGAACAGCTCCTTGGCGTCCTTTTCCTGCACGTGCTGGTAGAGCCGATCAGGCGTGTCATCGGCCGAACTCACCCGCACCAGCGGACCCGCCGAGCAGAGCCCCATGCAGCCGACGCCTTTGACGCACACGTCGTGGTCGGCGTCGCTGCTGGCGAGCGACTTCAGCCCCTTCAGCACGCCGCCGGCGCCCGACGACTGGCAACTGGCCGCCATGCAGACGCGCACGCAGCGCTTTTGGGCATTGGCTTTGGCGTTGGCTTCGGCCGCCACGACTTGCAGCTCGTGCAGATTCATTCGATCGCCTTCTCAATCTCCGCCAACAATGCGTCCGCGGCCTGCTTGCCGAGCATCTTGCCGTCGACCACGGCCGCGGGGGCCAACCCGCACGCGCCCAGGCACCGGGCGCTGAGCACCGACAGCTTGTGATCGCCGGTGGTTTGCCCGGGCTTGGCGTGGTAGCGCTCGTGGACGCCGTCGACCAGGTCGTTGGCGCCCTTGATGTAACACGCTGTGCCGGTGCAGATGACGCACGTGTGCTCGCCCTGCGGCTTGAGGGTGAACAGATGGTAGAACGTCGCCACGCCGTACACCTTGCTCAGCGGCAGCCGCAGCGAGCGGGCCACGTAGCGCAGCGCCACGTCGTCGAGAAATCCGAAGCAGTCCTGCACTTTGTGCAGCGTCTCGATTAGCGCGTGACCCGAATAGCCGTTGCGGCGCATCGTGACGTCGATGATCTTCCACCGTTTGTCGTCGTCGGGCGGCGGCAAGGCGACGGGCTGCTTGAGTCGTAAATACCCCATGCGGATTCGCTCCGAGCGCGAGGAGGTGCATCGCTGCAAAGTGCCAGGGAAGTCGCTGCCGCGAGATGCAGCGGCGCCACTGATGGGGGCCCGGCGCGAGAATGTACGGCGAGCCAACTCAGCGGGCGTCAGCCGTACCCCGGAGTTGCGACTGCCGCATCGAGCAGCAAATCTGTTGCCAACTGACCGCGCGGCGACTTCCGCCGGGGACCCGATCTCGCTTTCGGCCGCAAAAATCCGGGGGATTTTGCGACCAAGTTGACAATCCCGCGAAGAATCATAGGCGACGCGATCCGGCCCGAGGGCGCCGCCGGGCCGCACGCTGCGTGCACTGTGCGAGGGGCAGGTGTGCGAAATCAGAACACAGACTGTGCCCCGGCCGCGTGCTGCCGGCGCCAGTCCGACCCGGGGCGGATTGGGGGATTGACCTCCTGCGGGCGACCTCGACGGCGTGTAATGGCGACGGGCGGCTCATGCAGATTGTCGGGGTCGTGATGCGCAAGTCGCGACCGGCGCGCCCCCCCAGGCGAGCTATCTTTCTGAACGCCAAATTGTCGTTCGTTCTGACGTTCGCCCCGATGAAAAGCCGACTCCAGCCCGCTGTCGTCGCCCCCGAAGCGCCGGCCGACGCTGCGCGCTCGGCGGAGGCCGCGCTGGAACAGGTTGAGCAGCAGTTGCACCAGGCGATCGTCGAGGCGCCCGCGCCGCCGGCCGCTCAGTCTCCACCGGCAGAGTCGCCGCCGCCCGCTGCAAGAGCGACGCCGGCGGCCTCGGCGCCGCCGATTCCGTCGGCCCGTCCGCTAGGACGAGCCCTCATTGCCATCACGCTGGCCGCGGGGTTGCTGGTCGCCGGCTCTGCGGTGTGGGCGAACTTCTTTCGATACTTGGCCCACGGAATTGTGATCGCGCGCACCGCCGAGTTGACCGCGCCGTGGGCGGGGACCATCGAAACGATGCACGTGCGCCCGGGCCAGTTGGTCGGGCAGGGCGATCTGTTGGCGACGGTCACTGATCCGCAAATCGATGTCGCGATTGAGCGCATTCAGGACGAGCTGCGGACGGCGCGGGCCGAGTTGGCTGCCGCCGCGGCGCGTCTCGACGCCGAAGCGATCGCCGAGCAGGATCGCCGCTTGCAGTTGTCCTCGCAGTATTTCGAGATGCTGGGCCGGCTTGGCGCCGAGTCCGCCACGGCCGAGGAATTGTCCGCCAGTCGCAACCGCCTGGCGCCGTTGGTTGAATCGTCCACGGTCACCGAACACGAAATCGAGTCGCTCGCATTTCGCCAGGCGGCGAGCCGGGCCCGCGTGGCGGCGATGCAGCAGACGGTCGACGCACTGGCGGACCGCCTGCACCACCCGCCGGCGCAGACGACCGACGACGCACAATTGCGACCCTGGACGGCGCGCATCGAACAACTCACCGGCGAATTGGCCCGGCTGAAGCAGCAGCGAGAGCGCGGCCTGGTCCGCGCGCCGTTCGCTGGGCAGGTCGTGCAGGTTTTCGGCCATCAGGGGGAGTCGTGCAGCGAAGATCGACCGCTGCTGGAACTGCTCGACACAAGCTCCCGCGAAGTCGCCGTGTACGTGCCGCCGAGTCGCGCCGACCGCTTCAAACTTGGCCAGCGAGTCCAGGTGTCGATCGACAACGTCAATGCGTTGGTCGACTGCAAGGTCGTCGCCATCGGCCCGCAGTACGAGGTCTGGCCGCTTCAGCGCGAGGACGAGTCCGTCCGCCCGCAGCGGCTGCTGCCCGTTTACTTGAGTCTGCCGCGGCAGTTGCCGGCCGGCGCGACCGTGCACGCTGGCGAAGCGGTCCACGTTCCCGTCGCTTGGGGAGGTTGAGGCCATGCAAGAATCACATTCTCCCGTAGCGGATGCAGTTCGCCCTGGCCGATTGGCGGTGGCCAGCAGCAGCATGCAGCCCTGGCGTTTGCTGCACGTGGAAGCCGACGTCATCGAGGCGATGAAGGTGAAGCTGGCGCTGCGCGGCTGCCTGCCGGTCGACTCGCAGATCTTCCATGTCGAGTCCGTCGCGGCGGCGGTCGAGTTTCTGGCGGATCGCGACGTCGATGCCGTGTTGGCGGCCCACGCGTTCGACGATCCGCAGGACGACCAGCCGCTGAGCGAGCTGATTCAAACGTGCGGCACGGCGCCGGTGGTGGTGCTCTCGCGCGACAGTCACACCGACGCGGTGCTGCGTGCCGGTCGGCTGGGCGCTCGCGAGTTTCTGCCGAAAGAGCGCGTCACCGGCGACGGGCTTGCTGCGCTGCTCAAGCCACTGATCGTTCCGGCCGACCACCATGACCTCGTTGCACGCGACGAACGTCGCAAAGCCGGGCGCTACACCCTGTGCGTTCCCGCGGTCGTCGTGCCGGTCATGCCTGACGGTTCGCCCGGGCCGGAGACGCCCGGCAGCACAGTCACTATCAGCCGGATCGGCATTGGCGTGCTGGTCGAGCAGGACCCGCAATCGATTCCCGACCTGTGCGTGGTGGGCATCGAGGGCCCTGACGGACGGTATCGCTACAGGACCGTCGAGTGGCGCCATCGTCGGCTCGCGGTACCCGCCGTGAAGTTGGGCGGTCGATTCGTTACCGGCGACGAAGATCCTCTGGACGCACGCCACCTGACGCCGCGGTTCGACCCGCGCCGCCTGCGTTACGCGGCGGCCATGGACGCGCATTTGTTGAAGGCGTGGACGGCGCGCGGCGTGTTGCGGTCGCGCACCGTGGATCGCGTGAAGAGCTGCTCCGCCTGCTACTCGCTGCTGAGCTACCGCGACGGCTGCCCCGAGTGCGGTTCGTTCGACACCGAGCGGACGCCGTTGATTCACCATTTCGCGTGTGCGCACGTAGCGCCCGCCGCCGAGTTTGGCGCGGGCGACTTGGCTTGCCCGAAGTGCCGGTCGTCGCGTTTGGTCGTCGGCGCCGACTTTGAATACCTCGACGGTCCGCGGCGCTGCCGCGAGTGCTCGTGGAGCGACTCGCAACTGGCGCTGATCACCGAGTGCATGGGCTGCGGCAAACGGGCCGTTGCCGACGAAGCCGTGGAGAAGGACGTTATCGCGTACCATGTTGATCGACTGGATCCGCTGGATTTCGTCCAGGACGCTCGGTGAGCTGCTGCTGCTGACGTGGCCGTTGTTGTGCATCGACGGCGTACGCTACGGCCTGGCCACGGTGGTGATGTGTCTGTGGGATGCTGCGCGCGAGGCGACGGGCTGGCTGCTGCGGCGCCCAGCCCCGCGAGATGATTTTCAGCCGCACGTGAGCGTCGTGCTGGCCGGGCTGAACGAAGCCGACACGATCGAGGCGACGCTGGCGTCGGTCTGGGGCAGCTACCCGTCGATGGAAATCATCGTCGTCGACGACGGTTCGACCGACGGCATGGCGGACGTGGCGCAGCGATTTGCCCAAAATCACGCGGGCGTGCTGGTGATCCGCAAGCAGCAACGCGGCGGCAAATCGTCGGCGCTCAACGCGGCGCTCCCCTTTGTCAACGCCGAGATCGTGGTGTGCGTCGACACCGACTCGCACCTGGAACCGGGGGCCATCGCCCGCATCGTGCAGCCGTTTCGCGATCCGCGCGTTGGCGCCGTGGCCGGCACGGTGGTGGCCCGCAACGCCACGACCAGCCTGCTCACTCGATTGCAGGCGGCCGAGTACCTGCGCAGCGTGTTCGTCGGCAGAATGCTCAGCTCGCGGCTGGGCGTGCTGAGCATCGTGTCAGGGGCGTTTGGCGCCTACCGCCGCACGGCGCTGCAACGGACCGGGGGCTGGGACGTCGGCCCGGGCGAGGACGGCGACCTGGTGCTGCGACTCCGCAAGAGCGGCTGGCTGATCAAGCACGCTCCCTACGCGCAGTGTCGGACCAATCTGCCGACGTCTTGGCAGCGATTGTTTAAGCAGCGTCGCCGTTGGGAATGGGCCGCGGTGACGTTCGAGTGCCGCAAGCATGTCGATCTGGCCGACGTGCGGCGACCCGGATTCCGCGCGAGCAACCTCGCGATCTTGCTGGAAACGTGGTTCTTCCGCATTTTCCTGGTTTACGCGGCGGCCGCGGCGACGCTTTACCTGGGATGTCTGCGACCGCACATGTTGGCGCCGGCGCTGCTGACGAATTACGCACTGTGCATGGCATTGGAACTGACACAGTGGCTGGTCGTGATGTACTACTCGCCCAACCCGCGCCGCGACGCGCGCAGCCTGCTGTGCGTGCCGCTGCTGCCGGCGTACTTTCTGTTCATCAAAGCCGCCTCGCTGGTCGCCTACACCGAAGAGTTCCTCTGGCGCCGCTCATACCGCGACACGTTCGTCCCGGCGCACGTGAGTCGCAAGACGTGGCAGTGGTGAGCTGCTGTCGGCCGATGTATGGCGCGCTTCGCCGTAGGCTGGCGTGCGGCCGGATCGCTTAGGCGCGACAGGTAAACGCGGTTCGAGCTTGGCGTCAGTTGCCCCAGAAAAACACGAGGCCTGCCGCTCGGACGGTTCCAAGCGGCAGGCCTGTGCATTCATCAAACTCAGCGACGAGTTGCTAGGCTTGCCGACGACGGCGAGCGCAACCCGCGATCAGGCCGGCACAGACAATTGCCAAGCCCAACGAACCGGGTTCGGGAACGGCCCCGGAGGCCGGGCCGCCGGCTCCGTAGTTGGCCGACCAATCGGCGAGGTTGCCGACCCCAGGGTCGCGCTGCCAGAGCAGGAAGTCGCTACCGTCGACATCGCCGTCGCCGTCAAAGTCGCCGGCGATACCGGGCGCCGGGCCAGTCCCGGGTCCCGCAACGAGCCCCAGGCCGGTGTTGGCCGCCACGGTCTTGTCGCCCAAAACTTCGGCCGACAGGTGGAAGAACGCAGCCGCATCGAAACCGGTTGCCAGATAGTCGCCCTGAGCGACCCAGACTTCCAGACCCGAGTCGCCCCCGCCTTGGCGCTGCCAAGCCTCGAAATCGTAGGTTTGTCCTTCCATGAGCGTAATCGTGCCGAAGGTGTTGGCGTTGCCCGTTCCCTCGAAGCCGGCCAACAAGTACGTGTCGCCGTTCGACTCAGGATCGCCCAGCGTCGACAAACCGCCGTCAGCGGTCGCTGGCGACGAAGCCGTGAAGTCCTCGCCCACGATCCGCAGCGCGCTGCTGTCGTCAGACTGCAACGTGAAGGTAAACACCTCGCCGGGCAGCCCGTCGGTATCAGTCGCGGTGACCGTGAACGATCCCGTGACGAACGTCGAAAAATCGGGGAAGTCGTCGCCGGTCGAGATGGGGAATTGATTCACCTGCGACGGATCGAGCGTGGCGCCGGGCCGACCGCAGCAGATGCTGGCGGGGCTCGTGCCGTCAGTCAGAACCACTTCATCGAACGATCCCGTGGCATCCGGCGTGGCGGTGCGCGAATTAGTGATCGTCGCGGCGATGGTGTTGGTCTGTCCGGCGTAGTTATTGACCGTGGCGTTGCCGGTCATGCGCACCGGCTGCGAATACACCGCTCCTGTCATCGTTGACGTGTCGCCCAACAGGATGTACTGGGGCGTCGTGTTTGGCGCCGGATCGACGAAGTCACCCTTGGCCGTGCTCAGTTCCCAGTAGGCGCCGCCCTCGTTTTCGAACGCCACGAATTCAATGTCGTACGTTCCGGGGGCGAGATTGATCACGCCCTTGCTGTCGCGATCGCCGGGGGCAATGAAGACGAGCGAACCGTCTTCGTCGACGTGGCCATTGCTCGCCTTGATGAATTCGTGCTGAACAATGGGGCTGCCCGGCGTTTCTTGGGACAGGATCCGCAGGGCGAAGCCGTCGTCGCTGACGCGATTGAACGTGTACAGCCCGCCCTGGCCCGCCGGGACCTCGAAAGTCCCCTTGATGACGGTTTGCACGAATTGATCCTCCGTGCCGTCCACGTGCGAAATGAACGGCACTTCCGTGCCGCCCACGGCGCCCGTGTTGCCGCCGTTGGTCACAGGATCCTTCAGATCGAGCACCGCGGACGAACCGTCAAAGATCGTGCCGGCGCCGGAGTTGATGTTCGCAATGGCCTGCCGCGTGTTTTTGACGTATCCCAGGTCGCGGACTTCGCGAACGCCAAACTCGGTGGCCGTCCCGTTGGGACCGGGCAACCGCGCGATCGGCGACGGGAAGGCGCGCGCCAGGACAGCCGGGTCGATCCGCGACGCCGCCAGCGTGGGCTGCGTCGCCAGAGCGGTGCTCCACTCAACCACGAAATTGAAGATCGCTTGTCCCTCGCCGAGACTGTCGAAGTCGAGTTCGGGTTCGTCGATGTCAAATCCGCTGGCATTGTCGTTCCACGTGCCGCCGCCGGTCATCTGCCCGGCGTCTTCGGCGTTGCCGGCGTCGTTCGGTTCGCCGCCACCCCAATTCTGATACGTGAACGCCTCGCCGTTGACCCAGGCCCAACCATCTGTCTGCGGATTCAGTTGGATGGCGGATTCCGTTGCGCCCGGCGCCACGCCGAAGCGGTCAGTCAGGCCAATCCAGCGATCGCCCGGGGCGTTGGTGTTCACAAGAGTGTTTTCCGCCGCCCCGCCGATCACGACGAGATGGCCCACCGCGCCGCCGCCCGTGGGATCGGGTGCGCTTTGAGCGTAGTAAAAAGCTTCTTCCCAAGTGAGCGGGCTATCGATGGCTTCGTAAACATTCCACGTGTTGCCCGCGCCAAATTGGCCGGTAAACAGGTCGCCAGCGTCGGCCCGATCAGCCGCCCCAAAGGCGCCCAGCGAAATCACGGCCGCAGCGGCGAGAACTCGTAGTGGACTTCGCACAGCCTCGGCCAATGAGGACATCCTCTGTGCCGAACATCTCAATAACATTCCAAGATCTCCCAAAGATGTGAAACAGTCGTCGTCGCGTAGCGAATCAATGTCGTTGGACAGGCCCTAAACAGGCTTGCCCGCAATGCACGCTCAAGTCCAATTCTGATGGCGAGCGTCCTCCCTCCTGCTCAGTGCGAGCACAGCTGAGGCATGAGCCCAGACACGTCTATCAAAACGAGCGATAAGGTCCCGGTTCGACGGCAGTGGAATCACAGTCTGCCGTGTTCGAAGAGTGATTGGGGAAGGCCATGGGATGGCATAACCCCTTGCTTGCCGCAGATCACGCGTCCCAGTGTACTACAAACATGCCCCGTCGTCCCGTCAACAAAATGCCAAGCAGGGCTGTATGCCCGTGGGCATATCATGCGTTTTGGCCAAGCGCGGCCGAGGGATAAGCCTTGTCCCGCCAGCGCCGCGGAGGTTGCCGCAACCGCACACGTCAATCACGACCTAGGTCATGACCGAGCGCAAAGACCAGCCTTAAGAAGTGATACCAGTCCTGCTGTGATGGTTGCTGCCAAAACCGCGTTTTTTAGCAGTTGGCTTCCTGCTCGCGATAGCCTTGCGTAGAAACGAGGGCGTCGCCGTTTTCTTGCAGCGGCGGACGACTTGATCGATGCCAGCCGGCGTTTTGGCGACTCGCACGACACGCCAAGTCACCCCGCCGAACGCGACAAGGCGGGAGCTAGGCCTGCGGGACGGCGTCGATATCGAGGCGGCGGTTCAGGGGATTCCTGGTGCGCAGATTCGCCGGCAAATTCAGATAACCCGCTGCTGGCCGACTTTCGCAGGCAGGCCGCAGCTTTCTTGGGGAGTTCCTAAAGCGAGTTACTGCGGCGAAGGGCCGCATCCCTGAGGGGGATACCATGCATCTTGAGGGCCGAATACTCGCCCAACGCAAATCGCCGGTCACCCGAAACGGCGGCAGATCGAGCGGCCGCCAATGATGGCCGCTGCCTCTTTGAGCGCGAAGGAACGGCACGCCGATCGTCCGCACGGCATGGGCGCTGAGAACCCATCAGAAAAAAAGTCGGGCCGACAGGATTCGAACCTGCGACCTTTTGACCCCCAGTCAAACGCGCTACCAGCCTGCGCCACGGCCCGAACTTTTCTGATTGTCTTTTTGAATTATCGCGGTCGGGGACGTTGCCAGTGGGCGGGTGGCCCTGGACCCGTCGCGCCGGACCGGTCACGTCGGCGCTGGGGCGCCGTCGCGTGAGTTCCGCAGTATAGCTGGCGCCATCGGCGGCGGCAATCGGCCCTGGCGGCAGGGAGTTTCGCGGGAAACCGGGCGGTCGCGGTTTCTCGTCGCCGCCGACCCGCTTATCAGCGGCTCAGCTAGCATCATGAACTGGGCGACGCTCGGCAAGCAAACTCGTCTTGACCGGGATGGCCCGCCGGGACACATTTCCCGCTGCGTGGATCGGCAACTTTCTGCGGGCATCGCTGGCAAGGTCCAGCGGGCGCCGCTGGTCGATTTTTGCCCCGCATAACCCGCACGCTGCGTCCGCCCCGTTGGCGGGGCGATATGACGCGGCGTTATTCGCACCGCTTGTCCGCTTCTCGTGAAGTGTCGGTTGCCGGTTGTTGCCAATCGTCGCCGCACGAGTTCGGTCCGCCGTCGGATGCGGCGTCCCCGGTGCGTTGTCCTTGTTTCCCGCAATGGAGTGTTAGGATGAAACGAGACATTGACCTGGCTCGGCAGTTGCTGGCCGACATCGAAAACCGCGGCAGCGACTGCTCGGTGAGCGTGCTGCGCAGCGGCCCCAATCATGACACTGAGGAGCGGATTCGCTACCACCTGCGGCTGCTGATCGACGGCGGCCTGCTGAAGGAAGTCGACCGTACTTCCACCGGCGTGCCGTGCGTGCGGCTGACCCACGACGGGCACGAATTGCTGGAGCTGTCGCGCGTGGAAGGCCGCTGGCGCGAGGCCAAGTGGATCTGCCAACAGCGCACCGGCGGCTTGTCGCTGGCCGTGATCCGCACGATTTTAGTTCGGCTGGCGGTGGCCGAGGGTCGCCCGGCGCCGCGTCGCCGCTGGTACGCCCCGGCGCCGGTCCGCTCGTCGCTCGACTACGCCCACCGTCCGCTGTCGCGTTACGACCTGCCGCGGTACGAAGGCTGGCGCCACGAGCCGGTCGACGGTTGGTACGACGACGAAGCCGCCTATGCCCGCTGGTACGCCACCGGCCGCAACGGCCATTACCGCAACGGCGTCGGCGTCGACCTGGACGGCGACGGCATTGCCGACGTCACGCTGGACGCCACGCTGCCGGACTATCTGATCTAGTTCGCACGGCGCGGTGCATTGCAGTAAGATCACCAGCGGCGTCGCCGAGTGTTCGGCGGCGCCGCTTCCTTTTTTCATCTTGGCGGGAAGCGTCGCCGATTGGCGGAGTCGAGGCGGTCGATGAGCGAAGTGAAGCTGGCCGAGCCGACCGCGGCGGATTGCGACGAATTGCTGGCCGCGGTGGCGGGCAGCCGCGAGTTGCATGGCGATTGGGTCCAGCCGCCCGACGCGCCCCAGGCCTATCACGCGTGGTTGGCCCGTTTTGCCAACCAGCGGCACGTCGGCTACTTCGTCCGGCGCATCGAAGACGAAACGCTGGTCGGCGTGATCAACCTCAACGAGATCGTTCGCGGTTGTTTTTGCAGTTGCTACCTGGGCTACTACGCGCTGGAGCCGCACGCGGGCCAGGGTTACATGCGCGGCGGCTTGCAGCTGGCGATCAAGCGGGCGTTCGGCCCGTTGGGTTTGCATCGGGTCGAGGCCAACATCCAGCCGGAAAACGCGGAGTCGATCGCACTGGTGCGCCGGCTGGGATTCCGCCGTGAGGGAATCTCGCCGCGGTACCTGAAGATCGCCGGCGCGTGGCGCGACCACCAACGGTGGGCGCTGACGGTTGAGGATCTCGCTTCGCGAGGAAAGTGAGCCCTTGCGTCGGCGTCACAATCGATGCGTTGAACTGTTTGCGTCAGTCGCGAGCATCACTCTATACTTCGGAAGTCGCCACGAGCGACGCGTTTCTCTTCGTTCCCAGCGGACCGGTGACACGACGAAATGGCACATTCGATGCGACGCGCGCCGAAGGGGCTCACGCTGGTTGAAATCCTGATCGTTACGGCGATCATCGGCGTGCTGGTGGCGTTGATGCTGCCGATGTATCGTTCCGCGCCTGAAGCGGCGCGTCGGAACACGTGCCTCAACAACCTCAAGCACATCGCCCGGGGGTTGTCTGCCTATGCCGAAGAGCACGGTACGCTACCGCCGGCGTACACGGTCGACGAGGCGGGCAATCGTCTGCACAGTTGGCGGACGCTCATTCTGCCGTACATGGAGCATCAGACGCTGTACGACAGGATCGACTTGACCAAGCCGTGGGACGACCCGGCCAATGCCGCGGCGCGCAAAACGGCTGTGGAGGAGTACCTGTGCCCCAGCGCGATCATCGAACCGCCATTGACCACGTACATGGTCGTCGTGGGGGAGGACTTTGCATTCACCGGCTCGACGCCGCGGCCCTTGTCGGACGTGACCGACGGCGAGTCGAACACGGTCGCGGTCGTCGAAGCGCGTGCCGACCAGGCGGTGCACTGGATGTCGCCGCATGATCTGAGCGTGGAGGACGCCCTGGTCGCCAGCGCCGAGGAGGACACGCATCCGCCACACCCTGGCGTCTTCCAGGCGGCATTTCTCGATGGCCACGCGACGTCATTATCCATCGAAGGCGTGAGTCGTGACACGCTGCAAGGCGTGCTGACGGTCGCCGGCGGCGAGGTACTGGACAGGTGACATTTCGCCAGTCGATCGTCCGGCGAAGCGAGCCGGCGGCGCCGGTGAAGCCCTGGAGGAAAAGCTTGCCATGAACCGCAGCCCCCGCGCTCTGACGCTCGTCGAACTGTTGATCGTCGTCGCGATCATTGGTGTGATCATCGCGCTCATGAGTCCTTTTCATCGCGGGGGAGGACGGGAGCCGGCGCGGCAAATGTATTGCAGGAAGAACCTTAAGCAGATCGCTCTGGCCATGCTCGCCTATGCGGAAGAGCATGGAACGCTGCCGCCCGCTTACACGGTGGACGAAGCAGGCAATCGTCTGCACAGTTGGCGGACGCTCATTCTGCCGTACCTCGACAATCAAAGATTGTACGAGTCGATCAACTTGACCAAGTCGTGGGACGACCCGGCGAACGGGCAGGCCCGGGCGACGGCGTTGGATATCTATCTGTGCCCCAGCGCGAATCACGACCAAGATCACACAACGTACCTGGCGGTCGTTGGTCCTGACTTTGCGTTCGCGGGCGAGACGCCGCGAGCGTTGAACGACGTGACAGACGACGCCGGCGGCACGTTGCTGGTCGTCGAGGCGCGATCTGACCAGGCCGTGCACTGGATGTCGCCGCACGATCTGACTGAGGAGGGCGCCGTGCAGATCAGCCTCGCGGGCGATCGCACGTATGCCCCGCATGCCGGCGTGTTTCAGGTGGCTTTCTTGGACGGCGCGGTCGTATCGTTGCATGCCGATGTCGATCGCGACCTGCTGCACGGCCTGCTCACGATTGCCGGCGGCGAGGATGTGAGCGACGCGTTGGAATGAGCCACGCGCACTCGACCGCCGCCAGCGGCAGCAGCCAACTGGCCCACGAGGCGGCGGGGTAGGCGCCGGCGAGGCCGAGCGTCTCGAACAGTCCGCCCAGCACCCGCAGCAGCACGGCCGAGCAGAGCAGGGCGTAGCAGCGGACCATCCAGCGGCGGTGGGCCGCAAAGCGCCGCTGCACGGCCGCGCGCCAACCCGCCGCTGCGCAGGCGGCGGTCGCGATCGACAGCAGCGCGAAGCTCGCCCCCGCGGCGGCTCCGGTCATCGCATAGCGGGCCATGACCAAACCGCTGGGGGCGACCAGCAGCACGACAGTCAGCACGTGCACGCGACCGAGCCGGCGGTGCCAAGCGGGTCGGCGGCGGCGATACGGCTCGCTCACAAGCAGCAGTCCCGTGACCAGCACCAGCGGCCCGGTAATGATGTGCGCGTAAAACGCCCACTCATACGCGCCGAAGAAATGCGGTCGTCGGCCCAGCAAAAAGTCGGCGCGAAAGTTGGGCGGGAAGTAGTCGCGGTACGACAGCAGGGTGACGCCGACGGTTTTCAGCACCAGCAGGATCGCCAGCGCAAGCAGCATGCGCGTTGCGAGTGTCCTGAAGCGATTGGGCTCACTGGCGGATGGTGGAGACCGCATGGGGGACCCGCGTGACGCTGTCCGGGGAGCGGGCGAGGGAGTCGATGGCGGCGTGGGCGTTTGATGAGTCGCAGCGGCGTGGGCGCCGCCGCTAATGCCGAAGTGATATGGTCGACTCCATCCGCTGCTGCGTAAAGCTCGCTAGAAATCGATCTCCATGCCGTCTTCGCCGATTGTGACGTTGGGGAACAGGTGCTTCGATTTCGCCAGGCCCAGGTCGTCGTCGTGGGCCAGCAGCGGGTTGATGTGCACCAGCACCATCTGCTTGACCTCGGCGGCGGCGGCCACTTGCAGCACCTCGGTCAGACAACTGTGGCCGGTCAGCCGCGCTTGCGCGTCGTTGCCGTCGGCAAAGTAGCACTCGTGCACCAACAGATCGACGCCGTGGATCTTCTCCACGTAGTCTGCATCGGGGCTCGCGACGGTGTCGGTCACGTACGCCAGCGACTTTCTCGGCCAATCGACGCGATAGCCGACCGAACCGCCGGGGTGCTCCAGCGGAAAGTGCGTCAGACGGGCGCCGTCGGGCAGTTCGTGCTCGCGGGCTAGCGGCAGCATGTCGCCAGGCGGCTGCACGGGGAACAGCAACTCGCTGAGCAAGTGCGCCTGGATCGCCGCCAGCTTCTCCGGCTCGGCGAACACGCGGATCGGGTCCACCTGCCGCTCGGCCAATAGGTCGAACAGAAACGTCAGCCCCATGCAGTGGTCGAGGTGGGCGTGCGTGAGGAAGATGTCGAGGTGATCGGTCTGCAGGTGCTTGGCTGCCCGGTACAGACCGGTGCCGGCGTCGAACATGACTCCCAATTCGGGCAGCAGCATGCACGCCGTCTGGCGGCGGTCGTTGGGGTGATAGCCGGTGGTGCCCAGCAGGACGAGTTTCATGACGCAGTGCGGCAACGGAAGCGGAAGGGGCTGCCCGCATTGTAGTTGGCGGCGTAAGATCGAGCCATGCCGACGTTTCCGCCGCAGGACTCCCACAGCAAGCGTACCACCATGCCACGCCCCGCGCCACTCGCAGTTTCGTTAGTCCTAGCGGTCGTGGCGGTTGTGACGACCGGGTGCCGCGAGCATGCGGCCCCCGAGGTCGTCGTTTACACGGCCCTGGACGAGGATTTTTCGCGGCCGATCTTCGCGGACTTCACCCGCGAGACCGGCATCGAGGTCCTCGCCAAGTACGACGCCGAGTCGACCAAGACCGTGGCGTTGACCCAAGCGATTCTCGCCGAGCGCGACCGCCCGCGGTGCGACGTGTTCTGGAACAACGAATTGGTCAACACGCTGCGGCTCGATGAGGCCGGGTTGCTGGCCGCGTATGACTCGCCCGTGGGGACGAAGTACCCAGCCGAATACCGCTCGGCGGAAGATCACTGGTTCGGGTTCGCGGCGCGGGCGCGGGTGCTGATCGTGAACACGGATCTGTTGGAGGAGGGCGAGCGGCCCGACTCGATCTTGGCGCTAGCCGACGAGCGGTGGCAGGGGCGGTGCGCGATCGCCAAACCGCTCGCGGGGACGACCGCGTCGCACGCGGCGGTGCTGTTCGCCACGTGGGGGCCGGAGCGGGCCGAGGAATTCTTCCACGGCGTGAAGCAGAACGCCGCCGTGGTGGCCGGCAACAAGCAGGTGGCGTTGGCCGTGGCCGCGGGGCGGTACGCCTTTGGCCTGACCGACACCGACGATGCGATGATCGAGGTCGAGCGGGGCGCCCCGGTGGCGATTGTGTACCCCGACCAGGGGCCCGACGGGCTGGGCACGCTGTTTATTCCCAACACGTTGGGTATGATTCGCGGGGGGCCAAATCCGGCGGCCGCGAAAAAGCTAGTTGACTACTTGCTATCTCCTGCGGTTGAGCAAAAGTTGGCCGCCGGGCCGAGCGCCCAGATCCCGCTCAACCCGGCAGTCGACCAGCCGCCGCGGGTCGAATCGCCGCGCACGGTGCGTGCGATGCCCGTCGATTTCGCCGCGGCTGCCGAGAACTGGGATCGCGTTGCGCAATTTCTGCGCGACGAGTTTGCGACGGCCCAGTAACTTCGTCGCCAATTCGCCATCTTTCCCAGCGCCCTCAGCTTTCGCGGCTGCCGCTGCGCGATGGCGTCGGCGTCCGCAATTCCCCTCCCCACTGAGCCCGCGATGCATTCGTCGATTGACCAGAAACTAGCGACACGCGAACCGCTGCGCATCGCGATCGTCGGCGGCGGCGTCAGCGGGTTGGTTGCCGCGCGTCTGCTGGCAGCGCGGCACGAAGTTGTGCTGTACGAGGCGGCAGAGTCCCTTGGCGGTCACGCCAACACGGTCGGGTTCACCGCCTACGGGCGGCCGTTCGCCGCGGACACGGGGTTTATGGTCTGCAATGACCGCACTTACCCCAATTTCCTGCGGCTGCTTGGCAAATTGGGGGTGCCGCTGCAGGACAGCGACATGAGCTTCGCTGTCCGCAGCGACGCGGACCATCTGGAGTACCAGGGGAGTTCGCTCGGCGGATTGTTCGCTCAGCGGGCCAATTTGCTCCGGCCGCGATTCTGGCGGATGTTGCGCGACATCGTTCGCTTCAATCGCCAGGCTCCGCGAGACTTTCTCGACGGCGAGCTGGCGTCGACCGACATTTCGCTTCGCGACTACGTCCGCCGCGGCGGATATGGCGATTCGTTCTGGCGGCACTATCTGCTGCCGATGACGGCGGCCATCTGGTCCGCGCCCGCGGAGGAAGTCGGCGAATTCCCGGCCGCATTCCTCATTCGATTCTTCAAGAATCACGGCCTGCTCGACTTGCGGAACCGGCCGCAATGGAAGACGATCCCCGGTGGCTCGCGGCGGTACGTGGCCGCGATTGCCGAGTTCCTGAATCAGCGTGCAGCAGTGCGAACGGCCGCCCCCATTGAGAGTGTCCGTCGCACCGATTCCGGCGTGAGCGTCACACCCCGCGGCGAGGCGCCCGAGCTGTTCGATGCGGCGGTGCTCGCGACGCACGCGCCGCGGACGTTGGCGATGCTGGCCGATGCGACGGCCGAGGAGCGACGCACGCTCCAAGCGTTTCCCTATCAACCCAACCGCGCCGTGTTGCACACCGACCCGTCGCTGTTGCCCCGGCGCCAAGCGGCGTGGGCCAGCTGGAATTACCTGGTCACCGGCGACCCGCAACGACCGGTGGCGGTCACTTACGATTTGAATCGTCTGCAACGCCTCGGCGCCCCCGGGCCGATTTGCGTGACGCTCAACCCGCCCCGCGAGATTCCGCGTGACCATTTCCTCGCCGAGTTCG
Organism: Planctomycetaceae bacterium; assembly: GCA_002702655.1. GTDB lineage: Bacteria > Planctomycetota > Planctomycetia > Pirellulales > Lacipirellulaceae. Next base: position 187,024 of record PABB01000005.1, read on the forward strand.
CTTACGACCATCCGTTGTTCACGCGGGCGTCGATCGCCGCTCAAGGGCAACACGAACAGTTGCACGCCGACGGCCGCGTCACCTTCGCCGGCGCGTACTGGGGCAACGGATTCCACGAAGACGGCGTCAACAGCGCGCTGGTCGCCTGCCGCCGGTTCGGCGTGGGGATGAGCGAACTCGATCGCGCGGGATCACGTGAAACTCGTGCGCTGGCCCCCCTCCCCTAACCCCTCCCCGCCGGGGGGAGGGGGACAAGCACGAACGCCGCGGAGCGAAGCGCCAGTAGCGGCACGCGAATCACCAATCACAAGTAACCAGTCACCCCCTCCGCATGCACTCCTGCCTGTACCACGGAACCGTCCTGCACGCCCGGCGATCGCCGGCGGTGCATCGGTTTCGGTACAAGGTGGCGCTGGCGTATGTGGACCTCGACGAAGCCGACGAGTTGATTCGGCGCAGGTGGCTGCTCAGCGCCGCGCGTTTTGCCCCCGCCAGTTTTCGCGCCGAGGATCATTCGCCGCAGTTGCTGGCCGCGAGTACCCCGGCCGAGTTGGCCGCGGCGGTCCGCGCCTACGCCGAACAAGAACTCAACCGCCCGCTGCCCCCGGGGCCGGTCCGCGTGCTGACGCAGTTGCGGCAGTTCGGGCACTTTTTCAGCCCGCTCAATCTGCACTTCTGCTTCGATGCGGCGACCGATCGCCCGGCAGCCATCGTGGCCGAGGTGAGCAACACGCCTTGGAACGAGCGGCGTTTGTACGTGCTGGACGCGACCAACCGGGTGAACGACGCCGGCGTGCTGCGGTTTTGCCATCCGAAGGATTTCCACGTGTCGCCGTTCATGGACCTGGCCGCCGACTATCAATGGCGGCTCACCAACCCCGGCGAACAGCTGGACGTGGCGATCCGCAGCGTGACGACGGATCGGCCGGCGTTCACCGCGGCGATGTCGCTTGAGCGGCGACCGCTGAGCGACGTCAATCTGGCCCGCATGCTCGTTCGTTTCCCCGTCAGTAGTTTGCAGATCCTCGCCGCCATTCATTGGCAGGCGTTTCGGCTTTGGATGAAGCGATGCCCGTTCTATCCGCACCCCGACCGACGCCCGGCACTGGGCAGGTAATCACCGATTCGGCAGCAACCGCCCAAGCCGGTCCGCGATCGCAGCAGGGCAGGGCAGGGGAGTTGTCGTGGAGCGGCCGCGCCGCGCGGCAACTCGTGCTGCGGCAACTCGATCAATTGCCGCACGCGTGGATTGCGTGGCACGAGGCGGGCGAGACGACGCTGCTTGGCCAAGGCCACCGCGTTGCGGGCGAATTGATTGTCGAAGACCCGCGATTCTTTGCTCACGTGCTGATGCACGGCAGCGTGGGCTTCGGCGAAGCATTCGTCGACCGCTGGTGGACGACGCCCGATCTGCTGAACTTGCTGCGGACGCTGGCCGGCAGCACGCCGTCGAGTTCGCGGGGTTCGTGGTGGGGGCGGGCCATCGGCTGGGCGCCGAAGCAATTGCTGCGGTGGGCGCGACAGAACACCCGTGCCGGCAGCCGGCGAAACATCAGCGCGCACTACGATCTGAGCAACGAGTTCTTTGCCGCGTTTCTCGATCCGACGATGACCTACTCCAGCGGGCTGTTCGAGTCGGACGGAGCCACGCTGCACGATGCGTCGCTGGCCAAGTACGAGCGGATCTGCCGACGGCTGGACCTGCAGTCGGACGACCATGTGGTGGAGATTGGCTGCGGGTGGGGCGGATTCGCCGAATATGCGGCCGCCAATTATGGTTGCCGCGTGACGGGCGTGACCATCTCGCGCGAGCAGCTGGCCTACGCGCAACAGCGGATCGAGCGTGCCGGGCTGTCCGAGCGCGTCGACCTGCGGTTCTGCGACTACCGCGACCTGACAGGGAAGTATGACAAGCTGGTGTCGATCGAAATGATTGAAGCCGTCGGCCGTCGGTTCTTGCCGCAGTTTTTTGCCAAGTGCAGCGAACTGCTCCAGCCGCACGGCCAGATGATGTTGCAGGCAATCACGATCCCTGATCAACGGTTTGACGCGTACTGTCGCAACGTCGACTTCATCCAAAAGCATGTCTTCCCCGGCGGCTGTCTGCCGTCGCTGGGCGCGATTCAGACCGCCGTGGGCGAGCGCACCGATCTGCGATTGCTGGAGACGGTTGACTTTGCCGAGGACTACGCCCGCACGCTGGTGGCGTGGCGGGAGCGATTCCATGGGGCGGCCGAGCGGATCGCCGAGCTGGGATTCGACGAGCGGTTCATGCGGCTGTGGGACTATTACCTGTGCTACTGCGCGGCGGGATTCTACGAGCGGCAAATCGGGCTGGCCCACCAGCACTTTGCCAAACCGGCCGCCAGGTAGTCGCTGCTGGTCAACCAACGGAACGCCGCGGCCAAAGCCGCTGCAGCGCGATTGTGAAATGTTGAGTATCCTGCCTGCACTGTTGATTGCCCTGGCCGCCGCGAGCCTGTTTATGGCCGCGTTGTGGTTGGTGCAGCGACGCATCGGCAACGCGGGCATCGTCGACGTCGCCTGGGCGGGCGTGATCGGCGCCCTCAGCGTCTTCTACGCGGTGGTGTTGCCCGGCGAGCCCTGGCTGCGGGCGACCGTGGCCGTAATGTTGGGCGTCTGGTCGCTGCGGCTCACGCGGTATCTGTACGTGCGCGTCGTCGGCCACCCCGAAGAGGGACGCTACCAGACGCTTCGTGAGAACTGGGGCGAAGACGCTGACCGCAAGTTTTTCTGGTTCTATCAGATGCAGGCCGTCGCCGCGTGGGCGTTTGCAGCCAACGCGCTCGTGGCGTCGATCAGCGCGCCGCCGCCCGCCGGCTGGCTCGTCGTGTTGAGCGTCGCGTTGTGGGCGACTGGCATCGCCGGCGTCGCGACCGCGGATGCGCAGCTCGCGGCGTTCAAGCGCGACCCCGATTCGCGCGGCAAAACCTGTCGACGCGGACTCTGGCGGTACTCCCGGCACCCGAACTACTTTTTCGAGTGGATCCACTGGTGCAGCTACATTCCGCTGGCCGCCGCGTCGCCCGGCTGGTGGGTTCCGCTGGTCAACGCCGCCGCCCTGCTCTACCTGTTCCTGTTCGTCACGGGAATTCCGCCGACCGAGCGGCAAGCACTCAAGAGCCGCGGCGAGGACTATCGCCGGTACCAGCGGACAACCAGTGCCTTCGTGCCGTGGTTCCCGCATGGCGACGATCAACAAACGCACGCAACTCTGCCCGGCACGACAACGGACAACTGACCACGGACCACTGACGACCCTCCCATGCTGATCGAACTCGCCGAACGCCGCGCCCTACCCGACGCCGTGATCCGCCATGGCATCCGCCGCCTGTTGCAGCAGCGATTGGAGAAGCAGCACGCGATTGCCGCCATCGACGATCGCGCGGCGCGGTTACGCGAACAGTTCGCGGCTGGCCGCATCGCTGAGGCGACCGACGCCGCTCGCGCGCAGCACTACGAAGCGCCGACCGAGCTGTTTCAGTGGATGCTCGGCCCGCGACTGAAGTACAGCGGCTGCCTGTGGGAAGCGGGCACCAGCGACCTGGCCGCGGCCGAGGAAGCGATGCTCGCGCTCACTTGCCAGCGCGCCGACGTGCGCGACGGCCAGCGGATTTTGGATCTGGGCTGCGGGTGGGGGTCGCTGAGTCTGTGGCTCGCCGAGCAGTACCCCCATGCGGAAATCGTGGCCGTCTCGAACAGCCGCACGCAGCATGAGTTCATCGTGCAGCGGGCCGAGGATCGCGGGCTAACGAACCTGACGCACCATGTCGGCAACGTTGCCGAGCTCGAATCGGACCCCTTGCCCACGCCCTGGAACGAGCTGGGCCGGTTCGATCGCATTCTCTCGATCGAAATGTTCGAGCACATGCGCAACCTGCACAAGCTGCTGACGAACGCGGCCGAGTGGCTTGCCGACGACGGGCGGCTGTTTGTGCACGTGTTCTGCCACCGCGAGTTGTTCTACCGCTTCGTCGACGCCGGCAAGGCGGATTGGATGGCGCGGCACTTCTTCACCGGCGGGGCCATGCCGCCGGTGGACCTGTTCGAGCATGTCGCCGGGCCGCTGCGGCTGGTTGATCGCTGGGAAGTCGACGGCACGCACTACGCGCGCACCTGCCGGGCGTGGCTGGAGAATCTCGACGAGCATCGCGAGGCGATCGTGCACCGGTTCGAGCAGGACCTGCCCGCCCGCGCCGCCCGCCGGCAATGGCAACGGTGGCGAATGTTCGTCATGGCGTGCGAAGAACTGTTCGCGACGGCCGATGGCAGCGAGTGGCTGGTGAGCCACCATCTGCTAGCGAAGTGAGCGCGCCCACGTCGAATCGTCCCAAAGAGGCCGGGGACGCCGACCCGTGAGTGCTGCCGAATCGAGCTTGTCCCGAAGGGACAGGGTGAGAGTAGCCCCGCGATTCATCGCGGGCTATTGTCGACACGTCCCTGCCGGGACGGAGCACGACGAGACCGGGGCTGCGGATCTTCGGGACGCCGCCCAAGACCGTGTGGTTCAGTCCGCAACTGCGGATTACAATGGCGACTTCCCAGTTCGCTGCCACCCTCTCCTCGCCGCACCCTTCTGCGCAAAACGGAGTGCCGCCATGAAGTCGTTTGTCGAACAAGTTGCCGTGTTGGCCGTGGTCGTCGCCGCGGCGCTGTTCAGTCGCGTGGCGTTTGCCGACGCGCCGAGCGATCGCACAAGTCCTCGCGGCAATCACTTGGCTTACACCGACGAGGAACTCCAAGAAGCTCTCGACCGGGATGAGGGCGCGCGGTTTCGCGGCTTCGCACCGCCACCGAATGGCGTCCGGTTGCAAGATCGAGTAGGGCCATCGCCGGCTCTGCCCTCCAACGCGTTGGACGGCGACGCAAGTGCCGATCATTTCCAGCAGATGATTGAACAACTCAATGCGGCGACGCCGGACGGCCTCTCGCCTGACGAGCTCAGGGAACTGTTACGCATTCGCGCGGCCGTCGCGCCGCCACGGTCGCCACAGCCGGTCGATCGTCCGGCCACACTCGGCGAGCACATCGAACCGGCGACTCCGCCGCAGCCACAACTCTTTCCCGGACAGCCTGATTTGGCGGCGCAGCCAACTTGGGTCCAAGCGTACGCTGCTCCCGTGAGACCGCCGGAAATGGCGTCCGGCCCGCCGCGTCCCGACAGCGGCCCGCACACGCGCGAGCATCGCTGCATCGTCTCGCTGCGCGGCACCGCCACGCAGTTGGACAACGCGGCCAATCAGCTGGAGCAGTGCGAGTTGTACGATCAGGCCGACATGCTGCGCGAGACGGCGCAGCGGTTGCGGATCGACGCCCGCCGATTAGCCGGTCACGAGCACGAGGCGGACCAGGACCATCCGCTGCCGTTTGGTTTCACCGACCCGCCGGCGCCGCATTTTGATCATCCGTGGTCGCAGCCGCAGGGCGGCGATTCGCTCGATCCGGGGCCCGGGCCTGGGGGCCAGCCGGCCGTCCCGGAACTCCGCGCACAGCCGCTCGAGCAACTCTCCGACGGCTCGCAACCGCCGAGCGCAGGTCAGAATAACGATCCGCCGGCTGCGTCGTCCGATCCTCCTCGCGGCGACGGCGAGCCCACCGGCGATCGTATTCGCTAAGGCCGATTCGCAAGTGACGCAGCAGTTGGCTGGCGATTGCTCATGCCCCCGCTCGCTTTGACTCGGGGTCCCATTCAGCTATCACCGTGGCTCACGACCCCTTGCCCGCTCCCTAGGTGCATGGGTACACTTATTCCCAGTCGTTAAGCCCGCTGACCGTCGCCCGGTTGGAGTCCTACCATGGCGGCCAGGCTGCGGCGCTCCCCGAGCCCGGGGCAGACGCGTCGCACCTCTTGATTCGGCCCTCGGCCGATGCCTGCCGCCGCTGACGACTGAACTTCCGTACATATGGCGCGTGCCCGTGCCGTAGCCGTCTTGCGATGCCGGTCTACCCTGGCCGACCCCGCGGGCGTGCTACCTTTGTTCAAATCGCTTTTTGATCGTTTCACAGGAGAGAGCCGCCGTGGCCCAAACCCAGACCGAACGCTTGCCTTACAAGGTCGTCAATTGCAGCCCCGAGAAGTTCGAGGAACTTGCCAAGTGGGGCCGCCAGGAAATTGAGCTGGCGGAAAATGAAATGCCGGGCCTGATGGCCCTGCGCGAAAAGTACGGCAAGGCGAAGCCGCTCGCTGGCGCCCGCATTGCCGGCTGCCTGCACATGACCATCCAAACGGCCGTGCTGATCGAGACGCTCATCGAACTGGGCGCCGAGGTCACCTGGTCGAGCTGCAATATTTTCAGCACGCAGGATCACGCGGCCGTGGCCATCGCCAAGGCTGGCATCCCGGTCTACGCCTGGAAGGGCATGACCGAGGAAGAGTTCGATTGGTGCATCGAGCAGACGCTGTACTTCGACAATGACAAAACGCTCAACCTGATCCTCGACGACGGCGGCGACCTGACCGCCATGGTCCACAACAAATTCCCCGAGATGCTCGAGGAGATTAAGGGCCTGTCGGAGGAAACCACCACGGGCGTGCACCGCTTGTACCAGATGCATGCCCGCGGCGAGCTGAAGTGCCCGGCGATCAACGTCAACGACAGCTGCACTAAGAGCAAGTTCGACAACCTGTACGGTTGTCGCGAATCGCTGGCTGACGGCATCAAGCGGGCCACCGACGTGATGGTCGCCGGCAAGGTGGTCGTGGTCGCCGGCTACGGCGATGTCGGCAAGGGGTCGGCCCACTCGATGAAGGCGCTGGGCGCCCGGGTGCTGATCACCGAGATCGACCCGATCATCGCGCTGCAGGCGGCCATGGAAGGTTACGAAGTGACCACCATGGAGGAGGCCTGCACGCAGGGCGACATCTTCGTCACCACGACCGGCTGCCGCGACATCATCACCGGCGAGCATATGTCGAAGATGAAGAACGACGCCATCGTCTGCAACATCGGCCACTTCGATCTGGAAATCGACATGGCCTGGCTCAACGGCGAAGTGAAGGCCGGCCGCGCGACGAAGGACCGGATCAAGCCGGCCGAGGTGGGCGCCGTCGACAAGTACACGTTCAACGACTCGGGCCGCTCGGTGCTGATCTTGGCCGAAGGTCGGCTAGTCAACCTGGGCTGTGCGACCGGCCACCCGTCGTTCGTCATGAGCGCCAGCTTCACCAACCAGGTGCTTGCGCAGCTCGCACTGTGGCAGCATCCCGAAGAGTACCCGCTGGGCGTGCACGTGCTGCCCAAGCTGCTCGACGAGGAAGTGGCCCGTTTGCACCTGGGCAAACTGGGCGTCAAGCTGACCAAGCTCACCGAGAAGCAGGCCGACTACCTGGGCATCCCGGTTGAAGGCCCGTACAAGCCTGAGTTTTACCGATATTGAGCCACGGGTGCGCGACAGCGACCTCGATCTACCTCACGAACAGCCGCCGGCAGTCGCCGGCGGCTGTTTTCTTTTGGACTCGTCCAAACCGAGTCTCGATGGTCAGAATGCATTGGCAGTTCGCGCCAGGCGGCTGCGCAGATGGGAATTGCGTCTGTGCAATTGCTCACCGCCCCGGCCAGGAATCTGCTCGACATCGTCGATCCGTCCGGATAGTCTCGCGAATGGCTGCGGATCTTGAGGCAATTCGGGCCGGCGCCGCACGATGGCGGCGTCCTGTTCACGCTCGATTCCTGGGAGCACCTCATGCCCAAGGTTGGCTGTCCCCAATGCAGCAAGGCGTATCAGTTGCCCGACACCGCGGCTGGCAAAGTCGCGACCTGCAAGTGCGGAGCGAAGTTCCGCGTGAAGTTTGCCGGCACGGCAAGCGGCGGAGGACGAAAGCAGCCCACGCCGCGCCCGGTCGGCAAGCCGACTGGCGCCCCGAAATCTGGCTCGTCTCCCCAGGCGACTGCCGTCGCCACGTCGGCGCCGACCGCGAAAGCGGCGCCCGCGGCCAAGGGGGTCCCGATCGCTAGCGATGACGCAGAACTTGCTCCACTGGGTGGCGCCGACGATGGTTTCTGGGACTCGGAGATCCCCGACACGGGCGATCCGTTGGCCGCGGCCGCTGCAGCGAGCGAGTCGGTGGAAGAGGTCTCCGCCGCTCCGAAGAAAAGCCGCGCCGGCGCCAAGATCGGCGGCGCGGCCAAGCGGCTCGCCAAAATCATCGGCGGCGTGGTGCTGATCCTCGTTTGGTGCGGGATGGTGTATCTGGCCTACACCGAAGGAGGCCGGTTCCGCGTGCGATCCCTTTGGCTGCCGATCGCCGGGCTGGGCCTGATTGCCTCGGGGATTTTCGGCGAGTGACGGCATCCAGCCCCCCTCAAAAACCATGAAGCCCGGCACTTCAGTATTCTCGCTTCTTGTTGTTGGCCTCCTCGCGCGCTGCGCACTCGCGGAAACGACCGAGTCCGATACGCATTTTGCCGTGGCGATTCGCTACTGGGGCGGACCGACGGTCACGATTGAAACGTGGTTTCATCCCTCTTTCGCTTACGACGCGACGCGGGAGGTGCTGCGGGCGCAACCCGAGTTGCGATTCTCCGGCTCGCAACCGACGCGCGATACGCTGGCGTATGACGACGAGCTGCGCCAGCTGTACCGGCAGCGGCAACCGGCGCCCCCGCCCCGCGGCCCCGACAAATTCGCCCGACGGCTCGATTGGATGCAAAGCGAGCCGCATCATGCGCGGTCGACGCTTGGCCCCGAGGATGCCAAGCAAACGCTGATCGACGGAGTCAACATCATCCATTGGGCCGACCTATCGCCGGCCGAACCCGGCGACCCGCGCGGGGGCGATGCTCCGATTGACGTGCTGATGTTGCCGATCGACGACCCGTCGCCGGCGACGATCGCTGCCGCGCTGAAAACCGTCGCCGCGCTGCAGCCGCGATTCGTGCTGCCCGTCGGCGCCCCCGACGCCTCCGTTGCGGAAGCGACGACCGCGATCGATGCGTTTCTCAAACTCAGCAAGCAGCAACTGGCCGTCGTCGACGTACCGCACAACACGTTTGCAGTGCGCGGCGGCGCGGCCCGTGACGCAGAGCGTAGCACCGTGTTGCATCTCGCCCCCACGCCCTGGCAACCGGCTGATGAACTCGCCGGGTTGCTCGACCGCATGGACGCGGCGTGTCGAAATTCGCAGGAGGTCTTCGTACCGCTGAGCGTCGAGCAAATGAACTTCCGCCCCGCCAACGGCACGCACACGCCGCGGTGGAACGTGGAGCACATGCTCGGTCGGCAGCTCGGCTTCTTCTCGCAGATTTACGCGGCTCGGCAGCCCGACGCATTTGCACACATCGATCTCAATCCTGCGCAGATGCCGGCAGACTACCAAGCGGCCCATTCCGATTGGACTGGCGCCGACGAGGCGCATCAGATGCACCGAGCGAACGCCTATGTTCGGCGTTTTGCCTACCTGCTGGACGACTTGCCGCTGGACGAGCGGGCCCCCGACAGCTTTTGGACGCCCCGGCGTCTGCTCGCGCAAATGGAACGGCACTTCAACGAGCACACGGCCAACGTGGTGGCGAAGTTTGAGCTGCCCGATTGGCCAAATTAGCGCCGACGGTTCGAGGTTCGTTCCTCGCGATTTCTGGCCCCTTCTCTGAAACCTGCGACACTTTCGAAGTCAACGGGAACTTCGTTCGCCGAGCGTGCGTCGAAGCATGCAAGCCGCGGTCCGCCCCGGACTTTTCATCGCCCGATCTTGCCGGGAGGAGAGGTTGCTGTGGTGTTGGTTCATGTCGTTGGCAGTCGCGAATCACGTTTGATTCGACTGGCTCTGTTGGCAATCGCAACTCTGCCATGGGGCGGCGTGCAGCGAACCGTCGCGCGCGAGACCGTGGTCGCGGACGGCGTCGAGGTCCGCTACTCGGGATTGACCCAGCAGCAGGCGGAGTCCATCGCGCGCACCGTCTCGTCGGCCCGCGCGATTTGCGTCGAAAAATTTCGATTTGACATGCCGGCGACGATCGCCGTTGACGCGGCCGTGAACTCCGCGGCGCCCGTGCGTCTGTTCAACGACGGAGCGGATCACTTCTCGCTGAGCGTGCATGACGCGGCGTCGCTGCGGCGGCCGCAGGCGAGCGGGACCTTTCACCTGTATGGCCTGTGTCACGAGGTGGCGCACCTGGCGATGTATCGACCGATCCAGCAGCGGCGGTGGATGACGACCGCCGCCGCCGAGGGCTGGGCGCACTATCTGGGCTCGCGGATCATTGACGAGGTTTACCAGCGACAGGGCGAGTCACTGTGGTGGGACCCATACGACTATCGCGCCGACGGCATGCAGCGGCTGCGCGCACAACTCGCCGAGTCTGAGCCGGGCGAGGTCGCGCGCGGCGCAGGGCTGTGGCTGGAACTGGCCGAGATCATCGGCGACGACAAACTCGCCCCGCTGATGGCCGCGTGGGGCCAGGCCGAGGTTGACCTGCAGCAACCGGGCGCGGCGCTGCTGGCCGCGCTGCAATCGGTTGCCTCCGACCCAGCGGTGGCCCAGTGGTGGCAACGCGCCGAACCTGTGCTGGTGCGCGCGACGCCGCGCAGCCCGTTTGACGGCGCGCCCCCGGCCGATGGCATGCTCACGCAGATCGAACACGAGGTGGTCGCCGACGACGGGCGACCTGCCGGCAAACGCAGCACGGCCGGCGGCGGCCACGCGGTTCGCTCCACTGCGCCCGCTGGGCAGTGGTTGCTGACGGCGGTGCGCGTTTTTGGCTCGCGGTACGGCAGGCCGGACTCAGGGTCGGCGGTCGGCAGCGTTTGGCTGTGCGATGCCGAGAATCGCGAGATCGCCTCGTTCGATCTGCCGTACGACAAGTTCCCCTACGGCGGACCCGACTGGGTGCGGATCGACGTGCCGCCCACGCTCGTGCCGGATGAGTTCATCGTGGGGGTCAGCTTCAACCCGACCGCCACTCGCGGCGTGTTCGTCAGTCACGACGCGTCGCCCGAGGGCGAGTCGCTCAGCGCGCTCCCGGGACGCGAGCCGGCGGCCTTCGACGCGGGCGACTGGCTGCTGCGACCCGTGCTCGCGCTGCACGCAGCGCCGCGCACCTGGACCGACAAGACCGGCAAGTTCTCGGTCGAAGCCACGCTCACGAATTTGCAGGACGAGCAAGTCACGTTGCTCAACGCCGACGGCAAGCCGGTCACGCTGCCGGCAGCCAAACTGTGCGATGCCGATCGCGAGTACCTGCAGACCGTTGCGTCGGCCGTATCGGGTGACGGCGACGAACCCACAACCGAGCCGGCGCCGCGCCAGCGGCCGCGCGAGGTGGCAGCCGACGACGGCACGCCCACGGGCCGCAAGAGTTTGCCGCAGGGCAACGCGGTACTGTTGGAAGCGGGCACCGGCGGCGGCCTGGTCACCGCCGTGCGGATCCACGGCAGCCGCTATGGCGCCCCGCGGGTTCCCGCCGGCGCCGAGTTTACCGTCGCCGTGTGCGACGAGCAGTTCCAGCCGCTGGGCGAGTTCACGTTCCCGCTGTCGAAATTCCCGCGCGGCAACGCCAAGTGGGTCACCGTGCGCGTCGAGCCGACCAAGGTCCCCGAGCGATTCGTCGTCTGCACCGACTTCGCGGCGACGTCCACGCTGGGCGTGTTCGTGAGCCACGACGCCGAGGGCGAGGGCTTGGTGGGCAAGCCGGGCCAACCGGCCGGCACGTTCACCGGCGGCGACTGGCTGATCCGGGCCGTCGTGGCGCCAGCCGAGTAGCCGGCCTGACGACGCGGGCTTCGTGAAATCTTCATTCCACTGGCAATCGTCAGTTGCGGGCTCCCGGCACGTCCCGGCCGCCCGCGGGGATTGGGCCCCTGGGAGTTGTCCGGTAGACTGGTCGGTTTTGACGCGGCGGATGGACTCGCGTCCATCGCCAACAATGGGACGGCGGCCCCTGACCTCCGATCTCTCACCTCTGACCTCTCCCCTCTTGCCATGCCCGACATCGCTGCCTTCCGCGGACTTCGCTACGACCTGGGACACGTGGGGGCGCTGTCCGACGTGATCGCCCCGCCCTACGACGTGATTGACCCCGCGCTGCAGGACGAGCTGTACAAGAAGCACCCGGCGAACGTCACGCGTCTGATCCTCAACCGCGACGAGCCCGGCGACGACGACAACAGCAACCGCTACACCAGGGCCGCCAAGTTCCTGAAGCAGTGGCAGCGCGAGGGCGTGCTATTCGCCGAGGGCGACCCGGCGATCTACGTCTATCACCAGGTGTTCGACGAAGCGGGGCAGACCTTCACGCGGCGCGGCTTCATGGCCCGTTGCCGGCTGGAAAAGTTCGGCGAGGGCAATATCCATCCCCACGAAGAAACCCACGGCGGCGCCAAGGCCGACCGGTTCAAGCTGTGGAACGCCTGCCGGGCGAACCTCAGCCAGATCTTCGGGCTGTACCCCGACGAGCACAACGAGGCGCAGGAAATCCTCGAGACGGCGATCATCGGCCAGACGCCCCTGGAGGCGACCGACCACCTGGGCGTCGTGCACCGCATCTGGCCGGTGACCGACGTGCAGGTCATCACCAACGCGACCGCGGCCATGGGCGGCCGGCCGGTCTACATCGCCGACGGGCACCACCGCTACGAGACCGCCCTGAACCTGCGCGACCACATCCAGCAGGAGTGCGAGGCCGCCGGCAAACCGTTCGACGCCGAGCACCCGGCCAACTTCGTGCAGATGATGTGCGTGTCGATGAGCGACCCCGGCATGCTCGTGCTGCCGACCCACAGGCTGTTTCGCGGCGTGCCGGCAATGACCGCCGACCAGCTGGCCGCCAAGCTGGGGGACTGCTTCACCACCGAGCCGGCCGGCGCGGGCCCCGACCGGGCGATCTCGCTGTGGGAGGAGATCGAGACCGAGGGCGAGCAAGGCACCCTGGGCTTCTACACGGCCGAGGACGACCGCTGGACGCTGGCCCGGCTGACCCCCGCGGGCGCCGAGAAGATGGCCCAGGTGGCCGACGATCATTGCCCCGATTGGCAGGGCCTGGGCGTGAGCCTCCTGCACCGGCTGGTGATGGACACGCTGCTGGACCTGCCGAACCTGCCGGCCCCCAAGTACGTGCGGACCCTCGACGAGGTGCCCACCGGGCTGAAGGAGGGCGACGCCGCCGGCCGCGACCTGACTGGCCAGGAGGGCAGCGGCGGCCGGTTCGAGCTGGGCGCCCTGGTCATGCCGGCCACCGTCGAGCACATCCAGGCGATCTCCAACGCCGGCGAGCGGATGCCCGCCAAAAGCACGTATTTCTATCCCAAGCTGCTCAGCGGGTTGGTGATCAATCCGTTGGAATGAATGCCAAGGGGGAAGGCGGAGGGCGGACGGCGGAAGGAGACGGCGGTGAATCGAGCCGCGGCCTCCCTGCCCGCGGGCCATACCCACGCCGCTTCAATTCCTTCCCCCCTCCCCATTCTGCCTTCCACCTTCGGTCCGTTTCACGTGAAACGACCGCAGCGTCTGCGGCGTCTGGGCGGTTTATCGGGGTGTCGCTGTTTCACGTGAAACGCGATGACTGCGCAAAACGGGTCGCCTGTTTCACGTGGAACGACTCGGCCGCTCGCAGAGGTGTGCCACGGCTCTATGAGCCGTGCGAAGTGGCGGGCGCCTCTCCCCCGCGCACGGCTCAAAGAGCCGTGGCACACAAAGTTGCCTGAGTTCAATCCTCTGCCACTGCCGGTGCCGCGGGCGTGGCGTACTTGCGCGTGACGCCCTCCCATGCGACCAGGGTCGCGGCCAGCGCGGCCAGCGACAATCCCGTCGTCTCGATGTTCCGCTCCTCCAGCAGGTCGACCGCCCGCAGGGCGAGCATGGCCACGGCGACCCAGGCGGTCAGCACCATCAGCCACCGCAGCGAGAACTGCCAGGGCGCCTGAGCGACCGGCGAACCGTGGTGGGCCACCGCCAGCCGGAGCAGCCGCCGGGTCATCAGATGGGCGCCGACTTGGCCGCAGACGATCGTCAACACGGGGGCGAGTAGGAACCCCAGCGCGTTGGGTCTGTGCGGCGGCAAGACAAACAACGGCAGTGCCGACAGCAGCCCCGCGAGCCCGCCCAGTGCCGGCGCGGCCAGCCGATGCACCCACGCTCCGGTCAGCGAACGGACGCACAGCGCCACCGGCAGCACAATCACCCCCGCCACCGCGGCGGCAATCAGCCACCCAAACGCGGCTCCGATGACAAAGAAGGGCAGGCCATACACGGCGCCCGCCATAGCTGTGCCCAGCCAGGCGGCGAACCAGAACGCCGCCGCGGAGGGCGCCTCGACGGGCGGGGTACGGCGCTCGCGAATCGCCGCCACCTCGGCGTCGATGGCCCGCGAGTAGACCGGCTCGATCTGCGGCGACTCAGCGGACATCGGCGTGCTCATCGCGCGGATCGCTCACTCCTGACGGCCGGGACCCTCCCGAATTCAACCGTAGCGGCTGCGTCGATCCCACGCAAATTCTCCGCGACCAAGCGTAACGGCCGGCGTAGAACACGGCCATCGCCACGACCTGCACGCCCAGGCCAGTCGCAACCAGCAGCCAGAACTCGCGCGGCGCGTGCAGCGAGACCGCGGCGCCCAGCACGATCGCCACCAGGGTCGTCAGTCGCAGCAGGTGCTGGACGCTGAACTGCCGGCGGTCCCAGCGGGCGTAGGTCTCGCGTTTGTGCCGTTGCCGCGCGACGGCGCGATGCACGGCAATCAGCGCCCCGAGTTGCCCGCACGCGACGTAACTCAGAAACAGCACGACCGCCAGCGGTTCGGCCAGGACCTGTCGCGCCTCGGCCCCGGTGACGACCAGCGTCACCGCCAACGGGCCCCAACCGCCAGGGAGCGACGCGATCCAAGTCGGCAGCAAGAGGACGCCGGCGAGTCGCACGGCGCCCCACGTAAGTATTGCGATCAAACCAGCGGCCAGTCCGCTGCCGACTGCCGCCATCAAAGTCGTCGCCACCACGGCAATGAAAAAGCGTAGCACGTCTTCGGCCCAAGAACTCGGCATTCCGTGGTGAGCCACCATGGCTAAGCTCCCTATCACGAACGCTAGGGGCAATGGCACGGCCGTGCCCGCTGCCGACCCTAGCGCCGCTTCGACGAGCAATTCGGCCGAGACGTCTTTGGCCCGCGCGGAGGAGGAGCGCTTGCGATCCGCGTACTCTGGGTCCGTCAGAAGCTTGTCCATATGGTCGCCCCCCAGCGGCGCTGCCTCCGAACGGCCGCGGCGATTTTTGCGGGCTGGACCATGACGATCCAGGTAGTAGCATCCGGACGTTGCTGCTGCGTTTCGCAACAAGGACTTCGTGGCGCCCGCTGCAAGTTAAGCTTCGACGCTGGTCAGTGCGGCTTGATCAAAACCGAGTAGCGCTCGCCATCCACAGTAGCCGGCCGCGGCCAGAAATTGCACGCCGATCGCTGCGGCCAGGATCGCCCACGCCGCGTCTGGCAGATCTAACGCCTGGGTCGCGGCAGCGCACGGGATTGCTAGGATTGTCAATCGCGTCAGTTGTTTACTGCTGAACCAGCGGGGATTGCGATGGGCGTAGGCGATCTGAGGCGCCTCACGGCGTCGCACGGCCCGGTCCACGGCAATCGACGATCCAAGCTGCCCTGCGACGACCATGCCGGCAAGTGCGCTGCCGTAGGCGCCGTCGAGCGTGCCGTTGTTTAGCGACATGAACGCCAGGCAAGCGGCGAGTACCGCCCCGCCACAACCGCCGCAAAGCGACACGAACCAAACCGGCGGCAGCGACACGCCGCCGATCAGGGTTGCAGCGGATAAGAAGAACGAGGCCGCGACTCCCGCCAGCAGGGCGCATGCAGCCAAAAATACAACACAGAAAACGCACGACACCAGCCACAAGGCGGCATCGTCCATCAAGTTCTCGATACGGACAGTTGGCGCAGGTAATGCCGCTGGAAATGGCATGAGGTATGCCGCGGACTGAAACGCCCCGACGCGAACGCTCGCGCCCATAATTGAATCGAAATAGAGCCCTCCAACCACGTCACGGAGCATCTTCGCCGGTTGTGGACCGGGCAATTCGGTGAACAGCAGGTCGGGCAAAGTTTCGTGCATCGGATGCATTGGTGACGATGCGAATGTCCGTTGGCAGCGGGCCGGGCAGTCAGTGGCTTGCGGCACAGACCGCGATTCATCCACTGGCGGCCAATTGCAAGTAGGCGAAAACGGGCCACGCTCGATGCTATCATCCTAACCGACCGGCCGGCCCGCGGGGCAACTGGCGTTGGGCTGTGGCGGGGGGAATCGTACAATCCGCCGCCCGCGTGCTGGCGCCTGGGAGCGATTCGGTGCGGGCGGAGCCGTGCGGTATGAGGATGGACTGGCGTCCATCGCTAACATCTCGCGGCGCTGGGCCTGCGTTCTGGCCTCTGACTTCCGACCTCTCACCTCTTCCTATCCCATGCCCCGCGTTGTCTGCGTTGCCAATCAGAAGGGCGGGGTCGGCAAAACGACCACGTCGCTTAATCTGGCCTGCGCGGTCGCCAAGGCTGGCCGCAAGACGCTGTTGGTCGATCTCGACCCGCAGTGCAACGCGACCACGGGCCTGGGCGTACAGCCCACGCCGCGGCATGCGCTGATCGAGTCGAAGCCGCTGCGCGAGTCGTTCGTCGAGACGTATCAAACGAATCTGTCGCTGCTGCCCGGGGCGCGCAGCTTTGAGGACGTCGACGCGCTGGCCAACTCCAGCGACACCCGCAGCTTGATGCTAGCCACGCACCTGGCGGGCAGTCTGGGCTCGTTCGACGTGGTGCTGATCGACTGCCCGCCGTCGCTGGGCGCGCTGACCCGCACCGCGCTGGCCAGTGCTAGCGAGGTGCTGATGCCGATCCAGTGCGAGTATTTCGCCATGGAGGGGCTGACCCAAATGATTGAGGTAATCCGACAGGTGATCGGCGGGGCGAATAGCCGATTAGAGTTCGGGGGAATTCTTCTCACGATGCACGACGCGGCGCTGGAACTCACCGCCGAAGTCGATCGCGACGTGCGGGATTTCTTTGGGGAAATCGTCTATCAAACCGTGATTCCACGGGACGTGGCCGTCAGCGAAGCGCCGAGTCACGGGCGCTCGGTGATCGATTACGCACCTCGCAGCCGGGGCGCGCGGGCCTACGTGGAATTGTGCCAGGAGGTGCTGCAGCGTGTCTAATCAACGACGTTTGGGACGCGGATTGGAAGCTTTGTTGGGCCGCTCGCTGGATCAGCCGACACCCGCCGACGGGGCAGGGCAGGGCGACGCCGCGGCGGCGGCTCCCATTCCGCCCAGCTACTCAGTGGACCCCGGCGACGACGTGACCCGCAGCGACGACGGGCAGCAGTGGCTGGCGATTGGCGCCATCGATCGCAATCCCTATCAGCCGCGCACCGAATTCGACGAAGGCGAAATCGCCGACCTGTGTGACAGCATTCGCGTGCATGGGTTCTTGCAGCCGTTGGTCGTGCGCAAGCACGGCGACCGCTATCAGTTGATCGCCGGCGAGCGCCGACTGCGCGCCGCCCAAATGGCCAGCTGGGAACGCGTGCCGGTGCAAGTGCGCGACGCGACCGACCGGGTCATGGCCGAGTTGGCCATCGTCGAGAACATTCAACGCAAAGACCTCAACGCGATTGAAAAAGCCACGTCGTTCCATCGCTACATGCAGGAATACGACTGCACGCAGGAAGAGCTGGCGGCGCGGGTGAATGTGGACCGTTCGACCGTGGCCAACCTGGTGCGGTTGCTGGAGTTGCCCGCCGACGTGAAGACCATGGTGGGCGACGGCTCGATCAGCGCCGGCCACGCCCGGGCGCTGTTGCCGTTGGGCGACGAGGCCGAGCAGCTGAGCTTCGCAAGGCAGATCGCCAAGGAATCGTGGTCGGTACGGGCGACCGAATCGGCCGTGAAGGAGCGAATTCGCAACCTGGACGGCGGCCTGTCGATCGTCGATGCCGAGGGGAACAGTCGCCCCTCGCCGCTGCAACCGGGGCAGCACTTGCGCGACCTGGAAGAGAAGCTGCGGCTGGCCCTGGGCACGAAAGTCGACCTGAAGCAGTCGGCCAAGGGCAAGGGACGGATCACGATCCACTTTGCCAGCCACGAGGAATTCGAGCGCCTGCAGGGCGTGCTCACCAGCGGCGGCGGCCAGACGGAATCCACCGAAGTCGCCTGAGCGAGCGCCACTGAGTTGGGCGAATAGCCGGCGGCACACCTGCCGCCGGGACCGCCGGCCGCGGGGCGTTGGCGGCGCACTCCCGGCGGCAAGAGTGCCGCCGGCTAACGGGAGTCTGGCAAGCTTGCCGCAGACGGACACGGCTCACAGAGCCGTGGCACACGGCCGGTGCGCCCAGCCGATTGCCGCGAACCGCGCGGGCGTCTACCATGTCTCTCACACGGCGTGGCTGACAGCCGAGAGCTGACAGCCAGCAGCCCGCGGCCCACGGCCGCGTTCGGGGCGTGGCGCAGCCTGGCTAGCGCGACTGCTTTGGGAGCAGTAGGTCGCAGGTTCGAATCCTGTCGCCCCGACTTGTTTTAAGTCCCGCCGAATCAAGCGTTTAGGTTACCTGCC
The DNA here is from genome assembly GCA_002702655.1 of Planctomycetaceae bacterium. Classification (GTDB taxonomy): domain Bacteria; phylum Planctomycetota; class Planctomycetia; order Pirellulales; family Lacipirellulaceae. Next base: position 205,578 of record PABB01000005.1, read on the forward strand.
GGCGGTCGGCAGTGCGGCGTTTCCCAAGGGGATAAAACGGTACATACCGTTTTATTCTCCCAACAGCATGGGAGACCTGCATCATGCCGCGAAGTTCTGGGCATTCTGTCCCCAAGTACCGCAAGCACCGGGCTAGCGGTCAGGCCGTCGTCACCATCAACGGTCACGATCACTACCTTGGCCCGCATGGCACCAAGGCCAGCCGCGTCGAGTATGACCGGCTGATTACCGAGTGGCTCGCGTCCGGGCGCTCGGCGAGCTACGGCACGCCTGCCGCAGTCGTTACGGTAGTCGAATTGGCCAACGATTACCTGAAGTACGCCAAGCGACAATACGGCGACGCCTTCAACAGCGAGTGGCGGCGGTTCAAGATAATCCTCCGCCCGCTAGTCGACCTGTACGGCCGCACCGCGGCGGCGGACTTCGGAGTCCTGCAACTCAAGTCTCTGCGGGAGAAGTTCATCGATACTGGCCGGAGCCGGAGCACGATCAACCAAGACGTGCGGCGGGTTGTGCGTTTTTTTCGCTGGGCTGCGGCAGAGGGACGAATCCCGCCAAGCGTGCCGCTGGCGCTGTCGATGGTCCCCGGACTTCGTAAAGGCAAGACGGACGCCCCAGAGGCGCCCCCGGTCCTGCCCGTGGACGACGCCACCGTGGACGCCACCCTGCCGCACCTGCCGGAGGTGGTTGCCGATATGGTTCGCTTCCAACGGGCGACCGGCTGCCGGCCTGCCGAAGTCTGCAACCTGCGACCGTGCGACGTGGACACCAGCGGCGAGGTCTGGCTTTACTGTCCCGCCTCGCACAAGACCGCCCACCGGGGTAAAGATCGCACCATCTTCATCGGCCCCAAAGGGCAAGCCGTCCTGTTGAAGTATCTAGCCCGCGACAGCAAAGCGCATTGTTTCCAGCCGCGGGACAGCGAGGCGAAACGCCGGGCTGCCCAGCACGCGGCCCGCAAGACGCCGCTGTCCTGCGGCAACCGCCCTGGCACCAACCGCAGCCGCAAGCCCCGCCGTCCGGCTGGCTCCAGTTATGACGTGCAAAGCTACGGCGCCGCGGTTCGGTACGCATGCGCAAAAGCGTTCCCCCATCCTGATCCGCATGCCAGTGACGAAGCCGTGAAGGCTTGGCGAAAATCGCATTGCTGGTCTCCCAACCGACTACGGCACGCAGCCGCAACGGAGATTCGCCGCGAGTTCGGACTTGAGGCGGCGCAGGTGGTTCTCGGTCACGCCAAAGCCGACGTGACGCAGGTGTACGCCGAGCGGGACTTGGCCAAGGGGTACGAAGTGGCGAAGCGAATCGGTTAGAATTCTGGCATTGCCGAGTTTGCGGAGTAATTACCCGCACAGACCCGCCGGCGTTCGTGGTCGCACCTAGCCACGGCGCCGGCGAGTCGGCTCGGCTCAACAACTAGGTGCATCAATGGCGAAGAGACGCAAGGCTGCCGAGCCGGCCCCTATCGACCTGCGAACCGCGCGCGTAGCGATTGAGGGGGAAGACGACCCGCTGGCCGGACTCGCTAAGTTGCGGGACTGGCTTGAATCCGAAGTCTCGCCATATGTCACGGACCCCGGCCCGGTCGTGATTACTTTTCGCGGAGAGACTGCCGGCCTTGCTGCTGGCTGGACCGCCAAGAAAGCGGCTGTCCTTGCATTGCAGCAACTCTACAAACTTTTGCCGGCGATCGAGGCTGGCGACGCAGTGACTGCGGCTCACTACGCCTTCGGCGTTGGTGCGTCGGCGAATGAAGCGCTGCTAGATCACTATGGTGGCGGCAAGGCCGTCGTTGACAGGTGGGCCGCGAATCTCCGCTGTAGCCGCGGCGGCTTGAAAGGCGCAAGTGCGACAAATGAAGGCACAGCCAAAATCTACAGCGACCAGTATGAAGCGATTGCGGAAGCAGTCGACGCAAAGGTCCCCGACATTGCCCCCGGCTACAGTTACCAAACCGTCACCGACGAAGTTGCCAAACGATTTAACGTGAGCGGCAGACACGTTCGGGACGTTTACAAGGAGTTGCGTGGCGGGAATCCCAAGCCGCATAACAAGGGGCGAAAAAGGTAGGAACGCCGGGGGGCGACGTTCCAACCCTAACCCGCTCAATCTTGCTTTACTTCACTTGTCCGGTTTCTTTCCGAGCAAGTGAGGTTAGTAATGAGCAATTCTCCCGCATCGGTCGGCGCCGATTCTGCCGTCGACATCTACGACGAATTCCCCCGCCGCACGCTTACCGAGGCGGCTCGCCGCGAGGGCAAAGGCCCAAGCACAGTTTGGCGTTGGGCGCTGAAGGGCTGCCGCGGCGTCAAGCTGGAGACGTTCCTGCACGGCGGCGTCCGCTGCACGACCGATCCGGCGTTGCGGCGTTTCTTTGACGCCATCAACGGCGCCTCGCCGCTGTCCGCCCAGCCCCGCACCAACCGACAACGCGAGGCGGCTATCTCCAAGGCTGAGCGTGAGCTGCGGCAAGCCGGCGTGTAGTGCATTCCCGCACCCCGCCGAGCCGCCGCGGCGTTGGTGCGTTCTCAACTGGGCGGCACGGAGCTAAGGACGATGGACCTGAAACCTAGTTGGCGTGAAGTAGTGGAGTTGGCGGTTGCGTCGTTGACGGACCGCGAGCGGTTTAGCGACGCGAGTCGCGAAATCTTTGTGGGACAACTGCGGGAGCTGGCTGACTATCTCGACTACCAGCTATCCACGGGGTTCGACGGGCTGCTGATTGAGCCCGGCCACGTAGGCGTGGAAGCCTAGCCAACAAAAACGCCCGGCGCCGGAGGACGAATCCGGCGACCGGGCAAAATCATGGAGCTGCCATGGATTGTACCAGAATGCCATTCGGAAAACACCGCGGGCGGCCGCTTTCGGAAATCCCCGCCGACTATCTCCGCTGGGTTGTCGACAACTGCCACAACATCTCGCCGCGGCTGCGAGCGGAAATTACCCAGCTGCTGAACCCCGGCGCCGAGCCCCCTGCCGGCTCGCTCACCACGTCAGTGTGCAACCAGTGGTATCGCACAATGGCGGTCCGCTTCCACCCCGACAAAGGCGGCTCGCATGAGGCCATGAAAGCCGTCAACGCCGGTCGCGAACTGCTGCTGCAACTGGCGGGAGGCGACGCGGCATGAGTACGACTGCTGAACGCACACTGACCGAAAAACACCGCCGCGAGTTGTGCGAGGGTTCAGGACTCACCGAGGCGACCATCGAGGCGGCAGGCGTCTACAGCGAGCACGACCGCACCAAGTTGGCGGCGATGCTCAACTGGAAATCATGCCGCCGAGCCACGGCGCCCGCGTTGGTGTTCCCGTACTACGATCTTCACGGCGCCACGGTCCTGTACCGCATCAAGCCGAACAACCCGCCGAAGGACGCCAAGACCGGCAAGCACCGCAAGTACCTGCAACCGTCCGGCGTCCCTGTCCGCGCCTACATTCCGCCGCAAGTCCGCGACAAGCTGAGCGACGCGACCTGCCGGCTGGTGATTACCGAGGGCGAGAAGAAGGCGCTCGCTGCCGTGCAAGCCGGGTTCGCGTGCGTGGGGCTGTCCGGCGTCGACTGCTGGCACACCAAGGGCACGGCGAAGTTGCTACCCGACTTGGACCGCATCGCCTGGCA
>PABB01000006.1 GCA_002702655.1 Planctomycetaceae bacterium
GCCAAATCCAGGTCGCGAACGAGCGAATTGATTGCCTGATTCAGTAGCTTCAGTTCTGTGATCCCGGTGCGCTCAGCGAGCACTTCCAGGTAAAGTTGCTGCGATTCGGTGACAGGCACCGATTGCCTGCGGATTGCCTGATAGACCTGGGCGGTCGCCAGAATGTCGTTGAGCGCTGTGTGATCCGGCCTCGTCGTCACGCCAAAGTATTTTGCCAGCGTTTCGAGCTTGAGATTCTCCGGTCGCGGCAGCTGAGGCTGCTCTTCAAACAGCCACATCGCCCGCTGCTTGGTATCAAGCACCGACATCGCTGCCGGCAGGTATTTCTTGAACCTACGGTACCAGGCTCTCAAAAACGGGCCGTCAAACGATTCGGCGTTGTGGCCAGCGAGTTTCGCGACCCGATACGTGCTGCCGTCTGCTCGGCGGCGGATGCACGTCGCATGTCGCCGCAAGAACTGCGAAAAATACTCGGCTACCAGCGATGGCGACATCGCCGCGGTCGCCCACAGTGCGGGATCGTACTTTTTGAGCGAAAGCGACCTGGGGTCGGCCTCTTTCGGGTCAAACAGCACGAGCATGTGAAATGTCTCCAGCGTGGCGCCAGTCGATGCTGAGACGCTCACGGCCCCGATCTCGCAGATGGGGTGCCGATTGGGGTCCAGTCCGCCCGTTTCCAAGTCAAAAAAGACCAGCCGGTCCTCATGCTCGACCGTCATGCGACGTTCTTGAAGTCAGCGCCAGCGAGCAGTTCCTGGTCGCGGCGGAGTGATTCCCGGTAGGCGAGTTCCGCCACCCGGGCGGCCGCTGCGTGGTGCTTGGGCAAAAACTTGTCAGTTTGAATCGTCTTCTTGCCCATCGGATACTGCCGGACGACTTTGAAGTAGTGGTAGGTGATTTGCGGATCGCCCGTGGTGCGACTTTTCCAGACCTCGGCGACGATCTCGGCTTGCTCCTCGTCGGGTATAGTCTGTACGCGCTGGTCGCGGCTGATTGGTTTTCTCTTGGTTGCGGTGGTCATACGGCTTGCCTCCTGTCGCTTGTTCAACAGCGAGAATACCGCGATATCGAATCGCTAATCAAATCAAAGTCGTCTCAGAACACCTCGGTGCGGCGCCCTCGCTGTTGCCGGTTGGTGCAAAATGTGAGACTCTCGATTCATGGACAACGACGAAAAATGCCAACCGTCAGATTATGGTCACTAGTATCTCGTAGCGCTTCAGACAGAGATATGATCGGAAGTTGTGTACGAGGTAGTTGAAAGCGGCGGCGTACTTGGGTTTGAATTTGGTTGCTCTACGACCCGATTCCCCCAGAGGTACGCCGCCATGGCTGAAGTTAACACGACGACAGTATCGTTTCCATCCGAGACGTCGCAGGACGCCCTCACAGAGGTTCTTCGCAGCGGAGCCCAACGCCTGCTGGCCGAAGCGGTCGAGGCCGAGGTGGCCGAGTGGATTGAGTCTCACGCCCATGAGACCGACGCGGCGGGACGGCGCCAGGTGGTTCGCAACGGCCATCTGCCCAATCGTTCGATCCTGACGGGGATCGGCCCGGTCGAGGTCGCCCAACCGCGCGTGCGGGACCGCCGTGGCGCCGAGGGGGAGGTCTTCACGTCGAAGATCCTGCCGCCCTACTTGCGAAAGAGCCGAAGCCTGGAAGAGATGATCCCCTGGCTGTACCTCAAGGGGGTCAGCTCGGGCGACTTCAGCGAGGCGCTGGCCGCGCTGGTCGGCCCCGACGCGCAAGGACTGAGCGCTTCGACGATCACGCGCTTGACAGCCGTGTGGGAGCAAGAGTTCGACGAGTGGAGCCATCGCTCCCTGGAAGACAAGCAGTACGTCTACGTGTGGGCCGACGGGGTCCACTTCAACGTCCGCTTGGAGGAAGACCGGCAATGCCTCCTGGTGCTCATGGGAGCGACTGCCGAGGGAAAGAAGGAACTGATCGCCGTGGCCGACGGGTATCGCGAGAGCGAACAATCGTGGAAGGCGCTCTTGCTGGACGTGAAGGCGCGCGGGCTGGCGATCGCTCCGCAACTGGCGATCGGCGACGGGGCGTTGGGCTTCTGGAAGGCGCTCGATCAGGTCTTTCCCTCCACCCGCGAACAACGCTGCTGGGTCCACAAGACGGCCAACGTGCTGGACAAGCTCCCCAAGCGGTTGCAGCCGGAGGCGAAGCAGAAGATTCACGACATCTGGATGGCCGCGACCCGGCAGGACGCCGAGGCGGCGTTCGATCTGTTCGTGGCCACGTACGAGGCGAAGTATCCCAAGGCGTGCCAGTGCCTGGCGAAAGACCGCGACGCGTTGCTGACGTTCTACGACTTCCCGGCCGAACACTGGCGCCATCTGCGGACCACCAACCCGATCGAGAGCACGTTCGCAACGGTGAGACTCCGGCATCGCCGCACCAAGGGCAACGGCAGCCGAGTCGCCTGCCTGACGATGGTCTTCAAACTGATGCAGTCGGCCCAGAAGAGATGGCGGCTGCTGAACGGTTCCCAGCTGCTCCCAGACGTCATCCAAGGAGTTCCATTCGTCGACGGAATCAAATCCCAAGAAGCCGCCGCCTGAAATTACTCAAACACAACTTCTTGCGATAACTCCTTCAGACAGTCGAGACGGCGCTTGCCGCGGACGAATTACTGTCCGCGAGAGCTCGCGGCGACTTGAAGTATGTCATCGGTCAGGTACTGGTTGATGCGAGCGAAGAACTGCGAAGAGAAGTATTCGTCTACCTGAACTGTACGTCCAAGTACGGCGACTGAGAGGGCGAGCCTGGTCGGATGCCCAGGGCGGCGTGATAGGATGAGTCTGCTGTAGCCGCTTTTCGGGTGAGATTGTTGCACGACGCATATCCGCCGAGCATACTTGTCAAGTAAAATCAGCCACGGGCGCCCCGTTCATGCCAGCCAACGACTTGAAATCCCGCGTCGCATCGCTCACGCCGCGTCACAGAGAAGTTTTGCGGCTCATCAGCCTCCGGTGCAGTGTCGCAGAGATTGCCGACATTCTGGGGCTGGCTCAGTCGACCGTTGACAATCACCGCACGCCCATCATGCAGCGGCTAGGAGTTGGGAAGTCAGTCTTGCTCGCTCGCATCGCGATCAAGCATCGCATCTCCAAAGTCGATGACAAGCTGACGGCAAGCGAGAAGCGCAAACGGGGACGCGGCAAGGACGGTTGGAACTAGCCGGGCCGCGTCGGCGATCACTACATCGCCTGTGGCGTGTCAGCTAGCCGCCCCGGTCAACCACGACCAGCCGAGTTCTGACCCCTGTCTGCCGAAAGGCGTCCGCGCCCGCAAAGGCGTTTTCAGAGAGTTTGAGCGAATAGCCGCCGAGGCCTTCGAGCCAGCGCTGAAACTCGACGGACTTCTTGTTCCTGCGAAAAAACGGCGACTCGCTCATCACCGACACGAGCCTGCCGCCGGGCGCCAGACACTCGAAGGCGTAACGAACGTGGACGATGTCCGCCCGATTTTCAAATGGAGGGTTCATCACAATCCGGTCATAGCTTCCCGAGTGCTCAAGAAAGTCCTGAAACTCGACCTCGATGCCCTTGGCTGCCAGGATGTCCGCCAGGGTGCGGTTTCGTTCAATGGCCGTAACGATGGCTTGCGGCTCGACTCTCTCGATAGCCGCGACAATGTCACCCTTTCCGCATGAGGGTTCGAGCACGGCGTGGCCGGGCTGAATCTCGGCGAGTTCAAGCATCTGGTCGATCACGGCCTGCGGAGTGGGGAAGAAGCCAGGAAGCTGCTTGCCGATCAGTTCGCGTTCGGCAACGAGCACCGGGTCATCGCCCCTAACGCTCGCTTTGTGCGGGAAGTATTCCCGCAAGGCGGCTCTCAGTTCGTGAATACCGCCGATGCTAGCTCGCTGAAGCCGTTGGAAATGGGCGAGTTCGTCGGTAACGCGGCTGGAATCGATGCCGGCCGCTTTGGCTCGCGCAGCGAGGTCGGCAACCAGACCGATTTCGGAGTCGTGACGAAACGCAATGATGTCGCTTCCTTCCGGCGAGCGGAGCAGGCGCTTGGCCAGTGTCGCCGAAAGCTGCTTCATGCCGCGTTTGTCGCGACAGCGACGAACGAGGTCGGCCAGGTTTCGCGTAGAGAACAAAGGGTAGGGAAATTTGGCAAAGCGGATATCGTCCGTCGAAAACGGTTTGGCTTCTTCCTCGTCGAGCCTGAACGGGTAGGCGAGTTCGCCTTCGCGGTGCTTCTTCTGCAACGAGCGAATGCGAGCCCACTTGGCAAGCACCAGCACGCGGTCCAGTTCTTCCAAATGCGTGCGGTGCTTGATGCCGTCAAGGTACTTGGCTTTGCCTCGCGACAACGCATCGGCTACCGAATGAAGCGACCGCGCGAGCGCGGCTTCGGCATAGGCTCGGCCTCTAACGCCTGCCTGGATGTCGGCGCGGCGGGCCGTATTTTGCAGCGACTCATGGCTTCGCTCAATCGTTCCTTCGGACCGCTGGAGCATGTCGACGGCCAACTCGTGCAATCGTTCGGCCGTGGTCTGCTCTTTGCGCTCCTTGCGGGCGGCGAGAATGTCTGTGCGGTTCGCATCGCCAGTCAGAAGACCTGTAAACTTGGCGGCGGCGTCATGGGCTCGAAACTGAAATCCCGCATCAGCCTTCTTGAACGACGAGTACCACCCGCCGAGGGCTTTGGCCTTGAGTTTGAGTTCATTGAACGTGGCCGGTTCGACGCGGGCGCCAAGCTGTACGATCCAGAGCTGGCAGCGTTCCTTGTTGTGGTAGCCCTCTTTCACAGTGAATTCGATTTCGTACGCTTCATCGGACTCGAATTGCGCAACGGTCACGCTTGGCCCGCTTGCTGCTCGGCGCTCCCGGGCGAGATCCGCGTGCAGGGCGTCCCAACGAGCCATCTGCTCGTCCGTGAGCGCGTCCTCGCCGCTGTCGCGAGTGACGGCGGCAAGATCGGCCAGTGTTTGCGGGTCGGCGAGCGAGGCCTCGCGCTCCTTGCGAGCCGCGTCAACCGACTCAAAATGGGCGACCCAGGATTCTTCGGTGACGGCCCGGACTTTCTTGACAAGGGCGTCTTCGTATCGCTCTCCCATGCCGTAACTGACCGAGCCGTCGAGCACGAAGTAGTCGAGAATCTTGCGGTAGATGCTTTCGGCGTTGTCGCTTTTCGTTTTGCGGCCTGCGCCCCAGTCGCCGAGATTTACGGCAATGCGCTTCAGCTGCGGGGCTTTGAAGCGCTTGAGCAACTCGGCAACAATTGCCTCGTGGCTGCTGACGACGCGCTCGAAGTCAGTCCGGTAGACTGCGAACGAGTCGTGCCTGCCGGAGCGTTTCACGAGTTCCTTGAAGTCATCGAACGCGTAAGGCGCGGCGACTCGATCGGATTCGCTCCAGCCCCCCGGCGGAGCGTTTTCATCGTTCGCTTGCTCGACGATCTGAGACAGCGGCCTTGCGCTGGCAGTCCTTTCGGGTTCCGGTTCAGCAGCGGGATAGATCGCTCCCACATTCCACCAGCCGCCGCGATCTGAGTCCTCGCTCCAGGCGACTCGGACCTTCTGTTCGGCGTGACTGATGCCGATGACGCGGCCCGTGTGAAACCTGTCGTGGGCCATGTAGGCTTCGACCGTGTCGCCCCGTTTGATGACAAATCGATGAGCCGGCCCGTCGATGTCGTCAGTAACCCGGTCGACGGTAATCGTGTCGCGATCGTGGAGCCCCTCGGCAGGCGGCCAGTCGTAGTGGGTGCGGGCGTCGGGGTAGACAATTTGCCGGTCTGGCCGCACCAAGGGCGGCGGCGGGAGCGACGCGTCGATGGCGACCTGTTTGGACTCGTCAACAGGCGGCGGTGCGTCAAAATCGAGGTTGCGTTGGATCTTCATGAAATCGGTCTCCTTGGTCGCTGTTATGGACCGCCGCCAGAGAAACGTTGCATTGCGTGCGAGCCCTGGTTTGCACACGCGACAGCACACTGGTCGCTGAACCGTCGAGCACGACTTGAGTCGTGGGGCATCGCAGCCTCAACGGAGTGCGGCGGCCAGGCGACATCGCCGCTCGCTGGCTGGAGGCGGCGGCATGCATGTGTGTTCAATAGTACTGCTGAGTTTCGCCGCAACTCGGGCACGACAAGCGACGCTGCTGCTCCAGATAGCGAGCGTAGAGTTCCTCTTCGTCGGCGGTCGGCTCGTCGCGAGCTGGTCGTTGAGGCGAGTTTGGCTGGTCTTCGGCTGACTGTTTGGGCTGGTCGTTCATGGCTACGGCTCCGCGCGGGTGGTTGGTGCGGCCCCTCGCCCCAGCCGGGGGCTGTGCCAACCGCACGCGGGGAGCGCCGTGCGAAGACTCGCAGTGCAGTCGAAGGCAGAAGCTCGCACAACCGACCAGCATTTGTAGCGACGTCCAGTTGCCGTCTTGCGACGAGCCGCGAATCTGTGGTACTGCTACGGCATGGAAGAAATCGAAGCAGCGGCCATCGAGCGGCAGCTGGCGCGCGCCGAGCTGACGCTCAGACTGCTGGCTGAAGGGCGATTCCCCCGTCTCAACGCGTTCCTGTTTGGCGGAACGACCGATTTTCGCGTCGTCAACGACCGCTTCCCGTTTGACGATGCCACCGATCCTGAAACGGTCAACGAGCAGGAACTCTTCGCCTCAGAGAGCAAGTTCATCGTCCGATGCACTCATGAAGACGGCGCTCCAAGATTCACCGTTTACTACGAACAGGACCTCGCAGAAGGCGAGTTGACACTGGTGGCGAATTCGTACCACTCACTTTTGGCCGCCACCTACGCGGCGATCGGACTCGAACTCGGGACGGTCCGGCCTGCCTCCGCGGAAGTCACGGAATAGGTCACCCGGTACTCGATAAAAGCGGTCCGAAATGCCTGGAGTCCATAGCTGCGAGCCCGGAAACCAGGTGCTCTACCCTCGTTATGGGCGCTGCCGCCCGACCGTTGTCAATTCGACGATCCTGCCGAGGTCTTCGGCACCGCGGGCAATTGTCCAGGTGGCTAAAATGCTGAGGCCGGTCCCACCTCGATTTGATACGGCCCAAGGAGAATCTAGAGACTGCCAAGCAATCGCCTCCCCATCTACGACCGTTCTTGATACTGCTCGTCGGTGACATGCTCCAGCCAAACGACGACTTCGCCGTCCAGTAATTCCTGGATAGGGGGGTGCCTCATTGCGCGATACGACAACTCACCGCGACCTCACACCTTGCCGCCGGGGGGGCGCGTTTCTGTGTGACGTGCCCCCGCGGATGGAACCACATCTAAAGTAGAGTGGAGCTTGTCTCCACGCCAGCCGGCTTCGTTTGCTGAGGCGTAGCCGAAGCGAACGAAGCCGGCTCGATCGCTTCCGGGGCCGGGGGCCGATATCCCAGCGAGCTGTGCGGGCGGACTGTGTTGTACGTCCGTCGCCAGCGTTCGATCAGGACCTTGGCCTCCAACAACGTGTCGAACTGCTCGCGGGCCAACAGCTCGTCGCGCAGCTTCCCGTTGAAGCTCTCGCAGTAGCCATTTTCCCACGGGCTGCCCGGCGCGATGAACAGCGTCCTCACGCCAACGCGGGCCAGCCAGGTTCGCACCTTCGTCGCCGTGAATTCCGAACCGTTGTCGCTCCGCAGGAACTCGGGCACGCCGCGACGGATGAACAGGTCGCTCAGTCGCTCCAGCACGTCCTCGCTCGAAAGCCGCCGGGCGACGTCAATCGCCAAGCACTCCCGCGAGTGTTCGTCGATCAGCGTCAGCAGCCGAAACGACCGGCCGTCGCTGGTGCGATCCTGCACGAAGTCGTAGCTCCAGACATGATCGCGATGCGTCGGCCGCAGCCGGACGCACGAGCCGTCGGCCAGCCACAACCGCTTGCGTTTGGGCTGCTTCTGCGGCACTTTCAGTCCTTCCTGCCGCCAGAGACGTTCGATCCGCTTGTGGTTGACCCGCCACCCCTCGGCACGCAGCAACGCCGTCACCCGGCGGTAGCCGTAGCGACCGTAGTCGCTGGCCAATTGAACGATCCGCTGGACCAACGGCGGTTCGTCGGCCGGGACCTGCCGAACTCGTCGCTGAGTCGAGCGGGATTGGCCAAGCACGCGACAGGCCCGACGCTGCGACACCCGACCGCGGCCGAGCGTCCTACGGACGTGCTCGACCGCCAGGCGCCGCTTCGCCGGGCTCAAAAGTTTCCCGAGGCCGCCTCCTTGAGGATCGCCTTGTCGAGTTCCGCCTCGGCCAACAGCTTCTTCAGCCGGGCGTTCTCCTTCTCCAGCTCTTTGAGCTTCTTGGCCTGATCAACGCGCAGACCGCCGTACTCTTTCTTCCAGCGGTAGTACGTCTGCTCGGCGATCCCAATCTGCTTGGCCGCCTCCGGAACCGTCTGGCCCCGCGCCAACGCGATCTCCGCCTCACGCAGCTTCGCAATGATCTGCTCCGCCGAAACCTTCTTCCCACGCGGCATCGTTCGCCCTCCTTCGGTGACGTCCAACCGCCAGGATTCTCCCTCCTGACGCGGACTCGTTCAAAGGGGGAACGTCATGTGCTCGACGGACAGGAGGCCAGGGGACGCGGTGGTCAAGGAAGGTCGCCTCAACCAAGCCGGGAGTAACGAACCGGCCATTCAACCGCAACGTCGACGACCGCGATCGTCGTATCACATTCCTACGGCATAATTTACGGCATTTCGATCCGCCGCCGTATTCCGGGCCGCACGGCGTGTCCTGCAGGCGCGGGCTCTCCCCAGGAGGCCATTCGGCCGATCGATGATTGTGTACTGCCAGTTGACGAATTCATTTCTTGTATTCTGAATGGCAATTCAGTATAATCAACTGAGGCTTCAGCAAGGAGATATCGAATGCGACTCAGTAAGGCGAGAAAAGAGGCCGTTGTCGCGGTTATGAAAGAGACCATCTTTGAGGCTGCTGGCTCCGTGCTGGAAATGCATGGTGTCGGCGGGATGACGATGGACCGTGTAGCAGCGACGGCGGGATTGACGGCCGGGAGCCTCTACAACTACTTCCGGAACAAGGGCGAGTTGATGCAGTTCGTGCACGCTCGGCTGGTGGAACCGCTCTTCGAGGCCGTCGAGGGGGCTGCCACGTCGGACTTGCCCGCGCCTGAGAGACTGAGGGCGATCCTTCAGACGGTCCGTGATGCCGTCATCGAACATCGGGCCCTTTTGCGGGTCTTATCCGAAGGGGGAGGCGGCGAGGAGCAACTGCGAAGGGACGGCCGCTTGCGCCTGCTTCAGATTCTCAACGGAGTTTTCGAGCAGGGAGTCCAGGAAGGGGCCTTTCGACCGCACAACGCGGCACATTCGAGTCGCATGTTTCACGGCAGTCTGGCCGAGTTGTTCGAGCTGGTCAAGGAAGGCGCATCCGATGAGGAGGTCAACAGCTTTGCTGCTCTTCTGATTGACGCGGTATTTGGGGAGTTTTTGCTCCTTGCCGACAAAGACGCAACGTCTGCCGCGAAACGTCGTCGTTCATCTCGTTCATAGTTGCTTAATAGTTGGGGATCGCCATGCTAGTTCTCTCGCGAAAGGTCGGTGAGGACGTCATCATCGGCGGCAACATTCGTGTCCGCGTCGTGAGAACGGCGTCGAACCGCGTTTACTTGGGCATCCAAGCCCCTACCGACTTGTCCGTCGATCGTTCGGAAGTCCGGGCCCAGAAGGAGCGCAGGCGCGTTGGGGCGGATGATTGCGACTCGCTGGAGTTTGCGACTTCCGAAAAGACTGGGCGCGCTACGCCAGATCCCCAGACGACGAACTGTTCCGCACCAAACAACCGGACTCGTGACAGGTGGTTGATACCGATGCCCTCCAGCGCCGCCAATGGCAATCACGTGGGGGGAGGTCGTTTGATTGGCGGCGTTCGCCATCAATCGCTTCAATCCGGCGTTCTGGCGGAATCGCAGCCATCGGCGTCCGATCTCAAGACGGCCGTTAATCAGTTGATTGTCGATCATCTGACAGCCGAGAATCCCGCCATCGAATTCTGGGGAGATCTGGTGACGGATGAGATCCCGCCGACACTCGAGCAGGCAACGTTGTCGATTGTGCAAGAGTTGCTGCAGAATGCCTGCCGACACAGCCTGAGCAAGCGCGTGTTCGTGGGACTCGCGCAGGACGATGGAGTTCTATGCGCGCAGGTTCAAGATTGGGGCGTTGGCTTCGATAGGCAACGCGAGAACTCGGGCCAGCGCGGGCTCCAGAAGATCCGACAGCTGGCCGACTCCCTCGGCGGCACAGTTGAAATCGATAGTCAGCGCGGCAAAGGCACTTGTGTCATGGTCGAGATTCCACTATCGCGCAACGCCGGTCCAGGCTTCCGAAACGTCGGAATCAGGTAGAAGACGAGGTACATACGCATGAGAACAAGTCCAGCGACCCGACGTGACGAACGCACTCGCGTGATGGGCCGGCGCGACCTGCGACAGGTTCTGCGAATTGAAGCAGACTCGTTCAGATACCCCTGGTCCGAACAAGATTTTGTCGAACACTTAGAAGCCCCTAGTTCTGTGGCGCTGGTGCTCGAAGAATGCGGTCTCGTCGTAGGTTACGTGGTCTTTGGGGTTGATTCCCAGTGGGCTGATTTGCACGCCTGCGTTGTTTGTCAGGCGTATCGGCGTCGGGGCGCAGCGACGCGGATGGTAGCAAACGTAGTGCGCCGTACAGCGGATTATTTGCTAGGAATCCGGACCAAGGTGGCCGAAAGAAATGTCGCTGCGCAGATGTTCTTTCGCCATTGCGGGTTCCGAGCGGTGAGGATCTTGCCGAGCTATCTGCTCAACGATGAAGACGCTTATTTAATGGAATTGACTCCGCCCGGTCGGACGGACGTTCACCACAGCGACCTCGACGTTTCCGGCGAAGACTTAGTGCGACTATGGGAAATCAAGCACTGCGGTCCTGGGGTTCCCCTAGGAAGATAGCGGAGGTTGGGTAGTGAGTCGGCGCCGATGCCTCGGTAGGTCTGTGGATGGGAGACGCCAATGGCAGTACCGCCGCTGGTTGCCGGACCGGGCGGTCGATGCAGGACGAACCTACGAGAAACGAGGGGCCGCTTGACCGAAAGTTCGAGCATGTTATCGAGTTGGAAGGATATTGCAGTCTTTCTCGATGCCACTACCGCGGGGCGTCGAATCGGCGAGCAGGCAGCCGCCTTAGCGCGGCATCATAGTGCTTACTTGGTGGGCGTTTACGGGCTGGCCAGGGACTCTCAATCCATCGCGGAAGGTTTTGTACGGGGAAGGTCAGCGATCCGAAGGGTCGTGTCCGCGCATCAGCGGCACGACGAGCAGCAAACGCTGCTCGCAGCCCGACATTTCGCGACGCTCACTCAGAAGCAGGGTTTGGGTTCAGAGTTTCGTATCGCTTGGCGGGATAACGGCGACTGTGAGACGACCTTGCGGACGTTGCACGTCGATTTGATCGTCCTGGCGTTCCCGCAACTCGCCGAGTTGCCGGCAGGCTGGTCGGCCGAACAGGTGCTCTGGACCACGGGAACGCCGGTGCTGCTGGTACCGGCGAGCTGGGCCGAGAAAACAGTTGAGAACTCCGTTATGATCTGCTGGAACGCCAGTCGGCAAGCGAGGCGCGCAGTCAACGATGCCATGCCGTTTCTTCACGCGGCGCAAACCGTCACCGTGCTCGTGATCGATGGCGACCGCGATCCAGGACGTTTCGGAGCAAAGCCTGGCAATGACGTCGTCCAGCATCTCGCGCACCACGGAATTGCCTCGACTCTCCGCTTGGCTGAAGCTCATGGCAAGCCAAAGGTGGATGTTATCCTCGACGAAGCGACTCAATCCGCGGCCGATCTTCTGGTCATGGGCGCCTACAGCCGGGCGCCGACTTCGGAGATGCTCTTTGGAGGTATCACGCGCTCGTTGCTAAGTCGCGTGCCGCTGCCGCTGATGATTTCTCGGTGAGCGTTTCGGGCGGCCACAGGGCACCCGGGTAGTTGTCGCCCTTGCCGGTATCGAGCAACCGGTGCTCCTGGAAGCACGCGACGAGGAGAATTCGCTGGGGCCCTGCCGTCAACTCGCCGTGTTTGACGTGATCGTACTCGACGAATTGAACTACGTCCCGGCCACCAAGGCGGACGTCGAGTCGCTATTCGGCCTCGTGAGGCAAGCATACGATTCGTTCATACAGGCGGTTGCACTACCCGCAAGCTGGAAGAGACTTCGCTAGGACGCGGCGGTGTCGAGTCCCGCACGAAACCTCAGCGAGTTGGCGGTGGATCTAATATGCCGAGGTTGGCCCAACCGCTGTAGAAAGCCACTATTCAAACTGCGAGGCAACTACTGCCATTGCACGGGAACGATGAGTGCAAGAGAGCCTCAATAGCCCCCGCCTGGGGAGGGGGCACGTCAGGTGCATGTTCTGACAAATGACCGACCGGTCACAGGTCGGGTGTTTTCCGCTCGTTGCAGCGACACGCCACCGTTCTCCCCACTTGCTTTTGACAGCTACGCTTGACTTTTCTCGCGCAGCACCCAAAATGACCACGCGGTCATTTCCCTGGCCGTGCGGACACCTTTGGTGCGAAGGAGACTTCTCATGCCAAAAATCTCTGAAAAGCAGAAGGACTGGGTGCGAAATGAGATCTACGAGGCCGCCGTCCGCGTGATTGAGGAGTCTGGCGTTGATGCTGCAACGATGTCCAAGGTGGCGGAGGAAGCAGGTGCAGCGAAGGGAAGCCTATACAACTATTTCGCCGACAAATCCGAACTCCTCGAATACGTTTTCAATCGCACAATCGAGCCACTCGACGCTGAGGTCGACTCAATCATTGAGTCGGATCACTCTTCGACTGAACAGTTGCGTGCGATCCTCTACGCGGTCTTTCACTACATCGACAGCAAGAGAAAACTTTTCGATTTTCTACTCGGCCAGCATGAGATCCACCGATTGTGCAGCGCCCGCAACTCGAGTGGCCCTCCCTTCTTCGAACAACTAATCGCTAAAGCTGTCGAGCAGGGGGAGTTTCGCGAGTGCGATCCCGAATTTCACGCTGCGCTCATTTACGGGGCTATTCATGGCGTTGCCGACAACTATGTCAAACGCGATGGACCGTGGCCTGTTTTTGAAATCGTGGATTCTATCTGGAAGTTCTTCTTGAAGGGCCTGCAAGCACCGGACTGAAGTCTCGTGAATCAAAACCGCGTGAAGAACAATGACGAACACAAGATTACAAACAGCACACTGAATAGCCAAAGCGAGGCATGGTCTATGAAATCCGCTTCTACACGCATTGTTCCGAACTGCGTATTTGGATCCGTTGCAAATGTCCCGAAGCTCCCAGACGGGTTTAAGAACACATTTGAGAGCTATCACATCGACACTGGTGATGTTGGCTTGCATGCAGTAATCGGGGGCGAGGGAGAGCCCTTACTCTTGCATTGCGGCTGGCCTCAGAATTGGTACGCCTGGCGCTACCTGATGCTCCCACTCAGTAAGCATTTCAAAGTCATTGCAGTCGATCCTCGCGGCCTGGGCATTTCCGAAAAGCCTGCGGATGGTTTCGATGTCAACTCGCTAGCGCGCGACATGTTTAAGTTGATGGACGTGCTTGGGCATGAACGATTCGTCCTTGCCGGGCATGATATCGGAGTCATGGTCGGCTACGTGATGGCGTCCACGCATCCCGAACGGATCAGGCGAATGGCACTGGGAGAAGGTACGATCCCTGGTGCGTCTCCTTCGCCGCAAATGATCCCGGACGAGCGGTGGATGAGCGATTTTCTGTGGCACTTCGCATTCAACCGCGCCCTTGACGTCAACGAGCGGCTGGTCGAGGGTCGCGAGCATATCTATTTTGGCTATCAGTTCGCGACCAAAGCCGCTTCAGAGAACGCCGTACCGAAGTATGCACGCGACTTCTATATCGAGCAGCTTCGCCGAGTGCCCGGAACCCTGAAGGCAGGCTTCGAATATTACCGCGCGATGGACGAGACCATCCCCCAAGTCTATCTCCACAAGAAGACGAACGTCTCCGTGCCGATTCTCGCCTTTTCCGGCGCGCTGGCCTGCGGGCCTCTGGTCGAGATGGAGCTGCGGAGCCTAGCGACAGACGTCGAGTCTCTGATCATCCCGGAGTGCGGCCACTTCCCGGCCGAGGAAAAGCCCGAAGCCTTGCTAAACGCACTGCTTGACTTCTTCGGAGAATAATGACCGGCGTTGCCTTAGAACCGGACAGAAAACTTGGTTTTTAGGCGACCGGTGAAGGCCGGCATGGTGTCGGCGATTGTTATCCTGCGAGTTGGATGTCGTTGTGCCACAGGCGGAAGTTAATGACGCTCATCGCCATCGCGGCCCAGCCGTGAATTACGGTCTCGCTCCGGTCATATCGAAGGCGCAAGCGACGAAGTCCCTTGAGCCATGCCAGCGATCGTTCGACAACCCAACGCACGCGTCCGAGCCCGCTGCCATGCTGCTCGCCGCGCTTGCGAATGAAGGGTTCGATGCCCAAGCAGCGCAGCACCTCGCGGGTCGTCTCGCTGTCGTATCCGGCGTCGGCGTAGACTTCGTCAGGCTTGGTCTGCGGACGGCCCGGCTGGCCCCCGACCGCTGGGAATTGGTCCTGGATGATTGGCAAGATCTCGCGGTGATCGCTGCGATTGGCGCCGGCCAGACGAACCGCCAGCGGAACGCCGTTTCGGTCGACCATCAGCGTATATTTCGTGCCCGGCTTGCGGCGGTCGACCGGGCTCGGGCCGGTCTGGTCTCCGCCTCCGAAGGCCCGAACTTGAGCACTGTCGATGATGGCCGTGTCCTGTTCCAACTTTCCGTCTCGACGCAGCAGCCGAAGCAGGTCCACGTGGACGCGATCCCAAACTCCCAATTCCTCCGAATCGCGAAGACGAGTTCGCGCCGTCTCACCCGAGCAACCCATTTCCGACGGCACGTCTCGCCATCGGACGCCGGTCGACAGCACGTACCAGATCACCCGCAGAGCGGTTTCATTCTTGATTTGAGGACGACCGCCGTCAGGTCCGACCGGTTCCTCCGGCGGCAAGTGATGCACAACGATTTCGTAATATTCCTGCGGCATTCGAGCGTCCGACATAGCAACCTCCTTGGGAGTCATGTTGCTCTCTTGCGGCGCAAATGCCGTGCCAAACTCGACTAGGTTTTCTGTCCGGTTCTTAACGCCGGCAGAAACCAGAACAGGAACGCGGAGAACAAAGAAGATGTCGGACACCAACAAGATCATCGTGCTGGCCGGGGCAACGGGGCATCTGGGCTCCCTCATCGCCCAGTCCCTTCTGGCCAAGCCGGACGTAAAGTTGCGGGTGCTCGTGCGCCCGGCAAGCGTCAACAAAGTTTCGGCTCTGCGCGAACAAGGCGTCGAGATTTTCGAAGTCGACGTTCTGGACGAGGAAACCGAAGGACAGTTGGACCAGGCCATGAATGGCGCGTCTACAGTTATCTCTGCCGTGATTGGACCGGATGCCATGATCCAAGGTCAGCTTCGATTGCTCGCAGCTGCGCGACGTGCGGGCGTACATCGATTCATTCCCTCGTACTTCTCCTACGACATCTCCGGTCTCGACGAGGGCGAGAACTTCAATACGGACATCCTCCGCAAGTTCGCACGCCAGGCCGAAGATCTGCGTGGCGACGTGGAGCTTGTGCAGATCCAGATCGGTGCGTTCACTGACCGCACGATCCTGTTTGGTTTTTTGGGCGCGTTCGACCTCAAAGCGGGCCATGCGTACCTGTGGGGCGACGGCGACGCCAAAATGGACTTCACGACCTATCGTGACGCCGCGCGGTTTGCAGCCGAGGTAGCGGTCGATGACGAGCCCGTTCCGAGCACCATTCAATTCGCAGGCGACAGTCTGACGTTCCATGAACTGGTGAAAGCGTATGAGGATGGCTCCAGAAAATCTGTCGCGGTGAAGAAGATGGGAACTGAGGCCGACCTCGAAAGCGAGATCCTCCACCGCAGGGAAACTGAGCCGGAGAATTTTTACGCTTGGCTGCCTCCGATGTACTGGCGAGCGATGTTATCGGGAAAGGTCAAGCTTCATTCGATTGCCAATGATCGCTATCCGCAAATCAATCCTATGACGGTTGCCGAGTACGTTCGTGAAGAGGATCTGTGAAACCAGCCAACCTTTTTCAGAAGAAGAAATGGACATGAATGATGTCATTGATCTCAAGTAGGCCACTATCATGAAAGCAATCCAATACGATGAATTCGGGGGCCCCGAGGTTCTGAAGGCCGTCGACATCGACGCTCCGCATGCCGGGGCCGGACAGGTTCGAATCGACGTTCGCGCCGCTGGAGTCAACCCTGCGGATTGGAAACGTTTTACCGGGCTATTCCGCGATTTCATGCCGATCGAATTTCCCTCCGGGGTTGGATTCGAAGCTGCAGGGATCGTTGACGAGGTTGGCGAGGAGGTAACGGGCGTGGCGGCCGGCGATGCCGTGTTTGGACTCGGCAGCAATACGCTGGCGGAACATGCTGTGCTTTCCAGCTGGGCAGCCAAGCCAGATTGCATGTCATTTGAGGTCGCCGGGGGCCTGGCAGTGGTTGCGGAAACCGGGCTGCGCAGCATCGACCAGATTGGTGTGAAGAAAGGGCAAACGCTGCTGGTAAGTGGCGCCTCGGGCGGCGTCGGATCGGCCGTGATCCAATTCGCGCGCTATCGCGGGATTACCGTCATCGGAACGGCCCGCGAACCGAAGCATGACTATCTACGTGGACTCGGCGCCATCCCGACAACCTACGGGCCGGGGCTGTCCGATCGAGTAAGCGAACTCGCGCCTCAGGGGGTGGATGCGGCGCTGGATCTGGCCGGCTCGGGGAATATTCCCGAGCTGATCGAGATTGTCGGGGAGCCTTCGCGAGTTCTTTCCCTTTCCGACTTCTCTGCACCCCAGCATGGTGCGCAATTCTCCACCAACCCTCTGGAACATCCGGAAAGCGCACTTGCGGAAGCCGCGCGGCTCTATTCCGAAGGTGTAGTGCGCCTTCACGTCGAAAGAGTGTTTCCGCTGGCGCAAGCCAGAGACGCCTATGCGCTCAGCGGAAAAGGCCACGTTACGGGCAAGCTGGTTATCTCCGTTGCCTGACCTTGGAGGGGGAGCCGTAGCAACGCACGATCGAATCAGCGATCCACTCCGGTTTCGAATTGTTATAGGCATCTCGCATGGATCGCCCTCGGATTGCGACAACCAGAGGTGTTCCGACTTGCTCTTGGGCATTCGATCGGATCGATACGACCGCGGCCGATGCAGAATACACATCTTACAACAAGACGCAGACGCTCGAGACGTTGCGAAACCTAAGTGTCTATCCGTCTTGAATGTCGACAACGGCCCCGCCAACGGCATTCCATGACCACAAGGAGCGTCTTGATTGAAATCGACAAACGAAAATCCAATCGAAGCTGAAGCCGCCAAGACTTCTGGCCGTCATTGCCGAGAAATCGAACCTTTGGCGAGATCGACTACGTGGTTAGGAGGATTGCTCGTGGCTGCAGTTCTCGCCGGGTGTGACAGCGTTGACCAAAAACGTCCCCCTGCGGCTCCTGCTGTCGTCACAGTTGCCACGCCCGTGACAAAGCAGATCGTTGAATGGGACTCATACACCGCTCGGCTGGAACCTGTAGAGTTCGTCGAAGTTCGTGCTCGTGTTAGCGGCTATCTGCAATCGATTCACTTCTCCGAAGGGCAGCTTGTCGAAGAGGGTGACCTGCTGTTTGTAATTGACCCAAGACAATTTGAAGCTGCACTCGACAGCGCGGAGGCGACGCTGGAAGAGGCTCGCGCACAACTCTCCAAAGCAACGGCGTCGATGTCGCGGGCGGAAGCGCAGCTTGTCAAGGCGATTGCGAACCGACACCTGACAGAACGGCGAGTTCAACGTGCACGTTCGGTCAGAGCACAAAACGCAGTCACGGAGGAAGAAGTCGACATTCGCGAAGGCGAGTACTTGCAAGCAAAAGCTGACGTCGAGGGCACGAAGGCTGCCGTTGCCGAGGCAAAGGCTGCCATCACAGCCGCTTCAGCGGCCGTAGAGACCGCCAAGGCTTCCGTGCGGACTGCCGAGCTAAACCTAAGCTACACCAAGATTCGGGCGCCAATAGCGGGCCGGATCAGTGACCATCGCGTGACGGACGGAAACCTCATCAGCGGCGGTTCGGCTCAGTCAACGTTGCTGACCACGATCACATCGCTTGATCCGATTCATTGCACATTCGATGCGAGCGAAGCGGAAGTGCTGAAGTACACCCGTCTGAGTCAAGCCGGAACGCGTGAGAGCGCTCGTGAGATTAAGTTCCCGGTCTACCTTGCGTTGGCTGATGAGGAGGGCTTCCCACACGTCGGACACATCGACTTTGTCGACAATCGCTTTGACCCCGACAGCGCAACTATGCGAGCGAAGGCGATTTTTCCAAACTCGAACATCAACCTTGTTCCGGGCCTCTTCGCAACGCTTCGGATTCCCGGCAGCGGCAGTCACGAAGCGGTGCTGATCCCCGACGAGGCAGTTGGAACGGATCAATCACAACAGTTTGTGTTGGTCGTCGATGACGAGAAAAAGGTCGATCTAGTGGTCGTCGAGCTGGGGCCGATCGTCAACGGTCTGCGCGTCGTGCGAAGTGGGCTGGCGGGCGACGAGCAAGTTGTCACTCGCGGTCTGCAACGTGTTCGACCTGGCGCGACTGTCAATCCGGAAGTCGAAACTCTGCAGGTCGTCGACGATGGATTGCCCGATTCTTACGAGCCGATTCCACGTGAAGACTGGTTGACCCATCCGCCAGACGCGCTGCCGTCGAGTGACACTCAGGAACCAGAATCAACGGAGAGCAACGCAGAGGAGTCGGCAGAATGAAGTTCTCCCACTTCTTTATCGACCGACCGATCTTTGCGTCCGTGCTGTCGATCCTGATTGTGCTTGTCGGCGGAATCACCTACTTCGCGCTGCCCGTTTCTCAGTACCCGGAAATTGCTCCGCCGACTATCAGCGTCGCGGCCAGCTATCCAGGAGCGACGCCGGAGACAATCGCGGACACGGTCGCCACCCCGATCGAACAGGAGATGAACGGCGTCGACAACATGCTCTACATGGAATCGTCATCGGGAGCGGACGGCACAATGCAACTCACGGTGACGTTCGAGCTGGGAACAGATCTGGACGATGCTCAAGTACTCGTGCAAAACCGGGTCTCAATCGCCGAGGCTCGATTGCCAGAACAAGTCCGGCAAATAGGTGTCACGACCCGAAAGCGGTCGCCGAACTTCCTGATGCTCGTGCATTTGATTTCGCCCGATTCCAGTCGCGATCAGCTTTACATGAGCAACTACGCCTATCTGCGTGTTCGCGACGTGTTAGCCAGACTGGATGGCGTGGGCGACATATCAATTTCAGGTGGCAGCGAATACAGCATGCGAATCTGGCTGGACATCGAGAAAATGGCGATTCTCGATCTGACGCCGGGGGACGTGGTGGCTGCGATCCGTCAGCAGAATGTTCAAGTCGCAGCGGGAACCATCGGGCAGCCGCCGATCGAACAACAAGGCGCGTTTCAGTTGAGCGTCAATACTCAGGGGCGCCTTCGAGATCCGGGCGAGTTCCGCAACATCATCGTCAAACGCACGACCGATGGTCAGGTGGTACGTGTTCGGGATGTCGCACGTGTGGAACTCGGAGCACAGAACTACGCTCAGAACAGTTACCTGAACGGCCAGCCGGCGATCGCTCTGTTGTTGTTCCAGCGACCTGGCAGCAACGCCGTCGATGCGGCGGCAGAAGTCAAGGCGGCGATGGAGGAGTTGCGAATCGAGTTTCCACAAGGCGTCGACTATCGCATCGCCTACAACCCAACCGACTTTGTGGAAGAATCGATCGACGAAGTCTTCACGACGCTGCTCATTTCCGCAGCGCTCGTTGTTCTTACGGTATTCCTCTTCCTGCAAGGCTGGCGGCCAACGATCGTGCCCGTTGTGGCGATCCCGATTTCACTGATCGGAACCTTCGCCATGATGCAGGTCCTGGGATTGAGCCTCAACAGCCTGTCGTTGTTTGGACTTGTTTTGGCGATCGGCATCGTCGTCGATGACGCGATCGTGGTCGTCGAAAACGTGGAGCGCTTGATCGCCGAAGGACTGTCGCCGAAGGAAGCGACCCATCGGGCAATGACCGAAGTCAATTCGGCCCTGATCGCGACGACGCTCGTTCTGATCGCGGTGTTCGTTCCGACTGCGTTCGTATCCGGTATCAGCGGTCAGTTCTATCGCCAGTTCGCGTTGACCATCTCCATCTCGACCGCGATCTCTACCTTCGTTTCGCTGACGCTCAGTCCCGCGCTATGTGGGATCCTACTCAAACCGAACAACAACAAGGCCCATTGGTTCGACCGCCTCCTCGATCTATTGTTCGGCTGGTTCTTCCGGCTCTTTAACAAGGTATTCAATTGGGGAAGCAACCTCTATTCGCGAGCCGTCTCGAAAGTCCTTCGTCTCAGCGCCATTGCCCTGCTGCTCTATGTCGCGCTGATCGGTCTCACCGGCTACGGTTTTCAAGCAGTTCCCACCGGCTTCATCCCGCCGCAGGATCAGGGTTTTGTCATTGTCAGCATGCAATTGCCGGACGGAGCATCGCTGGCACGAACCGACGATGCAACGCAGCGGGCATCTGAGATTCTCAGCAAGACGCCTGGCATCCGCGATGTTGTCGCCATCTCGGGTTTCTCTGGTGCGACGTTCGCCGCCGCGCCGAACGTCGCTGCGATGTTTGTGATTCTTGAGGACTCGCGCGAACGGAGCAAGAAGGGACTCGGCGTCGGCCCGATCATGGCACAGATGCAGCAACGCCTGTCGGCGATTCAGGAAGCACATGTGTTTGTGATTCCGCCCCCCCCTGTTCGAGGCATCGGCACCGGCGGCGGATTCAAGATGTACGTGCAGGATCGTGGAGACGTTGGGGTGCAGGCACTCAATCAAGCGACGATGGAGATGGTCGCGGACGCCAATGAACAACCTGAAATCGCGTTGGCGTACACCAACTTTCGCGGGGCGGCGCCACGAGTCTCGACCGAAATCGACCGCACGAAAGCGCAGATGTTGAACCTCTCGATGAGCAGCGTCTTCGAGGCGATGCAGGTCTACCTTGGTTCGTTGTATGTGAACGACTTCAATTACCTCGGCCGCACCTACCGCGTGACAGTGCAGGCCGAGTCCGACTTTCGCGACGAAACAACGGACATCCTCCGCTTGAGAACTCGAAGTGGCAATGGAGCGGTCGTTCCGCTCGGTTCCGTCGCCCGCGTCAAACGGTCTGCCGGCCCCGATCGACTCGTAAGATTTAACATGTACCCGGCGGCCGACATAAGCGGCAGCGCACTGCCCGGCGTGAGCACCGGTCAAACGCTGAGTACAATGGAGCAACTCGCCGAATCAAAACTGCCCAATGGATTCGGGTACGAATGGACTGATCTTTCGCGTCAGCAGAAGATGGCTGGCAACACTGCGATCTACCTGTTTCCGCTTGCGGTGTTGTTTGCATTCTTGGCCTTGTCGGCTCAATACGAAAGCTGGTCATTGCCACTTGCGGTCATTCTGATTGTACCGCTCTGCATTCTGTTCGCGCTTGCTGGTATTTGGTTGCGTGGAATGGACAACAACATCCTCACGCAGATCGGCTTTGTCGTGTTGGTGGGTTTGGCGTGTAAGAACGCGATTCTGATCGTCGAGTTCGCGAAGCAGGAAGAAGACTCTGGCAAGAACCGGTTTGACGCGGCCGTCGAAGCGTGCCGTTTGCGCTTGCGGCCGATTCTGATGACGGCGATTTCGTTCATTCTAGGTGTCTTTCCGCTCTTGATCGCCACCGGAGCCGGATTTGAGATGCGGCGAGTTCTCGGCACGGCTGTTTTCAGCGGAATGGTCGGCGTCACGCTCGTCGGGCTGTTTCTGACGCCCGTGTTTTATGTTGTGATTCGTAGATTCGCAGCTCAGCCGAACTCTGCACTGCATTTGCAGCCATCCGCAACGTCCAGTTCACACGGACCAGCGCAGGCTGAAGAACGTAACAAGATCGTAGCGAACGGACGCAGCGAAGCGGAAGAGAGCGACAACAAACCGCGGGAGACGTCCAGTGAAAAGCCCGCGTTTGAAGAATCCACGTCCGCCGAGGCTGACGTTAGCTCTGACAAGGTCTCCCGCAAACGCGACGTCGAGACAGAATCGGAAGCGAAAGCGGAAGAAGGCAAGTCGGCATGAATCGACTCCTGTCTCATGGCATCGAGCGTCCAAAGACCACGTCTTTGGCGAAGCCGGAGCGGATGCCCTACACGACTGGTTGTCTGAGAGATGTTCGAGTCTTACATATCGTCCCTATGGGTGAGACTTCACTGCTCGCGTCACCGGCCAAGGCATTCTTCAAGCGATAGACGATCTACGAACACCGCAATGCCTTCTTGGCTTGCTGATGTGAAAGCCATCGACACCACGAATAGCGAATTCCTAGAGCACGCGGTTTCATCGGCCGATGCGGCTAAGGTCCCCGCAGAATTCGCAGCGGTGTCACATCTCGGATGAGAACGCTGCACGTAAGCTTCGAACGCTACACCTGTCGGGTGATTCTATGAAAGAGGCGATGGCGTCAAAGAAAAAGGATCTCCTGGTTTCGTCTCATCAACACGGCGAATCCGCCAGCTGCTGGCGACGCCCGCCTCACGCCTCAGAAAACAGTTTCTCAAAACAGTGCAACAGAGAATCTAACCAGCTCATTGGCGTCGCAAAGATCAAAAACTTGGGTTCACCCCGCTGTCTGATTGCTCGACCGGACGAAGTCCGTCAACAATGCTTGGTCACGGTTGCGCCAAGGGAGCAACTCAGGGTGCCACTGAACGCCCACGCACCACCAGCGGTCGTTGTCTGGGGCGTGGCATTCTATCGCCTCGGCGACAAAGTCAGGGCCCCTGGCGACAACCGTAACGTGGCGGCCAGGTCGGTCCACCACTTCATGGTGCAGGCTCCGCACGTCTTTTAGTCGGCTAGCGTCTAGAATCGAATGTAGCCTGCTGTCGCGACGGATCACGACGGGGTGCTTGAAGCAACCAACGAGCCGTCGGTGCCGGTGGTCCTCGTCAAGGCGCCTCAGCGTCCCGCCAAAAGCGACATTCAGTAACTGGCACCCGCGACAAATCCCCAGGATCGGAACCCCGCGCGACCGAGCCGCGGCGACGAGCTCCAGCTCAAACGTGTCCCGGTGGAAGTCAGGTTGCCCGCTACCCGAGGGTCTTAGGTAGCGTTCCGGCTCGATGTCCTCCCCCCCGGCGAGCACCAACCCGTCGAAACGAGGGATCTGCGTTACGCCGGACCCATGGGGCCAAGTCGTAAACGATTGGCCGCCGGCAGTTCGTATCACCCGACGGTAGGTGAGGTAGTCCAGCCCGAAGCGGTAGGCCCAGTGAGGTCCCAGCGAAATGCAAATCCGGGGCCTCTGCAATTCACTATTCATCGCTTCCGAAACTGCTCCGGCAGCTCGCCATTGCGGATCAGACTGGCCAAGCCAAAGAGGATTCCCAGGCAGGCCTGGGGGTCCTCCGTGGAGAAGATCTCGGTGCGAGCGTTCCGATTCTCGTTGAGGAACTCTTGGAGCCGCTTGAGCCGTTCCTTCAAGCCGATGCCCCGGTGCATGCCATGGGCGATGCTCCTAAGACCTTGCCCTACTGCGCCGTCTTTGATCTGTTCTACGCCTCGCTCGCAGTGGTGCTCCATCTCTTCCAGCAGGTCCTGCCGGATGTCCTTGATCGCCGCCAACACGCCGAATAGCGGGACCTGCGTGCGGGCGCCAACCACCCCCTCCGGCTGGGCGTCGATGACGCCAGTGGTGATCATCTGGTAGAGCATCCACGGGTAGTCGACGCCGGATTCGATTGTGTGAAAGAGCCCACCCCAGAACCGCGGATTGACTTCAATCAGGTGAGCGTTACCATCGTCTCTCCCGTTCCAGATGAAATCGACTTCGGCCACACCGTGCCATTCCAGCGCTGAGAGCAACCTGCTGGCCATATCTACTAGCGGCTTCGCCTCGACCGTCTCGCGGATTGCCCCCGAACCGCCGGTCCAGGGGTAGGTCTTCACGTTGCGGTAGGTTAGATGCGCCTTCACTTTACCGTGCTGGAGAAGCATGGTCACGCAGTAGTCGGCACCACGGACGGCTTGCTGCACGATGGGACGCTGGTCTGGAGACGTGACGTCGAATTCTTTTAGCGTCCTGAGGTATGCTTCGCGCAGCTCAACCGCAGTTTCAGCCCGATGCAACCCAAGGCCCCCAGAGGTATGGGGCAGCTTGAGGAACACAGGGAACTGCACATCCGGAAGGATCGCTTCCAGGTGCTCGTGGCTAGCGATCTGCCACGTCTTGGGTATCGGCAGACCGAGCCGCGTGGCGGTTGCGGTCAGCTTGTGCTTCGGGTCAACCTGCTCGATCGCGTCAAAGGGGGGCGAGGCCACCCTGATCCTCGGTTCGAATCGCTCGCGGTACTCAGCAAACAGTCTGGTCTGCTCATAAATCGGCATCAAGACGTAGGGCGTCGACTCGTCCTCCGGCGCGAATCGAGCGACGTTCATCAGCACCGAATCGAGGAACGCCTGTGGATTCTTCTTGGCCGGCGGGTGGACGAAGCGCCCAACCGTGTACTTCGAGAACTCGGCCACCATAATCGGCGCCTCGTCGCAGACAACGACCTCTACGCCCCGGCGCCCCAGGCTTTGCACGGCCGCGAGAGCTTGGTAGCTCCGCCCGAAGGTGACAATCACCCGACCGCGGCTTGACTTAGATTGGCTCATTTCGCGACGTGTGCATTGCTTAGATCAAGGCGACAATCGCGCCGGATGGAACGCGAGCCTCGGCTTCGGCCCGTTCGCGGGCTACGAATCCTTGACGGCCTGACGGATCCTTTGGAAACCGTTCTTCATCTCATCGGCTGCAAGCATCAAAGCGGCGAACACGTTGCCGGCCGCATCTTCAGTTGCCTCGCGCACTGGCTCGAACTGCGCGTTCAGTTCGCTGACCCTCCCCGACAATCGCTCGTACTCATCGCGGACTTCCATCCCCGCCAAGTGCATCCGCAGTTTCAGTTCGTCCCGTTCCTGCTTCAGACTTTCCACCAAATCGTTTAGTTGGTCGCGTTCGGACATGACATCGACTCCTAAGTCAAGTGACCTCGCACAAGGCGGGGTTCGACACTTTGCCATTGTAGCATCGTGTCCCAGAAAGAGACGACGCATTGGGTGCGGTAGCCCACGACTTTCGGACAACGGCGGGATCTGGAACAAAGGTCCCCGAATGAGGTCCGAGAGATGGGCGATCAGTCGAAGAGGAAGCGTTGCACTCATCGATACTGCTGCCTGACTCAACCGTCTTGTACAACTCTTCACGATATCTAAGTGTTAGGTGGACTCGGCTTCATCGCCCCGGGCGCCTTAGGGTAACCGCAGGCTGGACCAGCTATCAATAAGTCGAGGCCACCACAGGCAATCGAAAAGCCTCCGCTCGGACGGTCTCCGGTTGTCAAATTGCATAAATTGCGGCTTTGGGTCCGATTGTTCCGATCTTGGTGCCTGGCGCAGTCAGCGCGGCGCCGGGCGCTGCTTTGGAATGGACGTATCGATATTGCCGATGGGAAAGGTCGTAGCAGGTCTGTCGTTCGTGCCTTGCGGAACGACGCTAGCAAGGTAAGCGAGCCCGGGCATGCGTGCGGTCACCAGATTGAGAAGTAACGTGCAGTCACAGCGAATATCGCTTTGCGTGGCAATGCTTGCCGTCGCGATCGTACCTTTGTCCGGCTGCGGCTTGGGCCAGTGGATGCACAACGGACTCAAGGTCGGTCCGAACTACGTTAAGCCGTCCGCACCACATGGTCGAGATTGGATCAGTGACACGGCTGGCGAAGCTGACGAAACCGCGGAAGAGGGTAGCACACCACAATTCTCCCGCAACCGGCAACAGGAATGCCGTTGGTGGAGCCAGTTCAACGACCCGATTCTCGACGAGCTTGTCGGCGCGGCGTTCGAGAACAACCTCAGCGCGAAAGCGGCCGCCTACCGGGTGATGCAGGCGAGGTACGCGCGGTACGCAACCACTGGCACGATCTTCCCTCAGACTCAAACCTACTCCGGTTCCTATTCGCGGAGTTTGCGCAGTGGAAATGCCTCGGGCGTAAACGGAATCCCCGGCATCCCGCGATACAACTCGTCCTGGGACACCGGTTTCGACCTGAACTGGGAACTTGACTTCTGGGGACGCATTCGACGGTCGATACTCGCCGCCAACGCAAACTACGAGGCCACGATCGAAGACCTCGACGATGTCCTCGTCACGTTGGTTGCCGATGTCGCGTCCACCTATCTGGAAATCCGCGGAGTCGACCGTCGTCTTGCGTATGCTCGACAGAATGTCGAGATACAGCAAGGGACACTCGATATCAACGAGATAAAACTCGACGCGGGGAAGATCTCCGCTGTCGATGTTGAACAGGCGAAGACCAACCTCTACCAAACCGAATCAACAATCCCGCAGTTGCTTGAGTCGCGCCGCCAACTGGAGAACCGGCTGTCGGTGCTGCTCGGTGTTCCTCCAAGCGACCTGATGGAGATCATTGGCAGCGGCGACATACCGATCGTTCCCGAGACGGTTGTCGTGGGCATCCCGGCCGATCTGCTGAGAAGGCGTCCCGACATTCGCGCCGCCGAACGACGTGTGGCGGCGCAATCGGAACAGATCGGAATCGCGAAGGCGGATTTGTACCCGACGTTTTCCCTCACGGGATCGCTCGGCCTGAGCGCGGCTGAACTTGGGGACCTGTTTCAGACTACAAGTGGCACTGGCTTGGTTTCACCTGGGTTCCGCTGGAACATCCTCAATTACGGTCAGTTGACAAATCTGGTGCAGGTGCAGAGAGAAGCCCTGCTGGAAGACGTCGCCAACTACCAGAACACGGTGTTGACGGCGCAGCAAGAAGTCGAAGACGCGATGGCCCAGTTCCTCTATGCACGCCATCAATATGCAAAATTGACGAAAGCGGTTGAAGCAGCCACGGAGGCAGTGCGCCTGGGTGAGATACAGTGGCAAGAAGGCGAGATCGAGTACAACCAAGTCTTCACTCTCCAGGCAACGCTCGTTGCACTCCAATCCGAATTGGTTCAAGCTGAACTGCGCACTGCGCAAGGCCTGGTCGAGATCAATCGCGCACTCGGTGGCGGCTGGGAAGTCCGCTGCAACGAGTGCATCCCGAAGATTCGCTACGCGTGCGACCCGACGATGGCTCCCGGCAAACCCGAACCCGAACTCTGTGCCCCCGACTGCATGTGCCCCCGGTGTCGAGCCGCTCGTAGGGGGCATGCCTCTGTCCACTAGCTACTCGGTTCGAGTGGGATCGAAGACTGAGCCCCCCGTCAGGTCATCGAGTCGAAGGCTCGGCATTCGACACGGAATAGTCCCGAATGGCTGCCAGAGTGACGCGGAGGACGTGGTCGGTCAGGCGTGGAATCGTGAACTTCCGGTACTCGCTCTTGGAAATCACGAGCTGGTCCATCTGCCGACCGAACTTGAAGTGGAAGCACTGGCTGACGACGCTGATTGCCAGCATGTGCTGTTCAATCTTCGGCGTGCCGGAAGGAAGTAGCCTGGCGATGACAGAGTTAAGATAGTCGAATCGCGGTTTGACGTATGAACGGGCCATGTGAGCGGTGG
This sequence comes from Planctomycetaceae bacterium, assembly GCA_002702655.1. Taxonomy (GTDB): domain Bacteria; phylum Planctomycetota; class Planctomycetia; order Pirellulales; family Lacipirellulaceae. The sequence continues at coordinate 27,709 of PABB01000006.1, forward strand.
CTTCGGTTGGCGTCATCATTTCGCGCCGCATTAGCATCGCCTCGGGCGACATTCTGTCGATTTCGCTCATCGAAACCGCTAGCATGCCGGCGATAATCTCTCGCAGTTGGACTTCCGGCGCGTCTTCGCTCATTCCGCCCCGCTGATCGTATGCGTGGCGGTCTCCGACGATGGTGCGGTGGGCGCTCTCGACAGCCGCGATGTACAGCGGCTCTTTTCCGCCAAAGTGATAGCGGACGGCGTTCAGATTAACCTCCGCCCTGGCGCAGATATCCCTCAGGTTGGCGCTGTCGAGGCCCTCTTCCGCGAACGCCACGATCGCGGCACGGAGCAGCCTTTCGCGAGTGGTCTGATTCTCCTGAGTCATCGATTCACGCTCGGTAATACGCTTGTATTAGTCGGTTGGTCTCCCTACACTTAATACACGTGTATTATTCCATGCCGATACGGAAGCGTCAATTCAAAAGGCAGATCCCTGGCTTGCCGCTCAGGCGGGAGAATTGACGCTGTTTGCGGCTTCGCTGACAAGCGGAGCCTTTGCTCTTGAGGCACTCGATGGCCAGAACAGAACACCCGCCACTGCCCGTCGCGGACATCGACAGTTCCCCCGCGGAAATCGATGGCCAGTCGCGATTAGCGAAAGTCGCGGGGGCGCCTGACGCCGCACCGAAACCAACCGGGTCGGCAACCCTGCTGCAGAACCTGACGACCGTTCTTGTTCGCTCATTGGTCTCGATTGGCATCCTAGGCGGCAGCATTGCCACGTTCGTTTACCTGCAGGCCACGCGTCCCACTCCGGTCCCCGAATTAGCCGATGCATCCGTCCCGGAAGTTCAGGCAGCGATTGTCAGCAGCAGCAATCGGGGCATCGATTTTGAAGTGGATGGCGTCGTCATCCCGTTCAAGCGGATCGAAGTGCCCGTTGAGGTCGAGGGGGTCGTCGCCAAGCGGTCGGAGAACTGCCGTATCGGTCGATATGTCCAGCAGGGGGAAGTGCTCGTCGAGATTGCGTCGGTGGACTACGAACTGGAAATTCGCCGACTTGAGGAGTTACTGGAGCAAGCGGAGTCAAATCTCACCGAACTGGCACTCGATATCGAGTCCCGGGAACAGAAAATCGCGCTCGCGGATGAAACCCTCAAGCTCAAACGCCTTGATCTGGCCCGAGCGGAAAAGCTGCTCGCCAAACGCGCGAGTTCTCAGTCGAACGTCGAGGCCTCCCAAGTGGACGTGTTGCAAGCCCGCACGAGCCTGCAAACCGAGAGCGACCAGTTGACCATCGCGAAGGCCACGCGTCAGCGGCTAGAGAGCGCGCGCGACTTGGCTTCGGTGCAGTTGCAACGCGCGCGCGTCGACCAGCAGCGATGCACCGTTCGGTCACCGATCGCCGGCGTGATCACGCAGGAGCCGGTCGAGCAAGGCGTCTTCCTGCAGCGCGGCGCCACCGTCGCCACCGTGCAAGATGTCTCCACGATGGAGATTCGCTGTAGCCTGAACATGCGGCAAATGAACTGGCTCTGGAGCGGTGGGTCGACGAGTCACATGCCGGAGAGCGCAGCATCAACCGGGGCCTCTCGTACCGCCGACCACACAGAGGGTGCCTATCACATTCCTCCGACGCCCGTCACGGTGAAGCTTGAGATCGATGGGGCGCAGTATTCCTGGGAAGGGAGCCTCGAGTACTTCGACGGCGCCGAAGTCGACCGCTTGACGCGGTTAGTAGCCTGCCGCGTGTACGTTCGCGACCCGCAGGGACAGTCGCAGAGCAGAGCGACCTTGGCTCCGGGCGCATCACCGCGGATATCGCTGATGACCGGCATGTTCGTGAGGCTCGAGGTTCACGCCACGCCACGCGTGAAACTGCTCGAGCTTCCCGAAGCGGCCCTCTATCCCGGCAACAACGTGTGGTCGGTCGTACCTGTCGCCGACACAGGGGCGACGACTGCCCCAACGACAACCGAGCCGACAGTATTCACCTCAACAGCCACGACACCGGGCAGCCCGGAGTACAAGACGGGTGAACTGCGTCACCTGCCTGTGCGAGTCGCCCACACCGAAGGCGACAAGGTGCTCGTGTATGCCGGGGGCGGGTTGCGGGAAGGCGACCGAGTCGTCGTCTCGCCGCTCGCCGCCCCGGTGGATGGCTCTATGGTCAAGCATCGGGGAGAGCGATGAGGCCATTCATTCGCTGGTCGATCTCCAACTCGCCCGCCATGAACATCATCATGGTTGGCATGATCTTGACCGGGGCGTTCTGCTTGCAGTCGCTCAATCGCGAGACGTTCCCGGAATTCGACCTCGACATGATCTCGATCTCCGTCTCGTACCCAGGTGCGACGCCCGAGGAGGTCGAAGAAGGGATCTGTCAGAAGATCGAGGAGGCGGTGCGTTCGGTTCACGGCATCCACGAGGTGTCATCGACGGCCGCGGAGGGAATGGGAAGCGTTGCCCTCGAACTGAGCACCGACGTGGTTGACCGCGACCGCGTACTGAACGATGTCCGGTCGGCGATCGACCGGATTCCCAGCATGCCGGAGTTGGCGGAGGACCCGGTGGTCAAACTGCAGGAACATAACGAGCAGGTGATTCGTGTCGGCGTCGTCGGACCGAAAGACAGTAGCGAGCAGGCTCAATTGTCGCTACGGAAGGTCGCCGAATACGTGCGCGAAGACCTGTTGCAGCTGCCCAAGGTCTCCGAAGTTGAAATGGCTGGCGACAAGGAATATCAGATCGACATCGAAGTCTCGGAGGACATACTCCAGTCGCACGGATTCACGATCCAGCAGATCGCCGAAGCCGTCAGGCGTGAGAACAACGACACGCCCGGTGGCACGATCCGGTCACGGTCGCAGGAGGTTCTACTACGTGGACACAACCGCCGTCTCACCGGCAAAGAGATTGCGTCGCTGCCACTTCTGACGCAGCCAGACGGGGCAGTGCTCACGGTCGGCAACCTTTGCACGGTGCGGGACAGCTTTGCCGACACCGCCGCGATGAGCGAGATCAACGGACACCCGGTCTTGGTGCTGTCCGTTATGCGGAACTCGAGCGAAGACCTGCTCGCGATGGTTGACAAGGTCTACGAATATGTTGAGACGGCCGAGTTGCCCGCCGGATACCGCTTGCAGACGTGGGGCGACCGATCGGTGGAAGTCCGCGGCCGCATCGACCTGTTGGTCAAGAACAGTTGGCAAGGACTGATCGTTGTCTTCTTGGTCCTCGCCGCGTTCCTGGAACTGCGACTGGCGTTCTGGATCGCGATGGGCATTCCCTTCTCGCTACTGGGGACCGCAGCGTGGCTGGTGCTTACCGGCCAGACGCTGAACATGATCTCGATGTTCGCCTTTGTCATGGCTCTGGGCATGGTGGTCGACGACGCGATCGTCGTCGGTGAAAACATCTACTCCCACCGACTGTTGAAAAAGTCGGTTTTCCGCGCCGCCGTTGACGGCGCCGTCGAGGTGGTGCCCTCGGTCATCGCCTCCAGCGCTACGACGATCATCGCGTTCCTGCCGCTGCTGTTTGTAAGCGGCACGCTGGGCAAGGTCATTTGCGTGATGCCGACCGTGATCATCGCGATGCTGATTGTGTCGCTGATCGAGTGCATGACGATCCTGCCGTGCCACCTTGCGCATGAGGACAGGGTCCTCTTTCACATTATGCACCGCGTCTTTTATGTGCTGTCATGGCTGCTTGTACCGCTCAAGTGGCTCAACCGGATTTCCTCGGCCGCGCTCGACTTCGTTGTCGCCACAATCTATCGCCCCGCACTCAACTGGGCTATGAGCAACCGCACGGTCTTTCTGTCTGGCTGCGTGTCGCTCTTCATCATATCGATGGGACTGGTCCTCTCGGGCCGGACCCCGTTTGTCTTTTTCCCGAAACTCGACAGCACGTCGATCAGCGCGTCGGTCACGTTCCCCGACGGGACTCCCGAGTCAGTCACCATCGACGCGGTGCGACAAGTTGAAGCGGCATTCTGGCGCGTCGCCCAACGTCTGAAGTCCGACAAGGGGGACATCGCTTCCATGTCGTACCTCACAGTCGGGAATCAGGTCGGCGATGGTGGTCCGCCGGGCCAACCCGCATCGACAACTTCAGGGAGCAGTCACGTTGGCGGCGTGCAGGTCGAGTTGGTCGAGCCATCAAACCGCTCGTACCGCAGCGACGAAATCTCCTCCGCGTGGCGTGACGAAGTCGGAGAGATTCCTGGGGCAGAGTCGGTGTCGTTCGGAGCCAGCTTCTCTGGCCCTGGCGGTTCACCCATTGAGTTCAAGCTGACGGCCAACCGAGATGGCGTTCCGTATTTGTCCGAGGCGATCGAACGTTGCAAGGCAAGACTGGCCGAGTACCCCGGCGTGTTCGACATCGCCGACGATTCATCTCCGGGCAAGTGGGAGTTTAGAATCCGTGTCAAGGACAGCGCGATGGCGACGGGCGTCCGCGCGGCGGACCTCGCCGAAACGGTTCGCGCAACCTATTACGGACAGGAAGTAATGCGACTGCAGCGCGGTCGCCACGAGGTCCGGTTGATGGTGCGCTATCCCAAGGAAGACCGGCAGTCGATCACGGGGTTCGACGACATGCGGGTACGCACCAGCGACGGCAGCCAACGACCTTTGAGCGAATTGGCTCAGGTTGACGTTGTTCGCGGCTATTCAGAAATCAACCGCATCGATCAGCAGCGCTGCATCACCGTAACGGCGGATGTCGAAGAATCGACCGGGAACGCAAGCGAGATCGTAAACGACCTCAAGGCAAGTTTCCTCCCCGACATGCTGGCTCAATACCCGGGGCTGCGTGTCCGTTGGGGCGGTCAGCAGGAACAGCAGAGCGAGTCATTTCAAAGCATGTTTGCCGGATTCGGCGTGGCCATGATGGCCATGTTCGTTCTGCTCGCGTTCGAGTTCAAGTCCTACATTCAGCCGCTCATCATCCTAGCCATCATCCCGTTTGGACTGATAGGAGCGATCTGGGGACACGCCATCTTGGGGCTGCCTCTAACTATCTTCAGCCTCTTCGGCCTGGTCGCGCTAACCGGCATTGTCATCAACGATTCGATCGTGCTCGTCGACTTCATCAACCACCAGCGCTCAACGGATATGAGCGATGGCGATGCGCTCCTCGAAGCCGGCCAACGCCGCTTCCGGCCCGTGATGTTGACCACCCTGACCACCGTCGGCGGCCTGACCCCAATCTTGCTGGAAACATCCTTTCAGGCCCAAATGTTAATCCCCATGGCCGCGAGCGTCGCCTTCGGCGAGATCGTCGCCACGATTCTCGTGCTGCTCCTCGTTCCGGTGCTGTATTCTTTCTACTTGTCCGTTGCGAAGCCCGAAGCCGTCGAACACGACGATGCTGAATGGCCGGTTTCGGAATCGAACTCGGCAACGCTCCACCCAGAGTTGGCAGGGTGAGCCTCCAGCGTAGTGTTCAAGAGGCTGTCAGCCCGCTGACCACAACAGTCGGCGATGAGAATGGCCTAAGGAATTGCGGAGGCGGTCGTGGCTTTGACCGTCAACTACCTTGGCGGAATGCTTGGCCTGTCCTCTACTTCGGCTGGGAGATTTCAGGAAGCATCTCAGGTTGGGGTGCGTCCAACTCCTCTGGTGCTGGCTGAGAGGGCAAAAAGGACGCGACAGGAAGTAGATTCTCTGCGGGGATTTCTGCGTATCGAGTCTGCCATCCACCTCCCAACTCCTTGTAAACCTTGACAAGATTCTCGCTGACCTGGCCGCGGCTGCTGGCCAGCAATTCTTGGCGAAGCACGAGCACTCGCTGGGAGTCAAGCACACGCTGGAAGTCGGCCTTGCCTTCGCTGTATTGAAGCGTGGCGATCTCGACCGCCCGCTCGGCAGAAGTGACCGCTGATTGCAGAGTGGCGATGGTCTCCCTCTCTTTGAGATACGAAATGATGGCGTCTTCGGTCGCACGGTCGGCGTCAAGCACGACTTGTCGGTAGCCTAGTAGCGCCTGCTGGAACCTTGCTTCCTGCGCGCGGTAGCCGTTGATCAAGCGGCCATAGTTCAGAATATCCCACGAAAATCCGGGACCGATGGATCCGGCGAGCGACTCCGAACGGAACAGGTCGGAGAATTTCTCCGATTCCAGGCCGATCGAACCAGTCAGAGCAACATGCGGGTACAGGTTCGATTCGCTGATGCCAAGCAAGGCGCTCTGGATGGCAACCTGACGTTCCGCCGCGCGGACGTCGGGCCGACGACGGAGCAAATCGGCGGGAATGCCAACCACCACTTGTTCCGGCGCGGTTGGTATCGCACCGGCTGTCGTCTCGGCGGAAATGTCGAATGGGGGTGCGCCCAGCAGCACGCACAGGGCATTCTGAGTCTTGCGAATGGCCTCTTCCAGCGGCGGAATGGTGGCACGCGTCGCTTCCAGATTGGTCGACGCCTGGGCCACATCAAGTTCGCTTACGCGGCCATTCTCAAACCGCGTCTGTGCCAGACCGAGCGTCTCTTCTTGTAGTTCGACATTGCGGCGAACGATAGTGAGTCGCTGTTGTAGCGTCCGCATCTGAACGTAGGCCGAGGCGATCTCGGCCTGCAGCACCACCAGCACGTCGTCGTAGTTGAAAATCGACTCTTCGTGATTGGCTTCCGCCGCCTCAACGAGCCTGCGAAAACGCCCCCACAAGTCGAGTTCCCAAGAGGCGTTGAAACCTACGTTCCACCGGTCGTACTCAAGCACCGGAAACTGGAAGGCCGTGGTTTCGCTACTCTTGATGCGGGAGAATCCTCCGGTTGCTTGCTGAGACTGCGGGCCAAGCGTGCCTCGTGCGGTGTAGAGTAGTGCGCGTGCTTCCACCACTCGCATCGCCGCTTGACGCAGTTGCAGGTTCTCGGCAGCGGCCTCCTCCTCAAGAGCGTTAAGCAGCGGGTCGCCGAAGACTTGCCACCAGCTGCTGTAGTTGCCGGAAGCCGTGACCAGCGATGGATTGTCGGCGTCAATCCACTCGGGAGCGATAGGAACCGCAGGAGGGCAGTAGTTGGGCCCCACCTTCAGATGCTGCTTGAGCCATTGCCTGGGTGGCGTCAGGCAACCAGGGGTTGCACATAAACTCACCGCCATCAGCAGCATCGCTGTTAGTCGACGGGTAGGACCGAAGAAGTGGTTGGCATCCATGCATCTGCTCCGAACCGATAGCGTAGCCTGCCGAGCCTTCCCTGGCCCGGCGACACGACAGCACCGCTGTCATGCGCTGCGATCGGTCTTTTCCTTAGTTACTAATTCGAACATCTGTGGGGAACACGCCCAGAATTGTGCCAGGATCGTGCGAAACTTATCGCGGATGCCAGCAAATGGACAGGATTGTCGCAATCCACGGTGAAGCGAAGTTGACAAAATGACCGATCGGTCATATTATTGACTGTACTTTCATCTTAAGCCGCTCACCCGCCCAGATTTCACGGAACTCCCGTCATGCCAACGATTACGGAACGCCGCAGAGATGCTGTCAAGCAGGGCATCTACGAAGCTGCCGTCGAGGTTCTCACCCGAGACGGGCTCGACGGGGCCACCATGGATCGCGTCGCAGCCGAGGCGGGAATCTGCAAAGGAAGTCTCTACAACTACTTCAAAGACAAGACGCACATTCTGGAATTCGTGTTTGACAAGACCATCGAACCGCTCAATGAAAGCATCGACCAGATTGTGGATTCGAAGGACTGCGCCGTGGCAAAGCTCCGCGCGGTGTTTCGTGAGATCCTGGAGTATCTGGGACCGCGGCGCAAGCTCTTTAGCTTCTTGATGGGGCAGCAACCCACACAGCAGTTGATGACGCCTCGCAGGTCGACTGGCCCCCCTACGCTGGCGCAACTCATTCACCAGGGCATCCAGCAAGGAGTTTTCAGAAAGTGCGATCCACTGTTCCACGCCACGTTGATTTATGGCGGAATGCAGGCCGTGGCTGATAACTACGTCAATCTTGGGGAATCAAAGACGATTGATGAGAGCGTCGAACTCATTACAGACTTCTTTGTCAGCGGGATTCTGGCGTCGCCCCAAAATGCAGGCAAGTAGCCGAGTACCAATGGCCGGAACATTGCAGGCTGTCCAGGCAAATCAGAGAAAGCGATGAAACGAATAATCACAGGTCTCAGAGCCGCTCGCTTCAGAGCGGGGTGGGTTGCTCCGGTTGGTTTTGCAGTCCTGGTAGCGGCGGTGACCTCTGTTTGGGCCATGATGGGCAGCGGCGCCACGTCGGCTCAATCGGAGTCCACGTCGAGTTCAGCCTCCGTCGAGCAGTCAGCTGCAAGCAAAGCGCAGAGTGTTGATGTCGTTCCTGTTCGTAGCGAGTCCTACAACCGGGCGGCCAGTTACCCAGGCACGCTTCGCGCCAGCCAGACGGCAACGCTTGCCTTTCGAGTAGGGGGCCCATTGGTCAACGTGGAAGTGGCGCCGGGAACCCAGGTTGCTGCTGGCGACTTGATGATGCGGATCGACCCACGAGACTACGAGAATGCGGTTGCTTCAGCCCAGGCGCAATTGGATTCGGCACTGGCAAAACTCGCGGCGATGGAGGTTGGCGCCCGCGCCGAGGACATTCGAGCTTTGGACGCCAAGCGACTGGCCGCCGTCGCACGCCAAGAGTATGCCCGCGCCGAATTTGAGCGGAACCAGCGGCTGCTCAACTCCAACGCCGTCGCACGAGCTGAGTTCGACGCCTCGAAAGCCTCTCTAACGGCTGCGGAGTCGGACCTGAAGGCGGCAATCGAGGAACTGCAGAAAGCACGCACTGGTTCGCGCGACGAAGACATCACTGCCATGAAGGCCGACATCCGCGCCCTCGAGTCGCAGTTGAAGATCGCCCGCGACCAACTCTCCGATACCGACCTGCGGGCCCCCTTCCCAGGAATCGTCACCCGGCAGTTGGTTGAGAATCATGAACAAGTGGCGCCCGGCCAAACCGTGGTCGCGTTGCACGATATTGACATGCTGGAAGTCGATGTCTCTTTGCCTGAGAAGGAGATTCTACATCGCCCGCTCGATAGCCAGTTCGACGCAGAGGTGCGCCTGGTTACCATGCCCAGCAAGGTCTTTGCTGCTCAGTTCAAAGAAATTGACACTGAGGCCGACCCGCGAACACGCACGTATCAGGTTACTTTTGTCATGCCCAAGCCAAAGGGACTGAATGTCCTCCCAGGCATGGTGGTCGACCTTTTGCTCTCTTCAGCTTCCAGCGAAGCTCCGTCGGCGGACGCTCTGATCGTGCCGATGGCGGCCATTCGAAGTGATCAAAGCGGAAATCGCTTTGTGTGGGTTGTCGCGGAGAATCAAGTCGAACGACGGCCAATCACGATTGGCCGTCTTGTTGGCGAAAACTTGTGTGAAGTGCGCAAAGGCCTCGCACGGGACGAGGCGGTTGTGACCGGCGGCGCCTCGCTGCTACATGATGGAGCCGAAGTGAAGGTGCGATCGGGAAGCGCACCTGTACCGGCCAATCCGTCCTGAAAAATCAGTTAGCATCGCCCATCCTCGACGCAGCATCTCCGCCCTGTTTCACAACGTTGTTCTCCATCCACGCCTGTGATGAATCCTGCCAAGTTCGCCCTTCAGCAGCGGACAACCACGATTGTCCTCAGTGTGATCACGATCGCGATGGGGGCGTACGCCTATACTCAGCTGGGGCGTTTGGAGTTCCCCGACTTCGTCATCAAAGAAGTGGTGGTCACCACGCCTTACCCAGGTGCGTCGGCCGCTGAGGTCGAGCAGCAGGTGACTGATATGCTCGAAGAGACAATTCAGTCTTTGGGAGAACTGAAGGAAATCCGCTCGACGTCGCAAGACGGTCTGTCGATCATTCATGCCGAAATGAAAGACAAGTACCGCGGCGACCGCGATCTGCAGCAGATCTGGGACAAGCTCCGCCGCAAAGTGAACGACTCCCAGGGAGAACTGCCTCCGGGGGCCGGCCCATCGATCGTCAACGACGATTTCAGCGATGTGTATGGACTCTTCTTCTCCCTCTCTGGCGAGGAATTCTCCTACGAACAGCTCAAAGAGTATGGCGAGTTCCTTAAGAAGCATCTGCTGCAATGCAAGGATGTGGCCAAGATCTCCTTCTGGGGGATCCAGCCCGAAGTCATCTTCGTCGAGATCAACCAGGCCCGGATGGCCGAGTTGGGAGTACCGCCCCAGGCGATTTTCGAGTTATTGCGTTCGCAGGACGTCGTGCAGCCCTCCGGACACGTCGAAATCGGTGAAGAATACATACGTATCGAGCCCACGGGCTCGCTCAACTCGGAGCAACGCATCGGCGACTTGCTCATCGGGATGCCCGACGTCGATAGCGTGATTCGCCTCCGCGATGTGGCGGAGGTCCGCCGAGGGTACTTTGACCCGCCACGGTCGCTGATGCGATTCAACGGCGCCCCGGCCATCGGTCTGGGGGTCTCGACAGTAGCAGGCGGAAACGCCGTCGACATGGGCAATGCGGTCAAGGAGCGCCTCGCCGAGCTGCAGGAGATGACACCCGATGGCCCCGACGTGGAGATCGTTTACGACCAGGGCGCTACCGTTACGAAGGCTGTCGACGGTTTCATGGTCAATCTGGTGGAGTCCGTGCTCATTGTGGTCGGACTTTTGCTGTTGTTCATGGGCTGGCGCAGCGGACTATTGATCGGACTCGTGTTGGTGATGACGATTCTGGGCGACTTCATCTACATGTGGTTGTTCGATATCACGCTGCAAAAGATCTCGCTCGGTGCTCTGATTCTTGCACTCGGCATGTTGGTCGACAACGCCATTGTCGTGGTCGAGGGAGTGCTGATTAAGCTGCAGCGAGGTGTCGACGCCGAAACGGCGGCGATCGACACAGTGGGGCAAACTCAATTGCCGCTATTGGGAGCCACGTTTATCGCGTCGCTGGCTTTCGCCGCTATCGGACTTGCTCCGGGGAACGTGGGTGAGTTCTGCAACTCCCTGTTTTGGGTGCTGGGAAGTTCGCTCATGATCAGTTGGGTGACCGCGGTTACGGTGACCCCCCTGCTGTGCGTATGGATGCTCAAGGCGCCAGCGGCCGACGCCGCAGCCAAGGACCCCTACGACAATCGCTTTTTTCGGACCTATCGCCGAGTGCTCGACCTGACCATCCGCAGCTGGCCCATCTCATTGGCCGGCTTGGGCGCTGCTGTGGTCGCTGCCGGCATTGGATTCAGCTACATCCCCAACTTCTTCTTTCCCGAATCGAGCCAGCCGCTGTTTACCGTGAGTCTCTATCGGACGCAGGGAACACACATTGAAAAGACGTCGGAGACGATGCGCCGCATCGAACAACATCTGTCCGATGAAGAACACGTCAGCCGCATCGCCACCTTCGTGGGGCAGGGAGCGATCCGGTTCATGTTGACCTACACTCCCGATGATCCCAATTCGAGCTTTGGCGAGCTTGTGGTCGTCGCCGACGCCCAGGAGAACATGCAGGGGATTATGGACCGCCTGAAAGTCTACCTGGCGGAGGAGTTTCCGGATGCCGAGTACGTGATGGAACGGTGGAAAGACGGCCCCCCTTACGACTATGGCATCGAAGCTCGCTTCCGCGGCCCCGATCCGCAGGTACTACGACAGCTCTCGGAGCAGGCCAAGCAGTACATGCGCGACGCGGGAGGAACGCCGGTGCGCGACAACTGGCGTTCCCGCACCCTGGTTCTGCGTCCCGAGTTCTCGGAGGCCGTGGCCCGCCGTGTCGGCATTACTCGCAATGACGTCTCCCAATCGCTGCACACGAATTTTGACGGACAGGCAGTTGGCGTCTACCGCGAACGGAACGACCTACTGCCGATCATTGTGAGAGGCGCGACCAACGAACGTCGGGAGTATCTCGACGCAAGGGAGATCTACGCCTGGAGTGGCATCACCAATCAGCAAGCTCCGCTCGACGCGGTGATTACGGATTGGTCCGGTCAATCAACCTGGGAAGACCCGCTGATCCACCGCCGCTACCGCCAAAGAGAGATCACGGCTCAGTGCAATCCGGCCAGTGGGTTGCCGTCAGTTCTGTTGAAAGAAGTTCAACCGAAGATTGAGAGCATGGACCTGCCCGCCGGATACGAGCTTGAGTGGGGGGGCGAACTGGAAGGCTCGCAAGATGGGCAAGAGCCCCTCTCAAAGATGTTCCCTGTTTGTTTGGCCGGAATGTTTGTCATTCTAATCTGCCTCTTCAACCAGATCCGGGAACCGATCGTCATTTTCCTCTGTCTGCCGCTGATCATCATCGGGGTCACTGCGGGGCTGCTGCTCACTGGCCTTCCGTTTGGGTTCATGTCGATCCTCGGCTTCCTCGGCCTCTCTGGGATGCTGATCAAGAACGCCATCGTGTTGATCGACGAAATTGAAGTCAACAAACACGCCGGCATTCACCCCTACGATGCCGTGCTCGATGCGGGCGTGAGCCGTTTGCGTCCGGTCGCCATGGCGTCAGGCACCACAGTGCTCGGCATGCTGCCGCTGATCTGGGATCCGTTCTACAAAGGCATGGCGGTAACCGTTGCGTCAGGTCTTATCGGGTCGACCATCCTGATATTGATGGTGCTGCCCCTGTTCTATGTCCTGATGTTCTGGCTGAAGCCCAGCCAGGATGTCGACAAGTGACCGTTGAACATTACCCAACCCCTGCAGCAAGCATCAGCAATCCGATTTAAGCGTCACATCCCCGAAGAGTGAGATCGCACCTGTTCAAGCGGCAGCTTGATCTATTTTCGCCCACTGAGTGAATAAGCATCGAATGAGATAGTCCCTGTACTCGCGCTACCCCATTCGTTCGACGAAATTGAACCGCACATCGACGCGCAAACCATGGAGATCCACCACGACAAGCACCATGCCGCTTACGTCTCGGAGCTCAATGCCGCCCATGAGGGGGCAGCAGTTCCTGACCAAACGATCGAAGATCTCTGTCGTAACCTCAATACGGTCCTTGAGAGCATCCGCTCCGCCGTCCGCAACAACGTTGGTGGCCACGCGCGTTACTTTGTCGGTGAACACTCCGGAGGTGTTAGATGATTTCCAAATCTGGTTTCCGATTTGACGAACACGGCAAACTCACCGTTATCCATCTTCCTGAAGTCAACGAGTTTCTTGACGGCGACCTGAGTACGTCCTCATCGCTGTTCGAGGCCATGGAAGAAGCCGAGCGCAACAAGCAAACGGTGCTTTGGCTAGACGTGCCACCCGACCATTGCTCGCCGGCGGTTGTAGATGAATACTGGGACCGCACCAGCAAAGACACCTACTGCGGATCTCACACATGGAGATACCGAGATGCTGTTCCCTTGTCCGTAAGCCGTGCCCGGACGGCCATCTCGCGACTTCTCAAGTACAGGTCGGAGCAAAACGCTCTCGTGTTGATTAGTTTCTCCGGAGAAGTCGACTTCGATTTGCTCGGACTTGTTCTTTGTTGCGACTACCGTATTTGCACCGAGTCCACCACATTCGTCAACAACTCCCTTCACCGGCCTACGCCAGTCGGGGCGGCGACTCCGTGGCACCTTACTCATTACCTTGGCCAAGGTCGCGCGATCGAGATGTTGCTCCAAGATCGTGTTTTTACAGCCAGTGAATTTCGCGATTGCGGACTCGTGAACCAGGTCGCAAAGGACGATGACCTCTTGCCGGAAACGATGGGGCTCGCCAGCAAATTGGCATCCTATCCTCCCGCCGCGATAAGAGCCTTGGCGCACGCCACGAAGTCGCTCGACACGTCCCTGAAGGCGTATCTCGAAGCGATTTGTCCGGGATCGTAGCCCTTGCGGTTTCGACACGGCGGACACGATCACGAAAGCCTGGTTCGGAAAAGCCACGCCGCGAGTGGGAGCGTCACCGTAGCGATCACCAGCTGAGGTACGAAGTCCCACGCGACGTCCGGGAACGTCGCCCCTTCCAGGTAAACGCGGCGGACGATGCTGACGCCGAAGCGCAGCGGGTTTGCGTAGGTTAGTACTTGAAGTATCTCCGGCATATTGCGGATCGGCGTGAGCAGACCCGAAAGGAGCATCAGGGGCATCACCAGCATGAAGGTGTAGAGCATCGCCTGCTGCATGGTTAGCGAGAGAGCCGAGATCGAGAGGCCGATGCCCACCGACGCGCCGGTGAACGCCAGCAGCCCGAAGTAGAGCAGCCCGACCGAGCCGCGCAGCGGGATCTGGAACCAGAAGAGGATGACCATGAAGATGATCGTCGATTGGATCATCCCCACGAGCATCGACGGCAATGCCTTCCCGACCAGGATTTGCAGCGGCGTCAGTGGCGTCACAAGCAGCTGATCGAATGTGCCCTGCTCACGTTCACGCGCCACCGAGAGAGCGGACAGCATGAGCGTCTGCAGCATGCTAAGTGCGGCGATGAGCGCCGGCATGATGTTCCAACGCGACTCGAGGTTCTGATTGAACCAAGCGCGACGTTCGATGTTGACCGGAGCCGTTCCCTGCAGGGACTCGTTGTAGGTGCTCACGATGGAGCTGAGGTAGTTGGCGGCCAGGCCGGCCGTTGACGAATTGCGACCGTCCAAGAGCACCTGCAAGGTGGCCTGCCGGCCCGAGGCGAGCCGCGACTCGAAGTCCGATGGGATGCTGATCACGATGAGCGCCTCGCCCGAGAAGATTGTCTCGGCGATCTCTTCGGAGTTCCTCAACGTGGCGACGCGGTAGAAGACGCCCGTCCCCTCCAGCCGCGCCATCAGCTCTCGGGCGACAGCGCCCCCGCTCTGATCCAGCACGGCGTAGGGCGCGTGCGTCAGGTCGTAGGTCGCCCCGTACCCGAAGAGCAGCGACTGCATCAGCGCAGGCACGAACAGGAGCGCCCGGCTGCGGGGGTCCTTCAGGATGGCTAGCATCTCCTTGCGGATGAGCGAGACCACCTGCCAGAGTCGAACGGTCAGCGCCATGAGGCTAGTCCAGTTGCTTCCGGAGTGACCTGAGCGTCACGACGCCGAGGAGAAGGGCACAGAACAAAAGGATGACGCAGCTGCGGAAGAACGCCGGCCAGTAGTCGCCCGCCAGGAAGAGCGTCTTGATCAGCCCCATGAAGTGGGTCGCGGGCAGCAGGTGGCTGATCACTTGGATCGGCGCGGGCATGTTCCGCACATCGAAGACAAAGCCAGAGAGCATCATGGCCGGCATGTAGCTCAAGAGTAGCGCGAGCTGGCTCGCCGCAAACTGGTTACGGGTCAGCCCGGAAATGGCCAGGCCGAGGGCGAGCGACACAAGGAGGTAGAGCAAGGAGGAGACGACGATGGCGAGCAGCGACCCTCGGATGGGCACTCCGAAGAGCCATGCGGCGGCGAGCAGGCACATTGCGAGGTCGAACACCCCGATGAGCAGGTAGGGCGCGAGCTTGGAGAGTACAATCTCAAGCGGCCGCACGGGGGTGACGAACAGCGACTCGAGCGTGCCACGCTCCCACTCGCGGGCGATCAGCATCGAGGTGAGGAATGCCCCGATGAGCGTCATCACCAGGACGATCAGACCCGGCACGAGATACCAGGTGCTCTCGTTGGCCTCGTTGAACCACATTCGCGTCACGACGCCGACCCCGCCCGACGATCTCGCTTGGCCGCCGGAGCGGTCCGCCCTCTGCTGCAGAGGAGTCGCAATGGCGCCGGCGACGTACGACTCGATGGCGGCGGCCGTGTTGGAGTCGACCCCGTTGAGGATGAGCTGGAATTCGGCCGCGCCACCGGCGAACTGTGGCGTGAAGTTGGACTGGATGCGGAGGATCGCGTCGATCTCGCCAGCTCGCATCATTCGCTCCGCCTTGATCATTGATGGCGCCCAAACCGGGGCGATGTAAGTCGACCCGCGGAGCGCCGACAGCAAGCGGGGCCCGGCGGGGGAGCCATCGTCGCTCACAACCGCGACCCGCGCGTCGGTGACGTCGAGGGACAGGCCGTACCCGAACAGCAGGATCAGGACGGCCGGCAGGAGGGCGCCGATCACCAGATTGCTGCGATCGCGCAGCATCTGGCGGGTTTCCTTGCGAGTCAGTGCGGCGAGACGCGTCAGGAATCCGGAGGGGTTCATTCGCGGCGTCCCCCGGCGGCTTCTTGCGACCTCGCTTGCTCGACGATAGCGAGAAAGGCGCTGTTCATGTCCCTCGCGCCGCCACCATCGACCCGGTCCCGGATCTCACCGGGCGAGCCCAACGCCAAGAGTTTCCCGGCGTCTTGGATGGCGATTCGGTCGCAGTACTCGGCCTCTTCCATGAAGTGGGTTGTGATGATCACGGTAACCCCCCCCTGCGCTAGCGCAGTGATGGTCCGCCAGAAGGCCCGCCGCGCCAGGGGATCGATCCCGCTGGTCGGCTCGTCCAGGAAGAGGATCTCGGGCTCGTGCAGCAGGCCCGTCGCCATGGCCAGCCGCTGCTTGTAACCGGTGGGCAGGCTACCGCTCACCGACGACGGATCGAGGTCGAATTGTTGGAGCGAGTCGGCGATCCGTGAACGGAGCCGCTTACCCATCAGCCCGTAGGCTCCGCCGAAGAATTCGAGATTCTCACGCACCGTCAAGTTGCCGTAGAGCGCGAACTTCTGCGAGACGTAGCCGATACGCGCCCGCGCCTCGGCGCGCGCCTTGCGAAGGTTCATCCCGACGACTTCCAGGTGACCGCTGGTGGCCGGCAGCAGGCCGCAGAGCATCCGGAAGGTGGTCGTCTTGCCGGCGCCGTTCGGCCCGAGGAGGCCGAACACCTCCCCGTAAGCCACGTCGAACGAGGTGCTTGCGACGGCGGTGAAGTCCCCGAACTTGCGGACGAGGTCCTCGACGACGATCGCCAACTTGCGCGGGTCGCGATCGACTCGCGTCAGCGAGGAATCGCTCTCCGCAGTGCCGGACATCCCTTCCTGAGTATCCGCTTGGCTCCGGAGCAGCATCATGAAGGCGTCCTCCAGCTCCTCCGGCCGAGGTTCGCACTCAGCGCCGGCGATCAGCTCGTCCAAAGCGGCGGGGTCCGCTTCGGGCTGGCGGACGTACCGCACCGTCCCGGCCCGCGGTGTGGCGTCGACCACCAGGTGCGGAGCGTCGATCAGCCGGGCCTGCAGTTCGCGTGGAGTCGCGCCGTCGCACGGCGTTGCTGAAAACGTCAGGCCGCGGGCCCGCGAGCGTAACGACTCGGGCGTTCCGTGTTCCAGCAGATCGCCACGGTTGAAGACGAGGACCTTCGCGCATCTCTCGGCTTCGTCCATGTAAGCGGTGCTCACGACCACGCTGAGCCGTTCGACCTCGACCAGTTGCTGGACGATCTTCCAGAGGTCTCGCCGCGAGAGTGGGTCGACGCCGACGCTCGGCTCGTCGAGCAGCAGGAGTTCGGGGGAACGGACCAGGGTGCAGGCCAGCCCGAGCTTCTGCTTCATGCCCCCCGAGAGCTTGCCGGCGGGACGATCGGTGAAACGCGACAGGTCGGTCATCTTGAGCAACCGCGGGAAGCGTTCCCGCCGCTCCGCCACCGGAACGCCGTGCAAGTCGGCGTAGAGGTCGAGGTTTTCTTGGACGCTAAGGTCCTCGTAAAGCCCGAACCGCTGCGGCATGTAGCTGATGCGGTTCTGAACCTCCTGCGCGTTCGCCACGACGTCGATTCCGAGGACCCGTAGCTCCCCTTCATCGGGCTTCAGCAAGCCCGCGATCATCCGGATAATCGTGGTCTTCCCAGCGCCGTCCGGACCGACCAGAGCGGTCAACTCTCCATGGCGGACATCAAGGGCCACCGAGCCCACCGCTGCCACCGAGCCGCCGTCAGGCCCTTGGAAGGTCTTACGCAACCCCTTTGCGACAATTGCCGAGGTCGCGTCGCTCATTGCGTCGCCTCGCTGCTGACCGTGACCGTCACCGGTTGTCCGAGACGCAGCACGTTGGCGCCGTCCTTCACGACGATTCGCGCTTCGTACACGAGGCTCGTACGCAGCTCCTCGGTCTGAACAGTCTTCGGCGTGAACTCCGCGACGGAAGAGATATACCCAACCGAGCCAGAAAGCGGATCGTCCGGGTGGCTGTCGGTCGTCACTCGAACAGGGGCTCCCGGCTGCACCCTGCCGAGGTCCGGCTCGCTCAAATAGACGCGGACCCACTTCGGTTCCGTCAACGCGAGCGTGAACGCGGGGCGTTGCGGGGAAGCCATGTCCCCCGGCTCGAGCAGCCGGGACCGAACCACCGCATCTTGGGGCGCAAGCAGCTTTCCCTGCGCGATCTGGTGCCGGAGCAGGGCAACGCGGGCTTCGGCGGCGTTGAGCTGGGCCTTCGCCCCAGCCATCTCTTCTATACGCGGCCCGATCTCCGCGAGGCGAAGCGCCGATTCCGACTCGTCTTCTCTCGCCTCGGCCGCGATCAGATCGCGTCGGGCACTCTCGACTTCTTGGACGGTCACCGTTCCCGTCGAAGTCTCTTGGAGAGTCGCTACGCGCCTGTACTCCTTCAGGGCTCGTTCGACCTCCGCCTTCGCCGAGACCACTTGGCTTTGCGCCATGTCGATCTCTTCGGGACGCGTGCCGTTCTTGAGGCGGAGCACGGTCTGCCTCTGCACTTCGACTTCCGCCTCCGCCTGCTTGGCCTGCAGTTCGAGGGTGCGCATGTCGAGTTGCCCCAAAGACTGGCCAGCCCTGACGGTGTCCCCCTCATCGACCGCAAGCTCGGTCACGCGCCCATTGGCGTCGAATGCCAGAACGATCTGGCGGATGTCGACGTTGCCGAAGAGAACGAGATCCCCGCCAACTTCCTGCTTCGTGGTCTCTTGCCGGTAGAAGACTCCCGCCGCAATGACGACCAGTACGAGAAGAACCAGGACCGTTCTCATGTCGGCAGAGGCTGAGGGAGGATGGACTGGCCGAACGCCGTGGGAACTCGGTGGATTGCAGCCGTTGACATTAGTCTAAATCGATTTTAAACTGAGCGGACGTCAGCGCCAAGTCCGCACCAAGCTCACTTGCTTCGTCTTCCAATGCCCACGAATAACCGACCCCGTCGCGCCGACGGCGAGGCAACTCACCGACGCATCATCGAGTCGGGGGGGGAGCTCTTTGCCGAGCAGGGCTTTGCGAACACGACGAGCAAGCAAGTAGCCACAAGGGCTAAGGTCGACCTGGCCTCGATCAACTACCACTTCGGCGGTCGAAGCGGTCTCTACCAGGCGGTGCTGGCCGAGGCGCACGGTCGGCTCATCAAGCTCGAAGAACTCCGGCAGTTCGTCGCCGACGACGCGCCGCCAC
The DNA here is from genome assembly GCA_002702655.1 of Planctomycetaceae bacterium. GTDB lineage: Bacteria > Planctomycetota > Planctomycetia > Pirellulales > Lacipirellulaceae. The sequence goes on from PABB01000006.1 coordinate 46,916, forward strand.
GAGAGCGACTGCGGGACCTGATCCACCGACTTGTAGAGCGAGCAACCGGAGAGGCAGGTTGGCACGCGAGGGTGCTGAGCCGAGAGATACTCTCGCCTTCATCTCACCTCTCAACGCTTCAGCAGGAGGAGATCCTTCCGAAGATGAGAGTTGTCTGTAGGCTCCTGGGCGAAATCACTTCAATCCCCCCGGAAAGCCCAGCCATCTTCCGATGCCTCATCAGCATCGCCGCTCCGTGCGCCGTCCTGTTCATCGCCGGCCGCGCCCTTACGGCGGTCGCATCAGCCTTTCAGGCCCCGGAGGAAGCCCTGGCAGAGCATCTCTACCGCTTCGCCATCGGCGGTCTCGACGCCGTGAGTCACGAGCACCTCGTACAACGCGGGAGCTGTCCGGCCGGGGAAAGTACGAGACCAAGTCGACGAGGACGACCGACAATCACTTGACAATCAGGCGGCTCAGGGGAACAAAAAAGAGGGCAATATGGCAAACGCAAGCCACATTCATCACCAATGACGTGCCCCCATTGAATTCAAGTCGCTTTCGCACACTGCCTGAGGTTGTGTTGTTGCACAGGGAATCTGCACTAGGGGACGGGGCGTCATCGGATGAGGGACACAGGTGTGTTGCCCCGCTTGCTAGCCAGACTTGCTTATCAGCTATTCGGCGTCAGTTGGTCTTGCCTCCCCGATCATGATTGATAGGGGCACGCCACGTGCCGATGCGTGCGGGCAGGTTACGCGAGTCCGCGGCAAAGACTACCAAGCTCTCGGCGCCCGTTCGACACCGTCCATTTCGGGCCACCAGTAGTCCATTCCCCCGCGATTCGGCACTGCTCAATCGAGAGGGCGACGTGGCAAGGCCTCAATTCGCGCAGATATTGAGAATCGAAGCCGCAAACTCAGGCTGTGCACAAGTGTGGTTGGTTCTGGAGTCACGCGAGTCGATACAACGGCCGTCGCCGCGACCTTGAGGGCTTAGTCACACCGCTTCTCTTCGGTATCATGCAGTTGCCCGCAGCAAGACCTAGGCGCCGGAATTCCTGCTCAAACGGAGCGCTTCGTATTGGACGCTCAGTCTTCTTTGTTGCTCGTCGAGGATGACGCTCAACTCGCGTCGATGATCGCCGATTATTTGAGCCCTCATGGCTACGCCGTACGGATTGAATCGCAAGGCGATCGGGCGGTCGAGATAATCCTCGCAACGAAGCCGGACCTCGTCATTCTCGACGTGAATTTACCCGGGCGGGACGGCTTCGAGGTGTGTCGCGTCGTCCGGCCCGGCTACGCGGGTCCGATTCTCATCCTCACCGCCCGAGCGGAGGAGGTTGACGAGGTCGTCGGACTAGAGATCGGAGCGGACGATTACCTGTCCAAGCCGGTCCGACCTCGGGTGTTGCTTGCCCGCATCAGGGCTCACTTGCGGAAGGCGGCGCCTGACGGCGTGAACCTTGCCGAGACTCGCCTTGTGATCGGTGAGTTGGAAATCGACGCCGCTTGCCGGATGGTCGTTCTGGAAGGTTGCGAGATCAATCTCACGACGGCAGAATTCGATCTACTCTGGATGCTTGCACAGCATGCCGGCCAGCCGCTCAGCCGGAAGGTGCTCAACGAATCGCTTCACGAACCGCCGCATGACGGTCTTGATCGAACGATCGATCTTCGCGTGTCTCGGCTGCGGCGAAAACTGCTGGACGACTCTGCGTCGCCGCGGCGGATCAAATCCATACGAGGAGTCGGATATATGCTATCCGCCGATCCATGAAGCGACTGTTCATTCGCTTTTACGCCGGAGTGCTGGCGATCCTGGTCGCTGCGTGGTTCATTCAGGCATTTGTGTTCAGCAGAGCGTTTCGCGAAGCGGGGAAGCCGTTCGAGGACGTCTTCGCGGGCGGGCTGCGGTCGGCCCGAGCGCTCCTGGAATCGTCGCCTGAACCTCGCGCGGCGGCGCTGAAGACTCTCCAAGCGAAGTTTGACTTTCCGGTCGCGATCGTTCCCACGACGGACTTGCCAGAGGCCGCCCGAGAGAGATATCAGGTTGCCGGCGGCGTTGCGATGTACGCTGCCGACGGGCTCAACTTTGCGATTTCGCTGAGCGACCCGAGCAGCTCGCTGAAGATCGGTCCGATCCCCGGCCCTCGCGGGCCGAGCCAGACCGATTTGCTGCTGAGCATGGGAGCGCTGTTGGTCCTCGTCGCCGGGGCGATCGCATTCCTGCTGGCTCCGATCAGCCGCCAACTGCGCCGCCTGGAGGCGACGGCGGCGGCGTTGGCGAACGGCGATTTTTCGGCTCGCGTCGACATCCGCAAGGCGCCTTCGCTCCGGACGCTGGCGGGCGTGCTCAATCATATGGCGAGCCGTATCGAGTCGCTTCTGAACAATCAACGCGATATGCTCCACGCCGTGTCCCACGAACTCCGCACGCCATTGTCACGGATCGGATTCGCGATTGATCTGCTGCGTAGCGAGGCGGGCGAGGAGCAACGCGAAGATCGCCTGACGGCCGTCGAACAGGCGGCGCTTGAAATGGATCTGCTTGTTGCTGAACTGCTGCGGTTTGCAAAATGGGAAGCGGCGCCGCCGGAGTCGCGAGACGAGGACGTGGACGTTGCGTCGCTCGTCGAAGCGGCGCTTGAGTCTCAGGCGCCACTTCATCCTGCCATCGAGTTGTCCGTGGGCGAGTGCCCTGCTCCAGACGCGGTTTCACTCCGCGGCGACCGTGTCGCTATCGAACGCGTCTTGGGGAACCTGCTGGCCAATGCAGGTCGTTTTGCGGCGCACCGCGTCATCGTCGAATGCCGAGTGACTGCCGCAGGGCTGATCGTCGACGTCGACGACGACGGCCCTGGTATCGCGCCGGGAGACCGCCAGCGAGTCTTGGAGCCCTTTGTCCGGCTTGGGGATTCTGGACGCGGGGCCGGTCTGGGTTTGGCGCTGGTGCGTCGAATCGTCGTCCATCACGGGGGACAGATTGAAATCCTCGACAGTCAGTTGGGCGGTTGCCGAGCCCGCGTGAGGTGGCCTGCCTGTCGAGTCCACACTGCGCTTCCAGCGGCAAACAGCGGAGCTTCCGCTGATACACACTGATACAAAATGATGCGCAGACTTGCCATGAATCGCAGCCGCGACTTTGCTAGGTTGACGAGATAGTGGGTTTTGGCGTTTGTCGCCCTCAAGGCCCCCATGCCCGGCAACATGCAACACTCAGAGTTGCGCAATGAAGTCTTTTTCTCAGGGGCGGCGAGGTTTTACGCTCGTTGAGCTGCTCGTCGTGATTGCTATCATCGGGGCGCTCGTCGGCTTGCTGTTGCCTGCCGTCCAAGCGGCGCGGGGGGCGGCGCGGCGCACGCAATGCCGCAGCAACCTCCGACAACTCGCCTTGGCAATGACGCGATATCTCGACGAGCAAGGGCGCGAGGGGAAGTTCCCCGCCGTTGCAGGGGCGCCCCGCACGGATAACCCTTTTCGGCTTCCCGCGTTGTACGAGGTGCTCGCTCCCTTCTGCGAGAGCAGCGGCGAGTTGTTTCACTGTCCGAGCGACTTCTATGAAGCGCCAGAGGATCATCCGGAACTGGCGGTCTATGACTCGTATTTCGCCAAGGAAGGCACGAGTTACGACTACCCGTCGCCGATCTTCGCCGGCAAGACCCGTCCCCAAGTCCTCGACGATCCGTTTCTCGGCGCCGGCGGCAGCTCGAACGTGTGGATCATTTTCGACTTCGGCAGTTTCCATGGTCCGAAGGGGGACGTTGACGCCCGTAACTTTGCGTATCTCGACGGGCACGTCGGCGAAGTGCAAGTTTCAGAGTAGTCTTCACGGAGTTCTGCCATGAATAAGAAAAGTGTAAGAATCTCGCTCGTCGCCTGCGGAACGCTGCTGCTCCTCGCCGGTGGCGCGTGGGGGCTCGGCTGGTTTGATTCCAGCGATCCGATTGTCGACGAACTGAAGTCGATGATGACAGAGGGTCCGCCGACAAGGGAGCAAGGCGAGGCGATGAGGCGGGTCATCGACGAGAGGACGGAAGGAATGACCGACGATGAGAAGCGCGAGTTCTTCCGTGAGAAGATGATGCCCGTGTTCGTCTCGATGATGGCCAAGAGATTTTCCGATGAATACGACGCCATGATGGCCATGTCACCGGAGGAGCGGACGAAGGAACTTGATCGACGGATCGATGAAATGCAAGAGATGCGAAACCGGTCGGGAGGGCCGCCCCAAGGAAGAGGCGGCCCTCCTTCGCCGGCTCGAGTCAACGAATTCCGAGTTAAGATGCTCGACATGATCTCGCCCGACCAGCGGACGAAGCTGGAAAACGGCATGCAGATGATGCGCAATCGCATGGACGAGCGCGGCATCCAGGTGCCGCCGGGACCTGGCGGCGGGTTCTTTTGAGGTGCCGACAAGGCCTGTGTCCGCGAGCTGTGATTATGGCGAACCGCAGCTTCGGGCATACCCAGAAGCGAGCGATGCCGTACTCGACGACGTCGCCTCAGAACCCAAACATGCGGGGTAACATCATCTTAAGATTTGCAGATCGCTTTTCTCAATCTGGAACGGCCTACTTGATTGAGAATGCATCGACTTCGGCAGATTGGAGTCAACGCCAAGTCGCAGCGGTCTCGGCGACCGACAAAAGTTCTCGCGACGGGCTTGCGTCATCGAACTGACGACATCGAGCAAGGCACACCGGCGTGGGCAACGGACACATTCGTAACCGCATCACCGGCTCTGTCAAATCAAACGCCATTTCCGACCGGGGCGAAAGGGGCAGGGAAGCCGGCAGCTTTTGCAATCGAAGTATTCAATCCGCAGTCGGGACGTCATTAGCAGCCGTCAGTTTCAACTTGAGCCACCGGGACTTTGAATTCGGCAATCCGCGGTTACCTGCGAGAACAGCCGCCGATTCCTTGTCATGTCCCGGATAAATGCTCCGCTTGCCAAGCGCGAAGTACCTTTCGTGTCATGAGCTTTGAGCCGAGCAAGCGTCGAATCGGCGCCGACGTTCGGACTGCGTAATTGTTGGAGGTTTCAACTTCGTCGCTGGAGTTCAAGTCGCAAACAGTGTTTGGTGGCGAAATCGATCCCTTGCTTGGTGCTGATAAAATCTGTTATCAATTCCAATACGGGGCAGAGATCGCGGTAGGGGAATTGCCGCATACGGCCCTGCATGAGGCGCCATGGAAGATGATGTCAACAAAGAAACACAGGTCGAAGTAGCGGCCGCGTATCGCGTCCGGCTTGCGGAAGGCGGCCGCGTGATCATTCCTGCCAGGGTCCGCGCTCGGCTGGGCTTGACTGAAGGCGACGTGTTGATCGGCGAGGTTGCCGACGACGCAATTGTCTGCAAGCGGTGGGATGGCACGGAAGAGGAACTTGAGTGTCGCGATCTGGCTCGCGAAATCGCGGCGGCATTCGAAAGCGTTCCGGACGGCCATCGCGACACGCTCGTCAGGATGCTCGCCGAGGATCACGGGCTCCTCTTCGCATTCGCCGGGA
>PABB01000007.1 GCA_002702655.1 Planctomycetaceae bacterium
CGCCCCGCCGGCGACAGTCCCTTGCGCCTCGGGGAGCGGCAATTGCCCCTCGGCTCGTAGGTCGCGTCGCAAGCGGTCGCGAATGGCCTGATTGTCGAGTACCACGGGCGAAAGCTGTCCGTAGCGATCCATGATGGCCGGCTCGCTGAGCACCAGCACGACGACGAGGGCGAGCTTGCCGTAGGCCGACAGATTGCCCGAGGCGCTAGTGCCCCACAGCTTCAGTGCCGTGCCGAAGGACTTCTTGAATCGCCACCGTCCGCGCGACCACTCGACCGCGTAAATCTCGTCGAGCATCAAGTGACTCAACACGCCGATGAACACGCCGCCCGCTTTGAAATAGCGCAGCTGCAAGTTCGACGAGCCTGAAAGCAGAAACGCCGCGCCGGTAAAAATCAGCAATGCCGGGATGCTATGAAACATGCCGCGATGCACGGTGTATCGCGCAAGCAGTCGCGTCAGCCCGAATCTGACGAACAAATACATCGCGCCGCCGGCCAACACGAGTTGCTCGTAGTTGAGCCCCAGCTCCGCGAATCGCTCGAACATCAGCAGCGGCGCCACCGCGGCGAAGAATCCCATCGTCTCGCGCAGCGGCACGCCGGTGTCGCTGTCGATGTCAGGCAACATGCCGCCGATGCCGCACATGCCCCCGGCAATCAGCGCGCTCTCAACTGGCAAACCGCGGTAGGCGCCCAAGCCGGCGTAGCCAACCCCCAACAGCGTGCTGGTGGTGATGTGGGTCTTGAAATTCGCCATGGCATCGCCCTGCCCGATTTTGTTGTGCTTCCGTGCCAGCCTGGCGCGCGTCATGAGTGAGCCCGCGCGGGCGGCGAACTGTCCCAGAAACCTCGCGACAGGCCAAGTAGGATTGCCGACCGCACGCTGGCGCCGCCTGCGCTGCCAGCAACGACAGCAGCCCCTCAGCGTGCCACGGCTCTGTGAGCCGTGCGAACGACGCAATACTCCGCCATCAATCCTGCGTTCACGGCTCACAGAGCCGTGAACGCGCGAATGACCTTCGCTGCGCCGAGCTAGCGTCGCCAGCACAACTGCTCTTCGCCGCTCATTGCCGCCCCGATATACTTCCTCGCCGCAACGCCCACGGGCCTTCGACCTCCCGCCTCTGACCTCGCTGAGTTCCATGCAGACCTACGACATGATCATGCTGGCGGTTCTCGCCGGGGCGACGATTTTTGGGTTCTGGAAGGGACTCGCCTGGCAGGTCGCGTCGCTGGCTTCGCTGGTGGTCAGTTTCTTCGTCGCGCGGCGATTTGCCGACGAACTGGCCCCCAAGATCAGCGAACACGCGCCGTGGAACAAGTTCCTGGCGATGCTGATCATCTACGCCGGCACGTCGCTGGCCATTTGGATCGTTTTCCGCATGGTGGCCGGCGCGATCGATCGTGTGAAGCTCAAAGAGTTCGACCACCAAATGGGCGCGCTCATCGGCTTTGCCAAGGGCGTGCTGCTGTGCATCGTGATCACGTTCTTTGCCGTGTCGCTGCTGGAAGGGCAACGCGACGCGATCATCGGCTCCAAGAGCGGGCAGTACATCGTGGCGTTTCTCGACAAGGCCGACGCCGTCGCGCCGCCGGAAATCCACAAGGTGATCGACCCGTACATCAAGAAAGTCGAGGAGCGGCTCGACCCGAATTATCAGCCCAATCCGACCCAGGACTACCAGGATCTGCAGGGCTTGTGGCAGCAACAGGCGGCATTCGAAACAAGCGATTCCAGCACGCCCGCTTGGCCGAGCGACCAACCGCCAGCCAGCAATCAGCAACCCGCTTGGCCAAGCAACCCCGCGACGCCTGCGTGGCCCGCGTCGACGCAATCGCAGTAGCGGCCGGCGCGGCTTCGCACCCGCGGTGCAGGGCGGTGATCGCCAACGCGAACCGGCGCACAATCGCGCTTCAAATGTCGACGCCTCGGGCGCTCCGACCGAATTGTCCGCCAACCGGTGCAGGGGCCCGTTTCCCGCGGGAAAACAGCTCCAAACCGAACATAACAACGATTATCGGACGTTGGAGGCGGGCGAGAAATACGCCCGCAAAGCCGCGACCGGCGGTCGCGGAATGCGGCCCGCATCCACATCTCTGCAGGACCCTTCCATGGTCCATCCCGGTCTGCGATTCAGCCTGTTCACCTCTCTCGCCGTCGCCGCGGGTTTCCTCGGCGGCTACCGCTGGGGCGATCGTGTTGGCGATCGGCACGAACGATTGGGAACTTGCTACGCCAAGTCATATGACGTCTCCGACTTGGTTGGCGGGACGACGAGTCGCGGAGCCGCTGCTGCTTCTGCGAATTTCGACGAATTGATCGATCTTGTCGTGCGAGAGGTTGAACCCGATTCGTGGATGGAGAACGGGGGACCGTCTGGAGAGATCGAGGCCCTGGCGCCCCAAGGTCGGTTGTCCGTCAGCAATACGGGCTACGTCCACGATCAGATCGAGGCCTTGCTGACGCGATGGCGCTCCGAAGCGGCCAACGGATCGGCCGTTGACGCCACTCGCGCCATGCAACATCTGGCGGCCACGCGCGATATCCGATCCAGAATTGCGATTCGCCGCGCAAGGTTGGCAAGCTGGTACTACGACCCGACCGCGACGGATTGTTTTACGGACATCGTTGACGCGGTCTCGAAGCTTTGGGGGCCGCCGACACTCTGTGCTGCGGTCGGCGAACTCGAGTTTCCCCAGTGGTCCACGGGAAAGCACCTGGCCGCATGGCATCGCAATGGCGGCTTGGCGTTCATCGAGGAACACGACTTTTTCCGCCGGTCGCTCGCCGGCGAGAAGGCAACTCTGCGGGGCCTGTTCGTTGGGTGGCACACCGACAACAAAGCCTATGCCAAGCCGGCGCCACGCTGGTGCCAATTTGCTCCTGAGCCGTGATTGCCTGTCCAGATTTTGCTTAGGCGTGCATGCGGCCGCGAGACCGCCAGCCTGGAAAATCCGCCACGCCGCCCGGTGCGTGGGACGCCACTCAATCCGTCGTTCGGGTTCCCTCCCTTGAATGGGACCGGAGCCGGAACGGCAGCCGCATTCCGCGACCGGCGTTCGCGGCTTTCTTTGCTGCTGCAGGTGTTGAGGCGGGCTCGTTAATCACCACAGACTGAAATGCCGGTGATCGATCAGCACCGTCCGGACGCGAAACTGCCCCGGGGATGTCACGCGCAAAAAGCACAACGGTCACACTCTGGTACTGAAAGACAAACGAATCGACCGAATGGATTGCCGTTCGCCTCTGCAGGGGCAATTGAATCGCCTTCCCAAGGCGCCTCATCAATGGCTGGGCACGCTGCAGCCAGTCTTGCTGTCCGACGTTTGGCCATTTCGGCGGCAAATGGCAGGTTGCGTCGAGAATCTCCAACCCGTCGAGTGAGCCCTCGTCATCGACCGCGGCGAGGAAGCCCGCTTCGGCGGCCGCGTCCTGCTTAATGGCATCCGGCAGATTCATGCGGCGGGCAAACTGAATGAAAGCCGCATCTGGAGGCGGCGAGCGCAGAGCTTCTTCCAGGTGACTCACAAACTCGCGATGCTGCCGTGCGACCGCGGACCGCCACCGCGCGTAGTCTGCGAGATAGCCCAGCCCCACGGCGACGATCGTGACGACCGCGAGCAATGTGCTTGTTCGGAAGCGCCACCAAGATCGCTTGGGGTCGGTCCAGTTGCCGGCGTGTCGAGGCCGTCTTCGACCAGAGCAACCTGCGATCCCAGTTGGCGGCGCTTGCGGCCGATCCAACGTCGGCCTGGCGAGTGACCGAATACGGTTGGTTGCAGCAGCCGCATTCCGCGACCGGCGGTCGCGGCTTTATGGTTGGGCGGCTTCCAGGAACGGGCCGATCTTGCGGAACTTCTCGTAGCGGCCGGCCAACAGTTCGTCCGGCGACAGTTGCGACAACTCCCGCAGCGTTTTGACCAGGTACATTTTCAGCCGCGTGGCCATCTGGTGATGGTCGCGATGGGCGCCGCCAAGCGGCTCCTCGACCACGTCGTCAATGACGCCGAGCCGTTCCAGATGCCGGGCGGTAATCTTCAGTGCCTTGGCGGCCTGGGGGGCGTAGTCGTGGCTCTTCCACAGGATGCCGGCGCAGCCCTCGGGGCTGATCACCGAGTAGTAGGCGTTCTCCAGCACGGCCACGCGGTCGCCGACGCCGATGCCCAGCGCTCCGCCGGAGCCGCCTTCGCCAATCACCACGCAAATGATCGGGGTGCCTAGCCGCGACATCTCCAGCATGCTCTCGGCGATGACCTGGGCCTGCCCGCGTTCCTCGGCGCCGATGCCGGGGTAGGCGCCCGGCGTATCGATCAAGGTGATGATCGGCAGGCCGTACTTGGCCGCCAGCCGCATCTTCTCCATCGCTTTGCGGTAGCCTTCGGGGTGAGCACAGCCGAAGTAGCACTCGTTACGTTCCTTGAGCGTCTTGCCTTTGTGGTGCCCCACGAGCATCACCTTGAACTCGTCGAGCTTGGCAAAGCCGGTGCGGAGTGCGCGGTCGTCGCCGAAGAATTTGTCGCCGTGCAGCTCGACAAACTCGTCGAAGACCAAGTCGACGTAATCCGTGAACATCGGCCGGTCGGGATGCCGGGCGACGCGGACCGTTTCCCATTCGTCCAGGTCTTTGTAGATCGACCGCAAGGACTCGGTCAGCTGTTTGCGCAGCGCTCGAATCTGCTCGTGGGTTTCCGCCGTTTTCGGCTCGACGCCTTCGAGGTCGCGAATTTGGTCTTCCAGCTCGTAGATCGGCTGTTCGAACGGCAGTTGAAAGGTGGCTGAAGCCATAGCGACTTGACCTGATTAGCTGCGCGGCTGAGCGCGCGTTTAGGGAACGGGATATTGTTCGGCTGGGACCAATGCCGAAATCATAAGGAATCCGACTCCGCAGACGCCTTCTCATCGTCCTCAGCGGGTTTCTCTGGCTTGATATGAAAACACCGCCCGGCTTTGAGCGCCTGGCGGAATTCGCGCAGGTTGTCGGGGCGATCCTTCGGGTCTTTGGCCAACATGCTGTGGACCAGATCGGCAAACGCCGGCTGCACGTTCTTCTGTAGCATGCCTAGCGGCGCAGGCTTCGCGCGCAAATGCTTATTGAGCAACTCGTTCATGCTGGTGCCAGTGAACGGAAGTTTGCCTGTCATCAGTTCGTACACCATGCAGCCGAAGCTGTACACGTCGGCCCGTTCGTCGACAGACTTGCCGCGAATTTGCTCGGGCGGCATGTAGCTGTACGTGCCCTGTACGGTCGACTTGCCGCTGAGTAGCTTGCCGAGCCCCTTCTTGATGCGCATCGACAGGTTGAAGTCGATGAGCCGCACATGGTTCTCGTCGTTGACCAAATAGTTGTCCGGTTTGATATCGCGGTGGACCCAGCCCTTTTGGTGCATGTGGTCCAGCGCCGCGGCTGCCTCGTCCAGAATGGTCTCCAGTCGCCAATGCAACTGTTCGATGCCGCCCTGAATCTGTTGCTTCAAGTTCGGCGTCTTGAACAGCTCCATGACCAAGTACGTGCCGTCTTTCCCGGTGCCGAAGTCAACAGTGTTGATGATCGACGGATGGTCGAGAGTCTTACCAACGGAATATTCGTGCTTTAGTTCGGCGGCCGCGGCGCGGGTGTGGTCCCGCCCCGGGGGTAGCCACTTCATGGCATAGGCGTTTTTTTCCGCGACCGGGCGCACGGCCCAGATCTCAAACAGCGCCCCAGCGCGGATGAGATGAAACATGCGGTACGGGCCGACAAATTCGCGACCGGCGGACATGGCAGACGGGAGTTGCGTGGCTTCGGCGGGTGCGGCGATGAAATCAGAAACACCAGTTTAGTCGTGTTTGACGGCGCGGGCTACAGCGGCCTGGACGCCGAGAATCGGCCGATGTGAGTCGATTCTGTCCCTGATGGGATGGGCGCACCGACTCTCTGCGGCGTAATCGACGCCCATGGGCGCCCTTGTCTATCGGCGTCAGTAGTCCACGCTCACGAGCATGAGGCCGTGGGCCGGCGCCGTCTGACCGGCGGCGCCACGGTCGCGGGCGGCAATCGCCTCGGCGACCCATTCGGGGGGACGTCGGCCGCGGCCGACGTCGGCCAGCGTTCCGGCAATCGTGCGGACCATGTGGTACAAAAAGCCGTCGCCCACAACGTCGATGGTGATCAGGTCGGCAGACTCGCTCAGCGGCGAGCCGGGCGCAATTGCCACGGCGCCCCCCTGCCCTGCCCCGACGACTGGCGACGCCATACCTTCACCGCCCGCGCAGACCGTCGCCTCGAAGATCGTCCGGACCGTATTCTCGCGGGGACTGCCCACCGATTGAAGGCTGGCGAAATCGTGCGTGCCGACCATCAGGTCCGCGCCGCGCTGCATTGCCGCAACGTCCAACGGCGCGGGCACGTGCCAGGCAAACCCGCGGCAGAACAAGGGGCGACTGCGGCCCGTGTAGATCGAGTATCGATAACGCTTGTGGTGGGCGTCGTGCGTGGCGTGGAAGCCAGCGGGGGCGTGCTCCGCTGCAACAACCAACATGTCAGCTGGAAGATGCGAATTCAGCGCGTCGGCCAGTCGTTCGACCGGCACGGTCGTTTCCGAGTCGACGCTCGCCACCTGGCCGGCAGCGTGCACGCCCGAGTCGGTCCGTCCCGCCGCGTTAAAGGTGACCTCCTCGCTCGTGATGGCCAGCCAAGCGCGTTCCAACTCCCCCTGCACGGTCCGCCGTTGCGGCTGCCGCTGCCAGCCGCAGTACTCGGCGCCGTCGTAGGCCACGGTCAGCTTCAGCGTCTTCGCGGACATGGTAGGAGATGGTAGATGTGAGATGTGCGATTGTTGATGTCAGAGAGATTGCCCCGACAGTCGCCAACATGCGTGGCGTCCGCGGCACATCAAAAACCTCACATCCGACATCTCACATTCAGCTCGCTGTCGCCGCTGATTTGACCAGCAGTTCGGCGATCTGCACCGCATTAGTCGCGGCGCCCTTGCGCAAATTGTCGCTGACGCACCAAAAGGTCAGGCCGTTGTCGCTGGACAGATCCTCGCGGATGCGGCCGATAAACACGGCGTCGTCGCCGTCGCAATCGCTGGGCATGGGATACTGGCCCGAGTCGAGGTCGTCGATCAGTTTGATCCCGGGGAAGTTGGCGAACAGCTCGCGAGCTTCCGCCACGGTGATCTTCTTCTCGGTCTCGACCAGCATCGTTTCACTGTGGCAGTTGACCACCGGCACGCGCACACAGGTCGGGCAGACGCGGATCGTGTCATCGGCGAAGATCTTGTGCGTTTCGTGGACCATCTTCATCTCTTCGCTGGTGTAGCCCTCGTGCTTGGGGCCGCCGATCTGCGGGATGAGATTGAACGCGATCGGATACTTGAACGCTTCGTACTTGTAGTCGGAATTGTCAAGCGCGGCCCGGCTGCCTTCGGTCAAGTCTTGTTGCCCTTTCACGCCCGCGCCGCTGGTCGCCTGATAAGTGCTGACCACCACGCGGCGGATGCGACCCGCGTCGTGCAGCGGCTTCATGGCCACGACCATTTGCGTCGTCGAGCAGTTGGGGCTGCTGATCACCCCCTGATGGTCGCGGATCGCCTCGGGATTCACTTCCGGCACGACCAGCGGAACGGTTGGGTCCATCCGCCAGTAGCCGCTCTCGTCGACCACCACGCAGCCGGCCGCCTTGGCCCAGGGGACGAACTCGGCGGCCGTGTCGTCAGGCGTGCTACCGATCGCCAGGTCGATGCCTTGGAACGATTCCGGGGTAAGTTCCTGAACCGTGTGCTCCTGCCCCTTGAACGTGATCGTGCTGCCGGCGGACCGCTTGGACGCAAGGAACGTGATCTTCTCGTAGGGGAAGTCGCGCTCCTCGAGCATCTGTCGGATCAGGCGGCCCACGGCGCCGGTGGCGCCCACGATGGCAATGGAATCGAACACGGCAGAAAACCTCCGAATGGGCAACCGCGGGGGCGGTCGCAACGACGCCGCGCGGCGGCGCCAGGCAGACGGCACGGCCTACAACGCCGGTCGTCGGGGTCAGGTAAACCTCGCAGTATAGGCGACGCCTGGAAGGCCGGCAATGTTCGCGCAGGCGAGCGCCGCAAGGCCGCGACCAGATGCCGCCGACGGCCCCCAGCCGGCCCGCCACGCGGGCCGGGAGCGGCAAGTTCTCGGTGAGAATCGCGGCTCAATCGCACCGTTCCCAGACGGCGTGGCCGTCCGGCTCGCGGGAGCGCAGACTGGCGCTCCGTGGCGACTCAAGAATCGCTGCGCCCGCGGGCGCTAGTACTTGCCCACATCGACGACAAAGTCGCCTTCCAGGAAGTTGCGGCCGATCAGCAGCGGGTACTGCATGTGCGAGCGGTCGTTCAGCGAAACCAGCACGCGTTTCTCGACGCCCTGGCAGCGGAGGGTCATGAAGACCTTGTAGCGTTGCTCCTCGCCCTCCGACGTGGTGATTGTGGCGAGTTCCTCGATCCGCGTTTCAAGCCACTTGGCGCCGCCGCGGCCGTTCTCGACGCAGAAGCGGATCACCTTGCCGACGTTGTCGACCATCGCCTCGGCCTCGTCCTGGATCTTCCACTGGGCGGCATGGACCGAGCAGGTTGTGGCCCCGGTGTCCACGCGGGCGTCGAACGGCAGCGGCTCGATGTCCACGTTTTCGACCAATTCGGTCGGCCCTAGCACGCGGCGCGGCCCCTCGCTGGTGACGGCGCCGAATTGGGCGACAACGGCGATCGCGGTGATCGCAATGCCAGCCACGAGGGCGGGGACCGTGAAGGTCAGAAAGCGGGCGGCAACGCGCGGCAAGCGGGCAAGCTCGCGCGAGCGTCCCGGCGGCACGGGATTGCTGCTGGAGTTGGCCATATAGTAACTCTGCCCGAGAAAATAACGGCGGGGCGGGACAAAATCGCTCCGCGCGGCCTCTCGTTCCACGCCGGAGGCATTATAAGCAGGTGAAACCGGCAAAGTCGCCCAGATTGACGGACAAAGACCCTGCCGCGGCGTCCGAAGCCCGCTCGCGCGACACAAACCCTTTTTCTAAAAGGACTTACTGTCCGAACCCGGGGCGCCAGGGGGCGTTTCGGCTTCACGAACGCCGCCGGGGCGTGAAGGACAGTGGCCGTCCCTGGCGGCTGCCTAGCTGCGCTGCTCGCCCTTGGTCTTGGAGCTCAGCTTTTTCGGGTCGGTCCGCGGATTCTTCTCCACGTCGACCAGGAAATCGCCCTCCAGGAAATTGCGCCCCAGCAGCACTGGATATTCCATGTGGGAACGATCCTTCAGCGATACGAGGACGCATTTTTCGACGCCGCGTACGCTCAGCTTCACCCGCACCTTGTAACGCTGCTCTTCCTGGACCGAAGTCTTGATGGTGGCCAACTCGACGATTTTCCGCTCCAACCATTCCATCTCGCCGCGGTGATCCTTGATGCAGAAGCGAATCACCTTGCCCACGTTCTCGGTCATGTCGGCCGAGCCGCCTTCGATCCTCCACTGCTCGACATGCAGCGAAGTGGTCGTCGCGCCGGTATCGACGCGGGCCGGAAATGTCAGATCGCCTTGGACGACCTTCACTGCGGCGGTGGCCCCGATGACCTTCTTGTCGACCTCGGCCGACTGCTCGGCGCTTGGTTCAGCGGGCGGGGCGGCCGAATCGTCGCTGTGCGCGACGGGCGTCATGGCGCCCCAGGCGAGGGCCAGGGCGGCGAGGTTTTGCATCCTGCAAAGCGAGCGGCACAGGCCGGCGTGCGAACGGATCATCCTGATCGGTCCTTGTTGAAATTGTGTCGTCGGTCAGGCAACGGTCCCCGGGCGGGGGTGTGCGGATTGCGCCTACGGGCGGCATTCGACCCGAAGCGGCGGCCGCAGACAAGAGCAGATCGAACCGGGGCTAGCTGCGATCGCGGCGAGCAACTGCGATCGCCCGCACGCCCAGAGCCGCCAGCAGGAGCAAGATGGAGGCCGGTTCGGGAATCGGCGCTGCCGATGCGGCCGTCGTCGACACGCCTGCAAAGCTATCGATGCTGGCGCCGCGGCCGCGTTGCCAAGCGAGAAAGTCGGCGCCGTTAACATCGTTGTCATACGTGGCGTCGCCCGCAACCTGCCGGGCGACGGCACCGCCGTAGCCGGTCTGCCAGGCCGCCAAATCGTCGCCGTCCACGCTGAGGTCGCCGTCGAAGTCCGCAGCAAAGTCGGGAGCGAGTAGATCAACCTGCGCCTCGACCCAGGCTGCGGCGGCATCCCGCGCGCCGGCTGGCGCCCCGGACGTCTCCATCACGAGGAACAATGGTCGAGCGCGATCCAGATCGATCATCTTCAACCGTACCGCAACGAGGTAGATCCCGTCGGCGGGATTCGTCTGCAAAAGGCCGTCGTAGTCGTCGACGAAGAGAATCTGATGGTCGTGGATGCCGCCTAAATCGCCCGTCTTTGCAATGGCGGCGCCGGCGGCGACTTCGCCAGCCTCGCCCGTCGAGTAGTAGAACCCATCGAATCCTTGGATCTCAAACCTGTAATCCGCCGTTGGCATGGCGCCGAATGCCACACCGCCCGCCCCGTCCCAATACGCCAGCGGCTGGGCGACGCCGTCGATTTTGATCGGCAGGAAGTCCCAATGCAGTTCGGTCTTCGGGGGCAACGCAGCAGCCCCGGCGGGAAGCGCCGGCGAACCGCTGCCCAGCGCATTCCACCCGGGGTTTGTCGTGAAAAAGTCGCTGGTAAAGCTGCCGGAAAAAACACGCTGGTCCAGCGTCCAGGCGCCAAGATCAAAGTCGGCCGCCCCCGTGACAAGCCGGTCATCTACGGCTTGAACGAGGATGTCGGCATGCTGAGCCGCGGACGGCGTCGCGCCGCAGACGACAATTAATGCGGCTGTAGCGCTGAACAGAGTTGTTGCGTTGTTTCTCATGGCCGTACTGCTTGTCGGGCGAACGCTTGGTCGGCGTTCGCGTCTCTCGTTGAAAAAGGGCCGCGGGCCGCGGGTCGGGCTGGCGCCCGAGTTCCGCGGCCCGCGGCGGACCACTTCGTCGCCAGTTAAACCACCGTCGCCCGTCGTCGGGCAGCTAACGCCGCGAGGGCGACTCCGACGAGACAAGCAAGGCCCCAAGCGCTCGGCTCGGGGACGACCGCGGCCTCGACAAACTCAACCGCTTCCTCATAGAACGCGAAGTCTTTGCCCGAGAAGAGCGCCTCGGCGGCCAAACCCTCTTCCACGGCCTCCAGCGCTTCTTCCACTTCCTCCGCATCGGCTTCGCTGACGATCAATGCGTCGACGAGGTAAACCAAATAGATCGGATCAGAGGGCGTCAGGCCGTCGACGGCAATTGACGGGGCAATCGCGTAGACGCCATCGGCAGGCTTACCGGCGGCTCCGTTGTCGAGTTGGAAGATCGGGTGAGCGTCCAGCCCGCCCGCCGGGCCCGTCATGCCGAAGTTCACAGCAGGAGTGAATGAAAAAGTCGTCCCCGCCGGCGCTGGTTCAAATGCGACGGCGCCCTGCCCGTCCCAGTAGAGCAGTTCGCCGGCCCCGCCGCCGAGCGTGAAGGGCGTCAGCGAGATGCTCGCGCCCGCGGAACCCGGCAGCGCCGACGCCCCCAGCGCCGCCAAGTCCGCGGCGCCCGCCGTGCCGTCCAAAGCGAAAAAGCCGGGCTCGTCGCCTTCAAAATCCTTGGCGACCGCCGGCGGCAACAATCCGCCGCCCAGCAACACGCCTTCAAAGACGAGCGCGTCGAGGTCAAAAGCTTGCGTCGCGCCGCCAATGTCGCTGGCCGCGCCGAGGGCGACTTGCCCGCCGACGTCGGCAACCAAGACGTCGCTGTGCTGGGCGGTCGCAGCGCCGGCGCCGGCGATGAGAATAGCGAGAGCGAGAGCAGCGGCGGGAAGGTAGTTATCCGTAGATTTCATGGTGCATTTACCTTAATTGTCGTGAGTGAACGGGCAGCGACGGGCCCACGCGCAAAGCGCCACACGATTGCGATGCACGATTGCGGGTCTCGCGCGTCAGTGCGAATTGGCGGCCAGGACGCCGATTCTGACGCATGCGCTCGCGCAATGCGGAGCCCATGTGCCAACGCACATTCAGCGTCCTGGAGAATGTCCGCTGGTCAAGCGCACGCAGCGCCGGAGTTTCCAGCGTCGTCAGGAATTACTGCGGCGGCTTGCCGAAGTCGAACTCGTCGTTGCACCACTGTGCGATCTGCTCGTCGCTGATCGCTTCCACATGCCCGTCGGCGTACAGATAGTTGGCCACGGTCCCCTGATGGCGATCCAGGGCCACTTCCGCCTTGACGGCGTGATACACGGCCTGCGAGGCCGCGTTGTGCTTCAAGTTCTCTTCGCCAAACCAATCGGTCGCCTCAACGTGGTCAAAGTTCGTGGCCACGGCCAGACTTTGCACCTCGAACATGACGATCGTGCGATGGGTCTGAATCAGGTCGTAGAGATTGTCGATCATCCCGTCCGGCGAGACATTCACGACGCGGCCGTTGGGCAGCGTTTCGGGCGGTTCGGGTTCGCCCAGCCATGAATTCATGGCATAGCTCGTCCAGGGGTAGCTGGGGTCGTCCGCCTTCTCCAGACGTTGGTAGTCCTCGGGGCAGAAGCGGATCTCGTCCACATTCTCCAGCCAAGGCGAGAGTTGGTAGATCCACGACTCGCTCCGCTCGTGGGCGTGCGCGAAGTGAGGAAAATCACCGCGATGCGTATTCGCATGTTGGTGAATCGCCAGTCCGATCTGTCGCATGTTGTTCGCACACTGAGCCCGCCGCGCGGCAGCCCGCGCCGCTTGCACGGCCGGCAACAACAAACCAATCAACACGCCGATGATCGCAATGACGACCAACAGTTCCACCAGCGTAAAAGCGCTGCGAGCGCGCATGGCGCATCCTCTCGTTTTATTAAGAAGCCGAGTCGCTGGGCGAGGTGCGAGCCGTGCACTGCATCAACAGTTCACAGCGCAGGGCGAGTGCAATCGCACGGGGCCCTCACAACGTTGGCGACGGCCCGCCGGCCGCCGGGAAGAATCGACAATCGCAGGACCGCTACGAGAGCGGCGGACCGCGTGCGTCGAGAGAGAAGACGACGTGGGGAACGTCGAGAGACGCAACGCACACAAAGACCGGCGTTGCTTCGAGCCGCAAATCCAACGCGGGAGCAGCCAACGGATGTCCGGAACGAACGGCTGTCAGAGCCGCACATACGGCGCAAGATTCGCAATTGTGGCGGTCGCCGGAGTTGGAAACGCCAAGCTCGCCGTCGTCGCTGCCGTGGCGGCTTTCCGCGGCGACCGGCTCGTGGTGGCAGTGGTCGCAGCCGCAATGGTCCGCCTCGGCAACGGTTGCGGCAGAGCCGTCACAGCAGGCCTGCTGCATGTGCAAGCCTTCGCCAAATATCGCCACGACGCCATACGCCAAGGCGGCGACGACTCCGAAGCGACGAGATACGGCGAGAGTTGACATGTCCCGATTCGGCTCAAGCAGGCAGAAGCCTGAGTTGAACAGCTTGTGACCGCGCCGTCACGACGCGTACTTTTAGTGAAGTCCGAGTATTCGGATCATCCCCCGCAATGATAGACGAGGACGGCCATCTCGCCAAGCAACGATCATACCCAACTGGTGCGATGGCCCACCGCGGCCGAAGCGGCTGCGAAAGTGGCTCCCATCGCCTGCCGACGGCGGCGGTTATCCGCCAAGCGCCGGGGATTCGGTCGTCGCGGTCAAAGCGCAGACATTGAAGCGTTCGATCGCGTCGCCCCCCCGCAAAACCTCGCTAACCTGCCGTGTTTTCTGCACTTACGTGGCGACCCAATTGTTGGTCGACGCCGCTTAGGCGGCTAGAATACCGAAGGAACAGTGAAGCTTCTTTCGCACCCGCGTTGGGGGACGCGACTGGGGAGCCGTCGGAATTCGCGGCCTGCCGGCTCGCAACGCTGTTTCCCGTCGCTTCTCGCCCGCCCGTTTGATGGCCAAGTTTCGCCGGTTTCGCTGTGATCGATCGTCCTGCTCGCCGCCTCCCCTGCCCCGCCCTGCTGAGAGCAACTCGGCGGGCGGCGGTCCTGCTGTCGGCCGTCGCAGGAGCAACCCTCGGCAGCCTGGCCGATGCGCGGGCCGCCGATGTTGACGCCCAGTTTGTCGAGCAATTGCAGCAACGCGGCTGGAACGATACCGCGGCGGAATTCATCGAATGGTCGGTCGATCAGCCGATTGTCTCGCCGCAGTTTCGCAATCAAGCTGCTTATCTGCAGGCGAAGGCGCGGGTCGCGCAAGCCGGTCGGGCGTTGAAACTCCAGACACAGCAAGCGACGCTGCAACAGGCGGCCGACTCGTTCACCCAGTTCGCTGCAGCCAATCCGCAATCGCCGCAAGCCGTCGACGCTCTGCGCGAGCGCACCATGGCGCTGGCGCGCTTAGCACAACTTGCCGCCGTTGAGCCAAACCGCTTGCCGCCGGGGGCCCCCAATCTGCCGCAACTCGTTGCCGAAGCGCGAGCCAAATACAACGCGGCGATCGAGGCCGCCGGCCAATTCGTGGCCGCTTGCGACCAGCGGCTAGCTCAATTGCCCAAGGCGGCAGCCGTGGCCGTGGGCTCGGACGCGGCTCAACTCCGCGTGAAGTTACAGAACCAGCAGGCCGAGGGGCGGCGGTTCGCCGCCATCCTGCAATTCGAGTCAGCGCTGCTCGATCCCGCGTCACGCGCCGGCAAGGAAGCGTTGTCGGCCGCGCAGCGCGAGCTCACGGCCCTGTCGCAAGAATTCCGCAACGATCCGTGGACGCGGCACTATCTGGGACGTTGCTACCAGGCCGCGGAAGAATATGAAAAGGCGCTGGGCGTTTACGAGACGGTCGTCGGCCAGCCGAGCGGCGACCCGGAACTCAGGCGCTGCCAGGCCGCGACGCACCAATTCCGCACCGAATGTCTGGTGTTGGCAGACAAGGCGGAGGAAGCGGCCCGCGACGCGAGCGATTTTCTGCGTCGCTCGCAAACCGCCGAGCGGTCCAAGCCGGAATGGGTCGGCTTGGCCTATCAACTGGCCCGCGCCGAATTGGCGCTGGCCAAGGAAGTCGGCGCCCAAACCAACGAGGGCGAACGGCTGATCGAGCAGGCCCGCGAGCGGCTTTCCGAAGTCGCCCAGGAAGCGGGCGAGTTTCAACAAGCGGCCCGGGCGGACCTGGCCACGCTGGGCGGACGCTCGACCCAGCGGCGTGACGTGCGCAACTTTGCTGATGCTGCTTCCGCGGCGCGCGAGGCCGTCGAACAGATGACGGCGTTGTCGCGGGCCGCGCGGCTGGCGGCCAACAACAACCCCTCCGCCGTCGCCGGACTGGAAGAAGACGCGTCCGCCCAGGGAAAAGCGGCCCAAGGTTATTTGGAGCAGGCGCTCGAACTGGCGGACGACAAATCGCCCCCTGACGAAGTCGACAAGGTTCGCTACTACCTGGCATGGATCTACCTGAACGACGGCCGCCTGGCTGAGGCAGCGGAGTTGGGCGAGCAGTTGGCGCGAGAATCGCCGGACAGCCCGTTTGCCGCCCCGGGGGCCGGTGTCGCCCTGCGGGCTTACGAAAAGCTGGCCGCTCAACAGGCCGACGCCGGCGATTCTGCCAACGGCGACGTCCACGAGAAACTCGAGTCCGTCGCGCAGCTCATCGCCGCCCGGTGGCCGAACTCCAAAGACGCGGCGGCGTCGGCCAACATGCTGGTTGCGGCGGCACTGCGATCGAACCAGCTCGACAAAGCGGCCGAGCTCGTTCAGAAACTCCCGGCCGCCAGTCGCGCCCAGGCGGAACTTAGCCTGGGGTCGGCGCTGTGGACGCGGTACCTCAACAGCGGCGACGCCGGCCAACCGCAGCCGTCGCCGGAGATTGCCGCGCTGCGCGACCAGGCCCGCGAATACCTCCAGCGCGGTTTTGAAGGTCTGGCAGGCGGCGCGTCGCCCTCGTCGGCGGCCGCGGCGGGGGTGGCTTACCTGGCCCGCATCCGACTGGCCGATGGAGACGCCGCCGGCGCGCTAGCCGTGCTGGAGCATCCGCAAGCGGGACCGCTGACGCTGATCGAGCAAGATGCCGCGGCCGCCGCGTCGCCCGCATTTGTGGAGACAGTCTACAGCACGGCGCTGTCGGCGTACTTGACCGCCGAACCGCCGCGGCTGAGCGACGCCGCCTCGGCCATGGAGGCGTTGGAGGATTTGGCCAACGGCCAGAGCGACCCGCAGTCGCGGCAGCAATTTCAGCAGCGGCTCACCCAGATCTATCTGCGTCTGGGGCAGCAACTGCAGCGACAGATGCAGCAACTCACGGCTGCAGGCGACGGCGAGCGGGCCGAGCAGTTGGCCGGTGCTTTCGAGAACCTGCTGTCCCGCGTGGCCGATCGCGAGGCGGCCAGTAATTGGTCGACGCAAGTCTGGCTCGCGCAGGCCAGCATGCAAATCGCCGCGGGGCTGTCGGGCGACTCCGGCAAGCGGTATTACGAGCAAGCGGAGGCGGCATTCCAACGGATCCTGGACTCAGTCGAGAAAGACCCCGCGTTCGCCCCGACGCCCACGTCCGTGCTTGCCGTGCGGAAACAGATGGCCGATTGCCTGCGCGGGCAAGGCAAGTACAAGGACGCGATGGAGCAATTCATCGCTCTGCTCCAGCAGCGGCCCAACGTGCCGTCGATCCAACAGGCCGCGGCGCTGACCCTGGAGCAGTGGGGCGTCGCGCAGGGGCAAGCCGACCCGCTGGAGCGCGCGATTCGCGGCACGCGGCCTGACGACAACGGCAAGAACCTGATTTGGGGCTGGTTGAAATTGGCTGACGTGGCCGACCGTTTTCGGCGCATCAAGGCTCGCGCAGCCGAGAGCGATCCCAAGGCGGCGGCCGATGCGCAGACCTACGCCGAAATGTTCTTTGCGGCCCGATACCACGCGGCTCGAGCTCGGTACCAAGCAGCACTGTTGGCCAACGACGGCGACCGCGCGGAGCAGTTGGCGACCGCGGAAAAGAGCATCGCAACGCTCGCCCGGCTGTACCCCGATCTGGGCGGCCCGCAGCAGAAGGCCGAGTTTGACCAGCTCGCCAGCGAAGTGAAAGCGGCCCAGTGATGAGCAAGTTCTTGACTCAGGACAAATGCCCGCGCAGCGCTCCCCGGCAGGTGTCGGCGTGGGGCATTCTCGGCATGCTGTTAATTTTGTGCGTTCCCGTCGCCCGGGCCGCTGCCCAGGGAACGGACCGCATCCAACGGCGCAACGGCGTCGACAGCGGCGAAATCACCGCCGTGACGCCGCTGGGGATCACGATCTCCAAGAGCGGCGTCACTACGACCATTCCCACCGAGGAGATTCGCAGCGTCCGCTACGCCGGCGAGCCGAACGAGCTGAACGCGGCTCGCGTTGCCGCCGAGGGGGGACGTCATCGCGTCGCCCTCCGCGCAGCGGAAGAATTGGCAGGCGAGCGAATTCGCCGTCCGGAGATTCAGGCCGACGTGCAGTTTCTGTTCGCGTCGAACAAAGCCGCATTGGCGCTGGCCGGACAGGAACCGCTCGACGATGCGCTGGCGGCCGTGCGGAGCTTCCTCTCGGAGCAGCGGAGCAGCTACCACGTTCCCGCGGCGATCGAACTGTACGGGGATCTGCTGCTGCACGCTCGCCAATTCGACGCCGCGCGGACCGAGTATGAAAAACTGGCCAAAGCGAAGACCAGCTACTTCGAGTTGCGGTCCGCCTTGCTGTTGGCCCGGGCGTGGCAGGCCGAGGGCAAGCACCCCGAAGCGATCACGGAATTTGACAAACTGGCCAACTCGCGCGAGCTGGGCCCGCTGATTGATCCGCTGCGGCGCGAGGCGGTGCTGGCGCGTGAGATCAGTCGGGCAGCCACCGGCGACGCACGTCAGTCCGTCGAGCGGATTGGCCAGATCATCGCCAAGGCGGACGAGCAGGACGAGGAGCTGCTGGCTGGGTGCTACAACGCGCTGGGCCAGATCTACGACCGCGCCGGCGACCCGCGCGGGGCGCTGTACGCTTATTTGCACGTCGATCTGCTGTTCGATGGCCAACGCGACGCCCACGCACAAGCCTTGTCGCAACTGATCGATCTGTGGAAGACCGTCGGTCGCGCAGACCGCGCCAGCGATGCGGCGGACCGGTTCAACGACAAGTATTCCGAGAGCCGCTGGGCAGCCGAGCGCTAGGGCGCCACGGTGGCGTTGGCTCGCATGCGGGTTGAGACTAAATTGACGGCACGCGGCGTCGGTCATCCCAATTGAATCCAGGATTGTCCGTGCCCTCACCGAATCGTTAACAACTGAATTTCCTATGAATCAAACCACCGCGTCGTTGGCGCTGCTTCTCCCCTGCGTCGGCAACTGGCTCCGACAATTCAGCGGGTTGCGATGGGCCGCATTATTGGCGATCGCGACGGCCTTGGTCGTCGGCACTCCGGCCGCTGCGCTCGCTCAGGACGGCGACGCCGCAGCAGCAGCGTCCGGCGAGCAAGACGTGCAGTCCGCCGCCGCCACCGCTGCCGCGGGCGAGGAAATCAGCCTGCTGGAATGGTCGTTCCGCTCGCTCGGGTGGTTTTTTGGCTTGGTGTTCTTGGGACTGTCGTTCTCGCTGGTCGCCCTGTTTGTCATGAACGTCTTGGCCGCCCGGCGCGAAAACGTCCTGCCCAGCGAGTTGATCGATGGGTTCGAGCAACAGCTCAACGCCAAGCAGTATCAACAGGCCTATGACCTGGCCAAGGCGGACGATTCGCTCTTGGGGCACGTGCTGTCGGCCGGGCTCGCCAAGGTGTCGCAAGGCTACGACCACGCGATCGAAGCCATGCAGGAAGTCGGCGAAGAAGAAAACATGCGGCTGGAGCACCGGCTGAGCTACCTGGCCTTGATCGGCTCGCTGAGCCCGATGATCGGCCTGCTGGGGACGGTCAGCGGCATGATTTCATCGTTCAAGACCATCGCCAACACGGCGGTCGGCACGCCCAACGCGCAGGAGTTGGCCGGCGGCGTCTCCACGGCGTTGTTCACCACGCTGGTTGGGTTGGCGCTGGCGATTCCCGCACTGGCGGCGTACAACCTGCTGCGCAATCGAGTGGCGCGCCTCGTGCTGGAAACCGGCATCGTGAGCGAGGGGCTGATGAGTCGGTTCCAGAAGCCCGTTGAAAAAACGGCGGGGGCGTAGCGCGTGCTGCGTTCCGGGGGCTGACGCCCTCCGGCTCGGTGATGTTCGTTGTGGGTTCGAACGTTCTCTGCTGTTTTTTTTATTGCGAGTTTCCTCCGTGCGATTGACCCGACGCCATTCCAGCGAGATCGTCGAAGGCGATATGACGCCGATGATCGACATGGCGTTTCAATTGATCGCGTTCTTCATGCTGGTGATCAACTTCTCGGACACCGAGCAGGACCAGCGAATCACGCTGCCAGCCAGCGTGCTGGCCAACCCACCCGATGCGCCGTACGAGGATCCGCTGACCATTCATTTGACCGAACAGGGACAGTTCATCTTCGGCGGGGTCTTGCTCCCCTCGCTCGACGACCTGCACAACGCCCTGCTTCAAGAAACGCAAATCATCAGCCGCCGTACCGATAAGAAACTCGCCGACGTGACCGTAATTATCCGCGGCGACGAAGACGCCCGCACCGGCGCGGTGCAAGAGGTGATCGCCAAGTGCCAGGAGTTGAATTTCGAGCGATTCGCGCTGCGCGGCAAGAAAGCCGAAGCGCCGACGATCCGCTCGCCGTAGAGATTTCACCGCAGAGTCCGCCGAGGGCGCAGAGTGTGTGCGTTCGCGATCGAGCGCAATTTCATAACCGCAGTTTCTGTTTGTGCCATTCTTGACGAATCAGCCGCCTCTGTCCCTGCTAAATCCCCGACTCTGCGCCCTCCGCGCACTCCGCGGTGAAGAAAACCAATGAAGATTCGCCACGCCGATCGCCGCGAGCAGATTGTGCTGCAGATGACGCCGATGATCGACATCGTGTTTCAGCTGCTGGTGTTCTTCGTGTTCACGTTCAAAATCGTGCTGCCGGAGGGCGACTTCAACATTCGCATGCCGGCGGCCACGGGCGACTCGGCCGATCCCAGCGAGACGCCGGTGATTCGCGTGCGGCTGCGGGCCGGCGAGAACCGCGATCTGGCCGCGGTCGAGGTGGGCGACGCGCCGCTCACCGGCGCCAACCCGTTTGGCCAACTGCAGGCCCGCGTACGGGGCATGGTCGACGACTCGGCCGGCCCCGGCACGAGCGAGCAGGAGGTGGAGATCGACGCCGACTACGAACTGCGGTACCGCTACGTGATCGACGCCATCACCGCCATCACCGGCTACATCGACCCGGCCACCGGCGAGCAGGTCAAGCTGATTGACAAGGTGCGGTTTGCACCGGTAAGTCGGTAGTAGGCGGCTGGAGGCTGGAGATTCCAGGAACCTCGCCCTCACGCCTGCAGCGTCCAGCCTTTCGCCTTACCCCCGCGGGTGAAACTGCTCATGCACGCGCTTCAGCCGCGTGTGGTCCACGTGCGTGTAGATTTGCGTCGTCGCAATGCTGGCGTGGCCGAGCATTTCTTGCACGCGGCGCAGGTCGGCCCCGCCGGCCAGCAGGTGCGTCGCGAAACTGTGCCGCAGCGAGTGCGGGCTGATCTCCGGCGGAGCGCCGACGCGGGCGGCGTACCGTTTGATGAGTTCCCACACCCGCTCCCGCCGCAGCCGCGCACCGCGTGACGACAGAAACAGCCACTCCGGCGCCGGCGACTTCTTGGCGGCCAGTTCGCCTCGCTCCTCGGTCAGGTACTTGTGCACGGCCTCCACGGCGCGATCGCCCAGGTGGGCGATCCGTTGCTTGTCGCCCTTGCCGCGGCACACCAGGTAGCGCTCGCGCAGATGCAGGTCCCGCAGCGCTACATTGGCCACCTCCGACACGCGGCACCCCGTGGCGTACAGCACCTCCAGCAGCGCGCGATCGCGGAGCACGTGACCGTCCGATTTGCGCGGCGACGTGAGCAGAGCGTCAACCTGTCCGGGCGTCATCACTTGCGGCACGCGCTGCCACAGCTTGGGCGAGTTAAGCAGCTCAGCCTGATTCTCAGTCAACTCGCCTTCTAGCTGCAGAAACCGGAAAAAGACTTTCAACGACGCGAGGTGCCGCGCCACGCTACCGGCCGCCAGCCCTTCCTCGGACAGCCAGGCGGTGTAGCCGGCCAGTTCGCTCACGCGCAGCGCCGCCAGCCGCCGTCCGGCGAGCCACTGGTAGAACCGGCGCAGATCGCGGCAATACGCGGCCACCGTGTTGGCGGCCAAATGGCACTCGGTGCGCAGGTATTGCTCGAACGCCTGCTGATGGCGCACCGCGTCGCTGACGGTAGCCTCGCGGCGGGGGCGGAGGGGCTTCTTCAGACTTTTTTTGAGCGGCTTGCCGGGCATGGCGCGGCCCCGCCGCCAGCGGCGGGGATAAATGGGCGGTAGAAGACTACATTCTCTGTATCGGCCTGCGGGGGGCGGGCTGGGCAGCGTTGCGGGCGGTTGGTTATCTTTGCGGGTAGGGATTTCCGCGCGGCACGTGCCGATTGGGCAAGCCGCGCCGGGAGCGCCCCCCTGCTCTGCCCCGGATCGCCGCCGCCTCGCCGCCCATGCCCGACGTCATTGTCGAAGAACCGTACGAGTTCGTCCCGCCGGTCGACAGCTTGCTCTGGCCGAAGCTGGTGTCGTTGTTGGTGCCCAGCTTCATCCGCCGCACCTACGGGGTGCATTCGATCGAAACCCGCGATGCGGAAAAGATGAAGGCGTCGATCGACGCCGGGCACGGCGTGCTGGTGGCGCCGAATCATTGCCGGCTGTCGGACCCGCTCAATTTCGGCGGCTTGGTCAAAACGATCGGCCGACCGATGCACGCGTTGGCATCGTGGCACCTGTTCAAAAAGGACTGGCTCAGCCGATTCATGCTGCGGCGGATCGGTGCGTTCAGCCTGTATCGCGAGGGCGCCGATCGCAAGGCGCTCGAAACGGCGATCGACATCCTGGTCAAAGCCAACCGCCCGCTGGTCGTGTTCGCCGAGGGCGCCGTGTCGCGGCACAACGACGTGCTGATGCCGTTCATGGACGGCGTGGCGTTCATTGCCCGCGCCGCCGCCAAGCGCCGGGCCAAGGCCAACCACGCGGGCAGAGTCGTCATTCACCCCGTGGCGATTCGTTACTTCTTCCGCGGCGACTTGGAGAAGTCGGTGACGCCCGTGCTGGCGGAGATCGAGTCGCACTTTTCCTGGTTCCCGCAGGATGACAAGCCGCTGGTCGAACGAATTCGCCAAATCGGGCAGGCGCTGCTGTCGCTCAAGGAGATCGAGTACTTCGGCTACGCGCGGGCGGGCGACTTCTACGAACGAGTCGACAATCTCATTGAGGACGTGCTCACCAAGCTGGAAAAGAAATGGGGCATCCGCGAGCCCGAGCACGGCGTCGTGGCGCGGGTAAAGAATCTCCGCGGGGCAATTCTGCCCGGGCTGATCAACGACGATCTCACCGAAGCGGAGAAGCAGCAGCGCCGCAAAGAGCTGGCCGCTTGCTTCTACGTGCAGCAAATGTCGCATTACCCGCGGAACTACATCCGCATGTCACAGAAGAACATTCCCGAGCACATCCTCGAGACAGTCGAGCGGTTCGAGGAGGATTTTACCGAACACTTGACCGTGCACGGTCCGCTGCACGCGGTGGTGCAAGTGGGCGACGCCATCCCCGTGCCCACCGACCGCGCCCCCCGCGGCGACGCCGACCCGCTGATGGAGGAAACCCGCGGCGCAATCACCGCCATGCTGCACAGGCTGGCGGAGGAGTCCCCGCGGATTTGAGGCGGAATGAACAGGATGACAGGATTTGCAGGATGAACAGGATCGGGTCCATGGCATTCTCATAGATCCTGGCAATCCTGTGATCCTGTCCAACTTCTCTCAAAGCAGTAGACTGGCTGCATGGCGAAGAAGGAAAAGTCGTTGACCGCTTTTGACGTGCTGGCTGCCGAGCAGGCGCCGGCGGCTGCGGGGGTGTGCGCGATCGTCGGCGATGACGGGTTCCTGGCGCACGAAACCTGCAAGGCGCTGGCGACCGCCGCGGCTGGCGGCGGCGAGTGGGGCGCCGACGTGCGGGACGGCCGTACGTCCGAATACCGCGACATCCACGACCTGCTGTGCGAGCGATCGCTATTCGCCACCGGCGGCAACGTGGTCGTGATCGAGGACGCCGATCCCTTCGTGAAGGCTTATCGCGAGCAGCTTGAAGTGCTCGTCGACAAGCTTCCCGACGACGCGCTGCTGATCCTGCAGGTGTCGTCGTGGCCGGGCAACACGCGGCTGGCCAAGGCGGTCGCTGCCAAGGGGCTCACGGTCGCCTGCTCGCGCCCCGAGAAGGGCGCCGCCATGGGGGCGTTCGATCGACAGCTGAAGGACTGGCTGGTCGTGGTCGCCCAGCGCGAGTGCAACGCGGATCTGGCCCGGGCGGCAGCCGACGCCCTGCTGGAGCAATTGCCGCCCGACGCGGGGCTGCTCTACCAGGAAGTGAACCGGCTCTCGCTGCTGGCAGAGAAAAACGGCGACGGCACGGCCCACATCGATGCGGCGCTGGTTCGCGAGCACGTTGGCGGCTGGCGCGCCCGCAAGACCTGGGACATGATCGACGCGGCGGCCGAGGGGCGCGCTGCCGACGCCCTGGCCCAGCTCGACCGGTTGCTGGCCGCGGGCGAGGAGCCGCACGCGATCCTGCCGCAGATGTCGTCCACGCTGCGCAAGTTCGGGCTGGCAGTCGACGTGTTCAAGGATGCTGAACGGCGGGGCCAGCGGACCTCGCTGCGGTTTGCCCTGGAATCGGCCGGCGTGATGGCGTTCAAGCTGAACGACGCCGAGCAGCAATTACGGCAAGTCGGCCGCGATCGGGCCGCGGGACTGCTGGACCGTTTGCTAGCAGCCGATTTGTCGCTCAAGGGGCATAATTCGGGCAAGGAGGCGGCGCGGCGCGTGATCGAGACGATCATCGTCGAGCTATCGCAGGAAGCGGCGCCAGCACGCTGAGCGAGCGCCGCCCGCCGGCTAATTGACGCTCTGCTTGTCCGCCGAACCACTGGGTGAACTTGCCGTGGACTGGCGGGTTCGGTACTCTCCGCCGCCCTGGCGTCCGTTTCGTTCCCCGTTTGTGCCGGATTATGCGCACCTCGACTGCTCGACTGACCGCGATCGCGGCGTTGGTCGTAACGACCTGCGCCGGCTGCGCGTTGTCGTGGACGCCGTCGTTCGTGGCGGGCTCGCGCAAAGCCGATGTCGAGCAGAGCAAGCGCGGCCCCGGCGACGCGACGGCGACGGACGAGCCCAGCGACGACCCCGCCGATAACAGTCTTGCCCAGGCAAACGCAATGCCGCTGACGCCCGATGTGGCGTTTGCCGACGTGGTCGGCGAGTTGAAGGCGATCGGCGCCATCGATCGCGAAGCGGAACGCGATCTGTTACGCGAGCTGCAGGATGCCAAGCCAGAGCACTACAAACTGATCGTCGATCAGTATCGAGCCGCGTTGGCGTATCGGAAACAGTTGGCCCAGCGCGACGCGGAACGGCTCGAGCGGCAACGGCGCGAAGCCTACGACGACGCGCAGTTGCATCTCGTTTCAACCGCCAAGCGGCCGGCAGATGCCGTATCGCAGGCGTGGCCCGATTCGCGAGCGCTGACCGGCGCAATGCCTCCGGCCACGACGATGGCGAGCAATCAGCCGCCGCTGACGGACCGTTTGCCGACGCCGTCGGCGGCTACGTCGCCGCAGCGGGTCCAGTTGGCGGACCACCGTTCGACTCCGTTGCCGCCGCCGCCAGCGACCCTGGCCAGCGCCGAGGTCAATCCGAATGACGTCGACGCCCGCGTGACCACGGCCGGGTTCATTGCATCCGCACCGCCTGCGACGCAACGCCAACGCGACTGGCGGAGCGAACTGGATGACGCGATTGGGACGCTCGAGAACTCCACGACCGGCGCACCGCGCACCGTGGACGAACTGCACGATCACTTGCGATTGCGGATGCTGTTGATGCTCGCCGGGCGCGACGAGGATGCCCTGGCGCCAATCCCCGGGGCCACGCCCGCGCAGCAGGATTTTTGGAGCAAACAGTTGTTCGCTCTGTCGGCTTTCCTCGACGCCGCCGACAGCGGCGACGAGCGGGCCCGCGCTGCAGCGACGCTGCGGCATCTGGACGACGCCCGCGATCGACTCTCCGAGCTGGCCACGCTGCAAGTACGCAACGCAGCATTCGTGAAGCGGGTCGACGGGTTCGGTCTGTACGAACCGATCGAGACAGCCGAGTTCCAACCGGGCGAGCAAATCATCGTGTATGCGGAAATCAATAACTTCCGCAGCCGCTCGACCGCCGAAGGCTACGAAACGAGCCTGGGCACCAGCTACCAGGTGGTCGACGAGTCGGGGCGCCGCGTCGACGGGGCGCAGTTCCCCGACGTGCAGGACATCTGCCAGAGTCGCCGGCACGACTTCCACATGCAATACGAAATGCAGCTGCCCACCCGGATCTATCCGGGCCCCTACCAATTGCAGCTGATCATCACGGATCACGCCAGCAACAAGATCGGGCAGACGACCCTCGCTTTTGAGATCGTCGACGAGCCAAGCCGCTGAGCAGAGCCAGCGCAGGCAAACTGACCGCTGTGAGTCGTTCAGTCGACCGACGACGCCGGGGCGCCGGGATCGCCGATCAGCGTGAAGCTGGCCCAATAGAACGGATGCGCGGCGCCATGGGTTTCGCGCCGCTCGCGGACGAACTGCAACTTGGCGGCGCTGAGTGCGGCGAGTTTGCCCTCGCCCGCGGCAACCGCATCGTAGAATGGCTTCATCAACTGCCGCGTCTCGACATTCGGCACCTCGAACAAACTTCCCACGATGGTGCGTGCCCCGGCGAACAGGAACGCCGATCGCATGCCGACAACCGCCTGACCGTTGCGCGACTCGCCCCGATTCGTGTTGCACGCGCTCAGCACGACCAACTCGGTTCCGCGGAGATCGAGCCCTGCAATCTCGCGGGCTGTAAGCCAGCCATTCTCCAGCGGCGACCCCGCCGGCGCGTCGTCAATCTCGTTGGCGCCGGCGAAGACCAGGTAAGACCGCAACATCGGGTCGCCGGCGGCCAGCAGGCCGGTCCTGGCCCCCGTCGCGCTGCGGCTGTCCAAGTCAACGCTGCCGCGCGAGAGGCTTGGGCCGCGAGCGGTCGGCGCCTCGTCTTTCAGAAAATCACCGTGGGTGACCAGCACCAACACGCGCGGGCGGCGA
The DNA here is from genome assembly GCA_002702655.1 of Planctomycetaceae bacterium. Classification (GTDB taxonomy): domain Bacteria; phylum Planctomycetota; class Planctomycetia; order Pirellulales; family Lacipirellulaceae. Next base: position 26,251 of record PABB01000007.1, read on the forward strand.
ACTTGCTTCACCAGACGCTCGAGCGCCTCATCGCCCGTGAATGTTCGCACGGGTTGATAGTCTCGGCCAGTAAATGCCTCCGCCGCTTCGCGGCCTTCCAGGTCCGCCCCCGGCAGTGGACGCCACCCGGCGCGCGTTTCACCGCCGCGGACAATGGCGGGAGCGTCGAGCAAGGCGAGTGCCGTAGCGTCAGTCTGGCCTTCGGCGCCAGCCGCTTCCTGGACGGCCGTCCCATCGAGCGACACGGTCTCGGCCAAAGCGACGCGTGCCTCGTGCGCGAGGTTGTAGTTCGGCCCCGCAAAAACATACACGCCTCGACCAGGACTCTCGGCCACGGGCTGCAGCAGATCGCGTCCGCTGTTGAGGTACGCGAATTGGTATCCTTGTTCCAGGAGGAAATCGCCCGTGTCGGAGACGAGTGCTTCGAATGGCAACTCATGCAGACGACCGTCGGCCCCCAGGAAGATCTGCCGGCTGTCGCCGAGAGCGCCGGCAAGCGGCGCAAACACCAGCGCATGCAGCCGGGCAGCCGTCTTGCGGTATTCGTCCTCCAGGTCAATTTCGTCGGAGATGCTCACGTAGCGAGCGTACTCGCGCGTCGCCGTTGAGAGTTCTTCGATCAGTTTGTCGATTGCAACCGCGGGACCTAGGTCGATCCACGCGACTGGCTGGCCGGGGTCGGCGGGAATAACGGCCGCGGCGTAGCGATCCGGCAACCACGAGAGAGTGGGCGACGTGACGTCAATCGCACGATGGCGCAGGAACTCGACCAGCACGGCTCCCGTGGAGAGGTGTTCGCGAACTTCCGCGAGCGACACGTCGAGCGTTTGTCGATCGCCGATCCGTGCGGCAACGCGCGTGGCGAGTTGGTTTTCGCACTGTTCGCATTGTCTCTGCAACTGTTGTCGTTTGGCAGTCAACTCGGCAGTCTCGCCCTTGGCCGGCGCCGCCACGCTGAGCGACTCCAGCGAGCGCTGCGCCGCGAGCAACTTCTGCCGCAACTCGGCCACCTCCGGATCATCCAGCGCAAGCCGTTCGACGGCGCGGCGACGATTGAGGACTTCGAACGCCAACGCCTTTTCGAATAGCAGCGCCTCGGCCGCTTGGTCGGCAAGTCCCAAGTCGGCAATTGGCAATGACGCCAGCAGATCGAGATTGCCGGCGGACACCGCGACGAATTGCCGCATGCGCTGTTCGCTCAGGCGATGGAGTTGGGTCTCCAAGAGTTGCTGATCGATGGCGCGACTTTGGGCGATCCGATCAGCGGCCGCAAGGAAATCGCCCTCCAGCGCCTCGACGATGCCCAGATTGGACAGCAGCACTGACGTTTCCGGATGCACTTCGCCCACGACGGCGCGAACCTGTTCGAGGGCCTGATTCAACTGGGTCTTGGCCAATTCAAACTCGCCCAGATCGTGGTTGACACCTGCCAAGCTAGATAACAGTTGCGCCGACGCTGGATTCTCCGCCCCGAAATTCTCACGGGCGATGGCGACGGCCTGTTCCAACAGGTCCTTAGCCGCGGCGACTTCGCCTTGCTCCTGTAGGACGATCGCCAACGCGCCCAGCGGAAATGCCACTTGCCCGTTACGCTCGCCGAGGACTTTCCGGCGAATTCGCAGTTCCTCCTCAAACCGCGTTCTGGCCTCGCTCCAGTTCTCATCGCGCATCAACAGATGCCCGATCATGTTGTGAACTTCCGCAACAGACAGGTGATCTTCGCCAAATGCGGCCCGCATCGTCTTCAGCACGACTTCCAGGTCGGCGCGGGCGGCGGCCTCGTCTCCAAGATTCGCCCGGACTTCGGCAACGCGCATCAGCGACTCGGCAACATCGACATTGTCATCGCCCAAAGCAGCGAGCCGGGACTCATAGATGGCGGTCAACAGGGGCAAGGCTGCGGCGTACTTGCCCTCGTCCATCAGGAGTACTCCCAACTGCTCGGATGCGTTGAGCGCCATGGGATGCTGCGGGCCATAGGCCTGCGACGCGATATCGCGGCTCCTCTGAAAGCAGGCCAACGCCGTCGGGAGATCGCCCAGGGCCTGCGCGTGGCTGCCCAGGTTGTACAGGGATGCCGCCACGTCGGGGTGCCACTCTCCGAGTGTTTGCCGGCGAATCTGCAGAGACTTTTCGAGATATGTCTTGGCCTCGGCGAACTCGCCCTTGGCCGTCAACAACTCGCCCAAATTGTCGAGCGCCCGCGCCGTCTCAGGGTGCTGTTCGCCGTAGGTCTGACGCAGAATCGTCAGCGTCCGCACTAACGCGGCCTTCGCTTTGCCAAATTCTCCCATGTCTCTGAGCAGGAGCCCCAAGTTCGAACTCGCCATGGCTGTTCTGGGGTCGGTAGGACCGTAGAGCCGCTCGGCGGTGGCCGCGACCTCCTCGTACAGGAGGCGGGCATGCTCGTAATCAGCCAGTTCGAAGTAGGTAGAGGCCAGTGACGTCACCGCGCCGAGCGTTTCGATCGAATCGTTGCCCACCGTGTCGCGAAACACTTTGACGGCCGCAGCCGCGTTGTCGCGCGACGCGTGCAAGTCGCCGGCGTCGCGCTGCGCGGTCGCCAGGTCGGCGAGCGTCGCGGCGTATTCTGGATGCTGCTCGCCGTACGCGTCGCGTATCGGGCCAATTGCCCGCTGAAGACTCTCTACCGCGGCGACGGAGTCGCCCAATTCCTGCAGCAGCCAGGACGCATCACGCCGCAACTTGGCGACTTCCACGTCGTCCTCGCCCAGGACAGCCCCGACCGTCGCGAGGACGGAGTTTGCGCCCTGCAGCGCCTCGTCGAGGTCGCCGCTGGCGAACAACTCCTCGATTTCATCTTGTCGCGCCAGCGCGTCGCGAAGTTTGCCGCGGTCCGCGTCGCTGAGCTGCGAAACCTCTTTCAGCTTCTTCAGCAGCAATTGGGCGTCGACCATTTGCCAGGCGGCGGCGTTCGGCGCCTGCTGAAGCGATTGAATGCACCGCTCGACGGCCGCCACGGCCCGAGACAACTGATCCGCCACAAAATGCAGCTCAGCCGCGTGCATCCAGGAATCGGCCGCCTCGACAGGGTCGGTTGCCCCCTCTTGTTGCAGCTCAGCGATTTGTTCGACCAACTCCGCGGCCCCAGCGACATCGCCCAGCGTCATACGCATTTCCAGGGCAACGCGCAATCCGTTGATCTGTCCGTCCACCTCAGCGGCGGTTGGCGGAGCGGTCGCGTCCTGGGCAACTGCAATCGCGGGGCAAACCGCCGCCGACCAAAGCAGCAAAATGGGAATGGTGCGCAGACTGCTCCTCTCGCGAATTTTCTCGTTCATGCGAGAATCGTAACAGGTGAGTCTGACCGATGCGACCATTGCCGCCGGTCCCGCCCGAGGACGCGGGGCACCCGTGAAAGCCCACGGAATGTTCCCCGGGAGCTTTAGCACAGCGGCCCGATTCTTTGTAGAATCCGAAGCATGAGACATGCTGAGCAGCCCGTCGCCGCCGTGGGCCGGCCTGCAATTACGAACGTTATGGCAAGATCGAGCAGACGGTGACAGAACAAACGAACATATTTCGCGGGTGTTTGCCGGCCTTGATGACACCCTGCGACGCCGCGGGACAACCCAATTTTGACGCCCTGGTGGCAACCGCCAAGTCATTGCTGGCCGCAGGAATGACCGGGGTGATTTACTGCGGCTCGATGGGCGAGTGGCCGCTACTCTCGTGTAAGCAGCGGATGGAGGGGGTCGCTCGCCTGGTCACGGCAGGCGTGCCGACGGTCGTGGGCACGGGGGCGCCGAATCCCGCGCAGGCGGCCGCCCATGCGGCGCACGCCCAGGAAGTGGGCGCCGCTGGGTTGATGGTCATCCCCCGCGTGTTGTCGCGCGGCACGTCACCGGCGGCGCAGCGAGCGCACTTTTCTCGCGTCTTGGCCGCGGCGCCCGACTTGCCCGCGGTGATTTACAACAGTCCCTACTACGGGTTTGAAACGAAAGCTGATCTGTTCTTTCAACTACGCAGCGAGCACGCCAATTTGGTGGGCTTCAAGGAATTCGGCGGCAGTGCGTCGCTGACCTACGCGGCAGAGCACATCACCACCGGCGATCCCAGCCTGTCGCTCATGGTGGGCGTCGACACGCAGGTGCTGCACGGCTTTGTCCGCTGCGGCGCCGTGGGAGCGATCACCGGGGTGGGCAATGCGTTGCCCGCAGAGGTGCTGCGGCTGGTCACGCTGTGCCAGCGGGCCGCGGCCGGCGATGGCGCCGCCCGCGTGCTGGCCGAGCAGTTGGAGGCGGCGCTGGCCGTGCTGTCAAAGTATGACGAAGGCCCTGATCTGGTGCTTTACTACAAACGTCTGATGGTGCTCGAGGGACACGCCGAGTACGAGCACGCGATCGACGGCGCTGATTGCCTGAGCCCCAGCCAACAGGCGTTCCTGGACGAGCAGTGGCGACAGTTCCGCACATGGTGGGATCAGTGGCCCGGCAAGGCCGACGGTTAGGCAACGCCATGGACACGCTGCAATTCATCGACTCGCATACGGCGGGCGAACCAACGCGCGTGATTGTGGCCGGCGGGCCCGACTTGGGCGACGGTCCGCTGCCGACGCGACTGGGCACGCTACGCGACCAGTTCGATCACATCCGCCGCTGGACCATCCTGGAGCCGCGCGGCAGCGACGCGCTGGTGGGCGCTCTGCTGCTCGCACCGACTGCCCCGTCGTGCGCCGCCGGGGTCATCTTCTTCAACAATGCCGGCTACCTTGGAATGTGCGGGCACGGGGCCATGGGCGTCGCGGCGACGCTCGCCCGTCTGGGCCGCGTCGAAGTTGGTTCGTTCGGCTTGGAGACGCCGGTTGGCGTCGTGCAGATCGAATTGCTTTCGCCGAACCGCGCGGCGATCGAGAACGTGCCGGCGTATCGACTCCGCCAGCAGGTCTCCGTCGATGTGCCGGGAGTGGGCCAATTAGTCGGCGACATTGCCTGGGGAGGCAATTGGTTCTTTCTGGTCCAGAGCTCCCCCCTGCCCTTGCAGGCGGCACGCATCCCGGACCTGTCGGACGCAGCGTGGCGCGTGCGTTTGGCGCTACGAGAGCAAGGGATCAACGGCGCCGAAGGGGCGGAGATCGACCACATTGAATTCTTTGGTCCGCCTCAGACCGCCGGAGCAGACAGCCGCAATTTTGTGATGTGCCCGGGCGGGGCGTACGACCGCAGCCCCTGCGGCACGGGAACCAGCGCGAAACTGGCTTGCCTGGCTGCCGACGGCAAGCTGGCTCCCGGCGAGACATGGAGGCAAGAAGGCATCCTGGGAACGCAATTCGAGGCGAGCTACCGCTACGGCGACGACGGCCGCATTGTACCGACCATCAGCGGCGACGCGTACGTAACGGCCGAGGGACGGTTATTGGGCGACCCGGCGGATCCCTTTCGCCATGGCATTTTCTTGCGAGGCGCAACTTGAGCACGGACCCCGAACCAGGCAGCGTGATCGTGGTGGGCGGCGGGGTCGTCGGCTTGGCCTGCGCCCACTACCTGACCGACGACGGGCTGTCGGTCACCGTGATCGATCGCGGCGCAGCGGGCGGCGCTTGCTCGGCCGGCAACTGCGGATACATCTGCCCCAGTCACGTGTTGCCGCTGACCGAGCCCGGGGCAATCCGCATGGCGCTGAAGTCGCTGCTCAATCCGCGGGCGCCGTTTCGGGTGAGACCGCGACTCAGCCCCGCCATGTGGCGATGGTTTTGGCAGTTCGCCCGTCGCTGCACGCATCGACAAATGCTTGCAGCGGGCGTCCATTTGAAGGCAATCCTCGACTCGTCGATGAGCGAGTACCGCCGCCTGGTCGCCGCCGAGCAGTTGGCGTGCGGCTGGGAGAGTCGCGGATTGCTGTACGTGCTGCTCACATCGCATGGCATGCAGGAGTTTGCCGCCACCGACCGGCTGCTCACGGAGCACTTCGGCGTCGCCGCCCGGCGGATCGAGGGCGACCAGTTGCCGGAGTTGGATGCGGCGTTGCGTCCCGGGCTGGCGGGCGCCTTCTTGTACGAAGACGACGCCCACCTGCGGCCCGCGGCTCTGACGACAAACTGGGCCGCGCGGCTTCGTGAACGCGGCGTGCAAATCCGCGAGCAGTGCGAAGTGGAAGCCATCGTTAAGGATGGCGGCGCCGTGACTGGGCTGCGAACCAATCAAGGCGTACTGCGGGCGGAGCGGTACGTGATCGCCGCCGGGGCGTGGAGTGCGCAGTTGGCCGGTGAATTGGGGTGCCGGATTCCGATCGAACCGGGCAAGGGCTACTCGGTCACCACCACGCGCCCCGAGCCGTGCCCGACGTACCCCATCCTGTTCCCCGAGCACCGGGTTGGCGCCACGCCATTTGCCGACGCGTACCGGCTGGGGTCGATGATGGAATTCGTGGGCTTCGACGACTCCATTCCCGCAGCCCGGATCGCGCAGCTGCGAGAGTCGGCGGCGCCGTATCTGGTGACGCCCAGCGGCGAGCAAGAGATCGACCGCTGGTACGGCTGGCGCCCGATGACGCCCGACAGCCTGCCGATCATCGGCCCGGCGCCGGGGCTGGCCAACGTGCTGCTGGCGACCGGCCACAATATGTTGGGCATGAGCCTGGCGACCGCAACGGGTAAACTGACGGCGGAGTTGCTCGCCGGGCGTTCGCCGCACATCGACGCGGCGCCATTCTCACCGCAGCGATTCCAATAAACCGGCTGGCGAATCGCTCTCGCCGCGAACTCATTCCCAATTTCAATTTTGCTGATTCGATATGTCTGCCACTCCTGCAACAGCTATGCACCCCGTGCTGATCGACGGTCACTGGCGCCCCGCGGATGCGACCGGCTCGTTCACGGCGACCAATCCGGCGACCGGCGAGTCCCTCGCCGATGCTTACCCAGTCAGCAGTGCTAACGATGTGGAAGAGGCCCTCGCCGCGGCGGCCCGCGCGTTTTGCGAGTGGGAAAAGCTGCCACGCTCCGCCCTGGCTGACTTCTTGCGCAAATACGCCGACCTGGTCGACCAGCGTGCCGAAACGATCGCCCGCGCCGCGCACGAAGAGACTGGCTTGCCGTACGAGCCGCGGCTGAAGGGCGTCGAACTGCCCCGCACCACGGGTCAGTTGCGGCAGGCCGCCGACGCCTGCCTGGATCCCGCGTGGCGATTGCCGGTGATCGACGAGGCGGCGAATCTGCGATCGGTCCTGCAGCCGATTGGCCCCGTGTTGGTGCTGGGCCCCAACAACTTCCCGCTGGCGTTCAACGGCATCTCCGGCGGCGACTTTGCGGCCGCTGTTGCCGCGGGTTGTCCCGTGATTGCCAAAGCGCATCGCTCGCATCCGACCACGTCGCGACTGCTGGCCGAGGCGGCGCACGAAGCGGCCGCGGACCTGCCGCCCGGCAGTGTGCAGATGATCTTCGCGGTCGACCACGCCGATGGACTCGCGATGGTCGCCGACCCGCGACTAGGAGCGGCCGCCTTCACCGGTTCGCGCTCGGGGGGACTGCGCCTGAAGCGAGCCGCCGATGAGGTGGGCAAGCCGTTCTTTGCCGAGTTGTCGGCGATCAACCCCGTGATCGTGCTGCCGGGCACGCTGGTCGAACGATTCGACGCGATGGTCGACGAAACGGCCACGAGCGGCCTGATGGGCGCCGGTCAGTTTTGCACCAATCCCGGGTTGATCATCACGCTGGCCGGGGACGACACGGAGCGGTTCGTCGCCGCGGTGGCCGAGCGCTACGCCGCGGCCGCGCCCCAACCGCTGTTGGGGCCGGGCGTGCTGAAGTGCCTGGCCGAAAGCGTATCGACGCTGCAAGCGGCCGGGGCCAAGCTGATCCAGGGCGGTGAGGCGGCCGAGGGGGCGGCGATCGCTCACCAAAACACGCTCCTGAGAATTGACGGCGCCGCGTTTCTCGCCCAGCCCGATGCGCTGCAGACCGAAGCGTTCGGCCCTTGCACGCTGGTGGCCGTGTGCGACGACATCGAGCAAGTTCGGCAAGTGCTCAGCACGCTCGAAGGCAGCTTGACCGGTTGCATCTACTCAGCCACCGACGGCAGCGACGACGCGGCCTACGACGAGTTGGCGCCCGTGCTGGCGGCGCGAGTGGGACGGCTACTAAACGACAAGATGCCGACCGGCGTCGCGGTCAGCCCCGCGATGAACCACGGGGGCCCCTTCCCGGCAACGGGTCATCCGCACTTCACGGCCGTGGGTCTTCCGGCGGCCTGCCGGCGATTCACGCGGCTGGCGTGCTTCGACAACGTCCGCCCGCACCGCTTGCCGGCAATTTTGCGATGATTCCGCTGCTCAGCCGCAATCTCACTCCGCCTGCTGGGGGGTGTCCCGCGACGCTCCTCGCCGAAGTTCCACCTCCATGAGCCGCTCATCGGAAAAGACTCCTCGAATTGGCTGACGGTTAAGCACCAATCCCCCACTCTCAGCCCGGATTCTCGGACTGCCGCTGATCCGGACCCAACCGCGTTGCCGCGCGCTGTGGGAGGGATTGGAACTCGTGTCGTTCCGTCAATTTTGTCGTGCGATCGGTGCATTGGCCTGCATCATCTCGCCCGCGACGTCCGTCTCCGCGCAACAGACGCTGGCCGCCACGGCCGATCAACTCGGGCTGCATGGCGGAGCCAGGATTGTCGATGCGTCGTGGAATACACCGGAACAACAGCAATTAATCGCCAGTGAGTTCACCGCGGCGACGGTGGGGACGTACTGGAACCGGACCCGCCCAGGCGGGACGCAATACGATTGGTCGCTGACCGACGACATTGTGTCGTGGGCATCGGGGGCGGGCCTGTTGATCCATCTGCACCCGCTGTGGTACGCGTCCGAAGCGCAGACTCCCGCGTGGGTCACAGCCCACGATCCGTTGGCGCCAGGGGCTGCCGATCTGACCGCTCAGTATCTTACCGACAACATCACCAACACAGTTTCGCGATACCAAGCTGGAGGCGTTTACAACACGTCGGACGGCATTGTTTGCGATGTGGTCAACGAAGCCGTCGGCCCTGACGGGCAGTACCGGGCCCAGTTGGTGGCATTCGGCGTTGCCGCCGGGGGCGCTGACGCCGCCGGAGGAACCAGCAAGCGCGGCGCCGGCGTACATCCTCAAAGCATTCGAAACAGCCCGCGCCGCTGATCCAACGGCGTGACGACGATTCTGGGATTAATGACTCTCGATCCCAATCGGGAGGTCTATTGCCGGCGCGAGGTGTCGCTGAACACGCCGATCGTCGCGGGCTCGCAGTTCGGCATCAGCAGTACGCTTGCCGGCGGGGCCGTGCTGGATAATCTCCAGATTCGCCTGACGGTGGACAAGCCAGGAGCAATCTTGGCGGCGGTGACGCCTGAGCCCACTGCTACCTCATTGCTCATGGCGGCCTGCGTAGCGGCAGCGGCAACCGCATGCCGAGGATTCCACAGCCAAGGCCGAGCTAACCGCTGATCAACGGCGTTTGACGGCCTTACGAACGCCCATCAACGAGATCACTAACGCTCCGAACAGCAGTTGCGACGCCTCGGGGACCGCAGTGAACTCGTAGCCGATCAGGTCGAGCACGCGTAGATCGGCATATGTAATGGGGACCGCAAGGCCCGCGGGAAGCGTCGGATCGAGTAGACCGATCAGATCGCCGGTGAGCGCGTTGTCCTTCCAGTGCGAGGCCTGCCGGCCGTCGCCGTCGTTCACGCCGGTCGAGAGGGCCCACTCGTTGGCGGTGTCATCAAAGAGAGCGGCGTCGCCAGGAACGAGATTGCGGTCGTTGCTCGCAAACTCCGCCGCGTTACTGGGATCTGCCCCATCGGCAAAGCGAAAGAAATCGAGCGGGAACGGTGAAGCGCTCGTTTCACCGAAATCGATCTCATCGACGGTCGAGGCGAAACCCAACGCGTGTCCGATCTCGTGCAACGCGACCGTCTCGAAATCGACGGTCCCGGGCGTTACCCCGTCGGAGTTGTCGTAGTCGAACGAGAAGTTGCTGTTGAACGTGATGGTGGCATCGCTCAACGCCTGATGCGCGGGAAGCAGTCCCAACGCTTTCATGTTGGCGCCGGTCGCAATGCCAAAGCCGCTCATGCCAACGCCGCTAGGCAGCGTGAACTGCGAGGTGGTCAACGTACTGAGACTGGCCACAATCGCGTCGTCCGCCTCGTTGGCCGCGTCAGCGACCAGAGCGTTGCGTAGGTTGTTGAACGACGTCCCGTAAATGGCCGATGAGGCCGTGCCGATGGTAAGCGGATTGGAAAACGCGTTACTCAGATCGGCGTCGATGTTGACCGTGATGTCGTCGCCCAGCAGCGATTCCCATTGCTGCGCCGCCGCTTGGAAGGCGTTGAGGGCGGCGGTGTTCGCGGTCAGGTTGGCGCCGGCGTTCAAGTTGATCGACAACGCGGCATGCGCTGTCGGTGCGACAAAGATGCAGACGACGAAGGTCAGCCGGTGCGCGGTTTTCATATGCGGCGTTCAGCGTGAGAGGAGTGAGCTTCCACGCTCAGAATAGCGCACCGCAGGATTGCTAGCAAGGATTTTCCGAGCCCGGAGCGATCGAATTGCCCGGCAGGCAACCGCGAGGGAGACCGCTACGTCGCGAGCCGGATATGTTCGGCTCGATGTCCCGGTCAGGTCGTCCGGGCCTGGGATGCCGGCAAATCCGCCATTGGGCTTAGTTTAGCCCAGTTTCAGCGGCCCGGCCGCACAGAGCTCCTCGTTGCCGAACGCACGCAGTTGCTCGTGCCCCAATCCCTGTGCGAGCGCCAGCCACAGCCGATTGTGGGGCGTCCCGCCCAAGTTGAGCGCCCGCCCCGTTCGGAAGCCGCAGCCGCCGCCGACCAACACCAGCGGGATGTCGGCCAGCGTGTGCGAGTTGCCCTTGCCCAGCTCGTTGAGCCAGACGATCTGCGTGTTGTCCAGCAGGGAGCCGTCGCCGCCCGGCTCGGGGATCGCGGCTAACTGGCTGGCCAGGTAAGCGACCTCGCCGGCGAACCAGGCGTTGATCCGCCGTAGCTTGTCGTGGGCCTCGGCGTTGTCATCCGGCTCGTGCGACAGGCCGTGGTGGCCCTCCTCGATCCCCAGCCACCGCATCCGCGCCTGACCGACCGAGCGCATGAATTGCACGCTCGCCACGCGGGTCATGTCGTTGGCCAACGCGCTGACCAACAGGTCGAGTTGCATGCGACTGATGGCGGGCGTGTTGTCGTTGACCAGTTCGATTTCCGGATCGATCTCCGGCTCGGGATGCGCCAGTTCGGTCTGCGCTTCGGCCGCCGCGATGTCCTTTTCGAGTTGGTTGACCAGTTGCATGTGCTGATCGAGCAAGCGGCGATCCTCGCTGCTCAGGCGGCCGGCCACGTGCCGCAGGTCGTCCCGCACATTGTCCAGCAAGCCGCCGATCTGCCGCCGCGCTGCGGCGCCGCCGTAGATCTTCTCAAGCATGCGCGCCGGGTCGTCGATCGGAGCAAGCGGCTGGTTGTTGCCCGCGTAACACATCCGCGTCCACGGGTCGGCCCGGTTCGGTACGGCGACGCCGAATTCCAGCGAACCGAACCGCGTGCGGGTGGCGTCGCTCGCCTGGAACCAATTACGCAGTTCCTGGTCGATCGAGATGCTGCTGGCCCAACCGGCCGGGGAATCGGAACCGCCCTGGATATTGCCCGGATTCAACGCGGCTCCGGTCAGCAGGCACGACATGCCGCGCATGTGGTTGTCGCCGTCGCCGCGCAGCTCGTTGTTCACGCCCTTGAGGATGAGCGTCTGCTCGCGAAACGGCTCCAGCGCCGCCAGCATCGGTTTGAGCTGCAGCGGGGCGTCGCCGCCGGGCGCGTCCGGCCAGAATTCGTCCGGCAGCGTACCGTTGGGCGAGAACATGATCACCAGCCGTTTGGCCGGCGGGCGCGGCGGCGCGGCCGCGCCGCGAGCGCTGGGCAACCCGGCCACGAACGGCCAGGCCGCCGTGCCGATGCCCAGGTCGCGGAGAAACTGTCGGCGCGTCGCTTCGTGTCGATTCATCGGATGGTCCTCGGTTTCGCCGCCGTCTTCAAATCGACGCCGGACGACGCGACCGCAATCTGCACGATCAATCGTTGGATGTGGAAACCCTCGGCGGCAAACTCGCTGCGCAACATCTCCAGCAGGTTGTCCGAATACGCCGTCGGGTCTTGCTTCGTCAGATGCTGAAACAACTTGCGAACAAACGCGCGGTGGGCCGATTTGTTGCCCACAGCGTAGTTGGCCACATCGCGCGCGTTGCTGATGTCCAGCGTCGCCCCGTCCGCCGTACGATAGGTGCTGCGGCTGTCGACGGGCCGCTCGCGTTCGCTAGTGCGCCATCGCCCGACCGCGTCGAAATTCTCCAGCGAGAATCCCAGCGGGTTGATGAACGAGTGGCACGCCATGCACGCCTCGGCACTGGTGAGCTGTGTCACCTTCTCGCGCATCGTCAGGTGCGGATCGAACTGCCCTTCGGGAAACGCAATGGCCACCGGCGGCGGTTTGAGCTGGCGACCCACGATATTGCGCGTGAGAAACACGCCGCGGTGAATGGGCGACGTGTTGTTGTGATACGCCAGCGCACTGAGCAGGTAAGGATGCGTCAGCACGCCCGACCGCTCGCCCGAGGCGAAGCGGACCTGGCGGAACCCGCTGTGGTCGGGCGGACCGGCTTCGTCGGCCGCGCTGGCGGCGTACAACGCCTGCAATCGCGGGCTGAGAAACAAGTAATCGGCGAGCAGCAGTTCGCGATAGTCGGACGCTTCGCTCCAGACGACGTGGTCGACGAACAGCTCGATCGACCGCCGCAGATCCGCCGCGACGGCCTCGTCGAACTCGGGATACAGGCCGCGATCCTTGGCCAAATCGCGTTCGTCAAGTTGCAGCCACTGCTGGAAGAACTCGCCCACCTTGTGCCGAGCGCGGGGGTCGGCCAGCATCCGCTGGGCTTGCGCGGCGATCTGCTCGGGCGTCTGCAATTCGCCCTGCTGAACCGCCGCGAGCAGTTGCTCGTCGGGCAGCGAGTCCCACAGCGTCAGCGCCAATCGCTCGGCCACAGAATGGGGCGTTGCCGTCGCCTCCGCCGGCGGAAGCGACGAAAACAAAAACGACGGCGACATGAGCGTCGTCAACACCGCTCGCCGCACGCCCGCCTCGACGCCACTGGGGTCGCTGGCTGCCAGCTTGCTAAGCCGTTCGCGTTGCTCGTCGGCAAGCGGCCGACGAAACGCCGCGGAGGCCAACCGCGCGACAAAGTCGCCGGCCCGCTGCGGCGCGTCGCCGGCACTCCGATCCAGTCCTGCCAGCCGCGGCAGCCGCTCAACGATTTCTGCGGCCGCTTCCAAGGCCGCGGCGTTGGCCGCTGCCAACCACTCGGCCGACACGGTACTGCCCCGCTCGTACCCCAGGCTGCGGTCATCGGCTGGAAACGCGGTCTGCGGGACGAAGGTGCGGCCCGTGAACCGGCTGGTGAGAAAATCGCCGTTGATCGGCGCCCACGCGCCATGCGGCGGTTTCCACTCAAGTCGAATCGACGCTGTGGCATCCTGATATTTGAAGAATTCCAGCCGCAGCGGATACATGCGACCGCCGAGCAAGAAGATGCGCGCCGACTTCGCTCGCATTTCCCCCGCGCCCACCCACACGTCGATGAGCGGGTCGCCCACCGTGTTGGAACTGTCATCGCGCATGATCCCGTCGGCATAGAGTTCGTCGCGATTGAAGTACAGCCGCGCGCCATTCTCGGTGCGGACCCGAAACTCGTAGTCACCCGTGGCGGGGACTTGCAGCGATCCGCGCCATACGATCGAGAACTGATCGGCCGTCACGCCGTCGACCGGACTGTCGGCCCCGAAATCGAAATCGACACGCTCGTCGGCCCGAGCAAGCTTACGCTCAGTCGCTTTGTTCATCCCGTCGGACTGAAAGTAAGAGGCGAGCAGACCGGGCGTCGGCTCACCGGCGGTCGCGGGGGGCGCCGGGGCGAAGCGACCCACCAAGTCGGCCAGGGCCTGACGGTGTTGCATCGACGTGAGCCGCAGCAATTCAACCCGGCCCGGCGGCGTAAGCCCCGCGCGACGGCGGGCTTCCAGTGAATAGAACTTCCCGTAGATGTACTCCGCCACCTGACGGGCGTCGTCGCCCACGCACTCCTCGGCCGCGCCTTCAGGCATTGTCCGTTCAATCAGCGCCGCGAGTTGATCCACGCTCAACTCGCCAGCCAGCGCTGGTTCGTAGGCGCCGGCGACGCCCTGGCCGCCATCGCCGTGGCACGACGCACAGCGGTCTTGATAAAGTTCATCCGCCACGCTGCCGCCTGAGGCGAAACGGCAGTCGCCCACCAAGGCGCCAAGGAGAACGGCTCCCGCGAGCACGGACTTCGACAATGCGATCGCCGCTGAAGGCACGATGGGGAAACCCCGGGAACAAGTGGCCGGTCTGTCGTAAATTATTGCCGCGGTGCGGAGGGAAGTGCAACCTGTACCGCGGGGCGGATCGCGAACGACGGCAATTTGGGTAGGTTGGCCACGCACAGGGCACGGCGGCCGCGCGGACCATCGTGCGGCGACGACGCAGCAACTATACTAAAGCGTCTGCCGCCTGCAGGCTCGTCGCGTCCGCTTGTCATTCTTCGACCACCCGCTTGCCATGAGTCGCGTCCCCGATTCCGCCGGAGCCGACGCTGACGAGCGCGAAAAATCGCTCGACGGATTCCGCAATTATCTGAGGTTCCTGGCCGAGACGCAGTTGGATCGGCGGTTGCGACGGCGGATCGACCCGTCGGACATCGTCCAGGAAACGATGCTTAAGGCGTACGCCGCGTGGAGCAGTTTTCGCGGCGATGGCAACTGCCAACGGGCGGCATGGCTGCGGCAGATTCTGCTGCGCGAGGTGTTGCACGCCGTGCGGGCGGAGCGGGCCGCCAAACGCGATGTCGCCCGCGAACAGCATTTTGACCATTTGCTGGACCAGTCGTCCGAGCGAATTGAGAGTTGGTTGGCCGCCACGCAAACCTCGCCCAGCATGGCCGTGCAGGAGGCGGAGGATTTGGTCTGCATCGCCGACGCGGTTTTTCAGCTTCCCGAGGCCGAACGCATTGCCGTGGTGGGGTTTTACTGGCAGGGCGCGTCGCTCGCACAATTGAGTGAAGAGTTGGGCCGCACCGCTCCCGCGGCCGCAGGCCTGGTGCATCGCGGCGTGCAGCGGCTGCGGAAGGAATTGGCTCAGTCAAATTGCAGTCTCGTCGCACCATGACGATAGGCACACGATCAACTTCCGCGATGACCCTCGCCACAGAGGCGCAGAGTACACAGAGGAGTGCCACTGGGATTAGGCGCAACGCCAGTGATTGTCGCGTTGCGGTTTATGCCGCTTGGGACTGCTAATCGCCAAGCCCCTGCTAGATGTGAAAGTCATTGATGTGCTATCCCGGGCCGCTGCATCGTCCAATGCGAACGGGCAGAACGGAAGGACACAACTCGACTCATCGCGGCGGCGGCCCGGTGTCATTTCTCATACTTCTCCGTGACCTCTGTGCCCTCTGTGGTAACAACACCGAGACAGTCCTTGAGTTGGCGCGGAACAGCGCGAGATAGCCCTGCTCCGCAACCAGTAAACTTACAGGAACGCCCATCGCGATGGACGGCGACAAGAACCTGCCGACCGAGCAATTCCCCACGCGGCTGGAGCAGGCGCTCGCCTCGTTTTTGGAGGGCGAGGCGACCGGCGCCCACGTCGATCGCGCGCAATTGCTCAGCGAGCATCCTGATCATCGGGATGAGTTGCTGCAATTCTTCGCCGACCACGACCAGGTGATGCAGGCGGCGCGCTCGTGGCGACTGTCGGCCGTGGCGCCCTCCGACGCAGACTCCGCCGTGCAAGCGGGGGAGACAGAAAGCGGACGGCCTGCGTCCAACGAATTGCCGCGCGTGTTCGGCGACTACGAACTGCTGGAGAAGATCGCCCAGGGCGGCATGGGCGTCGTCTACAAAGCACGGCAGCGGAGTCTCAACCGCATTGTCGCCGTGAAAATGATTCTGCGCGGCGAGTTCTCCACGCCACAGGAGCGCGAGCGATTCCGCGTCGAGGCCGAAGCGGCCGCCAAGTTGCGGCATCCCCACATCGTCGTCGTGCACGAACTGGGCGTCCGCGACGAGCAGCACTTCTTCTCGATGGAGTACATCGAGGGCCGCGGCCTGAACGAGGTGCTGCGACGCGGGCCGCTGGCCCCGATGGTGGCGGCCAACTACGTGCAACAGGCGGCCGCGGCGATCGCGTACGCTCACTCGCAGGGCGTGCTGCACCGGGACGTGAAACCGTCGAACGTGCTGATCGACGCCGAGGGCGTCGCGCGTGTCACGGACTTTGGGCTCGCCAAGCGCATCGACGCCGAAGATGCGCTGACGATGACGGGTCAACTGGTAGGGACGCCGGCCTACATGGCGCCCGAGCAGATCTCCAGCGCCGCCGGCGAGGTGGGGCCGGCGACCGACGTGTACGCGCTGGGCGCATTGCTGTTCGAGTTGCTCACCGGCCAGGCTCCGTTCCGCGGCGGCACGCAGATCGAAACGCTGCTATCGGCGTTGGAGCGCGATCCCCCCCTGCCCCGCCAACTCAATCCGCACGTGCCTCGCGCGTTGGAATTGGTTGCGCTGAAGTGCTTGGAGAAGAAGCCTCGCGACCGCTACGGGAGCGCTGCGGCACTCGCCGCCGACTTGGAGCGGTTCCTGCAGGGCGAGTCGCTGAGCGTCTCGGCCCCCGGACGGCTGGAACGCCTGGTCCGCGCGCTGGAGCGGAGCCGCTTCGATCGCGAGGTTTACGAAGCGGCCCGCTTTGTGACCTTCTCCGCCTGGATTGCGCTGGCCACGCACGCTGCGATCTTCTTGCATGCCGTGGTCGGGTCTTCGCGCCCCGTCCTCGCCGTGCTAACGATACGCTGCGCAGAGATCTTCGCCATGCTCGCCGCGTTCTGGCCGCGGCGCAAGGAATGGTTCCCCCCCCACGGCCCGGGGGCGCGGCAGTTGTGGTCGATGTGGCTGGGGGATCTGACCGCCGCGTTCACGCTGCTGGCCGCCGACTATCTGCAGGCGCCGCGAGACGTGCCCTACACCAGTCTGCACGCCTACCCGGCGATGGCCGTGCTGAGCAGCCTGGCGTACTGGGTGCTGGGGAGCACCTACTGGGGTTACTGCTACGTGATGGGCGGCTTCTTCCTGATCGCGGCGGTCCTGATGCCGCTGTATTTGACGGCCGCGCCGCTGGTGTTCGGCATCGCGTGGTGCGTCTGTCTGATGCTGCTCGGCCAACGCCTGCGGCGGGTCACCGCCGAGGTGGATCAGTCGAGCAGTTCCATCGAATTGCCGGCCCGCGAACTGCGGTGACGGCGGCGGCTTGCGGCAGCGCGACGCTCTGCTGAGCCCGTGATCTGAAGCTCGTGACAGGCCGGCGGGTCCTCGCCCTTCCATTCCGGGGCAAAGCACCGTTCTCGTCCGTGGTTTCGCCGCTGCCGTGGGCGATTCTGGCCGTAATTGCTTCTGCCGCAGGAGGTTGCGCCCGAACTCCGACCAATCTGGGAAATCTTGGCCGATGCGCGCAAGTTCAGCTCAAGAGGGGGTCTGAAGTGTTGAGGCGACAGCCCAATCGCCGCGCCCGAGCCGTGCCGTCCCGCCAAATTCCTTCCAGACAATCCGAGGTCCCGCCGTGGCTATTACGACTCAGTGCGAATGCGGAAGCGTGCTCAGCGCGAGTGACCAGCGGACGGGTGCGAGCGGGTACTGCCCGACGTGCGGTCGGCTGGTCGTGGTTCCGCAGGCGAGCGACGCGGTGGCGACCGCTGAAACGCCGGCCCTGGCAATCTGCGAGTTTCTCGATTCGCCGCCACTTTCCGAAGAGCCCGCAGACCGAACTCCTCCGGCCGCCGCGGTAACGGACGTCCCACAGTCCAAGCCGGCGCTGGGGCGGATGTTCGAGGCGCTGCTCGATCCGCGCGCGATTCAATGGATTCTGATGATCGGCGGCGGCTTGTGCGTGCTGGGCATCGTTGTCTGGCTGGTCAGCAAGGGCGTGTTCGAGAACAAGCTTGTGTTGGCCGCGTCGCTGGGCGCTGGCACGCTCGCCATTTTGGGCAGCGGCTGGTATACGACGCTGCGGACCCGCTACCGTCTGGCGGGGCAAGCCCTCACCTTCCTCGGCTGCGTCGTGGCGCCGCTGAACCTGTGGTTCTACCACGCGCAGGATCTGGTGACAGTCGACAACCACCTGTGGGTCGGCGGGGTGATCTGCTGCTTGATGTACGGCTTCACGGTTCGCGCGCTGCGCGATCCGTTGTTCATGTATGCGTGCGAGGCGGGAGTGACGCTCACCGCACTGCTGCTGTTGGCCGATCTGGGGCAAATCGTCGACACCGCTTGGTTGAGCCTGTTCCTCGCCGCGCTGGGGCTGGCGTCGATCCACGCGGAACGAGCGTTCTCGCCAGCCGATGACGCACAATTCCCGCGCCGCCGGTACGGCCTGCCCTTGTTCTGGTCCGGGCACGCCCAGTTGGGCGCCGGGCTGGCGATTCTCCTGGGCTCGCAACTGCTGGCCTGGTTCGAGGAGTCGGCGATGGCGCTGTGGGGCATCGGGGCCCCGGACAATCTGCTCACCGCCAACCACCTGGTCGCCGCCGGCGTGTGGCTGGCCGGCGCGTATGCGTATCTCTACTCTGACTTCGTCGTTCGACGAATCGGCGTCTACGTGGTGCTGGCCGGCGTGTCGTTGGTCATGGCCCAAGTAACGCTGCTGCTGGGATTCGACGTGCCGGCCGAAGGCATCCTGGCCGCGATGGCCGTCACGTCGGTGGCCGTGAACGCCGCCCAGGCGAAGCTCGCTGCGGCCGACTCGAAGATGGTCCGCTGGACGGCGCCGCTGGGCTGGGCGCTGGCGACGGTGCCAGTGATTTGGGGCGGCGTCTTGCACGTGAGGGCCGTCTCGCCGCTGGCCGAAGTGCATGGCTGGAATCGGGGCGCCAGCGGCTGGTTCGTCGCCGCCATGGTGGTGGTCACTGCGGCCAACTGGGCGTCGGCGTGGCTCGTGCGACGCCGCGACGAGCGGTCGGCCACCGCGTACTTCGTCCTGAGCGCTCTGGCCGCCGTCGTGGCTGCGGCCGGACTGCTGCGGATGCTGGGCCTGACGGCGTGGAATCAGCAGGCGCCGTGGCTGATGCTGGTACCGGTCGCCTACATGGTGGCTTCGCGGCTGTGGCGCGACCGCCCGGCCGAGCGTCCCCTGTACTGGGTCGCACAAGGCTCCGGCGCCATCGTCGTCGCCCAAACGCTGATCGGCGCCGCCAGCAATTTATCAACGTTGCTGCCCCGCGTCGGCTCCACCGAGACGCTGCTGTTGGCGCTGGTGTTCGTCGAAGCGACGGTGCTTTACGGCCTGGGTGCGATCATGCATCGCCGGGGATTGAATCTGCACGCGGCGATGGCTGCGGCGTGCGGCGCCCTGTGGCAGATGATGGGCTACCTGGGCGTCGATTCCTCGTACTACGCCATGCTGTTCGCCGGCCTGGGAGTGATCCTGCTGGTGGTCAGCCGGGTGCTTGGGCTGGAGGAATCGAATCAGCCGCAACGCGGCGGCGGCAGTACCGTCGCGCTGAGCGGCGCCGGGCTGCCCGCGTACCAAGCGGGCAATGCGGTGATTTGCGTGGCGCTGCTGGCAGCGTTTCTGCAGGGGCTGGCCGGATTGGCCATGGCGCCCGCTGGTTGGACGCCGGTGGTCGCCTTGGCTGCCACCGTGGCGGCCGGCGTCGCGGCCGCCGTCGTGGCGCCATCCTCCGCATGGCGGCGATTCTACGGCGTGGCATCGGTCGCGTTGGCTGCCGTGACAATGCTGCGATTCAATCTGCTGCTCGATCTGTCCGCGTGGCAGAAGTTGGAAGTTTTCTGCGTGGCCGTGGGATCGGCGTTGTTGGTCGGCAGTCACGTGGCCGCGTTCCGCGAGGCGGACGGCCGGCGCAACGAGTCGGTGAGCGTCGGCTTGGGGCTGGGCAGTCTGTTGGCGACGGTGCCGCTGGCCATTGCCGTATTCTACCACCGCTTCGCCCTGGACGCCCCGTCGTTGGGCGATGAGCTGGCGCTGTTGACCGTGACCATCCTGATGACGGTCACCGGCGCTGCCTGGCAGGTGAAGTCAACCACCCTGAGCGGCGGAGCCACGCTGGTCAGCTACCTGGCGGTGCTGGTTTGGTCGTTGGCGTATCACCCGCAGGTGGCGGTCGGCGTGTACCTGGCCGCCGGCGGCGCCGTGGTGTTCGCCGTGGGGGTGGCGCTGAGCGTTTACCGTGAGAAACTGCTGCAAATTCCCGAGCGGGCTGCCCGTCGCGAGGGCGTCTTTCGGATACTGAATTGGAGGTGACGCGGCAGGCCCCCACGCGGGGCGGGTAGGCTCTCTGCCCAGGCAAAGCCCCAAGCAGGGGCGGCTTGGCAGGAGCCTCGCCCTCCCGTCACGACAACGCAACCACACTCACACCAACCAGGACGCCTTACCAATGACAACTGCGGAATCCAGAACCGACGCCACCCCTCGCCCCGCTGCGAATCGCATCCCGCTGTGGGTCAAGATCGCGTACACGGCCTTCGTGGCCGTGCTGGTTCCGTACTACTGGAAGACTTACGGACCAACCAACTTTCTCTACTTCTGCGACGTGGCGCTGTTGATGACCGTGGCCGGATTGTGGATGGAGAGCGCCTTGATCGTGTCGCTTCCCACCGTGGGCATCCTGGTGCCGCAGGCGTTGTGGATGGCCGACTTTCTTGGCAGCGCCGTGGGGATGCCGCTGACCGGGATGACCGCCTACATGTTCGACGACCAGCTGTCGCTGTTCGCGCGGGGACTGTCGTTCTTCCACTTCTGGCTGCCGCTGCTGTTGCTGTGGGCCGTGTGGCGACTGGGCTACGACCGCCGGGCGCTGGTTGGCTGGACGGTGCTGGCGTGGTGCTTGCAGCTGGTGTGTTACTTCGCCATGCCAGCGCCGCCGGCCCCGCCTGACAATCCCAACGTGCCGGTGAATATCAACTATGTGTTCGGTCTCAACGAAGCGGGACCGCAAACCTGGATGGCGCCGGAGGCTTTCCTGGCGCTGATGATGATCGGCCTGCCGCTGTTGATTTTCCTACCGACGCACGCGGCGTTGAGCTGGGCGTTCGCCCCGCGCCGCGAAGCCGAGATCGCCGAACCTGTTCTTACGTAGGGGGACCGACCATGTTCCGCCGTAATCTCCTCTCTTTGGCGGCCGTCGCCGTGCTGGCGACTTGGCAGACGCCAATCGCCACGTCGCTGGCCGCTGAAAACGCGTCGGCCACCAACCGCGAAAACGCCTGGACGCTCGCCGAAGCGCGCGAGCATTTGAAGTACGCCCCCCGAGACGCCTACGTGCAGTACGTGGCGTTGCAGTTGGCCCGCCAGGAAGGCCAACTGGACGAAGTCGCCCGCGAGATTTCCCAGCGGCTGCCGCGCCGCAACCGCTGGTCGAATCGCCGCGACCAGGTGAACCTGTTCAGTCTGTTCTCCGGCCAATTGGCGGTGCAGGAAAGCCTGCAACTGGACGCTCTCGCCCCAGAGCCCGAGGAGCCCGGTCGCCCGGCAGCGCGCAACGGCCCGCGGAGCGGTCCGCTGCCGCTGGACGATCGGCAGGACAACAACGCGCGCCGCGGCGAGATCGTCGGCGTGTCCGAACTGCAGGGCCCGGAGATCGCGAGCCATCCTTGGGTCGAGATGCTCGGCGACCGTCAGGTCCAGGTCACTGGGCTGGCGCTGAAGACCCCGGCGGACTTCTATTTCGTCAGCTTCCACTCCGTCGGCAAGTTGCTCGACGCGACGGACCTGGCCAACGATTGGGGCGCCTACGCATTCGCGCAGGCCAATCGTTCGGCCCGTACTCAACTGACCACGCAGCGTCTGCTGGAGCAGTTGGCCGTCGAGGTCAAGCCGGAACTACGCACCCTGTACGACGCGGCGGTCGCCGAGATTGCCATCGTCGGCAGCGACTTGTTCTTCCGCGAAGGGAGCGACGTGACGTTGCTGTTCCGCGTCCGCCAACCGCAGGCGTTTCAGGTGGTCATGGACCGCATGCTGGTCAACGCCCAGCAAACGCGGGCCGACGCGGTGCGGACGACCGGCCAATTCTTGGGAGTGCCCTACACGTCCGTGGCGACTCCTGACCGCACGGTGCAAGTCTACTCAGCGTACCCGTCCCCCGAATTGCACGTACGCAGCAATTCGCTGGCCGGGCTGCAACGCGTGTTGGCAGCGATTCAAGGGCAAGACGAGCAGGGACGCCAGGTCGCACGATTGGGCGAAACGGACGAATTCCGCTACGTCCGCTCGCTGCTGCCCGAAGGCGCTGTCGAGGAGGACGGGTTCATCTACCTGTCCGATCCGTTCGTGCGGCGGCTGATGAGCGCCGAAGTGCGGCTGACCGAGCGCCGCCGCCTGCTGTGTTACAACCACCTGCGGATGATCGGCCACGCGGCGCTGATGCATCGCACGCAAACTGGCGAGAACGCCGGGTCCCTGGCGGAGTTGGCCGCATCGGGATGTGCGCCCGGCGAATTCGGCGCCGGCGCCTTCGCTTGCCCCGACGGCGGCCAGTACGAGTTGGCCGCTGACGGCCTGACCGGCGTCTGCACGCACCACGGATATGCGAGCCAACTGACGCCGTGCCTGGAGGCGGAGGCCGCCCGCGTGACCGCGGCAGAAGCCACCGCGTACCGGCAGTTTGTCGAAGAGTACAGCCGCTATTGACGACAGTTCTTCGACCCGATCGCCATCCGCGTGCGGCTCACGCCCGAGGAGTTGCGGGCCGAAACGCTCGTGCTGCCGCTGATCGACAACACGGTCTACACCGCGCTGTCGCAGATGCTGGGCGGCGAGCCGGAGTCGCTCGATGCCTTGCCGGTTCCCGAGAGTAACATCGTCACCGCAGCCTTTCGCATCAACAAGGAAGGAATTGTCTACCAATTAGGACTCGAGGAGTTGCTGGAGGTCGACCAAGGACAACGCAACGAGTGGGCCGCCCAGCGCGCTGTCGAGAAACGATCCGACCACGCGCGAAACATCCTGCTCGCCTTGTTGAACTATGCCGATCGGCGCAAGGGATTTCCCGCTCCCAACGAAAACGGTTTGAGTTGGCGCGTCCACATCCTCCCGTTCATCGGCGAACAAGCGTTGTACGACCGGTTCCACCTCGACGAAGCGTGGGACAGCCCGCACAACCGAGAACTGATCGCGAAGATGCCGCCAAGCTTCCGACCCGAGGACCGCGAGTTGGCCGCCGAAGGCCGAACTCGATTTGTGATGTCACGCGGTCCCGGTTCGCTATTCGAGCAGGACGATCGCATCGTCAAGTTCAGCACGGTGCGCGACGGGATGTCCAATACCATTGCACTGCTGGAGGTTGGCAATGAGCACGCACCAATTTGGACGAAGCCCGCAGACTTCGCGCTGACGCCAGCCGACGCGCAGCACGACCTGGCGCCGGCGGGTCCCGACGGATTCCTCGTGGGCATGGCGGACGGGAGCATCCGCGTGTTGTCGCATGACATCAGCGCTGAGACGCTTGCCGCGATGCTGACCCGCGCGGGCGGCGAACGGTTTGATCGCAACGACATTCAGACGGCCCGCGGCAACGAGCGCCCACGCCGGCGACTCTCCCCCGACGATGCCCTGTTGCTCGATCGTCTGCAAATCGGCCCCCTGTTGGCCCGCGGCGTGGGCAACCAGATCGCCCTACATGCGTGCGATTCGCATCCCACGATCGACTTGTCGCTCGCCCAATTCTTGGGCGGCGCCCTGGGTTCGGCGCGGGGCAGCTTCTGGCTGGACGACGATTTCCTGGTGGCGGTGCCGCTGATCAGCGCGATCAACGGGCCGGTCTACGCGTCGGCGCCAGTGAAGGACCGCGCGATCGTCGACGACTGCCTGCAGCGTCTGGCAGCGTTCCTCGCTGAACTCGCCGCCCAGGACGAGCCGGGCGGCTGGTTCCCTTTGGAATACGACTTCTACCGGTGCGACTCGGACCGTCTGCCCGAACCGGCGTGGGCCTACGGCTTTGGCGTCGGCCCCGTGAAGTGGCGGTTCTTCTGGACCCGCATCGGCGACGGCGTGTACGTGGCCAGCAAACAAGCGGTGCTGGAAGAGATCGCGACCGCGACGCAGCGCAGCTCTGCGAGCGTCGCAAACGGCGCAAAGGACGCCGGCAATGAGCCAGCGCATGCCCTGCTTCGCCTGCGCCCCGAACATTGGGGCCGCGTGCTGACGGCATACGAACTGGGCTGGGAGGAAAACCAGCGGCTCGCCTGCCAAGCGAATTTGGGGCCGTTGTCCGCGTTGCAGCACGCCGTGGGCGACCACACCAGTTCGTACCAAGGGCGGCTGCAACTGAACCAGTACGCCGCGCGGGTTTATGACGCCGAGTTCTTCTGCCCCGACGGCGGCTGGTATCGGCCGATCGACGGCGGACGCCGCATGGAGTGCACGCTGCACGGCTCGGCCGACCATCCGCGGCAAACGCTCGCCCCGGCCACCGACAGCGAACTGCACAAACAGATCGCTCAGCTGCGCGACGTAAGCGTGCAGCTCACCTTCCTGGAAGACGGCCTGCGGGCGGTGGTGACGCTCCAACGGCAGCCGCCTGAGGAGGTCGTCGGGGGCCATGGGTATGCCCCGGAGCCCTAGCGGCTGACCCGCGACAAGCAAACCGGCCGTCGCCGACTACTTTGGAACCTGCGGGATGCCGGTCGGCGGCGGCGCCTGGTCTTGCTCGCGGGGCGGGCCCAGCACGTCTTGGAGGATCGGCTGCAGCGCCTTCGCCCACGCTTCGTAGCCGGGCACGGCCAGGTGCAAACCATCGGAGAAAACGCCCGGCCGCGGTTTATCGTCGTCATCGACCAAGCGGTCGTTGATGTTGACGAAGCGAATCCGCTTGCCGTCCGCCAACTCGGACAACTGTTTGTTGATGGCCGCGATGGCGGGGGCCAACTCCGGGTTCTGCGGACGAGCGAACACGGCCGTCAGCACAATCACAGCATCGGGAACCTGAGTGCGAAACTCGTAGATGATTGCCTTGATGCCCGTGACGACGTCTTCGACAGTGGCGTCAGACGCGGGGCCGTTCCAGGGCAGATTGTTTGTGCCGGCCTGCAGGACGACGACCTTCGGCTGGAGCCCCTCAAGTTCGCCGTTGCGCAGCCGCCAGAGGATGTTGTGCGTGGTGTCGCCGCCCCAAGCAAAGTCGGCGGCGTTGCGGCCGTGAAAGTGTGAGCGCCAATGGGCCAGGTACTCGGGATAGTCCGTGGCTCCCCAACGCCGGGTGATCGAGTCGCCCTCGAAGTAGACGTCGATCTTGCCCTGCTTTGCCTTGGCGAGCAATTGCTCGTGAACGATTACAGAAACCGGATCGGTCCGCTCGACCGGTTTGTGACGATCGCGGGCCTCGATGAACTGCTGGGCGACAGCACGGCTCTCAGCATCGTCGCGGGCATGCGCATACGATACGACACACCCTATCGCAACGAGGACGAACGTCGAGTGGCGCCAGCGACTCGCATGCAGGATCGCATATCGACGGAATATCGAGAAATTGAGCACGCACAGGTCGCTTCCCATCGCTAGTTACAGGTCGAATGACCTTTCCAAAGAGGGCATGGGCGGGCGAGAGGAATTCTGCATGTCCGTAGGCACGTCAGAACCGCTCGCACCAAGATACGAAAAATCGAGACAGAAGTACAAGCGAGCAGCACCTGGCACGCACTTCCGCACACGAGACGATCTGGCGGGAAGGTTCTTGGATCGACGGCGAAACGCGATGGTCGACCATCTCCCTGACTCCCTGATCGTACAATCATCTGAGCTCGGAATAAGAAGTTACGCGGCGAGTGCAAATTACGGTGAGGCCTCCACGGCAGCGTCAATCGTTGCACGCAAATACCCCATCGCATACGCCATTCCGGAATGCCACGGAGCAGCGCAACTCATCTGCGGCGCATGGTCGGGAACAATCACGCCCTGAAAGTCGCATTCCCGAAGAATTCGCAGAATTCGCGGCACATCCACGTCGCCATCATCGATAAAGGATTCTCGGTAGTGAGGCGTCACTCCTCGGACGTTTCGCAAGTGAACATATGCAATCCGCCTTTGACTCGCGTACACGCGGGTTGCTTCGTAGACGTCGGCGCCTGGCATTTCAGCCACTGTGCCGACGCAGAACTCAAGCTGATTCGACGCGCTGGCCGCCAAATCAATGACCCGCTGGTAAAGCTCCGGCCGATAAACCAACCTCGGTTGGCCCCGCATGAATTCCATCGGCGGGTCGTCGGGGTGGAGCGCCAACCGCACGCCCGCCTGCTCCGCAACAGGCAGCACGGCGTTGAGAAATCGTTCTAGCCGATCCCATAGCTGCTCGTGAGTCGCCGAGGGCGCCACGGCGTCCATAGCGTGCGAATCGATAATCATATTCCATGCCATGCCTTTTGGCATCGCAAGATCGTAGGGTCCATCCATGCCGATGGAGGTCGCGCCGCCGCGGGCGAAGGGGCCCGTCACGCGTCCGCAGACCCCAGCGATGCTGAAATTGTAGCCAAGTATCGGGACCTCCGCCTCGCCCAGCCGACGCAGTGTCGTCTTGACGTTCTCGATGTGCTCGTCGCGACGCGGCCCGTCCAATAGAACATCGTGCCAATGAGCCGGATCAAGATTCTCCACAGCCTCCAGTTGAAGTCCCTCGGCCCTTGCGCCGTCCCGAACGGCCGTAACTTCCTCGACGGTCCACAACCGATCTGGGTCGCCTGCCACCCCCCAACCGCGGTCCCCGCCGGTCGGTTGGTCGCCCGCGGGATTGTCTGGGTCGCCTCGAAAGTAATCGACCAGATGCGCCACCAAATGCGTCGCTCCACACTGTCGGGCAAAGCGGTAGTTTTCAGCAGTCAGCAAATGTCGATAAAGACTGAAGCCGAGTTTCATGAATGCGGGTCCCACGCGTTCGAACCTGACGAGGACGTATGAAAGATTGGCCCGCCCGCACTCGTCGTCTTGGCGGCGGAGGGAATCGGGCGCTGCGTCATTGCGGGCAGAGGACTCAATCGCAGCATCGATGATTCTTATCGGCCCGGTGCGTTTCGGCAATTGCGTCGTGGGATTGGAAGAATGAGTTGTCGCGATGCGTTCTACCTGCAGGTCATGCAACGCACATACAAGCATCCACCCAAGATGATAGCGCTTCATCGAGCGAGTTCGGACGACGGGAGCGTCCAGGGCTGCCTGTATACGACGGAGGGCCAGATATTAACGGTGGAGCAGATCAGTCGGCGACGTCGTCAAGCTGCGGAGCGAGTTTCCCCCTATTCGACTCATTTGCCTTGCGATGTTTCGTGCTCGCGACGCAATGCGCCGCTCCATTTCGGAGGAGACAGCCGAAGCCCCCGGCTGCGAAAAATCCTCCAAATCTGCGTTATACATCCAAAGATGCTTGTCGTGCTGACGCGAAAGGCGATGTCGCTTTCGATGGAGCGGGCTGATTTATCTCGCGGCTTCGGCATTGCGGGCGACAGTTGGCGGCAACAAGCCAAGTGAGACTTGCGGATGTCACGGCGGGGAGGTGGTATTGGTCCGTCGTGTTCCGGTACATTGTGGAGACGGATCGCCGTGCGACCGGCGTTTGCCAAGGACTCGTCTGATGCACAGCCAAGCCCAAGCCTGCGACCGCGCTTTTCGCTGCATGCTGTTGAATAGGATCGACTCACTATGCCTCCGTCTCTCGTCTTGAATTCCATCCGCCATCACCGTGGATTTATTGGCGTTATCATCGCAACGGTCGCGTTCGCTGCGCGTGCCGGCGAGCCGATGCAAGTCGACCCGCCCGGCCAGGCCAAGCTGTTCCCGTTGTCCGCCGTGCGACTTTTGCCCGGCCCGTTTGCCGACGCGGCCCAGGCCAACCGCCAGTATTTGCTGGCTCACGATCCCGATCGGTTGCTGGCCCCGTTTCTTCGCGAAGCCGGCCTGGAACCGAAGAAGCCGCCGTACCCCAACTGGGAGAGCCAAGGGCTGGACGGTCACACGGCCGGCCATTATCTCAGCGCGCTGGCCCTGATGATTGCCGCCGGCGACGACGCCGATGGCGCCTTGGAGCGACGTCTAGACGATATGCTGGCTGAGCTCGAGCGCGTGCAGCAGGCCAATGGCAACGGCTACCTGGGCGGCGTGCCGGAGAGCGGCGAGCTGTGGAAGGCCGTGGCCGCAGGCGACGTGGGGCAAGTCCGCCGTAGGTGGGTGCCCTGGTACAACGTCCATAAAACGTTCGCAGGGCTGCGCGACGCCTACGTGGTTGCCGGCAAGCCGCTAGCGCGTGACCTGCTGGTGAACTTGGCAGATTGGTGCGTTGCCATCATCTCGCAACTCGATGACCGGCAAATGCAGCAGATGCTCTCCGTAGAGTACGGCGGCATGAACGAATCATTGGCGGACGTCTACGCCATTACCGGGGAAGAAAAGTACCTGCAGGCGGCAGAGCGGTTCAATCACCGCGCGGTCATCGATCCGCTGCTGCGCAGCGAAGACAAACTGACCGGCCTGCATGCGAACACGCAAATCCCCAAGATCATCGGCCTGGCGGAGATCGCCGCGCTGACCGGCAACGCTGAGGAAGCCGCCGCCGCGAGATTCTTCTGGGACGCAGTTACCCAAACCCGCAGCGTGGCGTTCGGGGGCAACAGCGTTTCGGAGCACTTCAATGATCCGCGCGATTTCAGCGGGCTGATCCGGCATCGCGAAGGGCCCGAGTCATGCAACACTTACAACATGCTGCGGCTGACCGAGAAGCTGTTTGCGGCCGAGCCTCAAGCCCGGTACGCCGACTACTACGAGCGGGCCCTCTACAACCACATCCTCTCGACGATCGACCCGGTCGATCCCGGCTACGTCTATTTCACGCCGCTGCGGCCGCAGCACTACCGGGTGTATTCGACGCCCGAGCAGTGCTTCTGGTGCTGCGTGGGCACCGGCATGGAAAACCCGGGCCGCTACGGCCAGTTCATCTACGCCCGTGACGCCGACGGCGGTCTGTACGTGAACCTCTTTGTGCCCTCGGTGCTGACGGTGCAGGACGGTCTTGAGATTCGGCAGGAGAACAACTTCCCGCAGCAGCCGCGCACGAAGTTGACATTCTCGGTTGAGAACTCGACGGAGTGGACCCTACGCATCCGCCATCCCTGGTGGACGCCCGCGGGCGACATGGCCATCCGCGTCAACGGGGAGCCGATCGCGACCGATTCGCAACCGGGAAGCTACGCCGCGGTGACGCGCACCTGGGCCGACGGCGACACGGTCGAGATCGAGCTGCCGATGCACGTCACGGCCGAGCCGCTGCCGGACGGCTCCGACTGGGTGGCCATCGAGTACGGCCCTATCGTGCTGGCCGCCGCCGCGGGCGACGACGACACGCCGGGCGAGCGGGCCGGCGCCGGCCGCATGGCGCACGTCGCCGACGGTCCGATGACGCCGCTGGATCAGGTACCCAGCCTGCTGACGACTGTCGAGCAGTTGCCGTCGCACGTCGTGCCTGACCCCACGGACGGACCGCTGCATTTTCGCATCAAGGGCGTCGTCGAACCGCCGACGGCCGAGGGGATCGTGCTGGAGCCGTTCTATCAGTTGCATCACCAGCGCTACCAGATGTACTGGGAACTGACCACGCGCGACCAGCTGCAGCAGCGGCGCGAAGCACTGGCTGCCGCCGAGCGCGCGCGGGCCGCTCGCGACGCAGCCACCCTGGACGCGGTGAAGCCGGGCGAGCAACAGTCGGAAACGGAACACGACTTCGCCGGGGACGAAACGGAAACAGGCATCCACAACGGCCGCCGCTGGCGACACGGGCGACGGATCGAGTATACGCTCGACGCGGGCGACGCGACGCAGGCCGAATTGGCCGTGACCTACTCCGGCGACGACTCGGGGCGCGTGTTCGACATCTTTGCCAACGACACGTTGGTGGCGACGCAGGAACTGACCGGCGAGAAGCGGGGCGATTTCGTCGAGAAGCGGTACGCCATCCCGACGTCAGTTCTGGCCGACGCGAACGACGGCCGCATCACGATCAAGTTCGTCGCCCAGCGCTGGCTCGCCGGCGGCGTGTACGACGTGCGACTCCTGACGACGGACTCCTCGGCAACGGACGAGAAGCCTGCCAGCGATCAGGCGGCAGAGCGTGCGCCGCGACGGCGAGGGGCAGGATTTGGCCGCCCGATCGAACTCGGCCCCGATGACAAGCAGGTCTTTCCCGAGCCGCCGGCGAGCATCAACGCCGTTCGCGAGGGCGACCCGCGCGGCCGCCTGGAAATGATCGAATACGATTCCACCACCGTCGGCGTCCGCCGCAAGATGCAGGTCTACACGCCGCCCGGCTACAGCGCCGATCGCCAGTATCCGGTGCTATACCTGCTGCACGGCATCGGCGGCGACGAGACGGAATGGCAGCGGTTTGCCACGCCCAACGTGCTGCTCGACAACCTGCTGGCTGACGGGCAGGCGGTCCCCATGATCATCGTCATGCCCAACGGGAGGG
Source organism: Planctomycetaceae bacterium (assembly GCA_002702655.1). Lineage (GTDB taxonomy): Bacteria > Planctomycetota > Planctomycetia > Pirellulales > Lacipirellulaceae. Next base: position 56,820 of record PABB01000007.1, read on the forward strand.
CGCGCAAGAATGATCGAGCCGAAGGCAACGTCTTTGAGTCGGCGCCCGCGTTTGCGGTCTTCGAGCAGGACCTGCTCAACGACGTCATCCCGGCCATCGAGGCGCGGTACTCCGTGCACGGCGATCGGGATCACCGGGCGCTGGCCGGTTTGTCGATGGGGGGCGGTCAATCGCTGAATTTCGGACTAGCGCATCTCGACCGCTTCGCATGGATTGGCGCGTTTTCCGCGGCGCCCAATACGATGCCGCCGGCCGAACTGCTGCCCGACCCCGGCGCCGCGAAAGAGCAGTTGAAACTGCTGTGGCTCTCGTGCGGCAATCAGGACGGACTGATTTCCATCAGCCAGGACGTGCACCAGCATCTCAAGCAGGCGGGGATTGGGCATGTGTGGAACGTCGACGGCCACGGGCACGATCCGACGCACTGGCGCAACAATCTGTATTATTTCCTCCAACGGATTTTCAAATCTGACAGTGAACCGAATCAGCCCCAAAGTGAATGACCGCCTGATGCCGAAAATGACCGTCGCCTCATGGCTGGCGGCGGCGCTGTGGCTGGCGTGCGGATCCGCGACGCGCGGCGATAGTCCGCGCGTGCGCATCCCGCTGCCCGACGGCTGGCGGTTCACCCGCGACGACCCAGCAGGCATCGACTCGCGCGAGTTGCTGTACGATGTCCGACCTGTCGACGAGCAGGAAGACGAGACGCAGCGGCGAGCCGAGGACACGGCCGACGCCCGCCGAGTCGGCCCAGCGGAGCACCGGGTGCTGAAGCCCTGGATTCTGCCGACGGGCAACCGTTTCCGAAAGGACGCGAACGACCGGGCGGTCCGTCCTCCCGGCGACCCGGGCTCGGAGTTGCCGTATGTCCAGGCGGACTTCGACGACAGCGGCTGGGCGGCCGTGACCGTGCCGCACGATTGGGCGATTGCCGGACCGTTCAACGCCGACGGCGTCGGCGGGGGGATGGGGCGACTGCCGAGCCCCGGCATTGGTTGGTACCGCCGCAAGTTGGACATTCCCGCGGACGATGCCGGCAAGTCGATCTTCTTGGACATCGACGGGGCGATGTCTTACGCCGCTGTGTGGGTCAACGGCCATTTGGTCGGCGGCTGGCCTTACGGCTACGCCTCGTGGCGACTTGATCTCACGCCCTACGTCGTGCCAGGCGAGACGAATCAGTTGGCCATTCGGCTCGACAATCCGCGCGACTTCTCGCGGTGGTATCCGGGCGCCGGTTTGTACCGGGACGTGTGGCTGGTGAAGACGGCGCCAGTCCATGTCGCGCAGTGGGGCACGACGGTGACGACGCCGGAGCCGACCGCTGAGCAGGCGACGATCAACGTGCAAGTGGCCGTCGACAACGATAGCCGTGAAGCCGTCGATGTCGTCGTGACGACGATAATCGTTGAGGTCGACGACAGCGGGCAGACGGGCGAAACGTCGATCGCGGCCGCCAAATCGGCGCCACTGCAAATCCCCGCTGGCGACAGTAGAAACGTTCAGTCGTCCGCGGTCATCGCCAAACCGCGGCTCTGGGGGCCTCCGCCGCAGCAGCAGCCGCACCGCTACGTGGCGATCACCGAAGTCTCGCAAGGGCGGGACATCGTCGACCGCTACGAAACGACCTTCGGCATTCGCGACGTCGCGTTCCGCCCCGATGGAGTCTACGTCAACGGCCAGCGAATCCAGATTCGCGGCGTCAACCAGCATCATGACCTGGGCGCATTGGGCGCCGCGTTCAACGAGCGCGCTGCCGAGCGCCAGCTCCTGTTGTTGCGGGAAATGGGCTGCAACGCGATCCGCACGGCCCACAATCCGCCTGCGCCGCAATTGCTCGAACTGACCGACCGCCTGGGTCTCTTGGTTGTGGATGAGATCTTCGACGTCTGGGTTCGTCGCAAGACGCCGTTCGACTTTCACCTGGTGTTTCCAGACTGGCACGAGGCCGATCTCCGCGCGTTCATCGCCCGCGACCGCAACCATCCTTCAGTGATCCTGTGGAGCGTGGGCAACGAAGTCGGCGAGCAATACACAGGGCCAACCGGCGCGGAAATCGCCAAGCGTCTGATCGAAATCGCCCACAACGCCGACCCCACGCGTCTGGCCACGGCGTCGATGAATTTCGCCAAACCGGACTCGGCGTTCGCCGCGACCGCCGACGTGATTTGCCTGAACTACCAAGGCGAGGGCATCCGCGACACGCCGGAGTTCGAGAACTCGCGCGGCATCCGCACCCCGCCGCTGTACGATGCGTTCCGAAAGCAGTTCCCGCAGCGCACGATCCTCAGCAGCGAGAGCGCCGCGGCCGTCAGCAGTCGCGGGGCCTACCTCTTTCCCGTCGCCAGCGCCATCAGCAATCCGGTGCGCGAAGGCCGCGGCGGCAACGGATCGCTGCAGCAGGTCAGCGCGTACGAACTGTACACGGCCGACTTCGGTTCCAGTGCCGACAAAGTCTTCGCCGCGCTGGACGGACATCCATTCGTCGGCGGCGAGTTCGTCTGGTCGGGTTGGGATTATCTCGGCGAACCCACGCCCTACTACGGAGCGCGCAGTTCCTATTTTGGAATCATCGACCTCGCCGGTTTTCCCAAGGACCGCTTTTACCTGTATCAATCGCATTGGCGCCCCGAGCTGCCGCTGGCCCACATTCTGCCGCATTGGACATGGCCGGATCGCGTCGGTCAGACGACTCCCGTGCACGTGTTCACCTCTGGAGACGCAGCCGAGCTGTGGCTCAACGGCAAATCGCTTGGCAGAAAGTCGAAGGGGCCGTCGCAGTACCGATTGCGGTGGGACGACGTGGCCTACGAACCGGGCGAGTTGAAGGTGGTCGTCTACAAGAACGGGCAGCGGTGGGCGGAATCCGCCGTGCGAACCGCCGAGGCGCCGGCCGGGCTGCACTTGGCCGTGGATCGCGACGCAATCCACGCGGACGGCCGTGACCTGGCGTTTGTCAGCGTGAGCGTCACCGATCAGCACGAAGTGGCGGCCCCTCACGCCGCCAACTCGATCCGGTTCTCGGTCGAAGGCCCCGGCGTGCTCGTCGCGACCGATAACGGCGATCCGACCGACTTCACCGCGTTCTCATCTGCGATGCGCAACGCGTTTCATGGTCGTGCGCTGGCGATTATACGTGCCGTCCCGGACCAGACGGGGACGATTCGCGTGCGCGCCGAGTCGGACGGTCTGGCCACGGCCGAGGTCCTCATCCGTAGTGAGTAGCGAGTCTTAGCCGGCAAAGTCACGACACACCCACTCCCCTGCTTACCCCATCGACGAACCATGAGTGTTCACGCTTGCCGTCCCCGTCGACAACGCGTTCGCCTGCGAGGGATCGCCGGGCGGTCTTGCTGCGCTGGCCGTGCGCTCGCGGCGTTTGCGGTCGCGCTCGGCTTCGCTGCATCGGCAGCGGCCATCAGTCCGCTGGGGCGATCGCCGATGATCTCGACTAACGCCGTTGCGGACAGCTTCCCTTTGGCGCGCGAGGGCAAACCGGCCGCGGTAGTTTTCAGCGGCGACGATTGGCCGGGCGTTTTGCGAGTCGCGAAACTCGTCCAAACGGATCTTGCAGAAGTCATTGGCGCGACACCGCAACTGCAGCGCGCCGACGCGCTCGACGAGCTCCCGCCAGACGCCCCCGTCGTCCTCGTTGGCACGCTCGACCGCAGTCCATTGGTCGATGCGCTGGTGCAAGCCGGCGCCCTCGACCCGAGCGACCTGCGCGGGAAACGCGAGAAGTTCGTGATCCAACAGGTCGCAACGCCGCTGCCTGGCGTCGAACACGCTTTACTGGTCGTTGGCAGCGACAAGCGCGGGACGATCTACGGCCTGTTTGAACTGGCCGAGCAGGCGGGCGTCTCGCCCTGGCATTGGTGGGCCGACGTTCCCGTGATGCCAAAGCAGAACCTGCACGTGCTTCCCGGGCGGCACACGCGCGGGGAGCCAGCCGTCGAGTTCCGCGGCATCTTTATCAATGACGAGGCGCCCGCGTTGGCCGGGTGGGCGCACGAAAAATTCGGCGGCTGCAACAGCCAGTTCTACGAACGGGTGTTTCAGCTCATCCTGCGTCTGCGGGGAAACTACCTGTGGCCGGCGATGTGGGGACGCTCGCTGTTCGACGACGACCCGGCCAGTGAAAAGCTGGCCGACGAATACGGCGTCGTGCTGGGCACCTCGCACCACGAGCCCATGATGCGGGCCCACGTCGAATGGCAGCGCTACGGCGAGGGGCCGTGGAACTATCAGAAAAATCGTGACGTGCTGCGCGAGTTCTGGACGGCCGGGATCCGTCGCCGGGGCGACTGCGAGTCGATTGTCACCGTCGGCATGCGTGGCGACGGCGACGAGCCGATGGCCGAGGAGGCCAACATTGCCTTGCTGGAGCAGATCGTCACCGACCAGCGGCAAATCATCAGCGAGGTCACCGGTCGCCCGGCGCGCGAAACGCCCCAGTGCTGGGCGCTGTACAAGGAAGTGCAGGAGTATTACGACCGCGGGATGCGCGTCCCCGACGACGTGTTGCTGCTGTTGTGCGACGACAACTGGGGCAACATCCGCAAGCTGCCAGGCCTCGACGCCCCGCCGCGCAGCGGAGGCTACGGGATCTACTACCATTTCGACTACGTCGGCGGTCCGCGCAACTACAAGTGGCTCAACACGAATCCCCTGCCCCGCATTTGGGAGCAGATGCACCTGGCGTACTCGTACGGCGCCAAGCGATTATGGGTCGTCAACGTCGGTGATATCAAGCCAATGGAGCTGCCAATCAGTTTTTTTCTGGACTACGCCTGGAACCCGGACGACTGGTCGCACGAGCAGTTGGGCGAGTACGCCATCCGCTGGGCGGCGCAGCAGTTCGGCGACATGCACGCCCGCGAGATCGGCGACCTGCTGGCCAAGTACGCCAAGTACAACGCCCGTCGCAAACCGGAGCTGCTCGCGCCGGATACATACTCGCTGGTCAATTTCGACGAAGCGGACCGCGTGCTCGCCGAGTGGCGAACGCTCGCCGAGCGAGCGGAACGCATTGCCGCGGATTTACCGCCCGAGTTCGCCGACGCGTATTTCCAACTGGTACTCTATCCCATCCAGGCCTGCGCGAACCTCAACGAGTTGTACGTCACGACGGCGCGGAACCGGTTGTACGCCGCGCAGGGGCGAGCGGAGACCAACTCGCTGGCCGAGCATGCCGAACAGTTGTTCGCGCGGGACGCCGCGTTGGCCGCTCAGTACAACGACGAGATGGCCGATGGCAAGTGGCGCCACATGATGGACCAGACGCACATCGGCTACACGTCGTGGCAGGAACCGCCACGAAACGTGATGCCGCAGGTGCAGAGACTCGATGGCGCCCCGAGCGGTCCGGCGTGGGGTCTTGCCGTCGAAGGCAGTCGCCAATGGCACGGCCCCGGGGACGATACCGCCGCGCTGCCGCCGCTCAGCAAATTCGGCGCGCGCGAGCGCTGGATTGAGGTCTTCGCCCGCGGCGCGGAGTCAGTCGACTTTTCAGCGACGCCGACAGAACCGTGGTTGTCGGTTTCCCCGCCGAAGGAGTCGACCAGCGGGACCCAGCGGCTGCGCGTCTCCGTCGATTGGTCGCAAGCTCCGACGGTCGGCGGCGCGGCTGCGATCGAAGTTTGCGTCGACGGCAAAACGGCGACCGTGCAGGCGCCAATCGTGCCCTCCCCTACCCTGCCCGCCGGGTTCGACGGCTACGTGGAAGCCAACGGCTACATTTCGATACCAGCGGCTGAGGCGACCAGCATGCAACCTGGCGCCAATGCTCACTGGACAGTGCTGGACGATTTGGGCCGCACCGGCTCGGCGGTCACCCCGCTGCCGGCGAACGTCCCGCAACAGCAACCGGGCGCGGGGGCCCCGTGCCTGGAGTATCGCCTTCTGTTGACCAACCCAGGCCCCGTCGACGTGCAGGTCTTCGCGTCGCCGACGCAGGATTTCACGTTCACCGACGGGCTGGAGTTGGCCATCGCCTTCGACGATCATCCGCCGCACAGGCTCAACCTGCAAACCGACCCGACGGCGTCCGACTGGAATCGGTCGGTGGCCGAGAACATCAACAGGCTCACCACCCAACTCGATCCGGGCGCCGCGGGGCCGCATGTCCTGAAGATCTGGATGGTCGACCCCGGCGTCGTGCTACAGAAAATTGTCGTCGCCCGCGACAAGCTGCCCGCCAGCTACCTCGGCCCGCCGCCGAGTTCCGTTCAATTAACTCCTCAAGCCGATAGAGCTAAGCGATGACCGCACTGAACTGACCTTGCCTGGGACCGTTCTGGCTCGCCGTTTTGGTCGCCCGGGGCAGCGCGGGTAAAGCGGTCCTGCTGCAGCATTTCAAATCCGTCTCGCAGGAAAGCGATCTCAAGTGGGCGTTGATCCACCCCCGCTAGGGCAGCGACGGCTTCGACTGGAGCGCGGCAGACGTCTTTGTCGATTTCAGCATGCGTCATCACATGGACGTCGTGGGGCACACGCTCGTGTGGCATAACCAGACGCCCAATTGGGTGTTCAGCGGATCGATCTCCCCGCCGGAGCAGGAGGACGCGCCTGGCAACCGATTCCGGCGTCGGTTTTGAGTATCAAGGACCTCGTGCGTCGCGCGACGAGTTGCCCGCGCGGATGCGGGACCACATTCATGCGGTCGTCGGGCGCTCCATGGGCACGATCCAGGCCTGGGACGTGGTCAATGAAGCGATTTCCGATGGCGGAGAGGAATTGCACCGCAATTCGCTGTGGTGGCAAATCATCGGCGACCACTTCATCGCCAAGGCGTTCGAGTATGCCCACGAGGCGGACCCCGATGCGCTATTGCGTTACAACGACTACGGCCTGGAAAACCCCGCCAAGCGGGCGAAAATCGTCAAACTGATCAGGTCGCTGCAGGAGCAGGACGTGCCAGTCATGGCCATCGGCACGCAAGCCCACATCAGCGCCACGTCCCCCAGTTACGAGGAGATGGACCGCTCAATCACGGAGATGGCGGCGTTGGGACTGCCGATTCACATGACCGAGTTGGACGTCAACACGGCCGAGGGCGGCCAGCAGAGCGGCTCAGCAGAACTGTCTGACGACGTGGCCAGCGGCGACCGGATTGACGCCGCCATGCAACGGCAAGCAGAGCAATACGCCAACGTGTTCAGGTGTTTCGCAAGCACAAAGATGCCGTGAAGCTGTTCACGTTCTGGGGCGTGAACGACGGCGTGTCGTGGCGGGCCAACGGCCGGCCGTTGCTGTTCGACGGCGAGGACAAGCCGAAGCCGGCGTTTGAAGCCGTTATCCGCGCCGCAACCGACGAGCAGTAGCGGCACGACGATGGCTCTACGACGCTGGTTTCGACAATTCGCGAACGGCGTCTTCGTCAACGGCAATCCCCAGTCCCGGCCCGGTCGGGGGATATGCCTGATCGCCCTGGACGCGCAGCGGCGACGACAGCACGCTGGCCGTCAGAAACTGCGGCCCGTTCAGGGCCGCGGGCTTCTGAAGTCCGAAGGCCGAGTAGATCGCCAGCGACGCGGCCAGCGAAATATCCGGATCGGTCAGGCCGCTGCCGAGCCACATCAGATCGTGCTGCTGACAGAACTCGATCTGCCGCCGGCAGGACTGCAATCCGCCGCACCGCGCCGGCTTCATCGCCACGCCGTCGAGCATTCCCAGCTTGTGAAATTCCAGCAGGTCGAGCGGCGCGATCACGCCTTCGTCCATCAACACCGGCAGCGCGCCCTGCCACTTCAGCCGTTGATAGCCGCTGATTTGGTTGGGACGCAGCGGCGCCTCCAGCACGTCGACGCCCGCGTCGGCCAAGAGCGGCGCCGCCCGCAGCGCGGTCTCCGGCTCGTAGCCCCCGTTCGCATCCGCCCACAGGAAACTCTCGGGAGCGGCCTGTCGCACGAGTTGCGCCAGCTGCGCGTCAAACTCGGGATCGGGCCCCACCTTGATATTGAAGTTGCGATAACCCTTTTGCCGGCCCGTTTCGATCGCCGGCTCGGCGTCGTCGAGGTTCGTCACGTTGACGGTCCAACTCAGGGTGAGCGGCCCGCCCGGCGGCCGGCCCCACATTTCCGCCAGCGATTGCCCGTGCAACTTGCCCGTCAGGTCATGCAGCGCCAGATCAATCCCGGCGCGCGAAATGGGCATGCCCGTCGAGAACCCCGGCGCGATCGCGTGATCCATTTCCGCATGGGCGCCGTCGATGTCGGTCGGGTCGCGACCGACCAGCACCGGGGCATAGTAGTCGCGGATCGCGATCGCGGCGGTTTCGAGCGTCTCGTCGCTCCACTTGGCGATCGGGATGCTCTCGCCCCACCCCACGGTTCCGTCGTCCGCCGTCACTTTCACGATCACCGCGGCACGGCCGCTGGAACCGTGCGGGCCAGTGAAGAACTTGAAGTACCCTTGCATGGGATACCGCAGCGGGAACGTTTCGATGCGATCGATCTTCACCGTGGCAGTCGCTTTCGCCCTGGCCCAGGTGGTCGTAGAGAGCGTCGCCGCCGTGGCCGCCGCGGCAAACTCGCGTCGGTTGAATTTCATTGCTGCTGCTCGATGTATTGTTGAACTCGCTCGACGACGCGATCCGCGTCGACGTCGCCGCGATGCACGAGGATGCCGACGCGGCCGTCCAGCGACTCGCCCTGGCGGAGTACGAACTGCGTGCCGCTGTACCTCTCCGCCCGGCGGGGCCCGAATGTGCCGTAGTCGCGCGTGAGCCACTTGTGCCGCTCGCCGTCGGGAAACAGAAACACGGTCAGCCCTTCGGCGGTTCCCTCAACTGTATTGCTATAGTCGATCCAGCGCGCCGGCTCGCCGTTGGTCTCTTTCTGGCCGCGTCGGCCGGCATCGCTCTGCAAGGTGCCACCCCGCTCGACGCTGAACTCTGGGGCCATGCGCAAGTAGGGCCAGGCGTAGTGGACCCAGTCGCTCAGGAACCGCACGTCCGCGTCAACCGGCGTCAGTTGCCAAGACAGATCCATCACGTACTCGCCGCCGCCCAACGCCGTGACGCGCAAGCGGCGCCGCTCAGTCAGCACCGCCTGGGATTGATTGACGATCCACGACGAAGTCGAGGACACAGTCGCCTCGCCGTCGCTGACCGAAACGTCCTGAAACTGACAGTGGCGTATGAAGTGGCGACAGCCCGACGCGGGATCATCGGCCGTGTTGTAGTTCTTCCAGCAGTGGTAGAAGTCGACCACCGGGCCGTCGCCAGCCTGCACCTTGTCGGCAATCCACACGGAACGGTGATGCGGATATGGCTCGGGATGCTGCGCGGTGAGCGATTTGCCGGTCGGGCTGCGCAACGGCCAGTAGTGCGGCAACGCGTACTGGCGGCCGTACTGATAGGTCACCGCCGGTTGGTCGTCGATGACGACAGCGAGCTTCCCCGCCGACTCGTCGTGGTCAATCGCCACCGTCGGCGTTTGCGCCGCCAGCGGAAGCCCGACGCCGCACGCCAACGCGATACCGGCTGCAGAGCTGACCGCCCGGATTGCACCAACCATCTGCATCGCACCGCCGCCCCGCCTACGCCGTCCAGGGCGCGCGATGTTCATAGTCCAGCATCGAATTTGCTTCATCATCATCGAGAAACCGTTGGCGTTGAGGATCCCACTGCAGAGCGCGTCCGAGCTTCATGGCCATATGCGTGATCACGCAAATCGAGTTGGAGCGATGCCCCACTTCCACGGGACAGATCGGGTCCTTGCGCGAGCGCATGCAGGTCAGGAAGTTCAGCATGTGATTGTCGCTTACGTAGAGCTTTGTCTCGCCGTCGCCGACCGTCTCGTTGAGCACTTCCGGGTGCTCGGCCGTCATGCGGCCGCGTTCGACGAAGATCCAGCCGTCGTCCCCCTCGAACCGCACGCCCGCCTGGCCGGATCGAGATAGAAGTTTGACGCCGTCGGCGTACTCGCCTTCCGCTTCGAAATTGGTATGGACGTCGAACAGGCCCCGATCGGGGAACTCGCCACTAGCCCGCATGGCCACCGGGCCCGAGTCGTCCGAGCCGTGACCCCACTGGGCGATATCGAACATGTGCGAGCCCCAGCCGGTGATCATGCCGCGGCAGTAACCCTCGATCTGCAGCCAGCCGGGCCGGCTGAAGTCGTCCAGCGGATGCACGCGATCGATCGCATAGGGCGCCGCCTGCCGGGGGCCCAGCCACATTTCATAGTTGAGATTCGACGGCGGCTCGGCGGGCGTCGGATCGCCGGTTCCCGAGTCGGTCGGCATCATCACGAGAATCGTGTGCAGTTTTCCGAGGCGGCCGTTGCGGACCAACTCGCAGACATGGCGAAAGTTGGTCTCCGACCGCTGCTGCGAGCCCGTCTGGAAGACGCAGTTGTTGCGCCGCACCGCTTCGACCAGCCGTTGTCCCTCGCCAATGGTGTAGGTGAGCGGCTTTTGCAGATGGATGTCTTTGCCGGCGTTCGCAGCAGCGATGGCCGCGACGCCATGCCAATGGTCGGGCGTCGAAATGGTGACGCCGTCGATGTCGTCTCGCGCCAGCAGTTCGCGGAAATCCTCGTAGACGTCGACCACCGGCGCCGGAAGGCCGGCCAGCTGCTGCGAGTAGAACTTCGTCACTTCGTCGCGGGCATGCGCGGCGCGGCGGCTGTCGAGGTCGCACACGGCGACGACCCGCGCGTTGGCCGCGGGTCTTAGGCCCTGCTGCAGGCACGCCCGCATGTCCCCGTGCCCCATACGGCCCGTGCCAATGCAACCAATGTGCAGGCGGTTGCTGGGTCGGTCGGCGCCCAGGACGCGGGCTGGAACAAAGTAGGGCGCAGCCGCCAACCCGGCGGCCGCGGTCGACTTCAAGAGCGCTCGTCGCGTGATCTGCTTCTTGGCCATATGAACTCCCCTATTTCTCGCCAGCGGCGGTTGACGGTTGAGTGGCCGTTGCGTCTCCCGCAAACGCGGCATAGGCTTCGCGAAGCTGCTCCGCCTGCCACCGGCCCGAGTGAATGCAAATTCGATATCGCAATGTCAGCTGCTCGCCGGCTGCCAGACGAAGCGGCGCGTCGTTGAGAACCGCCGCGTTCATGTAACTGATCACCGGCAACCGGATCACGTACCAGGGCGTCGGGCTACGTGGGTTTCGCGGATGGTCCAGGATCGCAATGCCGCCGGACTTGCCTTCAACCACTCCTGAGTAGTCCATGGCCACGCTCGCACCGCGGTGCCGGTCGCCGGAGTCGAACGCCACGGGCCCCTCGACATTCGTCGCCACGCGCTCCGCCAGATTCTCCGCCAGCCGCACGCTGAGTCCCGCATAACCGCCGGCGGCCCCAGGCTGCGGCGGGCTGCGATCGAGCGTCACGTCCTCCGCCGCCGTGAACGCAGATATCCAATCAATATGGTAGTCGCCTGCCGCGTCCGGTGCGCTGACCTGCATCGTGCGACGCTCTTGCAGCAGCGCCGGCTGATCGCCCCGCGGGCCGTAGCTGACAGCCATCGCGATTGTCGCCGAACCGTCGGGATGCGCGTCGACGTGCACGCCGGAGCAAGTGGTGGCGCCATCGGCCCGCCCGCTGCCAGAGGACGACTCCCAGTAATTGACGCCATTGATGAACTTCCAGCTGAACCAGAGCCCGTGGTGCCATGCGTGGTCGGCGGGCGCGTTCCAGGTGAGCACGCACCCGTCGGGCATCGCGAGCGGGTGAAAGTACGGCTTATCGAGCTCGCCACCATAGTGGAACCGCCACAAGACGCGGTCGTCGCGTACTCGCGCAATCGACGAGTCGGCTTGTCGCCAATAAGCTGCCGCTAATTGCCCGGCCGCGCCATTCGTGCGAGATTCCAACGCGACGGCGTTCAGCCGGCCCCCGTCCTGCGCGAACGCAGTCGTTGGCAAGCAAGCGGCGGCGAGCACGATCATGGCCGAGCGTCTCAAAGTGGATTGCATACAAGCCTTTGACATGGGGCGTGGAGCAAGGAGTTTGGATGCCGCCAGTTACAATCGGGGGCCGCAGAAACGTTTCACGGTGAATCAGTTCCCGTTTTGGCTGAATCGCTCGGCGGGAGACGCTCGACGATGAAACGATCCATGTCGGCATGGCCGTGTTGCTCGGCGGCCGTGGGACTTTGGCAGAAAAGCCCCACTTTTGCGCCGATCCAACGGCCCTCGCGGGCTTGAAACGCCGGGCCAATCGTCTGCCAGTTGCCGCCGTCGTCGAGGTACTCAAACTCGCAAACGGCGCCATCGCGCACGACGACTCGCAGTTCAACGCAGGGCGATGCGAGTTGTTCTTCGGCAACGGTCGCTTCCTCGCGGCCTGTGTCTGCATGGCGACAGCGGCGGCCGACGACTTGCCACCCTTTCGCGGAGCGCTCCACCGCGACGTAGGCGTAATCGCGGCCCATGACCAGCATTCCCGCCGATTCGCCCTCACGCAAGTCTGATCCGTCCAGGGTGCAGCGGGCGACAAACTCTGGCGCCGGGAATTTTTGCAGTAGCAAACTCGACGTGTCCCACAGGTTGCGGAATTCCGCCGGCCGTGGCGTCGCAGCCAATCGCAACCACCCTTGGCGGGCGTCCAACGACGCCCAACTCTCCTGCGGATTGCCGTGCCACTGCCACTGCAGCCCCAACTCGGGACCGTCACACTTGTCGCTCGCGACGGGACCGTGCGGCGTAACCACTGCCGATGTCACGGGCTTAGCATGCCGCAGCACGGGCTCGCCTTCCCCGTCCCCGTCGGCGTCGTCGCCGATCACCGGCCAGTTGTCAATCCACCGCAGCGGCTGCAGGTGCACGATCCGCCCGTACGGCCCCGCATCCTGAAAATGCAGGAACCAATCCGACCCGTCCGGCGCCTGCACCCACGCGCCCTGGTGAGGCCCGTTCACCTCCGTGGCCCCCTGCGACAGCACCCGGCGGACCTCATACGGCCCCCGCACATTGCGCGAACGCAACACGAGTTGCCAGCCCTCGGCGACGCCGCCCGCGGGGGCGAAGATATAGTAGTAGCCGTTGCGTTTGTAGAACTTGGGCCCCTCGACCGTGGGATTGTCGCCGTGACCGTCGTAGACGATCCACCCCTTGTCGATCGCCTGGGTCCCGTCGGGCGAAAGTTCAACGACCGACAACAGGCTGTTGATCCCGGCCCGCGAATGGGCGAAGGCGTGCACCATGTAAACCTTGCCGTCGTCGTCCCACAACGGGCACGGGTCGATGTTGCCGTGCGCCTGCTTGACCAGCGTCGGCTCGCTCCAATCGCCGCGCGGATCCTGAGTGCGGACCATGTAGATGCCGCGATCGGGGTCCCCCCAATAAATGTAAAACCATCCGTCGTGCTGCCGCAATGATGGCGCCCAAACGCCGTTGCCGTGCTGCGGCCGGTCGAATGCTTCGTCGTAAAGCCGAGGCAGGGCGTGATTGACGATCTGCCAGTTCACCAAATCGCGCGAATGCAAGATCGGCAGTCCCGGCACGCAATTGAACGACGACGCCGTCAGATAGAACTCTCCGCCGTCGGCCACCGCGTCGGGATCGCTGTAGTCGGCGAATAGCACGGGGTTTGTATACGTGCCATCGCCATTGTCCGACTGCCAAGGGGTCGGGTCCTGAGCCGCGGCGGGAGCGGCCGCGCTCAGCAGCCAAGTCAACGCGACCACGGGAATCGTCAACGGGCGTCGAGGCGTCATGCCGACCTCAATTGGATTACTGCGGTTGGCGCCCCTCGAGGCGCCGACCGGATTTGTCATGCCGCGCCGGCCAAGAAGGAACGCCGCGAAACGACTGCTCCCTCGGATACGCGTCGCAAGATGGCTGATGCGAGATGTGTTTCGCCCTATGATCGCTGGCTGTTCGGCTCGCTGCAAGGTCCGCCTCACCCCCGCACGCCGAGCTTCACGGAATAGGCAATCGACGCCGTCGCCGCCCGGAAACTTGAGCGTCCTGCTCGACGAGCCCGTTCCGCCGTTCCTCGATTGCGCAAAAAAGTTCTGCGACCGCGCCCCGCATCGTCTCGTGACGTGCGGTGGGACTACCGTAAGCATGCGGCCGCGGCACATAGCGCCACCGTCGCAATGCTGATCCACTATAGCCGCGGCCCGCGCGACTCACAGCCCGGACGTTTGCGGTTTGGGGATGGCGGCGATGCGCCGGACGAAATCGAAGGCGCGACGATCTGTTGGCAGCCGCTGGACGGCCGGCAGGACTCCCGTCGCCTGAGTCCCACTCCGCCATCCTTGATCGGCTCGAACCTTTTCTTTGTCAGTTGCAACGCGAGGCGCCGACTATTGAAGTTCACCTGCACACAGTCTCTCACGCCGTTGGCCGTCTGCATCCTGACCGTTTGCCAAGCTTCGGCTCACGCGCAGATCAACTACGTCGACGCTACTCACGGGGATTCTGGAAATACGGCTGTCGCTCCTTCGGCGGGAGGAGGCGTATTCAACACGTCGGGGAATCTCGGCGATCAGGGGCCCGGCGGCGACGGGCTCTGGAATGTTCGCGGTTTTGCGAACGACGGCGCCATCGATCGGAACGCGTCGAGCGGCAACGTTGACGACGCTCAGCGTCTCGTGACGTGCCGCTGGCGACCTACGACGGCTACGCTTACTTCTGGGTCGACTTTAGCAATTGGCAGCTGGGCGACGCGCTGGTCGATGAAGCGGACGACTTGCCGCTCTATACGCGCAACTCCCCCGAAGTCGCTCAACACGAGACGGGCGCCGATGCCACCGTCTTCAGTTCAAACCTGGCGCCCAACCCGTTCACGTCCGACGTGATGGTGGGCGAGGGCAATCGACGCTTGTATCAGGTGTCGCTGGGACGAGTCACTGATTCAACCATTGCTGTGTACATCGACGACGTCGGGGCGAACCAAGTCGACTCGAATGAACGCACGTGGTACGACGGCATCGGCTAGCAAGTGGCGCCCGAGCCGCCGTCGGCGCTCCTGGGCATCCTGAGCCTGCCAGGCATCGCAGGCATGCGGCCGCGGACTCGCTAAACGCCCTGCACCGATTTCGCAGTTCTATGACCTGAAGATACGACCGTTCGGCGGGCGGCGGTCGGTGCTCGCCGAGTTGCCTTGTTGATCAGGGCGAGATAGCAGAGCGGATCGCGCCCCGCTCCACGGGTGAGACTCAGGTTCAGCGGCTCGGCAGCGGACGACGAGCCTCGTGGGGTCGTGAATTGATTGGTCTGCCCCTGCTGGCGCTGACACGGCAGGCCTCCACCTTCCGGCGAGCCGGCAGGACCCTGTTTTTCGTTGGTTGGGTTCCGGACCGATCGCCGAATCGCCGAATCGCCGAATCGCCGCGTCGCCGCGTCGCAAGCGTCGCATTAGGCCGCGACGCAGTTTTGGCGTTGCGTGCGATTTTTGTGCCTGGCCGAGGGCTCCGATATACTGTGCCTGCGTTCAGACACGTTGCCGGTGTTTCGAGTCCAGCCCGCGAAGCTCGCCATGCCTCAGTCCGATGGGAACCCAAGGCCGCCGCGGAGTGACCGCGGCGAGTTGGAGTCGCTGTACGACGAATATGAAAGCGCACTGCTCGGCGGCGGGCGACCGCTGATTGCGGACTACTTGCCGCGTTGCCGCGCGGGCCTGAGGGCGACGCTGTTGCGTGAGTTGACGCTGCTTCGCATGGCCCATCGCGGTCACAAGAGTGCGGCGGACGTCCGCCGCGAGATCATCGCCGAAGAACCCGATCTCCGTGCCGAGTTGGAAGCCGCCTACTCCCTCGACTCGCGGCAAGTCGCGGCGCCCCCCCCTAGCACAGACGCCGCTTCGACCAACTTCACCGCAGAAGTTTCGCCTCCCGCCCAGGACAATTCGGGCAGCGCCGCGACGATTGATGTCCAATATGTCACCTTGCGCTGCCCCGCGTGCGCTGCATCGAATGTCGTGACCCACAATAGCGATGCGTCGCGCATCGCGTGCACCAAGTGCGGGATTCCGCTTGGCAGCCACGCCGTGGCCGCCGAGGTCGTTACTCCCAATCGCGGCGACCAGCCGACGGTCGATCAGGCAATCGGGGTTCGCGGAGCAGGCGACGAGACGTTCTACCGCCATCTGATCGCTGGCGAGCGGTTTCGGAAGCTCAATCTGCATGCCGTCGGCGGACTGGGCGAGATCTACCTGGCTCGCGACGAACAATTGGTGCGCGAGGTCGCGCTCAAAGAGCTTCAGCATCAGCACGCCGACACGCCTGGAAAGCGCGATCGCTTTGTCTTCGAAGGTCGGGTCACGGGAAAACTCGAGCACCCCGGAATTGTGCCGATCTATTCGCTCGGCGCTGACGTCCACGGCAGGCCGTTCTATACAATGCGGTTCGTGCGGGGCCGGAGTCTCGCGAAGGTCATCCAGATCCTGCACCTGGAAGACGACTTTGCGATCCATCCGAGCCATACCGGCTTGCGCAGCGCCTTGCAGAATTTCATGGCCGCCTGTCATGCGCTGGAGTACGCACATAGCCGCGGCGTGCTGCATTGCGACGTCAAGCCCGACAACATCATGGTAGGGAAGTTCGGCGAGACGTACGTCGTCGACTGGGGCATGGCGCGCGTCGCGGGGAGCGACCTGGTCGCCTATCAACACGACGGGGAAAGTCCTATCCAACCCTCTCGCGCCGACATCGATCCGCAGCCCGGCGCCGCGATGGGAACGCCCGCCTTCATGAGCCCCGAGCAGGCCGTCGGCGACGTGGACCAGTTGGCCGAGGCAACCGACATCTTCAGTCTCGGAGCGACGCTATTCCACCTGCTGACAGGCAAGCCGCCCTACACGGGCAAGTCGCTGTCGGAGGTGATCTCCAAAGCAGCGGCCGCGGCGTACGCTCCGCCGCGCGAGCTGTCATCGCGGGTGCCCCGGCCGCTG
Organism: Planctomycetaceae bacterium; assembly: GCA_002702655.1. Lineage (GTDB taxonomy): Bacteria > Planctomycetota > Planctomycetia > Pirellulales > Lacipirellulaceae. Next base: position 73,667 of record PABB01000007.1, read on the forward strand.
GAGGCCGTCTGTCTCAAGGCGATGGCGAAACTCCCCAGCGATCGCTATGCCAGCGCACGGCAACTCGCCGACGACGTCGATCGCTGGTTGGGCGACGAACCGCTGACGGCTTACCGTGACAGCTACTTCGACCGAGCGCGACGTTTCGCCCGCCGCAACCGCGCATTGGTCGGCCTGGCAGCGTCGGCGCTCGTTCTGATTGCCGTGGTGAGCACGGTTGCGGCACTGCTCGTCAATCGCGCCCGTCTTGAGCAAATCCGGCTCACGCAGCGCAACCAACAACTCGCCGAATCGGAAGCGGCGGCTCACGACGAGGCAGAGCGACGGTTCATTCAAGCCCGCAAAACCGTCGACGTCTGGCTGACGGGCTTCTCGGAAGCGTTACAGCAGTACCCGGGCATGACGGGCCTGCGCGAGACGATGCTCGCCCGAGCGGCCGACGAATACGAGCGCTTTGCCAACGAGGAGTTGAGTCGCCCCGAGTTGCGCGAGGAGCGCGCTCGAACGCAGATCCGCCTGGGCAACCTGCGTCGCGATCTGGGCGACGTCGATGCGGCCGTCGCCGCCTATCAATCAGCCGCCGACACGCTGGCCCCCGGGGAAAGCGAAGGCGATCCCTCAGCTTCAATTGTCGTGGAGCGTGCGCGGGCCCTGGAGCGGCTCGGGTTGGCGCTCGCCGATCAGCATCAACACGCCGACGCCCTGGCAGCGCTGCGCGAGAGTATTGAATCTCTCGAGCAACTGGCCAACGAACGCACAAGTCCCCCTCCGCAGGCCGTCATCGCCTTGGCCACGTCGCATATCAGCCTGGGCACGTTGCTGGCTGCCGTGGAAGAGTTCGACGAGAGCAAGCGGCAGTACGACGAGGCCGCCGCATTGGCAAGCCGCTCCGTATCCGACCCCGACGCCGCCGACGCCCTCGACCGATTGGCCGCCACAGCCAAGACCGGACTGGGGCAAATCGCTCTCGCCCAGGGCGACGCCGCCCGTGCGGAAAGGTGCTTCGCCGACGCGACCAACGCCTTCGAAAACCTGTGGCTGCGCAGCGATGGCGATCCGGCGGCTCGAGAACAGTTGGCAACGGCTAGACTCGCGCGGGCCGCCACACTGGCAGCGCAGGGCGATCTGCAGGGACAGGCTAACGAAACGCAACGGGCCCTGGAGGATTTGAGTTGGCTCGCCGCCGCCTATCCGGACATCGTGCGGTACCGCGAACGTGTCAACGAAGCGCATACGAACCTGGGGATGGCGCAGATCGAATTGGGCGAGTTTGCGGACGCGGAGAAGACGCTCGAAACGGCCCGCGACGAACTGCGCACGATGGTCGCCGACTATCCGCTCTCGATGGGCTACGTCCGCGACTATGCCGTGGCGCTGGACGATCTAGCGCACTTGCGGATGCTCGCGGGCGCCTACGGATTGGGGCTCGCGGACGCCAACGAAGCGGCGCGAATTCTGAGCGAACTGGCGGCGGCGGCGCCGGATCTCGCCGGTTTGCGGGAGCGATTGGCGGTCGTGGAAAGTCACCGCGCCCAAGCCTTGTGGGACCTGGGCGAGCGTGATGCGGCGGTCGAACAATTCGCCACTGCAAGCAGTCTGGTCCAGGAAATTGTCAGGCGGGCCGAGGTTCCCGCGACGTTGTTGCCCAATTTGGCGGTGATCGAAGAACGCTACGGCGAAGCGCTCCATGCGAGCGGCGACGACAAGGCCGCCCATCGACACTGGCAGGCGGCGGCGGAACTGTGGGACCGGTGGGACTCCGCGTCCCACGACGGCCGGGCGGCGCAACAGGCCGCCGAGTTCTTTCTGACCTGCCCCGACGAGACCATCGCCGACCCTGCCCGGGCCCTCGCGCTGGCGTCGGCAGCGTATCGCATGGCCCCGCAGAACTCGTACGCGGCTGCGCTGGTCGCTCTTGCTCAGTCGAAACTTGGAAGAATGCAGCCAGCGCGGACGGCGTTGGCTCGATTCGGTGCGATCGAGCATTCGGGCAAGGCGGCAACTCGCCCCGCAGCCTGGATGGCGATGGCAGCGGCATCGATCAATGCTCAAGAAGGTCATGCTCAACTCGCACGCAAGCAACTGGGAACGCTGCGAGAATGGGAAGCTAATGTGGCGCCGGGGGACTGGGCGTTTCGCGCCATGCGCAAGGCCGCGGAAGCGGCTTGGCCCCAAGACTTTGCGCCGTTCGGCGAGAATTCTCCACAACGTCTCAAGGCGTCCGACGACGGAGCCGATGGTACCGATAGCAGCGATTAGGCAAAGTCTGCCGCTGGCTGGTTTTGCCGGACACCTCTTCGCCAACCCTCTCTTCGCTCGCCAACGGCCGACCTGTGTTCATGGGCAAATGGGGATGCGCTCTCGCTGCGCTAGCACTGGCAGCCGGCCTGGCAGAGGCTCGACAGCCGCCGCCGTTGACGCTGGCGGAGATTGATAGCTGGCTGCAGCCCGACGCCGTAGCGAGCGATCGGTACGGGGAATCGACGTTCTCGTCAGATTCGACGCAGGGGCTGTTCGATGCCGAGCAGGCCCAATTCCAGCGACTGCTATCGCCTCAAGTTGAGGCCGCCAGCGGCACCCCGCTGCCCTCGGCGGCCACGGCGGCGACGAGCCGCTTGGGGTTGCCGGGCCCCTCGTCGCTTGGCGGCGGGACCGGCTTCGGGATCGCCTTGACCGGCGCCGACATCATCTCCGGGCGGGATTCCGTCATGCGCGCATCGACCGACGCAGGCGATCTGCTGGGCAAGTCGCCGCTTGCCCTGGGCGTCTCCACCCAGCAGCGTAACCCCGTCGTCACCGACTCGCGGGTTCGCGACGAGCGGATTGGCAGTGCTGGCGCCTCGGGCTCGTACTGGGTGCCTGCCCGAATCGATCTCGACACCACGCTCAGCAAGTTCGATTCGCGCACCCTCGAGCAGATTGCCGTGATCAAAGGGCCGTACAGCGCGCTTTACGGTCCGGGATTTGAATTCGTCGACGTCGAATTGATTGGCTCGCCTCGGTTCGAAGGCGGCTTCCAGGCTCACGGGCGGTCGTTAGTCGACTTCAAGTCGAACGGCGAGCAGTGGTACGGCCGACAGGATGTCTGGGGCGGCGACGACCTATGGGGCTTTCGCATTGGATATGGGCACGGCACGGGCAACGACTATCGGGCTGGAAATGGCGACCTGATGCCCTCCAGCTATAAAAGCCGCGACGTCAATCTGGCCCTGGGGGGCGACCTGACGACCAACAGTTCCGTCGAGTTGCATTACATGCGACTCGACCAAACCGATGTCGAATTGGCCGGACAGGCGTTTGACATCGACGTGCTGAAGACCGATGGCTACGACTTGCAGTACGTGTTGCGCGATCAGCGCGCCTTCGACCTATTGCTGCTGGAGGGTTGGTATAACCGCACGCAACTCTACGGCAGTGCGCAGCGACCGGGCAAGCGCGCGCAGTTCCCGTATTACGACCAGATCATGTTCACGGGGCAAACCGACGTCGACTCGATCTCGACAGGCTACCGCTCCGCGGTCACCTGGGGCGATGCCGACGACACGCACCTGACTGCGGGGACCGATCTGCGTTACATCCAGCAGCAGCTCAATGAGGTCACGACCGGGACCGAGGACATCAACTTCTGGATCGACGCCAACTCGCCGATTCCTAGATCGCACTCGTCGAATCCGGGCGTGTTCGTCCAGTTGTCAACGCCGGTAGCTGAGCAGGCCGCGGTGACAGTCGGCGGGCGGGCCGACTGGGTCTCGACGAACGTGACGGCCGATCCGGCAGCGCTGGCAGCCGTCGGCACGGCGCCGGCGCCGCTGCAACTTAGCGCTGAAGAAATCCTCGGCAGCGGCGACTTTGACCAGGACGACGCCCTGGGCGCCGGCTTCGTGACGCTGACGGGGCAGGTCGCCGACGGCTGGCAGTTAGCCGGCAGCGTCGGCTACGCCGAACGGGCGCCCAACCTCACCGAGCGTTATGCCGTCGAACCGTTTATGTTCGTTCTGCAAAATGGGCTCAACACCGTGACCGGCGATCCGCTGCTTGACAAGGAACGGCGGATTCAATTCGACCTGCGGCTGGCCCGCAGCGGCGACTACTGGCGCGGTCAGATCACCGGATTCCACGCCTGGATTCGCGACTACATCACGTTTGAAAACATGATGACCAACGCGAATCAGACGAATCTCAAGTTCGTGAATACGGACCTGGCGACGCTGATCGGCTGCGAGGGCTTCGTCGAAATGGATCTGACCGACTGGCTCACGCCCTTTGCCACGCTCGACTACGTGCAGGGAGACGATCGCACGCGGAACGGGTCGTTCGCAACGCAACAATCCAATCCGCTTTCCGGTCAGCCGAGCACCCAGTCGCCGGGGCTGGCGCGTGGCTTCTACAGCGGCGTCGCCGGGGAAGCGCGCGAGCCGCTGCCGAGTATTCTGCCGTTGCAGTCCCGCATTGGCGCCCGCATTGGGCCGCACCACAGTCAGCAGCCGTGGGGCGTGGAAATCTACGCCCGCGTCGCGGACAACCAACAACGCGTGGCAGCGAGCCTGCTCGAATCGCCGACGCCCGGCTTCACGGTGTGGGACGCCCGCGCCTACTGGGGCCCGCGCGAGGGCGTGCTGCTCACCGCCGGCGTTGAGAATTTCACGGACAAGACATATCGCGAGCACCTTGACTTCCGTTCGGCCGATGGCTTCCAGGTGTTGCGGCCGGGCGTGACCTTCTACTTCGGCGGCGAACTGAACTACTGATCGCTGCGAGCCTTCGTCAGTTGCTGCAAGTCGACGTCGCGCGACGTCCCAGCGCGGGCGCCATCGCCTCCGCGAAGCTCTCGTACGCCGATTGCTGCGCCACGGAATCGGAGCCTGGCGTGGCTAGGGAGTCCAGAGCCGAATCGCCCGTGCCAATCGCAGCGAGGTCGGCCGTTTCCACAGCGAGATGCGAACCCCGAACCGCCGGTACGTGGCCGTCGTGGCGTCCTCGCGACGAGAACGCCCGAATGGACCCCTCCGGCATGGTCGCCTCGGAAAACGCCGCATCGCGCGCCGCCAGCAAGCGACCGCCGGATAGGCGCTCGGCCGACAGCGCAAGCCCTGCAAGTTCGCGCGACTCCCCAAGCAGGGCGGCGGTTGGCAGCGCAGATAGCTCGGCGTCCTCCCAAACGAGCGAGCTGCTAGCGGCGACGGACGCCGCGGCAACGACCGCACCATCGCCGTAGCCCTGGCTCCACACCGCCAAGTCGCCGCTGTTGACGATCCCGTTGCCGTCGCCGTCGGCCGGCGACGAGCCATCGGCGCCAAGCTCGCGTTGCCAAGTCAGGAAGTCGGCGCCAGCCACCTTGCCGTCGCCGTCGTAGTCGCCCGCCGGCCCGACCGCGGACGCGATGACGCCAAAATCAATTCCGTCGTAAACTTGGCTTCCAGCCACCTGAAGCCGATACGCCCCGGGCCCGGCAAAGTTGTAAAGCACCGACAGCGAGCCAGTATTGCTGCTGCCGCGAATCGCCGCGAGATCCACCGACCCGTTGCCGTCGATGTCCGCCGCCACGACAGTCCGCACGCCGCTGGCGACAATCTCGCCCAGCCGGCCCAGACCGGAACTCTCGGCAAAGCTAAACGTACCGCCTTCGTTGCGGAGAATGTAGACTTCGTCGTCGACCGACGTGCCGACAATCAAGTCTTCGTCGCCGTCGCCGTCGACATCGCCCGCCGCCACGGTGCGCGGCCCGTCGCCCGCACCGACTTGCACTGCGGGAGTCAGCCCGCCGGCTCCGTCACCCTGCAGAACGACCACCGTGCTGGCCAGCGCGCTGGTCACGATAATATCGTCGTTCGCGTCGCCAACCACGTCCGCCACGGCCACGCCCACCGGCCCCAGCGGCACGATCGGCGACGTTTGGAGAGTGAAACTGGCGCCCGCGTTGTTCAGCAGAATGGGAACCGTCACCGACATCTGCGTGCCCACGACCAGATCGGGTAGCGCGTCGGCATTCAAGTTGCCGTATGCCAGCGACCGCGGTCCCACGCTTCCCAGCAGCACGTCGGGCAGCGGCGCGAAGCTGGGCGAGTCGCCTAAGTTGTTCGCCAACACGCGCACAATGTCGTTGGCGCCCGACGCGTCGACCGCCACGGCCAGATCGACCCCGCCGCCGGGAACGAAGTCGCCGGCGACGACGGTGCTGCGTCCGTTGGGAATCGAGATCTCGACCGGCGAGCGGGTGAAGGTCTTGTCGCCGTTGTTCTGCAGAAACACGATCGTCCCGGGCGACGAATCGGAGCCCCAGTGGACGACCGCCATGTCCAGCAAGTCGTCCCCGTTGAAATCCACCGCGGCCAACGACGTCGGCAAGGCGTTGACATCGTAAAACTGGCTCGCGCCGAGGCTGCCCTGAGAATCTTGAAAACGGATCGAGACGCTGTCTTCCGAATTATTGACATTGACCAGATCGAGCCGGTCGTCGCCATCGAAATCGACCGCAATCAGCGATGTGGGATTGTCGCCCGTGTCGAACTCTTGCCGCTCGAAGCGATTGCCGATGGGCGTCCTTGTCGACTCGCCAGGATTGACGAGGAGCCGCACCGCGAAGTTGCCGTTGAACACGGCAGGGAAGGAGTAGTTGCCGGCAACGTCAGTCGGCTGATTGGCGAGCGTATCGATCCCGGCGTCGAACTGGCCGTTGTCGTCCACGTCCAGGTAGACCTGTCGACCGGCGAGCGGCATTTCGCCGCCGTCGAGCATTCCGTTGCCATTATCGTCCCGCCACACTTGGCCTCGGATTTCATTGTCGGCGACTCCGCCAAACTGCGTATGCACGAGGAAATCGGCGCCCGTGTTCAGTTCGTCCGGGGCAAGATCGATCGTCCACTGTCGATTCTGCGCTGTCCCAGGCGACGTAACCAACTGCGACGGCAGTACCTCGAGCCGGACCTCGTACGTCGCCGGAGCAACCAAGCCCGCCAGCGCGTAATCGCCGAAGACGCCGGTCGCAACGGCGTCAGTCTCCTCCGCCGTTCCCTGGGTGAGCGTTCCCGACCCGTCGTAGTCGGGATACACGACGACGCCCGCTAAACCCAACTCGCCCGCGTCGCGAATGCCGTTGTTGTTGCGGTCGTCATAAACCGTACCGCGGATCTCACCGTGACGAGCGAAATTGGAAAAGTTGACGTCGGTCAGCGCGTCGGCAATCGCCAGTCGCCGAAGGTCGAAGTCTTCGCCGTCGCGTCGCAGGTGCGTCACCGCGCCCGTGGCGGTCGCCGGGGCGCTGGAGGCGACGTAGAAATCCCGACCATCGGGACTGACTGCCACGCCGCCGGGATCTCCCAAGGTAAGCAACAAGCCGGTGGGTGCGTCCGGCAGCGGGCCGATCTCTTCCAGCGTCTCGCGATACGTCAACAGGCCCGTCTCTGTGTCGCGCTGCAACACGACCAGCGCCCCCGTCCCTCCTAGCGACGTGGAGTTCGCGGAAACGTAGAGCCGATCCCCCTGCGGCGAAATCGTCAACGAATCGACGCTGGCGGCCAACCCGTCCAATGATTGGGCGCCGAAGTAGGTTAACTGGCCGCTGGACGGATTTCGGCCAAACACGCCAATCGCGTTATCGGCGGCGGCCAGCGTGTAGACGAACAAACCATCGTCGCTCACCGCGAGGTCGACCATGCCGTCCAGGCCGCCATCGGGCGCGTCATCCGCCCCGGCTACGAGCGTCTGGACGGTCGACGGCAGCGTGCCGTTGATCAAGACCCGATCGTAGGCGTACAGTCGGTCCGAATCAGCGACGTACAGGTGCTCGCCGTCCGCGGGCAGCGCGAGCGCCTCCCCTGTCCGTGGCAGTGACGAAATCTGGACTAGGTTGCCGGTCGTTTGCAGCAGCCGTAGATAAACCACTAGCGCGTTGCCCGAACTGCCAAGCAAATAGACGTTCAACCCGTCGCTGCTGACCACGACGTCGGCGCTACCGGACACGCCAGCCGGCAGCGGCAACGTCTGCCGCACCGTCAGCACGCCCGTCTCCGGGTCGCGATCGAACGTCGCCAGGCGATCGTCCTGGTCTGCAATCGCGTAGGCAATCAGCCCATCGGGACTGAACGCCAACTTGGCGCGCCCTTCCAACCCTTCTACGGTCGTCCCCAGCGAATCGAGTTGCCCGCTGACCAACGCGGTGACAAAAGCGAGTTCGCCCGTCTCGTCGTCGCGTTGGAGAATCGTCAGCGTGTCCGCGGCGGACGCGTCATCGTTCAGCACGTAGACGTGCTTGCCATCGGGGCTGACCGTCGCCTCTTGGGCGCGCACGAGCGAGGGCGTGGTGAAATCCGTATTCTCGCTCCCATAGCGGACCGGAGCGTAGGTTCGCTCCCACCCGTCTTGCGCCACTTCCAGCACGCTGTAGTCGCCGGGGGGAACCTGAAACAAGTCGTAGGCGCCCGCCTCGTCGATGCCGGTCGTGGTCGGGTCGTCGGCCCGCGTGATCGCGCTGCGCTCGTCGTCGTCCAAGCGGCCGTCGCCGTCGGCATCCAAGAAAATCACCCAACCCGCCAACCCTGGCTCGCCAGGATCGAGCAGGCCGTTGTTGTTCAGGTCGTTGAATTTCTTGCCGGAGACCGACGCGTAGAACGTTTCCACGGCGCCCACGTCCACGACGGCGGCGCCGTCATCGTCGCCGTCGCTCGGCCGCGCCACGCCGCGTTGATCCACCGCCGGAGCGCCGCTGGCGATGCCACGGTCGATGGCCGGACTGTGGGCTCGCGGTGGCTGGGTTGCCGTGGATCCGCCGTAAGCTCCCAACGGCTGCAGCAGCGGATCGAGCGGCATGGCGCCGTCGCCCGCCTGATCGTCGTTCTGGCCATGCACGACGCCCGTTGCCGAACCGAGCACGCCAATCAGATTGCCGCCGTCGGAAACGAAGCCGCCGAGCAGATCCGCCGTCATCGTGGTCAGCGCATTGCGTGCGACAATGGTACTTTGCAGCGTCACAACGCCGCCCGTGTCGTTGGCCACGCCGTGGGCCGCGGCAGGGCCGTCGTTTTCGGCGATCGTCGCGTGCAACAACGTGGCGGAGCCAGTCGGCCGATTGTAGAGCCCGTGGCCGTCGGCAATGGCCGAGTTGCCTGAGACCGTGGCATTGGTCAGCGTCAACACGCCGGCGTTGGCAATGCCGCCCCCATCGCCCGTGGGCTCCGTCTGCAACTGAAACATCTGCGCGGCGATGCCGGAGAACACGTTGCCGTCCCACAGCGCGTAGGCCAAGTCCGTGGCAGTCGACGCGCGGACTGTCGGTCCCGTGCCGCCCAGAAATGCTTCGGTGGTCAGCGTGATCTCGTCGGTCAGCGGGACGCCGCTCGCATCGTAGCGGCGATACAGCACGGAATTGACCGCCAGTCCGCGACTGACGACCTGGGCCCAGGTAACGACAAACGTGCCGTCGGACAAACCGGCCGCCGAGACGCGTCCCAGTCCGACGCCCCCCGCTCCGACCGGCTGCGGAGAAACGGCGATCTCGCCGCTTTGTGCGACGGCGGTGGCGTTGTACAGCCGCGCATAAATCCCGTTAGCGTCCCACCAGACGACTGCAAAGCCATCGCCCACGGGCGCGACCTCGGCTTCGTTCTGGTGGCCCGCCGTGGTGACATTGACCTGGAATTGCGTACCAATCGGAACCCCAGCGCTGTCGAGCCGACGCGCGAACACGCCGTTGCCGCTGCCGTCCAGCGCGCTGCTGTCCCGCCACACGGCGATGTACTCGCCGCTGGCCAGCCGCGTCAGACCGGTCGGCGTCTGGTTGCCGGCGAAGCTGCTGTTGACGATGCGATCGACGCCGCCGGCGCCGGCGCTGTCGACCCGCCGCGACACGACGTCCCATCCCGAGCCCGAGGGGTGGGCCGAATCGAACCACTCCACCAGATAGTCGCCGCCGTCCGCCGGTGCAATGCGCGGGAACTGCTGTTGGCCGGCGGCGAACCCCGAGATCGTCACGAGCCCTGCACTGACGGGCTGATTGCTTGCGTCAAAACTGTGCAAACCGACCTCCCAGTCCTGGAAGCCGCTGCCCACGTTGTACTGAAACACCACCGCAAAGCTGCCGTCGTCATGCAGCGCCACGTCGGCCATCTGCGCGTCGCCCGGCAGGCCCCCGTGGACGGCAAACTCGTCGCCGTTGCGCGTGCCATCGGCGTTGAGACGCTGGGCGAAGATCGAGTCGGTGTTAAGCTGGTTCGTCCAGACGGCCACCGCCTCGCCCAGCGAGTTGTACGAGATTTTTGGATCGACCCGGCCGCCCGCCGCGGAGTTGCTCAAGCGGAAAATGTCGCCGGAGCGCTCGAAGGCGAAGATGGTCTCGCCGGTTGCCGAGTTGTCGGAGAAGGTGGAACTCGTCACCGAGGCCGTGGCGCCCTGTTCGTTGAACAACCCGCCGCCGTTGCCGGCCGCCGTGTTGCCGGCCACGGTGCTGGCGTCGATGACCAACGTCCCGTCGTTGTAGACGCCGCCCCCGTCCAAATCCGACGCGCTGTCAACGACGGACGATCCGCTGACCGTTAGCTCGCCCAGATTGCGGATCCCGCCGCCGTCCTCCAGCACCGCCGCGCCGTTGCGAATCGTAACGCCCTGCAGCGACAGCGAGCCGCCGGGGCGAACGTCCAACGCCCGGTCGAGCCCCGACGCATCGATCACCACCGTCCCGGCGCCGTTGCCCGCAATCGTCACCTGGCCGGTAATATCCAAATCGCCCGTCAGCGAATCGTCCTCGACGGCCCCCGGCAGCGTCAGGACGTAGACGCCAGGGTCCAGCACGATCACGCCGCCGCCGGGCGACGTCACGAGGTTGGCCTCCTGCACGGCCGCCCGCAAGGTCGTCGCGCCGCCGACAGTCTGCGGGACCCCATCGGCCAAGTTGGCGTCAACGCCGTCCGTCAACACGTCGGGGCGAAAGACGCCCTCCGAGGTGAGGTTCACGACAAACCTGCCCAGCGCGCGGTTCTGCGCGTAGACCGGGCCCAGCGGTTTGGCGTCGGCGATCTGCTCTTCGGGCAAATAGATCTCATAGACCGCGGCGTCCAAATCGTCCCAAGCGCCGCCGGGCGGAGTGATCGCATACGTCGCCGTGATCGTTCCGTCGGCATCGGGGGCGGTGGAACTGACGTAGTGCGCTGCAAATGCGATCTCAGGAGCGGCGACCCGTCGCACGACAAGTTCGGCGCCCTCGATACTCGCCAGCGACAGAATGTCATTGCCGCTGATTTCAATCTCGAATTGGTAACTCGTCGCTCCCACGCTGGTCACATCGGGCGCCGCGACGAGACGGACCTGCGGCGGCAGATGCAGCAACGCGTGATACGCGTTGAGCCGTCGTCCCTGGTTCACCTTGCCGACGAGCCCGCCGACGGTATCGCTGCCGTCCAACAACGCCTGCCGCACTTCCTCCAGCGGAGCATCCGGCGACGACGCCCAAATCAGCGCCGCGACGCCCGATACGAAGGGGGCGGCTGCGCTGGTCCCGCTGCGTACGCCGTAGGTCGGCGTTGACGGCCCCGCCTCGGCGCCCTGCAGAGACGTACTGAGGATGCTCTGCCCCGGCGCGGCGAGATCGACCGTCTCGACGCCGTAGTTGGTGAACGTCGTCAACGCGTCCAGCCGATCGGTCGCAGCGACCGTCAACATATTATCGAGGCCGAAGCTCGCCGGGAAGAAAGGCAACTCGTCGATGTCCTGCCCGCGGCCGAAGACGTCGCCGTTGCCCGCGGCCGTAACGAACAGCATGCCGGCGTCGCCCGCCAACGAGATGGCGTTACGCAAATCGGGATCGTCGGCGCCGGGGCCGCCCCAACTGGCGTTGATCACCGGTACGTTCACCCCGTACGACTGCTTCATCATCGTCGCATACTGAATCGCCGCGACGGCGTCGGCCACCGAACCGACGTTGTCGGCTCCCAGGAACTTCAGCGACATGAGCGTGCCGATCTGGTTGACGCCCGTCACGCCGACGCCGTCGTCGCCCGACGCGGCGATCGTCCCGGCCACGTGCGTGCCGTGGCCGTGATCATCAGTCGGATCGTTGTCGTTGTTGATGAAGTCCCAGCCATGTACGTCATCGACAAAGCCGTTGCCGTCGTTGTCGATGCCGTCATTGGCCAACTCGCCGGCCGTCCCCCATTCGCCGAGATTCGTCCACGCGGTCGACGCCAAATCGGGATGGTCGAACGCGATGCCCGAGTCGATCACCGCCGTGACCACTTCGTCCGACCCGGCGGTAATGCCCCACGCCTGCGGAGCGTCGATGTCGGCGCCTCCCGGCGACGTGTTCAGCAGCCCATACTGCTCGCCGTTGACGAACCGCGGATCGTCGGGCGTCTGCGTCGATCCGCCGATCGACGCATCGCGGCGGAAGTAGGCAATCTCGGGGGCGGTCGCGAGAGCGGCCGTCACCGTGCTCGCCGCCGCGCCGTCGCTCGTCACCAACAACTGACCCGCCAGCCCCAAACCCGAAACGATCTCAACTGGCAACCCGCTGAGCAGATCGACCGCGCCTTGCACGTTGCTTGCGGCGGCAGCGGCCGCCTCGGTGAGCCTGAGGATCCAACGATCTCCGGAAGTCCCGCTGTCGCGCGGTTCAGCCGAGGACGAATCGGGACTGCCGAACCACGCCGACGAGATCTGCTGATAGCCGACGCCCGATCCCGCCGCCGACAACACAAGCCGAGTTTCGAGCACTTCGAACGCGAGCCGTCCGCGTGCGTTCCGGGGCATTTTCTTGCGACGTTTATGAGGCATTGCGGATGAGCAGGCGCTGATTGGGGGACGTTCTCCGCGCCAGCTGACGCGGAAACACCCCCGGTTATATTTGGGGTCAACGGACCGGTCAACTTTTCGCAAAATGCGGGCGAATGCAACGTTGACGACGCGTCTGAGAGTGTTCCAACGGAGTCTGCGCGAGACATCCCGATACGTCACCGCCCCGCGTGCCTTCCAAGAGACCTGTGACCGCGGCGGCAAGGGATGACCAACGAGAATCGCCCTATGAGACGTGTCGCCAGCGAGTTGCCGACCGGCGGCCGGCCGCCGCTTTGATTGCCAAAGGCTCGACCGGTGGCGAACACGCGCAAGTTGCTGCTCGGTTCGAACTTGCGGAGGCCGCCGGAATTGCAGCACACCGCGACGAGGCGCCAACAACGCCACTGATCTGTCGCGGCATGTCTCGGTGTCGAAATTGTCGTGGGGCCCGTAGAGATTGGGGGGCAAAGCGCTGATGAAAATGCAGCCATGCTGGCGTCGATACGCTTCGCACGACAGCAGGTCGGAACTCTTCGCGATGGCATACGCGTTGTTGGTTGATTCAAGCGGGCCGGTCAGCAGGTATTCCTCTTTAATGGGCTGCGGGCAGTCGCGCGGATAGATGCAATTGCTGCCGAGATAAAGCAGCTTTTCGACCCCGGTCCGCCACGCCGCTCTCATTACGGTCGCGTGAAGCATTGTGTTGTCATAGAGAAAGTCGGCTAGTCGCGAGGCATTGGCGTGGATGCCGCCGACGGTCCCCGCAGCGTGGATCACGTATCGCGGCCGTGTAGCCGGAGCCATGAATGCGGGCGGCCTGCCGTTCAGTTCGCGGCGTCAAACGTGTCCGGCTCGACGAACGCCGCTAGGGCGTAAATCAGCGCCCCGTTCCAATTGACTGCAATCTCGTTCGTGCGGTAATCGTCCTGGTCATCATGCCAATCATTCTCAGTCGGCCACGGACCGCCGACGAGGTAGCCGGGCCAGGGAGCTTCGGCGGCGTCGCCGCCGCTGCGACGATCGTGCGGGAACCGCGGCGGGTTGAATCCCACGCCCGTGACGAACGACCGGGCGTACGGATTCCGTCCGAACAGATAGGCGAGCGACTGCTGCGCGGCGCGGCGGTACTCGGCCTGCCTCGTCAGGCGATACGCCAGCATCAGCGTCATCGTCTGCCGCGCGATGCCGCCGTTGCAGCCCCAGTAGTAGCGCTCGCCGTGCGTGCGGGCGTACGGATGATTCTGCGCCGCCAGCAGCAACCGGTCTGCCGAGGCCCGTAAAGCGTTGCGCAGCTTGGTAACCACTTGCGGATCGCGGTCAGGCCGCTCCGCGAGCAGATACGTGTAGGCCGCCAGGTTCGCGACGTTTCCCCAGTCCCACAGGTCGTCCACGATCGATGGGGGCCGACTGCGCGATCGTCCTCCGCGGGCCGGCGGACTCAACACGCACTCTTCGTAAGACTGCCGGTAAGTGGCCTCGCCCGTGGCCGCCCATAACTCAGCCGCCGCCCACAAGCGGTCGTCGGCGTCCGGCGAGTCGTAGCGGCCCGTGGTGAAGGCGCTTTGATCGGGTCGGTGATCGTCGGGGTGCGCTTGCAGGAAACCGTGACTGAGTCGGGCGGCCGCCAGGCAGCGGTCGGCGAAGTCCGCGTCGTACGGCCGATAGACGCGGCTCGCCAGCGCCGCAATCGCTACAAGATCCGCCGTAGCGGCGCTGCCCCACGGGCAAAAGAACCGCGGGGCCGTCTCCTGTTCGGGCAGGATGAAGCCGCCGAAGTCCTCGGTCGACAGTTTGTGGTAGACCCGACCGTCTGCCGCTTGCATGCTAAGCAGCCAGTCGATCTCCCATTTCACTTCTTCCAGGAAGTCGGGCAGAGTTGGATCGCCATCCGGCAGTTGCAGGTCGAGCGGGGCCAAGGCATGCTCGAACTGCAGCCACGCCTGGAGCATCATGCCGGCGGTGAAGGCGCCGTTGACGACGTATTTGTTGTAGTCGCCCGCATCGTGCCAGCCGCCGACGCCAGGTGCCGCCTTCCCGGGCTGCGTCGGATCGACGTGGTCAAGCCGGGCGTCATCCAAGTGGCAGGCGGCGTGGACGAACTCGATCCCCAGCGAGTTGTCTCGGACCGCCATGCCGCACCGCCACAGGTACATGCCGCGCATCGCCAGATAGAATGGGCGATTCCACGCTGAACGGCTAATGGAAAACGGCGGCGAGGCGCCCACGCCGTCGACCCGCACGCGGTAACGCCCGGGAGTTTGCAGGACGGAGAAGTCGGCAATCCAGGCCGTCGAGTCCGAACCGCCGCCGGCCGGATGCGGCATCGCGGCGCCGGCAAACGCCACCTCGCCCGTCGCCGCATCGACGACGGCAAACCGATCGCAGCGTCGCGCGATGGTCGCCGCCTTGGGCGCGTCGGGCAGAAATCCGACCGTGTTGACGGCAATCTCGGGCGTGGGCGGTTCGGCGCCGTCAGACCGACACGCGGACGCCGAAATCACGATCAACGCGAGTAGTAAGCCAGGCGTTCTCAGCATCATCGGCCCGAAACCCAGAGTGAGCCAATTATTGTATCTGAATCTCCGACGTGCATTGAATCGTCGCGACCCGCGAAATCTCCGCCCCGTCTCGCGCCAGCAGGATGATGGGGATCGGTCCCGACGCGATCCGCTGCCAGCCGGGCCCGACGTAAGACTGGCCCGTCTGAAAATCCTTCCAGTGCCCCGGCGGGACGTACATCTGCCGGGCGAACCGCGGTTGTCCGTCGGCTGCGAGACGCGCTCCGTCAGCGGCCGCCTCGCCGCTCACCTGGCATTCTGCAAGCGGCTGAAACAGCGGCCCCGCCAGCAGGTCGGTCCCGAACATGTACTGGTCGTCGACTTGCCACGATCCCGGATCCTCGGGGAACTCGAAGAACAGCGGCCGCAACATGGGATGGCCCGCCGCAGAGCACGCTTGGGCCTGCTGCAGGATGTACGGCATGAGTTGGTACTTCAACTCGATCGTACGGCGGAAATCGTCGGTGAACTCGTCGCCGTACTCCCACGGCTCGCGCGGCGGGGCGCCGTGGCAACGGGTGTGACTGGTCAGCGCGCCAAACGCCAACCACCGGCGATAGAGATCCGGGTCGGGGCGACCGACGAACCCGCCGACATCGTGACTCCAGTAGCTGAACCCGCACAGGCCCAACGACATGCCGCCGCGCAGCGACGCCGCCATCGCCGAGTCGGAATTTTCGGCGTCGCCGCCCCAATGCACCGGATACCGCTGGCTGCCGGCCCACGCGCTGCGGGCCCAAATGATCGACTCGCCCGACACTTGCTTCGTGATCTCGGCGACCGCCTTGTTGTACCTCAGAGGATAGAGATTGTGCTCGTACCACCCCGTGCGGCCCGAGGCGTAGACGCCTCCCCGGGGCGCGTCCTCGCCAAAGTCGACTTTGATCGCCCCCACGCCCTGCTGGAGCAGGCCAGCGATCTTCCCTTGATACCACTCGACCGCCGCGGGGTTGCTCATGTCGAGCACTGCGTCGAGGTACGGCCCGCTGCCATTGTCGCTGCGCACGGCGTAGCCCTTGTCGACTATCTCGTCGTACAGAACGTTCTTGCGTGTGAAGTACGGCAGCTGCCACAGGCTGATGCGGAATCCCTGCTCTCGCAGATCAGCGATCATCTGCCGGGCATCATCGAACCGCGACGGGGCAAACTGGTAATTGCACTGCCAGTCGGTTTCGAACCACCCGGTGTCCAAGTGGATCACGTCGCAAGGGATCCGATTTTCCCGCAGTCGGCGCGCCACTGCGCGGACTTCCTGCTCGCTCTTGTACGTGATGCGGCTCATCCACAACCCGAACGACCAGGTCGGCGGCACTGGACTGCGGCCGGTCAGCGCCGTGTACTCGGTGAGGATCTCCTTGGGCGTACCAACGAAGACGAACAGATCGAGTTGCTCGTCGCCGCTGCTGATCACGGCCGCTTCGTCAAAGTCGTGACCAAAGTCGCAGGTCACCGGCGCGCTGGTATGCACGAACATGCCGTAGCCGCGGCTCGACATGAAAAACGGCACCGGCTTGTACATCTTTTCCGTCTGGGCGCCCATGCCGTCCCGCACGTCCAGTTGCAAGATCTGGCCGCGCTTGTCAAACCGCGTGAACGACTCGCCGCAGCCGAAGATCTTCTCGTCGTGGGCCAGCTGAAAGCCCGCCGCCACGCTGTGCCCCAGATCGCGCCCGCGGCGGATGAACGAAAAAGGCGTTGGCGCCGAGTAGGTGACCGGGTCATCCAACGTGCGTGTCCGCGTCACCAGGTTGCCGCTCGCGTCGCCGATCTTGATCCGCCAGGGGTCGCGCCGCACATGCACCTCGGCGGCCGCGCTGCGGAAGACCCAGCCATCGGCCGTTTCCTCCGAACTCCAAGAACTGTCGCGCGGCACGGGCCCGGCGAGCATCAGCGACTCGCCATCCCCCTCAGCGCCTGTGGGCCCGTCGGCGCGGGTCGCAAACCGGAGCCGAATCGCGCGTGGCGACGCAAATGAGATCGAAAACGGCAAGTCGGGGTCGCGGTCGTACTCGCTGGCGGGGAATTCGTTCGCCTCCGCCCGCGCGTAGGCGACGTCGACCTTGTTGAACGACAGGCTGAAGTTGCGCCGGTAACGCTCCCACCGTAGCCGCCCGGCGCCAGTAGCCGCGTCGAACTCGGCGACGGCCGCCGGCACGAAGTGCACCGTCGCGGGATCGCGAAAATCCTCGCTCGCATCGACAGCGACGCCGGCACGAGGGGCGGCCATCGCCGCGGCGTTCCAAAGCCCGAGAAGTAACGCCGCGCCCGCAAGTCGAAAACGAAACATGTCGATCCGAAAGATTGAGAGAGAGCAGCGCCCGCGGGCGCTTCATGAGCGGACGCTTGGCGGGACGCCCTGATGGCTTGCGGACGTCAACGATGACGCGGCGGCGCCGCCGCTGCTAGTACGCACCCGAGTCGACCACTTCGCCGCCATTGCGCGTCCCCAGCGAGTTGAATACGAAGACGTCCACGTCATACGAAACTGAATGTACCGAACCATCGGCGAACACCGCGTTCATGCCGCTGGGGTGGGCGGAGCCCATCACCAGCGTTTCCCACACGTTGTCCTTGCCAGGCGGATCGCCCGCGACGCCGGTGAACGGCGGATTGAACGACGAGTCGTTCAGCGGCTGAATGCACGAGCAGCGCATCACGTCGGGGTCCCAACCGTCGGACCACCCGGTGTCGTCGGAAGGCGTCGCGCCGTCGGCAAAGTCGTCGCGGATGTATTTTTCGCCGATCATCATTGTGTTGGAGCTGCCGTCGGTGATCATCGCGTTGGTGACGGGAGCGGAAACGTTGGACATGAACTCGCCCTCGATGCCGGGCGTGCGCTCGTTCTGGGCGGCCGCGCGGCGCCAGGGGCTGCGGACGATCACCCCGTCGTAAACGCCGTTGTCCACGGGCACCGGGCCGGTCGTGTTGCTGCCGCGGGGCACGGCGAAGGACTGATAAAACGCCTCTAACGCCGTGCCGTAGGCCAGCGCACCGGGTGTGATGTCAATCGGGTCGGGGTTATCGCGAATGTAGGTGCAGGGCTGCACGCCGGCGTAGTCGGTCAGCACGGCGGCGCCGATCCCGTTTTCGATGATTGTCGGCGGACGACGCGACGGGCAACTGTAAATCGGAATGATGTTCCGCTGCACGTCCTCCTGGCGAACCAGGCTCTTGACGGCTCCTTGCTCCAGATAAGGCAGCAACTGATACCCCCACCCCAAGCCCTGCTTTTTCGTGCCCAGGGCGCGACCGTTCTCCACGTACTGCTCCAGTCGAATGCCCCAGTGGGAACCGCCGGTCGGGAACGACCCCAGCGAATCGTGGTGATTGAGCATCGCCAAGCCCACGTTCTTCATGTTGTTCTTGCACTGGGTCCTGCGGGCCGCTTCGCGGGCCGCCTGAATGGCCGGCAGCAACAACGCCACCAGGATGCCAATGATGGCGATCACGACCAACAGTTCGACCAGCGTGAACGCGCGCTGGCGGCGATTTGGGGTTTTCACAGCTCGTACTCCTGATCATCGACCCGCCCGCGGTGCGAACGGACCACACTCCGTGGTTTTCACATTCGTGGCGCCGGGTCAGTTCCCGCTCCGGCGGCGCCACCCCAGCGCAGCCGCCGCGACGAAGGCCAAGGCCCAGGCCGCCGGCTCGGGCACGAAACCGCCGCTGGCCACGGTGGCCCCCAGATCTGTACGATTGGCCCGCCACAACGCGATGTCCCGCAAATCCACCCGCCCGTCGCCCGTCACGTCGCCATTGGCAGTCGACTGGCCGGTGAGGTTCAGGTGGCTGTAAATGGCCTGATAGTCGAGGATGTCGACCGCGTCGTCCCCGTTGGTGTCGCCCTTGAGCGGGAAGTCCGGCAGCACGTCGACATACGTCGTGCCGACGCGCAACTCGTCAAAGACGGCCGGCGTGCCGGAGCCGGCAAACTGGATCGGCCCGCTGATCGAGCCCAACGTAAAGTCCTGGTTGAAGAACGACGCGCTGGCGACGACCGGCTCGTCGTTGTCGGTCGGGTCGAGGAACATCTCGACCGAGTCCATGGCGTCCTGATCGCTCAACACGAACTTCAAGACGATCAGGTGGGTGGCGCCGTTGTCCTCGGCAAACGACGCGGGCCCGCCCAGCACGGGCACTTCGGTGCCAAACCCGAGCCCGAACTTCAGCGGCGCCTCGTCGGGCGGCAAGCTGTTGAAATTGCCGTTGTACGACATGTAGCCGATCCGCGCGACGATTGCGCTGTCGTCGCCCGGCGTGCCGTCGGCGGACCACATTTCCACCACGCGGTGGCCCACGTCGTCGCGGGTCGTGCCTTCGGGCGACGCTCCGAAGCTCATCAAGTAACTCATGTAAAACGTGCCGCTGGTGGTCGCGTCCCACGGCGTGGCCAGTTCCCGGTAGGGCCGCGAGGCGCCGCCATTGGACGTGACAGCGCCGCCGGCCGCAGGCGAACCCAAAAACGACAAGCCGGTTGGCTGCACCGTGGCTGCCACCACGTCGTCGGTGAACGTCGACCAGGGGCCCGTCAGGAACGACGGGCTCGCCGGACCGATCGTGGGATTCTGCGAAACGCCGCCGCCATTGAGATCAGCCAACTGGCCTTCGGCGTACTCGCCGTTGGCGGGCGTCGCGCCGATGATGAACGGATCGTAGAGGAGCAGTTCCGCCCGCGCCGATTGGGCGCCCAACAGGCCTGCCGCGGCCGCGAGCGCGACCAACAGCCGCCGACTGGTCCCGCGTCGCCAGCCGCCGGCGACCGCGACCGCCAGCGCCCCCGCAACCAGCGCGAGCGACGAGGGCTCCGGCACGGCGATCAGCGACAGCACCCCCGAACTCGCCACCGCAGGGATCGATTTCCAAGCGCGGAAGTCGTTCAGATCGACGAAACCGTCAGCGTTCACGTCGCCGTCGGCCAGGGCGTCGAACGGCTGCTCAAGGTGGTCGCGAATCCGCCGGTAGTCCATCAGGTCGATGTCGCCGTCGCCGTCGAGATCGCCCTCCAACACGCCGCGAATCTGCATCAACACGTCGTCCACGCCGATCCACGACCTCAGCGAGAATCCGTTGAACTCGATCGAGGTCGTGTCGAACTCCACGCCGATCGGCTGGCCCAGGGCGGGCGCGGACAGCAGGGGCGAATTGCTGGGAATGATCACCTCGTAGCGGGTCACGGCGGTCGGCGGATTGACTACCAACGTAGTGAGCGTCGTGCGGGCCGCGCCGTAGTAGAACCGCGTCGTTAGTTGCGAGAGTTCCTGACCGGTGTAGCCGATCGAACCGTCGTCGCTTTGGGCAAAGATCTCGTGCGCGTCGAAGGTGAACGCGTACTCCTGCGTCGCGGGGATCGCTTCGAGCGTGAAGCCCGCGGCCGTTTGATAAACGACGCCGTCTTTGGTCGACAGCAACATTTCGTTGCCCGGGTTGCCGCCTCCCTCGACGCCCGAGTCGCCGGGAACGCCATCGCCAAAGTCTTCAACGCCGGGGCCGCTGAACGTCCAACCCGGGATCAAGCCCGCGATCGGCGCGCCGGTTTCGTCAAACGCCACAGTCTTGACTCCTTCGGGGCCCGGCAACTCGAAGTGATTGTTCACCAGCGGAATATTCTGCGTCGTCGCCAGCACCTCGCCGCCGGCCGGGCCGGCGGCCGCCGCCAACGCGACACAGAACCAGCGGGCGACACGTAGCGGGCACGTCATGACGTCGGCTCCTCGGAATTGCGAAAGAAGTGGCTGATCCGGCGCGGACGACGCGAACAGCCACCGCGCGAACCGCCCGCGACGCGACGCGGCTAGCGCGAGCGCCGCGACGCCCCACAACAGGACCGTCGCTGGTTCGGGAACGCTGGCCCCCGCGGCCACGCCCGCGGTCGCGTCAAACACGACCGTGCCGATGCGGAACTCGGTCTCCGGCGGGTTGGCGCCACCGCCCCCGCCGCCGTACGAACCCTGCCACAGCGCCAGGTCGCCGGCGGTGGCCCCGTTGGGCGAACCGCCCCGCTGCCAGAGCAAAAAGTCGCTGCCGTCGACGTCGCTGTCGCCGTTGAAATCGCCGTCCAACGAGCCGCCGGTCCCCTCCAGCCCCACGGCCAACGCAAACTTCAGCCCCAGGCCGTCCTGATCAGCGGCGGCAGCGAAGGCGCCGATGTCGCCGATCGCCACTTCGGCGTTGGGCGCCAGCGTGGTCGAGCCAACGGGATTGGTCTCCGAAAGCGCCGCGGTCGAGGCAGGCGTCTTCTCCCACGCGCCGCCAATCCCCGTCCAACCGGCGCCGCTCAGGGCGTCCGTGTCTGAGGTGATCGAGTAGCCGTCGATGACCAGCGTCTCCAACGAGTCGTTTTTCAAGAAGGCCTGCCCGGTGTTCGGATTGACCCGCAGGACGAGATTGTTTTGGAAGGTCGTACCGACGTACTCGACCTGCCCGCGGAGCACGCCGTCGAGCGTCTCGTACTCGAACACTAAGTCTTCGCCCGTCTGACCAAAGTTGGCCACGTTGGCGCCGACGCCGGTGCGACTGAAACCGGTCCCCAGCGAGACCGCGGTCGACGTGACCCCAAAATCCAGATCCGTAATCGGCGGCGTGAAGTCCGGCTGCTTCACTTCGGTCAGCGCGTTGACCGTGTTGAGCGGCTGGGAGCTGTCATCGACCGGCTTGGACCAGCCCGCGTCGGGGGGAGTCGGCAGCGTCCCCGAAATGCCGGCGTAGCTGGTCAGCAGCGAGCCGCGGCCCGATTTGACCGTGTATCCCGTGATGCCGATCGTGCCGCCTTGCGGGCTGCGGATCGACATCTCGCCCGTGTCGCGATTGACCTGCAGCACCAGCACGCGATCGTAGGCCAACTGCAGCGTCTGCCCGCTGCCGGGCGTGCCGACTTTCTGCACGCGATAGGCGGCCCCCAGCGGGACGGCCCCCGGCAGGCCGGACACTTCCACAGCGCCACCCTCGCCCAGCCCGCTGAACGTACCGGCGATCGCGATGTCAGCATCGACCAAGTCCCAGGTCGTCCCAATCGCGTGCGTGGTCCCGGCCCCGCTGAACTGAACATGCAGCCCGCCGCTGACCACGGCAATGTTGCCCGTGCGGATCGGCGAATGCATCGTCGAGTTGGTAATCACGGCCGTGTACTGGCTGGTCGCTTCGAGCGTCACGCGGCCAAAGGTCGTGAAGTTCACGCCCGGACCTTCGATCTGCAGATTGCGGGCGATCGTGGTCGTGTTGATCGCAGCGTCGGGCACGTTGTTGGGCGCCGCCTGATGGGCGTTGCTAACCTCCAGCGTCGCCGCGCCGCCCAGCGTCAGCGTGCTGTGCCCCAGGCCGCTGTCGTCGTCTTCGCCGTCGACGACCAGTGCAGGCGTGCGCAGCGTGCCGCCGGTCATGGTCAGATAGCCGCGCCCCTCGACGCCCAGTAGAACCCGGCCGTCGGCGCCGAACGACGCTTGCCCAGTTCTCACGCTGTTGACCGTGCCGCCAGAAATGGAGACTTGGCCGGTGAGAGCGCCGGGCGCCGGGGCCGGGTTCACATAATCGCCAAACGTGTCGACCTCGCGCAACCCCAGGGCGATGCCGCCCACGTTGGGTGCGCCGGCCGTGATCTCCGTCACGCCCGCCAGCAGGCCGGCCGCGCCATCGGTGCCGACGACCGCGCGCTCGGCAAAGGCCGCCTCGGGCGTGAAGTTCGAACTCCAGTTGTTATTCGCGCCCGCCGAGGAGCCCCAGGCCGCCGTCCCCGCGCCGCCGTCCCAGTAAATGTCGGTGGCGAGCAGCGGGCGCGGCAACATTGCGACGATCAAACAGCATGCCGTCGAGACGATCGGTGACTTCATCGGTTGGTCTCTCCCAAGGTGCTTCCCAGCTGCGTGGTCGATGGCGTGGAGTTCATGCCGCCGTGCCCTGCCGAGCCCGACGGGCACGACGCGATGCTCGCTTGGCCAGCTCCGCACGGCGCGAGTTCCGAGAGCGTTCGCGACATCGCCAATTCTCCGCGGCGGTCACCCGAGTCTCGGGCTGCGCCCGCAACGGTCGCAGCGGTCGCACGACGGCGACCGGTGCTGCGCAACCGCACGATACGGTGCTGGTATTCGTCAAACCTTCGACGAAGCTGCGGACTTCGGCGGACGCTACTCGCCCTGCCGGCCTCGTCGACAACAAGCTCTGAGATAGAAAACGGACAAGATGGATAAGACGGCACACAGCGTGCTGCCGGGGGCACGGCGAACCGCACGACGCCACATTGAGGCCAAACATCAGGGCGGCGACGAACCCGGCAACATGTTCTCTTGACATTCAGCCCGCCGCAAAAAAATATCGCGGACAATTGGGAAATTTTCGGCGATATCTTCGCGTCTGCCGCTGAAACGAGTATGGTAGCGAGCGCACTCGCGGTAGCGGGTTTGCTCGAAGCGCCCTGTCCTTGTCTCCGTCGTGCGGATTTGCAGGCTTTGCCTGCAACGAGCCGCCCGCCCTTTTCGCAGGCGCCAATGTTGCAACGTCCCATGTCTGCTGAGCCGCAGCCAACTTCGCCGAGCCTCGCCAACGCGCAGCGTCCTGCTGAGGATGCGGCGCGCTACGTCGAGTTGCTCATCGCCCACCAGCGGAAGCTGTACGCCTACATCTCCACGTTGCTGATGGGCGACGGCGCCGCCTCGGACGTGCTGCAAGACACGAACGTCGATCTTTGGGCCCGCTTCGAGGATTTTGATTTCGATCGCCCGTTTCTCCCCTGGGCCTTTGGTTTTGCCCGCCAGCGGGTCCGCGCGTTTCGCAAATCACAGTCGCGGTCGCGGCTGCTGGTCAGCGAAGCGGCCATGGCCCTGATCGAGAACGAGACCGCCGAGTTGGCCGAGGAAACCGACCAGCGGCTCGCGGCGCTGCGAAGGTGCGTGCAGAATCTCACCGATCGCCAGACCGCCCTGATCGTGAACCGCTATCACGAGAAATCATCGGTCAAGTTGATCGCCGCGCGACTGGGCACCACGGCCCACAACGTGGCCTCCCAGCTGTACCGCATTCGCCAGGCGCTGGCGAAGTGCATCGACGCCCGTCTCGCCGCGGAGAAGTTGTCATGACGCCCGGCTCTGGCGGAGACCCCAAGCAGCGGCTGGCCCAACTCATCGAGGTGGTGCTCGACGGGTCGTGCACCGACGCCCAGCGGATGGAATTCAGCCAGTCGCTCGACGCCCACCCGGAGCTGATCCGGGCTGTGGTCCGCGAAGTCTTCGTCCACAATCTCCTCGCCTGCGAGGGAGACGACGCACAAGCCGAACGATCGCTCACCGACGAGTGGGACGCCGGGCTGAGCTGCGACCTGGACTGCGCCGCCGCCGAGCCGGTCCCCGGCGACCTCGTGTCCCGCACGGAGCGGACGCCGGTCGCCGCGGGCGCGGGTTGGAGAGGCTGGCAACTCGCTGCCGCGGCGGTGGTGCTGCTTGCCGCGGGGGCGCTGCTGACCAAATGGGCCCACGGCCCTGCGGAGAGCGAGCCGCCCATCGCCCAAATCGTGCAAAGCGAAGACGTGATCTGGTCGGAGGGAACCACGGCCCGCCGCGGCGACGGCGACATTGGCCCCGGACGACTTGAGATGCGCGCGGGCCAGCTCGTACTGCAGTTCGACTCCGGCGCCCGCCTGCGATTCGACGGCGCCGCTTCATTGATGATCGAGTCGGATCGCGTCGTCCACCTCGATGCGGGGCAAGCCACGGCCCGCGTGCCCGCCGGGCAGCAGGAATTCACGATCAAAACGCCGGCGGTCGACGTCGTTGACCAGGGGACCGAGTTCGGCGTGGCTGCCCGCGACGACGGCCGCACCGATGTCGTCGTGTTCGGCGGCGAAGTCCAACTCCGCGATCGCTTCAGCCGGCAACAGGCGCCGACCCGGCTCGCGCAGGGCGAGGGCGCGCGGGTCGACCGCCAGGGCGATCTGACGCGGATCATGCAGGTCAGCATCAACACGACGGGCGCATGGTGGACGTTCGATTCCCCGGTCCGCGGCACCAGCGTCATCAAGGAAGTCCGCGACAACATCCCCCCCGACGACGGCTCGAAGTACTTCTGCTACCAAATCGCCTATCGGAGCTTTCAGGAAGACGCCTTCGCGTACGCCGACCACCGTCACCAATACAACGGCATCACCAAGGCCGGTCTGCCCTCGATGCTCGTGGGCGCCGACTACGTGAAGACGTTCAACGACTACCGTTACTTGAACGACCTGGAGATGGAGGTGCGGCTGGAACGCCCCGCCAATCTCTACGTGATGTTCGACGACCGCGTTCCGCCGCCCGAATGGTTGACCAGTCAGTTCGAAGACACCGGCGTCGATGTGGGGCTCGACGAAGGCCCCTGGCCCTGGGGCGACAAGGCCCTGCGTCCCGATCTGCCGCCGTTCGAAAACGGCGTGGGGCCGGGGGTCAGCATCGACAACTCGTTCTCCGTCTGGCATCGCGTTTGCCGCACGACCGAGCCAGTCCGCCTGGGCGCGGTGGGCCCGACGAAAGAGGCGCGGGCCATGTACGGCATTGCAGCCACGCCGCTGGACGACAAGTGGCTGGCCAGTGGCGGTCACACCCCGACTTTTCTACGCGGCCGCGTCTGCGCTGCGCGCGCGATGACGCAGCCGTCCCGCTGCTCTCGTCCGATCGTGCCGCGATCGCGGGCGCTAAGCCTGCCGATCGCGGAGTGCACCTTTTGATCTTCTTGCATCGACCGCTGAGTCATTCCCTACGTCTTGTCGTGTGACTTCTCTTCAACTCCTGTCACTTTGCGTTTCCCACTCTTGATGGAGGTCTTGTCTCATGAGAGCAAAGTTCGTGATGAAACCCGCCGCGCGGCTTGGCGCGGCGGCTGCAGCCGGCTTGGTCTTGCGGTGCGCCACGCTGCAGGCCGCCCTGCTGGCCTATGAACCGTTCGAGTTTGGCGACGTCGCCGAACCGTCTGCCGGCCAGTACGCGCTGGGCGACGAAAATGCCGGCACCAACACGCTCGGCGGCCAAAACCCCACGATTGGCCCCACCGCGTTCTACGGCGGTCCGTGGGAGGAACAGTCCGGGCAGCCGCAGGCCGTCAAGGCGCTGCCGTCGCTGTCGTATCCCAACTTCCCCGCCGGGATCGGCGGCGTGCAACAAGAAACCGTCCAGTTTGACTGCTGCTCGTTTGGTCGCACGGCACGCCCGATTGCCGGTGGACTGGGCGCCGGGCGCGACTCGCGCACGATCTTCGAAAGCTTCCTGATCGACTTCGGCAGCCAGGGAACCGACTCTCCGGGCGACTTCGGCAAGCGCGGCCACGAATTGTGGAACGGATTCGACCCCAACGATCCCGATTCGACGCTCTCCGTCGACCTCTTCCTGAATAGTTTTTCAGGGAACAACGAACTGGCGCTGTCAGTCACAACGATCAGCGAGTCCACGACCGTCCCGCTGCGCGGCGGCGGTCTGAACCTGCAGCATCTGGCGAACACGTTTGGCGGCACGCATCTGGTCGTCATGAAATACGAGTTCAATCCGACCGATCCCGATGTCGTGTCGGTCTACTTGGACCCCCTGGACGTCAACCAGCCCGGGACTCCCGATGCGGAGATTTCGATTGCCGCGTCCGATTTGTTCATCACGCATCACGGCGCCTTCACGAATTTCACGTTCTCGGGGAGCGGACATATTCCCGGCGCCATCGACGAGATTCGCTGGGGCGAGGCGTATGACGATGTCGTCACCATTACGGGGACGATTCCCGAGCCCGGCGCCTTGGCCCTGATCGGCATCGGCGCCGTCCTGTGCGCCGCCGTTCGTCGTCGCGGCGCGTAACATCAAGCGCCGCCGCCCAGGGCGGCGGCGCCTGTCCCGACCGCTTCAAAAAGCCGCTCGCAGTCGGCCCCTCGTCGGTGGAATGACGGGTCCGGCGGGGCGGCTTTCTTGGTATCGTGAGGCCTGCGACCGACCGACTTCGCCAGCGCCCTGACAATCACCATCAGCAGAACAATGCCCACGCTCGTTTCGCCCTTCATCGTCCTCCAGCTCCTGGCGGCCGTGATCATGTGCTCGTCGTTTCCAGTCGGCGCTCAAGCCGCCGACGCCGCGCGGCCGCAACCGACGGTTTCCCCAAACGACGACGCCGCAGCCGTTGACCTCGCCGCTTACGACGCGGTGGCCGACGCGCTGTTGGCCCGCATGACGCTCGCCGAGAAGATCGGCCAGATGACGCAGGCGGAACTCACCTCGCTGGGCGATTTGACGGACATCGCCGAGTTGTCGCTGGGATCGGTCCTCTGCGGCGGCAGTTCGGACCCCGCCGCGGGCAACAGCGTCACCGCCTGGGCCGACGCCTACGACGCCTGCCAACAGGCGGCGCTCAACTCGCGTCTGCAAGTGCCGCTGCTGTTTGGAATCGACGCCATGCACGGTCACAGCAACGTGCTGGGCGCCGTGATTTTCCCGCACAATGTCGGCTTGGGCTGCACGCGCGATCCGCAACTCATCGAGGAGATCGGCCGCGCGACCGCGTTGGAAGTCCGCGCGACCGGGATTAACTGGACGTTCGCCCCCTGCGTGACGGTGCCCCAGGACGACCGCTGGGGCCGCACCTACGAGGGCTTCAGCGAAAACCCCGCCGTATGCGGAGAGTTGGGGGCTGCGCTCATCCGCGGGCTGCAGGGCGCGCGGCTAGACGATCCGCGGCACGTGCTCGCCTGCGCCAAGCACTTTGTGGGGGACGGCGGCACGACCGCCGCCCCGCCCGCCAAGCCCGACGACCCGCGCACCGTCGCGCTCGACCAGGGCGACACCCGCGTCGACGAGGCGACCCTGCGACGCGTTCACCTGGCGCCCTACCGTCCGGCGATCGCCGCGGGCGTCGGCTCGGTGATGGTCTCCTACAGCAGCTGGAACGGGCTGAAGTGCACGGCCAATCGCTACCTGCTGACCGACGTGCTCAAGGGCGAGCTGGCATTCGAGGGGCTGGTCATTTCGGACTACAACGCCATCGCGCAGACCGACGAAGACTTTCGCACGGCGATCGGCAAATCGATCAACGCGGGCATCGACATGGCGATGGAGCCCAACCGCTACCGCAAGTTCATCACGCTGCTGACCGACCTGGTCGAAGCGGGCGAGGTGCCCGAGGCGCGGATCGACGACGCAGTGCGGCGCATTCTCCGCGTTAAAGCGGCCCTGGGCCTGCTGGGCCCCGACCCCAACGTGACCGCCGATCGCACGCTGATCGAGTCGTCATTCGGCTCCCCGGCGCATCGACAATTGGCTCGCCGCGCGGTCCGCAAGTCGTTGGTGCTCTTGAAAAACGACGGCGATCTGCTGCCACTGGGCGGCGGCGCGGGGCGAATCCTGGTCACCGGCAGCGGGGCCGACGACTTGGGCATGCAGTGCGGCGGCTGGACCATCGACTGGCAGGGCGCCCGCGGCGAGGTCACACCCGGCGGCACCACAATTCTCGCGTCGCTGCAACAGGCGCTGGGCGCGGAGCGGATCGTCCACGCGGCCGACGGTCGCGCGGCCAACGGCGATGACATTCAAGCGGCGATCGTCGTCGCGGGCGAGCCGCCCTACGCCGAGGGCAACGGCGACGACGCCGACCTCAAGCTCACCGAGCAGGACCTGCGAGCGATTCGCGATCTCCACGCCGCCGGTGTGCCGACCGCGCTGGTCCTTCTGTCGGGGCGGCCGCTGGTGCTGGACGACGCAGCCAGCGACGCCGACGCGATCGTCGCGGCCTGGCTCCCGGGCACCGAAGGCGCCGGGGTGGTCGACGTGCTCGCCGGCGCCCACGCCCCGACCGGCCAGCTGTCGTTCTCCTGGCCGCGGTCCGTCGACCAACACCCGCTCAACGAGGGCGACGAAGATTACGCGCCGCTGTATCCGCTGGGGCACGGGCTGACGTACGGGAAGTGAGACAAGCGATTGGCGCGTCCCGGGCTGGAACGCGCAACCTGAGAGACGGACGGCAGACTCGCACGCTGCGCAGCCTCCCTCGACAAAAGCGCCGCTCACGTCGCGAACATCAAATCGTACCGACCACTCCTGGCAAGTTGCTGCCGGAGATTATGCCCTCGATCCAAAAAACGACAGGCAGACGGCGATTGTCGCGTGGGGCCGTGCGACTCGACCATGTAAAGTCTTCGCCCCCAGGAGTCGATACGCGTTCCTCGGCACGCCTATCCGCTGCAGTGTTTTTTCAAGCGCCCGCATGACCGCACAGGCGCAACTGCCGCAACGGTCTCGCCGGGTTCCGCTGGATCGCCGTCCGTCCGGCGACGCGTGCGAGGGCCTGTTCGCTCCATCGTCGAGGACGCCCGACGGCCTTCCGCCCGCGGCGGACTCTTCGCACCAGTTCAGAGAGTCCCACCGGGGGGAAGGCGACGCGGGCCGCGGCGTCCCGCAGACCATGGTCATGGTCTCGGACGCGGGGCCGCATACCGCCGCGTCCGAGCGGGTCGATTGTCAAAGAGCAGCAAGCAACGATCAAGGTCGCCGTGGAACGCGTCAGTGATTGTCGCGGATCAGCAGCCGAGCTGCACTGTCCATGCTTTTGGCCAACCGGCAATGCGTGTCGAGCAGCTTCAGCGCACCGTCGTCCAACCGACCGATGCAGTCGACCACCGGCCACCGGCGACAGCGTCTTGCACTCATGCAACAGTCTGTGAGCCACGTTGTCTGGGGGAACGCCTCGCCCCCGCGTGGCGCGCTCGGCGCATCGGGCAGGCGGTCGGATGAGGAGGAGTCTGTTATCAGGGCGGGGCTCCAATGGATATGGTCTCTGGATGCTGGTGGACGGACCGAAACGAGCACAGGTCAAGGACGCAAATCGCGCGAGTCGCCTTAGCTCGACTTTTGCACTTCACGCCGCGATGGCGAGCGTGCTTTCCAGGAGTTGTTTGATTTTTCGCGACCCCGGTCCGCGGAGGGCCAGTGATGAAACCTTCTGCCGCACGCTTTGCCGGCGGAGCGTGGCGAGCATATCGGCGAACGACGGCTCGGCCTTGGAGACGTACCACGGGCTATCGAGCGGCTGGTAGCGGCAATGACCTTCCCGAGCGAACCACAACACGACCAGCGAGTAGAGCAGCATCGCCACCGGCGCGGTCCGCTCGACGGCTCGGCGGGACCAGCCTTGCGGCTCCTGGAATCCCAGGTGCTGCTTGCTGTCGTGAAATGCGACCTCGACGCTCCACCGCCTGGCGTACCACCCGATCACTTGCTCGGCCGACGCGTCATGGCGCGTCGAGTAAAATGCCTGCGACTGGCGGCCGCCGGAGAGCGGCTCCACGGCCGCGACGCGCAACGGACTGGCCGGCGCCTTGTGGACCCGCGCATCGCAATCGGCCACGTGGGCTTTCTCCGACCTGCCGTAGATGGCGAACGTCACTCGTCGGCAACGTTCGTCGAGCATCGCCGCGGGCGCAGGCAGCAGGTCGCCCCGCTTGCGGGGTCGGCCCTTGGTTCCCGGCTTTCTCTCCGGCGGCGCGTCGTACAGCCGCGCGTCCATCAGCAGGCGACTGGTCAGATCGCAATTGGTCGGCAGATGATTCAGCACGCCCTGCCCGCCGCAGGCGCTGTCGGCCACGACGTGGAAACGCCGCTTTTCTCGGTGCGAACAGAGCGCGGCGAGCATCTCGACGGCCAACTCCGGCCGCGTGCGATGGACGCGGCGGTGCTGGGCGGCCTTCGTTTTGTTCAAGTACAAGCGGAACAAGATCGGCAGGCAGTAATAGTGCCGCGGGCGGAACGGCAACTCGACGATCACCCCCAGCACGACCCAACTGTGGCCCCAGTTGACGACTGCCTTGCCCCGGCTGGAAAGCAGCGGATCGTGGTGCACGGGCGCAGCCGAACATCTTCAGGCCCCGCTTGCGGGCGAGAGTGTCGTCGACGGCGAGCAAGACCTCGCCTTCGATCCCAGGGGCGATCAGATCGAACACAGCCAGCCCGGCGCGATCGAGCGACCACCGCGCCGCGCTAAACACGCGGTGGTACGACGAGAAGTGCTCGCCGGCCGAGTCGCCCGCCGCGAGAATCATCCGCGTCACCGTCCGCCGGCTCGCCAGCACCCACCCGGCGGCGAGCGTCACGAAGCTCTGAAACGTCGGCGCCGTCATCGTCGTGGCGAAGGGTTGCAACAAAGCCGTGAATCCGGGGACAAGTTCCATCGTGAGGCTCCTTGCTCAAGAGGGAAGGATGTCAGAACCCAACCATCTTGACGGAGGCTCACGCTATATCCGTAGAGCAGTTTTCAACGCTCCCAAAAGTGCAAAAGTCGAACTAAGGCGTTCCAGCCAAATGCTGGCGACGCAGCGAGGACCAGAACCAGGGCGGACGCGGTGACGAGCTTGGCAGTACGCATGTGGGCGATTGTAGCCGACAGACCCCAGCGTCGCACGCGGGCCTTCGGTACAATCGCCAGCATGTCTTCCGCCCTCGCCATCGCGTTTCTGGCCAGCGTCCCGCTAGCCGTGCAAAGCAGATCACGCCCTTCCGCGGGTTTTGTTGTGCTCGGCGAACCGGCACCGTATATTCGAAATGGGGCAGCCTCTAGAGCGGAGAAGAGCACGAATGCGATTTCGACTCGCCGCGCTGTTGCCGTTTCTTGGCGCAGTGCTGATTTCCGGTGATGGATTCTCTGTCACATTTACCCCACTGCCGATATTTCCCGACGATGATCGCGAAAGCTACGCGAGCGGGATTTCCGCCGACGGTTCGACGATCGTGGGATATCTCGCGAAGGGAACCGATCGTTACGCGTTGCAGGCCGTGAAGTGGACTGTGGACGGGGGCATCGAAGCTCTGCCAAGCTCTCACGGCGTCAAATTCGAGTCTGCGCGTGCCGTGTCTGGCGACGGAAGCGTTATCGTGGGCCAAGGGTTTGACGGCGAGACGCGCGCAGTTCGATGGACCGCACAGACAGGTACTGTCCTGCTAGAAGACGACTCGCTTGGACAACGACCATTGGCGGGATATGGGGTGTCGGACGACGGCGCCGCGATCGTTGGCTTGCACCGGGCCGCGGGTCCCAGGCACGGTTTCATTTGGCGCAACGGTCGCACAGAGCAGCTTCCGCTGCCCACGCCCGACGAGCGAGGGACCGCCTATTCGGTTACTTCTGACGGAAGCATCGTTGTCGGGGAGATGTGGCATGGCAGCCCCATGGGGGGCGAGGCCTTTCGATGGTCCGAAGTCGACGGTGTTGTTGGCTTGGGATGGCTTCCAGATCGAGACGGTAACAGTTGCGCTACAGACGTGTCGTCCGATGGGACCATCATCGTGGGCTACAGCCTCAATAGCGACTCTGCGGTCACCGAGGCGTTTCGCTGGACAGAAGACGCAGGGTTGGTAGGTCTTGGCCATCTGCCTGGCGGTTTCGGGCAATACAGTGCAGCTTCCGCTGTCTCAGCGGACGGTTCCAGAATTGTCGGAGCCGATGGGCAGAGTAACCTGGGCGACTACAAAGATCGCCAAGCGTTTCTCTGGGACAGTCAGCACGGGTTGCGAAGCATCTCCGACCTTTTGAACGAAACGGGCGTGGACCTGAGCGGATGGGAACTGAACGGCGCGGCCGATATTTCCGCAGACGGCACGCGAATCGTGGGCTGGGGCGTCAACCCGCTTGGAGTCGATCAGGCGTGGCTTGTTGACCTTTCACTGGTTCCAGAGCCAACGTCCGGCACCCTCGTCGCCCTCGGGCTGACAGCCGCAGCGGCGCACCGCCGCAAGCGATCGGACGCGCGGCGGTGAGAACGGAACCAAAGCCCGATGTAACCAGTCCGCCCGTGGGGGCGGTCCACACGCCACCGCTGGACCGCTTGCAGGGCCTCGCGTTTCCGGCGGTCCTCTGGCAATCCCTCGATTGGCAGATTGACCACGAACTGCCGTTCTTGGCTGCGTTCTTCAATGCTGACGCGAACGCAGAACAGAATGAATGGCGTCAGACGATCAAAGTGCAGCTGCTGAAATGTCGCCGTACTCGAGTCCACGAATTTCTGCTGCCACGTTTCGCGCAGGGTGATTGGCCGACAACTTACGTCGCCAGCAGAGAGCCACTGTGCGGGTAACGGATTGGCGGCCCGCACTCTGAGGTTGAATAGCTCGTCCGATTGGACATTGTCGCTGCCTACGTGGATACGAAGCTCGTGGCTCGCAATGGCCATCTGTGCCGCGTCCAGCAGCCGTTCCAGCCGTTCTGCGACTTCATCAACTTCGTTTTCCTGCGGGCGAACGAACGGTTGGAGAAGCGAGCGGAGCCCCTGGGTGTTCTGTGAATCTAGTACGGCTTCTAGGCCGTACTGCTCTTTCCTTCCGACCAGCTCGACCAGAATTTCGACGTTTTTTTCAAAGGCCGCGTCCGTTGCGTTGGCGGAGCCAGTCCATACGTGCCCTTCACCGTTGCGATCCGCGATATAAACCTTGGCGTGCAAACCAGAAAGACTGCCGTTCCCTGCATTCCTAGGAGATTCTTCGTTCCCTTGGCTTCCTTCGTCGGCCCCATCGGAAAGCTCGACCGGCTCCTCATGATCTGTCACTTCCAGGGCGTCGGATTCGGCGGCAGGATCAAGCGTATGCGCCGCCTTTAGCCGCTTAAGCGTCTCCGGCTGGAGCCGCGCCAGTTCCTCAGTGCGCGAAACAACGACTGCCTCCGCGCCTTGTGACACTCGCCGAATCATGCCGTCAGATACGAATGGCGATATCACGAGCAGGCGATCAATCGGCCGATCGAATGGCCACCCACCACTGCTATCAAGGCCCAGAGGCAAGAATCTGATTGAGTGCGCATCTTCCGGTGGCTCGAACGCGACGCGTGGCAGTTCCTTGGCCAGCAAGCGGGTATGCTGGCTTGCGGTCTCCGTAGTGGGTTGCCTCACGGCGAGGTCCGGCAGGCGGGAAATCATCTGCGCGAGTGGAGAGTTTGCGTCCGATCGCGGCTCTTGCGGCCAGTAGGTTCCCTCAATGGCGAGCATTGTGTCCCATGAACGGTCAAGTGTGAGGATCCGACTTGGGCACAGGACGCGGTACTCGATCGGCCATTCATTGTCGGGCTTCCTTCCAATAGGCTCAAATCGCAGCACCCATAGCTTGGGGTGAAACACGCCTCCACGCGGCGCAGCCACCTCCACGACGCATTGCTCCAAATAGCCAAACAGCTGGCGGGCCTTGGTCGGCCGATGAATCTTCCCGGCCTGCCAGAAGAGGGTCAACTTGTCAGCGTAGCGCCGAAGCGACTCCAACAGAGCGGTAGGACTGGCAGTCAGCTTGCCATTCTTGGCCTCATAGTCAAACAGGGGGAACGCCAAAGGCGTGACCAACAGCGCGAGGAGATCTAGGCTGTAGTCCATCTCGACCGAAAACCTATTCTGCGACATTTGCCGCCAATTGATCGCCTGGACCGAGATGCTCCAACCGCACCAAACCATCGAGCTAACGTCGACCGCTTCAACGTCAGCACACGTTCAGCGTCGACTGCAAGAGCTGCCTCAACGACAATGGTCTGAACGCTGGCTCAAATCGCCATCGAATACGCACAAGAAACGTAGACAACGCAGGACCGGCTACCCCAGAGGCGGACACAGTTCCATCTACAGGGTCATTGCAGCAGCAGGGAGCAGCTGACAATCATGTTCACAGCAGTGCCCTTCCAAGGTCTTGCGCGGTCGCTGACGTGAGCTCAGTCTTTGAGTTCCGTTTGAGTTTCTGATTTTTGCGCGCGATTTGTCGAAACGCCGTCGGGCGAGCGGGTCAGGCGGCTCATGTCGAGGTACTTGCGCGTGCCCCATTTCGTGCCGGCCACGTGACGCAGCCTGGCCGCGACGAGCATCAACGCGCTGCGGCCATCGGGGAAGGCGCCGACCACGCGCGTCCGTCGACGGATCTCCCGCATTAGCCGCTCCAGGGCGTTGTTGGTGCGAATCCGCGTCCAGTGCTCGCGAGGATAGGCCATGTACCGCAGCGTCTCGCTGACGCCCGTCTCGACGACCTTGGCCGCCTTGGCCAGCTTCAGGTCGCGCAGCTTGGCCACGACGTCGACGGCCTTCTTCTCGGCGGCGACTCGGTCTTCCTGGGCGTGGATCGCCTTGAGCATCGCCATCACCTCCTTCATCCGATGCCGCGGCACGTCCGCGCCGACGTTGCGATACCAGTGCACCACGCATCGTTGCCAGTCCGCCTC
>PABB01000008.1 GCA_002702655.1 Planctomycetaceae bacterium
CACGATGACCCAACAAAGCCAGCCGCGCATGCCGTCTGTTCCCCGCGATGAACCTCACCGCCATCGTAGTCGCGGGGCCGGGAAGCGTCCATCAAGCGGTCGGAGGGCCAAGCCACTCAGCCATGCACTCTGTGCACACGGATTCCTAGCCGGCGGCACACCTGCCGCCGGGCGACTCGCGGCGCAGCCTGCTCCAGCTGTTTCCCGGCGGCAAGTGTGCCGCCGGCTATCGGACCCCGTTTGAGAATCGGCACGGCCCTGTCCGGCGCACGGCGGAACCGAGCACCGTCACGCCTGCACGGCGGTGCGGCGTGTCGGCGGCGCCGGCGCACCCGAACGGTGCTTGCGCAGCGCCTCGCACGCGCGCTGGAACACCTCCTCGGGCGTGCCCGCGGCCGAGACGGCCACCAGTTCGCCGCGATCGCGATAAAAGTCGATCAGCGGCTCGGTGGCGTCGCGGTAGGCGGCCAGTCGCGTGCGGACCACCTCGGGCTGGTCGTCGTCGCGCTGCACCAACGCCGTTTGGCAGCGGTCGCACACGCCCGATTTCAGCGGCGGCTGCGCCGTCTCGTGGTACACCGCTTTGCAGTTTGGACAGGTCCGCCGTCCGCAGATCCGCGCGGCGATCTCCTCGGCCGGCAGGTCGTACAGGATCACGCCGTCGAGAGTCACGTGCAACTCGTCCAGCAGCACGCCCAGCGCTTGGGCTTGCGGCAACGTGCGCGGCACGCCGTCCAGCAAGAAGCCTCCGCAACACCGCAGGCACGCGCCGCGTTCGCGGACCAACTCCATGACCAGGTCGTCGGAGACCAGTCCTCCGGCCCGCATCGTGTCGAGCGCCGTCTGCATGGCCGGGCTGAGATCCGTCTCGCACGACGCGGCGCGGAACAGATCGCCGGTCGACAGATGACACGCCCGATACCGCCGGCAGAGCAGGGCGGCTTGGGTGCCTTTCCCAACGCCGGGGGGACCCACCAGGACCAACCGCATGGCTGGCTCCGCGCGGCGGGACCCCGACTCGCCGGCCTCGTGCAGGGGGTGGAACCACAGGTCGCGATTGGATTGATCGCACATACGCTGATCCTCGGCAAGGTCGCAGGGGCCCAGTCCGCCTGCTGCGAGCGGAGCAAACCGTGTTCCAAGCGCCGCTAGCCCCCGCGTGCGGCGAAGCAACTTGTGCTACGTGCTTCGTCGATCTCGCGGCGGGCTGCCGCCGAGGCGCAAGTGTGCGGCTGAGCGCGCGGGTGAGCCACATGGGCCCGGCGCCCCCGCCGGCGCGACTGCGCCAAACGGGCCGCCTCGCCCCGACGCCCAGGGCGTCGTCAGGGCCGCGCCCAGCTCGCGCGGACCGCTTCGCCGGCCGCCGAAATGGTCATTCCCTGCAGAATTCCTCCCGAATCGCGCGACCGGCGGCGGCTGAATTGACGGCCCTCGCGGACACAACTAGAACGCAAGAGGAAGAAGGCTTTTCGCTCGGCGCGACAGCATCTCGTCAGACTCCCGGAACAGGCATGCGCGGTCGCGCATTGGATATGGCTCGCAACACCCGCCGGGGGCACAATGCCCCAGCCGCATCGTCTCGCCCCGCTCGTCTGAGTATCGAATCGCTCGAGCCGCGGCTCGCGCTCACGGTGGTGATCAGCGAGTTTCTTGCCGTAAACCAAACGGGGCTGGCCGACTTTGCCGGCGACACGCCCGATTGGATCGAACTGCGCAACACCGGCCCCGCGGCGGTCGACGTGAGCGGCTGGTATCTGACCGACGACGCGACCGATCCCACGCGATGGCAGATCCCCGCCACGCCGGCGACGACCTCGCTGGCCGCCGGCGACTACCTGGTCGTGTTCGCCAGCGACAAGAACGGCACGTTTGGCGACGAGTTGCACGCCAACTTCCAACTGGCCGCCGCGGGCGACGACGTGGTGCTCATCGAGGGCGACGGCACAACGATCGCCAGCGCCGTGCTCGACTACCCGCAGCAGTACGCGGACGTGTCGTACGGCACGGGCGCCGATCGCGGCGCCACCGTCGCCGAGGCGATCATCGGCGACCAGGCCGATGCGACGGTGCTGCCCTACAACGGCCCCAATGCCGCGGTCGACGATCACTGGCGGGAGATCGGCTACAACGACAGCGGCTGGATCGCCACCAAGACTGGCGTCGGCTATGACCGCGACGACAACGCGCTGGATGGTTTGATCTTCCAGGAGCTCACGACCGGGCAGATGAACTTCACCGGCAGCTCGGGGCAGATCGCCGCGTACGTGCGCGTCCCCTTCACGGTCAATAACAAGGAACAGCTCACGTCGCTCACGGCCGAGTTGCGGTACGACGACGGGTACATTCTGTACCTGAACGACCGCGAGGTGCAGCGGGTCAACGTCAACACGACGCTCAAGCCCGGTGACACGGCCGAGCTGAACGCCCGCGGCAATCGGCCGGACGCGGAGGTGATCAGCACCCCCGACGTGATTGATCTGACCGCGTGGCTGGACCTGCTGGAGGAAGGCGACAACGTGCTGGCCGTGTACGGCGCCAATCACTCCAGCAGCTCGCAGCGCGACGACTTTCTGGTCGCCCCGTTGCTGACGGCCGAGCGGGCCACCGGTTCGGTCGCCGGGCTGTATCTGACGGCGCCCACGCCGGGGCGCGAGAACGGCGCCGGGTGGCTGGGGCTTGTAGGCGACACGCAGTTTGACGTGCATCGCGGTTTCTACGACATGCCGCAATCGGTGACCATCACCACGCCCGACGTGCCCGACGCCACGATCCGCTACACGACCGACGGCACGATCCCGACCGCCACGCACGGCACGATCTATACCGGTCCAGTCTCCGTCACGACGACGACCACGCTCCGCGCCGCCGCGTTCAAGCCGGGCTACCAGCCGACGAACGTCGACACGCAAACCTACGTGTTCCTCGCCGACGTCCTGACGCAAGATGACTCGGGACTGCCCGCATACACCGACTGGGGCCAGCCCGCGGACTGGGCGATGGACGCGAGCATCGTGTCGACCGTGGGCGCCACGCAATTGACCAGCGACATGCAAGCGCTGCCCAGCGTATCGCTGGTGATGAACTGGCAGGACCTGTTCGGCGACGGCACGGCCCACGGCATCTACACCGAAACAACCAGTTGGAAGTACAAGAGCGACGAGCGGCCCACGTCGATCGAGTTCTTCACTGCCGACGGGCTGGAGCAATTCCAGGCCGACGCCTCGGTGGAGGTGCAGGGCCACTCCAGCACGCGCCGCTGGAATAGCGATAAGCTTTCGCTGCAGGTGAAGTTTAAAAAGCAATACGGCGAGGGCGAACTGGACGCGCCCGCGCTGTTCGCCAACTCCGCCGTCCCCGGCGCGTCGCAAGCCAACAGCTTCGACACCCTCATTCTCGACGCCCAGTACAACTACACGTGGTTGCACGCCAACGTCCAGCAGAACGGCGTCGCCAAGTACATCAACGATCAGGCGGTCGCCGATCTGCAGAACCTGTCGGGCGGCTACGCCCCGCATGGCCGCTGGGTCAATCTGTACATCAACGGACTGTATTGGGGCATCTACAACCTGCATGAACGGCCCGACGATTCGTTCGCCCAGGAGTACTTCGGCGGCGACGAGGACGACTACTACGCGGTCAAGGCGGCCGATGGCCTGTCGACGCACCCCGAGGAATACGACAACGTCGACGGCGGGCTGACCGCGGAAGCGGCCTACGCGGCGCTGCTCGACGAGGTCGACGACGCCGTGGCCAACCTGGCCGAGTTCCAGCAGGTCGAAGCGCTGTTGGATGTGGACGATTTCATCAACTACATGATCGTCCACTACTACGCCGGCAACTGGGACTGGGGCCAGGACAACTGGTACGCCACGATCAACCACGCCGATGCGGCCGGTCGCTGGCGGTTCCACTCGTGGGATCAGGAGCACGCCTGGCCCACCGCCGACAACCAGCCGCTGGGCGAGAACAACTTCAACGTCACCTACAACTCGACCGCCAAGGACGACCAGTACGGCCCCACCGGCATCCACCGCCAGTTGATGGACAGCCCCGAGTACCAGCTGCGGTTCGCCGACCGCGTGCAGGAGTTGATGCAGACCGACGGGCTGCTGACGCCCGCGGCCGCGGCGAGCGTCTTTCAGTTGCGGATCGACGAGTTGGATCGCGCCATCAATGGCGAGGCCGCCCGCTGGGGCGACGATCGCGTGAGCACGGCTTACGACCGCGACGACTGGCTGGCCAACGTCAACGGCGTGCTCGACGATTTCTTTCCCGTGCGAACCACGATCGTGCTGGGGCAGTTTGCGTCCAACGGCTGGCTGGCCGATCTCACCGCGCCCACGTTCAGCCAATACGGCGGCGAGATTGACGGCTCGCTCGACTTGACCCTCGGCAACCCCAACGCGGGGGGGACCATCTACTACACGCTCGACGGCACGGACCCGCGCAGCGTGGGCGGCGGCGTGGCCGCGGGGGCGGTCGCCTACACGGGCGACATCACGCTGTCCGCGGCGACGGAGGTGCAAGCGCGGGTCTTCGACGGCTCCGACTGGAGCGCCGTGTCCAGCGAGTCCTTCTTGCTGACCGATTCGTTCCCGCTGCGGATTGTCGAGTTGAACTACCACCCGGTCGAGAATGAGCTGACCGAGTTCATTGAGCTGCTGAACACGGGCGCTGAGACGATCAGCTTGGACGGCGTGCGAATCGACGGCTTCTCGAACGACGGCTACGCCTTTGCCAGCGGGCAAACGCTCCCTGCCGGCGAGCGGATCGTGGTGGCGCGGAACCCCAGCGATTTCATCGCGATGTACGGCGCGGGAATCAATCTGGCCACGGGCCCGGGCTACGCCGAGGCCAATCTGAGCAACGGCGGCGAAACGATCACGTTGCTGGGGCCGCTGGGCGAGTTGCTGCAGTCGTTCACCTACGACGACGTGGCGCCGTGGCCGACCGAACCGGACGGCGGCGGCAGCTCGCTGGAGTACGTCGGCCCGCTGTACGCCGGCGAAGACCCCATCGACGTGGCGCCCGACGATCCGTTCGACGACCCCGCCAACTGGCGCGCGAGTCTCGTGGCGGGCGGCACGCCCGGCACAGGCGACAGCGTGGGCGATCCGTCGGCCGACTTCAATGGCGACATGCTGGTCGACGGCAGCGACTTTTTGACTTGGCAACGCGGCTTCGGCGCACCCGGCGGCACGCTGGCCACGGGCGACGCCGACCTGGACGGCGACGTCGACGCCGACGACTTGGACGTGTGGCAAACGCAGTACGGCAGCGCCGCGGCCGCATCGGTGCAAGTCGCGACAAGTTCCACGGCGCTCGTGCAGGCGGCCGCGACCAGCGAGCCGGCGAGCGTGCTCGGCGACGCGTCGAACGTGTGGCTGGCCGCGCCGACGTCCGCTGCGACCGTTCATGCGGCGTCATCGGCGCCGGCCGCCTCGCGGCAGCAGACGCCGGGGGTGCGCCAGTCGCGCGATGCAGCCTTCGCGTCGCTGGGCGTCGACGATGGCGCCGCTGGCCAGCACTTTGCCACGACTGGGCCCGAAGGACGGCGGGTGTGGGCGGCCTCGCAGTCGAGTGACGTCGACATTGCCGAAGCGGCGCTGTCGACAATCGATGAGACTCAGCTCCGCGCGTTTCGCGTCGGTCGCCGCGGTTCGCTGCTCGGCTAGGGCCTGACGGCCGCCGGGGCCGCGGCGGACTCGCCGCCGGCGATCGTCGCCCGCGCGGCGTAAACCGACGGTTCAATGTCGTCGGTCACGAATTCCACGTGCCCGTCGGCACTGGCAAACACGGCGCCCCCCGGATGCCGGCTGGCGAAGGCGCCATTCTGCCGATCGACCACCGCGCCGGCGCCGGGTCGCGTGTTGAGCGGATTGGTCGTCGTCCGCAGACAATCGGCATAGGACAGCGCGTACGACCATGTGTTGGACGACTCCCACACGTCGGCCAGCACGACCTCGCCCAGGGCGATGGTGTTCGACATGCCGTCGGTGATCTCCCGCTGCCGGCGGCCGTTGACGTAGACGAACATGCCGTCGTTGAAGTACTTCACATCCTGCGGCGCGCTGCCCGGCCCCCGCGTACCCTGACACAGCGCGTAGCTGCACGTGGCCGCCTCGACCGGGTGGTACACGTCGCTCATCAGCGCCGAGTCGTCGCTGGGGCAACGAAGGAAGTCAATCGGGACTTTAATCCCTTTGCACTTATCCATGTCGGCGTACCAGCCGAGGTCGTCGACGTTGCGATTCCACAGGCCGCCGACTTCCACCGACAGCTGGTCGTACAGCGGCTGCATCTCCAACTGCGGGAGAATCTCGATGAACCCGCTGGCGGCCGTCTTCTTCTCGGCAGGCAACCCCGGCGGGCAACCGGGGATGTCGAGCGTGTCGCCCGTGTCGTCACAGCCAAGGCGCCCGGCCGGGAACTTGCCCATGGCCGTTTCGTAATTCAGCAGCGCCAGGGCCACTTGCTTCTGATGGCCGACGCACGTGGACCTGCGGGCGGCCTCGCGCGCGGCGGAGATCGCCGGCAGCAGCAGCCCGATCAGCACCCCGATGATCGCGATCACGACCAACAGTTCGACCAGCGTGAAAGCTCGAGTGGAGCGGCGGCGTGGCATCAGCGGGGGACCTGAGTGCAAAGACAATCGACTGGCAAAAGTCGTCGCGGCGCGGCGTTTTCGGATGGTTGGGAAGGCAGCAGCCGCTCCGATTAGGGCAGCAACAGCCAATCTCGCGGACATGAGCCGGAAAAACGCGGCTTCCTGCAAGTGATTCGCAGGCCGGCGACATTGTATAGTAGTCCTTCATGGGTGAACCGCCAAACCAACCAGCAGCCGTACCTGGCGCGTCGATACGGATCGACGACCCCGAGGAGTTTGCTGCGCGATATCGGCAGGTTTACCCGCAGATGACGGTGATCGCCGCGGCGATTGTGGGCGACCGGAGCGTCGCCGATGACATTGTGCAGGAGGCCGCCTTGATTGCCGTCGAAAAGCGAAACCAATTCACGCCGGGGGCCAGCTTTGCCGGTTGGTTGGCGGCGATCGTACGAAACTGCGCGCTGAACTATCGTCGCAAATGCCGTCGGCGGCGCACCTTTCCAGCCGATCCCGCGCATCTGCGTGACCTGCACGGCGGCGATGCGGCCCTGCCCGAAGCGCCGTTGGACGCCACAGCGGTGGCCGCCGGCGCCGTGCCGCACGAGGCGTTCGACGATCAGGTTCACGCCGCGCTGGCGGAACTGAGCGACGAGGCCCGGTGTTGCCTGCTGCTGCGGACGGTCCAAGATTTGACGTATGCTGAAATCTCGCAACTGCTGGACATCCCCGCAGGCACGGCGATGAGTCACGTTCACCGCGCCCGTTCGACCATGCGTCGACGCCTTGCCGACCGCGAAACCAAATCCGTTTAACCCTGCCAGCGCATGAGTTCTTCCCAGCCCGAATTCGACGCGCAGTTCGAAGCCGACCTGGAGCGGCTGCGCGATCGGCTGCGCGCCGGTGCGGCGGAGACGACAAGCGAAACTGGCGAGACGGATGCGACGCTGCTCGATGCGCTGGCCGAACAGCACGAAATCGACCAGTCGGTGCGGC
Organism: Planctomycetaceae bacterium; assembly: GCA_002702655.1. Taxonomy (GTDB): domain Bacteria; phylum Planctomycetota; class Planctomycetia; order Pirellulales; family Lacipirellulaceae. The sequence goes on from PABB01000008.1 coordinate 7,601, forward strand.
GGCAATTCGAGGCCGCAACAGGTCCGACGGACGCGCAGCTTGCGGAACTGACGGCGAGATTTGCAGCGCGTTCCGACCACAAGTCGAGCGGGCACGCCGGGCCAGCCAGCGGAGGTTTCACGAATCAGCCGCGGAAGATTTCGCTACTTCTTGCCGTCGCAGCCGCGGTGGCCGTGGCGGCGACGGCGGCGTTGTGGCGAGGGCAGGGTCTCGGCGGGCGCAACGAGCCCTACTTCGCCCCGACTCCGCTGACTGATCTCTACAAACAGGTCGCGGCTGCGGGGTTCGAGCCGTACTACCAGTGCGAGGACCCCCAGCGGTTCGCCGAGGTGTTCCGCATCCGCCAAGGCGTCCCGCTGCAGTTGGCGGCGATGCCGGAGGGCACGCGGATGCTGGGGCTGTCGTACCCCGGCGGGTTGTCGCGCGACACGACGGCCATGCTGTGTATGGTCGACGGCCAGCAGGTGATGGCGGTCGTCGACCGCGCGGACCGCGACGACGCGACCCTGGCGAAGTCGACCGACGCGTTGCATGTGTTTCGCGACCAGCGCGACGGGCTCGTCTTCTATGAGATCAGTCCGCATGAGCAGCCGCGCGTGCTGGAGTATTTGCAGCCGCTGGATTAACGCAGTCAGCGTCGTCGGTGCGCGCGTGCCGATGCGGCGGGAACGCACCGCGTCTTTCCCCAACCGGCGGATTCTTTTGCCGTCTTTCTCGGTAGCGTCGCAATACGGCGGCTCTGCAATGACATGTTGCAGGTGGAGCCAGACTCACGGGGCCGCGCCCGCGCGACTCAGCACGGATGACGCAGAGACTCTTCAGTCGAACGAGGAACGAGGCCATGCCACGACGACAAACACTTTGCATGATGGCGACGATGCTGTCGGTCGCCACCATGACGCCGCGGACGACCCATGCCGCCTTCCCGGCGATTGCGCTGGAGCCGATCAGCCAGGGCGAGATCGTCGCCCCCGTGGCGATTGCCAACGCCGGCGACGGCTCCAACCGGCTGTTCATCGCCGATCAGCGCGGCAAGATCCACGTACACGACGGCGGCGCGGTCTTGCCCGCGCCGCTGATCGACCTGAGTTCCAAACTGGTGACCGAACGTCCCGGATTCGACGAGCGCGGCTTGCTGGGGCTGGCGTTTCACCCCAACTTTGGCCAAGCCGGTCAGGTGGGCGCCGACAAGTTCTACGTGTACTACAGCGCTCCCTCACCCGGCGGCGACCCCGACGACCCGATCAACCCGATTAACCACCAGAGCATTGTCGCGGAGTACGCCGTCACCGGCCTGGGGGCCAACACGGCCAGCCTGGCGTCCGAGCGCATTCTGCTGTCGTTCGACCAGCCGCAGTTCAATCACAACGCGGGGTCGTTGAACTTTGGCGCCGACGGGATGCTGTACATCACCACTGGCGACGGCGGCGGAGCGAACGACAACCGCGCCGGCCACACCGGCGGCGCCAATGGCAATCCGCCGGTCACCGGCACGCTGGGCAACGCCCAGGACCTGACCAAGCTGCTGGGCAAAGTGCTGCGAATCGACGTCGACGGCAACAACGGTCCCGGCGGGCAATACGGCATACCCGGCGACAATCCGTTTGTCGGCAACGGCGGCGGAGTCCACGAAGAGATCTACGCCTACGGCCTGCGCAGCCCATGGCGGGCGGCGTTCGACAACGGTCCCGGCGGCGACGGGCGGTTCTACGTGGCCGACGTTGGCCAGGGCGCCGTGGAGGAAATCAACATCCTGGAGGCCGGCGGCAACTACGGCTGGCGGATCAAGGAAGGCACGTTCGACTTCGACGCGGGCGTCACGCCCTCGCCCCCGGCGACGCTCATCGACCCCGTGGCCGAGTACGCACATCCCGGGGCCGGGATCGGTTTGCCGGAGTTCGGCATTTCGATCACCGGCGGCGTGGTGCATCGCGGCGCCTCGCCGGAACTGAACGGCAAGTATCTGTTCGGCGACTTCAGCCAGAGCTTCAGCCCCGGCAGCGGTCGATTGCTGGGGATGGAGGAAACCAGCCCGGGCGCCTTCAGCCTGGAAGACCTGACAGTTGTCGGAGGCAATCCGCTGACGAATCAATACGTGCTAGCGTTCGGCCTGGACGAGTCGGGCGAGGTCTATTTGGCGACCAAAGCCACGCTGGCCCCCAGCGCATTGGGCCCCGGCGACGTTCCCACGGGAGTGATTTATCGCCTGGTCGCCGTCCCGGAGCCGGCTTCCGTGGCGCTGGGCATGCTGGCCATTGCAGGCGCGGCGGCAGGTCGCCGCCGGCGTCGACACCGACTGACATGAGGCACGCATCTTGAACGCAACGAACTTTCGGGCCCCCCTTCGACGTGCACTGGCGGTCGTCGCGGCAGCCGCTCTCGCTGCGCCTGCGGTGTCGACGGCCGCCACGCTGCACGTCGATGATTTCACCGCCGCGGGGACCAGCAGTTGGACCGGCGGCGCCTTTGGCGGCGGACTGCCGACGCGGCAATCCAGCGGCGGCCCCGGCGGCGCGGGCGACGCGTACTTGCAGGTCGCGACGACCGTCAACCACTTGGCCACTTACAACTCGTCCTCCGCCTGGACCGGTTCGTTCGCGGCAGTCGACGCCGGAGTCGTGCGACTCGACATGCGCAACGCGCCGGGGTCCGACCCGCTGCAAATGCGGTTGGTGCTGTTCGGCCCCGGCAGCACGAACGTGCGGTGGAATTCGACCGCGGCGCATACCGTGCCGGCCGATGGCGATTGGCACAACTACGAGTTTTCGTTGGCCGAAGAGTCGCTGACCCGCGTCGCTGGCGTCGGCACGTATGCCGATCTGATGAACGGCGTGGTGCGGTTCATGTTGCGGCACAATCCGACGCCGTCGGCCACGGGAGTCAACGTGACCGCCACGCTGGGATTGGACAACATCGAACTGGCCGCAGCGGCCCCGCCGACCAGTCCGGCGGATTTCAACGGCGACTTGACCGTTGACGACGTCGATTTGGGCATTTGGGCTGCGGCGTACGGCCTGACCGACGCCGGCGACGCAAACGGCGACGGCGCGTCGGCGGGGGCCGACTTCCTGGTGTGGCAGCAGCAGCGGGTCTTCGGCGCCATCGGCGCCGTGCCCGAACCGCAGTCGCTCGTGCTAGCCGCCTTGGCCGCCACGGCGCTCGCCTTCGTCCCCAGCCGGACCGCCACGCGATCCGTGACAGCCGCCGCCTAGCGCCACATCGCTGGCGGCCGCGACGCCCCGCGTACTGTCGCTCTCTCGTGGAGAGCAGGGCGTGTTACGTGAGCGCATGCCACGGTACGCGGGGCGCAGCGGCCGCCGCAAAGTCAGGGTGGCTGGGGACGACCGCAGGGAGCCCCCAGATGCGTTCACTGGGGGCTGCGCTTCGCTTCGTCCCCAGCCACCCCGCTTTCTGATGGTGCGACACCGGTGCGATGCAGCGCCCCGCCGTGGCGATTCTGGCGCGGGCCCTCTACAATCGGGCGCACCGGCTGCGAAGCGTCGCAGCCTTTCGTCCGCCATCGCCTGCCCGCTGCCCGCGTTATGTCCCCCTGGTTGGTCTATGTGCTGCTCGCCGCGGCCGGCTTCATCGCGGGGGTGGTCAACACCATCGCCGGCGGGGGATCATTTCTGACGTTGCCGGCTCTGCAATTCATCGGCGGGCTGGAGGTCGGCATCGCCAACGGCACGAACAGGCTCGCGCTGCTGCTGTCGACTGGCTCGGCCACCACTACGTTTGTCCGTCACGGCAAGCTCGACGCCAAACTGCTGGCCCGCGTCGCGGCGCCGATTCTCATCACGACGCCGCTCGGCGTCCTCTTGGCCGTGTCGCTCCCCAAAGACGCGTTCGAGACGGCATTCGGCATCCTGTTCCTCGGGATGGCCGTGTTGCTGATCCGCAAGCCGAAATTGTTGCTCGATCCGAACCGCAAGCCGATCGACTCGCGACTGGCTGAAACAGCGCTGTTCGCTGCGCTGGGACTGTACGTCGGTTTCATCCAGGCGGGACTGGGAATTCTGGTGCTCATCGCGATGGGCCTGTTCCATGCCCGCGAGCTGGTCGACGCCAACGCAGTGAAGAATGCGGTCGGCTTTTTGGTCACGATCGTGGGGCTGAGCCTGTTTATCTACCACGGCAAGGTCTGCTGGCTGCCGGGGCTTGTCATGGCGTGCGGCAATTTCGTCGGCGGGATCGTTGGCGCCCGGCTGGCGCTGAAAGAGGGCAAGCGGCTGATCTTCGTCGTGATGATCACGGTGATGATCGCTTATGGACTGAAGCTCGTGTGGCCGGCGGTGCGCGGGCTGTTGCCAGCGTGACGCCCCGTGCGGACGAACCGTCGTGGCAAACTTCCTTCTCTACGCAATTCTTGCGAAAAATGCGTCAATTCGCGCCGATCGGCTCGCAGTTTTGCGATTCCGTGGTGACTTCGCTAGGCTGGCCGCGCGGGGTCGCCCCGCCAAACGGACGAAGGCCGCTGCCTGTCGCGATCGCCATTGCGATCGATCGTCCTTGCTTATCTTCACTTGCTCGCAGTCGGGAGGAGACTCATGAGTCGAATCAGTCGTATCGCCGCACGCGCGCCCTTCTCGCATTTGGTCCTGGCAGCATGTGTCGCAACCTTTCTCGCCAACGTCGCCAGCGGACAATCGCTCACCCTGTTTCCCGGCGCGCCGCAGCAGGTCGTCGATGGCGGGGCGGGCGACCAAGACGCAACGGTCAACGGCACCATTGTGCTCAGTAACCACCCGATGCCGGACTTTCCTGGCAACGCCAACTCGACGTTTGTCATTTCCGGCGACATCATCTCCAGCTACGTCGGCCCGACGAACTCGACAGCAGGCGTCGCCTCGGTCACGATTACCAACGCTGTGATCGAAAACACGAACTCGTCGTCTTTCAACGCCATCGGATCAAACCCTTTCTCGCCCACCGATTACCCGGGCATGCTGGAGTTCGTGTTCTTCCAGCACGGCCCGCTCGGCGGATCGGGGTCGATCACCGCATCGATCAACGGAACCGTGGAACAGCCAGGCAGCCAGCCGCCCGCCCCAGTTCCCAATACGATTGGCGCTGACCCGCAGTTGTTGAATCTTGGCGCTTCGGATACGTCGTTCTCCGGCACAAACCCGTTCGCCTACGCGCTCGCCATTCGTACGGCGCCGAATACGACCACAATCCCCGCGCCAATCTCCGCCGCAGGCGCCACTTCGGGGGCTTTCTCGGGCAGTGGAACACTGCAGCTCCACATCGACGACGGGCTAGTTCTGGGCCCGCTCGATCGGATGGTACTGCCGTCCAGCATCGAAGTCGTCGCAACCGGGTCGCCGATCCCCGAACCGACCACAATGGTTTTGATCGTACTCAGCACACTGAGTGTCGTTTTGGCGGGGGCGGCGGGGCGCCGGCGGCAGACATAGCGCGGCGCCGACGAATCGCTTGCCCGCCGGCAGGCCCGCAATGAGAATGGAATCAGGAGGGCGTCGACGGCCGTTTGCCTGTTGCGGTTTTGCAGAGCACGGTCTCAACTCGCCGCGTTGCTGTTCCTGCCTGCGAGAGTTACCCGCGTGATTCGTCAAGTCTGCCTGGCCTCCTGTTTCGCGGGCCTGTCCGCGATCGCCGCGTCGCTCTGTCCGGCCGCGGATTGGCAAACCGCCGACTGGCACGTCGTGCCCTCGTCGTCTGACGCATTGCAGCGGGCCGCGCCGATTCGCAACCTCGTGGCGACCGCCAACGGTACGCTGCTGGGGACGCGCACCACGGGCTCCACGGTCCAACTGCTGAGCAGCTCCAATAACGGCATCGATTGGGACTACGCGACCGACATCGTTGCGAATCCGTCGCTGCAGTTCGGCGATCCGACGCTCACGGTCACTGGTAACGGCGACATCCTGGCCGCGTATCGACTGCTGCACCCGACCGCGGGGTGGAGCATTCGGATGAGCCGCAGCACCGATGGCGGGCAGAGCTGGAACGTCGCCGGCACGATTCACAATTACACCGGTACGGCGGGCGAGTTCGTCGGCGCCCCGCACTTCAACACGCTGAGCGACGGCACGCTGCAGGTGTACTACGACTCGGAGTTCGCCGCCCCCGGGGGGAATCAGTACATCGCTGTGAAAGACGGCGTTTGGGACGACGGCTCGTCGGCGTGGAGTTGGACCAACGAGCGGATCGTCAACACCACCGCCATCGGCGGCGCAGCGGTGCGCGACGGGTTGGCGACCGTGGTCAACCTGGGCCCCGATCTGGACGGCGCGGGCGATCGGCTGATGGTCGTGACCGAGGCCGTCGGCACGCTCAACGGGCAGGGCTACAACCTGATCCGCGCGTTTCAGGTCGAAAACGGCGGCGCGACCCAAGCCGATTGGGACAACTTGCTCGACTCGCGCGTGATCTACCAGTCGCCGCTGACCGACCCCCAGGGGCACAGCTACAACGCCTACGCTCCCTATGCACTGCGGGTGGGCGACGGGCCCGTGGTCGTGGCGTTTTCGACCGACGAGGTGCTGGCCACGGAAAACCTGCCGGCGGACCTCCCCTCGGCGGCGCCGCGCAAGCGGCACTCGGAGATCAAGTTCATTCAAACCACCGACAGTTTTGAGAGCTGGTCGGCCCCGACCACGCTGTGGGGCGTCGACCACCCCGAGTTCGTTGGCGACGCGAACAGCGGCGACATCTACAACTACCAGATCGGCCTGTTGGAGTTGTCGTCAAACGACCTGCTGGCGACGCTCGACATGTTCGACGGCAAGCAGTTGGTGTTCCGCCCGTCGTTGGGGGGCAACACGGCGGACTTCGACGAGAGCGGCCTGGTCGACGGCGCCGACTTGCTGATCTGGCAACGTGGCGTCGGTCTGACTGGGCAAACCTCCACCACGACCGGCGATGCCACGGGCGAGGGAAACGTCGACGCGGCCGATCTGGCGCTGTGGCAGCAGCAGTACGGCGGCACAACCGACCCAGCGGCAGCCGGCACGAGCGTCCCTGAGCCAGCGACCGCCGCGCTGGCCCTTGTCGCCGTACTCACCCTTGCCGTTGTTCCCACTCGTCGACGGTCGTGGGCCAATCGCCCTTGAGCAGCCGCGACAGCGAGCGGTCGGCCAGCAGCTTGCCGCCCGTCTGGCAGCGCGGGCAGTAGTTGGTTTCGTTGGCCGCGTAACGGATTCGCTGTACGGTGGTTCCGCAGGCCGGGCACGGCTGGCCGAACTTGCCATGCACGGCCATCTCAGGGCGGAACGCCGTCACTTTTTCGGGAAAATCGTCGCCGATTTCCGCCCGCAGGCGCTCGGTCCACGCGGCGAGCGTCGCTTGCACGGCCTCATACAGCCGCGCGATCTCATCCTCATTCAGCCGCGTGGAAAGTTGCACCGGCGACAGCTGCGCTGCATGCAGGATTTCGTCGCCGTACGCGTTGCCAATGCCGGCTAGCAGCCGCGGGTCGGCAAGGCTGCGTTTGAGCGTGTGGTGCTCGCCCGTCAGCCGCGCGCGGAACTCCGCCAGCGTCATCGTCAGCGGCTCGATCCCGCCCGGGTCGTGAGCCGCCAGCCCGGCACGGCCCGCGACCATGTGGATGCTGGCCCGCTTCTGTTGACTCGCCTCGGTCAACATGAGCGTCGGCAGCGGGGCGGGCGCGCCCGTCGCCTCGTCGAGCCGCATGAAATGAAACGCCGCCAGATCGTTCTTTCCCTGCGGCGCAGTGCTGGGCTTCTTCTGATGCAACCGCCCCGCGATCATCAGATGCAGCACCAGAAACAGCTCGCCGTCGAACTGCCAGACGAGTCGCTTCCCCAGCCGCTCGACGCCCAGCAACCGCCGCCCCTCGATGGCAAACAGTTCCGGCTCCGCCGTCCGAACGACAAACGGGCTGCGCAGCGACACGCGATCGACCACGGCGTCGCCATAGTGGCGGACCAGCGCCTCGCGGTAGAGCTCAACGTCGGGCAGTTCGGGCATACCAGTTGTGCCCCACTTTGCTTGCTGATGGGAAACCAGTGCCGGACGCAGCAGTTCTGACAGAATTTGCGGTGTCGGGCGGCACTGATTATACTCCGAAGGCGAGTCGCCTGGGGGTCATCCCACTGGGCCTCGCCCTCGCCGAACTTTTGCCGCTCCGCAAGTCCCCTTCTCCAGACGAGGCGTCCGATGCCGCACAATCGTTTTGATACCCGCTGGGGGTTCGCATTCCCGCTGGCGATGCTTTCCGTCACCGCCATCCTGGCGAGCCCCGCCGCCGCGACCATCAGCGCGTCGGTGCTGCCGTACTCGCCGACTTCTGGTTGGCAGAGCGTCTACAACGGCTACGCCACGCAAGAGAATTTCGAGGACACGACGCTCGCTCCCGAGTTGAGTATCACGCTCGACGGTCTGGCCTTCGCAACCCCCGAAACGTACACGTCGCTGCCGGGGCTGTACGATCCCGGCTCAATATACTCGGACCACGAAAACAATCAGTGGGACGGGACGTATGCGGTGACAAACTACGCCTACAATAGCGGCCTGCCGGCCGGCGCGCATTGGACAAATCGTTGGGGGAATACGGCCGCGGACTTGTCGCAGTCGATCACCTTCCACATCGGCGACGGCGGGGCCAGTTCATTCGGCGTCGGCATGTCGGATTTTCAGTCATTGAGTTCAAGCTCCTCTCCACGCACGGATCACGAACTGTTCATCAACGGCATTTCCTACGGGACGGTCGAAAGCCTGGGCGGCGCCGCCTTCACCCCCGGCCAAGGCCCCGGTGGCCGGAACGGTTACCTGCAGATCGTCGGCTCGGCGGCCACGCCCATTTACTCGGTTGAGTTCGTGAACCTGACGCTCTCCGACGGATTGTCATTCGACGCCCTTGGCTACACGGCCGTGCCCGAGGCGCCCGCGTTTCTGTTTTTGACCGTCGCGACCATTGCGGCTGGCGTGTTGGGTCTGCGAAAGCGCAGCTCAAGTCACTCTGCCAGCGGCACTTGCTGAGAGAACTTAGGGCGCAACCCTGGGGGCTCCGCTGCGCTACGTCCCCAGCCACCCCTGCCGCATTCCAGCAACGCTTCCATGGTTCCGTGCCGCCGTGGTTCCCCCGGCGTCACTCCACCTCGATCAGGTGAATCCCCCGGTCGACCTGGTCGAACATGTCGGTCGACTCGACCTCCAGCACGTGGACGCCGGCCGGGAGATTGGCAGGCAAGTTGGCCGCCCACATATGGGGCGTTTCCAGCGGCGCCGGCAACTGGGCGCGGCCGGCCGCCTGCGCGTGCGGATCGTCGGCCGCTTTGTACGCAGCGTACGCCGGGTCGGCGCGGCGGACGTTTTCCATGGCGATCCAATCGCCATGCCCGCGGACCCGCATGCGGACCGTGGTCTTGACCGTGCCGTTGAACACGTTGGCCAGCACCTCGGCGGTCGTGTCGCTGGCGGGGATCACCTCGGGGGCGTGGATCGCCATCTGGTAGCCAGCCGGCATGCGAGCCGCCTTGTACCGCAACTTATAGTCGTGCCCCTTGAACGTGGCGATGATGTACCCGTTGGGCGCCCCGTCGGCCATGGCTGTCATGGGAAAGCCCGCTTCGTCCCGCGGCCCGCGGTACCAACTGCCGCTGCCGGTGGCCGTGTTGTGGTGATGATGCTCGCCGCCGCCGTGCGGGTGGTAACCGTCATCCTCGCCGGCGAAATCGCCCTGGTTAAAGTGCGTGTGCGCCGAGAACGACATCGTGTGCGGGTGGCTGGAGAGAATCTCCAGCAATTTGCGCAGCTCGGGGCCGCTGCCGCCGCGCCACTCGGGCACGACCAGCGGAATATGCACGCACACGACAATCCGCTCGTCTTTCGGCACGCCCTGCACGTAGTTGGCGACAAACCCCAGCTGGCGGTCGTTCAGCCCGGCTTTGTAGTGACTCGGCGCCGGCTCGACGTCGCTGCGCTCGGGATTGAAACCGAGCCACTCGACATTATCCAGCACGATGAAGTGCACCGGCCCGTACTGAAACGCGTAGTTCGCCGGGCCGTACACCCGCTCGTACGTTTCGTCGGAGTGCAGATCGTCGGGCGAGAAAAAGTTCATGTCGTGGTTGCCCAGCACGTTGTACCACGGCACGCCCACGGCGCCCTGTACGGCGTTCATGTGCTCGAACAACGACAGCTTGTTGTTCACGATGTCGCCCAATGACATGCCAAACGCCGCGTCGGTGTCGACCAGTTCGGCAATGCAATCGTTGGCGTAGAATCGCACGTGCCGGCGATTCGACGGCTGCGGGTCGCCCATCATGATCACCTTGAACTCGTCCGGCTCGGGCGACGCGACCAGCGGAAAGTTGATCTCCGCGGGCAGCGAACCGGTCGGCTCGACGCCGGGGAACCGAAAGCCGTCGTCCGGCGAGCCGTCGGGCTTGTGAATGTAATAGAATCGCGGCAGGTTCAGTTCGCTCAGCGGCGTACGCCAGTCGCGCGGCTTGAGCACGAAGATCTCGCCCTCGGCCGCGTCGATCGGCAGTTCGTACCGGCCCCGCTCGTCGGTGGCCACAACTTCCAGCCCGTTGGAAACCCGCACGCCGGGGATGCCCGACTCGTCAGCGTCGAGCCGGCCGTTTTCGTTGCGGTCGTCGAACACCGTGCCGCGGGCGGTCAGCTGCTGGGCGCGAGCCGACGCGGCGCCGGCGACAAAAACGCCGCAGCTAATGAATGTGAGATAGAACAGGCGAATTGCGTTGGTGCTGTGCATGACAAACTGCAAATTGGATTGGTGGCGAAGATGAATAGGATCGGGCTTCAGTCTGACAGGCGCGCGAGGCTGAGCCTCGCCCTCCCTCTGCAACGCGCCTCGCGCTGCGGCAGAAATGTAAACCTATCGCAAGAAGAATCCGTGAAGCTCGCGGCGACGACCGTGGCGCCCAATCGGCCGCGCGAACCGATGGAGTCGCCGAGCCGCTTGAGATAAGCTTGTCAGGTGCAACGCCAGCCGCCAAGGCTCGACCCCCCCGCGGCGAGCGAACCGGCTTCTCCTCTTTGCGCAACTCGTTCTGGGCGAGGTTTGATTTGATGGCCCGCAATCGTCGACGTGCGAACATTTCTCCGGCAAAACTGTTGTTGATTGTCTGCGCCATCGGCGCTGCGGCGGCAGCAGCGGACCCGGTCGCGGCAGCCGAGGCCGAGCGGCCCAACATCCTGTGGCTCACCAGCGAGGATAACGGACCCGAGCTTGGTTGCTACGGCGACGAGTACGCGACCACTCCCAATATCGACGCGCTGGCCAGCCGCGGCGTGCGGTATCTCAACGCGTGGTCCAACGCACCCGTCTGCGCCCCGGCGCGCACGGCGATCATCACCGGCATGTACCCGCCGTCGCTCGCCGCCGAACAAATGCGCAGCCGCGTGCCGCTGCCCGCGGGCGTCGAACTGCTGCCGCACTCCATGCGGCAGGCCGGCTACTATTGCACCAATAATTCCAAAGAGGACTACAACCTCAGCGGCTATCGCAATTCGGGCCGCTCCTGGGACGAATCGTCGCGCACGGCCCACTGGAAGAACCGCCCCGCGGGCACGCCCTTCTTCGCCGTGTTCAACAGCACCGTCTCGCACGAAAGCCAGATCCGCAAACGTCCCCACGCTCCCATCCACGACCCGGCCGCCGCGCCGCTGCCGCCGTACTATCCCGACGATCCAGTGATCCGCCGCGACTGGGCGCAGTACTACGACAAACTCACGGAGATGGACGCGGAGATTGGCGCCCGCTTGCAAGAGCTCGAAGACGCCGGGCTCGCCGACGACACCATCATCTTCTACTACGGCGATCACGGCGTCGGCCTGCCGCGCGGCAAGCGCAGCTTGTATCAATCGGGACTGTTGGTGCCGATGATCGTGTTCATCCCCGAGAAGTATCGCCACCTCGCCTCAGCCGATTACCTGATGACCGGCGGTGCGTCGCAGCAGTTGGTCGGGTTCGTCGACCTGGCGCCCACGGTGCTCAGTCTGGCCGGCGTGCAGCCGCCCGCCCACATGCAGGGCCGGGCCCTGCTGGGCGAGTACGTGGCGCCGGACCGCGAGTACATGTTCGGTTTCCGCGGCCGCATGGACGAGCGCTACGACCTGGTTCGCACCGTGCGCGACCAGCGGTGGCAACTGATCCGCAATTACCGCCTCGACCGCTCGTACGGCCAGCACACCGCTTACCAGTTTCAAACCCCCTCGACCGTCCGCTGGCAACAACTGTGGCAAGCGGGCGGGTTGCCGGATCACCAGGCGTTCTACTGGCAGCCGCACCCGGCTGTGGAACTGTACGACCTGCAGGCCGATCCGTACGAGTTGAAGAACCTGGCGGATGATCCCGCGCATGCCGAAACGCGAGCGCGGTTGGACAAGGCGCTCGCGACGCACGTGATCGAGACGCGCGACTTGGGATTCATTCCCGAAGGGGAACGGATTCGCCGCGCGCGGGGCAAATCGCTGTACAAGCCGTTGCCGCTGGGCGATCAGGCAAAGGCGGATACCGCGGCAGCGGCGTTCCAAGCGGCCACCACGGCGACGGACTTGTCAGTGGGCGCCGCGGACGTGGGTGCGATGCTCGCCGACGCCGACTCGGCCGTGCGCTACTGGGGAGCGCTGGGCCTGAAGTTCCGCGGCGCGGCCGCCGTGTCGCAGTTCACAGAGCAGTTGGGCCAGGCGCTGGCGGATCCGTCTCCTAGCGTCCGCGTCGCCGCCGCCGACGCGCTAGCCACCTGCGGCCCGGACGCCCAGCGCGCGGCGGCGCTCGCAACGCTGGTGGACGCGATCGCCAGCGACAAGTGCAACCGGTTCGAAAGCCTGGCCGCCGCCAACGTGCTCGACGCACTCGACGCGACGGCCGAGTCGGTCCTCGACAAAATGCGGCGGCTCAGCGAACTGGCCCCCAAGCGCGGCGGCGCCAACGGCATGCACACCGCCCAGCAGGTTCTGCAGCAGGCGATTCACGAACTGGAAACCACTCCCGCCTCCTCGCCGCGTTAGCGACGGCGCCCACGCCGCCCACTCCCCAATTGCTCTACCGCGACGCTTAGAACCGGACAGAAAACCCAGGCGAGTTTGGCACGGCATTTGCGCCACATGATAGCAACTTGACTCGCAAGGAGGTTGCGATGTCCGAGGCTCAAATGCCGCAGGAGCATTATGAAATCGTTGCCCATCACGTGCCGCCGGAGGAACCGGTCGGACCTGACGGCGGTCGTCCTCAAATCAAGAATGAAACGGCTCTTCGGGTGATCTGGTACGTGCTCTCGACCGGCATCCGATGGCGCGACGTGCCGCCGGAAATGGGTTGCTCGGGGGAAACCGCCCGGACGCGCCTTCGCGACTGGGAGAACTTGGGCGTCTGGGATCGCGTCCACGCGGACCTGCTTCGGCTGTGACGTCGAGACGGAAAATTGGAGCATGACACGGCCATCATCGATAGCGCCCAAGTCCGGGCCTTTGGCGGCGGAGACCAAACCGGCCCGAGCCCCGTCGACCGCCGCAAGCCGGGCACGAAATTTACGCTGATGGTCGACCGAAACGGCGTTCCCCTGGCGGTTCGCATTGCCGGCGCCAATCGAAGCGACCAACGCGAGATCCTGCCAATCATTCAGGAGGAATTCCCAGAGGTCGGAGGCCAGCCGGGCCGTCCGCAGACCACGCCTGACGCAGTCGATGCCGACGCCGGATACGACAGCGAGACGACCCGCGAGGTGCTGCGATGCTTGGGCATCGAACCCTTCATTCGCAAGCGCGGCGAGCAGCACGGCAGCGGGCTCGGACGCGTGCGCTGGGTTGTCGAACGATCGCTGGCATGGCTCAAGGGACTTCGCCGCTTGCGCCTTCGATACGATCGGAGCGAAACCGTGATTCACGGCTGGGCCACGATGGCGATGAGCGTCATTAACTTTCGCCTCTGGCACGACGACATCCAACTCGCACGATAACAACCGTCGACCTCATGCCCGACTTGACCGGTCGCCTAAAAACCGAGTTTTCTGTCCGCTTCTAAGGCGACTCGCGCGATTTGCGTCCTTGATCTGTGCTCGTTTCGGTCCGTCCACCAGCACCCAGAGACCATATCCATTGGAGCCCCGCCCTGATGACAGACTCCTCCTCATCCGACCGCCTGCCCGATGCGCCGAGCGCGCCACGCGGGGGCGAGGCGTTCCCCCAAGGCAACGTGGCTCACAGACTGTTGCATGAGAGCAAGACGCTGTCGCCGGTGGCCGCCGCCGTCCAGCGGAGCTTGGCGCGCACCGCCGAGCTGAGCGAGTGCGTCGCCGCCCGGGCGCTGGAGTGGCCGGTGGTCGACGGCATCGGTCGGTTTGACGACGGTGCGCTGAAGCTGCTCGACGCGCATTGCCGGTTGGCCAAAAGCATGGCCAGTGCGGCTCGGCTGCTGATCCGCGACAATCACTGACGCGTTCCACGGCGACCTTGATCGTTGCTTGCTGCTCTTTGACAATCGACCCGCTCGGACGCGACGGTATGCGGCCCCGCGTCCGAGCGCAGGGCCGAGGTCGGCGGGAGCCGTCCTCCGTCCCGCCCGGACTCTGCGGCGATCACCGCCGAGTTCGCCGCGGGCGGGGGCCGCCGGCCTGTCGGGCGACCGGCCCCGGCCAATCAGCCCGTTCGCTGCCGCCGACCCGCTGAGGTCAGCCTTTTTTCGATCGCGTCTTCGACTACGACGAGCCCCCGCCCCCGCACCGGATGGACGGCCTGTCGACGGCGGAACGCGGCGCAGGGTCCCCGAGCGACTTGGACAGTCCGGTCTTCGGCGTGGCGCTGGTCCTGTGCGGCATCGGCGTCCCGACGCTGGGCTATCTGTTGATGCGAACGCGCGGCCGCTGCGGCCCTGCCGCCGCCGCGGTCTGCTTGCTCTACGGGCCCGTTCCCTGGGTCGGCTACGCCGCGTCCCGAATCGCCCGAATGGACTCGTCGTTCCGCTTGGGCGTCGGTCAGTTTGACGCCGTCGGCACGTTGTTGCTGGCTATCCCCGTCGCGGGCGTCACGGCCGCGGTCGTCGCGGCGTGGATCGCGACGGCGCTGCACGAGGAGTGGACCTACGACGCCGACTGGCCGCGGCGTCCCTCGTCCGGCGCGGCCTGGCTGCTGGGGCTGACGGCCGTCACGGCGCTGGTCGTCGCTCTGCGGCATTGGCCCGTCATCGCGCTCGTGGCGGCCTGCGGAGCGCTGGTCCTCGCGGTGCTCACGTGGGACGCCAACCGGCGCCAGCCCGACAGCTGAGCCGGGTTCTTCCGCGGCGTTCCGCGCGGCCCGCTGGTTCAAGCCGCCAGATCGCCTGACTCGCAAACCGCCTCGATCGCCACACTGTCCGGCGCCAATGAAACAATCCGCCTGAGCGCTGCCTGATGCCCGTCGGTCGCCAAGCGCTAGAAAATAAAAGGCGCCGTGGCGGGCGGAACCGGCCGCCCGCCACGGCGCCTATCCAGACTGCCGTTCGTCAAACCGAGGTCGGGGCGGACTCCCCGCCGAATTGTCGCCAGCTGGCGTGCAACTCGCGGCGCAGCTGGCTGATGCGACCGGTCGAGAGGCGGGCCCGCTGGGCGAAGTGCCGGCTCTCTTCGCCGCGGGCCAACTGCTCGACAATCTGCCGGTTGCGATCCGACAGCGTGGCCAGCCACGCGAGCCCAAGTTTGACGCGTTCATCGGACTGCCGACGAGACGAGGCCTATTGCGTTGGGGGGAGCCCATCGCACGTGAGCATGAGGGCGATCGGATGAGCGGCGACTTGCCGAAAGCGGACAAGAGAAAGGTCCGGCAACTGGCGGGGATCGCGTGGGAGCGCGAGCTTCGCCAAGAGCTACGCAAGATTGCCGCGGCGATCGAGGAAATGGAGAACGGCGCTTTGTCGCCGTTCGACGTCAACGACAGCATTCACGACTTTCACGACGGAGCGTCCCGTGATCTGTATCGCCAATATGCCGACGCTCTCCCCTGGCTAGGGGTTTCTCGCGCCTACTGCGACCGCGTACTGACGGACGAAGACCTCGTCGACGCGAGCGACGAGGTTCGCAATGGCATACGCGAATATGCCGCCAGTTTCGCCAAGCTTGGCGCCGAAGAAGGGACTTCCGACGAAGACAGTCGCGATAGTGCCGAGAGATGACGATTAGCGCTTGCCGCAACACTTCTTGAATTTTCGACCGCTCCCGCATGGGCATAGAGCGTTGCGTCCCATGCGACGTCCCTCATTCCGGAGGGTGGACGACTCGGGTTCCTGGTCAATGAGCGCCGGCTCGTGACGCCATTCGTCTGCGAAGGTCTCTGATTCTGACTCCGTGGTGCGCCCATCCGAAGACGCGAACCAGCCTTTCAGCTCTTCGATCGTGTCAGGAATCCCGGTCGGCCCGCAATACGAGAGCGCTTGGCGAAATCCTGATTCGCCAGCAGAAATGCTCCGCCTGACGTCTCTGAGGTCGACCATTTCGTCGTCGACCAGACCGAGTTCAAAGGCGTGCCGTATGTCGTCGAATACTTCTTGCGGCGAGTAGTCGGCGAGCGCATTGACCACGCTGTCGATGACCTCGCCGTCTTTGGCGTCGATGGCCGCGCGCAGGTGGCGCCGCAAGCGGTCGATGGCCTCATCGCGGGATAGTCGACCGTCACGAACACAATGCAGGTACGAGTAGGCGGCCGCGCCCCGCACATACTCGTTCGCTGACCGATTCCGAATCAGGTCGGCGATCACCGCCGGATCGTCGCGAGCGAGATCCGCCAAGATGCGAGGCAGGGTTTCCGTGACCGCGTCGCCAAAGAGATCGAACGGAAGTTCGCCGGGCAGCGACACGGCCGCGATGATCGTCGGAAGCGCTTCGGTAGCGTGAAATTCCGTCAGCAAAAACAGGGCAAAAAAGTGCGCATTGCCCTCTGGAATAGTGCCCGACTCGGCCTGTTCTGCGGCCGTCTGAATCGCTGCGATGAGTCGCGGAATAATGGCGTCGCGGTGCATCCTGGCCTGGAGGATGGCTTCCTTAGGGAATCCGTTTGTGCTCGCATCCAACTGCTGAACGATGTGATCAAGACCTCGGCTGGAATCTTCTGCACGCAGAGTCATGGTGCGACCTCCAGGCGTCTTGGGAGCTTTAAGAAGCGTTCGACTCAGATTCGGGCCTTCTTCGCAGCTGACACTCGTCGTGGCGCTGCAGGGAATATGGCAGGACCACGCCGCCCCGCCAATATCTTCGCGAAGTGTCGAGGGCAGTGAAACGCAACCCGTGATGCCAGCCCTCCGTGCGATTCCGCACGCGCTCGCGAGACTCGCTAGCGGCCGCCACGACGCCCCACTTGGTTGGATCGCCGAGTTGCAGGCTGCAGGGCGACTGTTCGCCACCGGCGATGAAGCACCGCACCCTGTCGTGCGTCAAAACCAGAGCGTGGCACGCGGCTTGCATCATCCGCCTGCATAGGCGGAATCCGAAAGCGAGGTGCGACATGTACGAAGGAACTGATCTTGAGGAGTATCTGGTCGAGATCCGCGAGCAAGTCTGCTCCCGGTGCATTGAACGACCGCCCGGCGGGCCGCCCTGCCAACCTTTGGGGAAACGGTGCGGGGTCGAAATCAACCTCGGGGAACTCGTGGAGGCCGTGCATCACGAGCGTGCCAGTTGGATGGGTCCTTACATCGAACGATTCCATCAAGACGTGTGCGCGCACTGCGTCAATCGTCCGACCGAGCAGTGCCCGTGTGCGCTGGAGTACTTGCTTGAACTGGCGGTCGAGGCCATTGAATCGGTCGACGAGCGACGAGCCGCGCGGCTGAACTGAATGAGCCGATTCGCCTCCGCGTTTGAGCAATGCATTCGGCGGCGTCGCGAGACCTACGACGCCGCTCACTCGTTCTAGTGAGCAAGCTGCTTTCGAGTCGGCGAACCGTGAGCGAATCCGCGGCGGACCCACTTGCCGCCGGCACGCCTCTCGGCTTGGGGTGTGCTGAACCGGCCTGGCCTGTGCGGCGAGAGGCCTCGGCGAACTGCTGGCGGCGTCTTCGCCGAGCGGACGCCGCCGGGGGCGCGCCGGCCCGTTTTGCGGTATGATCAGCTACGATCTGACGACGCCCGCCGCGTTGAGAACGGGACGACTGGCTTGATCATCGTATCGACGCCGCGGAAGAACTTGTCTTAGCGCACCCCTTGTCTCCCACGTTATTCCCCGGGCCATCATGACCAGAATCGCGCTTTCCGTCCTCCTGCTTGGCGCTTTATCAGCGAGTTCCACGGCTCAGCAGGCCACCATCAAGGTGGATGTATCTCGCGTGATCGGGAGTATTGATCGCAATCTCTACGGCGTGTTCATGGAACCCATTCGCAACACGATGGACGGCGTACTCTACGACCCGGACCATCCGCTCGCTAATGAAGATGGTTTCCGCACGGACTACATCGAAGCGGCGCGTGAGCTTCAACTCACGAACATGCGTTGGCCAGGCGGGAATTACATGGCCACCTACGATTGGAAGGACGGCATCGGCCCGCGGGATGAACGACCTGTTCGCCGAGAAGTTGCTTGGAACGTCCTTGAGCGCAACCGCGTGGGAACCGACGAATGGCTGGCTCTGAGCCAGGCCATGGGCGTGGACAACTCGATCTGCATCAACGGCGGGACGGGCACGGCCCAGGACGCCGCCGAGTGGATCGAGTACGTGAACTCCCCCGCAGGCAGTTACTACGCCGACCTGAGGGCGGAGAACGGTCACCCCGAGCCGTACGGCGTGAAGTACTGGCATCTGGGCAACGAGGTGGACGGAGAGCCGTGGCAGGCGGTCTCTTCCACCGCGCATGAGTACGTCCGATTCGCAAAGAACGCAGCGAACCTCATGTATTTTGTGAACCGCGGTTGCCAGCAGTGCGTCCAACCCGTCTTCATCGCCATGGGCTCCTCCTGGGTCACCCACGATGACGAACCCGGCGACTGGGTGCAGTGGAACCACGACGTGATCAACGGGCTCATTGATCAGCAGAATGTGCACTACATTGCGCTGCACCGCTATTGGGGGCGGGGGCTCACGGGAGACGTCGAGTCCGAAAGATCGCCGGAAGTTTTTCTGGGCGACTGGGCGATGCACTTCGACGAGTACATCACGACGACCGCCCGCCAGATCCAGATCGCCAAGGTCAAACATCACCTGCAAGACAAGCCGTTCTCCATCGCCTTCACGGAGTGGTCGCCGCGCACCTTCAATCACATGTCGACGCTCGCCGGGGCGTTGCACTTCAACCACTTCATTCGCCATGCCGATGTCGTCAAACGCGCGAACTTCACGCTGTTCATCAGTCTGCTCGGCAGGGACGACGACGGAGCGACTTACAAGTCTCCGTTCTTCCACATGTTCAAGGCGTTCTCGACAAGGTTCCGCGGCGAGTCGCTCGACGTCCTCGTCGAGTGCGACACGTTCGCGGGACGGCTCTACAAGGCGATTCCTTATCTGGACGTGTCCTCGTCGTACTCCGAGGACGATCAGTCGGTTGTGATCAACGTGGTGAACCGCAATATGACCGAGGCGATCGAAACGGAAATCATCAGCGACTCGGGGCGGTTTACGGGTCCTGCCGAGGTGACGGTGATCAACGCCGAGGACGTTGAGGCTCGGTACGCGTCGGCGGATGAGGCGCAGTATGTGCCGAAACCGTCGGCGGTCGAGATTGACGGCGCGTCCTTCCGTTGGTCCTTTGCTCCCCATTCGTTCACCCAAATCAAGGTGAGCGTCGAGTAGGCCTCCGGCAAGATGGCCGGAAATGAATCCGTAGATCCGTTTCCGGGGGCGGCCGTCGCCAGAGAAAAGTGCGTCCGTCAGGACTCAAGCCACTCCTGAACGCGGATCGGTTGCTTGGCAGCGATTTCGCTTTCGACAAGAGACGCGCCTGTCCGTTTCAACGCGCCTTGAGTGACTGAGGTCGACGCGCCGCAAGGAGACGAGGCCCAATAGCGGCGCTCGTTCGGCATGCGTCACGGAGGACGTGACGAAACTTGAGAAAGCCGTCGCATTGGGCTGCCAACTTCACGCAGCACATTCAGTGCATGCGTTAGCGGCGATACTCTCACAAGTTGGGTCGAAACCCGGCCGCCGCGGAGAACCGTTGCGGAGCTGGCACGGCGTCACGTGTCGACGAGATAGGACATCGAGCCGGTGGCCGCGAACTGTCGCCCGACGAACTCCGGCACGGCGGCCCGGGCCGCCTGCCCCCGCCCAGCAGTACGCTTCAGGCCCGGGGGTCCTGGCGAACTGTCGTGAAACGACCTCCCGACGAGACCGACTTCCTCAAAGAACGCTGCGATCTGCCGCCGCCGGCTGATCACCACCCAGAGGTGCCCGGATCTCCTTTGAACGGGCCGACGACTTCCGGGGTGATCCAGCCGCCATAGAACCCGCCGGGCTGCGGCGTCACGGCGCGGCCGGCGACCAAGCAGTCCACCCGCGCAGGGTAGAAACAGAGATAGTCCCGGATGCGGTCGAACTCCGGAAACGGCCGCGCGTAGGACCAGGCCACGGCGGCCTGCGGGGGACGCCCGGGGAGCGCGAGCGTCCAATAGGATGCCTGCCCCTTCCACTCGCAGAACGAGCGCTGGTCGGACTTGGCCAGCAACTCGAGGCGCACGTCGTTCGGCGGGATATAGAACGTCGGCGGGCTCGCCGTTTCGCACACCCGCACGGCGTGCGTCGTGCGGGCGACCTCCACGCCTCGGAACCGGACCGTCACCTCGCGGTCGTCCGGGACAATCGCCGGGGGGCGCGGGTAGTCCCACACCGACTCTTGACCGACGGCGGGCGGAATCGCAAACGGCGGCCGCCGCCGCCCCGTGTTGGTCCACAGACTTCGGCTGCGCTTCACGTGATCGGGGATCTTCGTCATCTTCGTCGCTCGCAACACGCTCCAGGGGGTTGTTTTCGCTCATCGGCGGCCATCGCTGGCGACGATCTGGAACCCGGCCAAGATCGCAGACACTGCGGGAAGCCGCGACGGAAAATTTTGCTGCTGTCAGCGCGTGGACCGGACAATTTTACCCCCCGCGCTCGCGATCTCGCCCCGGCCCAGCCCAGCGGCCCGGCTTCGCGAGGCTTTCACGCGCATTCGTCGCGTCAAACATGTCGAGGGCGCGCCTCGGACCGTTTCGCGGCAACGACCACCTCGCGGCCCTCCGTTTTGACCGTATTCGGTTGACCCGCGCCACGGACCACGGTTGGGAACGCAAGAGGGCAGGGCGGAGGTCGACATTCGGTCTCGCCCGCACTGCCCGTGGCGTGCGGACTCGTACTCGGCGGCCTGGCCAATCCGTTCGCGACGCATCATTGAGCACCCGTTACAAGACGTTACGTTGGAGACCTCCCCCATGTCATCCCTGGAATGTCCGTCCTGCCGGCACGCCGTTCATCCTGGCATGCCCGCGTGCCGTCACTGCGGCGAACGACTGTTCGTCGAGCACGTCCCGACATTCCCGCGGGACGCCACCGCGGTGTTCCACGCGGACTACCACGGCGCGCCATCGCGTCCTGCCGCGTCGACGGGGACCGCAACTTGACGGCCCCCGTTCGCCCGCTGGCCACTCCGGTCTCTCCCGCGTCAAAATCTCAAACCATCCAAGGGAAATCGATCATGCGACTGCCAAGCCTCGTTGGTCTCACCGCCGTCTGTTGCCTGTCGGGCGGCGCATCCGCTGAGGAAGTCGCCCCCAGATCGGCTCCGATCGTGGCGCGCCTCGCGGGCGACGCGGCGGTCGAGGCCCTGCCGCAACCCGATGGCGCCACGTTTTATCGCGCCGGCGATTTCCGGGTGACCACCCCGCTTCCCGACGGTTATCCTCGGCCGACGCCGCCGGGCGTCGTGGAGGTGAAACGATACCCTGAGGTTCGACGCGCGACGTTCGACGGTCAGGGGGCGGCCCCGGACGGGATGAAGAACTCCGCGACGGCGTTTTTCCCGCTATTCGCCCACATCAAGCTGCGCGACATCGCCATGACCGCTCCGGTCGAGATCGACTACCAGGGCTTCGCCGGCGGCGAGGCCGTCCCGGACAGCTACGACATGTCGTTCTTGTACCGCACGAAGAGCGACGGCCAGCTCGAATCCTATGGCAGGATCACCGTGGCGGACGCCAAGTCGCGACTGGTGATCGCCGTCGGCGTGGCCGGCGACGTGACTCTGGACCAGGTGACCGCGTCGGTGGCCCGGCTGAATCGCCTCCTCGCCGACGCCGGTACGTGGCGGGCGGTCGGCGAGCCGCGCGTCCTCGGCTACAACGGACCTGACGTCCCCCGGAGTAAACGTTGGGGGGAGGTGCAATTGCCCGTGCAGGCTGTTGACGATCCGGCCGAGTAGCCCTGCCGCCAAGCGGCCGGCTGTCGACCCGCAGCCGTTCGTGTCGATCGAACCGGCGGAGTGCGTGCTCCTCGGCGACCAGGGTCGTGGCTGGAGTCGCCCCCGTGCTACGCCGCCGCCAGCTCCTTGTGCGAGGCGTGCCAGGTCAAGCGACGAGGCGTCGGCCGCGACGTCCTGCGCCGATGCACAACGCGACGGCAGGCGTCCGCTGTCAGTCGCCAGCCGGCGTCCTTTGGCAGACCGCTCCCATGGACTTCCCAACAACTCAATCGGGACATCGAGTTGAAATCGTCGAGCCGAGGACCGCACTACCGAGAGCCGAGTTTCTCCGCGGGTCGCTGCGGCCGCGCCACGAGACTCTGGCGGTCAGGCTCAGCGGCCATGGTCAACTCCAAGAGGCCGCCCTGCATGACGGCTTGGTGCGACACGAACGGGCGAGTCAATGCCGTCCCATTGAGTCGCGCCGATTGAATGTACGTCTTGTCCGGCCCGTAGTTCAACGCGCGGATTACGAACTCCCTGTCCTCCCCGACGCGAATCGTGATTTGCCGGAACGCCGGGCTGGTGAGCGAGTACTCCGGCATGCCAGGACAGAAAGAATAGAATCCCATCGCGTTCAACAGATACCACGCTGACATCTGGCCGCAGTCTTCATTGCCGGACAGCCCGTTGGGGTCGTTGAAGTAGAGTTCCGCCAGGATGCGGCGCGTCAGTTCTTGCGTTTTCCACGGTTGTCCGACGAAGTTGTAGATATGCGTGATGTGATGGCTCGGTTCATTTCCATGCGCGTACTGACCAATCAGGCCCGAGATGTCGCTTGAGCTGTTCGTACCTTCGATCGTCGAATCCTCGGTGAACAGCTGATCCAGCTTGGCCTGAAAGGCGGCGGGTCCTCCCATCAGCGAAACAAGCCCCGCCATGTCGTGCGGCACGAACCACGTCCATTGCCACGCGTTCCCCTCGGTGTATTCGTCACGGCGATGCTCCGAGTACTTCGGATTGAACGGGGTTTTCCAAGTGCGATCCTCCTTGCGGCCCCGCATAAACCCCGTCTCGGCGTCATAGTATTGCCGATAGTGCTGAGCCCGTTTGGCGTAGGCTGTCGCCACGTCCGCCTCCCCGAGCTCCGCGGCAAACTCGGAAATGCACCAGTCGTTGTAGGCGTACTCCAGCGCCTTCGAAACCGATTCGTTCTCGAGATCGCACGGAATGAACCCCAACTCGTCGTTGTACTTCTTCGCCCGTGGATTGAGCTTCTCGCGCACGTCCTCCGAGGGATAGAGGAAGTCGTCTTGCCGGTAATTCGATGATTCGAGGACGGCTTGAAACGCCTGCTCGCTGTCGAACGCGCGGCTGCCCTTGCGGTAGGCGTCGACGATCACCGGGACGGCGTGGTAACCGATCATCGTTCCGGTATAGTTGCCGGCAAGCTCCCATTTGGGCAGCAGGCCCCCCTGCTCGTAGTGCGTGAGCAGCGTGCGCACGAAGGCTTCATTGAGCTCGGCGTCGATGACTGTCAACAGCGGGTGCAGGGCGCGAAACGTGTCCCACAGCGAGAACACGGTGTACATCGGGCCGCCGCGCGCGAGATAGATCTGCTGATCCAGTCCCCGATAACGACCGTCGACGTCACTGAAGAGGTTGGGGCTGACGGCGGCGTGATACAGCGCCGTGTAAAAGATCGTTCGCTCGTCGTCGGTTCCTCCCTCAACCTCGATTTTGCTGAGATGCGATTCCCACGCCGCGCGGGCGGACTGACGGACGTTGTCGAAGTCCCAATCGGCAATCTCCTCGTCAACGTTTCGCCGGGCGCCTTCGTAATCGACGGCCGAGATCCCCACTTTGATCAACAGCGGTTGATTGTTGTTGCCGGCGAATTCCAGCACGGCTTGCGTGTTGCCGTTGGCAACCGACCACATGCCCGGCCGCGGTTGGCCGTTCTCATGAAGCGTGCAACGAAAGGGACGGCTGAACTTCGCGTGAAAGTAAACGTGGTGATTCTGAGCCCAGCCGCGCGTCCGTTTGAGGCCTTGGATTTCATTGTTGTTGATGACGCGCAATTCGGTAATCGGATTGCGGTGATCGTGAATTGTGTGAGCCATGTCGACGACCAATCGTGCCGTTTTACCCGGGGGGTAACGGTAGCGGTGGAACCCCGCGCGCGGCGTCGCCGTCAATTCCGCGGTAATGTCGTAGTCGGCTAGCAGGACTTTGTAGTAGCCCGGTTCGGCCTGCTCGCTCTCGTGATCAAACCGGCAGCGGTAACCGGCTTCGGGAGCGTCCTCGGGGCCGGCTGCCGTGTGAATTGGCCCGACCAGCGGCATGAAGAGAATGTCGCCCAGATCGCCGATGCCAGTGCCGCTCAAATGGGTATGACTAAAACCCAGGATGGAGCGGTCCGAATAGTGGTAGCCTGCGCAGGCGTCCCAGCCCAACGTACGCGTATCGGGGCTGAGCTGCACCATGCCGTGGGGAGTGGTCGCCCCCGGAAACGTATGGCCGTGTCCCCCCGTCCCGATGAACGGATTGACGTAGTCGAAATTGGCTCTGGGGGCCGTTGTTTCCTGGGAGGCGGCTGAATTGACGCCCAGGCCCGCCAGCAGGCTCGCGAGCGCCCCGAGCCATACGCGCCGACGTGTTCGCGCTGCAACCACACGCCTGTCCGCACAGCCGGTGCGGCAGCTCGGAGTTCGTCGTGTGGGCAAGTTGCGCGTGAGCCATGCTCCGTCATGCCGGGCATGGAAGCGAGGCCGGTTGATTGTGGCTGCCATGGTCTTGATCTTGATGTCAGTTGGATGGCGCGGCGTCGCCGCCGAGCGTTTGGCGCCGGCTCGACGCGTTGCGCAAATTCTGCGCTACTTATTGGCAGATTGCCTGAGAGTCGTCTATGCTAGACCAAAATCGGTCTATTTGTCAATCGCCACGGCCGTCAGGAGCGGCGGCGCTGCTCCGGATGCCGCTTCTCGCGGCGACGCGGCGAGGCTATGATAGGTGTGTACCAATAATGGACTACAGCCTGGTCTACAGCCAGCTCAGCAGCCCGCGTGGTTCAGCGCGCGAGGGCCGATCGGCGATCTCATGAAACACCTTCGCATTGCCAGTTTGCTTGAGCGCAGGATTCAAAAAGGGGACTACGCGCTGACGGGCATCCCGGCCGAGCGCGACCTGGCCGACGAGATCGGCGTGAGCCGCGTGACGTTGCGCAAGGCCCTTGAGAATCTCGAAACGAAAGGCCTGCTGGAGCGGGCTGACAATCGCCGCCTCGTCATCAGTTCGAAGTCGAAACGCCAGATCGGCGGACTGCAAATTGCATTTGTCTCGCCAACGATCGAGCCAATTTCGTTTTCGCCCGATATCCAGCTCTGGCTGTCTGCCACGGAAAGCATGGCGAATCGGCGCGGCGACCGCGTGCGCGTGATCAACTATCACCATTGGGACGATCCCGCGCTGACCGAGTCCATCCGGGCGTTTGACGGCGTGTTCTTAGTGACCAGTTCCGAGCCGATACCCGCCTGGACCGCCGAACTTCTGAACGACTCGAAAGGGGTGGTCGCGCTCTCTGAAGATTTGACCCACCTCGACATTCCGTCCATCGTGCTGTTCCCGCCGCGCATGACCGACTCGATGTTGCGCCGCTTGCAGCGACTTGGCCATCGGCGCATCGACTGCGTCAACGTGCAAGGCCACAATGCGATCACTCAGGCCAGAATTGACGCGTGGAAATCTTGGATTGACGCGGAGGATTTGGACGGCGAGCTTCTCGACGATCCGCGAACCGACAGCGACAGCATCTTCGAAGCCGGATTCCAGGTGGCCCGCAAATGGGTCCGGCGGATGGACGACCAGACAACGGCCGTGTTTTGCGTGACGTTGCCCGCCGCCATGGGGGTCATTCGAGCTGCGAATGACGCCGGCATTTCCGTCGGCGATCAGCTTTCCGTTTGCACCATCGACAGCGAGGGGATCGGTCGATTCTTTAATCCGCCGATCGCGTCTTTCGACCGTCCCGACCCCGAGAAGTACATGAGGATTTGCGCGGATTGGTTCGCCAGCGGCGCGGCGTTGGACGATTGGCAAGGACCGTTGCTGCTTGAGCCAAAGAAGCTGAAGCTCTTTGATGGCGGATCGATCGGACCGCCGCCGTAATGGAGCGGCCCGACTCACGAGCCTCGTTCACGGCGCCGCGACGGCTTTGCTGACTGCTCCGCGTTGGCGTCCCCGGGGCGAATGCGGCCGACAGACTCCCAGAACGCTCTCCACAAAGTTCACTGATGCACCAGCAGACGCACAGGTCGACGCCGAGGAGCCCCAGCCGGGCTTGGCCTCAGGATCATCCTGCCGGCGCGCCTCCCTTTCTGGGCGAACCGAATTACGTGCTGGGACGCATTCAGGCGCTCACGGAGCGGATGGCGAGCGCCGTCTACCCGCGACGCCGCCCCGTGCATCAGCTCGCCTGCGCAGGGCCCGTCGATCGCATTTCGCTCGACGAGGCGAAAGCTTTGAAATTCCGCTCTGCCGAAGTGGGCGAGACGCTGGGCCCCACGTTCGCGACCTTTTGGTATCGGCTCGATATCAGGATCCCAACGGACTGGACTGGCAGTCGCGTGGATTTGGCTTGGCGCAGCAACAGCGAAGCGCTGTTGTGGATGGACGACCGCCCCGTTCAGGGATTCAATCCCGGACGTGATACGGCGAAACTGCTGGAATCGGCGACAGGCGGCGACGAGTTAACAGTCTACGTCGAAGTCGCCTGCAACCATTTGTTGGGCGCCGATGGGAAACCGGGCCTACCGTGGCAGACGCCCTCGCCGAGGTCCTCCCACTGGCTGGAACAATGCGAGATTTGCAGCTTTGACCCCGCGGCATGGGATCTCTATCACGACCTCCGCGTGCTCGCAGAACTGTTGGCGGACCGCACGCCTGCCCAGGAAACGAGGGCGGTGGGCCCGGCCGTCAGACCGCTGGTTCGCCCGCCCCTCGACCCTGCCTGGGCCGGGCAGCTGCTTTATGACCTCAACGCCGTCTGCAACACGCTCGACCCGAGCGAACGCCGCACCTGGGCGAACGCCAAAGCAGTCTTGACCCGGCTGCTCGCCGTCCGTAACGGGGGAATCTGCCACGAACTCAGCGCCATTGGGCATGCGCACATCGATACCGCTTGGCTCTGGCCGCTGGCCGAATCGTATCGAAAAACCCTCCGCACGTTCAGTTCGGCGTTGCGAAACATGGAGGACTATCCCGAATTCCTGTTCTCTTGTTCGCAAGCCTACCAATATGAGCGCATCGAGCGGCGGAACCCGGAACTCTTCGAGAGGATTCGCAAGAAGGTCGAGGCCGGACAGTGGATTCCTGTCGGCGGCACTTATATCGAACCCGACTGCAATCTTCCGTCTGGCGAATCGCTGTGCCGACAGTTTCTGTTTGGTCAGCGCTACTTTGAAAGTCGGTTTGGCACACGCTGCACGGAGTTTTGGAATCCGGATGTCTTCGGATACACGGGGCAATTGCCGCAAATCATGCGACTTGCGGGAATCGATCGCTTTTTGACTCAGAAGCTTTCGTGGAACCGGTTCACGACTCCGGCGCATCACACGTTCTACTGGGAAAGTCCCGACGGAAGTCGCGTCTTGACCCATTTTCCGCCGGCCGACACGTACAGCGGTTCCTGTGAAATCGAGGAATTGCGCTATCACGCAGCGAACTATCGAGATTCGGATCGCGGTCGCGACGCCTACTACCTCTTCGGGCATGGCGACGGCGGCGGCGGACCGACTGCAGAAATGCTTGAGACGCTGCGACGCACCGGCGACCTGTTGGGCGTCCCGCGCTGCCAACCGCGTACGCCGCAGGAGTTTTTTCAGCGTCTGGAGGCGAAGACCCGTTCCATTCCCACGATTGTCGGCGAACTCTATTTGGAGTTGCATCGAGCCACCTATACCAGTCAGGCCATGATGAAGCGCGGTTTGCGAAAAAGCGAACGACTGCTCCACGACATCGAGTTAATCGGAGTGCTGGCGCGCAGCGAGACCCAGGCGGCCTATCCCCAGGAACGCGTCAATGCGCTGTGGAAAAAACTCCTGCTGAATCAGTTTCACGACATTCTCCCAGGCACGTCGATCGCCGAGGTCCACGAGCAGGCGCGAGGCGATTTCGCGTCGATTCTCGAATATGGACAGGCGATCCGCGAAGAGTTGCTCGACCACCTGTCCTGCAAAGACCCTCCAGCGTCGAGCCTGTTGCCGTTGAACACCACGGGCAGCCCGCGACGCGAAGTGTGCGACGCGGGCGGCGGAGAATTGGCGGTGGTGGAAGCGCCCCCGATAGGGTTTGGGCGAATTGTGCCGCACGATGCTCGAAGCGATCGCGTCACTGTCGAACTCCGCGACGGACTATTGCAGCTTCGCAACGGATTCATCTCCGCCTTGTTGTCAGAGGCCGGAGACGTGCTGCAACTCGTCGACTTGAAATCTGGACAGCAAGTGCTCAGCGGGCCGGGCAATCACTTCGTGATTCACGAGGACCGCCCTGCTTTGTGGGATGCTTGGGACGTGGAGCCTTCGATCCTGGAAACGGCGCGCAGTTGCGAGGCCGCCACGAGCTGTCAAATCCGATCCCCCGGTCCCTTGCGAGCCGAACTCGTGTTTGAGCGTTCTCTCGGACGCAACAGCGCGATGACGCAAACGATTCGCTTGGACGCCGAGTCGCGTCGCCTCGAATTCCACTGCGAGGTCGACTGGCAGGAGCAGCACGCGCTGCTCGCCGTCCGCTTCCCCACGACCGTGCTGTCGGACCGGGCGACTTTCGAGATGCCGTTTGGGTTCGCTGCACGACCCACGCATTGCAATACTGCAGCTGACGCTGCTCAGTTCGAAGTCGCGGGGCATCGCTGGGCCGACCTCTCCGAACCGGGGTACGGGCTGGCGTTGCTGACCGACTGCAAGTACGGATTCAGCGTCAGTCGCGGAGACCTGGCGTTGAGTTTGCTGCGGGCGCCGACCTATCCCGACCAGAAGTGCGACATCGGTCATCATCAGTTTGCGTACGCCGCCATGCCGCACGCCGGCGATTGGCGCCAAGGGCGCGTGGTTTCCGAGGCAATCGCCTTCAATCAACCGCTGCTCTGGGTCGCTCGGCCTCCGGACGATGCAGGACAATCTCTGTTCGCAGTCGAGGGCGACCTCGTCTTGGACACGATTAAGCCCGCCGAAGAGGGCGATGGCGTCGTCGTGCGGCTCTATGATCCCTTCGGCCAAAGGGGGCAGGCGGTGCTCAAGACCAAGCTGGCTTTCACGCGCGGCTGTCGATCGAACATCCTGGAAGACGAACTGGAGGAAGTTGAGCTGGCGGCCGACCCGCATGATGCGAATGATTCGTGGAAAAGCATCGCCATTGATTACCGGCCGTCAGAAATCGTCTGCCTGCATCTGAAGTGACGTCAAGACGCGCCGCCCCGTTTCGCCGCGCATGGTCCTTGTTTCGAGCACCGCCCAGTGCTCGTCGCGGCGGCCGGGCCGCGGGGGCTTGACGCGACGTTTGCCAGCCCTGCCGTGATGACTCGCTGTTTTCAAGGATCAGTGCATGCTTTCTTGCCGGCGCCACATCGCGACGACGCGTGCCCACCGCAACCGCGCATTCCGAGCAGGCGCTGGTCAAGACCTGCCGGGAGTCCTCCCGCACGACTCGACCTGCGACGAGCATGTGCTGACGGAGAGTCATCGTCGAGAAACGGCTACGGTCGGACGTCCCCCGTGGCGCTCGAAACGAAAATCTGCTCGCCATAGGGAAATCTATGGCGTCTAGCGGCTACCTGAATACGTTTGATTACACGGTCATCGTCGTGTACGCCTGCTCGTTGATCGGGCTGACTGTCTTTCTGCGAAAAACCGCGTCGGCCAGTCTGGAAAACTATTTGATCGGCGGTCGCTCGTTGCCTTGGTGGCTGTTGGGCGTCTCAGGAATGGCCGGCTTTCTGGACGTTGCCGGCACCATGGTCATTGTCTCCTTTCTGTACCTGCTGGGCCCCCGCGGTCTGTTCGTGGAGTTTCGCGGCGGGGCCGTGTTGGTGCTCGTGCTCATGATGCTCTGGACCGGCAAGTGGCATCGCCGGTCGGGTTGTTTGACAGGCGCCGAGTGGATGATTTTTCGTTTCGGCGACGGACCAGGCGGACGACTTGCGCAATTTGCCAAAGCCATTGGCGCGATCATTTGGCTGATTGGAATGCTGGCCTACCTGATCAAAGCGATCGGCCTGTTCCTGTCCATGTTCCTGCCGTTCTCCCCGATGCAGTGTGCCGTCGCGCTGATGGGCCTCGCCGGCATTTACACGATGTTCTCGGGATTCTACGGCGTCGTGTTCACCGACTTGCTGCAGGCGTTGATCATCGTCGTCGCAGTCGTGTTTATTTCCTACCTGGCCATGTCCGAAGTGCCCGATGCCGAAGCTCTGCAGGATCTGGCAATCGGCGTGACGGGGAATAGCGAATGGTCAACTGCCATGCCGCAGTGGCGGACGGAGATGCCGCCCGGCTATCAAAAATACGAAGCGTTGATTGCCTTTGCGGGCATCTATCTGTTGCGAAACGTTTTGTTCGGCATGGGGACTGGCGACGATCCAAGATTCCTGGCGGCCCGAAGCGACGCCGAGTGCAGCAAGCTGTCCTTCTTGTGGACCTGTTTGATGTCGGTGCGCTGGCCGATGATGATGGGGTTTGCGATCTTGGGCCTGACGGTGGCCAACGCGCTGTTTCCCAACCAGGCGACGCTCCGGGAAACAGCCGCGATGATTAAACAGGAGATTCCCGAAGCGAACGAAGAAAACTGGCAGGAGGTCACTTCCACCCTGATCAATTCACCCGACGTCAAACACCAGCAATTGGCGGCCGATCTCAAGGCTCGTCTGGGACAACGGTGGAAGGACCATGTCCTTCTTGTCAGTTACTACGGCACGGTCAATCCCGAGCGAATTCTTCCAGCCGTGCTGCTGTTTAAGATCCCGTCGGGCTTCCGCGGGCTGATGCTCGTCGCACTCATCGCGGCATCGATGTCGACGTTTGATTCGAACGTCAATATGACCGCCGGCTTATTTGTGCGAGACATCTACCAAAAGTACGTGCGACCAACGGCCGCACTTCGGGAGCTCTTGGTTGCGACGTGGATTTTTATTGCGGCGACGATCGGCGTGGGATTCGCGTTCGCTTACAAAGTGAAGAGCATCCACGAAATCTGGGATTGGATTATCATGGGCCTCGGCGGCGGCATGATGATCCCCAATATTCTCCGGCTGTATTGGTGGCGGTTCAACGGCGGCGGCTTTGCGATTGGCATGACGGTCGGGGTGGCGGCTGCAGTTGCTCAGCGAGTAATGTTTCCCGACATGGAACCTCAGTTTCAATTGCTCATCGTGGGCGGAATTGGCCTGCTCGCATCCGTGCTCGGCGCCTTGCTGACCCCGCCCACCGACTCCGCTGTGTTGGTCAAATTCTACCAGACGACATGGCCGTTTGGCATGTGGGGGCCGCTGAAGAAGAACTTGCCGGATTCCGTGATGCAGCAAGTTGCGCGTGAGCATCGGCGAGATCTCTCCGCACTTCCTTTTGCCATGACCTTTCAAGTCATGATCTTCCTTGCGCCGATGCTGCTGGTCATTCGTAATTGGACGGGCTTTGGCGTTTGTGCGCTCATCGCGGGCGTGGCGTTTCTCGGGCTGCAGCGGATTTGGCTCCGCCATATTCACACACCCGCCCCGTCGCTGGCGGATTGTCGTCGTGAATTCCCCTCCAACTCGGCATGAGCGCAGACTACGAGTCTCGCCGGGTTGGGAATCATGAGTCCCATGCGCCATGGGCTTGGGATCGACGAACTTCTTGCCGTGGGAATTTCGCGGGAACGCAGAGCCCGCGTCGGGAGACGAGTTGCGCGGGCCTCAGCCTGTGGCAGTGAGCGCCCAACTGCAACATCAAGGCTGCTCGACGTTCGATCGAGGCCGTGGCCCCTCGGAATCGACCACGCGCTGCAACTCGGATTCGAGGCGTGCGACCATCTCGGGAGACTGCAGGTAGAGGTTCTGCGTCTCGCCAGGATCGGCGGCCAAGTTGTAGAGCTGGCCTCGGGGGCCGCCGTCGACCGGTTCGATGTACTTCGGTTCGGAGAATCCGCCGGACCCCAGTGCTGTGATGAGTTTCCAGTCGCCATGCTGGATCAGCATCGTCGAACGCCGACTGCCGGCCTGCATGACAAAGTGCGACCGCCCTTTTTTTTCGGGATCGGCCGCGCCGGTCAGTGCGGAAAGGAACGTGCAGCTGTCAGGCCCCGCGTCGGCAGGCAACGTTACTCCCAGGATCAAAGCAAACGTCGCCAAAAAATCCGTGAAGCAGACCAGATGATCGCTGACGGCGCCCGGCGGCGTGCGGCCCGGCCAGCGGATAATCAGCGGCATGCGATGCCCGCCCTCCCAAGCGTCTCCCTTCATGCCGCGCAGGCCGGCAGTCGCGTCATGGCGAAACCGCTCGCAATCTTCCGGCATCCAGACAGGTCCGTTGTCGGAAGTGAAGATGACCAGCGTCTCGTCGCTCATGCCCGCATCCTCCAGGGCGGCGAGCACCCGGCCAAGTTCTGCATCAACCATCATCGCAAAATCGCCATAGAGTCCCGCGCCGCTCTTTCCGCGGAATTCCATCGTTGGCAGCCACGGCGTATGCGGCGCTGGGTAGGCCAGGTAGAGAAACAGCTGCTCCGCGCCTTGCGCTGGCTTCGTCGCCTGATTCGCAATGACTTTGATCGCCTCGTCAGTGAAACGAGGCAGCACTTCGTCGAGTCTGAAGTCCGGGGCGATGCGGCCCGCGCGCCAGAATTCGCCTTGAATTGGCGACCAGCCTCGACTGTGATTGGCCGCGATGTGATTGATCGGCAACTCCACGGCCTGATCGCCGCGGATATAGAAGTAAGGCGGAATATCGGTCGACGCTCGCATTCCAAAGAAGGAATCGAATCCGCAGTCGATTGGTCCGCCTCGCAAGGGCTTGTCGTAGCCCTTCTCGAGGAACCCGAGATGCCATTTGCCGACCATGGCCGTCGCGTAACCCGCGCGTTTTGCCAGTGACGCGATCGTCACCTGATCGGGCTCGATGAGCGGCTCCTTCGGCCAACGCGTGACATCCGTTCGAAACGGATACTGCCCGGTCAGCAACCCGTAGCGCGACATGTGACACAGGGGGCCGGGAGCGTGGGCATTGGTAAACCGGATTCCCGCCCGGGCTAACGAGTCGATGTGCGGCGTCGCAATTCTCGACTTTGGGTTGAAACACCCGGGATCGCCGTACCCCATATCGTCAACCATCACAATCACGATGTTGGGATGCTCGGCGGCGCACTGCGCGGGATCTCCAAGCTGGAGGATTGCGGTCAACAGAATCGCTAGAACTCGCATTGGGCTTGTCGCTCCACGTGGGTGTTCAACTTGGGGCGCCCTGCCGTCGGCACGATTGCCATCGGACGGGCCGGGGCAGGGCGTTGCACCATCGCAGGACGGCCTTCGCGCCAGCCATCGTCGTCCCGCAATGCCGCTGCCAACGAATTGACAAGTATACCAATTCTGGTACAGTGAGGGCGGGTTGGCGGCGCGGCCGCCGTCGCGCACGTTCTCTTCTTCTTCCGGCGGGCGGGCGAGTCCGGCAATACGATGTTTCGATCTTTCAAGGCGGTCGCTCTGTTGGCGTTCCTCGCGTCGTGGGCGTCCTGCGCCGGCAGTTCGGCGGCCCCGACCGTTGGCGTCTACTACTACCCGTGGTGGGGGGCCAGTCAAGGCGGGCACACGTTCGATCAGACGTTGCGAGCGCACACGACCCCCCAAGACCAGCTGCCCGCAGTCGGCGATCAATACAGCAGCCGCGACGCTAGCGTCATCTCCGCCCACATCGATCAAAGTCATCTTGGCAACATTTCGATGTGGTCGATGAGCTGGTGGGGCCCCAATTCGTATGAAGATACGACGATTCGCAACCATATTCTGCCTCATCCGCGCGCCGATGAGTTGAGCTATACGATTCATTATGAGTCGGCCGGACGCCTGGGAAGCCTCAGCAACCCGAATTACGCCAATCTGATTCCCGATTTTCAGTATCTCGCCAATCACGTGTTCAGCGATCCCAACTATATGCGGATCGACGGGCGACCGGTCGTGGTGATGTATCTGAGTCGAGTCTTTTTCCGGGACGCGGCGGGCGCTACGGCGCTGGAGAATCTCCGTTCGACCATGCAGAGTCAGTTCGGTTACGATCCGTACATTATTGGCGATCACCTCTTCGGCAACGTCGCCAACGGCGCGGCCAACCTCGATGCGATCACCAGCTTTGACATATACGGGCAGGTGTTCGGCGACGGCGTCGTGAGCCAGTCGAAGATCACTCAATTGCAGCGGATCTACTCCTCGGCCCAGAACATCGCCAACAACGCGGGAGTCGATTTCGTTCCTGGGTTGACTCCAGGGTACAACGACAAGGCCGTTCGGCCGGGTAATCTTCCAGCTGCGCGGTACTTTACCGGCGAGCCATTCGGGTCGGTGATGGAGGCGATGCTCCAAGACGCCGTCCTGCCGTACACCGACGCGGACGTCAACGAGTTGATCCTGGTGAATTCCTTCAATGAATGGCACGAGGACACGCAGCTCGAGGCCAGCGTCGTCGGGCCGTCGACAAACACCGATGACACCGCCGGCGGCATGGACCTGACGGTGGGCAGGTTCTACGAAGGCTACGGAACCAAATACTTGGACATTCTTCGGGAGGCGACGCAGACGACGCTTGCCGGCGACTTCAACGCCGACGGAAACGTTGACGGCGCGGACTTTTTTGTGTGGCAACGAAACCCGCCGATCGGCAGCCTGGCTGCCTGGCAGTTGAATTTTGGCTTGGTCGCAAACGAAGCGGCGTCACCCGTGCCCGAGCCAGCCAGTTTCGGCATGGCAATTCTGAGCACGCTGATCTTGGCCGGTTCCAGGGGCCGAATGAGGCCGAATTGACCAGCCCGATGGCGACAGAGAATCGACGGTCCGCGCGCATTCCTGCGGGCCGAGAAGCGTACGCCCTTCGCAGTCAGGCCGTTCTCAGGCTCGCGGGTGCGAGCAATGAATGCCTTGTTTTCGGGAAATTCCCCTTCCATCGCTTGACCGGTAGACCAATTTTGGTATATCCTGTGAGGCGTTGGACAAACGCAGCGTGCACAGCGGTGTTGCCAGGATGGCTCGATCGAGCTGCCAATGTGTTCGCCGGTTCAGGGAGGCGGACTCCGCGATTGTTGGGTCGCGTACGTCTCGTTCACGAGACCTTTTCAGTCGGGACTTTTCGATCGGCAGGAGCTCGTCGCGGGCGGCTTTCCATTGGTCGCTAGGTCAAGCTCGCGGAACTCAAGCTTGGCTAGCGGGGCAGCGTAGCCAAGCCGAATCGCGGCAGCGGCTTGGCCGGAGTATCGCGAAGCTCCGGAGCAGCCCTCCGGTGGGTTCGCGCGCACAACTTGGAACAGCTGGCAGGGCGCCGGCCGCGGCCAAGCCGCGGCTCAGGGAGTCAGATGGAGCATTGCTGAGGCAGTTGATTGGGGCGTTTTATCTTCTCGAGATAGCGGGAGACAGCTCAGATGAGATTGACGAATTGTGTAATCGTGGCTGCTCTTTTCATCGCGGCCGCCGCGACTGGCGTCAACAAGGCAAGGTCCGAAGTGCTCCGATATAGGGGGGGCGGACCCTGGGAATATGTCAGCGACGGCTCTTTGACTGGTTGGGGGATCAACCCAGCTTCCCCGGGAATCGACGTACCGATGGAGGGGGACGAGGCGCGAGTCAACTGGGGCTTCAGCACCGTGACACTGGACTACGAAGCTCCAGTGTTTAGAAGGCTGCTGATCGGCGTCGACGAGAGCGGCGTCGTGGAAGTGAACGACGGCGGGATTCTGACGACGACGCTCGACGTCAATGTCGGGCACAACAATTCCGTCGACGGTATTATGGATATCTATGACGGCGGGGTCGTGAACGTTGGCAACAATCTATTCATGGGGCGGGTGAACGACACCACGCGCGGATTCCTGAATATCTACGCCGGCGGCGTGATGAACGTGACAGGTCACCTCTGGCTGGGCGGCAAGGGGGAAGCCGAAGTCAATATCAGCGGTACGCTGAATCAATTCCCCAACGGCAACGGCGACGGCATACTCGGGCTAGGAACGCAAGATTTCAATCTGCCAGGCGGGACCGCTGTCGTAAACGTGATGGATGGCGGCGAGCTGAATCTATTCAATATTCATGCCGGCGGAACGCAGCTTTCGATACAGCCCGGCTCAAAAATCGATATTACGGGGACCGGCAGAGTCACGCTCCCGGGGAACTTCACCGCAGTTCTCGAAGGATATCGCGACGCGAATCTCTTGTTCGGCGACGGCGTTGCGGGCAATGTCTCCATCTCCGTCGAGGCCGTCGGGGGAGGCGTTCCCGGCGATTTCAATAGCGACGGCGCAGTCGACGGCGTCGATTTTCTGGAGTGGCAGCGGAACCAAACGGTTGGCGATTTGGCCGATTGGCAAGCCAACTTTGGAGGCGGGGCCTCGTTGCAAACCGTGGTCACTCTCGCTCCGGCTTCGCTGTCGTCCGCCGCGGCTGTGCCAGAAGCGTGCAGCTTGTCCTTGATTGTCTTGGGCGCCTGCTTCGTTGGGCCTGTGGCTCGACGCTTTCGGGCAGTCTAGTTGCCGCCTGGTTGTCTTGATTCGCCGCGTCGTTGGCTGTCAGCGACGCACTCGACCAAAGAGCTGCTAATTCGCCAAGCTCAATTGCGCCCTGGGATGGCGCTCGCCACGCAAAGGAGTCAAAAGCATGGGTTCGAATCGCGAGCTTGGCCGTGGTTTCACGCTCGTGGAGCTGCTTGTCGTGATTGCGATCATTGGCGTGCTGGTGGGACTGCTGCTGCCGGCAATTCAAGCGGCGCGCGAGGCGAGCCGGCGCGCGACCTGCGTTAACCAGCTGCGGCAAATGGGCATCGCACTGCTCAATTATGAAACGGCAATCCGCGAATTCCCCACGGGCGGGTCGGAGCCGTGGCACGATGAGGGGGCCGCCAGCGTCGTATATGGCAAGGGGTACGGATGGATGGTTCAAATCCTGCCCTACATCGAGAACACGGCTTTGCAGGATGTTTCTAAGGGATACGGCGCAGGAGATGCGGAGCGTGACCGAGTGGTCCGCGCGACGCCGGTGCCAATCTATGTGTGCCCCTCCAGGCGGAGTCCCGTTGTCAGCTATAACGGGACAGCCGAGAATCCCGATGCATGCCAGGAGGGATGCGCGCTCACGGATTACGCCTCGGCAACCCCAGCCAATATTCTTGATCTTGATCGGCTCAGCTATGACCCCTGGTACTGGCAGGGCGTCGTGCATGGCGACGTCGTCGCGGCGGCGAACCAATTGCTGAGATACAACGGCAGAAAAATCTATCCCGTCAGCTACCAGGGCGTCATCGTGCGGACGGGCATGGGACAGCCATGTAAGCCGAAGCACATCACCGATGGGCTTTCGACGACGATCGCGGTCGGCGAGAAGCGCCTCTATGGGAATCTGTACGAAGTCGGCGCGCCGTTCGACGATATCGGATGGACCGACGGCTGGGATCCGGACATTGTCCGCTACACCGGCTATCCGCCAGGCCCTGACGTGCCTGGCCCGACGAGCGCCGACCAGATTAACCAATACGAGAGAGAGCACCGCGACCTGGATGGCTATGGTTTCCACTTCGGGGCGGCTCACCCGGCCGGCTTCAACTCGGTGTTCGCCGACGGCCACGTAGCGCTCATTAACTACGACATTGAATTGGTCGTGTTCAATGCGATGGGGGACCGCCAAGACGGCACGGTCGCCAACATTCCCTTTTAAGCGAGTCGGCGAGTTTATGAAACGCGGTGGGCAAGCAGATCAGATGCTTTCGACGGGCTCAAAGCGAGCGACCCGAGGGCCAGCGTCGAACGGTTTCCGCGTTGCTGCACATGACGCTGCGACCCATCCGGCAATGTTTGCGAAGTCCGGTCGCCGAAGGAACACGAATCGAGTCGTTGAGCCTCGCGCCGCGAGGCGGAAAAATCATTGCAACTCGCGCTACCCAGAGCGAGTCATTGTCGCACAGGGTTGAGGTATCGAACTGACAGCTTTTTGTTTTTGCTTCTGTAGAGGGAGATGGTCTCATGAGACGAGTCACGGTGTTAGGCGCTGCGTTGGTATTGGCAATAGTGTCTCTACTCGCGGCCGTGGAATCGCACGCTGCTGTCTATCGCTATCGGATGGGCGGCGATTGGACCACGATCACGGACGGGACAGGCCCCGGATGGGGTCTCAATCCCAACAATAGCGGTGCTGCCGGCTCCAGTTTGCCTGGCTCGGCCGACGATGCGCGAATCAATTGGGGCGGCAGTACCGTGACGGTGAACTCCTCCGTTCCCGCGGTCAGTCGCGTTCAGATTGGCGTCGACGAAAGCGGGACCGTCGAAGTCAATAGCGGCGGCGTTCTCACGGCCGATTCGGATATCCTCGCCGGGAATAACAATACCAACGCGACCGGCACGCTGGTTGTCAACGATGGGGGCGAAGTCAACGTCGGAAGAATCCTGTGGGCTGCAAACAACGATTCCGACGGGGTGATCACGATTGAGAGCGGCGGCGTCGTGAACGTGGCCAGCCACCTGTGGTGGGGCGTGACTGGAACCGCGACGATTAACATCAGCGGTACTCTCAACCAAACCGGCGGCATTCTGGGCTTGGGAACGAACAACGCATCGACGGCGACTGGCGGTTCGGCCACGGTCAATATTCTCGACGGCGGCCTGTTGTCGCTCAACAATATTGATGACACTGGGAAGTCGATCTTCGGCGCCTCGGGAATCGACATTTCAGGCTCCGGAGAGCTCCGGCTGCCCGGTGACTTCGTCGGCGTGCTCACCGCCTACGCCAACGCTGGTCAGATCGGCGGCAACGGCGTTCCCGGACTGGCCAATCTGGCAATCGACACGACCAAGAATGCAGGATTTACGACCGCCTATGTCGCCGTTCCTGAACCATCTGCGATTCTTTTGGTTGGACTCGGTCTGACCGGCTGCGTGGTCGCGCGGCGGCGTCGCAACTAGGGCGAATCACTGGCCCCGGCTGTATCGTGGTTTGTGACTAGGTTGAACCAAGCCGGGGGGCGGCTTGGTTCAACCTTTCTTGTTGGGGGCGGCGCACTACCGGCGGTCGCTCGCCTGGGCTGCGCCATTCTCAACAGATCCCGCCAGGGCGTCGGCTCGATGCGCGATGCGGTCGCGCTCGGGCGAGGGCGGCCATTGCCCTCATCGCCACGCCAATTGGCAGCAGCGTGATGCGGCCAGGACACGCGGGGAGACCTGAAGGCGACGAAGACACCGATGAACCAAAATTGCAGCAAACGCCGTCGAGCAACTTTCGAGAGGCTGGAAGAGCGACAGATGTTGTCGGTCGTCACCTTCACGACCCCTTCCACGAATGGCGGCGACGGCGTCTGGGCGACTGAACAGCGACAGGGGGCAAGCGTCGTCGTGGGCCCGGCCTATCTCTACTACAACGCCACGCCCGCCGCGTTTCCCGGCTTTCAGGTCGGCGATCCGATGTACGTCAAAGTGAATTACTTCGACGAGGGCTCCGGCGTCGTCAAGTTGCAATACGACAGCGTGGCGAGCAACTTCGACCAAACCGAGTTCCATACGCGTTCGTCCCGCGTCGACACGCAGCAATTCGTCAGCTCCTATCATTACCTGCAGAACGTCGAATTTGCCAATGGCGGCAATGGCAACGATTTCCGTCTCGTGGCGAACGGCGTGCCCGTGCTTTCCGTGGAATTGTCCGATGCGCCGTTTCCCGACAGCGGATTGGAGTGGGCGTGGGCGCCGCCCTGGGAATCTCCCTACACGGGCCGGAGTCGCTCAGTCGATGCCTCGACGCTGCGGGGCAAGGTCTTGGCTGGTTATCAAGGTTGGTTCAACACGCCGAACGACGCGGCCGACGAGGGATACGTCCACTGGGGTCGTCCAGGCGACTGGTCCGTCGAACAGTGGCCTGACGTCAACGACTATGACGCGTCCGAGGTGTTTGCCGTGCCGGGAGTGACGACCGCGAGCGGCGCGCAAGCTTACTTGTTTTCGTCGGCCGACTCGTCAGTCGTGAATCGACATTTTCAATGGATGCGACAGCACGATATCGACGGCGTGTTCGTGCAGCGATTCCGCGGGTCGTTTATGTTCAAGCAACCCGACGGCTCCTACGTCGGCGAACCGCAGTGGCCGGTTGTCAATGCTCGCGATGCGGCGCACCGCGAGGGTCGCACGTGGTCCATTGAATACGACATTCAGAATGGCGGAACCGAAGCGCAGCGTTGGCAGAGAATCCAAGAAGTGAAAGACGACTGGGAGTTCCTGGCCGATCCCAACGGCTTCGACATGCTCAACGATTCGCACTACCAACGCGAGAGCGGCAAGCCAGTCGTCGCGATCTTCGGGCTCTACGTGACAGGCAGCAACAGTTACACGACCGCACAACAAGCCGACCTCATTGATTTTTTCCATTCACGGGGCGTCTACGTCGTGGGCGCGGGGCGACATACGCAGGCGGCTGGACAGATCGCCAACGCGGGACTGCACGACGCCTACATTCCTTGGCAGGGATACTGGGCGGGCGGAAATTCTTTCGCCCCCAACGAATCGGTCCTCGACGGGGTGACGGACCACATTCCCCATATCTTTCCGGGGTTCTCGTGGACGCACCTCCAGAATGACGACAGAGCCACGTCGCGGGACCGCGAGGACGGCGAATTCTACTGGCGGATGATTAGCGACGCCGCCAACGAGACCGATGCTCCCTGGTTTTTCATCGGGATGTTTGATGAGTACGACGAAGGCACGAATATCATTCCCGCAAGCGACGATCCGCCAGTGCCGGACCTGGATGCCGAGGGCGATTCGCTGACTTACCAGATCAGCGACCCTCGTCCCAATGATTGGTGGTTGGCGCTGACGGGAGAGGCCAAGCAGGCGCTTCAGGAGAAGATCGTCATCGACGATGCGATCCCGTCGGAGGAGCAACTCGCAAATCGCTCAAACGTCGGCGGCGAAGCGGTTTGGCAAGCCGCCGAGAGCGACCGGCTCGCCACGCTCAGCAATCCCGACGGACAAATCCAGACGACGTCGTATACAGTGGACGGACAACAATTCTACGCGATCTTCTCGTCTGACGATTATCTGTATTTCGCCGTCGACGACGGATTTCTGTTTGAGGAGCAAGACGGTCGTGACGTGACAATTGAGGTGGAATACCTCGACGCGGGCATCGGCCAGTTTCAAGCGGAGTACGAATCGACCAGCGACGTCTACCGTCCGAGTGCAGCCGCGATGCTGACCGATAGCGGCGCGTGGCGAACGCACCGTTTCGAGCTTCCCGACGCCCGCTTTGGCAACAGTCAAAATGGCGGCGGCGACTTCCGGTTGGCGAAGGTTGGCGGACACTTGCAGGTGCGTCGCGTGCGTGTGATCAAAGAAAGCGTGTTGACTGCGGAAACGGACCTGGGGCCCTCAAACTCGACTGGGGGTCTGCAGCAAGCGGAGTTCAGCGGCGACGGACAAACAACAGCGACAATCGTCGACGGCCGGAGCGTCCGACAACTCAGTGGTTCGCCGACCTCGCTTTACATGTACATGCGAGTCGATGACGCGTACGCCAACGAGGTGCGAGCGGGATTGAACGCCGTGGTCGAAATCGTCTATCGAGACGTCGGCTCAGGCAGTCTCAACATTCAGTACGATGCCACCAGCACGCCGTACAATAATGCGACGCCCGTGTCGCTTCAAAACAGCGGCGAATGGCGGACGGCACGCTTCTACCTGGACGACGCCCGCTTCGGCAACCGTCAAAACGGCGGGGCTGACTTTCGCATTACGGGCTCCAACATTCCGATAGACCGCGTGCGCGTGCTGCATGCGTTTGGGGATTTGATGAGTCCGGAATTGGAAACGGCTTCCGCAACCGTGCATCCGACGCAGTCGTCGGTCTCTGTCGCCTGGACGCTGACCGATGACTGGAAAACCGGGGCGATGGATCAATGGACCGTACAGGAAGATAATCGAGTTCAAATCGATTGGACCAACGACGGCGGTGCAACGTGGAATTCGGCAGGTCAAGCCTTCGAACGCGTCAGCGCGGCTTCTCAGAGCGGCTATGACTTGGCGACGGGAACGAGCACTTGGTCGGATGAGTTCGCGTGGGACACGACGGGCCTGCCGACAGGAACCTACCAATTGCGAATCACGCCGACCGATGGACGGGGCAATCGGGGCGAGTCGCTAGATACGAATCCCATCGACCTCGTCGGCCCGCCCGCAATCTCCGGCGACTTCGACGAAAGCGGATTAGTCGACGGGGCCGATCTTGAAAAATGGTCACACGACTTCGGCAAGAGCGTGTCGGCAGGAACCGGCGCCGACGGCTCGGCGAACGGTCTGGTTGATGGCGGTGATTTCTTGGTTTGGCAACGCCAACTCGGCGGCTCCCTGTCCGCGGCGGTCGCGGTCGACGATCATGTGGCGACAACTGCCCTGACGCACCAGGCGGCGCTGTCCGTTGCGTCTTGGGAAGAGCCAGGTCATACGGCACGCATGGCGCGGCTTGACGCTGGCTTCGCCGAATTCTCAGCTCGCACGGAATACGAGCAGTTGTTTGATT
Organism: Planctomycetaceae bacterium; assembly: GCA_002702655.1. Taxonomy (GTDB): domain Bacteria; phylum Planctomycetota; class Planctomycetia; order Pirellulales; family Lacipirellulaceae. The sequence continues at coordinate 50,651 of PABB01000008.1, forward strand.
TCGCGGCGGAGACTTTCACTCGCAGGGTCGTGCCGGACGCCTACGAGGCAACCCGTTTGCCCGAGCTGGATTTGTTTGAAACTCAGGTCGCAGCCGAAGCTCATGACGAGCAATTCCGTCGGGACAGTCGCCTCTCTGAGCTGTTGGCTGATTTCGAAGCAGCTTTTGGGCAGTCTATCCAATCAACAAGAACTTTGCCTTCGATAAGGGAGTCAATGCGAATCGAGACACATGTGCCGCTGGCATATGCTGCCGCACGGCAAACGCGATCTGCTCTTCCGGAGAACGCTTCGGAGGCATGATCCCAGCCCTCGTTCAAAGTGCAAAATGCCCCAGAAGCTCGCACTCCGTTTGGTTCGGGAATCGAGATGACGGTCAGTGGTCACTTGAATTCAGCGAAGTGGGACCGCCGGTTCGGAGCCGCGCTCAAAGCCAACGTGAGACTTTGAAGAAAGCGAGGGCCGATCCATATTGTGGCGTCCTGTGGGAATCGTGATAAACCAGCGTCTTTCTCAACTATCTGGTTTTCACGCAAGGAGCAAGCCATGCGTTGCGTGGACGTCGACCTTCATAAGCAGTCTCTCAGTTTGTGCGTTGTGGAATTGGCTGGTCGGGAGCGCAATATCCTCGAGCGACTGAGGTTTCGCTGCGACGAAGAGGAACAGCTGGCGGAATACTTCGCCGGACGAGGAGAACTTCCGCAGTCTTGCCGCAGATCTTGAAGTCGACCTGAGTATTTGACGTTGGCCGACTGCAATTGGCTGAGTTCTGCGGCAGAGCTATTGTGCATCAATGCGAGACGAATCGGCATCAGCATTCACTCTCGATCGACCGTGGAGTAGGAGAATCAATTGGCGTCCGAGTAAATGAGATGCGGTTGAACTCGTCCTTGCCAATCGGGCACTGCGATCAGTGATTGGATCCTCTGCCGCACGTCCTGATGGCGGTTTTCGAGCATCTCCACGACGTCGCAGCGGCCCACCAGCAACTCGAAATGGCGATCGCCTTGCGGATTTGCGGCCGTCGGATATCGGAGCCATTGAAACGCGCCTTGAGCGTGCTCGATCGCAATCGCCAACAACAATAAGCCCAGTTCGACGGGACGCAGACTCTCGGGGGCAATAATCTTCAGTCGAATCCCGTGGCAACGCTGACCGGAGTGTGGCGGGATGGACGGCGTAAACGAAACCGGCTCGGACGCGACTCCTGGCAGCTTGAGACCTGTAAAAGCCGCGTGAAGCGCCGCTGCGTCGAGCCACGGCGCCCCGATCTGCTCGAAAGGGCGCCTCGTGCCTCGCCCGACGCTCACATTCGTCGCCTCGAACAAGCAGATGCCGGGATAGAATAGGGCGCCGGCGTAACGGGACATTGCCGGAGAAGTGGGCACGAACGGCGCCCCAGTCGCCGGTTGATGATCCGAGCGTTTCCATCCGACGGCTGGGACAACGTGCATTTCCGCTTGCAGACGTTGCTCGTCGTTCCACAGCCGAGCCAGTTCGCCGATCGTCAGCGAATGCCGAATCGGCACCGGGTGTCGCCCCAGGAAGCTGGCGCACGAGTCGACGTCGAGCATGGGGCCTTCCGCCATGGCCAAGTCGCCCCCGATCGGATTTGGTCGGTCCAAGATCCACACGGGGATGCGGGCTTCTGCACAGGCTTCGAGCATGTAGGACATGCTCCAGATGAACGTATAGAACCGAGCGCCGATGTCTGGCAAGTCGATGAGGACGGCATCAAGACCGTCAAGCATTGCTCGCTCAGGACGCATCCTCTCGCCGTAGAGACTCACCACCTCCAGTTGAGTCGTCGGGTCCACGCCGTCGGGTACGATCGCACCGTCGTCTGCTGCGGCGCCGATCCCATGTTCGGGAGAAAAGAGTCTAGCCAGGGGGACCCCGGCGAGCAGCAACGCTTGACGACTCGTCGTGTGCGGGGCGTCGGCCGTCCTGGCGGCGTCATTCGTAAGCAGGCCGTATCGCCGATCCGAAGGCAGCCGCGCGTGCCCTCTGACGATTTGATCGATGCCAAAGCCGAAGGATTGTGAGCGCATAAGCAATGCGGGTCGCCAGGCGCGACGCCTGTGGCCGTCGCGAGTGGACGATGTCGCCTCCAGCGTCGCGCAAACGGTATTATGGTGAATTTGTCACGTCCGCCGAAAAATGTGCGGACCGGGGAATTCCGCTGCCGGGTCGTCGAATCGCAATTGCAGCGACGCGGTTTCTGGGAAGGCGCCTCTTGCTCCTGGCGAGAATCCTCGCCGCCGCGGCCGTCTTTCTCTGCGGTCCCCCCCCGGGGTCGGCTACGCCGATGCTATCGCACTGTCCCGCGTTGCCAACCGACTTGGCGGCGCAAGCTATCGGCAGGATGCCGACGCCAACAGGGATTCGGCAGTGAGCTGTTCTTCTCATGTGGGAGGGTGAGCAAGAAAAGCGGCGTCAGGTCGTCAAGTGATGACACCGATGGCAAACCAAGCTACTCTGGAAGTGGCTGGAGCAGACGTTCCAGCCTCTATTCGGGATTGGCACTCGTACTTCCGCGTGGCCGCCGAGAGCACGACGAGCGGCACGCAAGACTTTCTCTTCCTTCACTAGCTTTGTCCAACGGCTGAAAATCACAGCGGAGACACGAGACGGGTGCTTCTTGGACAGTTGGCACGAAGTGCTGTTTCTGAAACGTCCCGCTGACACGACTCAAGTATTGCCCGAAATGCTACAGATTCCAATGCGAACAGCAAGACAGAGTCGCATGCACAAGAAGCGGTCGCTGACCTTCGAAACGCTCGAGCCGCGGGTTGTGCTAAGCACGGCGCCGCTGATCACCGAATTCATGGCGGTCAACGACTCGACGCTTGCGGACGGAGATGGCAACTCTTCCGATTGGATTGAGATCCACAATCCGACCGGCAGCGCAATCGACCTGGCTGGCTGGCACCTCACCGACAATGCAGCGAATCTCGACAAATGGACGTTCTCGGCGGCGCCTCAGTCTGTGATTCCGGCGGGCGAGTATCTGGTCGTGTTCGCCTCAGGCCAGGAAACGGAAACTTACATCGACGGCGGTGGCAATCTGCACACCGATTTTGCTCTCTCAGGATCTGGCGAGTACCTTGCACTCGTCGACCCCGCGATGACGGTGGTTCACGAATATGCCCCGACGTTCCCCGAACAAGCGGCGGATATTTCGTACGGGTTACGAGAGACGGGCGGCGTCTATGACTTGGGGCAGCAAACCTACTTCAGCGATCCCTCGCCTGGCGAAGATAACGGCTTGGGAGCGGGAACGGTCGAGTTCTCGCGATCCGGCGGCACGTTCTCCACGAACTTCAGCCTCGCGCTGGCGACAGACCACCCAACGGCGAGTATCCGTTACACCACCAACGGAGCGATTCCCACCGCCAGTTCCACGCTCTACACGGGGCCGCTCTTCGTTGCTTCGTCGACTCGCATTCGAGCCGCCGCGTTCGTCGGCAGTATTGCCCAAGGACCGACGCAGAGTGAGAGTTTCATCAAAATCGGTTCGACACTGACGAACTTTCGAGGGACAGGTCAGGCGTTTGAGTCGAATTTGCCGCTGATCGTCTTCGATTCCTTCGGCAATGGTGCGGTCGATTTCGAATCCGATGATTTTGTGCCCGCGTCCGCGGTGTTCATCGATCCGGGCGAAGACGGCGTCACCGTGATCACCGATCCGGCGCAGTACGCGGGCCGCACGGGCATGCACATCCGGGGGCGTAGCTCTCAAGGCTGGGCCAAGAAGCAGTATGCTCTCGAAATCTGGGGCGAAGGGCACAGTGACACGGGCATCCTCCCTGGTAGCGCGACGGATGATCTCGATGTCTCGCTGTTCGGCCTGCCGGCGGAATCGGATTGGGTGCTCAACGGACCGTTTTCTGACAAGACGCAGCTGAACAATTACCTCACGTTTCAATGGGGAACGGAGATGGGATTGGAGGCCCCGCGCACCAAGTTGGTCGAGGTGTTTGTCAACGCCAACGGCGGCGACGTGCATTACGGCGCTGATTATCGCGGTACGTACGTGCTTCTTGAGAAAATCAAGGTCGGCGATAATCGGGTCGACATTGCGAAGCTTGAACCCACAGACCTGAGCGAACCGGAAATCACCGGCGGGTACATCTGGAAGAAAGACAAGACAGAGTCCTCTCAAGGCGATGTCTGGTGGACTTCCTCCGCCGGAGTCGACTATCGAAGCGTCGAACCCGATGAGCACGACGCGACTCCGTGGGGAGTCGCGCAGCGCAACTGGCTGATCGATCACATCAACGAATTCGAAAGCGTGCTCTACGGTCCCAATTTCCAGGACCCGGAAATTGGCTACGCGAAATACATCGACGTCGATTCCTGGGTCAACATGTGGATCGTCGCCGAGATGACCAAGAACGTCGATGGCTTCCGTCTCAGCACCTATTTCTACAAGGACCGCGGCGGGAAGATCGTGCAAGGTCCGCTGTGGGACTATAACCTCTCCCTTTCCAACGCCAGTTTTGCCTTGCAGGCTTCGTATCCCGAGGGCTGGCTGCACGACGGGTATTCCAATGACGGGAACATCCTTAACGATTCTGGAAACTACCCCTACTGGCGACGGCTCTTCCAAGATCCCGACTTTGTGCAAAGAATCATTGATCGTTGGCAGGAGTTGCGAGAGACGGTCCTCCATCCTGCAAAGATGAACGTCGACATCGACGCGGCGGTCGCCCTGGTGACCAACGGCAATCCGAATCCGGGCGCGGGCGTCCATACCGATCCGGTGAGCCGCAACTTCTCACGTTGGACCGGGGTCAATGGCTATGGCGCTGATACTTACCAATGGCCCAATGCGTTTTTCTATAACTCCGACGGCACGAAGATCGGCAGCTTCCCCGACAACTCGCCCGTAGGGACGGGCTCGCCGGAGGTTTACAGCGACTACATTGACATCATGAAGTGGTTCGTCGGCGAGCGGTTCGATTGGATCGACGAGCAATATGTGGAATCGCCGTTGATTGTGGTTGCCGGCGACGTGGCCACGCTCAGCGCCCCGGCGGGCGACATCTATTACACACTGGACGGCACGGATCCCCGTGCAAAGACGAACGCCAGTACGAACGAGGAAACGCTGCTTGCTGCGGGGTCGCAGGTTGCCGTCCACGTGCCGAGTAATGGATCGCTGGGAACGCGTTGGACCGCCGTCGGTTTTAACGACGCGTCTTGGCTCCATGGCGCCGGCGGCGTCGGTTACGAGACGACCTCCACGAACTACGGTCCCTACTTTAATCTCGATGTTGAAGCGGAGATGTTCGGCAACCCGCTCACCCCTGCGGCTTATGTTCGCGCCCCGTTCACGATCAACGGGAGCCTTCCCGATTACGACTATTTGACGCTGCAAATCCAATACGATGACGGATTCGTCGCTTACCTGAACGGCACTGAGGTCGCCCGATCCGACAATCTCCCGCCCACCGTCGCCTGGAATGATCGGACCACGAATGATCACCCAGACAACCAAGCAGAACAGTTCCTCAGTTTTGACCTGTCGGCGCACTTAGGATTGCTGCAGGCAGGTCAAAACGTTCTTGCGATTCATGGGGTGAACAATGGTTCTGGGAGTAGCGACTTTTTGATTTCTCCGCGGATCGTCGCGGGGATGGGCGCCACCGGCTCCTTTTCGCCCAATGCGATACTCTACACCGGACCGTTTCAGGTCACGGAGAATGCATTAATCACGGCGCGGGCCTACGACCCCTCGCATCTTGTCGCTGAAAGCTCGGTTTTCAGCGGTCACTCGAAGCAGGCCGTGGTGATCAGCCGGCCCAACATTGTCGTGAGCGAGATCAATTACCATCCTCACGATGCCAACCCGGTACCGGGTCTCGGCGAACTGGACCTTGAAGACAACCAGTTTGAATTCATCGAGCTAGTCAACCTGAGCTCGACCACGACCGCCCAGTTGATCGGCGTGCAGCTCACAGGGGAGCTTGAGTATCAATTCACCGGCGACAGCGCCATCACGGAACTGGCGCCGAACGGACGCCTCGTGCTGGTTCGCAATCAGGCGGCGTTTGAATCGCGCTACGGCACGGGACTGCCGATCGCCGGGGAGTTCGCCAACAGTTCAGGGCTGTCGAGCACCGAAGAGATTCACTTGGTGGACGGCACCGGGAGCACGATTCAGCGGTTTACCTATTCCGATGGCGGGGACTGGCCGGGGCGAGCGGACGGCAAGGGCAGCTCGTTGGTCGTCATCGATCTCGGCGGCGACTTCGACGATCCCGAGAACTGGCGGAGCAGCACCGCCTTTGGCGGGACGCCGGGGGCCGCCCCGCTTCCCAACACTCCGGACGTCGTCGTCAATGAAGTGTTAGCTCATACCGACGCGCCTGTGCTCGATACGATTGAGCTGCTCAATGTGAGCGGCGCTGCGGTCGATATCGGCAACTGGTGGCTCTCCGACAGCAACAACATTTATTTCAAGTATCAGATCGCCGCGGGCAGCACCCTGGCAAGCGGGGCCTACCTCACCTTCAACGAAAGCCAATTCAATGTCGGCGCGAACTCATTTGGGCTGTCAGCCGGCGGCGACGATGTTTGGCTGATCGAGGTCGATGGTTCCGGCAGGCCGATCCGGTTTGCCGACCGTGTGGAGTTTGACGCCACGCTGAGCGGCGTCTCGCTGGGCCGCATCCCAAACGGCAATGGCGAGTTGTTCCCGCTGACCGCGACCTCGCTGGGCAGCGCTAATGGAGCCCACCGTCCCGGGGCCATCGTCATTTCAGAGCTGCACTACCATCCAGCTCCTCCTCCCGGCGGCAGCACAATTACCGAGAAACAGCTTGAGTTTGTCGAACTGACCAATCGCTCAGGCGGCTCGATCCTCCTCACCGACTGGAGGCTGCGAGGGGGTGTTGACTTCGACTTTCCTGCCGGGACGACGCTTGCCAACGGGGGGCGGCTGGCACTCGTCTCGTTCGATCCCAGCAATGCAACGCTCGCCGCCGAGTTTCGCGCAACTTACGGCATTTCTGACAGCGTCAACTTACTGGGCCCATGGACGGACGGCTCGCTAGGTAACGGCGGCGGCTCCGTAAGACTCCTTGCGCCCACGGAGCCGCCCGCGGGCGATCCGGGGCCTGTCCATTACCTGGTCGATCGAGTGATCTACGATGACGCCGCTCCCTGGCCGACCGGCGCCGATGGCACGGGCCAATCGCTTCATCGCTCAAGTACCGAGAACTACGGCGACCTGGGAGCTAGCTGGAATGCTGCGATTCCCTCGCCGGGCGGTGCACAAGCGGCAGGCACGCCTGGCGATTTCGATGGAGATTCGGATGTTGACGGTTCAGACCTTCTCGCTTGGCAGCGCGGATTTGGGATCACCAGCGGCGCCGCAGTGAGCGGCGGCGATGCGAATGGCGACGGCGCGGTCGGCGCAGCTGATCTCTCATACTGGCAAGCGAACTATGGCGCCAGTGCGGTCGTTGGGACTGTGGCTGCCCTGGTGGATGCTGATGATTCCATTGACGCGGTCGCCTTGGCCACAATCACAACCTCGAGTTCCCGCTCACCTGAAAACTCCCAATTCAATGAAGTCAGCCAAACCAAGGCGTTGGAACAGGCGTCCATGGTCATCTGGTGGTTGCATGCGCCTGTCCCAGCCGACGCCGCGCGCGGCCCTTCGCCGGAAGCCCCACAAGCCTCGTCGCCTGAAGTGGTAGAACGCAGCACGCGCGACCGCGCTATCGAAGACGTGTTCTTGTCACAAGTCTCTCGCAGACGGATAGCTGCAGACTCTTTGACTTGGTTGGACGAAGCAGAGTCAGCTTCGTTCGCAACGGCTGTTGCGGACGACCCCTGGCGGATTGATGACATTGGGGTTCCCCTCTGAACCTTGTCCAGTCTTCCTGGGAGAATCGCCCGCGGCGCGAGCAAGCGGGCCGAGCGTCGCAACCACGTTTGGAGCTATGACCTATGGGTGAACCGGACCGAGTCGAATCGCAGGCTGCGGCTGCTGGCGGTGATCGACGGGTTGCCCCGCGAAAGCCTGGCGATCGAGTTCGACTGGCCGATCACGTCGTCGCAAGTGATCGACGTGTTGCGGTATCTGTTGGTCGTCCGCGGAGCCCGGAGCATCTGCGCAGCGATACAGGTCCCTCGTTCGTCGCCCGCTGCCGCTCTCGATTGATCATCAGCGGCGCCGTGACGCTTGTTCACCGCCTGCGCGTAGTCACGCGGAAGATCCAACTCGTGGCTCAAATCGATTCCCGGGGAGGCTGACGTCAAATTGACCTAGCAAGCGTCCCGATTCGGATCCGGTCGTCCAACGACGAGCCCTCAACGGGATATCCAACGGTTCATTTTCTTGCGTCGGCAGCGCGGCGGTCGGCGCGTGAGCGTTGCCGACTGGCGACAAGCAATAAGCCCCCTAGGGCAGTCAATAGCCCCCCAGCCGTCGGCTCGGGCACGGATGACGAAGCAACTCGTGCCCCGACGCCCATACCAAACTCGGCCTGCCAGGCGGTGATCAGCGAAGGATTGGTGCGTTGAATCGCCAAGAAATCGGCCCCGTCCACATCGCCGTCGGGCTCGGTGTCGGCGAGTAGGCCGGCGGTGAACAGCACCACATCGTTGCCGTCGCCGCCGTCGTAGTCGATGAACAGATCGACGCCGCCGAAATTGCCGACCAGCGCGCCGTCCGCGAGACCGGTAAATGCGCCATTGGCAGTGCCCTCGATGTCGAGGATCTCGAATTGGTCGCCGCTGGCCAAAGTGAAACCATGGACCTGAACGTCGAGCGCTCCCCCCAGCGTCGCATTGCCGCCGATCAGCAGCGAGTCGAAGTTGTTGAGTCCGTTGAGGTCGATTCCGAGCGAGCCGCTCGCGGAGAGGGCAATGCCATTTGCGAAGTTTGCGGAGCCGACGATCTCGATGTCGCCGTCAATGTTGGCGACGGCGCCGGCGATGGTTGAATCGATGACGACGAGTTGACCGTTATTCGTCAGGCCGTCTACCCCGGTGAATGCGACATTGGGGGTGTTCGAAATCACCAGCAAACCATTGTTCATCGCACTATCGGCCTGCAGGACGCCGCGAATCACATTCAGATCGCTGCCCGTGTCGACGGTCAGACCGTTGTTCGGCACGCAGAGCGATTCGTCGTCGTCGATGACGAACGAAGTTCCCAGCAATCCCGTGGCGCCGACTGAAACGTTCTGGTTGGTAAAGTTGAGCGTACCGGCGTCGAAGTCGACATTGGCGAAGCTCGCATTGGAGATGCCGCCCACGCTCAACGTACCGCCATTGACTCGCAGCGGTGCGCTGAGCACGGCGACGGCGTCAATCGCCAGATGCTGACCGGCGTGCAAAGTCGTCGGTCCGCCGCCGAATAGATTGTCCAGGAGCGATGAGTCGATGGTATTCCCCGTGCTGTTGGTTAAGCGGACGACGCCGCTGTTAAAGGTGAACGTCGGACTTCCGGGCCGGCTCGCGTCCGCAAAATCCTGGAACAGAAAGGCGTCCGTTGCCAACTCGCCGCCGTTGAGCGTGACTGTGCCGCGGTCTTTGATCACGGTGGTTCCCGTGACGTCGACCAGGCCGTTGGCCAAGATGTTGACAGTCCCGCTGCCGCTGGTTTGGCTGCCCGAAATCGAAAGATCTTCCGTACCGGCGATGTAGAGGCTGTTGCCGACGTCCCATCTGGCGGGAGCGCCAGCCCCGCCGATGTTGGCGACGCCAGTGCTCGTCGAAAAGCGTCCGACGAAGGCCTGGTCGCCGTTGGTCACGGCGCCGCCGTCAGCCAGATTGAGCGTCCCGGTCGCGCCTGTACTGCTGGCCCCCACGGAGAGAGCGCCCGCGACCTCAAATCGCGCATCGGCGCCCGCGACGTTTATCGTGCCCGTGCCGTTTCCTAAAGCTCCGACTTCAGAGAACTCTGTCAGCGTGATCAAGCCGCCGTTGGTGATATTGACGATGCCGCTGGCGCCGTTTTGCTGGCCGAGTTCAAGATAGCGGGCCTCGATCAGCGAGCCCGCGCCGTCGACGTCGATCTGGCCGTGGGCGTTGGCTTCGTCGCCGACCACGACGAAGCCTTGGCTCGTGACGACGTTGCTGCCGTCGCGCTGCACGGCTTGCAGCACTGCACCGTCGAGCACCTCCAACTTGGCGCGGCTTGAAGTGCTGCCGCCGTTCAGGCCGACGCTAATGCGTTCCGTGTCGAAATAGTCGAGCCGACTGCCGGCGCCGGTGATCGTGAGACTGGAACCGTCGCTGGCAGCGCCGTTGCCGATGATCACTCGCCGATTGGTAATGTTAGCGTCGGGGTTGAAGGCGGCGTTGACCTGTCCGGCGCCGCTTATCGTGGCGGCGCCGCGCCCTTGGTTGCCAACGACGAAGGCGCCGTCGATATTCACGGTGGAACCTGCACCGTCCACGGTGAGATCGACCGTCTGGGCGTTGCCGGAGGTCGAATTCAACCAGATCGCTTCTGCGTCGAGCCGTCCGCCGGCCAGAACATCCACCTCGCCTCCTCCAACGCTGCCGATCGTCGTAATGTCGTTGATCGTGTTTCCAGGACCATTGTCGCTGAAATCGGCGACCGAGCCGACGCCGGTGACAGTCAGCGAACCGCTCGAAGTGCCGTTACCGCCGATGATCGTGTCGAGCGCCGACGTGAGGAGACCGCCGTTTTGCACAGTCACGCTGCCGGAGCCGCCGGCGTTGGCGACGTCGTTGCGTCCGCCAATGAAGAAGTTGCCGCTATTGCCCGCGCCAATATTGACGGTGGCGGCGTCGACAATCAGCGTGCCGTCGCCATCGCCTTGGTAGCCAATCCAGGAGTCGCCGTTGGTGACTAATACGCCGGAGTCGCTAATCGTGGCGTGCCCTGTGCCATTGGTCGCGACAATGAAGTTCGTTGTCGCGCTGAGCTGACTGCCGGCGCCGGTGACCAGCAATGTGCCATCGGCGCCGGCGCTTGAGCCAATGCGAGGGCGGGCCGCAGCGAGCGTCGCGCCGCTGCGGATCTCCAATGTTCCCTTGCCAAGCTCGCCCGCAAACACAACGTCGGCGACAGTCGCCGAGACGTTCGCGCCATCGAGCACGACCGTGTTGTCCATCGCGTTTGCGGCGTTGGCGCCGATGCGCAGGTCGCTGCCGACGCTCAATTCGCCAGCGCCGTTGGCCGTGCCTGTCAGGTCTTGGCCGATGAATAACTGCCCCAATCCGATGTTGCCAACGTAAAGGTCATTTGCCGTTTCCAGCCGCGAGGCGTTGGTTCCGCTGCCGAACACGGCGACCCGGCCGCTGCCGCCGGCATCGCCGAGGGTCATGTCATTGGAGTTGCTGCGCACAAGACCGCCGGCTTCTACCGAGAGAGTGGCTGTGCCGAGGTTGCCGATTTCGATGCGGGCGGCCTGCCACTGTGAGCCGTCGCCGTTGACCGTGACGTCGCCGGTGCTGTCGGCGGCTTGGGCGACGAACGCGTCGGGGGTCGTGCCGAGACTGCCGTCCATCCGTCCGCCCGCCGAGATCATCAGATGTCCGGCGCCGCTTTCGCCAACGAAAAGATCCTCGACGATGACGGCGGAATTCGGGCCGATAATGTTAAGCGTGCCTTCGCCCGTAGCGGCGAAACCCAGTGAGATATCAGCAGCGCCCTCCGTATCGGTCGTTCGAACCCGTCCCCCATCGGTCACGTTCATCGTGCCGGCACCTGCATTGCCAATGAATATGCCAAACGCCGCGCCCGTCGCATCTGCGGTCAAGATCGAGTTTGCGCCGTCGACATTCACTTCGCCCACCGAACCGGCATCGTCGCCGACGTAAAGATTCGCGCTCGTAAAGTCGCCGCCGCTGTTGACCATGAGCGCACCGAAACCGGTGTCGCCCACGGTCGCGTCGCCGACGCTATCCCACGCCATTCCGCCCGCACCGTTGACAATCACCAGCGCACTGTCGCCCAGGCTGCTGGCAGCGACGTCGTCGATTGTCACTGTGCCATTGTTGTTGAGCTGCACGCCGCCAAAGCCGATGAACTCAACAACTCCGTCAGTGAACGTCATATTGTCGGCCTGCGCCAGCCCCGCCGAGGCCAACACGACGTCCACGTTGAGGGCGACCAGATTGGGCCCAAACGACACGTCGACGCCCAACGTCGGAACGGCGTTGGGATTCCAGTTCGTTGACGTGATGTATCCGTGCGTCCCCGTGGCTTGATTCCACTGCAGAGGTTGCGACCACCCTTGCCGCGCCGTGATCGCGAGAATCGTACAAAAGACCGCCGATCTCAATTTGCAGTGCATGACGCTATCCCCCGAGAAGCAACGAGTCGTTGTGCCAGCAGGCAGCGGGCACGAAGCAGAAGCCGAGCTATTGTTGACGCGCAACTGCGAGATCACAAGCGGTCCTGTGGCCAATGCGTGTTAATGCTTCGGTGAACGCGGAACAACATGCGGCAATTGTTCAGCCCCGAGACGGCGCCTGCGATCTCGGTGCTGACCTGCCCCAGGGATGGAACCGAATACCAAATCAAGTGGAGCGTGTCTCCCCGCCAGCCGGCTTCGCTTGCTGAGACGTTTGAGCTTCGACAGCGTGGCGATCATGTTGATTTCCAGGCTCATCAAGGCATGGCGGACAGTTGGCTGTCGCCGAGTCCTACGCCTCGGCAAGTGAGATCATCTCGTCAAGTGGTCCAAGTCGCACATCCGTGGCGTTGGGCGCTTGGCTCAGCGGGTCGGCATCGGCACAGAGGCGACCTCCGACAATTCCCGTTTCTGGCTGCTGGAGGATTCCCGAGTCCGTTCGGTCGATGCAGCTTCAGCAAAGTTGCGTCACGCGATACTTTGTTCGAGCAGGCGCCGATAGCTGGCATTTCGGATTTCGTCCGAGTCGCTGCCTCCAAAAGGTGAACTGGTCCGCCAACCGGCCTTCAGCCACTGCATCGCAGCCGCTGTCGAATGGAACGCGACGATTCGATGCCGCACTCTTGAACCGCCGCGCTGATAGTGCAGCGCGGCGTCTGCAGACGGGGACTGCACCTGCACGAAGCGGCCGCTTGCCATAGAATGAGTGGAGCACGAACCAATGGCGGACCGCATCTGCTTGAACCGATCCGGCCTGATTCGAAAGAGGCGCAATGGAGTTTCCTGAAGCCTTGTCAATTGCGACTGCTGCCGCCGAGCCGGGTGCTCGTGCGTCCGCCTGGGTGATGATCCTATTCGCCCTGGGAATGTTGGCCACGTACGTTGGCGTCGCCGTTGATAGTTTTCACAAGACCGTCGCGGCGTTGACGGGCGCCGTCGTGCTCGTCCCGTTGGCGCTGGCGTTAGGAGTCTTGCCCAATTACGACGCCACCTACGAGATACTTTCGCACGACCTGAATATCTTCGGCGTAATCATTGGGACTGGGATTCTCGTCGACGTGACCGGGCGGAGCGGTCTGTTTCACTTCCTCAGCATCCTGATGGTCAAAGCGACCGGCGGTCGCGCGTCGGCACTTTATTTTGCGATCTGCACGTTGACGTTTTTGTTCGTGGCCGTGTTAACGATCGTGCCGGCGATGCTCATCCTCAGCTCGTTGGTCCTGGTGATCTGTCGAAAGCTTGATTATCCGCCGAAGCCGTTCCTGCTGTCGGTCGCGATCGTCGCCAATAGCGGCGCCGTGGTTACGTTCGCAAGCGGCCTGCCGAATATCATGATCGGCACTCAAGCGGGCATCCCCTACGTTCACTTTCTGATGGTGTCGGCGCCTTACGCGCTAATCAGTTCACTCATTGCGCTGGCAGTGCTGAGGTTCGCGTTTCGGCAGTCGTTGCCGTGGACGCAAAGCGAATCGCAGAAGGCGAACCTAGAACAACGCGTCGGGCATTTCGATGCCTGGGCGCTGGTGGAAGATCGCCGGGTGCTGATTCGCAGCGCCGTCATCTTAGTGCTGACAGTCATTGGCTTCGCATTGGCTCAACCACTCGGAATCGGGATGGATTTCGTCGCCATCGCCGGCGGCACCGCAGCGCTGCTCTTCGCAGGCAAGACGATTGAGGACTCCATTGCCAAAGTCAATTGGACGATCATTCTGTTCTTTCTGGGTCTGTTTTTGATCATTGGCTGCGTCAAAGCGACGGGGGCTCTCAACTGGTTGGCCGAACAGGTTGTCCATCTCTCCGGCGGTAACGCAGGTTTGTTGGTCGGGTTGTTGACGGTGTTCTCGGCAGTGGCGTCGGCGATTGTTGACAACATCCCGGTGGCGGCAACGCTCATTCCCGTGGTGACTCAGATTGGCGACGGCGGCGTCGCTGCCGAGCCGCTCTGGTGGGCGACAATTCTCGGCTGCAATCTCGGCGGCAATGGCACGCCGATTGGATCGATCTCATGCGTCATCGCGCTGTACACGTTGAAAAAAGAAGTGCACGAAACCGTGTCCTGGGGAGAGTTCATCCGCATCGGCGGCGCGATCATGGTTCTTCAGATAGGCGGAGCAATCGCGTATTTGCTTGCGTTAAACGCAATGGGATGGATTCCCAGTCTGCCGTGATAGCGACTTAGCACGGCCCGCGGCAATCGCCGGACGCGGCGGTTTGGCCGGAAGACAAACATGCTCGACGTAGGCGATCGGAAGCCGAGTGGAATCGACGACGCCGAAGCGATCCGATTACGGGAGTACTTAACAATGCCTGACCCGACGCGACGCCACGTTGATGACGAGCTCAATGATTCGATGGACTTGTTCGAACGCGCCGACGTTGGCGCCGGGATCGAAATCGCACGGCCGCGTCCGAAGAAGATCCTCGTTGCCATGGACGGTTCGGCTCAGGACCGCGCCGTCGCTTTGTTCGCCAAGCAGTTAGAGGACCGCTTGTCGTGCGAGATTGGCTATCTGGACGGGGAAGGCTACAGGTCATCTCCGAACTCGCAACCGCGCGTCGAAGGAAACGTCACCGTCGTCGACGTCGATTCATCCCTCGAAAATGACTACGATCAGATCCTCGCTGCCGCGGAATCTTTCCGCGCCGACCTGCTCCTGTTGCCATGTCCCTTTGGTCGGGACTACGAGTCGCTAGGGGAAGACAGCACGGGGACCGTCATGGAGGTAATCGCGGCGCGATCCGAAATTCCCACGGTCTTTATTCGACGCCCGGACGCAGTCGGGCGGGACCCGACGAGCCACGTTCGCATCGTTCTGACGCGAGAAAATGCAGCGGCAAGGGAGACCGCCAATTGGGCTGCGGGCCTCGTTCAGCCGAGCGGGCGGTTGGAACTGTTGCTGATGGTCGAAGAAAGTACGTACAAGAACTTCAGGGAGATCATGAACTCGTTGCAGCCCGATGCTGAGTTCAAACCAGAGGATCTGGAAAGCGCGTTGGCCCGTACCTACGCGCAATTGCATTCAGGGCTTCAACGGGCGTCCCGGGAGCACGGGTTCTCCTACGAATTGATCGTTCGTTACGAAGCAGACGAACAGCCGATGACGCCAGAGGAGCCTGTCACGCACCCAGCCCTCATCGCACTGGGTCTCGTCCGCCACGACCACGATTCGAGAAACGAGATCCACGATTTCGTGAGACGATCGCCGCATCCCGTGCTCGTCGTCCCCGTAAAATGATTGGGCGGCGAACGCGGCATTGTACTAGCGTTGAATCGGGAGATCGTCCTCGCAGGAAGCGCAGCGTTTGGACCAGCTTCAGCATTTTGGGCTCGAAGCTGAACTGCTGAGGTGTTCTCGGGAAGATCAGACCGCCGCGCCTTGAGAAAACCTCGCCGAGCGGCCGGACGATGCAACCGCTGCGCGAACAGGCTTTGCGGAAGTGCTCGATTTAGAGGCGTTCCAAAAGAATCGCCTGTTGCATCTTCCCGAACGGGGGAAGATGCAAATAGTTTGCGATAGACGGATCCTGACCGCCAACTGACGAAACCGTCATTCGATCCGCAGTGCCTTCAGTCTCGACTTGAGGGTCGTGGGTTTGATGCCAAGCAACTCCGCCGCCCCGCCCGGACCGTGGACCTTGCCGCCGGCTGCCTGTAGGGCGCGTTGAAGATTGGCCTTCTCTAGCTCGCGGATCTCGTTCTCGGTGAGCACCTCGTCGCCCTCCCCGAAAGGTTGGTTCCGAGGCTCCTTTGAATCGGCCGCGCTGAGCTCAATCCGCAACGGCCCACCGCGAGCGAGGATGACGGCGCGTTCAATCACGTGCTGCAACTCGCGAACGTTGCCTGGCCAGTCGTATCGCTGCAGCTGGTCCGCGACCGCCCTGGTCAGCCGCGGCGGGTCGACGCTGAAACGCTGCGCGGCCTGCTGCAGGAAGTGCTCCGCGAGGATCGGGATGTCCTCCCGCCGGTCGCGGAGCGGCGGCAGTTGGATCGGAAAGACGCTCAGCCGGTAGTAGAGGTCCTCGCGAAACCGACGCTGTTGTGATTCTTCGCGTAGGTCGCGGTTCGTCGCGGCGATCACGCGGACGTCGACCCGCCGCGTTCGCTCTTCGCCGATCCGCTCGATCTCGCCCTCTTGGAGGACCCGCAGCAGCTTGCTCTGCAGATCGAGCGGGACCTCGCCGACCTCGTCGAGGAACAGCGTCCCGCCGTCCGCCAGCTCGAACCGACCGGCTCGGTCTCGCAGCGCTCCGGTAAACGCCCCCTGGACGTGCCCGAAAAACTCGCTCTCGAAGAGTTCGCGCGGGATTGCCGCGCAGTTGACCTTGATCAGCGGACGGTCGGCCCGGTCGCTCCGCCGATGGAGCTCCCGAGCAACGAGCTCCTTGCCGGCGCCACTTTCACCAAAAATCAGCACCGTCGAGTCGGTGGGCGCGACCAAGTCGATCTGTTGGCCGACGTTCAACAGCGCCGGGCTGGCGCCGAGCATCTCGCCAAACCCTTGCTCGGCCGCCACTTCCTGTTGCAGGTACTCGTTCTCTTCTTCGAGCCGCTTGCGGAGGCGTCCGACCTCCTCCCATGCGTGGGCGTGAGCGATTGCGACGGCGGCGTGGTCGGCGATCATCCGCAGCCAGTCGAGGCATTCCGGCGCGATCCGCACCCGGCTGAAGACGCCGAGCACGCCAAGCACCAGGCCGTGATGACTCAGCGGTTGCCCGGCGAACCCGATGATTTGTTCTTCGCGCACCCAGTCGGGATCGGCGATCCACAACGGCAATTCCGCAATGTCGGGGGCCTCGATCGCCTCACCCGTCATCGCGATCCGCCCGACCTTCCGCACGCCGATTGGGAACCGGCGGAAGCGACCGTTGAGCCGCGACAGGTCACGCTCAGGCTCGACCACCGACTGCCCATTGCTCGCCACCAAGTGCAGACACTGCGACCGGTCCGGGCACTCCGCGCGCATCGGACAGGTCTCGCAACCCTCGCCCGGCCTCACGAGCCACACCCGGGCCAAGGCGACCGTCTCCGATTCTCCGATCCGCGACACAAGCAGGTCGAGCAACGCCGGGAGCTCTCTCTGCTGAGCGAGGTCGAGCAGCAGGGACTTCGGGTCTTCGAAAAGAGGCGTTAGCGGGTGCGGAGCGGACACACTGCAATCATAACGAGTTTTCGTCGCCATGGCGACGAAAACTCGTTATGCGACGAGATCTCGGCGTTACTTCGGGAGCGGGAGAATCAGCGCAAACTTAAACTGCGAAATAACTTGCGGGAAAACGCGGCGATTGGCGCCAAATGTGTTTCAGCGGCTGGTAGCGAACACTCGTTTCGCCTTCCAGTCAGCCGCTCTCAAGCACAGGAACCCGATCCATGTCCCGTCTCCCGCAAATCGCCCCCGAGCAAGCCAACCCGCAGCAGGCCGAACTGTTCGCCGCCGCCAAGTCGAAGCTGGGTCGGGTGCCGAACCTGCTCCGCGCCCTGGGTAACTCGCCCGCCGCGCTTCACGGTTACCTCGACTTCTCCGGCGCGATCGGCTCCGGTGAGGGCCTCAGCGCCCAGCAGCGCGAGATCGTCGCCCTGACGGTCGGTGAGGCGAACGGCTGCGAGTACTGCCTCGCGGCGCACTCGACCATCGGCAAGATGGTCGGCCTATCCCCCGAAGCGATCGAGGCGGCCCGCCGCGGCGACGGGGTCGATGAGCCTAGCAGCGCCGTGGCGCGCTTCGCGGCCGCGGTGCTCGAGTCGCGCGGTCGGGTCTCCGACGCCGAGATCAAGGCTTTCCGCGACGCCGGCTTCGGCGACGACGGCATTGCCGAGGTCGTCGCCCACGTCGCGCTGAACGTCTACACGAACTACTTCAACAACCTCGTGCAGACGGACGTCGACTTCCCCGCCGCGGCTCCGCTGGCGGACGAAGAGGCCGAAGTCGCCGCCTGCTCGACCGCATGCGGCTGCAGCGCCTGATCGAGACGGCCCCACGCCGGCAACGCCGCCGGCGTGGGCTTTTTCTTCCTCGTACCGCCATCGGAGCGACGTCATGTCGAGCCCCTCAGAGATCCGCCCCCCGTTCACTCGAGAGACCGCGACGGCGAAAGTCCGCGCGGCCGAAGACGCTTGGAACTCACGCGACCCCTACCGCGTGTCACTCGCCTACAGCGAGGACTCAACCTGGCGCAATCGCGATCGGTTCGTGCAAGGCCGGGACGAGATCCGCGCCTTCCTCGCCGACAAGTGGGAGAAGGAACGCGACTACCGCCTGATGAAGGACCTTTGGTCGTTCGACGGCAACCGAATCGCGGTCCGGTTCCAGTACGAGTTCTGCGACGCCACCGGCCAGTGGTGGCGGGCCTACGGCAACGAACTGTGGGAGTTTGACGCCGAGGGCCTGATGCGCCGCCGCGAAGCCAGCATCAACGACGTGGCGATCGCCGAGTCGGAGCGGAAATTCCACTGGCCGCTGGGCGAGCCCCGCCCCACCGAACCGGCCGCCGTGCTGTGCATTGCTTGAGACCTCGCCTCGCCGGCGCGGTCTGGGAAGTCGATGGCGGCGTCATGGCCGGTCGAAATCAGTAACTGGCGATTTCGATCGGAGCTACGAACAACCGCCTGCCGACCGCGTGGTCAGTTGCCAAGTTTCGGGCCTTTCCATTCTGCAAATCCCACCTTCCACAAGAACCGAGGCATCCACAATGTCCCTTCCTATCCCCGGGTTCGAGTTCGATCGCAATAGCACCGCCCTCGTCGTAACCGACCCACAAAACGACTTTCTAAGCCCCGACGGCGTCACGTGGGGGGTCGTCGGCGAGAGCGTCTCGAAGAATCAAACCGTCGAGAACATCGAGTCGTTGTTCGGCGCGGCTAAGAAAGCATCCCTCCCGGTGTTCGTGTCGCCCCACTACTACTACCCCCACGACCACAAGTGGCGCTTCGAAGGCGCCCTCGAGAAGCTGATGCACGACATCCATATGTTCGATCGACCTGGCGCGCTCGACCTCGACGGATTCGCCAGCTCGGGAGCGGACTGGCTTGAACAGTACAAGCCCTACATCAACGACGGTGAAACGATCGTCACGAGCCCGCACAAAGTCTTCGGCCCCGAGTCGAACGACCTGGTGCTGCAGCTCCGCAAGCGGGGCGTCAACAAGGTGCTCCTCGCGGGAATGTCCGCGAATCTCTGCGTCGAGTCGCACCTGAGAGAGCTGCTCGAGCAGGGGTTCGAGGTCGGTGTGGCGTGGGACGCAACAGCCGCCGCGATCGTTCCCGAGTTCGACGGGATGGCGGCCGCGGTGACCAACTACCACATGCTGGCCAGCGAGACCGTCACAACGAAAGAAGCTGTGGAGCGGATCGGAGCACTCTGAAGAAACAGATCTCGCGAACCCCTCGCCGCTCTCGGTTTGACGGCGCTCTGGTTCGACTTCACGAGCCTGGGGAACACCGAGGGCGACTTCGCCAACACCAGCCTTTTCCAAACGTGATCGACTTGGTCGACGTCGCCGAGGCGCTCCGGCGCGCGGCGGCGCCGCCGGGCCTGTTGGTCAGGCAGAGCCTCGGGGCACGTCCGCCGTGGCGGCTGCTTCCGAGATCGACTCCGTCATAGCAGTAGCATCGAGCGGCCCCAGCAGCCCAGAGGCCGTATTCCAGCCGATCGAGAACGCATCCCATCATCCCATGAGGTGCAGCAAGACGCGCCCGACGCGTTCGCCGACGCCTTGCTGAGCTTCCTTTCGCCCGGTCCGACCCGCGCGCCGAAGTCCTCGCTTCGGTAGGTCGATCAACGCCTGGAGACAATTCGGTGGCCATTCTATCGATCCAAGCTTCCCCTCGCTCCGATCGCTCTCTCAGCCGCAAGTTATCGGCGGTCTTCATGGACGCGTGGCGAACCGCCCGCCCTGAGGAAATCGTCCTCTCCCGTGATGTCGGTCGCAGCCCGCCGCCACACCTCACCGAGAACTGGATCGGGGCTGCCTTTACGGAAGGCGCCGCACGGACCGCTGCGCAGGAAGAAGCGCTCCGGATATCCGATGAACTCGTCGATGAGGTCTTGCGATCCGAAGTGATCGTGATCGCAACGCCCATGTACAACTACGGTATGCCGTCTCATCTCAAGGCGTGGATCGACCAGGTCATCCGCATCAACCGCACTTTGACCTTTGACCTCGCGCGCGGCGAGCAGCCGATTGAGCCAGTTCAGTCGGGAAAGAGACTCGTGCTCCTTACCTCTAGCGGCGAAGGATGCTTTGGGCCGGGAGAGGCAAACGCCGAACGGAACCACCTGGACACGCATATCGCGCACGCGCTCGCGCTGGCCGGTGTGAGCGAGACCCACCGGGTTCGGATCGAGTTTCAAGAGTTCGGCGACGACCGTCACAAGGCTTCCGTCGCCGCGGCGTATTCCACGGCGCGTGAACTCGCCCGCAGGCTCGCGAAGGCCACATCTGCTGCTTCGACGCTGTCTGCTGGCAGATTTCCTCACCGCGAATTGGCGACTCAAACGAAGCACTGCGTGGATGGGAGCGATTTAGGCCAAACGCAATCCGTGCCGCATGAAACGCCTCGACCATAGCCCCGGGGCGAAGCGAATGGCGCCGACGACTGACGTACGGCGTCGCATCCGCAGTACGGACACGCGTCGATCCGATTCGGTTGCCGGCGGCCGTCACACGCTGTCGGCGTCTGGCGGCGGTCGAGAGTCCACGGGCAGTCCCATCTTTCTGGCGCGCTTCTCCCATTGCGAACGCGCAAATTCCCGCATGTCGGTCCTGGTGTCCGCCTCATCCACGATCTCAAGTCCGAGCAGCGTTTCGACAATGTCCTCGAGCGTGACGAGTCCTGCCAGGCCGCCATACTCATCGACGACAATTGCGACGTGAAACCGGTTCGCGACCATCTGTTCGAACGCCAGCGTCAAGCGAAGCGTTGCGGGAACGGAATGAACGGGGCGAGAAAACTCAGACAGCTTGACGTCAGCCTGGCCCCTGGCTGCGGCGAGTAGCAGATCGTCACGGAGAGCGAACCCCGTGACGTGCTCCGGGTTGCCGTGATAGAGGGGAATCCGGGAGAACGGCGACGCTTCATGGTGCGTCATGAACTCGCCCACCGTGGTCTCCTCGGGAAGAGAGAAGACAACCACGCGCGGCGTCATCACGTGACTGACCTCATTGTCCCGCATGTGCAGCAGGTTCTTGAGAATACGGGATTCGCCCTCGTGGAGTTTGCCGGCCTTGCGACCAATATCCGCCATCACCTGGAGCTCTTCGCGACTGAACTCGGCCTCCCCGTGACCCGATCCGCCAAAAAGTCGAATGAACGCGACGACGGGGGTCATGAGCCAAGTCAGCTTTTCCAACAGGATTCCGACTGTCGGCGCGAGCCGACGCCAGTACTTCGCTCCCAGCGTCTTGGGAATGATCTCCGAGAGAACTAGCACGGCGAAGGTCATTAGGGCCGCGGTGAGGCCCTCGATCCAACCGCTGTAGCTTGAATCTCTGGCAAGGCCTGCGACTTCCTTCCCTACGCCGATCGATCCCACGGTATGAGCGATGGTGTTGAGAGTCAGGATCGACGTCAGCGGCCCGTCAATCTGAGTCTTCAGCGTCTCCCACCGTTCCCCCATAACGGGTTGAGAGTTCTTCATCGTCGCGATGAAAGGTTGACTCACGCTCAGCAACACCGCTTCGAAGATCGAGCAGGCGAATGAGACGAGGATCGCCAGGCAGAAAAAGGCAACCAGCATGGCCCAGCTTCCGCTTGCGGCCGAATTCCCAGACGCTGTGATGGCAACAAGGCTGCTGCCGACTTCCCAATGGCACATCAAAACACTCATGAGAATGAAGTAAGGGCAATGGCAATAGAGAACGAATGCGGTTTAAACGCATCTTCCCCAATCAAAAAGCGACAACTCGATAGAGAATTCCGCGGATCTGCTGCCAATCGCGCTCGACGACTCACGAAAACGGAGATCGGCGCCGGACCGAGGCCCGGACGACGTCGCCGATTCCGTCCTGCCGACGCGTGCGAGATCGTGTCGCCGTCTCCTCCACGTCGACGCGATCAAACTCCCAAGCATCCCCGATCCGCGGCTTGACGAAGCATTCCCAGGCCATGGAGCTTATCGGGCCGCAGCCCCAAAACCAAGCAGCGGCCCAAACCTGCAACCTGTGATTGGCGAGGCAAGCCAGGTCGGGGCAGGGGCGGCTTGGCGACTTTTTTGCAGCCGGCGCGTCAGGTTGTGCTGCCGGTTGTTGATTCTCCCTCTGACCGGGCATTTTGGCGGGATTTCCGCTGCCGACCGCCCGGGGAACTGGACAAATCACCCGTACGCAAAGGGCCGTCGAAATGGGCGCCTCCAAACGCAAGAAGTCTCGCAAGCGTCAAGCTTCCTCAGTTGGCCGCCGTCGCGGCTTCGAGGCTCTCGAAGACCGCCGGCTCATGGCCGTGCTGACCGGGGCGTCGACCTTCGACCCGCACGTGATGGGCGACAACATCGAGTTTCTGTCAGCCGGCAACACGGTCGGCTTCGGCTATGCCATCAACGCCGGGGGGACGGTCAACGCGGCGGTCGGCAGCGGAGGTTTGCGACGCACGGCGGCCGACCTGCCCGTGCGGAACTTCTATTCGACGACGGAGTTGGAGATTTCCAGCGTCTCGAAGACCGTGACCGCGACGGCCATTCTGCACGAACTGCAATCGAGACCGGGCGGGCTCGACGCGCAGCTTAACACGTTGCTGGTCGATTACTTGCCGAGCGACTGGAACCCCGGCGCCAACGTCCAGAACGTCACGCTGCGGCATCTGCTGACGCACCGGAGCGGGTTTCTGGAGGAGAACAACTCGATCAACGTCAATTTCGAGAGCTACGGCAACAACACCTACGCCAACCTGCAGGACTTGGTCGAGGCCGGACTGCCCGCTCCGAGCGTTGCGGCCGACGGCGTGTACGACACGCCGCGATGGGGTTACAGCTACAACAACGCCAACTTCTCGTTGCTGGCGAACGTCGTGCTGCCGAAGTTGATGAATCCGTCGCTCGACCTGACCGCCACGACAATCTTCGGGCCCGACTTCGTAAGCGGCCTGATGTACAAGAATTACGTCAAGGACAACATCTTTGATCCGATCGGCGTGACTGGCGCCGACATGAAGACGAACCAGGCCGACCCGGCCATGGGCTACAATCTGGCCACGGCCAACACGAATTCGGGTCGCGATCAGACCGATTTGACGACGACTGGCGGAGCGTTCGGCTGGAAGCTCACGGCCCGCGAACTGGCGACCTTCCTGGACGCCATCGAGCATGACAACAGCATCTTGTGGTCGTCGACGCGCACAATGCGCGACCAGCAACAGCTGGGATGGTTCGCGTCGACAGACGCTTTTGGCACGACGTACTCGCACAATGGCGCGACCGGCGGCAGCACGGGCAACTTCCGCTCGATCATCGCCTCCTTCCCTGGCGACGTTCAGGCCTCGTACTTGATGAACAATGAAGACGTGTTCGCGGGCGGCCGGGGAACCATGCTCAAGACCGCCTACCAGAACGCCTGGACTGACCTGACGATCGGCGGCACCACGGGCGACGACGATTTCGTGTTGCGGTTGAACAATAGCGGCGTGAAGCCGTCGGTCGAGGTCGTGCTGAACGGCCAGGTTGAGTTCACCCACTGGATCAGCACGCTCGACTCGGTGACGATCAACGGCGGCCTGGGCAACGATACGTTCACCATCGAAGGCTGGAACTCGTCCGTTGATCTGACGCTCAACGGCTCCTGGGGCAACGACGTCGTGCACGTGCTGCCGGGCGTGAAGAACATCGAAATGGTCAGCGGGATGACGTTCAACGGCGGTCTTGGCACGGACGTGGTCTACGTCAACGACCAAGCCAATCCGTATAGCAACCCCGCCATGAGCCGGCTGTACACGGTCGCGGAGACCGGCGTCACGCGATTCCGAGCTCATCCCGCCCAACCGTGGAACCCGGCGATGTTCCTACCCGTCGTGATCAACTACTCGGGCGTGGAGAGCGGCAACGTCTACACCGGCGGGCAAAGCGACATCGTCAATGTAGCGAGCGCATTCTCCGGGATCATGAACGTGAACACCGGCGGCGGCAACGACGTGATCAACGTGGGCAGCTCGCTGGGCAACTTAGAAGAGTTTGACAAGACTTACCTCATCGGCGGATCGGGAGTCGATACGGTTCACGTGTTCGATCACAACAAGACCGGCAGCCCCACGGCCAACGCCAACTACGACGTCGACGACCACAGCGTTTCGCGCTACATGACCGACTTGGGCGGGATCTCGCTGGGCTCGTCCACGACTTACGATGTCGTCTTCGAGGCGGAAAACTTCGAGTTGACCGCCACGGACCTCGTCGACGTGATCCGCGTGCACGCAACGGCATCCGGGCAGACCACCGTCAACGGCGGCGCCGGCAACGATCGTCTGTACGCGAGTCCCGACGACAAGAATATGGAACTGGTCGACGATCTCGTGTTCAACGGCGATGCGGGCATCGACAAGCTCCTGATCAGCGACCAGAACAATCCGTATGGGTTCTCGCTGAGCGACGACTACACGGTCTCCTCGTCGCGCGTCATTCGGGGCGAGGCCACCATTTACCTGATCGGCTCGCCGGCGAACATCAACGTCGACTATGCGAGCGTCGAGGATCTTACGCTCAGCACTGGTTCCCAGGGCGACACGGTCGACGTGGAGAGCACGCCCTGGACGCGAGCTCGGATTCAGACCGGCGCTGGCGACGACGTGGTCAACGCCAGCCCGACCGACATGAACATGGAGCTGGTGGACGGCCTGGAGGTCGACGGTGGCGCGGGTTCCGACCAGTTCCACGTCTTTGACCAGAACAACCCGTACGAATTGCCCGGCGGCGGTCGTTACGCAATCACGCCCGACTCGATCGGGCGGTACGAAGAGCACGTGCTGTTTGACAACGTCGCCGTCCCGATCGACGTGCAGTTCGTCGGCATGGAAACCGTTTCGCTGGCCGCGGGGCATCTGGGCGACGAATTCAACGTGCAGGGGGACGCCGGCGTGGGAACAGTGGTGCTTGACGGCAACGGCGGCGCCGACGAGTTCAACGTCGATGGTCCGGCGTTCGGACAGATCAACATCCAGGGCGACAGTCCCTTCTTCGCGCCTGGCGACACGCTGACGCTCAATCAGGACGGCCAGTACCCCGTGGCCTCGGTGCCGGGACTCTATGCCCTGGGGTCGGGAGCCTGGACGATCGCCGCTTCGACCGTCAGTTACACGGGCATCGAAACCACCGACATGCAACCGCAGCTCCCGTCGATCCCTGGCGACTTCGACTACGACGGCGACGTCGACGCCGTCGACCTGACCCACGGCACGCTCGGCTGGCGCGAGCGCTACGGACACGATTTGGACGGCTCGAGCTTCCTGACATGGCAGCGCAACCTGGGCCAGGGGGCGCCGGTTCGCGCCATTCAGCCGATTCTCGCCGCGCCCGCTGCAGGCGGCGAAGATGCGGAACCAGACTATGTCGCCCTCGCGGCCTGGAGCGGCGAGATTGACGGAGGGGACGCGGACGCGGCGCTCGTCTGGGAAGAGCCGAGCGACACCGGCGCGTCCGGGAAGACGGCTGCGGTGGATGTCGCTCTCGCGACGCCCGCGGATTCAGCCGGCGACGCCGACGAACTCGTCGACGTTGCGGCGGGCGAGGCAGCCTGGGATGCAGCGTTGGCCGATTGGGATCTCACCTAGGTCAGAGCCGCGGCACGCCTCGCGATGAGGCGGCCGCGCAGCACGGTCGCCAACGGCAGATTGGCGGGCTCAAGCGGGCACCAGGCCGAACCCATTCCTCCCGAGGTCGCAGCAGCCGAAGCGATTGGTCAGTTGGCCGATGGCCAACGGTAGCGTCCGCCGCTTGGCAACTGGCGGGCCGCAAACTGAAGGCGGTTGCATCACCCGCCTTCGGAAGTAGTTTTCTTGCCGTGCGCAGAAGCGTCACGCCTCGGCGACTTCCGTGGAGGCGACGCTGACGATCGTGGACTATTCGTTCGCAGTAGGTCGGCGAGCAACGGGTTCTAGAGCTGGTTTCAAATCCCCCTCCCTCGAAGGGAGGGGCCAGGGGAGGGATTCCCAACGTCGGAATTTTCGCCCCTCTCCCAGCCTCTCCCCTCAGGAGAAGGGGGTATTGAACTTGGTTCTAGTTGAATTGAACAATTCTTCGTTCCACGCCAAGCGCATCGACCTTTTCGCGAGACAACGGCGCGGGATGCAACTCGCCCCGGCTCCACAGCCGTAGCGTGCTAAGCCGCGCTTTGTCACCTTGGCGTTCGGACTGCCCGATCGGCAGGATCGATTTTGCGAGGTCCGGGTCGTGCATCGGGACAAACTGCGTGTAGGACTGGGACGTCTGGCAAGCGATCGTCCCGCCGTCGATATCCACCAGGTCCGGCAGTCGCACGGCCGACCTCGGATCGAGCGCAGGAAACCTGTCGAGGCTTTCGTAATAGCCAAGTCGACGTTGCGTGACCGCGTTGCGCGCCCGCTGCTGCCATCGCGCCGGATCGGGACCGTATTTGCTCCGGCACTCTCGCCAGGCAGAGGCGAGTGAGGCGTCGAGAAACTCCACCTCGCGCGGCCTGAGCGGCGACTGAGCGTCGGAGGCGATGCGGCGCGTCGCCGTCTTCAGGAAGTATGCCAGTCCCGACTCCCCGCCGCCGTACTGGAAGGCCAACTCGGTGCTCACGAAGCGAAAGAACGTGTTCAACTCCAGGGCGAGCGCCGATCCCGGCACTTCCAGCGACATAGATGCGCCGTTGTCAAGCCAGTCCGCAAGCACGCCGAGTGCGTTCTTCGCGTCGTTTGAGAACGAGTCGGGCGCCGCGTCAAGTTGGTGTTTCGCCAGGCGGACAATATCCCGGCGGGCTGGGTTGACCATGTCGAAGTGAATATCGAGCACGTCTTCGGGCGTGAATGAATCTCGCGCCTCAAGTCGTTCGCGCAACCGCCACGATCGCACGGTGTCGCCGCCGGTTCCGGTCATCGCGCCGATCGGGATTGGGTACCACGAACCGATCGGCCGGTGATTGCCGCTGTAGAGGTAGCCGCTCGCAGGATTCTTGACGTTCGGCTTGACGTCGTGGGGCAACATCTCGCGCCAATCGTCGGTCGTCCTTTGCGCGGGCCTCGCGCGCCTCCCGTGGGAGTCGTCGCCTGCCGAGCGGAGCGGCAACGCCCCAATGGCACGGTACCCGATGGCGCCAGCGTGATCGCCGAACACCACGTTGGCGGTCGGGAAACGCCAGTCCGCGAGCGCCGCGTCGAATTCTTTGGCGTCCCTTGCCCGGATCATGCGCAGCGCGCCCTGAATCGTCTCGCGGTCGATCTCGCATACTGGCACGCGCTTGATTGCGACCTCTCCGTCCGCAGGACGCGCGAAGCAGAACTCGGTCGCGACGGGGCCGAACTCAGTTTCGCGCACGATGTAGTCGATTGGCTCGCTCCCCCTCACGTCAATGCGTTCGCGATAGACCCTCATCGGCTTCCACTGCCCGTCAAGCCGGTACTGATTGGGGCGGCCGGGGTCCGTTTCAAGCAGGAACAAGTCCGCCTGGTCCGCTCCCAGCGCAGTCATGCCCCAGGCGACTTGCTCGCTGAATCCGATCAACAGGATCGGGCTTCCGGCGACTCCCATGCCGCGCGCGTTGAACTTTTGACCCTTGATATGGAATTCGTAGAACAGCGACGGATTGCGGACCGGCGTCTGCGGGTCGCTCACCAACACGGCGGAACCGGTCGTCGTCTTGTCGCCCCCGACCACCCAAGCATGACTGAACTTCGGAGCCGAGTTACCCGCACTGGCGGCCTTCAGCCCCTTGTCGACGGCATATTGATCGACGCGGGCAAGCCATGCGTCGCTTACATCGCTACGCTGGACCACGGCCGGCTCGTCGTCGGGAGGCATTGGCTGCAGGTCTTGCGGCGCCGGAAATCGGCGGCCCTGGTCGCGGCTGGCAATCAGGTCCCGGGTCCCGTCAGTTGCAAAGAATTGCCCAATGTGCCACCACGACAGCAGGCAGTCGGCCGGCGTCCAAGGTTCGACCGAAGCGCCGGTCTCCGCGAACAGCGACGGGAGGTCTTCGCTATTCTCGGCGAACCAGTCATTCACGCCACGACAATAGGCGTCGAGCAAGCACTTGCTGTCGTCGTCCAGTTCGGCCGCAATGCGTTGGGCGGCGCGCCGGAAACCGAACGTCCGCATCTTGCGGTCCTGGTCGATCGAGGTGTCGTTGCGGTTGAGCATCTTCACCTCGCCAATGACCTCCGCGAGTCGCCCCTGGATAATGCGCAGCGAGTACGTCATCTGAAACGCACGGTCCTGGGCGGTGGCGTAGCCAAGACCGTAAAGAGCCCCGGCATCGGTTTCGGCGAACACATGCGGGATCCCCCAAGGGTCTCGCAGGATCTCCACGACTTCGGCCTCTACCGGCCGCACCGTCGATAGCGCCGAGACGAATAACAATGTCGTGATTTGCGTTCGCGGGATCATTGCAGCGAATCCTGACCGGAGAGCGGAGGACCAAGCGACCCCATTGTAGCCGGCGCCAATCGCTTGTCAGTTCGATCTGGCAGCAGTACGTGGTGACGCGTGGCGGCTCACGAGCGTCGACGCGCGGCAAGACTCGCGTCGGCGGGCGAACTTCATGCTCGGCTCTGAGATTGTGGCTGACATTCGAAGGTGCCATGCCGAGATTCGCAAATACAACGCCTTGCTGAAGAACCTCGAACCGGAGACGCGAGCAAGTGTGGCGAACTCGAACTATGTTCAGATTATGCCCACGAAGGGCGTGTGCGAAGAGCACGATTACGCCTACCCAGAGTGCGGGTGCACCCGATTTCAGGGACCGCTTGAGGAAGCTCCGAAATCCTCTGAAATCTCACTTCAAGAGCTCCTGCAGGATCGAATTGAGTGAGTCCGTCCTGCATTTCATACCTGTTGGGACTCGGCGGCCAATGGCGTGCATCGATGAGTCTGGATTCAAGCTGACGGGGGATCGACAAATGGTCGGAAGTGCATTGTCCGCGGCCGCAGAGCCACGGCCCTTGCGAGCAGCGTGCGAGTCACTTCGGCGGCTAAAAGGCCTGCCGAGTTGCCGTCGGTGAAATCCGCCACGGCCGGTTCGCGCACACCCGAAAGGCACACTGGTGTTTCTCGCCGACGAATCCTCACGCACCGATGCCGTGCCTGATCCAGGTCGACATCACGGACAAACACAGATTCTCGAAACCGGTGGGGCTGACAGGGCGGCCTTAGCGGGAGCATGTGCTTTGGTAAAGGCGACGAGAGTTCCGGACTCCTCCGCGCGAGGGGGCCTTACGCGGGAGCTGGGGACTTCGCCGTCTGTCAAGTCACGCTTGATCAGCGCATGCCACGCATTGGCATCCTCGTCGACAACGTAGACCATGAAGTTCTCTGCCCGCCGTTAGGATTAGAAGTCCTGCCGAAAGTATGGCCGCCTGCCAGTTCAAACTCCGCCAGTCCGTCCTCCCGCCAGTCGATTGTCCCAACGAGGCGCTTGTCAAACGGCAGTGATTTCACGAAATCACCGGAGGGGATGAAGACCTTCAAATCCAGTGCGCGTAGAGTCGACGCTTATTTGCGGTCTCGTGGCATCGTCGATCGAGCGTCCGGTTGTTGACACGCGACGGGCGTGGCGTGCCTTGCCCCTGGTTCCTGCTATTGGGCGACTTTCTCTGTCCCGCTCCCGGCGGTAGACTCGCCGTCCTGGACGTCTTGATAAATCCGCGCAAGCTGCACGAGGATCGACTCGAGCTCTCGGAAATACGTCTGCTCCTCCAGATCCGCCTTTCGATCGCGAAGCGCCGCGAGTTCGAGTTCGAGCGCGTCACGGCGCTGGCGCGCTGCGGCAGACATGCGCGACTCGCGATCGCTGGCGATCAAATGCACTTGGTGAGCCCGAGCGCCGTCCAACTCGGCGCCTTCTTTCGCTTGCTGCGTCGCCCGCAGGCCCCGAAACCAGTTGGCCGGCGTACCCAACCCGTCGCCATTGTCGTCGATCAGAGCGTGTTCCGTCGCCAGTCTGGCCTCCCCGTCGTAAAACTCCGCCACCCGACCGCAGGCTGTCAGATAGGCTTCCAGCAGAGACACTTGATCGTCCTTGTCCAAATCGGCGCTTGAATCCGCGAAGGCGTCGACCAAATACTGTCCAAAACGAGCGAAATTCAGCTCGTAGCCGCTCTTCGCGGCGGTTATGACGATCCGGTCCTCGCCCGACAAAGCGTTGATAAACGGCGCGCTGGACGATGCGCAATTGATTAGGACCATCCGCGACGAGATCGGGTCGAGCCAGCCGCCGAGCTCTTCGGCCGTAAAGTCGGCGCCGCGCAGATTGAACTTGGCAGCGTGGCCGTCAAAGGTGCCGTGCCCCAGAAGCACCAGCCAGAATATGTCGCATGGGGCGTCTGCTTGCTGGCGGAGAGCGGCAGCCACCAACTCGCGATCGTTCGAGCCGTCTGCCGATTCTCCGAGGACGGAGATGTCGGCCTGCGCCAGCTTGGCGATGCGGCGCCACTGATCAGCCCAATCCTGAAACAACTCGCCATACTCAGCCTCGCCAGCCGCTCCGATCACGACGAGGATCGAGTGCTTTGTCGGGGCCGGCCGATCGCCGCGCGCAACCGACGGAACCGTGATCATCAGGAGCGACGCCAGCAATGGTCGAAGTGCGCGTTGCATGTCAGGCAAGCCCCTTCCAACGCCGCAGTCCCCATTCGGCGACGAGGCAGGACACGGCGAACAAAAACAGGGCCGGGTGATGCCAGAGCGGATCGATCGTGGTCTCGGCGACCGGCATGGGCTGGCGTTCTAGACTCTCGACGAATCGATCCAAGTCCTCGAGTTCGACCAAACTGCCGTCGGTCGCAGCAGCGAGTTCGGCGAGAAACGCGCGATTCGGCTGCAACCGCTTGAATTCATCGGCGAGCGGCTGGGCGACCCACGCGGTCTCGGTTTTACCGACCAGCGATCCGTCCGGTGCGGCGACGGTCACTTCGGCTCGGTAGGCGCCTGGTAGCCTCGAGCGATGGCCGGCGACGTAGACGCCTGGTTCGGACCCGTCAGCCTCTGCGGACAGTTCGAGACGTTTGCTATCCGGCGTCGTGACGATGACATCGACCGTTGCGTTGTCCAGGGGGAGATACTCGGCGTCGTGCACGCGGATTCTCAAATTCGTGGCAGCAGGCGATTCGCGCGACTCTGTTGAATCCACTCCCTCGGCCTCGACTTCGACGCGACGCGGCACATCCGCCACCAACCAGCGAACGGTCTGTCGCCAAGATTTCTCCAGGTCGTCGCTGTCGACGGCGGGTCGCCGCAATCCCCACCGCCACAGATCGGCAATCAGCAACGCGGCCGTTCGACCGCGACCGAATCTTTGGGCAAGCAGGGCCGCATGCTTGACGCCGGTCGAGTCGACAACCTGCGCGAGTTCCGTGGCGCCCGGTTTCAACCGGCCGACGGCGTTGATGGTTTGGAAATCGGGGATCTGGTTCAGTCGTGCGTGCTCCTGTTCTTCGGTCTTACGCAAGCGGACCCAATCCTGCAGCCAGCCGTCGCGCGTTAGCGCTAAACGAAATCTCTCGTTTGTCAGATTGCCCTGAGCGTTTGCAGATTCGTCCATGTAGGCGGGTAACAGATCGCCAAGTGAAGTGCGGCGGTACGATCCTTGCGCAAACGCCCCGACACCCCCCATCATCAGCAGCCCGCCGCCCCTCCGAGCGACAAACCCTTCGATCAACGTCAACTGATTTTGGGTGAAGAACTCCGCTTCGATGTCGTCGAGCACGATGGCGTCGTACGAATACAACTCGTCGGCCGACTGCGGAAATCCGTCGCGAAGTTCCTCATTGTCTTTCGTGCCGAGTCGCGTGAGGACTGGTTCGTCATGCCGTTCGACGGTGTCCTGGTCATCGCGGTGAAAACCTTCGAACAACGGGTTGCCGTCGCCGGAACGGCGGCTGCGAAACGTGAACTTCGGTTCCCGGTTGGCAATCCGGATCAGCCCGACGAGTTCCAGTTGATCGTCCTCAGCCAACGCCCGGCGGAGAAACTTAAAGTCCCAGTTCGGCCGGCCGGACACGTACAGCACCCGATACGGGCCATGTCCGTTCTCCACGACGACGCTGCGTGAATTGTTGGCCTCGGTCGCCTCCTCGTCCGGCGATACTGCCTCCCCCTCGGCCAACGACGTCGACACGCGAAAGATGTTCACGCCCGCTTGTGGCGGTCGAATCTGGAACTTTGCCACGGCAGACTCGCCCTCGGCAGGAATGGCCACGTGCTGACGTTCAATTTCGCGGGAATTCTCGTCAAGCAGCGCCACGGCGACCTGTCGGTCGTCTGCGCCGGTCGATCGAATCTCGGCGTCGATCGTGACCGGAGCCGTCTCAAAATTCGTTTGCCGCACGGAAACGGTCTCGACGCGGAGGTCCGGGGGCACGTCGTCGCTTCCGATGACAACCGGGTGGATCGGCGGCAGGTCGGACCCGTCAACCGAAATGTTCATCGCATCGGTGGCGTTGCCGTCGGTCAGCAGCAGCACTCCCCCAAGCGGCAGCCCGCGAAACCGTCGGGCAATGTCACGAATCGCAGCGACAACGCCCGACCCGTCTCCCTCAAATCTTAGCGATGCGAAATCCTGCACGCCGTGCACATCGGCGTCGAACTCAAACCGGCGAACGTCGAAATGTTGGCCCAGCCGTGTCAACCAGGACGAATCGTCGCGCAACAACGGCCGCAGCGTTTCGCCGCGCGCCTGGCCGCCTGGCTCGTCGCGAATCTGCATGCTTTGGCTGGCATCGACGACGACCGCAAACAGGTTCTGTCCGGGACGAGGTCGAACGCGACTCGCCAGCGGTTCCACCAGGCACAACACCAGTGCCGCCACTCCCGCGGCTTTCAACAGCGCCGCGACGACTCTCACGCTGACGGACGACGGCGCACGCGAGTACGCCCACAGCAGCGCCGCGAGTGCGGCTGCAAATGAAAGCAGCGCCGGCAGCGCCCATTCCGGGGCGCCCCACAGACCCCATTCGGTCATTTGCCGCTCCCCAATCGCTCATAGTACTCGCGAACCCGATCGATGTAGTCGGCGGGTATGGGGTCGCGGTCGATTGGCACGAGCGCGTCCGGGGACTCGTGGCGGCGGATTTCGTCGCGAATTCGAGTACGCACCTCGGCGAGCGGTTCGGCCACCGAGTCGATGAGTCGCTCCCAATCGGGGTCTTGCGAGCGCCGTTTGTAGTCGGCTCGCGCCGCTTCAGCGCGGTCGCGGATGCGCGCGACATCGGCGCGCAGCTCGGGATCCTCCAGCAGGTCCTCGACGTTACGCAGTCGATCATCCCACTCGCGGAAGTCGTCGCCCGTGATCGGCCCGGCGGGCGCGGCGGGACCTTCGCGCCACTGGTCGAACCAGGCGCCCATGTCAGGACCAGCACCGCCGCGATCGCCGGCCGGATCCCCGCTGCCGGGCGGCCTGCCGCCCGGTTGCTGGGCGCCGCTGGCCCGCGGCGGCGGCTGCCCGTCGGCTGCGGCGCTGACCTCGCCCCCCTGCGGCTGGTCCGCGGTCTGCTGTTCGCCCGCTTGGCCGTTTGAGTTCCGGCTGCCGGAGGGCGGCTGGTTTTGCCGCGCTTGCTCGTCGCCTGCGCCGCCCTGCGGTTGTTGCTCGCGAGGCGGGCTGTTTCCAGCACCGCCGGGTTGTGTGCCTTCCCGCTGGCGCTGGCCCGCATCGCGGGACGTCGCTTCCTGCGACGCGTTCGATTGCCGCGGCTCGCGGCCGTCGTTCGCAGCAGGCCGGCCAGACTGTTGCTCCGCGGCATTCTCGCCGAGGGCTTGCTCGATCTCGCGGTCCAATTGTTCCTGCAGCTGTTGAAGCTCTTGTTCGGCGCGCCGCAGCGCCTCGGTCTCGTCGCCGAGCACGCTCTGGGCGGCGCCGTCGACCCCCTCGCGCAGGCTCCGAATGCCTCGATTCGCAGCCCGCATCATTTCTGTTGCGCCGTCTTCCATCCCGACTTCCAGCATTTGCTCGCTCACGTCCAGCGCGTCGGCCACGCGATCGTTCGTCGCCTTGCGGACCGTGTCGTACAGCTGCCGGGCGAGCAACGGTTCAGGCTCTTCGGCCTCTTGGACCGTTTCCTGGAGCCGCTCAATCAAGTCCTCAAAGGCGCGTTGCTGCTCGGCAAGTCCCTGCAGGAGTTCCTCGCGTGTCGAGTCATCTCGCAGCGAGCGACTGCGCTGCTCTCGTTGCTCGGCAAGCGTTTCCGCGAGCTGCTGCTGCCGCTCGTCGAGTTGCCGCGCCGAACTGCGTAATTCTCTTAGTTCCTCGCTGAATCGATCGGCCGTGCGCCGCCGAAATTCGTCGCTTAACTCGTTGAGTTCCCGCTCGGCTCGCGTTCCCTCGCTGACAGCCTCAGAAAGTTGCCCCCGCTCGAGCGCTTCGGCGGCCTGCTGAACGCGGTCGCGCGTCTCGGCAAGTTGCTGCTGGGCGTCCGCGGTGTCTTGGGCGTTGGCAGAGCTTGCCATTTCGTTCTGCAGCTGATCTGCATCTCGCAGGATCTCTTGCTGCTGCTCGCGCAATCGTTTGAGTTCTCGCTCGAGTTGCTGCCGTTGCCGCTCCGTGTCAGCCGCTTGCAGCTCGGACTGCAGTTGTCGCAGCCGCTCGTTGAGATCCTGCTGGCGTCGCGCCAGCTCGCGCAATCGGTCCAGCACCTGGCGAGCCTCCTCTGTGCCGCCTTGGGCTTGCAGTCGTTGATCTTGCGCTCGACTCTGTGTCTCGTAGCGATTCTCTTCGGACGAGAGCTCAAGCTGATTGAGCTGTTGCTGCGAGCGGCTGCTTGCGCCCGATGCGCTGCCCGATTGGGCGCCTTGCTGTTGCGGATTCCCCTGAATCACGCTGAATTCGCGAGCGCGGAGCTTCAGCAGCGCCTGGTAGGCCGCCTGCTCAGCGGCCATGGCGGGACGCAACCCGGCGACGCCGGCCGCTTCGGACGATTCGTCCAGCCGTTGCGCCGCGGTTTCCATCGACTCGCGGACTTCCGCGACGTAGGCAAGCGATTCCTCGTCCGTCGTTTCGCCGGCCACTTCGTCCAATTGAGTCAAGGCTTGCTGCTGCGACTCGACCAGCACGCCCGCGTCGTCGGCGAAGCGCGGAGACGGCGAACCGTCGCGCTCCCGGCGGACGAGCGCCCAGGTCGCGTTGATGATTTGCTTCTGTAGCTCCGCCAGCTCAGCCGCCTGTTGGGCCGCGCCATGGCCTTGCTGCTGTTGCTGCTGCGCTTCCTGCATTTGCTGTTGGGTGGGCTGCTCTCCCTGTCGGAAAATCTCTTCGAAGTGACGCACCTCGGCGAAGTACATGTCGCTCATCGTCTGCCGGGTTTGCCCGTCGGGGCCAACGTCCTCCGCCCAGAGGTAATAGGCAAGCAACTGGTCGGGCTTCGCGTCCAGCGCTTCGAGGTCAACGAGGTGCGACAGTTCCGCACGCTTCCTGACGCTGTGTTCGAGATTGTCGTCGTCGGAGGGGTCGCCCAGCACAACGTCATGGGTCGCTCCGCCGGGCGTCGTGTAGTTGATTCCGTACCGCAACAGTCCAAAGTCGTCGGAGACTTCGCCGGCGACGTCCAGTTCCTCGATCGGCGAGACCCGGACGTCCCGCGCCGGCCGGGCCAGGGTGATCTTCGGCGGGCGATTCGGCACGACGTTCACGACGAATTCCGGCGGCGTCTTGTTGCCGCGCCCTTGATCGTCGGTCAGATGCAGTGTGAATCGTTGCGATTCCTTGAGCGTCAACGCGACTGTGTAGACCGGCGCGGCATCGTCGGCGCGGACCAGCGGCGTCCGTCGGTCTTCGCGATCGACGAACACCGCCTCGGAGACGTCCTTGTTCAGGCGGCAGCGGAAAACAAGCTCTGTCCCTTCGACGGCGGTCACGTGGCGCACGTCTTCGATCTGTTTGGGCGGAAGCGACGTGTAATCCGGAAACACGAGTTCGGCGTCGGCGCGCTCCAGCGCCGGGTAGTCGAAAACGACAATCCGATACTGCCGAGTCCGTCGACCGTCGAACTCGACGGCATACAGCAAATCTTCGCTGACTGACGCCAAGCGGCCGACGAACTTGGGATCATCGAAGCTTTGCATCATTGGCAGGTTGGAGACGCGCTGCTCTTGAACCTTATCGGTCGACTCACGGGCAGGCTCCACGACCAGCGTCGCCTCGATCGGAAGGGCGCGGCCGAATTCCGCGGTGACGAGCAGCGTCGTGCCGCGCTCGATTTCCGTATCGCCTGGCTCGACTTGCACTGTCGGGTCAACCGGCCGAACCGACTGCTTATCCTCCGCGGCGGAACCAGCAGATCGAGCTAGCGCGTTGCCGCGCTGCACGAGCAGCGTGCAAGCCGCCACGAGCAGCGCAAGGGCGGACAACTGCGCCAACTGCGCCAGGCTCAGCCAGGGCGTGGAGACGTCGCGTTCCCAACGGTGCTTGTGCCCGTGACGCACCGCCTCCCTAACAACCGCCGACTGCAGGTAGCCCAGTCTTTGGGCGCCCGGAGCAGGGGCTTGCTGCAAGGCGGCCAGCAGGGCTGCTCCCAAATCCGGGTGCCTGGATTCGATTCGACGGGCCACCCAGTCGGGGTCATACGTACGCCGGGCGGCTAGCAGATGGCACACGATCGCCGTCAGCGCCGCGCCGGCGGCAATCGCCAGACCGAGTTGGGTGCCGGAGAATTGCAGCCGCTCAGCATTCCGCCACAACGCAGCCGCAATCGCAGCCCAGGCGAACCAGCACGCCGCCAGCGACCATCGCGAACGCAACTTGCGCATCCGCGAACCGACCATGCGGAGCATTCGGTGAAGTTCGGACACCATGGGTTATTCCCAATGTCGTGGGCATTTCCTAAGCGTGCGCCGGCGCCGATTCAGCCGGTCGGGAGAACCATCCCGCCAACGCGGTTTCGATGATCAATACCGCCACGGCCGCCGCGATCAGCCACTTCCAGACCTTCTGCCGCCCTTCGAGTTCCACATCGCGCAATTGCCGCATCTTGGCCAGTTGTTCGTCCGCGTCGAACGCACCGGTCGTTTTGGCCCCGAGTTGTTCGAATGCCTCTTGGGGCAGCCGTGCGGTGTCGGATTCTGCGGGATCGAGCTGGGCGGCGAACTGCACCATCCCCTGTTGCGTTGCCACACGGTAGATGCCCGGTTGGTCGACGCCATCGATCGTCGCGGCGTCGTTAGCAAGCGTCATCTCGGCGCCGTCGGGCTTCACAACGCGTGCATCCGCAGGCAGCGTGATTCCGTTGGGCAGCGGTACCGCGCGATTGACCTGGTATGCGGCGGCAAATGCCGTGTCGCGCTGATCCGATTCGATGAGCGACGACAGCATCAACAGAAACTTCCATGACCGGGCCAGCTGACTGTCGCCGGGGTTCCAGCCTGCGGACAGCACCGTCAACTTCCCCGTTCCCAGGCGCTTCTCGAGAACTGCCGGGTCGCCCGAGTCGAACCTGGCAAGAACATTCACATCGTCCAGCGCCGTCTCGTCGATGCGGCGGTACTTCCAGAACAGGATCTGCGTGAAATTGTTGAACTGCGGTCCTGCCATGGCGGAGAACAACGGATGGTTGAATTCAATCTCCGCGAGCATGGCGTAGTCCGTAGGTTCCACATCGCTCACGTCGAGATTGGGCGCATCCAATAGCGTCGCCAACGGCCCGCTGTCATGCCGACCCGTGGCGACGTAGAGCGCTGTTCCGCCTTGCTCCAAGTAATTGCGCAAGGTCGTCATTTGCGATGAGGAAGGCGGCGCGGCGACGACAATCAAATGCGGCTCGTCATCGTCAATCAACGGGGCCGTGCCCGGCTGGATTTGCTGAAAGTCCACGGTGCGCGACGCGTTGCTCTCAACGGCCTGCTTCAGGTAGTACGCCATGCCTTGGGCGTCGCCCGGATCGTCGCCGCCCAGGTAGACGACGCGCACCTGCTGGGGCGCCGGCGATAAAAAGTAGACCGTGTTGTCGAACTCATGTGCGTCGCCCTCAAGCACCAACTGCGCTTCGGACAGATCGCGCGGGGGCAGCGCTACTCGCGCCACGCGTCGCTCGCCAGGCGGAGCAAAGACGTCGGTCGGACCTCCCAACGTCTCGCCGTCCGGGCTCCGCCATTGCAGGCGGAACGTATCGGCTACGGAATCCGCCGCGTTGGTCACGCGAACCCGTACGCGGGCGTCGCGGGCCTGCTCGACCGTCTGGGCCGGCGGACGATCCGCCAACAACTCCAGACCCGCGTTCGTGGGGGCAGGCGGCGTCAGCGTAATCAACTCCAGCGTGGCGTCCTCGGGCCATTCCGCCTCCGCCAATTCGTCCAGTCGGCCGCCCGCTTGCATGTCGCTGATCAGGACGATACGTCGCGGCGCGTCCTGATCGTCGTCGGCCGCGTGTTGCGTTTCCCTCATCGCTTCCAACACTTCGCCGAGGCAGCGTCCCAAATGCGTTCCGGCCCACGTGGGCTGGAGTGTGCGGATTAATTCCGCCGCGGCGAGCCGGCGGCGACTGGTTTCAATTTCGGCCAAATCTTGGAAGCTGGCGACTGGGCGCAGCGTTTCGTCGAAGCAATAGACCGCAAATTCGTCCTGCGGACGAAGTCCGGCGAACGTGTCGTTGGCGGCCGCCGTCGCTTGTTGCCACAGGCCAGCCCGCCGCATGCTTGCGCTCGCGTCGAGCAGCACGGCGACGCGCCGCCGCGGCAAGTCGTCGACAGACGCAATCGCGGCCTGCCGAAAGAAGGGGCGCGAAAACGCCCCCGCGAGCAACGCCAACGCCAGTGCTCGCAACAGAAGTAGCAGCAGATTGTCGAGACGACTCCGTTTGGCGAGCCGTGGCGGCGAGGGCCGCAGGAACATCAACGAACTGAACGTCATTTCCCCGCGCGGCGTCCGACGAATCAGATGAAACGCCAACGGCAGGGAAACTGCAATCAGCCCCAGCAAGTACAGGGGAGCTAGCACGCTCATCGGGCCCTCCTGGCGACTCTGTCGTTCCGCGCCGGATGACGGCCCACGTCCATGCGCGTTCGCAAGAGGTCGAAAAGCGAGAGCTCGAGAGGTCGATCGGTCCGGCAGACGACAAAATCCGCTTTCAAATCGCGGCAGATCCTGGCGATCTGCTCGGCATGTTCACGAAAGCCTGACAGGTAGTCATCGCGGGCCGTCTGGGGGTCGACATAGAGGGCTTGCCCCGATTCCGCGTCGCGAAACATGCGCGGGTTCGTGAAAGGGAATTCCAGTTCCGCGGGATCGAGCACGCGCAGAACCATGACGTCGTGTCCGCGCGAACGCAGGTATCCGAGCTGCGTCGCGAGGACGTCCGGCGGGGCGAGCAAGTCGGAGATCAGCACGACCTGCCCCCGCTTGCGAACTGTTTGAGCGATTTGTTCGAGCGGCCGCGCCAGGTCGGTCGCCTTGCCCGCCGGTTCGCGCTGCAGGGCGGCCATCATGTGCCGCAAATGTCCCGCACGATGTCGCGGCGGCAAGTACTCTTGGATGCCCTCGTCAAACACGACCAAACCGGCAGCGTCGCGTTGTTGGTACAGGAAGTAGGCCATGGTGGCCGCCATGGTCCGGGCATATTCGTGCTTGGTGATTTCGGTCGATGTGAAACTCATCGAGCGGCTGACGTCGACCAGCAGATAGCACAACAAATTGGTCTCGTCCTCGAATCGCTTCACGTAGTAGCGGTCGCTACGGGCGAAGAGCCGCCAGTCCAAGTACCGCAGATCGTCGCCAGGCGTGTACTGTCGATACTCGCTGAATTCGACCGAGAATCCATGGAACGGACTGCGGTGAATCCCTGCGTAAAACCCCTCGACGACCACCCGGGCGCGCATCTGCAGATTCTTGATCCGCATCAGCGCAGCCGGATCGATAAACCGCACGCCCCGCTGTCGGGCCAGCGGCGTGCGGCCGCTCTCACTACTTGCTGCTGGTGTCACGCTGGCAAGATTCATGCGGGGAGTTCAGCTTGCGAGATCGAAGGAGGACAACGCGTCTACTCGTCTCGAGGAACGCTCACGTGCTCGACCAGTCGGTCCACGACGTCGTCGACCGTGACTCCCTCGGCTTCCGCCCGATAACCGATGAGCGTCCGATGACGCAACGTCGCGTGGGCCAGTGCGCGTATGTCATCAGGCGACACGTGCGCCCGACCGTGGAGCAAGGCGCGGGCCTTGGCGCCGAGAATGAGATACTGACCGGCGCGCAGGCCCGCGCCCCAACTCACCCATTCATTGATGAAGTCGGGCGTCTGCGGCTGCCCGGGCCGCGACGCCGCCGCCAGCCGCACGGCGTAGCGAACCATCTCGCGCGCAACGGGCACGCGACGCACAATTTCGTGAAACCGCAGCACATCGTCGCTTGTAAAGACGGGCTCGATCGGAGCAGGGCGGGCGGACGTCGTGCGAGCGACCACCTCGACCTCCTGCTCTTCAGGCAGATAGTCGATCACGACGTTGAACATAAATCGATCCAGCTGCGCTTCTGGCAACGGGTACGTGCCTTCCATTTCAATCGGGTTTTGCGTCGCCAGGACGAAGAACGGCTCGTCGAGCGGGTACCGCACGCCGCCGGCGGTGACTTGATGCTCCTGCATGGCCTCGAGCAACGCGGCCTGCGTCTTGGGCGGCGTGCGATTGATCTCGTCGGCGAGTATCACGTTGGCGAAGATCGGCCCACGCACGAATTCCAGCCGGCGGTGCCCGTCGCCCGAGTCTTCGAGAATCTCCGTACCCGTGATGTCTGCCGGCATCAAGTCGGGCGTGAACTGGATGCGCTGAAATTTCAAGTGAAAGGACTGCGCGATCGATCGCACGAGCAAGGTCTTGGCCAGGCCCGGCGCGCCGGTCAGCAGGCAATGCCCTCCGGCGAACAAGGTGATCAGCAGTTGCTCGACGACTTGCTCCTGCCCGACGATCACTTTGGACAGTTCGTCGCGGACGCGTTGGCTGCCGTCGCGAATCAGCTCGACAACTTCCTGCTCTTGCTCGTAAGTATCAATATTCACGCTCACAAAAACTCCATCTGCTGAAGCGACAGGCCGTACCTGCGTCAAGTCTCTACGTTAGTGCTGCCTCGAACCACGACGACTCAACGAGTGCGACCGCGAATCCGACAAGCGTTTTCGCTCTCGATCGTCTCATGCCAGGATTCCGGCTGCGATCGACTCGCCCGACGCTGTCTCGTCTGTCGACAGGAAACGCACGTCCGTCGCGCGGAAGTTAATGTCGTGCCCTCGAGTCATCGTAGCGAAAGTTCGTGAGTGCCATGGTGTCTAATGCGTCATGGCGTAAACCACGATGTTAATTCCCATCGGGTAGGACTTGTTCTCGGCAAACTCGCTGAAATACCACTCGGCATTCCCTTCGCGCTCCCAGCCGTCGCCCAGATCGGTGTTGTGACAGATAATCGCCATCATCCGGCCCTTGTCGTCGAAGATGCCTTTGTAATGAACCGTGCGGCAATCGCCGTGGCGTCGTTCGTCTTCCCAGGTGACCGCCTCGTAGCCGGGGATCACTCGGCCTTCTGAGTCGCGGAACTGGCGAGCGCGATCGTAGCTGCAGACCTGCGGTTTTTCTGTAAGACGGTAAACGCAGGAGAAAATCTCGTGGTCCGCTGGCAGTTCGACCAGCGGGCGCGTGGGAAACACGCGTTTAATCTCACGCTCGAAGGTCGCCCATTCGTAGTCCCCCCAAAAGTCGTCGACCATCAGAAATCCGCCGCTCAGCAGATACCGCCGCAGCGCTTCTGCCTCGGCCTGCGAGAACACCAGGTCGCCCGGCTCGATCATGTAGATGAACGGGTAGTCAAAGAGTTCGTCGTCGGTCAGACGCACGATGACCGGCCGCGGATTGACCTTCAGCGACGTGAGCTGCTGCAAGCGGTAGGAGAAATTGTTGTCGCTATCGGGATAGTCGGTGGCCCACCGCCCGCGGCGTCCGTAACCGCGGCCCCAACGCCCGCCCGAACTCCACTGGACGCGGGCGAACGTGAACACGTCGTCGGCAAATTGCGGCTCATTGCCCCAGTCGGGCACGCCCCCACGGTCGTCAAAGTCGAACTGCGAACGATCGAACCCGCGCTGGGCAGTCACGTCGCCGGCAATCCCCGCGGCGCAGGTCAAGACGGCCAGGGTAGCCAGCCGCGCCGCGGCAGTCGTTCGTCGTGCTGCGTGCATCATGGCGTCGTCGTTGCTTGCGTGTCGTCGGTTTCGGGCGCCGTTGGCGATGCGTCCGGGCGCCCATCGTCCGGGGCGCGTTGGTCGCCGTCGGTTGAACCAGCTTCCGTAAGTTTTAACAACAAACGGTGAGCCGCGAGAAACCTCGGCGCCTCCTCCAACGCCAACAGCAGGTGGCGCCGAGCGCGGTCCGCGCTCGCCTGCTCGTCAAACAGCCGTGCGAGTCGGTAGTGAGCATCAACCCGGTCGACCGTATCGAACTCCAGCAGCGCCTGGTAGGCGGCGATCGCATCGTGCGGCTTGTCGAGTTGCTCGGCCGCCTCGGACAGGTAGCGATGTGGCGCCGGGGTCAACGGATCGACGGCCAGGATTCGCTTGGCGTTGGCGTAGACGGCCGGCCACTCGTCCTCCGCGCGAGCAAGTTCGATGAGCCGCAGGTACGCATCCATCGCTTCACCGTCTCGCTGGCTCCACGCCTCAAGGGTCTCGCGCTCCTTTTCCGATTGGCCCAGTTCCCGGTACGCCCGGGCCAATAACGAATAGGGCCCGTCGTTGCCGACAAACTCGGGATACTCGTCCCGCAGCCGTTGGGCCGGCTCCAGCACG
The DNA here is from genome assembly GCA_002702655.1 of Planctomycetaceae bacterium. Classification (GTDB taxonomy): domain Bacteria; phylum Planctomycetota; class Planctomycetia; order Pirellulales; family Lacipirellulaceae. Next base: position 93,895 of record PABB01000008.1, read on the forward strand.
CCTTGCCAATCGCCGGCGCGCGCCATGGCCTGAGCCTGGTTGACCAAGCTGTAGAAATTGTCGGGATTCTCGTTGACCCACTCGGTCAACTCCGCGGGGCGATCGGCCGTGCTCTCAGGCGGTTTCGTCCAATCCAGGTCCGATCCTAATTCGCCCGCCTGGCGCAGCATTGCGTCGCGAAAATCGCGATCGAGATCTTCCAGGGGCCCCGCGTGCCGGATCAATGCTTCGTTGATTGACACGTCGTCGGCCAGGTCGTCGAGGATCGCCTTGACAGCTTCCAGGCCGCGCTTGTCCACCAGGAATTGCACGGCACAGGCCGACTCGAAGTAGGCAAACTGCAAGTGGAGCGGGCTTTTGGGGGCCAGGAACATTGAGCTCAGCTCGCTCAACCGCGCCATTTCGCCGCCGAGAATCATCTCGCGATACGCCGGAGTCATTTGTTGGCCCCACGCACGATCACGCTGCAATTCCTCGTACACCGAGATGCCTTCGCTCAGCCAACGCGGCATCTTGTTTTTCGATTTGTGCAGCGTGACGACGTGACAGAACTCGTGCCACAACACGGCCTCCCAATTGGCCCGCGTTTCGCCCAATGCGGCGGGACTGTTGGCGGTAATGACATTGCCAAAACAAACGCCGAGGAAGCCGTCCGCCCCCGGAATGCCGAAGGTGCGCACGGCAAAGTCGTTCTTGCTGGTGTAAATGTCCACCACCACCGGATCACGCAGCTCGACGTCGTATTTCTCGCACAAAGCGTCTCGAGCCTCGGCGAGCAACTCCAAGACGCGATCGCCGTAGACGGCCGCTTCGTGACGAACCATCCGCAACCGAAAATCCTCATTTTGCAGTACGCGATAGTCATCGATGGCGTCGTGCAGCGTGCTCAAGTTGTGCGCCACCACGTTGTAGCCGTCGACCGCGGCGACGTCGTGCACCAGTTGCCAACCCTCCTGTTCCTGCCCCAGCCGCAACAGGTCTTGCGCCAATTGAATGCGGGCCGGCACATAGTCGCGATCCATCGCCAGCGCCCGGCGCTGATGAGCGGCGCCTTCGGCAAAGCGATATTTGTCGGACAGTTTGGCGCCAATTGTGTAATCGACTTCAGGATTGTCCGCCCAGCTTCCCAGGGCCGTAGTGCGGAATTCCGCAGCGCGCTGGGCGTCGCCGGCGAGATGCGCGAGAACCGCAGCGTAAGCCAGGGCCCGCGGTTGCTGCGGATTGATCGCGAGGACCCGCTGCAGCATTTTGTCGGCGTCCTCGTACTTTTCGCCGTCGATCAAGTTCTCGGTGAGCATCAGCAGACTGTCGACGTGACGGGGATTGATCGCCAACGCCGCGTCAAGCGCGTCAGCCGCCCGCTCGGGATCATCGGCGGCGAAGGCCCGCGCCAGGAGATAGTGATATTTGGGAGAACTGCGGACTGACTCGGGAGCGGCCAGCAGCGTTTCCGAGGCGAGTCGATTGTCGTATTTGTCGATCGCAAGTTGGGCGGCCGCGAAATGGCCGTCAGCGAACTCGGGCAGACTTTTCGTCACCGGGTCGAAGCAGTATTCCAAGACCTGGCGCGCATCGACCCCCTCGAGCAATAAGAATTCGCCCAATGCCAATCTCTCGGGCGGCGAGGAGAGCTGCCTGGGATGCAGCCGAACGATTTCGGCCATCTGCCGCGATTGATCCTCCGCGGCTTCGGTGCGATTGTTAAATAAATAGGCCTCGCGAGCCCAGAGCCTCATTCGCAAACTGCGCGGATACGCTGCCATGCCTTCTTCCACCGTGTCGAGGGCGTCGGCATAGCGTCCGAGCGTCAACTCCGCCTCGGCCTTCACGTGCCGCCACGGCTCAAATTGCACGCCCCGCGCGATTTCAGCCGCCGCCAAGTCGACGCATTCCTCGTATTCGCCGGCGAGGATCAGCTGCGTCGCGTCGCCCACTGTGACAGCGCCCGCGGCGGTCGCGCACATGGCGAGACCTGCGGCAATCGGCAAGAGGAAAATGACTCGCTGCATACCAGACCCGTCGAAGCCAAGCCGTAGTGCCGCCCACCCGACGAGTTATACCCCCTCGCAGCGCTGAAGACCCGCAATGATCGGCGTGTTTTTTTTTAACGACGGTGAGCTGCGCTGCAATGGACGTTCCGGCAGGGCAGGGGCCCCACCAGAACAACCGCCAGGCCCAACCAGCTGGCGAGCCCGACAACCTGGAGTGCAAGCGAGGTTTTCAGGCTCTTGGTGTAACGAAACCGTGCCACAGGGCGACGGTCGAAGGTGCGGCCGCCCAAGTCGATCCGAATTTCAGAGATCGGATCACCCCGAGGCTCGTTCATCGCATGCCTGCATGCCTGCGCGCGCCAACTGGAGCCGGAGCGCACCACTGTGCATTGTGGCCGGCGTCTGCACCCCACGTGGGCAAGGCGTACGGGCCCAAGTGGCTGCTGCCGCCGCCCTGTCGTCACGGCGTGCCGGAGGCCGAAGCATTGTCGTCAGCGGCGTCTTGGCTCGCTCTTGCCAAGACGACAGTGATATTGTCCTCGCCACCGCCGTCCAGGGCCAGGCTGACGAGCGCGTCGCAGGCCGCCTGAGGATTGGCAGCTTGCCGCAGGCTCGCGGCGATCTCGTCATCCCTGACCATGTCCGAAAGGCCGTCGGTGCAGAGCAGCAACTGGTCGCCCGGCGCGATCTCGACATAGTGGATCTGCGCAACGACGTCGTCCTTGTCGCCGCCCAGACTGTTGAGCAGCAGGTGGCGGAATCTGCCGACATCCTCGTTGGCGAGGCCGGAGTCGATCAATGCCTGGGCCATCGTCTCGTCGCGCGTGATCTGATGGAGTTCGCCTTCATGGAGCAGATACGCCCGCGAATCGCCGATGTGGGCGATGAGCGCATCGGTCGACATCAAATGCGCCGACGTCCACGTCGTGCCCATGCCGGCCAGCGACGGATTCATCGCCGCGCAGTCGCGGAGCGTCCTCTGGACTTCCTGCGCGTAGGCGTCCACCCGCTTGCGGACCTGCAGCGCGTCGACGTCGGTGAACTTCATGACCCAGCTGGCGGCATGTGCCATGAGCTCCAACATGCGTTTGAGCGCCATGCGGCTCGCAAACTCGCCGAAGTCCCGGCCGCCCATGCCGTCAGCAACGACCAGGGCGTAATCGCGATCGTCTGCCAGCTGCAAATCTCCGGGCGGCAAGTTGGTCAGGAGGAACTCGTTGGTGCGACGACGCCCGATGACCGCAAAATGGTCTTCATTATTGGATCGCACGAGGCCGGGATGGGTCGTCGCGCCAAATTGAAACGCAAGCGCCACGGACTTCGCATTGAAGAGCAGTTCCGAGCCCCCGGTGTCGGCCAGAAAATCGACCGTGTCTTCGTCACGATGTGGCATCGCCATGACAACATCCTCGCAAAGCGAAATTCGAGGCAGCCGCGTCCGCACATCATACCCGATCTATCCAAACCGGGCAGAATCGCGACGTGCCGATGCGCATCGCGGAAGGGTGGCGCAGTTTCCAGACTTCCCTCGGAGACTGCGGATGCATCGGCCTATGCGAAGTTAGACGAGCCCGAAGTCGCACAAATGGCTTGAAGCGGCCATGACGATTCGAGATCTGTGCAAGTTCGCGCGCGCAGCGGCGTTTTCTCGGAGAAGAGCCGCGCATTCGCGCAGGCGCATTCGACCGCGATTCGGGGGGCGCTCTTGGAGAAGGACACGACCGCGACCACAGATCGTGAGAGTCGGCCCCTTTGGCCATGCGATGTCAATTGTGACGCATTCTCGCCGCACCGTCTCTCTGGCTCACCACAGTCGTCCGCGCTCGCGTCAACCGAAAAGAAGAGCGGCCGCGGCGAGGCCCAGCGTATTCACCCACAGACGTCCACGGGCAGGGTCCGCTCACCAACGCCGCAGCCGCGATCCTCGCGTTGGTCAACGCAGACTCTCAGTGTACCAACCCAAACAGCGGGCAACTTGGCCGCGCGACGCGGAACAGGTCGGGTTTTCGGGTATCCAGGGGATCGGCTTGCCGCAATAGAGTTGCGGTTACCGTCAACCGAGTTCCTTGACGATGCGTCGCCCAGGCTGCGCAATGCCAGCCGCACAAGCTCATGTGGAGGACGCCGCTGGGAATCTCACAGGGAAGGTTACGCCGTGTCGTCCATCATGCAGCAATCGCTCAGCAGGACGTCACCTGGCCACCGAATGTTCCACAACTCTCACAGCAAGCTCAACTCGCCTTGGCCGTTCCGAGCGTAGCGACGCTGTTCGGCAGTTGCGATTTACTTGGGCTTCCCCCGATCTATGCGGCAGCCTGCATGAGAGAATCTAGGGTCAATCACAAAAAGTTCAACGACAATGAAGAACCATGCTGGTGGACCAGCACGAGCTCATTGCCCTGTTCGCGAGTTTACGATCTGATAGGCCGGAAGGGCATCCGCGCCGACGCCACGTGGCCAGCGCCCGGCGAGCACATTCACACTGACGGCGTGGGTTATCGCCTGCGCAAAGGCGAGCACGACATCACCGATTTCGACTGGAAACTCTATCTGGATTTCGCAGCCGAACGCATCCATTGACGTGCAGTCGTTGACTCTTGAGGTGACGCTCGCACTAGATCCTTGCCAGGCCGACGGATTCAAGATCGCGTGCGCGAACCAACGCGACGCGCCGCCGGCAAGCGGTCGACGCGCCCGGTTTGTTGCCGGTGGTCGTGCTCGGCGCAGACTGGCAAGATCAAGACGGAGCGGCGTCGGTAACGACGAAGCTGGCCGACCAAATCTCACGACTGCGCGTCGTGCTCGGCGACGTCCCCGAAGGTTTCGCAGCCCCGTCGGCCAGCTTCTGCCAATCAGCTTGCGATCGACCGTTTGCGATTGACCGGAGCGTAGGTACGGCAAGCTACCAGTTCAGCGTCCCGCCAGCCAGGAACATATTGGCCGTACCGCTGGTCAGCCCCGCAGAGAGGTCGTCGTAGTCAAAGTTGACATACCGCAGATAAAGATTGGCGAGCAACCGCGGTTGCCAGTCGATCCCTGCCGTCCAGCGCTGGGTTTGCACGCGCACGTCCGACAAAAACGGCAGTTGCGACCAATCGGCTCCTGCCGTCGATGCCGGCACGGCAAACACGTTGGAGCCGCGGTTCCACTCGTATCCCCCGACGAATTGAATGTTCCTTCTCCAGGCATAGCTGGAGTTCAAACTGAGCAGATTGTTACGCCCGCCGTAGCTCCACGTCGACGTCTCCGTTTCGGTGGGATCGCCGCGGTTGGCGCCCAAGGTGATGTCTTGATCGATCCAGTTCGAGTAGAACGCATAGGCTCCCGTAAAGGACAGTCGCGGCGTCGGGGCGTACCATATGGAACAGTTGATCGGGTAGTTGTTTTCCGAGAAGTTGGCGTACTCGGAGTAGTGCCAGCTATTAGCTAAGCTGAACTGCGCGGTCGCCATGAAATTGCCGGCGGGCGTCCACGATCCGCCAATGTCGACGACGTGCTGTTGTTCCGGCAGATTCGAATTGAAGGCCCCGGTGACGTCGACGTCGTCTTCACTGTACTCGCTCACTCCGATCAGCGGCGTGTCAATGAACCGCACCTTGTAGCGGACGAACGAGCGCAGCTCTCGGGACCAGCGCGTAGTGGGCCCCAGCATGATCTGGTGCGTCACGGTGTCCGGTTGCTCGAAAACCGAGTTCGCCGTCTCGTAGCGCGCGAAGTCGCGTTCCAATTGGTAGTACTCATAACCGGCGGCAACCGTGGTCCCGTCCCGGAACCCGAAATCCCCGTAGCCCGTACGCTGATTGCGGGACGGATCCCAGTTGCCTTTGAATCCCGCGCGGATCCGTGCGTAGTCGACAGGATGCCTGAGCGAGTCTTGGTCGTACGTGCTATCGGGAGCGTAGGGCGGGGTTGTCAAAAACTCTGTCGGCAGTTCGTTCTTCTGCTCGTTGTAATTGACGTAGGCGGTGAGATTCACCTCCTCGAGAGCATCGTTCATCAGCCGCAAGTCGTAGCCGTCATAACTGCGATGCGTGTCGCGAAACTCGTTGTGCGTATCGCCGGTATAGAGATTGGCGTACAAGCGGTTGTTCTCGGTGAGCGTCGCTCCGACCTTCAGTCGGTCGATCTGCGTGTAGTTCTCGGGGACCAAGGCGTAGGCGTAGTCGGGCCCGAGGGTCCCGCTCGACGGCGAGAAGCCGAAGCGACTGTACTGTCGCGTAGCCAGTTCGTCGCTCTGGCCAAAACTGCGCATCGTGCGAGAGTACTCGACTGTCACGTTTTCGAATCGCGCTTCTATGACCGGTTCGATTTCCATAGTCAGCCAATCGATCGACTGGCTCTGGCTGACGACGTGGCACGTATTGCCGGCCGCGCCTCCGGAAGCGAAGCAGTGGGCGACCGCATTGGTTTGTCGCTCGCCGAATTTGCGCATGCCCCAAAGATTCAGTCGCCACTTCAGGTTGTCCGTAATGTCGCCCTTGAAGCGAGCATCGAGTTGTTGGACCCGAATCGCATAATCATCGCCCACGTTCAGGTCTTGACTCACGACGTTGTCGTCCGGCCCCGGCGGCGTCGGATTGTCGAGATCGTAGCCGGGAAGCGGATCGTGATCTAAGCGGCGCTGATAGCGCTGATACCTGACATTGGCCGAGAGCCTTGGTCCGTAGTAATTGAGGAACGCGTCATTGGCTTCTTGATCGAGCCCCGTCAGCGTCATGTCGACGGTCCGCACGCCATCGCTCCTGATCCCGTCAACGTCCCAGAACGGCGATGGCCGCAGGCTTTGATACTCGCCGACCTTCGTGGGCGAGCCGTCGGTCGACATTCCCCACCAGCCGAAGCGGACGGCCGAATCGGACCGATAAACGGGCGTGCCCCACACGTCGCAGCAAGAATCGTTGGAGACCCAGGTTCCGGCGTCAGTGAGATAACAGTTCCCGTGCGACGTCCCGCAAGGGTGTTGCCGCCAGCGACTGGTGGTGCAGTCGGGTTGACAATCTTCGGGCCACCGGTCCAACATCGGGACCTTGCAGCGGCAATAACAGACGGAATGAAAGCCCCGCATGGGATAATCGTCGCCGTCCGCAGGGTCGGGCTCCGCTGCGACGTTGAGTGACGCCAACGCCAGTTCTGTCGCCGCCGACAACGTCTCCGGCGAGTCGCCTGCCAGCTCGCCGTGACTGGAGTCGGCCTCCCAGGGGAGAGTCGGAGCTGAGCCCAAATAGTCCTCGATCGAGAGGATCGAGTCGCTCGCCAGCGCCGGATCGACCGGCGCAAGGAGGAACGCAAGCAGCAGAATGTAACGTCGCATGATCGGGGCCCCCGTGGACGGTTTCGCCGCCGGCCGAAAACGGCGCGCGGCAGACTGGCGTCCAACAGTCTAGCTGTCGTTATTGACCTGGATGGACTTTCATGTCTTCGGATGCTTGGATGACGGGAGTGCTACCTGAGCATGGCGTTCGGCAAATGCGGCGTCGGCAAGTCGCTTCCATGGATCTGTTGATGGCATTGCGTGCAATCTGAATAGAAGTCCGCTTGCAGGCTGGGATCCGTGCCGACATCCTGCATTAAGTCGCTGTCATGAAAATTCGGTCCCTTGCGGTGCCCCGTGTGGCAGCGCAGGCACAAGAACGTGGGTTGCTGATGCAGTAGGTTGTTGGCCACCGTGCCGTGGGCGTCATGGCAGATCGAGCAGTCTTCCGTCACGGGCGGATGCTCGTAGGCAAACGGTCCTTGCTTATCGGCGTGGCAGCGATAGCACACCATATTCAGCGTCGGTTCGCGGAGGTTGCCTTGCGTTTGGCCGTGCGGATCATGGCAATCCGAACACAGCATCTTGCCTTCCTTAATCGGATGATGCGAAGGCATCGCGTTCTTGGCGTAGACGTCCTGGTGGCACCTGTAGCAAGCTGTCATCTCATCGACCGACATCGGCAACCGGCTGCGGCGGGCCACGTTGGTATGCTGCATGTTGAGCGTCTGTTGCACCCGCTGATCAGGATGAGGATTGTGGCAATCAACGCAAGCCACGCCAAACTGGGAGTGTGTCGATGAATGCCACGCCATGGTTGGCGAATTGTTGTCGTGGCATTGCAGGCAAAGGTCGGTCCTGGTTTCTTGTCGGATTTGTCCGTGGGGATTGTGACACGTCGTACAATCCATTCCCGCCGCGCCGCAAATCTGATGCGATGCAGCGATTTGCTGTTGGTGTGACATATTGGAGTGACAGCGATAGCAGATCTGCGGAGTCAGCGCGCCGAGCTTGGCGGATTTCGCCCTGATGGCATTCATGTCCGCCGGCGGCAGTTCTTCCAGGCTGACGAGGCGAACCGATTCGCCTTCCTCCGATGACGGAGCGACCTGGGCAAGAGCCGCCACGGCCGTTCCCGGCGGGACGTTGTAGTGGGACGTATGACAGTCGGTGCAGCTCACTCCATTGTGGGCGTGCGGCGAGGTTCGCCAGGAGCCCGTGGACGCGCACGCGTCCTGTTCGTGGCACTTCAGGCACAATTCCGATTTCTCGGGAGGGAGCAGACTCTTGAAGCTCAGAATCGTATCGGGTTCCTTGCCGCGCGTTTTTAGATGGCGGCTCGCCGGGCCGTGGCATTGCTCGCAAGACGTTTCTCGGTGAACGTTTTCATGGAACGTCTTGACGTAGGTCTCGTGACAGGTCATGCACAGGCTGTCGTCGTTCACGTATTCGGCGTCTGCGACGACAGGAGTCGCGACCTTGAGCGAGGGCAGGGTCGCTTCTTGCCAGTACGGCTGCGGATAGGGGCCATACGGATTCTCTTCCACCGACGGCGGCTTGCCGTCGGTGTATCCCTGACGCGGCGACCGGCAGGAGATCGTCGTCGACAACAACATCGCCGCGAACAGCAGACTGCAGGTCCAGCCCGCGATTTTTCTGATGAGCTGATCAGTGCACACGTTTCTTGAATCCATTCAGAATGGAACTGATCCTGCCCTGCTGCTTCATGCGCAGGCGCAACCCCCCCAATCGGCAGAAGTGTTGCAACTAACATTCTTTAAGTCGATAGGACCCTCGAGGTTTCTTTTGCCCAACTTGTGAAGAAGTGCGGGTGAGTGGCCGCCGCTAGCGTCGCGGCTGTATGCTGGCATCGCACCCCGGCAGAATGAGCGGCCTTTGGGTAAGCTGGGAGCTTGGTCGTGCCGGCGACTGCTCGGCATCACCAAGGTTCTCAAAAAGTCGCCGCTGCCAGAGCTAGCGATTCGTGCGCATCACCCTGCTAGCCGATCGTGGCCGGATATGCGAGGTCGTCTGCGAGTGGTCGCGGCATCGTGCTGCGCTGGTTGGCTGCGGCGATGAAATCGGAGCTTACCGCGCTGGCCGCAAGGGTTGCGCCTGCGCAGCGGAGCGCCGCCGGCCAGGCGTTCACTCCCCGGGACCTCGGGCCAGTTTCCAGGGGAAGGTGGGTCGTCACCACGAAGCTGTGCCGCGCCGAGCCCTGGCGTGCGAGGTCAACCAGCAACCCCGGCGCCCGCCTTGCCGGCCGGGGCGTCGCCCAGTTCCTGCTCGGCCCGGCGCCAGGGGCGATGATTGACCGAAATGCGGCGAGAAGACTTCAGACGGCGTTGCCGGTCTCCGACGCCTGCTTGCTGCCGGGAAGGCGATTGGTCAGCGTGCCGAGCAGCATCACTGCCAACTGGCTGGTCACGAACCACAGCAGCCACTTGTCACGTCCTTCGGTGAAGCCGTACGAATGGAGCCCCACGTTCATCAGGTTGACGCCGAACCAAGACCAAGCGGTCACGACATTGCCGAAGATCGCCAAAACGGCAAGTCCCCGCTGTGCAATCATGCCGCCCCAGCGGGCGTGGAGAATCAGGGCGTTCCAGAGCACGATGATTAGCGCCCCGTTTTCTTTGGGGTCCCATCCCCAGAATCGTCCCCAGGAGTCGTCGGCCCACAGCCCTCCCAGCACCGTGCCGATGAAGCTGAAGAAAATCGCGAAGCAAAGAGTGCCGTAGATCATGCGGCTTAGTTGCTTCGCCCCGTCGTCGTCAAGCCGCCTGAGCCATGCGGCCAACACGTACACGATTCCCATAACGCCCGCCAGGAAAGTCGTTGAATAACCAAGCGTGATGCACACGACGTGCGTGGCCAGCCAGAATTGGGTATCCAAAACTGCCTGCAGGACTTTGAACGTGTCGCCATCCCCGGCCAGATTGTAGGCCACAAACAAGGTGGGAAATCCGACCACGGCCGCCACGAGATTGCCGAATCCGCGACGGCTGACGTATTCGTCGACGAGGGCGAACAACACGGCGCCCCAGCCGATGAACACAGCCGAAGAGTAAAGATTTGTAACGGGCGGGCGACCGGAGATATAAATCCGCGAGCCGAGGGCGAACGTGTGCAGCAGGAACGTAAACCACAGCAGCCAGTTGGCGGCGCGGTTGAAGACGGTATGCCATCCCAGCCACGAGCAAGCGACCAGCGCAAAGCAGACCAGGTACAAGGACATCGCCACCACGAACGGGTTGAAATGGTTGAAGTAGGCTTCGAAGGCAATGCGTCGCAGGCGCAGGCTTTCCGCGGGCTTGCGTTGTCCCACGAAGGAATCCACGGAATTGCGATGGGCCTGCAAAGTCGCCTGGAACTTGGCGTCCGCCGCCGCCCGTTCGTTGATGATGTCTTGGTAGGTCGCCAGGGAGGAATTGAATTTCCCGAGGTTGCCCTGGCGGTAGGCTTGCAGGATCGACCGAAACGCGGGCGTCGCCTTGTTCACGGGGCGCCCGAAGCGCTTGTCGAGCAGCCAATCTCGCTCGGCGCTAATCAGCAGTTCCCAAGGTTGATCGGGCGCCATCGGCGGAATCGCGCGCGGGCCGATGTTCCCGATCCGATCGATTTCCTGCGCGAGCAACGCCAGATCGGCCTGCAAGTATTCGTCGGAATCGGTGCGAACAACGGGCGCCGCAAAGGAACCCTGAATCAGGTTGTAGAGCATGATCTTGTTGCCCAACTCCATGAACTTCCGCTGCGTGAGCGTGCGCCGGTCTTCCGGCACCTCGCTCGCCAGCTGCCACTGGCGGGCGACTTCTTGGCGACAAGCGGCGAGCTCCGACACGGTGTACCTGAAGCCAGAGCGAGGTTCGAGGTTGAGCGTGCGCAGGACTTCCAGGTTCTCGACGCGAAACACCCGGTAATTCTGCGCGTCCGGTGATTTGGTGATGTAGTCAAGAAACCAGCGAATCGCCGAGAACTTGGTTGTGGCTGCGGAGTTGGCCGAATAGGCGGAGTCCGCGACCAACTCGACCTTGTCGCGATCGGAGAAGACCGTGAGCAAGTTGCGGGCCAGCGTGTCCATGGGCTGAATGCGTCCCTCGTACGCCACCGGCAGTTTGCCAAACTGATAGACTTGCATCGCGGCGGGGCGGGCCTGCGGAGATCGAGCTTGCCCGGCGGCCCAGCCCGCGAAGACCAGCGTGATGAGCAGCGGGACCCAAATGTTCGGATTCCGCCAATCCGCCAGCAACTCAGCGAACGAATGGTATTCGGACCGTTCGGCGGTTTTCGTCTTGCGGCCGGCAAAGCGACGAAGCGTTTGGCCGAAGTGGAACAGCATGCCGGCGCCGACTAGCATGCAGGCCACGTAGGGGATCATCCAGCCGGTATTGGAGACCACCTGCAAGACCGTCCCCCGTTCGGTCTCTTTGTCCCAGTCGGCTTGATACAGCGTGTCGCCGCCGTAGCGAAGCGGATTGTTCATCCAAATCTTGCGTTGTTGATCGACGTTGTTTGCCGGATCAGTCAGTCGCACCTCGGAGGAGAAGTTTTTGGCCGTCTGAGTGCCGACGTAACGGTCGAAACGGAAATCAACCAGATGGACCGAGTAGGACTTGGGGATCCGCTTGCAACGCATCTCCAATTCGATGGGCTTCCCGTCGACTTCGATGCCGTCGACCAGACCCATGGCCGAAGAATACGTCCATACGAGGTAGGTTCCCAGGGAGCGACGATCCTGGCCGGCCAAAACCTCGATGCAGGCCGCGGGCAGATCGATCGCCTGATCCATGCCCGTATTGCGAGGACGCTCCTCGGCGATTCGCAGGCTGCCCCATCCTGCCGTGGCGGTCGGGGTCTCGCCGGGTTGCGCCATGCGGATCTCGGCGTTGGGCAGAAACGTTACCACCCTCAGCGCCAGGGACAAGCTCGGCACTTCAATCACGTCGCCCGAAGACGCCGCTTCCTCCATCAAACTGGTCGGGATCACGGTCACTTTGTCGACCTGCGCGTCCGATTTATCGGTCAGCGCAAGTTCCGTCGAGCGAATGTCCTCGGCAAAGTTGACGGTCTGGCCTTCGGCAATCTGCATTCGCGACTCCTCCGCGGTGAGCCCTGTATGCAGTTCGCTGAACATGATGAGGCCGATTCCGCCGTGGAGCAGGACCACTCCTGCCCGCCGCCCAAAGACCAGATAGCATCCGGCCAGGAGCACCAGTCCCGCCGCGCCGCCTTTAATGAGTTGCCAGAGGATTCGCAATCCCGAGGGATCCAGTCGCACTTGCGGATGTGCGAACAGATAGATCGTCAAGCTCCCCAATAACAGGCAACTCGCGCAGCCCAGCCACCACAGCCAGCTGCCCGGCCCGCCAATCGCCGAGCGATGACTCACCGCCAGGCGATAGGCCAGCAGCAGCGCAGCTCCTCCAAGCGAGGCGAGTAGGCAGCGCCATAGTCCGTGGCAAAACTCCGGCGACAACTGGCCCTTCACCGTATCGCCTAACCCGCTTTGCACGACAGCGTAGGTGATCAGCGACCCCACAGCGATTAATCCCCAGCCGAAGACAAGCTGTCGGCCGTGCCCCGCAATTTTGAACCGCACGATGTGCGCGGCGAGCAGATTCACGGCCAGCAGCGTCCCGAGGGTCCAGCCGCCTGGAAAGGGGATCACGCCTCCCACGTCCCAGGCCCGGGGAAAGAAGACCTGCAACTCGATCCAGGCCACCCAAGAGCGGAAGTACTCGTGCACGACGTACCAAATGTCGTGGTCAATTTGGGCCAGCGTCCCGGCCAGGACCAAGATGATGCTCAACGCAAAAAGCATCACGGTCAGCCGCAAGGAAGCGGCGGCCGACGCGATCTCGCGAACCGGATTCTCAGTCCAGTCGAGCAATGAATTGCCCGTCGATCGCCGATTGCTTGGGCCGGCGCCAGCAGGGAGTTCGGTGGCAGGCACAGTCACTAACTTTCGTAGTCGGGGGAATTTCTAAGGACGCAGGGGACGGGCTTTGAGCATGCTCGCCCTGACTGCTTGGCTGACCTCGACAAGGCGGGCGTGCCTTGGACGCCCCGGGGCATGCTCGGATGCGCAGCACGTTGGCTGCCACGGCGCGAGGTCTCCAGGACGCGCTTTCCAGCGGCGATTCGATCAATGCCAAGCAACGCGCCCGGCAAGAAACGAGCTACCGCTGAAAACGCCCTCGCGGCGCGTTGCGTTGCCGCGCAGTCGCATGGCCTCAGTGAGAAATCGCGGGTTGTCGCGGGAGCTTGCTGAGCGCGGGCCGACAGTCGCCGTATTCCGCGACGCGACGATGTTCGGCGCGGCGCTGTCGCTAAGGGCCAGGAGTTGGTCGGCGGAGCAAGAACTGGCCAATCCGCCGTCGCCGGCCACCATTGCACTCGCACGTTCTCCGTCGCGCTCAGGGTCGACCCAAGGCGCGGTCTGATCGAAGTCACGCCGCGACCCAACGGCAAGCCGCTGCGCGCACGCCTGCTGTCGATCCGACGATCGTGGCGGGGCTTGAGCATCGTCTTGTGTATTGATTGCGGCAGCCGGGAAACGGCAGGGGCAAGCCGAGCGCTGACCGGCGACGGGGTCGCGGCTCCGCTGGCGACGCCATGCTTTCCACACCGTCGAGGCTTTGTTGGCGACGGGGCAGGGGGGCGTTCAGAGCAATCGTCAGGCGGACCAATGCCCGACGAACCGCTGACGCCTTCCGAGAGCGTCTCGCAGCAAGAGGCGACTCCCCGCGCTCCGAAAATTTTACAGCAACGCCGAAGCTCTTCGCAAGGCGGGCGTCGCATCGCCGAGTTCGTTGTCCGATGCTGAGCGGACTGCCCCCCCAAATCCCCCCACCAGACCGGTCCCAGGAAGCGGCGAGTCGCGCAACGAGGCAGGCTTACCGGTTGGGTCCCGGCATCAGCGTCGAAATCGAGACTGCAAAGGCTCATTCGCTGCACAACCCTTGAGAGAGACCCGCTATTGCGATGGAGAGAATTCCCATACAGTATGTCTGGTGACGAAGCCGCGTTTCAATCGCCGGCGACGCCTATCCTGCTCCAGTTTAACAAGCAGGAATCGAAGGCATGAACTTAAAGATGCTTTTCATTCGCGAGTTAGCGTTTCTCGGGATCCTTGTTCTCTTCTCGACTGCAAGAGTTTTCGGGCAGGACGTTTCACAGGACGACGCTCTCCCGTCGAACGTCAACGACGAGGCCGTCGCGTCGGAACGCGCGTCGAGCGAACAGGAGGCGCCCCGCGTCAACCACTGTGCGACCTGTCATACCGAACCCATGCTGTGGGATGAGAACAACCAGCGATTGTTCGTCTCCCCCGAATCGCTGACGTCCGACGTGCACCGCCAGAAAGGCGTCGCGTGCTTCGCATGCCATGGCGGCGACCCGACGAGCATGAAGTACTCAAGTGCTCATATCGGGATGATTCCGCTTGCTGAAGTTGCCGACAATTGTGCGACTTGTCATCAAGAGCAAGGCCTGAATGTTCTCAAAGGCGTCCATGCCAAGGCGGGCGAGAAGAACGCGCAGGGGCAAAGCGCGCCGCTTGCGTGTCTGAAATGTCACGGCGGGACCGCTCATGGCCTGTTGCCCGTCAACGACCAGCGTTCTCCCGTGTACTTGGACAATCAAGTGCGGACTTGCGGCGCCTGCCATGAAGAAGACCAGTCAAGCTACGAAACGACGGTTCACGGAAACGGGCTGCGCGAATCTGGCCTAACTGTCACGGCTGTATGCGCTGATTGTCACGGAGCGCACGGCATCTTCTACGCGGCCGATCGGCGGTCGACGCTGCACGTGTCCAATGTGGCGTCAACTTGCTCCAACTGCCATAAATTCATTGAGGAGCGACTTGCAGGAAGCGTGCACGGCGGCGTCGAAGGAGTGGGAGCCGCCACGGAGCATACGGCTACCGGAGGCAAGGTAAAACGACACCCCACGTGTACTGATTGCCATCAGGGACACGAGTTGCTCAAGTCGTCCAATCGTGCGTTTCGGTTGTCCTTGATGGGGAGCTGTGGGAACTGCCATACCGATTTGTATTCGCGTTATGCGCTCAGCATGCACGGCGAATTGACCCACAAAGGTTACGCGTCCGCTGCCGAGTGCGCCGACTGCCATGGCGCGCACGACATCGCGCCGGTCGACGATCCGGATTCCCGGGTGGCCGCAGGTGCGAATCGTCTGCAGACTTGCAGGAAGTGTCACGTCTACGCGGTGAGCAATTTCACCCAGTACGATCCTCACGCTAACTTCAAGGATGCTGCAGGGAGTCCCAAGCTGCATGCGGTTTACGAGTGGATTCAGTTCGTCGTGAACGGTATGTTCCTGCTCTTCTTCTTGCATGCCAGCTTCTGGTTTATCCGCGCTTTTGTCGATCGGCTTCGGCACGGCGGCCACGCCACGTGGCAGCCGGAGCATTACGTGCTGCCCCGGTACGGACAGGCGTTCAGGGCAACGTACGTGGTCCTGATGGCGGCGTTCGTCGGCCTGCTGGCTACGGGCTTGGCCCTCAAGTACTCCGATCAGGCGTGGTTGCGAACAACTGCCGACAACCTGGGCGGGTTCGAAACGCTCAGCGATTGGCATCATTTTTTTGCAGTCATCGCCGTCGTCGTCTTTCTCGTTCATCTGACGCTCGCAATCGCCAGGCTGAAGAACGCGCACGCCAAAGAGAATTGGAGAGACGTCCTGCTGGGGCCCGATTCCCTGGTCCCGAATCGCAGAGACGTACGCGATCTCGGCAAGATGCTGCTCTGGTTTGTCGGTTTTGGCAGGAAGCCGGGGTTCGAGCGTTGGACGTATTGGGAAAAACTGGACTACTGGGCCTTCGGCGTGGCGGCGACATTCATTGCCCTCAGCGGCCTTATGCTGTGGTACCCCAACCTCTTCTGCCTGGTGCTGCCGGGCGGCGTTCTCAACGTCGCCAAGATGGTGCATTCTCAGTACGCCATCTATGTCGCCAGCGTGCTATTCCTCATTCACTTCTTCCACGCTCACTTCAGGCCGGAGAAGTTCCCTCTCGATCAATCGGTGATGACCGGCGCAGTCAGCGAGCAACACTTGAGGAAGTACCGGCCCGATTACGTCGCTCGGCTGGAGAGGGAAGGCAGGCTTGAAGAACTGCGACAAGAGGCTCCTTCAACGAAGAGAGGGTGGCTAGTCATCCTCGGAGGAGTGATTGTATTCACCATCGCTCTTGGCCTTCTCGCAGTCGCGCTGTTGGCCAGTTTGTCGGAGTAGGGGAGTCGCTCAATGTCGAAACGAAAACGATCGTCGCAGCGGGGCAGGGAAGATCGACCCGCTTCCCACATCGCTTCGCCTGCGGGTCTCGACGACTCCGGCACGCCCACCGACGACTCGGACGCACCCTCCGACGGCTACTGGCGACGCGCAAAGTCGGTCGCACTGGCAGTCGTGGCAGTTGGCGGCGTCGTGCTGCTGACTTTGACGCTCGTGACTGGCGGTGCAGCGGTCTATACGTCGCGGTCGGAATTCTGCGACTCCTGCCACATCATGGAACCCTATTACAAGTCATGGCAGGAGTCGTCTCACAAAGACGTCGCCTGCATCAAGTGCCATTTTCCTCCGGGAGCCGGCGAGAAAGTCCGGGGGAAGATGCTCGGCCTGGTGCAACTCATCAAATACGTCACCGCGACGGCCAGCACTCGGCTCAGTGCGGAGGTCTCCGACGCCAGTTGCTTGCGGTGTCACGATACGCGGCTCCTCGCCGGGCGCGTCGACTTTGACGGGATCCCCTTCGACCATCGTCCCCACCTGACCGACAGCCGACGCGGCAAGCAGTTGCGCTGCACCAGCTGTCATAGTCAGATTGTTCAGGGGACCCATATGACGGTCACCAAATCAACGTGTTTTCTTTGTCACTTCAAGGATCAGCGGTTCAATGAAGGGCTGGGGACTTGCACTCGCTGTCACCAAATCCCGGACAAGCAGTTCGACCTGGGCGGCGGAGTCGAATTCAGCCACGACTTGGTGTACGAGCGGGGGGTCGACTGTCAGAGCTGTCACGGCGATCTGAATCGCGGCAATGGCGAGGTGCCGCGCGAGCGGTGTATCGCATGCCACAATCGCGAAGACGATCTCAAGCAAATTGACGACCACGAATTTATGCACCAGATGCACGTGACCGACCATAAAGTCGATTGCCTGCAGTGCCATTTGGAGATCGAACATTCCTTGCATCAAGACCGGATCGAACACGCGGCTGGCGACTGCCAATCCTGCCACGGGAACCAGCATGCGGAACAAGTCCAACTGATGCTCGGCAAACCTGACGAGGGCGCGGCGACAGCCCATGGAGGCATGGCCGCTGCAGGGCTGTCATGTCCGTCCTGCCACCAAGTTGCCGAGGAGTCGCCGGCGGGAAACCTGGTTTGGAAAGCCTCAACCAATATCTGCTCGCAATGTCATGGCGAAGCGGAAGTCGAGCGCTATCTGGCTGACCATGAACTCCTCAAGTCGACGTTGACGGAATTAAGCGATAATCTCTTGCGAGCTCAGGAGGCGCTCCAGAACTCGAGTCTCGACGCCAACCGCAAATCGGAACTTGGCGAGAGACTCGAAACCATGGAGAGCGACTTGCAGTTCCTCAGAATCGGCGACGGCATACACAATATGCACTATGCCGATACGCTGCTGCAGAAACTGGTTGACGGACTTCGGGTGATTTGCCGGGAACTGCAAATCGAGGAGCCAGCGGTCAAACTGCCCGCTGAAATTGGACTGAAGCAATGAAAACGCTCCTGAGCATCACGTGTCTGGTTTGCCTGGCGACAGCCGTCGGCAGCGCCGCCGCCCAGTCCCCGACAGGTCCGCCACTCCCGTTGGCAAAGAATTCGTGCGCCGCCTGCCATGGCGAAGAGTTTCTCTGGGCGGGAGAAAACCAACGACTCTACGTGCCGCTGGAGTCCCTGGCTGACGACGTGCACTGGAAGAACGGCGTCAGCTGCCACGATTGTCACGGCGGCGATCCCGGCAGCACCGATTTCCGCCAGGCCCACGCGGTTGAAGCGGGCGCGGGGCCAGGGGCAAGTCAGCCGTTTCGCTCTCACTTAGGAGGCGCTGGTCGAACGACGGGGAAGGTGGAAGACTTGCTTCAGGCGTGCGGCAAATGCCACGCGGAATCGAAAGACGCCTACTCGGCCAGCGTTCACGGCCACGGGCTGGAGCACTCGGGCCTGCTTGTGACCGCCGTTTGCACCGACTGCCACGGAAGTCATGGCATTCTTGCGGCGTCCGATCCGCGGTCCACACTCCACCGGTCCAACGTCAGCGCAACGTGCTCCCAGTGCCATCGCTTTATTGACGAGCGACTTCAGGCCAGCGTCCATGGCGCAGAGTACGCGGGCGTTTCCAGCGGCGAATCGGCCGCCGAGGCGACGACCGACCTCGGCGAGTCCGACGCCCCTCCGCAAGAGAAACCAAGTTGCATCGACTGCCACAAAGGTCACGATCTTCCTCATCCCGCCTCCGAAGCTTTTCGCCTGGGCCTGCCGGATCGATGCGGCGGTTGTCACGCCGATCTCACGAACACCTACGCGGCAAGCCTCCATGGAAAGCTGACGGATCTGGGGTATGCGCCGGCCGCCATGTGTTCCGATTGCCACGGGGCCCACGACATTCTGCCGGTCGAGTCGCAGGAATCTCGACTCTCGCCTGTCCATCGCCGCGACACATGCGGCCAATGTCACCCGGGAGCCAATGAAAACTTTCTGGAATTTGCCCCGCATGCCGACCCCTCCGATCCTGATCGCGACCCGCTGCTCTATTGGGTCAACATGGGGCTTACGGGCATGCTCGCCACGGTGTTCATCCTGTTTGGATTGCACAGCTTGCTGTGGCTGATCCGCAGTTCACACCATGTGGCGCGGGAAGGTCGTCCAGAATCTCTGCAGCCGGGCGGACGCGCTTACCTTCGGTTTCGGCCAGTCCACCGCGTCGCCCATGGCGTGCTAATGACTTCTTTTCTGGGCTTGGCTCTGACTGGCCTGCCGCTGCGATTCCACAGCGCGCAGTGGGCGCAATTCATCTCGTGGTTTCTGGGCGGATTCTCGTCGACAGGTCTCTGGCACAGGATTTTCGGCATCGCTAACTTCTGCTGTCTGATCTTTTACGTGTTCTGGTTTGCCGGGTTGTTGATCAGCAAGCCGCCGGCCGGAACGACTCGGAAGGAGGTGCTCTTTGGCCCCGATTCCCCGACGCCCAACGTGCGCGATTTTACGGATTTCGCCAAAATGGTCCGCTGGTTTTTCGGCCTGGGGCCCAAGCCGACCTTCGAACGCTGGACCTATTGGGAGAAATTCGACCTGTGGGCCGCCTCCTGCGACATTGTTCTGATCGGCACCACCGGACTGATTCTCTGGTTTCCCAACGAGTTCTGCGAATTCCTGCCTGGGCAGGCCCTGAACATCGCCGGGTTGATTCACGGCAAGTTGGCATTGCTGGCGACCGGGTTCGTCTTCGCGATCCACTTCTTCAGTGCGAATCTCCGACCGGAAAAATTCCCGATGGACATGAGCATCCTGACGGGACTGACGAGCATGGAAGAAATGGAAGAGGAACGACCGGAAATGATGCAGCGTTTGGCCGAGTCGGGCCAGTTGGAAGAATACTTGACGACAACGCCGTCAGGCTGGCGGCTCAATCTGCCTCGAGCGGCGGGATTCGTCGCGTTAAGTGCAGGGCTCCTGTTGCTCATTGCGATCATTCTTGCCGCACTCTGACCTGCCCGGACCGACTGCCGCCGAGCTGTGCGAGAATTTCCCAAGGCTCGATTTGGCACGCGTCGCGCGCTCGCCTCGCGGTCGGCGCCGGCATGATTCGCGGCACGCGGATGATGTTCAGGGGGCGATACTAGAATCACATCGCACCAATGCATGAAGCCCCCCCAAAAAAAGAGCTCCCTGCACGCTGCGTGCAGGGAGCTCACGTCACTTCAGGTCCGACTCGGTGCGGCTAACGCCTACGTCGTCGGCGCAGTGCTCCCAAAGCAATGAACCCCATGCCGGTCAGAGTTAGCGTGGCCGGTTCGGGGATGGCCTCGGTGATGGTCAGGTCGAACAACGCGGAAGTTCCCGCGGGCCCGGGGCCTGATAGGTACACGGTGATCGGATAGGTGCCAGGGGTCGCACCGCTGCCGATCGCGATGGGCATGGTCAACGCCGTTGGGGCGCTGACATCCCCGGATTGATAAGAGGTGCCGCTGCTGCCAGACCTAAAATTCCAGTCTCCGCTGACCGTAGCATCCAAGGCCGCCTGGTCGAGACCTTCAATCGCCACGACAAGCGAGGGCAAGCCGCCCAGGCTGGTGACGTCAAAGGTCATGACCCCGCTGTCGCCGGCCATGACTTCCAGGGGATTCGGAATGAGGCCGACACTGCCAGAGCCGTCGTCATGGCAGTTGGTGCACGAGCCGCCGCGGCCCGGGAAAGCGCTAGCGGTTGCGACCATCATCAATACGATCGCAGACGCCGCGAAAGAATTGCTTAGGAACGATTTCATTTCAATTGGCCCTCCAAGTGGGTGAGCGAGCCGGTCCATCAGTGAACAAACGATTAACCGAGCATGCGATGAATGCTAAAAGACTAGAACTATCGGAAAACGTATCCGACAGATTGGGGCGGCAAGAAGAGTCTCGCGGCGTCCCGGCACGCATCGCTCGCAAGAATGAGTTCGCCAGAGGCAAATCAAATGCCCTGGCAATCCTCGTTTCCTGGTCACGGGCCGGTTGGCTGAGAAGACCCGCTGATCAAATTGTCGTCATTAGACGCAAATCAGGCTTGGAGGACCGCAGCATTCGAGGGGATTAGAATTTCCCCTGTATCTAAGGAGTAACCTAACTACTCTGATCCGCGAATTCAAGGGAATTCGTTCAAAAAGAAAAGGCCTTCCAGGAAATCTCCGTGGGCGAAAACAAGCGTTTCTTTCTTGAGCACGAGCACGAGGGCCCCGGGGAAGCAGCCTGATGGATGGAAGTTCAGGACGCGAAAGGCGGGGGCGATGATCCCGCGGGGCGGCCCGGCAAATCGACGCGGGGTCGCTGGCGGACATGTGAACACCCGCACCCTAGCGCGGTCGGCTTGAGTTGGAACTCCCCACGCTTCCCGCTGACCGATAGGGAGCGCTGATCGCCCCTTGACTCCAGGAAGCACACGTCAGGTGCACCCCTGCGCATACCGGTTCCAAGATTCTGTGCGGCTCCAGGCAATTGGCATCGCCGGCTGCGCGGGCAAAGGCGGAAGCGTTCCGTCTCGTCAGGCCTGCGGATTCCCGACGACGCGACCGGGACGGCGGTCCGTGTGCGATTGAGCACAAGCGGCGCGCCCTTCGGGGGGATCGCCGTGATCAGCTGCTGTGAGTGCTGTGAGATGGCAGCCCCGACTAACCGCGAAGCGGACGGCCTTCCTGACGCGCAAGGAACTCACGGACGAGCTTGCGCGCCGGCTGCAGACTTCCGCTTGCGAGCGAGCGCACATTCGCCGCATGGCAACTGCAATATCTCCTAACGAAGGGCCGCTGCAGCCGCACGGCCAACCGGCCGACGCTCATCCAGTTGGCTCGGCTGCTTCGCGGCGGTGGCGCACGCTTGCTGCGAGGGAGTCCCATTCGTCGCAGCAGTCGATTTCCACGCGGCCGCCGACTGAAGGACTTTATCCACAGGGCATTACGGCAACAGCCACCCTGCCAGCAGGGTGGCTGTTGAGCCGGAAGAACAAGAAGCTCAGCCGCCAGCGGATTGGTCGGGCGACCGGCCGACGCCTTCAGTCATTCACCCAGACGGCGTCTATTCTGATTTACGCAATTCGGGGGGCGTAGCGCTTTCGTGATGCCCTTGAACCATGTGGCACTTAACGCACGAGTTGCCAGGCGTGATCTTCCAGATCGAGTCGCGCACAGCCTTCTCCTGTTCAGGGGTCAGGGTCTGGTCGGCAAACTGCTTGGCGATCTCGCCGTGCTTGCTGCCGGGGCCGTGGCATGTTTCGCACGTATTACCTGCGAGGTCTGGGGTCTCCGCCATCGATTTGAACCCGGTGGGTTCCCCAAACCCGGTTGTGTGGCACTGCAAGCATTTCGCATCTGTCTGGTACTTCTCAGGCAGAAGATTGAAAGTGGTCGCGTGCTTGGTCGCCTTCCACTTCATAAACTGCTCGAAATGGCAAGAGGCGCATTGCTTGGCGCCCATGTAGGTCTGCCCCGCGGGCGGGGTCGGCTCCCCTTCCTCGGCTTCCTTCGCAGGCTCCTGAGCCCGAGACCAGTTGAAGCTTGTCGCTGCCAGGATCAGCAGCAGAACAAGCACGTTCAGACCTAAGATGCCTACCGTAGAAGCTCGCTTGGACATTAGAACTCCTCCTGCCGAAAACGGCTTGCGGGATGAGACGAAACCGTGCGTAGTCTATCAGCATGCAACTCGCAGATCAAATCTCCGGCGGGTAGAGACGGGAAACCCCTACCGTGGGGAACCCGGCGCTTGAAGCGCTCGCTCGGAAATCCTGACGCCGGCGGCCGCTCGAACGAGGCGGCGAGTCGGCGCGGGGGAGAATCTTAAGCGGCACGGCACTGACGGCGGCGCCCCGTGCCGGGCCGTGACGGGAGACGAAGTGCCGCCACGACGCGCGTGATCAGTTCAACTTGGCAGAGCGGACCTGCAGGCCCAAGCCAGTCGCGCGACGGCGCAGCAGGAAATCGAAAGCACGGCGCATGCGCTCTAGCGACGTTCCCCCAGCTGCGGCGGACTGCGCGGGCAGTCCCTGCTTAAGGGGCCGAGGGCTTAAGGGGCTTCGGCGCGCTCCGGCCGCAGGGGATCTGGCGGGGCGTGGGAGCAACGAGTCTGGTGCGACGACTGGCTGGAAACGCCTGATTAACGCACTTGACGCTGCTTGCCTAGGTTTCTATCCTCCGCCCGCTTCTGCCTGCTGCTCGCCCGAGCTTGGGCCGGGGAGAAGCGCGGTCTCAACGCACTGGGCGGGCCGTCAAGCGAGTGCAGCTGGGCGTGCCGGCTCCTGCTCAGGACGTTGCGCCGACCTTTGCCTACCAATTCCGAGGACATCGTCCCGTTGCCTACGTGAACGGCCGGAAACCGCCATGAGTCCCGGACTGAAATTCTTAGCGGGCGGCGCGTTCGTCGCGCTCGCGATCGGCTATCTGGCGCTGCGCGGCGCTGCAGAGAGCTGGCAGTACTACCTGTCGGTGGATGAAGCGCGTGCCGAGGCTGCGTCGTTGGAGGGGCGTCGCGTGCGCGTCAGCGGGCGCGTCGTCAGGGGATCGCTCGAGATTGGCACGGACCGCAGGCAGGCCGCATTTGACCTGTCGGGCGATGTCGACACGCTCCACGTAACGTGCCATTGCATCGTGCCCGACAACCTGCGCGAAGACATCGAAGTCGTCGTGGAAGGATCGCTCGCCGAGGGGGCTCTGTCTGGAAACAAGGTCATCACGCGCTGTGCAAGCAAGTACGAGGCCGAGGCCGCGGCCGGGCGAGAGCTTGCAGCAGGATCAGCCGGCTAAAGGCCTCGTCGGATTGACAGGACAACCGCTTCGAGTCTCGAGATTGTCACGGGTACGATCATGAGGATACTTGGCGAATGCTGCCTGCTGGTTTGCCTCGTGACGTTGGGGTACTCGGTCTTCCTGACGCTCGCGGCAGATTCCCATCGTCCGTCGTGGCGGGCGCGGTTGGAGCTTTGGTCAACGCTGCTGGGCTTCGGCGGACTCAGCGCCGTGCTGGCCATCCTCGCCTGGGCGTTGGCCGTTGGCGACTTCTCGTTTCGCTACGTTTCCAGCTACACCAGCCAACAGTTGGAGTGGCAATATCGACTGGCAGCCCTCTGGGTGGGGCAGGCTGGTTCGCTGTTGCTGTGGGCATGGCTGATGAGCGCGTGCGCTCTTGCCGTGCGTTTCTTCAACGCGGCAGAATCGTCACTGCAACGAACGGCGTCTGGGCTGGTGATGTTCAGCGTTTGGTTCTTGGTTGCCGTGATGGTCTTTGCAGCAGATCCCATGCAGGCGAGTTTATCGACGCCACAGGAAGGGGCAGGGCTCAGTCCCCTTCTGCAACATCCCAGCATGTTGATCCACCCGCCTGTCGTATTCATGGCCTATGCCTTGTGGGCCGTGCCGTATGCGCTTGCCATCGCGACTCTTGTGGATGGCCGCATTGATGCGAATTGGGTTCGCATGGCCCGGCCGTGGGCTCTGGCGGCCTGGACGCTCCTGGGCGTCGGCCTGCTGTTGGGCGCGCAGTGGGCGTATCAAGAACTCGGTTGGGGGGGCTATTGGGGCTGGGATCCGGTCGAAAACGGCTCCCTGCTGCCTTGGCTGACTGGAACGGCGTTGATTCATTGTCTGCTGGCGTGGCGTCACAGTGACACGCTCAAGAAGACGGCGCTGGCGCTGGCCATTGTGACGTTCGCTTTGTGCAATTTTGCAACGTTCCTGACGAGAAGCGGCATCTTTAGCAGCGTCCACGCGTTCAGCGAGTCGCCCATCGGCTGGATGTTCCTGGCGGTCATGGGCTGTCAGGTCGCGGCTGCCGTTGTCCTGATCGTCCGCCGCAGAACTGTAATTCTCGCCCGCAGTGCATTTCAGCATGTGCTGGCGCGCGAAACCGTCATTCTGATGTCCGTTTTCCTCTTATGCTTGTTGGCCGTCATTGTGATGACCGGCACGCTATGCGTTCCGTTATCGACGATGTTCTTGGGCCGGACGATTCAGGTCGGTCCTGAGTTCTACAACAGCGTCTTGCCGCCCATCGGCTTGAGCCTGCTCGCCGCGATGGCGGCCGTGCCGCTGCTTCGTTGGGGCGCCTCGCCCGCTGCCGCTCATCGTCGCCTGTTGGCGATTTGCCTATTGACCGGGGGGGCGTGTTCGTTGATCGCTTTCGCCTTGGGAATGCGGAATCGCATCGCTTTAGTGATCGTGTCCGTCGCCATCGTCACCGTCGCGACGATGATCGCTGAGTTCGTGCAGAACTTACGACGTCGCCAGCGGAATTCCCAAGGGGCGACCGCCGTCGGAATCCTGCGACAGGGAAGGCGGAAATACGTGGCCTACGTGGTCCATGTTGGTTTTGCTATGGTCGCAATCGGCATCACCGGTTCCTCGCTGGGCACGCAGCGACAAGAGTTCACCCTGAGCGAGGGCGACGCCATCACGTGGGCGGGGCGCCAAGTGCGCTACGATTGTTTGGTACAGACTGAGTTGCCGAAAATGCTCGTTGCCGAGGCCGTCTTGAAGGTGAATCGAGGCGACGCGCCGCAAGTGGAACTTCGTCCCGCTCGTCATCTGCATCTGTTGCAGAACGAATGGACTTCCGAGGTGGCTATCCATTCCACATGGCGCGGGGATTTCTACACGATCCTGCATGCCGGGTTGGGTGACGGCCGGATCGTGGTGACGCTCGTCGACAACCCCCTGGTGAACTGGATTTGGATCGGAGGAGTTGTCGTGACAATTGGCGGCTTCGGAGCGGTTTTGCCAACTTCGCGTGGACGGGCAGCCGGCTCGAAGCCAGTCGCCAATCGCGAGGTCGAACTGGACGCGGCGGGAGACGGTCGAAGATCAGCGGCCGCTTAACGCCGGCTGCATTAGGTTTTGGGGGCTAGCTATCATGTTGCGCAGTTTTCCAAGTGTCACGTCTGAAGCGGCGCCGTCGTCGGTCCCCAGCGGGCCGCGGGAATCGCGTTTGGACGGCCGGCCCGCGGTGACAGCTGCCAATCTGAGCGTGGCATATGGACGCGTTCCCGTTCTTCGCGAGATTGACCTGCAGGTCGCCGCGGGCGAATGCGTCGCTCTGATGGGTCCCAACGGCGCCGGCAAGTCGACGTTGCTCGGTTGTTTGGTCGGCGTCGTGCGGCCCGCCTGTGGAGAGGTTTCCTTGTTCGGCAAGAACGCCCGGAACAGAGACGCGCGGAGGCAGGTCGGTTTTGCCGGCCAAGAGCCGGGGCTCTATGCCGAACTCTCGGCGCGGGAGAATCTTATTTTCTCCGGTCGAATGTACGGCGTGCAGAACGTTAACCAACATGTCAGCCGATTGCTGGAAGAATCCAATCTGACGTCTGCGGCTGACCGCCCAGTTGCTCAACTCTCACAGGGGATGCGGCAGCGGGTCGCCGTCTTGAGGGCGATGGTGCACCAACCGCAGTTGGTCGTATTAGATGAACCCTCGGCAAGATTGGATACTGCAGGCAAGCAGTGGCTGGCAAGCCTGTTGACGCGGTGCCGGGATCACGGCCAGACGGTCTGCTTCGCCAGCCATGACGTGGCTCAATGCAGAACGCTAGCTGATCGAATCGTGCAGCTCGATGCCGGGCGGATCGTGGCGATTGATCCGGGACGCGTCCACGACGGCGACGCATGGCTGCGGAGCGCCTGATGCAAGCACGACACGCCGTTCAGTCGCTTTATTGGCTCATTCGTAAAGACTTGCAGCGCGAGATGCGCGCCTTGCATGCTTGGTCGAGCATGCTGTTGTTAGGTTTGGTTCTGGCGTTTCTGGTTGGAAGCCAACTCGTACTTCCCCCGGAGCAGAAGGCGCATGTCATCGGGGGGCTGCTGTGGCTGGCGATCTTCTTTGCCGGCAGTCTGGCTTGCGAACATTCCCTCGCTAGCGAACGAGACGCCGGCTGCTGGCAAGCATTCGCCTTGTATCCCGTGGCGCCGAGCCTGTTGTTCTTGTCCAAGGTCATTACGACGAACATCGCTCTTGCGCTTTTGGAACTGGTACTCGTCCCGGCATTCGTCGTGCTTTCAGACGTCCCGCTGGCGCCGCGTCCTGTCCCGCTGTTGGTTGTCGCCCTGTTGGGCAATCTGGGCGTGGCCGCGATTGGGACGATCGTCAGCGGCCTGACAGCGGGGCTCAAGCAGCGGAGCGGCTTGGCGGTACTGCTCTTACTGCCGTTGGTGATTCCCGTTATCCTCTCGGCCGCCGAGGCGACGCGGCTGCTGTTGTCCGGGCCGCTTGATTCCCAATGGTGGACGTGGATTCGACTTCTGTCCGTCTTTGCCGCTGTGTTCACGGTGGTGGGGGCGTTGGCTTTCGAGTACGTCTTGGAGGAATAGAGAGATGTCGAGGCCCTGGCCGGTGAACGCTCTCATGATCAAGGATCCTCTCGGCTGGATGGTCTTCTCCCTGATCCTCCTTTCCACCTGGCTGGTTTTCTTTGTGGCGCCCACGGAAGCTACCATGGGCGACGTCCAGCGGATCGTGTACTTGCACGTCGCGGTTGCCTGGGGAGGATTAGCTGGTGCATCCGTCATGGGGTGCTGTGGAGTCGCATTTCTGATTCACAAGAAACTGGCATGGGATTACTGGTCCCAAGCCGCCGGGGAAGTTGGATGGCTCTGTGCGACTCTGACGCTGGTCTCTGGCTCGGCCTGGGCTCACGAAGCCTGGGGAACGTGGTGGACCTGGGAGCCGCGTCTCACCGCTTCGTTGGTGTTGTGGTTCATCTTTGCAGGCATCTTTCTGCTGCGGTCCGCAATTGACGATCCGGTGCGTCGTGCTCGAGTCGGGGGAGTCCTGGCCTTGGTTGGCATGAGCGACATCCCCCTGGTGATTATGGCGACTCGCTGGTTTCGCGGGGTCCATCCCGTATCGCCTGCGATGGAGCCTCGGATGCGGTGGGTGTTGCTTGTCACCGTGATTTGCTATACGGCCCTGTTCGCCTACCTCGTGATGCGGCGTCGCCGCCAGCTTGAAGGCATGGAACTGGCGAGCCAACTCGAAGCGAGTGCGTGGGCGACGTGCCCAGTCCCTCATCACTAGGATCCAGGTATGGATACTCTCCACGTCACCTACGCCGTTGCTTGGTCTGCCATGGCCTGCTTTGCTCTCAAACTCGCCATGGCGAATGCCCGCTTGAGTCGGCGTCTGGCTCGACTCGAGGCTCAGGCCCGGGAGACTCCGCCGACGACGGAGCCATTGACGCAGGCAGCCTGAGGTTGTCTGCCCCTGACTGACGGCGAGGTCCGGACGAAGAACCGCCATGGAGTTGATCGTACTTGCGCTGCTGTTGTCTGGCATGCCCGCTGACGATGCAGCGTCTCCGGCAACCTCCACCGGCGTCATCCGGGGCGTCGTTCTCGACGGAACGCACTCCGGCGAGGCGCTGGCGGGGGCGGACGTCATACTGCGTGCCAGCGTGGCCGGCGAGTTGGTGCCAGTGGGGCAAACCCAGACGGACCGATATGGCCGGTTTTCCTTTGTCGAGGTGCCTCTCAATCCAGACATCGTCTACTTGCCTGGGGCCAACCGCGACGGAGTTCACTATCCAGGGCGGAGAGTCCGGCTTGACTCCGATCGACGTGTCGCGGACGTGCAAGTCGTCGCGTACTCCGCGGTCGACGCGCCGTGTCCCTTGGTGGCTGACCGGCACGAGTTCGATCTGACCGTGGACGGTCAAACCTTGATTGTCTCGGAGACTTTGGAGATTTCCAATCCGACTCTTGCGACCTTCGTCGGGCGGCCGATGAGTGGCGGAGCGCCCGTGACGCTCTGCCTGTCAATTCCCCCCGACTTCGACCGCGTCACGTTCGACAGAGAATTCTACGGCCGGCGGTTTCACATCGTCGACCGCAAGCCGGTGACGGATATGCCGTGGTTGCCGGGCAAGCAGGAGTTGCGCTTCACCTATCGCGTTCCTCTCGCGGAGACCGCAGGCAAGTACCATCGCCCTCTCGATATCCCTGCCGCAGAGGTCCGCGTCCGCATGTCGGGTCCCTTGGCCGCCCAGGTCGCCTGCAATCTGCCGCTTACCGTCTCTTCAGATTCCGATCGCCTTGAATATGCTTCGAATGATGGGCGCTTGCTCGAGCGCTTCGCTCTGGACGTTCAGGTGGGCGATCTTCCGAATTCCTGGTTGCGCTACGGCCGTTGGACTGCTCTGGGAATCTTGGCGGCGCTGACAACCGTGACGCTCATTGCCTATCGCCGCTGACCTGGCGCGCCTGTCGTCACGCGCACAACTGGGAATCGTTTGAGGTTCCGACGGGTGGCGTAAGCCTTCAGTTGCTGCGCAGCGCCTGGGAACACGTCTTGAGAAGCCGCTTGTTGCGTCGGCGACGGGGCCGCGTGGCAGGCAGCGCGGTTCTTGGAGGGCAAGGTCCAGGAGCGGCGAGCCGCCCTCGGCCGGTGCTCATCAGTTTTCGCTTTCAGGAATTCGCCGGCGACAGCGTCCGCCCCAGGATGTCGGCCGCCCGCCCGGGCGGCTGACTAATTGGCCCCGAGACAGACGCCCTCGTCGTCCATTCACGAATTCCCGATGACGGGAGTCTCCGGGATGCGCCCCTCAACGCCCCCTTACGGAACGCGAGGTTGGACGCTTTGGTCCGCCGGTGATTCGCAGAGTGACAACACGGCGTTCGGTGATTACCATCGATAGCTGACAAGTCTCCCTGGCGACCTGCGGACAGGCGTGTCCAGTGGGGTATTGCCAAAGGGTTCCCCGGTTGCCTGTCGACAAATTCTGCTGCGGACGACCGCCGCCTCCCGTCATGGCAACGCGAAGGTCACTGAGATGACGAAGCAACGTATTCGAAAGCTGGTTGGGGTTGTTCCGCTGGCGGTGTGTTGCTTTTTGCTGCAACTTGCCGGCGCGGCGTCAGAAGACGATTCCACTTCGTTGCCGGGCGAGATCACGCCTGAGGCCGCGGCAGCCGCCGAAGCCGGGGATGCAGTTCAGGCAACCAGTCATGAATACGTTGGCGCCAAGAAGTGTTTCATCTGTCATCGCCCAGAGACGAAGACGTGGTCTGAATCGGAGCATGCGCGACCAGCCGCTGACGTGTTAGGGGGCTATCATGACGATCCGGCGTGTCAGAAATGCCACGTCACGGGTTTTGGGGAACCGAGCGGTTTCACCGCGAACACGGACAAAGATCTCCATTTGGTCGGTTGCGAGTCGTGTCATGGGCCGGGTTCCGGGCATATTGCGGCGGCTGAGCGGTTTGTATTGGCGATGCCTGGAGAGGAAGATCAGATCGCCCAGGAAATGCGGGACGCGATCATCAAATCTCCTGACGACGCCACGTGTATGCAGTGCCATCAAACGCAAGCTCACCAGCCTCACCCAAGCTACGCTGGTCAGACCACGGAGGCAATTCTGGGCCGGCCAGTTGGTCAGTGCATTCCGGCGACGGCCGTTGCGTCGTTACCTGGTCGTTCTGTCTCGCGCTACAGCATCAAGACGTGCGGCGGGTGTCATTATGATCAATACAAGCAATGGAGCACGGGCGGGCATGCCGATTTGGCGGCAAAGTTGTCCGCTAGTCATGCCAGCGATCCGACCTGCCAAGGTTGCCATCCGGCCGCAGGGCAAACAGCGATTACGCTAGCCGCGAACGGTCAGTCGATCGAGGACGTCATCGGCGCGGCATGCGAGAATTGTCACGGGCCAGGGCTCGGACACATCAACTTCAACAAGCAGTTTGTGGCTTGCCCGCCGCTGGGACGCCAACTGGAACAGGCAGCTCGCGACTCGATTCGACTCGGTAAACCGACGAGTACCTGCGTGAAGTGCCATTCTGCCCAAGGCCACAAGGTCCACCCGGCGATCGAAGAGAAGTAGGCCGCCGTCTGCAAATCTTAATGCACGCTTCAGACGTGACGCGCCGGTTTCAAGCAAGACGCTATGGCTCGACTTTGTGCAAGTCCAGCTGCCGTGAGTCTTCTTCCCGTGTCAAGTGATGCAAGGCACCTGACCTTTTGCCGGTGATCCGCGTATTCCCGGCGGCGCCCAGATCGGGCCAAGCCCGCCGCGACGGGCTGCTTTTGTCAAGTTGCGCACATTCCGTTCGGGCAAGCCGAGTGATGGGGAGCGTGCCGCCCGCGACCGCATGCGATGGGCGCAAGTATGGAGTTGCGTGGGATTCTGCGGTGTCGGCGACGCCGATCGGCGCGGTCGTCCGTGCCTTCTCGGCCCGTTCCGAGTCTTGCCAAGCCGCCGCTCGGCCATGCTTCACTCAGCGCGGCACGACGTCCAGACCGCTCACAGGTCCGGCTGCGATCCAACGAACGACGCTCCGAGTCAACGCTTGGGCATCGCTTGAATAAGGATTCGTCTTAATCCGCAAAGCGGATCGATTCGAGGAAATCCTGAAAGGCAGCGCTCTGCTGCTCAATCAACTCAGCATCTCCCAGCATTTTGACGAACCAGACTTCCGGGTCGCGAACGACCATCGCGGCCAGCATGGACTCGGCGGGCGTGTCTCCTGCAGGCGCGACCAGTTTCACTTGGCTGCCGGCGATCCCGTCGATCTCAACCGGCTGGATTATTTGCTCCCAATTCTCGTCCGCAGGCAAGCCAATCTGTCCCCCCCAGCGGCGGACATTGGCGACGACGTTGGTGACTTGAGGGCCGCCAGAAGCAAGCAGCCTGCTGACGGTCAGCTCGGCTGTCAGGTCTCCCGCGTTCATTGTGAACGCGGCCCGACGCATCGAAGTGACCTGCCCCGGTTGCCATCCGATGGGGGCCTTGTAGGACAGCCGGGAACCCGTCGGAGTGGATGCCGTGCGCGGAGGATGACCGGGCGGCAGGCTCCCGCTTGTTCCCAGCATGCCGCTGTGGGGATTGGCGGCTTCGATCGCTCCGGCCAACTCGATGATCTTGGCCGGACCAGCGGCAGTCGCGATTGGCTTTGTGAGATTGAGGACCGTTTCACGGGGCAAACGCTCCTGACCTAGCTGACGTAGCCAGCGATCGACATTGGACTGCAAAAAATCGTTCCATTCCCCCATCATCGGCAGGGACGACACCGTCATTTCCAGGTCTCCCTCTGGGTCCGGGATCACGAGAGTGGCGTACCGCATTTCTGCTGGCGCGCCTTCTTGCCAACCCTCGGGCAGCAGCCACGTGACCGGTTTGTCGTCGCCATCCCCCTTGTCGACTTGAGCGAGAAACTCCAGGCACTCCTCGCGGTGACGATCGACTGCAGCAGCCTTTGCCGCCAGCTTGAAGAACCACACTTGGCCGTCAATCGGCACCATGGCGACCAGGATTCGGTCGAGTTCCGCTTTGACCTTCTGAGGATCCAAAGAGCCCCGCGGGGGGCGGGTGCGATCGACTTCGTACGTGGAAATCTGATCCTGCGGGCCACAGGCAACGAACAGCAGGCTCAGCGTAAGAACCGTCGCGAATCGCCAACGAACCGAGACCGCCTTGAAATTTGTTTGGGACATTGCAGACGCCAGAAGGTGTGGCAGGAGCTGACAGCGAATGGTGAGTGTGACCGAACTCTCTCCTGTTGGCAACATGATCGCAAGCGTCCCGGAAGCCCTCGCCACAGGCCGCCGTTGCGGGCGGAACGGTCCGCTCGCAACGAGGTTTCTTCAGATTACTGCAGCTCCGGCCGAGGCCGGAGCGGACTCCCCGCAGAACTGACGCCAGCTGGCATGCAGTTCGCGGCGGAGCTGGCTGATGCAACCGGTCGAGAGGCGGACCCGCTGGCGTGAGTCGCTGCGAACGCTCCGCGGCGACGGCGCGGCCGGGGATGCTGAGCGACTCCACGGCGCAGCCGCAGACCCGTCTCGCCATGCGGTGCGACGCCGGCGCGGTTGAGGGGGCGCACGGCCGGCCGCCGGACGTTCTGTTTTCAGGGCGTTGCCCAGGCGTGCCGTCCTGTCCCTCCGTGCAGCTGGCTCGAATCCGTGCGCCGGACGGGCCTTCAAGAAGCCCGACTTGGGGGCTGTCAGACTCGGCGGTTGCGTCCTCATCGCGCTGTTGACCGAATCGGTCGGCGCAACGGTCGCGATCGCCGCGGCCGCGCTGATCGAGCGGCAGCAGATTGACGCCGATTCTTTTGGTGCGGCAGATTTGAGAACGGACATCCGCAGTCAATTCCCACCTCGTAGTAGGTCGTACCGTGGGCTTCCCCCGATTTCCGTGCCAGCCTGAATGAGAGAATCTGGGGTTAAGGGATCGCTGCCGCTCCGCAGCGGGGCAGACGACGATGGCATCGTCGCTGCGCCTGCCTTCTCTACGAATGCAAACGCCGCCGCCCTCGGCACGGAGTCGTGATCGCGGCGGTGATCGCATCAGCCTAGTTGCCTTCGCGCTTCAGGTTTTGCGGGACGACGCGACGTGCCTCGAATCTCGTCTTCGTTGTCACTACAATAGAGAGTCGTGCGAAGCAAAAAGTTCTGACGCTGTCGTGATCTCCACACGCAGTCGGCGACCGAAGACTGCTGCTTCGAACAACGCCGGGATCTCCGATAAGGAGGGGCAAGACGATGACCAGGGAGAGGCCGAAGTACCGTTACCGCGTCGACGCCCGCGACGTGATCGTCAGCGTCGATTCCTGGTGGCTAGCGTTTGCCAGGGAAAACGGCGCCCCGGAGCTCACCGCCGAGCGCGTCGTGGGTCGTTCGCTGTGGGATTACGTCGAAGGCGGCGAGGTGCAGCGCACGTACCGCGCGCTTCACGACCGAATTCGCGCGACCAAGACGTGCGCCGCCGCTTCGTACCGCTGCGACTCGCCAACCTTGCGGCGCGACATGCAATTGACGATCACGCCGTCCACGGACGGCTGTCTCCAATATGAAAGCGTCATCGTCCGCGTGACCCCGGCGCCGTACGTGGGCCTGTTCGACGCCGTTCGTCCCCGCAGCAAGTCCGTGCTCACCGTTTGCAGCCACTGCAGACGCGCCTTGCTTGAACCGCACGGCTGGCTCGATCCGGACGCCGTCAGCGACCGGTTGCAGAGAGCAAGTCGTTGGCGGTGGCCTCAAATCCGACATGTGCTGTGCCCCAACTGCTCCAAGTCGCTGGGCGCCGTACCGGCCGGACCGGCCGCCGCCGCCGACTAGTCCTCCATCAAGCGGCCGCGGTGACTTGATTGATCGCGTCGTCGAAGCGCAGGCGGTCGGGAGTACACGGCGAGATCGTCAGCATGTTTGGTCTCGCTGAAACCGGCGGAACGCGATCCGCCACGGATATCGACCTGCCGAGCCGCTCGAATACGACACGCCGAACGCCAAGTGTCGGGCTCGCTCTGTGAACATTTCACGTTCGGCCGGTCGATCGCAACTTTTCAGCCCCTCAGATTCCACTCGCAGCGCAGCTGATTGACGACCGGCGTCGACGGGCTGCCGCGTCGCCCAAGCGTCTCATCAACTCGCAACGTGCTGAGAGACGCGTGAACTCTGCCTTGTTTTGCGGCGAATCGCATATAATCGGGAGAACGAGATGCGTGATCTGCGAGTCAACCGATCGTCAGCGGGAGGGCAAAGCGATGGCCAATCAGGGGGGATTTAGCACACGGTATTTCGGTGGCCTTCTGCTATTCGCCTTGGCCGGCGTTGTGCGGGCGGATGCGTTGCCGTTTGATCAAGCCGTCGAGACCTACCATGACTCGGAGTCGGGGGTTACGGTGTTCGCCCTGCGATTGGAGCAGCCGTTCTTGGCGGGCGAGTTCGAACGGAGCAACTATCTTCGACTGAAGCCGCTCGACAAGAACGCTTGGTTGGTCTATCCCCGGGAAACGCGGTTTGAACAAAAGCACGCCGAGTTCTACGGTCGCCTCCGGCGTACGGATGCCGACGCCAATGTCGCGGTGCTCACCCTGTCTTATGAAGTCGTCTCCGAGAATCTCGACGGTTCTCGCAAAGTCGATGTTCGCGAGGCGCAGATCGAGATTCCAATCCCCGCGCAGGACGGCGGTTCGGATCGCCTCTACAAAGACTGGGCCCGGCGGCAGAACGCTCATTTCGCCGAGCTGCTGCGGTACTATCCCGAGAACAGCTTCTTGGAATACGTACTGCTGCAGTCGAAGGCTCGCTACGGAGTCGATCCGCCGCCGCTGCCCGGCGCCACGCCGAGTGCGGGCGAAAATGACCTGAGCCTGTACCACACCTTCGGCGGCGGTTTGGCCGTCCAGCAGTCGTTGCAACGCGAGGTGCTCGGGCGCGGCGCGCGTTCGGACGACTTGACGGTCCATATCAGCAGGCTGACGCCGCCGGACCTGCGGTCGCTGGACTATGAAACGCGCTTGGAGCGGCAACGCGAAGACGGTCGCGAGC
Source organism: Planctomycetaceae bacterium (assembly GCA_002702655.1). Taxonomy (GTDB): domain Bacteria; phylum Planctomycetota; class Planctomycetia; order Pirellulales; family Lacipirellulaceae. Next base: position 129,179 of record PABB01000008.1, read on the forward strand.
CGCGCCCCAACGAGGCAACGCGGTTGATTCCGGCCGACCAGTACTTTCTGCAATTCCAATCCATGGGAGCGGTCAACGAACTCATGACGCTCTCCGAGCAATGGGGCGCGAATCTGTTGCGGATGTTCCAGGTGTCGGCACGGGACCACCATCTCAAGGAGAAATACCAAGACCAGCTCGGGTTGTGGCACGACGATTTGGACCAGCTGTTTGCGGACGAAGCGATTGCCGAGTTCGCCGTCACCGGCTCAGACTTCTTCATCGCGGAAGGAACCGACGTGACGCTGTTGTTGCGGCTCCGCCGCCCCGCGGCGGTCCGCGCGGTTCTAGACGCCCGACTGAGCGAAGCGCAGCAAAGATGGCCGGAGATCGCGCAGCGCGAATTCAACTACCGGGGCCGTCAAGTGGCGGCTCGTTACACGCCGGACCGCACCGTGAGTTCGTTTGTCGTCTTTCTGGACGACTACGCGGTGGTGTCCAACAGTCATCGGGCGATCCGCCGCGTGATTGACACGGCCTTGCAGCAGACGGAGTCGCTCTACGACCAACTCGACTACCAATACGTGACGACGTTGTTTCCGCCGGAAGCGAGCGGCGACGCGTCGTACCTGTACTGTTCCGAGGCGTTTCTCAAGCGATTGGCAAGCCCACAGTTCAAGATTGCCGAGAAGAGGCGTCGGCAAGCGTTCACCAACTTGGTGATGCTGAACAATGCTTCGCTCTTCTATCGCCTCGAACACGGCCGCTCGCCTGACACGCTGAGCGATCTGGTCGACGGCGACTTTGTCGACTTGTCGCGAATCGTCGATCCTGCCGGCGGGGCCTATGCATTCGACGCTGCCAAAGACACGGCAACGAGTTCCGTCTACAACAGGATCAAGTACCTGACGCCCATCATGGAACTGGACGTCCTGAATGTTTCGGAGCAGGAGCGCCGCGAGTACGAAGAGTACAAGCGACGGTACGAAGCGGTCTGGCGGCCCTACTTCGACCCCGTTGCGCTGCGGATCACCGCTCGAGCGAATTCGGTCAAATTGGAAACGTTGGTTCTCCCCTTCGCCAACAGCGGCGCCTACGTAGCCCTGCAACAGATGGTTGACGCCCAGCCGCAGCCATTCGAGTTCGCCCAGACGGCCGCTTCGGCCGTCGCCTCGTTCGCTGTCGTCCCGGGACGGCAGCGGATTGGAGAATTTCTGCGTCGCGTGCCAGGCGTCTCGCAAACCTTGGAGGCCGACCCGACGCTCACCGACCTGTCCTGGCTCGGCGATCGGATCAGTCTGCACTTCTGCGACGACGATACGATCCTGGAGATCGATCCGCTGCGGCTGAAGCCTTTGAACGGTTTCTTCCCGGCTTCCATTGAGCAGCAAGGCCTTGTCGCCGCGGCCGTCACCGCCACAAATCTGCCGGTTTGTTTGACAGTCGCCGTGGATGACGAAGCGAAAGCGAAGCGGTTTCTTGAGCAACTCGCCTCAAAAGTCTTTCTGCAAAGCGAACCCGGCGCTGATTTCGCGCCGCAGCTCGATGCTTATCGGCTGCCAGACTATGCCGGGCGCGAGATTTACGTGTTCTCGGTTCAGTTTTATGCAGCGAAGTTGCGGCTCTATTTGGCGCTCGTTGACGGTCGTTTGGCGGCGGCGACCGATCGCGATGCGCTCCGCCAGTTGATCGACGCATCCCAGCAGCCTGCCGCGCATTCGGACGCCGCCCACGCGTGGTTTCGCATTCGGTTTTCCGCTATGGAAGAGTTGAAGAAAGACCTGCACATCTACTGGGCGGAAAAGGCCCGGCACGCCGCGCATCGCAACGTCATGCCGCTTTACATCCTGACGACGCTGTACGACACGTCGGTGGAGCAAGCCAATGCCATTGCCGACGCGAAATACGGAGTGACGTATTTCTGTCCGGGGGGCGGGAGATACGTCTACGACGCGGGCCGCGACCAGATCGCCTCCACGGTGTTTGGGAATCGGCGCAACGCTCGCCAACAGGTGGCGCTCGACGACAACTCCCCGTTTGCCCGCTTCTTCAACAGCCTCGATGAAATCAGCGTCACGGTGCGTTTCCTGGAGGACGGGTTGTTGGGGACCGCGGAGATCAAACGCCATTCACCCGAGTAGAAGGAGCTGCTTGCTGTACGCGGACCGTCCTCACCAGAGACGTTGCCCATGCCAGGAAGGGGCGCGTGCGCGAATCGAATCTCGGCGCGACAAGCCTCGGCGGAGCCGAGGCGTGATCCCGACGCAGATCGCGTCTCCAGCTCGCTGGATGGTGTGACGACGCAGCTCCCCGGAAGCATTGCCGGCGGCGGGTCTTCTTACTACCAACAGGTCAAAGACTGGTGTCAGAGGTATTTGGGCCGCCTGCCGACTCAACAGGAACTCTGCAGCTGGCAGAATCATGTGAACGCGGCCAGTCGATTTCCGACGTACAAACGTACACAGCGTCAATGGACCGCTCACGCGCCCGCAGCAACTGCCGCCGCGCGATCTGCTGCAGCCACGCATAGCACGGCGCGCCGTCCCGGCCTGGCAATTGCCCAGATCGCGCGCTGCCATCGTCAACGTTTCCTGAACCACATCCGAGGCGTTCAATTGCGTTCGGAGGGAAACGGCGATTCTCAAGCGTGCGCAGCGTATGCCGCAGCAATTGAGCACGTGTGAAGGCACGCTTGTTCCCGGTTTGCCGATGCGAATTGCGGGCTCTCCAGATCTACCCGAGGCGGTACTCACAGCGATCAGGGCCACGGTGCAGGCGGCGCATCGATAGGAGAAGTTGAGGTCAATTCAGCCGTCGAATTGCAGCTGCTTTCTTTCGCACGCCTCTCCTGTGCGGAAATGCTCGAACTTTTCGCCCGTGAGCGTCCCAGAGCCGCTCCCGACGTCCTGCCGAATGATCTTTTGCAGTCCCAAAAAAGCAGACTTGAAATACCGCTCTCTTCACGCCGCGAAGCATCTTGAAATCCCATCTGTGAGTGGCATTTGCAGAGTGCAACGCTCGGGCGCCGCTGTCGGCAGCCGCGTCAGGGGATCATGTCGGGCTGCATACGCCCCCTCGGCGCAATTCTCGGCCACGGAAACGCGCCGAACACATCGAGGTTCCAGCCGCAAGCAGACGTCACTCGATCGATTAGGTGCCCGGACCTTTTAGGATAGCGAGCCTGTTGGTCCGGGGAACTGGATGCTCTCCCGCCTGCGTGCCACGCTGGCGTGTGCCGCGGGGGAATCTGCATGAGGGGAGTCTCCTGGGACGGAGGGAGACCGCCCCCAAGGCCGAGAGCGGCCGAGAGAGGGGAAAGCAATACGACACCACCGCATTGCGGCGGGCGGGCGCTGGCCTGAGGCAGGCCAAGACGCGTCATCCAAGACCTTATGCCCCGCTGGAGGGCTGGAATAAGCGCGGGCCGGGATTCGGCCCGACGGGGTCTGTTGCGGGCCCGCGTCGGCGACCGCTGCTCCCTGGCAGTTGGTATCCCACGCGGTGGCTGAATCGGCCATCGCAGGCAATGGTCTGCGGACTGCTGAGATGGGGTCTCGCGAGCGAGACGTCTGCAGCTCTGCCGGCCACCTGGCGGAATGAGCCTCGCCATCCGCACCGCCGTCTCAACCCCGCGAAGCGGCAGCCGCGCATGTCGATATCGTATACTTCAGGTGAATGCCTTTTCAGGAACGATCGGCGCACCTTGCTCGCGCGACGCGTCGCGGGACGCGGCCGGCGTAAGAACTGTCAAGTGGATGCTTCCCGAGGGCCGAGACCCATGCCGCTGAAGATGTCGTCGTTGCCGTCTTTCAATCAGGTACAGACGCTCGCCCTTGATTTTTTTTGGGCGTTGGAGAGCCGGTTGACTCCGTCCACAGCGCTGGCTGCCGTGGTGCTGATCGCGTATCTATCCGGACGGCGGTCGTGACCTGCCGCCCGATCCTGTCACGGCAGTTGGTCCACGAATCGGGGGAAACCCAGTGGCGCCTGACGGGGTTGAGTGAGAATCGACCTGCCGCTGATGTCGAGATCCGCTCAGCCAATGAGGATGGGACAGACTCCAGCTGGCAGCAATGAGCCAAAGGTGGCAGTCGACATGCTGGCTCGTGTTGGCGGGGGCCGTCCTGGAGAAAAACAAGGGGGCATGCTACGGTTGCTTGGGGGACTGGCGATGGCGCCTGCTCTCGGACTCGAGCAGCAGTTTGTCCAACTGCTCGCGCGGCAGATAATCCAGATCCCAATGGCCCACGTGCTGGTGCTTCACCTCGTCCGAGTAAATTCGCATGCGCGGGACGCTTTGGTCGCTCTCACTCGCCGGTCGGTCGTGCATGGCGCGTACTCCGTGGGGCTGCTGACGTCACGATAGGAAAGTGCCCGGCGAGGGACCGTAGTCGCTTGAGTCCTGGCTGGATGCCGAGCCGTAAGGGTAACCGTCTTGGGAGCTGCTCTTTCACGGCGACGCCTCCCAGCCGTGGCGTGCTCAGCGTCTCCAACTCATGCAGACGCTTCGTCTGGTCCTTGCGAAGACCGCCGTACGCGATCCGCCCGCGAATCCGCGTCTGCGTGGACGCCCCAGTCTGCTTGGCCGCAAGTCCCTGCGTCGCGCCCAGCGACATTAACGCCTCCGCTTCACGACGCTTCGGGATAATCTCCTCGAACCGTACTTCGCGCCTCTCGCCATCTCAACGCCTTCCTTCGCCTTTGGCCCTGAAGCCGAGATTGTTCGCCTCGACATGAACTCAATTACAGGGCTGAGAAATTTCAACCCGGTGACGAGCCCAGGGCGCCGGCTCACTTCTGTTTCTAGCAGAAGTCGTGCGCTGAGTTGGGCGCCCAGACGGGAGTTCTGTCATCTTACGGGCCCGTCGTGCAACCCTGGAGTCGTGCCTCGCGTGCGTATCCGCTGCAGCCATCCAGGTTGAACCCGGACCGAGTTGGGACTAATTTGTCGGTTGGATAGTTCTCGTACGTGACGCAAGCGGACGAACGATGCAATACAGAAAGCTGGGTGCACGCGGCCCTCAAGTGTCGACGGTCGGCTGTGGCTGTTGGGCGATCGGCGGTCTGGACTGGGGCGCAACGGACGACGCCGAGTCAATCGCCGCACTGCACGCCGCGCTCGACGGAGGCGTGACGCTTCTGGACACCGCCGATGTCTACGGACGCGGTCATTCGGAAGAACTGATTGCGCGTGTCTTGCGTGAACGCCGCGACGCAGCGGTCGTGATCGCGACCAAGGCTGGTAATGACTTCTACCACGCAACCGAGGCCGACGACGAAGGGTATGGCCCGATACGCCAGAACTACGACAAGGACTACATCGTTTTCGCGGTCGAGAAGAGCCTGAAACGCCTCGGAGTCGAGGCGATCGACATCCTGCAATTGCATAGCGCGGACTTGCAGCAACTGGAGCGAGACGATCCCTGGGAAGCTCTCGAAACACTCAAGCGAAGCGGCAAGATCAAGCATGCCGGTTGGAGCGTACAATCCTTCCAAGAGTCCGACCAGGCCGCCATCCTCGATCGGCGCCATGACCTGTTGGACGTGATCCAGGTGCGTTACAACGTCCTGGAGCGATCTGCGGAGCGCGACTTGTTTCCGCGGGCCATGCACTATGGAATCGGCGTGATCGTGCGGATTCCCCTGCTGTTCGGCTTGCTCACCGGCAAGTTTTCCAGGGATTCGCGATTCGGCCCCGACGACCATCGTCGCTTCAATCTCTCGTCAGACAAGCTCGCCGACTATTTCGAACAATTCGAGAAGCTCGAACCGGCCTATGCGCAACTCGGCGAACAGACACAGGCGCAGACGAGTCTCCGCTTTTGCCTGTCTCATCCTGCTTGCCATACGGTCATTCCTGGCGCCAAGACGCCGGCTCAAGTCCGCGACAACGTGCGGGCTGGCACGCTCGGAGCACTCGCCCCGGAAGACTTGGCTCGGTTCCAACTCCCGAGTTAGCATCTCCTTGACTCGCACCCGCGAATCCACGTCGAGCGGCCTCGTCGCAAGTCGCGGCTCAGCAGGCTGCATAAGAGTACCTGCAATTTACACGAGGATATGCAACCGACTCTGACGCCACTGTCATCACATCGAATTCGAGTATCTCAGAACGTGTTGTGACAATCAGTTTGTCGACGTGGCGCACGCGCGGGGCAGGGGGGAGCATCGCGAAGTCGGCGACAGCTTCGCTGGAGCGGCAGGTTCGTTCACAGTCTCGAGCGTGACCGCCGGAGCGAGCTAGCCCAGCGATCGATCGTGCGTTCCATGAGCCGTTGTTTCGGGAGGCTTCGAAGTCTGCAACCACGCCGGCAGCACGGAGCGGCCGTAGGCGACCTCGCCGAATACGCCCCCCCCGGCGCAGGTCCTCAGACCACGTTCACGACTCAACGAAATCTGCGTAGGCTCAAGGGCCGGTGGCCTCTTCGTCGCGTCTCGCGGTCGCCGCGACAAAGAGAGCGATCGTCGCCTGATTGCGATGTTTAAACGGAGAATCGCCGCCGAAGAGCGAGTCGGGTTGTCAAATCCTGCATCAACCCGCAACGTGACGTATAATTAGTCCTGCGAATCGACATGATGAGCCCGGCGCGATATGCCCATCACTGGGGCGCTACCGCGGGCGACCTCGCACCGGGCGCGACGATTGCGCCGACAGACGACCGACAGAAGATCGCTCGATGAAAGACATCATTCCCCATGATTGGCGCAGCCAACGCGTGCGACCGGCGCCCGTCCTGTGGGGCGTGGCAGCGTTGGCGGCAGTGATCGCGGCGTGGACCTCGTTCTACACCGTACAGGCTGAGTCGCAGGGCGTGGTGCTGCGGTTCGGCAAATACATCAAGACCGTCGATCCGGGCCTGCGTTTCAAGTTGCCGCTGGGGATCGACCGGGTTGAAATCGTGCCGGTGCGCCGCCAATTGAAGCAAGAATTCGGCTTTGGCACGGAAGGAGGGACGAACGAAACGCAGTACTCGTCGGAGCAGGCCGAGGAGCGTAGCATGGTCACCGGCGATCTCAACGCCGCGACCGTCGAATGGATTATTCAGTACCGGATCGCCGAACCGCGGCAGTATCTCTTCAAGGTTCGCGGGCCCGGCGAGACGCTGCGGGACATTTCCGAGTCGGTGATGCGCACGGTCGTCGGCGACAGAACCGTCGACGAGGTGATCACCGTGGGGCGCCAAGAAATTGAGGTGGAAGCGCTCGACCAACTGCAGGAGGTCGTTGACAAGTACGAGCTGGGATTGAGCATCGATCAGGTGCAGTTGAAGAACGTCAATCCGCCGAAACCGGTGCAGCCGTCGTTCAACGAAGTGAATCAAGCGCAGCAAGAACGGGAGCGGATGATCAACGTCGCCAACGGCGAATACAACAAGACAGTGCCCCGCGCCCGCGGCGAAGCGGATCAGAAGATCCAAGCCGCCGAGGGATACGCCCTCAAACGGGTCAATGAAGCCGAAGGGGACGTCTCCCGGTTCAGCGCCGTACTGGCTGAGTATCTCAAAGCTCCCGAAGTGACGAAGCGCCGGATCTACATCGAAACGATGCGCGAGATTCTGCCGCGGCTGGGGCGAAAAGTCATCATCGACGAAGCAGCGGGCGGCGTCTTGCCCTTGCTGCAGCTGACCCCCAGCGGTCCGGAGGGCGCACCATGAATCGACTCCTCATTCCCTTGGCCGCAGTCACGGTCGCGGTCGTCGCCTTTCTCGCGTTCAGCGCGGCGTACACCGTGGCGGAAACCGAACAGGTCATCGTCACCGAGTTTGGCAAGCCGGTCGGCGATCCCGTCACCGCAGCCGGTCTGCACTTCAAGACGCCCTTCATCCAAGAAGTGACGCGGATTGAAAAGCGGATTCTCGAGTGGGACGGGCGTCCCAACGAAATGCCGACGAAGGACAAGACCTACATCGTCGTTGACACCTTCGGCCGTTGGCGCATCCAGGACGCCAAGCAGTTCTTCCTGCGATTGCGCGACGAACGCAGCGCCCAATCGCGTCTTGACGACATTCTGGGCAGTGAAACGCGCAACGCGATCGCCAAGCATGAGTTGATAGAGGTGATTCGCACGACTAAGGATCGCGAGCCGGCGCAAGACGCGGTGCTGGTCGACGCGCCCGGCAATCTCGGCATGCTCTACCCGATCAAGTTGGGTCGCAAGAAGATTGAGCAGGAGATTTTTGAACAGGCGGCGATCAAGCTGACTGATTTTGGCATCCAATTGCTCGACGTACGGTTTAAGCGAATCAACTACAACGAAAGCGTTGGCCAGAGGATCTACGAGCGGATGATCAGCGAGCGCCAGCAGATTGCAGAGCGGTTCCGCTCCGAAGGCGCCGGCGAAGCGGCGAAGATCCTAGGAAAGAAAGAGCGCGACCTGCTTCAGATCGAGTCGCAAGCGTATAAGCGAGTTCAGGAGATCCGCGGCGCCGCGGACGCCCGCGCCACCGAGATCTACGCCGGCGCATACAACCAAAGCCCCGAGTCGATTGCGTTTTACGAGTTCATCAAGACGATGGAAACGTACCAAGAGATGCTCGATCGCGAGACGACGTTGGTACTGACCACCGGCAGCGACATCTTCCGCCTGCTGAAGAACATCGACCGGAAGCCCTGATGGGCGGCGGCTGGTTGTCGCCCCAAGGCGCGTAACGCATGCCCGCCGCCGGCGCTGCGCTCCGCGAGGGGCCTCGCAACTGCTGTCGGCGGACATGGCCTCAGCGATTGTCGCCTGCATGCAGATCGCCGAAGCTGGCCCCTCGCAGCGCTTGGGCCAATCGCCGTAGTGGCAGCGGTCGTCCGTCGACGGAGACACCGCTGCAGGTTCGCAGAAATCCCCATGCGTCGCCAGCGCGTCGGAGGACGCGAGGGCGGGCCCGCGCGGCGAGTTCCTTTCGGCCAAATACGGGTCGCGTGGTTGCGATTTGCCAAGACGAAAGGGCGCCCCCGCCCACGCAACGTGGCCTGCGTCCGGCGAGCACATTCGTACGGACGGCGTGGGTTGTCACCCGCGCGAAGGCGACCACGACATCACCGAGAGCGACTGGAAACTCCATCTCGATTTCGCAGCCAAACGCCTCGCCGTGTTCGCCAGTCCCGATTACGCCCTGGCGTACGAGCGGCGGCTGGCTCTGGCCGGACAAGCTGCCGGCGAGTACGGCGAACTGCTGGCACGGCACGAGCTGGCAGCGTCAGCGGTCCGCAGCCTCGACGACCGCTTGTCCCGGTCCGCCAACACGCGCCTCGGGTGGCGCGACCTGGGCGAAGCGGCCTTGCTGGAAGGCCAAGAAGCAGCCGCGGCGTTCGCCGCCGCGGACTACGGGCCGGTGGCGACTTTTTACCGCGGCCGGGCGCTGGAGGGGGTCGTCAAGCGTCTGGTGGGTCCGCGGGTGCTCGTCCTGATCACGCACGGCGATTTTCTGCAGAACGAACTTGAGGCGGCGCCAGGCGTCGGCGGCGGACGGCCTCTTCTGGAAGCTGTTGCCGATCGCGGCGGCGCCGGACTGGCGCGGAGCGGGCTGCAGGCGGTGGAAGACCCCTTCCTGCGGTCCTACCTCGTGCTGGCCGGCGCGAACCGGATCGACGAACAGATCCCCGCTAAGGTCGAAGTCGAAAACGGCTGGCTGACTGCCTGGGAAATGGCCCAACTCGACTTGCGCGGGACGGACTTGGTCGTGCTCAGCGCCTGCAGCACCAATCGCGGCGAGGCCAACAATCGCCAAGCGGTCATGGGCATGCGTTTGGCCCTGCTGTTTGCCGGCGCGCCGACGGTCGTCGGCAGCCTGTTTGAAGTCCCCAACGCTGAGCCACGGCGACTGTTGAAGCCCTTTTATGGAGGCGTGGCCGCCGGGCAAGGCAAGCTGGCCGCGCTGAACGCCGCCAAGCTGCGGTTCATTCGCGAGCGCCGCAACGCAGTCGGCGCCGCCCACCCGTTTTACTGGTCGAGCTTTGTCCTCGTCGGCGAGCCATGACCGCAATACGACGCCAGCAGAGTGGCGTCGTACTGGCGAAGATTCATCCCATCCAACACCGGGCGCCCGCCAGAATGCCGACTCCGCTGGGGGGTATGGATAGCCGCCTTGCGGTCGACCGGACCAAAGCCTCCGTGTTCCTGCCGCAGACCGGGTTTCGCCGACTCGGTTCATTGCCGTCCAGGCCGCAGCGGGCGTCCCGATGACGCTGGTCGATCGATACCAGAACTGCAGCCTGCCCGACGGCCAAGTCCTCGGTTGGGGGACCGGCGCGGGCAACCGCTGTGCCGAGTACGGACTGCACCCCGACCAGTTGGGCGACGACCCGACGGGCGCCGCCTGGGCTGACGCCATTCAGGCTGCGATCGTGCCGGAGCCAACGTCGTTCGCGCTGCTGGCCACTTGCATCACCGGGGGCGCCTGGCGCCGAGCGAAGGCTTGAAATGCCCCCGTCGGCGTGCTCTGGGCGTCGGGGACTACCAGAGACCGGCGGAGTTCGCCGCCCGCCGGTCGCACCGTGCCATGATGGCCGAGACGAGACGGCTTGGCGCGGCCGTGTGTTTGGAGCCCTATTCTCCGATGCAGAAGAGTCCGTCGTCGGTGCGGAAGTAGATTCGGTTTCCACAGATCGCCGGCGTGGCCCGGGTCAATCCCGGCAGTTCGTTCTCGGCCACGATGGCTAATTCGTCCGGGCTGGCAGGGAAGACCTTGGTCACGCCGTCTTCGTTGACTGCGAGGATGTGTTGATTCACCAGCGTGAGCGAGGCGGAGAAGTTCCCGCCGAGCCGCTTGCGCCACATTTCCCGGCCCGTTTCGGCATGCCAGCAGTAGCCGATGCCGTCGTTGGTCACGGCGTAGAGATAGCCGTTGTGGACCAACATGGACGGAATGTAAGTGGCGGCATTATTCTGCCAAACTACGTCGCCCGTCGCGGCATCGACGCAGACGGTCGTGCGTTGGGGCCACCCGCCGCTGACGAACGCCCGTTCGCCGTCGGTGACCATGGACCCCACGGCCATTTGGGCGCCCGTTTCGGTGGCCCAGATTTCGTCGCCGGACGACAGTTGGAATGCGGCCACCGAATTGCTGCCGGACAGCAGCACCATGTCCTGCCCGGCAACCCGAAACACCATCGGAGTCACGTAGGAGTTGAAGGCGGGCCGCTGCGCCCGCCAAGCCACTTCTCCCGTGTCAGCTCGTAAAGCGACCAACACGTTGTCGGGGGCGTTGTCGACCGCCACGAGCACCAACGCGTCTTGGCAAACGGGCGAAGCGCCGTAGCCAAACTGAGATTCAAAATCGGCGACCTTGCGCTGCCAGAGGCGGTTGCCGTCCAGGTCGAGCGCCGTCGTCCAGATGGCGTCGTCATTCATGAACGTCACGAAGACCCGCTCGCCATCGCAGGCCGCCGAGCAGGACGCGTTCGTGCACATCGCATGCACCTGCTTGGGGTCCACAAAGTTGCCTTGGTGGACGTCGGTCTTCCACAATGGCGCGCCATGGGATCGGTTCAAGCAAACAACCGATTGCACCTGCGTCTCGTGATCCGCCGTGGTCAAGAAGATGCGATCTCCGTAGAGAACAGGAGACGAATTGCCCTCGCCCGGGATGTCGGCTCTCCAGAGAATGTTCTCAGACTCGGACCATGTCAGCGGAACTTGCTGCTCGCCAGCGTCGCCGTCCCCGTGAGGCCCGCGCCACTTGGGCCAGTTCTCCACGCCGGCGCCGTGCAGGACGGGATTGACGATCACAATTACGAGGACGGAGACGAGAGCCGATCGATTGAGTTGCATCACTGTGAGACCTCGACAAAAGTCAAGCTGTCGCATTTCGGGGGGCAGGCCACGGCCTTTGGGGACTCACGTGGTGAGCCCGCGAAAGCTGTCGGCGACGGTCGCTCCCGGGGCAGTCGGCGAGGCGTTGCGGCCCCGCTGCTTTCCGACCGTGTCCACCAGGCCAGCTTCGACCAAGCGGAGAGTTCCGTCAGTCCATACTCAGGGCCGTCGCATTTCACGGGCGGCGCGTCGCCCTGAACCGCCAACATCGCCCCCAGCCATTCCTTGATTCGCTTCGGTCCAGCGGGAAGCAATGCGAGCGACCATGGCGTCGCCAATCCTTCTACCGACCGTTCTACTCGATCGTCCTCTCGTCAAATAGGGTTCGCCTTGGCAGCGTCGGAAATCCGGAATTCCATGTTTTGGCAGGCCGCATCAGTTTCTTTTTCACGTTGGAAACCGACCAGCGTGTGGATCTGTCTTTCTGAACGGGCGCCGCGATAAGCCAGCCTCGCCTTGCCCGTCCTGCCCGGGGCGACCTTGTCGCCAATCGCTGGCCCGGTATCTTCATCTTTTCGTTCACCGTCGAACAGGCTCCCGCCACGGCCGATCCCGAACTGGGCGCCCTCGCATGCTGCGCATGGCTTGTGGGAAACGCCTGCAACGTTCGGCAAACGCCGTCCGTGCACTGTCCCGCTCGGGCAGGACGCAAACCCCACGGAAACGCACGCCAAGAACGAGGCTCCGCACGCACGCAAAAGCGCGTTCAATCCTCATTCGGCCAGCGGCCTGGCCCGCACGATATCGTATATGAAGATCCCGTGCCCGACTCCCGCGGCATCGCGCGACCTCGCCATTTGAAAGGCAATATATTGGCCGTCGTCGCTGACGACAGGATTCGAGGCCTTGTAGCCGTGATAGTCGCTGAACTGCGTGAGCCGCTGCGTTTTACCGCCTCCGTCGAGCGCCAGCTTCCAGAGATCCACGTGCCCCGGGCCCCTTCGATTCTGCTTGTCGCACTCCACGAGAATGTGCCGGCCGTCAGGAAAAATTCCCTCAGGCTCGTCGTACTGTCCGGGGGCAAGCGAGTAGTTCGTCACCTGCTTTGTGTCGAGATCGATGCCGCAAACCTCGGTGTCCTGATAACCGTAGGCGCTGAAGATGAGTTCTTTCTCTTCCGGGAGACGGAAGTTCTGCGACTCCATTTCGCAGCGGAACGGCAGCTCCGTACTGACGACAATTCGTGCTTGATTCTCCAGATGCGGCACGCCTTCCGTGTAGACGATGTCTGCTTCCTGCATCCGTGACGTACCTGGCGCCAGTTCGTCCGGATACTCGTCGGCCACGTGCGTCCACGCGATGTGCAGCCGGCGACGTGAGACCGCGGGACCCTCGAAGCACTTGGTTCCGAGAGGCGCCGCGGGCTTCGTCAAGCTCCTGTCGAGCACCGCAGGGAAGCACTGTTGACGCGCTCGACCTGGATTCTCCACATCGAACTCCTGCGGCCCCGAGAGCAGAATGTCGCCGTTGGAAAGATATAAGGCGCGCGTGTAGCCGTAGTGCGGGTAGTGAGCAGTCAGATTGCGTATCTTTCTCGTCGCCAGGTCGATTTCCATGGCGTCGCCAAAGGTCTTCGACAGGAAGAGAATCTTCTTCCCGTCGGACGACCAGTCCGCGCGCTCTCCAAAGGAGGTCAACTGCGTGATATGAGGAGGGAGACGCTCGGCTGGGCTCTGCCCCGTGTTGGCGGCGATAGCAGAACTCGCGATCGCCGCGAGCGCAAGGACATAGACGCCGTGGATCTTTGCGCTGTTCATGCGGTCTTTCCTGTCTCTGACGGCCTCCAACGCGCGCTTTGCGATCTCCGAACGATTCGCCACGCGGGTAAAAGAATCATACCAGAATCAGCTGCGGGAAATGGCGGCGCGGGGCGTTTTGCGGGGCCGTGGGATTGACGAATTTCTCCACGCTGAAAGCAGCGTCACCGCTGCGCCGAAGAGATGGCCCGTCTGATGCTGAAGTGACGAGCACCGCCAGTTGTTGCCGAGCGCTGAGGTGCAATGATTAGCAGGCGTTTCAAAACCTGTTTAGAGCCGCGATCATGCAGGCTGGCACACAGATCGGGGGAAGCCCATCGACTGTTCGCCAGACGCTCTAATTCTCCATTGCAAGCGTCAGGGCCGTCAGCGTTCAAGGTCTTCTATGACGGCTTCGGCGGCGCGGCGCCCCGAGGCCATGGCCCCGTTGATGGACGCGGTGTCGCAATAGTCGCCGCAGCGGTAGACGCCCGCGGCAATCCGCGGACTCACGCCGGCGGGCGCCGGGGGCGTTTGACGGGGCAAGGCGTACTCAATGGAATAGGTGCGCAGATGCCGCCACGCGTCGACCGATCTGCCGAACCACGATCGCAGTTGGTGCCGAGCGTCGCTGGCCAGCGCCTCCGCAGTCGTCCAGCGAAGGGCCGTGACCGAGATGAGCGTTTGGCCGGCAGGGGCGTAGGTGGGAGCCACCTGACTGGGCACGCAGACGTTGTTGACCGGTCCCCGTTCGTCCCCGTTGAGCATCAGAATCGGCTCGGCGCAGGGCGGCTCGTCTGCCGCGAAGTACAAGCACGCCACCCGGTTCGCACCGCCGGTCAGCGGCTGGCCAGCGAGCTTGGCCGCAGCGGGCGCCTCGGTCGCCAAGACAATCCGCAGGGCGCTCAGTTGCTCGCCTGAGGCGAGTTCGACCCGTCCCTGATGGACCGCCTTCACCGAAGAATTCAGCCGCAACACCCCGTCGGGCAGTCGGTCGGCCAATTGTTGCGGGATGGCTTGCATGCCGCCGGCAGGAAGTGCGGCCGCGCCGCTGGAAAACATGCGAAACACGAACTCGCAGAGTCGACTTGACGTCTGCAACTCGTGATCCAAGAACACCCCGCCCAGAAACGGGCGGAAAAACCGTTCGATGATGGCGGACGAGAAACCCCGCCGCCGAAGCATCTCGATGGTCGTCGTCTCCGGCCGCTCCTGGAGCAGGCCGTGATCGTCGGCCAATACGTCGCGTCGGAACTTCGCAATCCGCAGTTTGTCCAGAAGGGTCCCTGCCGGCGAGCGGGCCGTGGCCAGGAGATGGCGAGGTCGTCGCCAAGGGTCTGATAAACGCGTGAACGCTCCGCCGCGCCACACGAGTGCTCCCGGCTCAAAGCGCTGCAGTTGAAGCTTGGCGTAGTCCAGGACCCGCTGCGCCTCAGGATAGGCGGTCAAGAAGACCTGAAAGCCGCGATCGAGCAGAAACCCGTCGTGGCGATCGGTCGCAATCCTCCCGCCCGCCTCGGCGCCGGCTTCGAGCACCAGCAGATTGAGACCTCGGCGGCAGAGCTGGTCAGCGCACGTCAACCCGGCGATGCCGGCGCCAATGATGATTGCATCGAATTCCGCCATGTTGAGCCTCAACGCCGGAAGGCGACGACCGCGCCCTGGAATACACTTACGCCAATGCTAGGGGCAGGACAGCTTAGCGAAACTAACGGGCGTCGACTGCTGCGGTCGTTCAAGGAAGCTGCTGCGCCAGTCGATGGCAGGAGAGACAATTCTCGTGCGGCGTCGACCTCAGCGCCGCGCTGGTCAACTGCGAGGACTCGCTCGTCTTCTCCGCCCCGACGAGGTCCCGGGGAGGTTTGCACGCCACGACTTCTCGTGAGCCACGCGCCGCCGCCGGGCCAGCTGGGGGCGTCGTCGACGGCTGCGAAGAGCAACATTCCCGTCACGCCCCCGGCGACCCAAGTCACGAGACAACCGAATACGAAGATGACAGTGTCCGTCATCATGTCACCTTCCTTCCCGCCAACATCAACGACCCGAACGACAGGATCGACGGCCCCCACAGCCCGACTTAAATTCCTTACTCCTTGTGGCCTGTGAACCAGAGGGAGACGGACAGAATAAACGAGGCGCCCGCGGCGACGACGTAACCACGTTTTGCGGTGTTGGCTCGAGACGCGCTTGGGTGCTTTACTTGAGTGCGGGTGACGCTGTCGGCACATCCCGGAGACTCGTCTGGGGGAGTTGCGCGTCGGCGTAGTATCGATTGTCAGCGACCCAGTCGTCGCGGGTGTATCGAACGACCGAGGAATCGGTTTCCCGGATTTCGAGACAATTGAGTCGGAGTCCCATGTCCGTGATCTCGGTGAACAATCGGTGGCCGAGGTTCTCGACGGTGCTGGGGTAGGGGAGGCGTTTTAGCTTCAAGCTCTCGGAGTGTTCCTCCATGTGCCTTAACAAGGACCGGTAGAGCGGGTCGTTCACGTGGATCAACATCGCATGATCGTACTCGCGGCTCAGGAAAGGTTCGATCGCCGAGTCAAAGTCCGCGAACAACGTCGTCAGCGAGCCCGTCCGCTCGACCTCGAAGAAGCAGGTCACGCCGTAGCGGTGGCCGTGCAAGTTCCTGCATTTGTCGCTGAGCTCCTCATTGCGGTGAGCAGCGTAGAACTTGTAGGTTTTTTGGATGATCATTGGTTGTGCGTGGGTGAAGTGCGGTCACCGCGCGTGGTGCGTGCCGATGAAGGACAGAAACTCGCTGCGGCTCGAGAGGTTGCTCTTGAGGGATCCTCGAAGAGCGCTCGTGACGGTCGAGCTGCCGTGCTTCTTAATCCCGCGAATGGACATGCAAGAATGTTCGGCCTGAACGACGACGCCCACGCCAGCGCTGCCGAGCTCGGTTTCGATAAGCTCGGCAATGTGATGCGTCATGCGTTCTTGAACTTGCGGCCGGCGGGCCACTTCCTCCACGACCCGCGCCAACTTGCTCAAACCGGTCACCCGCCCATTGGGTATGTAGCCGATGTGAGCGACGCCCGTGAAGGGCAACAGATGATGTTCACACATGCTGGTAAACGGAATGTCGCGCACCAACACCAACTCGTCGTAATCTTCGGGGAATGTGACGTGCAAATGTCGGGCAGGCTCGAGGTGCAGGCCGGCAAACATCTCCTCGTACATTCTGGCGACGCGGCGCGGCGTATCTTTCAATCCGGGGCGATCAGGGTCTTCTCCGACCGCCTTGAGAATCGTACGCACCGCGCCTTGGATGGCGGCCAGATCGACGGCTTGCTCGGAGCGAGCCGTCGGGGGATGGGGCGCGACGGGCTGAGACGGCGGCCGAGTGGGCGAGACCTGCGCATTTGGCAGGTCGAGTAAGGTTGTCATAGTGAAGACCTGGGATTCCGAGTGCGGACGATTTCACCTCGCGGCAGGATCTTGACGAAGGCGCCGTGCGAGGCAATCGCAGAGTTCGACTTGAGCGAGGGGTCAACCGAGGAATCCGCCCATTCATCACGCGCGTGGTGCGAGATTCGTGCAAATGATCGCTGGCGACGTCGACGTCGCGGCCTTGCGGGGGAGCGTCAGTTCCAGCGTTCTCCAGCCCCGATTGCAGCTGACGCGTCGGCGTCGGATGGCAGCCCGCACGCCGCGGAAGCGCCCTCGGCCGGTCCCGTGCAGATTCGCGAGGGAGGGCCCGTCGCAGTTGACACGGGTCGCGTTTTCGGCGAGTCGAATGCAGCGAGGCTTTCTGGGGTTGGCGCCGCGCGCGGGGCAGCTGTCCGCCACCTGGCACAATTCTTACATGCGGATGCTAGGCGTTGCCGATGTCGCGCCAACTAGCCGCCGTCTCTGCTGCTGCGTGTAGCGTGCCTGGGCGCTTTGCGGGAGCTTCCGGGGGTGTCTCTGGCGTCAACTCAAGGCGACCTTCGCCGCAGTTCCATCGAATCGACAACAGGTCAAAGCGGGCCGCCAAACAAGGCCGCTTCCAACGCGGCGATCAAAGTACGCACGCCGCCCGCCTGCCGTAGACGGGGGGGCGCGGATTCGTGGCATCTACGTCAAATGCCACTTGCGTGCTGATGACTGGTGGAGGCGGACGTGACGATTGGCTGATGCAAGGCGACCGCAGAAGGACGGTGAAGGTGGTACCCTCTGCTGGTTGGGAGTCGACCTTGATCTCACCGCGGCACTTGTCGACGACGGCGTTGTAGGCGATGGCCAAGCCCTGACCGCTTCCCTGGCCGACGCCCTTGGTGGTGAAGAACGGGTCGAACACCCGCGCCGCGACCTCGGGGGGCATGCTGCAGCCGGTGTCCGCGACCCGCACCACGACCCGGTCTTCATTCGGGCGGGTGGAAATGGTGATGCGTCCGGAGACCGTCCCGCCCTCGCTGGCTTCATCGATGGCGTCGGCCGCGTTCACGATCAGATTGACGAGGGTCTGACTCAACGCCGACGCCGACCCCTGCACCAACTCGCACTCGGCGAGGTCGAGTTCGACGACCGCGTGCTGCTTGGTCGCGTTCTTGGTGAGCGTGGCGGCGTTCTCGACGCAGCGGTTGACGTCAAACGGCATGCTGTCGTCGCTGCCCGGGTGGGCGAACTCCCTCATCGCCCCGATGATCTCCGAGACTCGCTGGACGCCCAGGCGGCAGTCTGCGAGCGCCTCTTCGCTCACTTGCAGAACATCTTCGCTAGGGAGGCTCTCGCGGAGCCGGTCGAGTACTCCGCCGCCTGCGCCGTCGAGCAGGGCGCTGACGGCCGCCTGCAATCCCGCCCACTGATCCATGACCCGGCTCAGGTAGCTTAAGTTGTTGCCGATGAACTGCATCGGCGTGTTGATCTCGTGGGCGATGCCTGACGCCAAACGACCGATGGATTCGAGTTTCTCCACCTGCGCCAGCCGCCGCTCGAATTGCATTTGATTGGTGATGTCAGTGAAAGCGCCCACCTCTTGCAGCTTCCCATCCACTTCAACCAGAAACCAAGTCGCGCACACTCAACCTGGCGAAGGGTAGGTTGAGGAATCGCGCGGCGCCGCTCGGCTGAGAGAATGCGCGTGTTGCGGCGGCGTGACGCAGGCATTTGCAAAGAGCAGTCGGCCGTCTGCCCGTTGCATTTGTCACAACCACCGCTGCATGCCGTGGCCAGAAATCAGCGTCTCCCCGGTCGCACCAGCGATTTCGCTCACCCCCGGCGCTGTTGCGTCATTCGCCGCCCATGTCGAGGCGTCAGGAACGCGGCAAGAACTACTGTCGGGCGGCCGCCGGTCTCGTCAACCGTCGGCACATCGACCAAACGCGCAAGTCACCGCAAACTCGGGAGGAATTCGTTCGATCTGGCGCCCGCTTTCTCCGACCGCGGTCCGGGGAGAGCACACCCTGTCACCCGAAATCCCGCCCCCCTTGAAGCCTAAAAACGATACTTCAATACGCGGTCTCAGCGGATCTGTTCCGCAAGACCGTCAGGTTTCCCCGAGCAAATTCTTGTATTGACACCGCCCTTCTGGGTACATTGCTATCGAGCATGCGTTACGCAGGCGGAACAAGCGGCTTTCTCTCGCCCATTCGAACGAGCCGCTCAGACTCCGTGACTTAACACAAGAGAAGAACGCGGCTCTGCCAGTTGCGACAACATGTTGAGTCTAGCCATCCTATTTCTGGAGACGTCTCATGCAGCGAAACAAGCATCCTAGAAAGAATTCTTGCAACGTCGCCAGTTCTCTTAGCGGGCGCCTGACTTCTTACTCAACGGCCGCAGCGCTTGGTGCATTTGGCGTGGCTCAGCAGAGCGATGCCGCCGTCGTCTATACCGACATTGCCGATGTGACGATCACTCAAGGCGAGGGGCCAATCTATATCGATCTGAACAACGACATTGGCGTTGCCGGGCAAAACGAATTCGCCGTCGCGGCGTTTGCCAATAGCATCCGCGTCAATCCCTACAATCTCGGTCCTCAATCCAGCGAAGTCTTAACGAGCGGTTCGTATTACGTGTTTTCCTTTGCGGCTGGGGAAACGATTGGTCCCGCCGCCGAGGCGGCTGCTGGCGGACGATTCGCCGGCCGCGTCGCTGGAGCTTATTTCTATAACTTCGTCGACACGGGAGGTTACGTCGGACTCAAGTGGGATTTCGGCGGGGATATTCACTATGGTTGGGCGCGGCTGGACGTCACCAGTGCGAACAACGGCACAGCGACGCTCTTCAGTTACGCCTACGAAGATCAACCCGATACGCCAATCGTCGCCGGCGATACTGGCATCCCTGAGCCCGCTTCGCTTGCACTATTAGCGGCAGGCGGGGGCGCTTTGGCGCTGGCTCGCCGCAGGAAACCCTGAAGCGGTCGCTGGCATCGCAAAACGTTGAGTTCTATGGACGGGGCATGCCGATGAGCATGCCCTTTTTACTGCCAGGTGTTTTTCATGGGCGGTTCGCTCGCCAAACGGGTTCTGCTGATCGGTTGGGACGCTGCGGATTGGCAAATGGCCCAACCGTTGCTGGACCAAGGACATTTGCCCACCCTGTCGCGACTCGTTGAAGGCGGCGTCCGCGGCAACCTCGCGACGATTCAGCCTGTGATTTCCCCGATGCTGTGGAATTCTATCGCGACAGGGAAAAGGGCCGACAAGCACGGGATCGCCGGCTTTGTCGAACCGAAGCCTGATTTCAGCGGCATTCGCCCGGTGAGCAGCACCAGTCGGAAGTGCAAGGCAATTTGGAACATTCTCAACCAGGTCGGCCTCAAGTCCAACGTCGTCTCGTGGTTCGCCAGTCATCCCGCCGAACCGATCAACGGATCGATCGTCAGCGACCGCTATCAGGCGTCAATCAAGCAGGCCGAGCGCGTGAAGCGGTTCCCCGACGGGACGTTTCATCCTGCCGCTTTGGAAGAGACGTTGAGTCCGCTGGTCGTCTCGCCAGCTGATATTCCCGCGGACTCCCTGCTGCCGTTCGTGCCGCGAGCGGCCCAGATCGATCAGGAGAGGGACGATCGCCTCCTCAAACTGGCCGGCCTGCTTGCCCAGACTTCGACCGTACACGCCGCCGCCTGCCACTTAGTGCAGCAAGACGATTGGGACTTCACAGCAATTTACTACTCTGCCATCGATCACTTCGGGCATTTATTCATGCCCTACCATCCGCCTCGCATGGACGGCATCGCGGCCGCCGATGCGGCCATTTATCAGGATGTGATGAACGGCTGTTACCGTTTCCACGACATGATGCTTGATTCGCTGTTGGCCTATGCTGGCCCGGAAACCACCGTGATTTTGGTGAGCGATCATGGCTTCCACAGCGAAGCCAGGCGTCCCAGTACAAACGCCTGCGAGCAACCGGTCCAGTGGCATCGCGAGTTCGGCATGGCCTGCATCCAAGGCCCGAATATTCGACAAGGCGACTCGCTCTACGGCGCCACGCTTCTGGACGTCACTCCAACGATTCTCTCCCTGTTCGGATTGCCCATTGGCAAGGACATGGATGGTCGTCCCTGGCTGGAGGTTTTCGAAGATCCGGCGCCCGTCAAACGCATCGAATCGTGGGAGTCCGTTCCCGGCGACGCAGGCTTGCATCCCCCTGGTCTCGAAGGAGATCCGCTCGATGAAGCCGAGTCGATCCGTCAATTGATTGATCTGGGGTACATCGAGGCGCCCAGCGCAGACACGGAAACAACGATTCGCAAAGTACTTACCGATCGCAAGACCAATCTGGCGATTGCGTTGAGCACCAGCCGACGGGCGGCCCGTGCGATTGAGTTGTGGGAGGAGTTGGTTGCCGAGCATCCCGAGCAATCGGGATACAAAATGCAACTCGCCTCCTGCTACCTCGGGCTCGGCGAACTTGAACGAGCCAAGAGAATACTCGGGGAGATTCCGACCCCCGATGGCAATTCTGCGTTTGTGCGCCTGATGTCGGCAACCATCGCTGCCAAGGACAACCAACCCGAGGCAGCATTGAGAATCGTCCGTGACGTTCGTCGGGAGCAGAGTCGCGATCCGGCCGTTCTGAATCGGTTGGGAGAGTTACTCACGGATCTGGAGTCGTGGGACGAAGCTGAGGAGGTGCTCCAAGCGTCTCTGGGGCTGCTGAGCGACAACCCGGTTGCGTTGAACGGACTAGCCAGGATAAGTTTGCAGAAAGAGCGTTACGACCAAGCGTTGGAATATGCATTGACGACGGTGGGATTGGTGCACTTCTACCCGGCGGCCCATTTCCATTTGGGCTCGGCGCTCTTCTACTTGGGTCGCGAAGAGGAGGCGATCGCTGCGTTCGAAACCTGCCTGGGAATGGGGTTTCGACCGGGCGAAGCGCATTCTCACCTAGCTGCGCTGTATCGCCGACGCGATCCCCGGAAGGCTAACGAGCATCAACGTCGCATGGCATCGTATTGACGCAAGGTGCGGAGAGGAGCGATCAGATTGACGACATGACGGTCGATATTGACGATTCCGCAGCGGAACTCGCAATGCAGGCGACGTCCGTCGTGGTTCGTGGGCCGTCATTTCCTACTCTGGAAATGGCCCTGGTGCGGCTGAGCCGTCGGCCGGCATAGGCATCGGAATCTGCCGGATGCAGAACATCTCCCCAATTGACTGGCAGACTGAAGAGAGAAACCATGATTGAACGACATGTGTCACGTTGGATATCAAGACTTGTCACGTCGCTGGCCCTCGCATCCACGGCTCAAGCGGACACCGTGCTGTATGACTTCGAAGACGGCGCGCAAGGCTGGTGTTCTTACGGCGCGGTGACGACCGACAGCACCTGCGGTTCGGGGGCCATTCCCGCTTCCGAAGGACTTGGTTATTTCCACAGCGGCGACTTCGATTATCCGGATGAAAGCAGCTTCGGCATGGTGGATATATCGCCGACGACCGGCCCCTTGCGAGATCTTTCCGCGTTTGCGGGGTTGTCGCTGGATGCCCGCTTTGCGGATGTGGAAGGCTATCCTCCCTATGCCGGGCTCAAAGAACTGCACGTCGCCGTGGCCACCGGGTTTGGAGTCAACGAGGAGGAGTTTTTCGCGCCGCCGGTTTATCTGACTGACGAGTTCGAGACGTATTCGTTCGCGTTCGCCGATTTTCAAAGCGCGCTCACGTTTTTGCCCCCCACTGCGTCAGATTTAAGCGATGTGACCATCAAGCTGGTGATGTACAACGAAAATGGCACGGGAACGGGGGTGCTGATTTACGATCAGGTCACGGGGCTCGATTCCATCGCCCCTTCAAACAACGCAGATTTCGACGGGAATCAAGAAGTCAACGGGCTCGACTTCTTGATTTGGCAGCGCAACTTTGGCACAGGCAGCATGCAGAGCCAAGGAGACGCCAACAACAGCGGCGCCGTCGACGGCGAAGATCTGGCTGTGTGGGAAGCGCAGTATGGCGCCGTCGCCAGCGCGTCGTCGCTGTCCACAACGGTCGCCGTCCCCGAGCCCAACGCCGTCGTGCTGGCGTTGACGGGCTTCATGCTTCTGATGGTAAAACGTTTCGGTTGAATCGTAGGAGTATTGCGTCCGCTCGCGGACATGCTTGAGAGGTTGCGCAGCAGCGGCAGCCCGCCAGGCTTGATCTGGCGAGACGACTGTTCGAGATCGCTCGATGGGAGTCGATTCAGGTGAGTTCAATGCGGAATGCACCACAGGCCAATTGGCGGCAAATTGGAATTTTGCTGCTCGTCGTCTGCTCCGGCGAACCTGCCCATGGAGTCACCCTGCAGTTCGCTGGCCGTACGTGGGCCGTGAAGCAATCGGCGACGCCCGTCGGGCCGGGCCCCAATCGCTTTTCCTCCAGGCCCGAGGACGTCTGGTCCGACGAGAGCGGTCTGCATCTGACGGTTCAGAAGACGGGGCCCGATTGGTACAGCACGGAAGTGATTCTGACCGAGAGCCTCGGCTACGGCACCTATACGCTGCAAACCGAAAGCCGCCAAGATATTCTCGATGCCAACGCCGTGTTCGGCGCCTTCACCTGGGATCCGTTTGGAGGCGGGACGATTCCCGGGAATCCAAATCGCGAAATCGACTTTGAAGATTCACGGTGGGGAAATCCGGCCGATTCCGCCAATTCCCAGGTGGTCGTCCAGCCCTATTATGTGCCGGGCAACCGCCAGCGGCTGACGCTGCCCGATTTGAGCGCCGATCGCCGTCTGACCCGTTTCTTCACTTGGTCGCCGGGCAAGGTCGAGTTTACCACGCTCCGCGGACATCATTCTCCCACTGACTATCCAGCGGAGGATGTGATTCACCAATACGTTTACGCGAATGACGGAAGCGATCACGTCGTGCCCGTGCCCGGACGGGAGAACTTTCGTTTTAACCTGTGGCTTTACGACAGTCTCGCGCCCGCAGGCGACGCGCCGGTGGAAGTGTTGGTTACCGATTTTCAATACGCGCCGTTGCCCGAATCCCCGCACGCCGTCTTGTTCGACTTTGAGTCGGGAAGTCAAGGTTGGGGTTCCTATGGCGCCATTACGACCGACAGCGGCCTGTTGCCGAGCGGTTCTGTCGGGCAGGGCCGATTTCACACCGCCGACTTTAGCTTGCCTGACGAAGGGAACTTTGGGATCGTTGATGTTTCGCCGGCAAGCCAAGATCTCTCGGAATTCGTCGGCCTCTCGATCGACGCGCTGCTCGCAGACGTGCCTGGACAGCCGGCGTTTGCGGGCAATCGGGAGCTGGAGATTGTGGTCGCCACCGGCCAGGGCGCGGCTGAGGAAGAATTCTTTGCTCCGAGCGTCATTCTGAGCGATAACTACCAGACGTATTCCGTCGCGTTCGCGGAGTTCCATAGCGCGGCGACTTCGTTGCCTCCAACGGTTGAGCAGTTGCGCGACGTGACCGTCAAAATGGTCGTCTTGAATTCCAACGGCACTGGCACGGCCGTACTGAAGTACGATCAAATCACCGGTTTGACGTCGCTGGAAAACGCCGATTTCAACCACGACGCGCGCATCGACGGCGTTGACTTCTTGATCTGGCAGCGGAACTCCGGCGCCCCGGGTGCGCAGGCGACGGGAGACGCAAACTACGACGGCAAGGTCGACCAGACCGATCTCTCGATCTGGCAAGAAAGCTTTGGACAGCGTCGGGGTGCCGCCGCTGTTCATTTCATCGCACTATCGGAACCTGCGAGCATCGTGCCGCTGGCGACGGCCATGGTTGTATTGGGTTCCTTCTTGTTGCCTCGGCGTCGCGCTGTGCTTCGCGGACGCCGGTGCGAGCAGTTTCGAAGGAGTTAGCGCGTGCCTCGACTGGACAAGACTCGCTCCGCGGCGTTTACGCTCATTGAACTTCTGGTGGTCGTGGCGATCATCGGCGTCCTGGTGGCGTTGCTGCTGCCCGCCGTGCAATCCGCCCGAGAAGCTGCCCGCCGATCGGAATGCATCAACGGCCTGCGTCAGTTGGGGATCGGGGCGTTGAATTTCGAGTCCTCCCAGGGCGTGTTTCCGACTGCCGGCGGTCCCGTCGCGCTGTTTACCAATCCCAACGAACAGGCCAGGGCCAGTTATGGAATCGAAGGTGCGAGTTGGATGTATCAGTTGCTCCCCTTCATCGAGCAAGGAAATCTCTACGCACTGCGATCCGGCAACGGCGGTTCGGCGGTGGGCTTTGTCGACACAGGACTCTCTGAGAATCGCGTCCCTGTCTTCAATTGCCCGGCTCGCTCAGGGCGGTTTGCGACCATTGGGACTGAGGTCTACGCCTTGGGAGACTATGCTGGCGTGCTCGCCAGTTGGAACGACGGCCGCTGGACACAGTTCGAGTATCGAGATACTGCGCCCCCGCTGAAAAGAAACGGCATGAGCGAAGAGGAGGTCGTGTGGACCGGAATTCTCGTCAA
Source organism: Planctomycetaceae bacterium (assembly GCA_002702655.1). Taxonomy (GTDB): domain Bacteria; phylum Planctomycetota; class Planctomycetia; order Pirellulales; family Lacipirellulaceae. The sequence goes on from PABB01000008.1 coordinate 154,543, forward strand.
AGGAGGTCAGGTTGACAAACGCCATGACCCTCCCCGCGTGTGGGAGTTTGCCAAGGTCGATTTTGCAGCGATTGAAGATGGAGCATCCAACACGATTCTACTGGCGGAGAAGGCTGCGGAATCGAAGAACTGGACCGTCACCCGCGCTAGTCCCTGGCCCTATTGGGAAGTCTACGGCTACTACACAGGGGCCGATTGGCCGGTGATGAGAATGTTCGGCGCGCGAATCCTCGGTGAAGCCAGCCCGAATCGCGAGGTGGGAGTGCTGGGCGACGATGAGGTGCGCGCCCACGTCGCCCCGGGAGGCACTTCCCATGAATTTGGCTTTGGTTCGGCTCATCCGGGAGTGTTCAATGCCGTTTTCGGCGATGGTTCAGTTCATGTCCTGTCCAACTCGGCAGATCTGCTGATACTCGATCAACTTGGAAAACGGGCCGACGGTTCCTTGCTGGGGCCAGAGCAGCTGTGATCGGCTGAGACCCGATGTAACTTGCCGGATTGTTCATGTTCAATTGCAGTTTTTCGTCTATGGGGCCTCGCGCGGCCTGCGCAGTGCTTGGCGTGCTCATTGGCTGCGGCGGCGAAGTCGATCCTGACGCCGCGATTGCCAAGGTCAACGAGACCAACATCCAGCGGCTTTCCAATCTCTACTTCGCTTATCAGATGAAACATGACTGGCGGGGACCGAACGAAGAAGCCGCCTTCAAAGACTTTATCCGCCACTACGCTCCGAGGAAGCTTGAGCGAATCGGCATCGATCCCGACGCGATCGATGCGATCTTCGTAAGCGAACGCGACGGGCAGCCATTCCAGATTCGCTACTCAGTGGTCGGCAGCCCGATGGGCAGCTCGGAGCCGGTCGTTTTCGAAAAGGCTGGCGTCGGGGGCAAGCGGATGGTTGGCTTTCTTAATATGGAACAGCGTGAAGTCGACGGGCGCGAATACAATGATCTGTGGGAGGGCAAGACTCCAGTCGGCCAAAGTACGCGCGATTAGGCCAGCGAGGCAAAGACGCGATCGATGAGGATCGGCGACACGGCAAAGCGATGGACCCGAACTACGTCTCTCCGGGCGAACGGTCGAAACGAACGGTTAGTTTTCGAGCAAGTTGCGCAGCCTCTAAGAGCGGGACGCTTGGAACGACCGTCGAGATAACGCGGCGGGACCGCGTCTGCGACACTCGGAGTTGTCCCAGGTGAGATCGCAAGCCGGTCGCCAAGAATACCGATAGCCCTTTTCAAGTCCAGGCCCACGCTGCCTTGAAGAACTGCTGGCCTGTTCCCCTTGACGGCGCCCGGCGCTGCATCGGCGGTCGCTCAGCGGCGCGTTTGCTCGATCAGAAAGACGCCCTTTTTGTTGGAAACGACGACGTCGCGAAAGCCGTCGCCCGTGACGTCCTCGACGACCAGATGCAAGCCGACGCCAGAGTCGTCGTCGATGACGTAGGGCTCGAACGTCGTTGCGCCGTCCTCGGCGCGCGACGCCTTGAACCAATATAGCATAGCCGGTTCTGTCGCCCCGGGATCGCCGGTTGGTCCGTGGGCCCACCACCGTTTGCCGGTGACCAGGTCCTTGACGCCGTCATTATCGACGTCGACGTACGCCAACCCGTGCGTTTCCGACATCAATTTGGGGAAGAGCGTTTGAAGTTCAAACGACCGCTCTTCACCCGCTGAATCGCGTGCTGCATGGCGCCAGATGCCGTAGGCATGCGCCGACGATGAAACAACGTCGGGCAAGCCGTCTCCCGTTAGTTCGGCCACATACATCTGTGCACAGTCGGGCCCCAGCGATGCTGGATGAAACGGCCAGGGCGATCCATCAAGCGATTCGGGTTGTTCCCACCATCCGTCCGTACAGACGACGTCGAGCCGGTCGTCGCCATTCATGTCGCCGGCGCCAAGACCGTGAGAAAAGCGATTCGTGCCCGGCACGGGGGCGCCTGCCACGCCGGGCGCGCTCACCGGGGTCATTGTCCAGGGAAGGTGCGGATCGCCCTGTGGTTGGAACCAGACCATCTGACCGCTGGTCTCACTGCCGTCGGGGCGCCAGCCCATCAACAGTCCCTTGCGACCAGTCCCGCAGAGGTCGACGTAGGCGGGGCTCTCGTTGCAGGCCGACGTACAGATCATGTGCCGCGGCCAGTGCCGCTCGACGCCGCGCGGGTTCTCGTACCAGTGGCATGCCTCGCCGGGGAAGCCAATGACAATGAGATCGGGCCAGTCATCTTGATTGACGTCGTCGGCAAAGCAGACAAATGCCTGGCTGTAGCTATTGGCTCCGTCGCCGTAGTCGCCGACGGGCGCCACCTCGTGCGCCTGCCAGTCCGGCGCCTCGTACCACAACTCGCCGACCAATACGTCGACGTCGCCGTCACGATCGACATCGGCCACGGCAACGCCTTCGGAACGGAACCGAGGGTCAATTTGCGTTTTGCGCCAGCCGCCTGCCTCCGTCGTCTGGCTCATTCCGCGGTTGGCAATGAAGCACAAGGCAACGCATGCCGCCAACGCGACTCGCATTTGCACGGCGCAGGTTCGCACTTGAAAACTGGAGGTCATCAGAAGTTCCTCAAGAACAAAGCAGATATCATTTGCGACCTGCCGGCTGCGAGCGCTGGCGTAAACCGCCATCTCAGACGGGCGGCAGTTCGTAGCCAACTCGCCGCGGCCGATCGAGTAGTCTGTTGGCCTCGTCATCGTTGACGAATCGTTCGGCCGCGGGGTCCCATTGCAGCTTGCGTCCCACCTCCCGCGTGATGTTGACCAAGTGGCAAACGCTGATTGACCGATGCCCGATTTCCACGTCGGCGTTGGGCGTCTCCCGGGTTTGAATGCAGTCGAGCCAGTTTTGGAGGTGCGGCCGAGCAATCCAGCCGGCGCCTTCCCATTTGTCCTGCACCTCGGGCGGCGGCGCATCTTTGACAAAATTGGGAGGATTGACCGCGAATCGATTGCGATTGATCTCCATCTTGCAGTCGGTCCCAATGAAGATGCCGCCCCCCATCGGACCGGTTCCTTCCAACTCGAAATGCACCTCCACGCCGTCTTCGTACTTCATGGCGACTTTGCCGTTGGGGCCGGGCGAGAGCGGCCGCAGCGATGTCGGCCCCGTCAGACTCTTGCCCAGCGCCCATTGGATTTGGTCGACTCCGTGGGCGCCCCAATTGGTGGTCTCGCCCCCCGAATAGTCGCGCCACTGCATCCAGGCGAACTGCAGATCGGAGTGAAACGGTCGCAACCGCGTCGGCCCGCACCACGCGTCCCAGTCGTCGCCGGCTGGGATCTCCTGCGCCGGCAGGTCGACCATGGCCCGAGGGCCCGGGTAGTTGACGGCCTGAACCTTCTTCACTCGCCCGATCTTTCCGGAGCGGACGAACTCGCAACAGAAGCGGTTGATCTCCATGGTCCGTTGTTGCGAGCCGACCTGCAGCACCCGCTGATGTCGCCGCACATGCTCGACCAGCACGCGTCCTTCGCGGACGTACGCCGTGAGCGGCTTCTCCGCATACACGTCCAACCCCGCCTGGACCGCATGGATGCACGGGAGCGTGCGAACGTGATCGGGAGTCGCCACGACGACCGCGTCGAGCGGCTCGCGGTCGAGCATCTGCCGGTAGTCCTGGTAGATCGTCCAATCGGAGCGACCGAGGGCCCTGGCGGCTTCCTCCGCCCGCGGACGGTAGCAGTCCGCCAAGGCAATGATTCGCCCCGGCCGCGGTGTTTGTTCCATCAGTTGTCGGGCGCGGTTGCCGCACCCGATGAATCCAATGAGGATCTCGCCGTTGGCGCCGACGCTTCCCTCGCGACCTAGAACTCGCGCGGAGATGACGATCGGTCCGGCGGCGACGCTGGCCGCAGAGCGACGCAGAAATCTGCGACGATTCAACGAGGTGTTCACGGCTTACCTCGACTTCGCGACATGACAAGGCTGCCTCGACGGTCTGCTCTCTCCATCAAGAGGTTCAACCGATGCGATGTCGTCGGCTGGAAAGGCGAGCATGCGGCCGGCGCCACGGGAGATGGGGAGATTGCCGACAAGCGCTCGCGAGAAAAGTAACAACGGTGACACTCTGGATGGAATCGCGTCTCCGACCTGCCATTTGTCGCGATTATATAGGGACGCCGCGGTTGTTGTCGACTTGATCTCTGAGAACGTGTTTGGAAATTGCCTGGTGGAACGAAAAAAGCATACGGCTCCCGTCGCCTTCCGCAAGAACGTTTACGAAACGATCCAACAGCTACAATCCGATCTTGACCAGTGGATCGCGCACTACAACAACGAGCGCCCCCACTCGGGACGATACAGCTACGGAAAGACCCCATGGAGACCTTCAACGCTTCCATCCCCATCGCCAAAGAAAAGATGCTCGACTACACCCTACAGACAGTGGCAAATTAGGTAGTTCCTGTCAGATCAAATACTGGCTACTACACTTCAAGCGTGCAATCCACCAGTCACTAGCAGGACCGGGCGCGCAAGAGACTTCCCCAGTCGTCGCGTCCTTTTCTAGGCAGCCGGCACGACCGGCAAACAGCCGGATGTCACGGCCCGACCCGGCGAGAGACTTCGCCCTGACGTTTGGACTGGCACGTCTCACGACGGTGGCTGGAGTTTGGAATCC
>PABB01000009.1 GCA_002702655.1 Planctomycetaceae bacterium
ACCTCCCGGATTTGGGGACCGTCGCAGTATGATAGGCAAAATAGGAGGGCGCAAGAGGAGGCGCGCTAATTCAAATTGGAATGCGTATAACGCGTGTTACAGCGTGCTGCAGACGGCTTCGCCCGCGTCGCTTGCACATTTCCGCAGATTGATCGCCGGGGCGACGTCGCCAAAGTTGCGAGCGTCCGCCGGATTGCACTAAAACGGTCGTTTCTCTTCGGTTATACTGCTCCGTAAGGCAGCGCGACGGACGGCTTCTCGGGCCGCCCGACTCATTGAATCTACGTCTGGTGCATCGTCGGCGGCGGTGCGATCCTCGTTGCCTTTTCTCGGACCGTCTATGAAGAATCGCCCGGAGATTGCGCTGGCCTTCCCGCGCGGGGGGCACCAAGAAGTGCTCATTGAAGGCGTGCTGGACTACGCCGCCGAACATCAGTTGGATTGGAGTTTCGTCGCGGCGCTCGAGTCGCCGCAACTGTCCGTGCAAGATCTCGGCCGCTGGTCGGGCGACGGCATTCTGGCTGCCATCCGCACGCCCGACGAGGCGGCCTGCGCCAAGGGGCTCGGCATTCCCACGGTGTGCGTCACCAGCAGCCTGGCCGATCCCGGCGTGCCGGCCTGCGTGGTCGACAACCGCGCGATCGGTCGTATGGCGGCCGATCATCTGGTCAGCAAGGGCTTCCGGTCGTTCGTTTACTACGGGCTGGCAGGGGTGCATTACTCCGACGAGCGCCAGGCAGGCTTCGAAGAACTGCTGGAAGCAGCCGGCTACGAGCACGACGCGTTTCTCGACAAGCCGGCCCTGGGCGGGCCTGACGGAGATTGGCTGCATCGCCACGGGGCGCTGACCGAGTGGCTCAAGGGCCGCAGCGGTTCGTTGGGACTGTTTGCCGTGTCCGACTACCGGGCGCGGGCGGCGTTGGAAGCGTGTCAGGCCGCAGGCCTGCGCGTGCCCGAGGATGTGGCAGTCGTTGGCACCGACAACGAGGAACTGGTCTGCTCGCACGTGCGGCCGACGCTCAGCAGCGTGGCCCGCAACGATCGCCAACGCGGCTATCAGGCCGCTCAATTGCTGCACAAACTGATGCTGGGCGAGGAGGCGCCGTCGTTGGTGACGATCCCGCCGATGCAGGTCATCGAGCGCGAGAGCACGCAAACGTTCGCCGTATCCGACCCGCGGCTGCGGGACGCCATGGAGTTCCTGCATCAGAATCTGGGCGACCCGGAAATGACCATCGACGACATGGCCAAGCACGCCAACGTGTCGCGGCGGTGGTTGGAGTACGCGTTTCGCGACTCGCTGCGAGAAACGCCCTACCAGTACCTGCGGCGGCAGCGGCTGGCCCGGGCGCGGTGGCTGCTGGGCGAGAAGCCGCACCAGAAGATCCAACGGATCGCCCTGGCCGCGGGGTTCGCGTCGGCCAAGCAGATGGCAATCACCTTCAAGCAAGAAGTCGGCATGAGCCCCCGCGACTACCGCCGCACGGCGCGGCGGTGACGCCGTGACTTCATTCGGCGAGCGCGGCGATGCGCTTTCTTGGTTCGGCCGCAACTGACTAAGGAAGCTGTTCTATGAAGTCGCCCAACGCGATCACGTATTGCAGCGTGGGCGTCCAGTTGTGCTCGGCGCCCGGGATCGATACGAATCGCTTCGGCTCGTTGGCTGCCGTGTACAGCCTCTTTGCCTGCTTGATCGGCACGAGCGGATCGTCCGTGCCGTGGGCAATGAGCGTCGGCCCACGGTAGTCGCCGATCTTCTCCAGCGAGTTGAATTGGTTGTGCATCGCGGCGCCCAGTAGCGGCAACTTGTGATCGGCGACTGCCGGCAGCGACGCGAAGGTGCTTTCCAGGATGAGTCCGCGAGCCCCATCCTTCGCGGCGAGGTCGACCATCACGCCGCCGCCGAGTGATTGGCCGTACAGCACGATGTCGCTCTCGGCGACGCCGGCCCGATGGGCGAGAAAGTGGCGCGCAGCACGGGCGTCGGCCAGCAGTCCCGCTTCGCTCGGCTGGCCCTCGCTCTTACCATAGCCGCGGTAGTCGAACGCCAGAACGGTTACGTCCAATCGCTCTGTCAGCAGCCGGTAGAACGGTGCCCGGTGGGCTAGGTTGCCACCGTTGCCGTGCGCGTAGAGGACCACGGCCCGCGGGTTCTCAACAGGGCAATACCACCCGTGCAGCGAGACGCCATCGGCGGATTGGAACGAGACATCCTCCTTGATCAGGACGCGTGGGTTCCAATCGGCGCCATTATCGAAGGGTTGGTAAACAAGATGATCCTCGAACGAGGCGAGTCCGCCGGGCGCTACGACCGAGCAGCCTGCGCCCGATATCATCAGCAGCAACGCAGGGAGCGCGGTTCGGGTGTGCATGTCTTAAACGCCCGCGGAAGACATAGAATCGGCTGCGACGCGCCGGCGCGCAGCGGCGCGGGCAGGGTAGCGAAGTCATGCATGCGAGTCCACGGAGGCTGGACCTTGCTAGCACCGAATTTGGCGCGCAACTCGAGAGTGCCTCGTCTATGCAGGCTGACGGCGTTGGCGGAACTGCCAGAACTTGAACCGTGCTGCGATGGCTGACGCGATCACCGCTGCCAGACATAGCGCCGCGATCGACGGCTCCGGGACCTCCCGGCCCGTCGACTGCAATTGGCCGCTGCCGAATTGCGATTGCCAGATGGCCAGATCATTGGCGTCGACGAACTGATCGTTGTTCGCATTGCCCAGGGCCAGCGGGGCGCTGCCGCCGGCGCCGGCGTTGAAGCCAAACCCGCCCTGCCACGCCAGATAGTCGGGGCCGTCGACAAGCCCGTCGGCGTTGAAATCGGCCGTGGCGGCCACGCCGGCCGTCGTGCGCGAATAGCGAAAACCGCCCTCGCCGCCGGTCCGGCCCGCCGACCAGGATTCGAACCGCACGTCGACATACGCGTCCGCGCTGATCAGGTGCAGCACGAAATCCTGCCCTACGGAATTGGGCGGACCGCCAATCGTTCCCGCGGTTCCGAAGATGTCGTTCCAGGTGGCGAACGCCAGCTGCGGGAGGTCCGCCGTCGTGCCGACCGCCCACAGCGTTCCCGAGGGGCTGGGCAACGCCGCAAACGTTTCCTCGAACGCGTTGAAGAGCCCGCGAGAGGCGCCGCGGGTGATCCACACGGAGTCAGTCAATCGATCCTGATTCTCCGGCAGGCGCCAGTCGGCGCCATCGGGCTTTTCGAACACGATCCTGGAGCCGGTCCAGATTGTCGCGGCCTGCAACGACGGCGACGACGCACACCAAGCAAGCAGACCGGTCCAGAAAGCAACCGCCAAACAGCGCATCGCGACACAAGGGCAAGATAGGGGCAAGAGCGGCCAGCGCCTTAGCGGCAACGAGCGCGTCAGAACCGCTGCATTGTAATTGCCGCGGCGGCGGGGCGCCTACTTTTCCGCCTTCGTCCAGTCGCGGCGTTGGCGGCTGCTGGGGATGTCCATCGCCTTGCGGTACTTGGTGACCGTGCGGCGGGCGACCTTGACCCCCGCTTTGGCGAGCTCGTCGACCAGGGCGTCGTCGGACAGCGGCTTGGTCTTGTCCTCGTTGTCGACGATCTCCTGCAGCTTCAGCCGCACTTTGTCCCAGGCGACTTCCTCGCCGTCGGCGCCGGTCGTGCCGCCGACGAAGAACCGCTTCAGCGGAAAGATGCCGCGCGGCGTTTGAATCCACTTGTCGTCCACGGCCCGACTGACCGTGGTCACGTGCACGCCGACCTTGTCGGCGATCTGCTGCATTTTGAGCGGCTCGATGTGCTCGGGGCCGTCGTCGAGGAACCGCTGCTGGTGGTCGACGATCGCCTGCGAGACGCGGGTCAGCGTGCTGCGGCGCTGCTCAATCGCTTCGATCAGCCACTGGGCGGCGTTGATTTTCCGCTTGATGTACTCGATCGTCTGCTTATCTTTCTGGGCCAGCGCGTCCTGCAGCATGCGGCGGTGGGCCGGGCTGATGTACAGCGAAGGCAGGTCGCCGTCCTCCAGCCGCACCTCGTAGCCGCCCCCTTCGCGGCGGTCGATGTACACGTCGGGGGTGACGGCCGCGGCGGTCGATTCGTTGAACTCGGCGCCCGGCTTCGGCTTGAGCGTTCGCAGGTCGGACCAAGCTTCCTGAATCGTTTCGATCGAGAAGCCGGTCTTCTTGGTAATCAGCGGCAGGCGGTTGTTCTCCAAATCCTCCAGGTGATTCTCGATCAGCACCTGCAACTCTTCGTAGAACAGCAGCCCCGGGGTGAGCTGCAGCAGCAGGCACTCTTTCAGCGACCGCGCTCCCACGCCCGGCGGGTCCAGCCGCTGCACGATCGCCAGCGCTTCCTCGGCGATCTTCATCTGCTGCGCTTGCCAAGCTTCGGCGTCGCCGTTCACTTCCGGCGGCATCGGCGGCAGCAACTCTTCCAGCGGCGATTCCAGGTAGCCGTTGCCGTCCAGGTTGTAGATGATCCGCTCGCACATCTTGCGAACGTCGTCGTCCAGGTCGAACCAACTGACCTGGTGCTCCAGGTAATCCTGCAGCGACTCGGGCCGCGCGACCATGTTGGCCATCTGGTCGTGGCGTCGATCGGCCTCGGCCTCCATCTCCCCGCGCGAGGGGCGGCTGCGCTCCTCGTAGTCGTCGGGCAGATTCTCGGCCATGTTCATCAGCCGCTCGAAATCCTCCTCGTTGTTGTCGTTGTCTTCGACAACCAACTCGCGCTCGGTTTCGGCCGGCGCGTCGGGGCTTTCGGGCTTTTCGTCGAATTCCGACGATTCGTCGCTCGGCTCGATCTGATCGAGGACCGGGTTGTCCTCCATCTCCTGCTCGATCCGCTCGGCCAGCGCGATGATCGGCAGCTGCAGAATCTCCATCGACTGGATCATCCGCGGCGCGAGCACCTGCTTCTGCGCCATCTGCATGCTTTGGCCGAACGACAATCGCATAGATGATTTCGAGCTGTGAGTCAGACGTGATGAAAGTGGAACGGAATTCGCTGTGCGGGGTGTAGCATACCGCCGCTGCGAGCCGAAGGTCAAACCTCCCGGCGTGCTCGGCGGCGCCGTCTCCCCCGAAACGGCGACGAGTGCGGCGGGCGTGAGCCGCCCCCGTGTGCCGCAACGAAATTCTACCGCGCCGCTGCGGAAAAGAGCGCAGCAAACTTGCGCAAATCGAGGGGGCGCCAGCGTCACTGCTGCGAAAAGCCGTACGCGGACGACCAGGGGGAGCAAAGCGAAAAGACTGTCCCCACGCCTCCGCGTCGCGAGCGCGGCTGGGGGTGTGGTACGGTGCTATTGCCCGCCGCCCAGATTGCCCAGAGCTTCGCTCAGGCCCGGCAGATTCAACCCGCCGGTGAGCTTCTGCATCTCCTCGGCATGCAGCTCTTTGGCCTTGGCCCCCGCGGCGTTGATGGCCGCGGGCAGCAGGTCTTCCAGCAGCTCGCGGTCGCCCTTTTCGATCAGCGACGGATCGATCCGCACGGCGAGCGCTTCGCCGACGCCGTTGACGTCGACTTCGACCAGCCCGCCGCCGGCCGCGCCGGTGACCCGCTTGGTCTTCAGTTCCTCAGTAAGCTGCTGCATCTTCTGCCCCATCTCCTGCGCTTGCTTGAGCATGCCGGGGAGATTGGCGAGATTTCCGAGGCCCTTGAGCATGGTTCAACCGGGGGCTGAGAATGTGGTGGACTGTCGAGATTTTACCACGGAGGACACCGAGGGCACAGAGACGCAACGCTGTGAATGACCAATGAGCAAGCCCCAATGACCAATGAATTCGGGGCAATGCCGCATTGGTCATTGAGACTTGGTCCTTGGGGCTTCGACCTCGTTCATTTCTCCCGCGGCGGGATGTATTTCAGCCGGTTCGGGTCGCCGGCGAACAGGTCGATGGCTTTTTGCACGAACGGGTCGCTGACGATTTCGGCTTGCCGTTGACGCATCGATTTGGGCGGCGGCGGGGCGGCGGCTTGGGCGGCGGCCTCGTCGACTTCCAGCACGAGCCCCACGCGGCCGCCGCAGACTTCGGCGAGCGCCTGCTCGATTTGCCGCAACATCGCCGGGCGACTGCACGCGTCGCGATCGAACGAGCGGGCGAATTTCACCACCAATCGGCCCTGCGGATCGACCGCCACGCTGGACGCTGCCGCGGCGTAGTCGCGGGCGAAGCCTTCGAGTTGGTGGGAGGTTTGTTTCCAAACGCGCTGGGCGTCACCGGGGGCGAGGGTGGGCGATGAGGCGGCTGCCGCGGGTGCGGCCGCGGGCGTTGGTGGCGTCGGTTGCAGTTCAGCGACTGCGGCACTGTGGGCAGCCGTGGGGGGCGTCGGTTCCGCGTGCGGTGGAGCCGCGGCGGGCGACGGTTGCTTCGAGCGTGTTGCTGGTGGCGCCGCGTCGGACGCCGGCGGCTTTGGCGTCGTGGGAGCAACCGGTGGCGCGGGCGCTTGCACTGGCGGAGATGCGGACGCGGAAATCCCTTCCCCGGCCCCTCCCTGCGAGGGAGGGGGGCTAGGGCTCACTCCGTTTTTTTTTATGGCCGCGGCAGGCGTGGCGCCCGACTTGACCGCTTCAACCAGCGCCGCCAATTCGTCGAGGTCGCCCAGCCGACAAATCCGCACCAGCGCCATCTCGGCCAGCGTGCGGACCTGGGTGCTCACCCGCAATCGCGAAGCGGCGTGGTCGAGAATCCCCGAAATCGCCAGCAGCGTCTGCACGCCCAGTTGCTCGGCCACGCCGCGAATCTCGTCGCGTTGGCCGGGCAGCGCGTGCAGCATCCGCTCGGGGCCGCAGCCGACCGCTTGGGTCATCACGTCGCGAAAGTAGCCCAGCAGTTGGTCGATGAGCTGCCCCACCTCGGCGCCCTCGGCGATTGCCGCGTCGAACTCGGCGAGCGCAGCCCCCGCGTCGCGCGCCACCAGCGGCTGAATCAGCTGCGTCAGCCGCGCGGCCGGCGCCAGTCCCAACAGCCCCGTCACGTCGGCCGCGGTGATCGACCGGCTGCCGGTCGACAGCAGCTGTTCCAACAGCGACTGGCTGTCGCGCATCGACCCGGCCGCCCGCATGGCCAACAGCGCCAGCGCGTCGGGCTCGACCTGCACGCCCTCGGCCGCGGCGATCTGCCCGAGCCGCTCCTGGATGGCCGACGCGTCGATCCCCGCGAAATCGTACCGTTGGCACCGCGACAGGATCGTGATCGGGATCTTGTTCGGCTCGGTCGTGGCGAAGATGAATTTCACATGCTCGGGCGGCTCTTCGAGCGTCTTGAGAAGCGCGTTGAACGCTTCCTTGGTGAGCATGTGGACTTCGTCGATGATGTAAATCTTGAACCGGGCCCGGCTGGGTCGCACGGCCACGTTTTGCCGCAGTTGGCGAATCTCGTCGATGCCGCGGTTGCTGGCGCCGTCGATCTCCAGCACGTCGACGTCGTCGCCGGTGGCGACGCTCTGGCAGATTTCGCACCGGCCGCAGGGCGAGGGGCTCGTGCCTTCGATGCAGTTGAGGGCCTTGGCCAGGATCCGTGCGGCCGAGGTCTTGCCGACGCCCCGGGCGCCGGTGAACAGATAAGCGTGGCCGACGCGGTCCGCCTCGATGGCCCCGGTGAGCGCGCGGGCCACGTGCGATTGGCCAATCAACTCGCCGAACTGCTGCGGGCGATAGCGGCGGGCGACCACCACGTAGTCGTGGCCGGCGGCAGACGCGGCAGAGTCGGCGGCAGTCGCGGGGGATTCGCTCATCGCGACAGGTGGGCCGGAAAGAGGCAGAGCGCGCGGCTCGACGGTTGGGCGTTGTTCAATCCTTGCACAGCCACGAAATGTGCTGGCGATCGGCTGTCAGCCATCGGCTCTCAGCTATCGGCCAGAAGGAACGGCTCTTGGCTGACAGCTGACGGCCGAGAGCCGACAGCCCGCAAAGCGGCACATGGCGAGAGGCCCCCACACAAAGAAGCGCAAGCTTATGGCTGCTGTGTTTCCACCCTGACCAGGTTCGCAAGGCCCCCATTGCAGGGACCCCTCGCCATAGGCCGCCCTGGGAAGCGCGACCCGGACATACCTTTGTACGCGGCAGGCGCGGCGGCGTCAAAGGGGGCGGAAATGGCGGCGTGGCGCCGCCGGGCATGGGAATTAGCCGCGGAGCTTGTGCCGCGTCCCCGCCGCAAGCGGCGGGGCTAAATCGAGTATCGCAATTCGTCGCAGCCGACGGGGCTGCGGGTTTGGGCTGTCGCCGTATAATCGGGCGTTTCGTTCGCGACAACTTTGCTCGCCTCGCTCGACTTCCTGCACCGCGGCCGCCACGTTGACTCAACACGAATCTCCTGCCGCCGCGGCGTTCAGCCCCTTCCCAGCGAACTGGCTCCAGTTGCCCGACGGGCGGCTGCACTATGTCGACGAGCAACCCGCGGGGGAGGCCGCCGGCACGCTGCTGTTTGTGCACGGCAACCCCACGTGGTCCTATCACTGGCGGCGGCTGATTGAGGCGTTTCGCGGCCGTTGGCGGTGCGTGGCGTCGGATCACTTGGGCTGCGGGCTGAGCAACCTGCAGCCGCGGCCGTTGCGGTTGGCCGACCATATTGCCAATTTGCGACAATTAGTCACGCAGCTCGACCTGCGGCGGGTCACGCTCGTGGCCCAAGACTGGGGCGGAGCGATCGGGCTGGGGACGCTGCTGGCCGCGCGCGAGCGGTTCGAGCGGATCGTGCTGTTCAATACGGGCGCGTTTCGCCCCTGGTTCTGCCCGTGGCGGATCCGCGTCTGTCGTTGGCCGGTCGTGGGCAAGTTGGCCCTGCAGGGGGCGAACGGCTTCTCGCGGGCGGCGCTCACCATGACGCTGTCGCGGACGTCGCGTTTATCGCCCGAGGTGGCCGCGGCCTACCTGGCGCCATACGACAGTTGGCCGCGGCGGGCGGCCGTGTACCAGTTTGTCCGGGACATTCCGCTCTCCGCGGCCCACCCTACGTGGCAAACCCTGGGCGAGATCGAGGATCGGCTCCCCGAGTTGGCCGACATGCCCGCGACGCTCATCTGGGGCGAGCGCGATTGGTGCTTCACTCCGGAGTGTCGCGAGCGGTTCGAGCAAGTCTGGCCGCAGGCCGCGTCGCACAGGCTGGCTGACGTGGGGCATTGGGTCGTCGAAGACGCCCCTGAGGAGGCCGAGCGACTGGTGCGCGAGTTTCTGGAAGGCGGCGAAATGAATGTGAACCCTGCGACGACGGAGGCTCAACGGGCCGGCTCTCATAGTCCGCCGAGGTAACTCCAATCCGAGTGCCACGGCTCTGTGGGCCGTGCGAAGCGGAGAAATCGCTGGCAGTTCACACGGCTCGCAGAGCCGTGGCACGCTTCATGTTGAATGCGCCCAACTCATCCGCCGACTTGCCGCCGCTGGATCTGGCCCAGTGCGCGACGCTCGCCTGCCTGTGGGAAGCCATGGCGCCCAAGCCGGGCAACGTGTATCGCGGGGCCGACTTCGAGGACGTCACCTTTGCCGACTTTGCCGCCAGCGCGGTGGTGATCGGGCCGGCGATTGCCGAGGCAGACCGGGGCGTCGGGGCGGCGATCCTGGCGGCGGTCCGCGCGATGCGCGGCGTTGTCGACACCAACACTTATCTAGGCACGATCCTGTTGATGGCGCCGCTGGCCGCGGCCGCGGCGCGCCCGGCACCGCTCGCGGCGGCGGTGGCGGAGGTTCTGGCAGGCCTCGACGCGGGTGACGCGCAGGACGCGTATGAAGCCATCCGCGTCGCCCAACCGGGCGGGATGGGGACGGTCGATGCGGCGGACGTGGCCCAGGCGCCGCCGGCGGGGCTGACGCTCTGCGACGCGATGGCGCTGGCCGCCGATCGCGACCTGGTGGCCCGGCAATATGGCAACGGCTGTGCCGACGTCCTGGCGATTGGAGACGGTATCTCGACCAGCGTTGCTTGCGGCATGTCGTTGTGCGATGCGATCGTGCGCGCTCACGTCGAGTCGCTGGCGGTCCGGGGCGACTCGTTGATCAGCCGGAAGTGTGGCGAGGAGGTCGCGGCGGAAGCGTCGGCCCGTGCGGCAAACGTCGCGGAGTCCGGCGGGCCAGGGGACGAGGACTATCAGGCCGCGTTGGCCGACTTGGATTTCTGGCTCCGCGCGGACGGGCATCGTCGCAACCCGGGGGCGACGGCGGATCTGATCGCGGCGGCCCTGTTTGTGCTGCTGGTCGAGCGCCGCGTAGAATTGCCGGTGCGGTTTTATGGGTGATGCCGCACGCGCGGGCGAGCCGCATTCCGCGACCACCGGTCGCGGCTTTGTGCAGCGGGCGACGCGGCCGTCGGCGCGAACTCCTGAATGTGCTCACCCGCAATCTGACCTCTGACCTCCGACCTCCGACCTCTGGCCTCTCCCCATGCCCGAAACCTATCGCGTTCGCATTGAAAAAGAGCGGCTGGTGTTCAGCGCCGCCCACTTCATCACCTACGACGGCGATACGTGCGAGCCGCTGCACGGGCACAACTACCACGTGGCGGCGGAGGTGAGCGGCCCGCTCGACGAGAACTGCTACGTGGTCGACTTCATCGCCCTGCGCGACGAGTTGCAGGCGATCGTCGACGCGCTGGATCATCGCATGTTGCTGCCGACCGAGCACCGCACGATCCGCGTCGCCGCGGGCGAGCGCGAGATCGAGGTGACGCACGGCGAGCGGCGGTGGGTGTTCCCGCGGCAGGACTGCGTGCTGCTGCCGATGGCCAACACGACGGCCGAGCTGCTCGCCCGGCATATCGGGCAGCAGCTGCAGCAGCGGTTGCTGACTCGCCTGGGCCATTGTCCGCGTCATCTGCAGGTGGCGGTCGACGAATGCGACGGGCAGTGGGGCGTGTGCGAGTTGCTGGGCGACGACCGCACGGGCGGCGACGCACCGCCCGAGCAGGCGCTGTAGCCGCGGCGATCGCCTAGCACAACCGCCACAACCGCTACAGGCGCTCGGAAAAGGCAAGCATCTCGTGCGTCGCCCGCTCGGCAGCGCGCGATTCCTGTGTGCGAAAATTGACTCGGCAGGCGAGCGACCTACGTTTCGGTGGGCGCGGTCCGATGGCGCGCCAATCCTGGTGACGTTGTACGGATAGCGCAATGCAGGCTGAACACATCAATCCATTCTTGCGGTCGCTGGCGAACACCTTCACGATGATGTTCGACTGCGAGGTTCGACGGGGGCCGCTCGGCGTGACAACTGGCGGGAGCCGCAAGTATCCCATCAGCGGCGTCATCGGTCTTTCTGGTCGTGCGGTTGGCACTGTGGTGATTAACCTCTCCGAAGAAGTCGCCCTGAAGGCGGCCTCCGCGCTCATGCTGACCGAGTTGACCGAAGTCGACGACGACGTGATCGACGCCGTGGGCGAGTTGGCCAACATCGTGGCCGGCGCCGCCAAGGCCGAGCTCGAAGAGTTCGAGCTGTCGGTCAGCCTGCCCAACGTGGTGATCGGCAAGGGGCACGAGATCCGTTTCCCGACCAACGCCAAACCCATTTGCGTCCCCTATGACACCGACTTCGGCCCGCTGCTGTTGGAAGTCGGCCTGGAAGCCGTCGCGGCGCCCGCGGGGGCGTAGCTCGTCCCTCACGCCAAGATTTCACGTGCCTCTGCTGGCTCGTCCAGCAGTGTGAAGCGGGCGCCAGGCGCCCACTGCTGGACGGCCGGCAGTGGCACGCAGAGACCGAGGTTGCAGTTCTCCTGAAGCCGTGGCACAGGATGCTACGGCATTTCGACGCCGTGCTAGCACGGCGTGCCGACTCTACGGGCAGGCCGGCAGGACGCTCAAGCCGCATGCTTGCAGGGCCGATGACGATCACGGGACGGCTCTGCGCACGCCGCCCGTCGCTCGCCCGCCTCGACGCCCCGCCTCGCCGCCATGTCCGACGTGCACAAGGCCGCCGTTCTGCTCACCTCGCTGCCCGAGGATGACGCGGCGCTATTGCTTGCGCGGTTGGACCCCAAGCAGGTCGAGGCGGTCTCGATCGAGATCGCCCGGCTGAAGTCGGTCTCGGCCGACGAAGAGGAACAGGTCATCCTGGCTTTCGCCGAGTCGAACCCCGGCAGCTGCAGCAGCTCCGGCGGCGGTTTGGACCGGGCGCGCAACCTGGTGCAGAAGGCGCTGGGCAAGCAGGCCGGCGACACGCTGGAAAACATCCGGCATTCGATCGAGGCCGTCCCCTTCGCCTTCCTGCGGCAGGTCGACGCGCAGAACGTGCTGACCTATGTGATCGACGAGCACCCGCAGACGATTGCACTGATCCTGTCTCACCTGCCGCCGGCGACCAGTTCGTCCATCCTCAGCGAGCTGCCCGTCGATCGCCAGTTGTCGGTCGTCCAGCGGATCGCCAACATGGGGCAGACCAACCCCGAGATCATCCAGGAAGTGGAGCGCGGGTTGGAACGCCGCATGGCGAGCGTCATGAGCACCAGCTTCGAGAACGCCGGCGGCGTCACCGCCGTCGCCGAGATGCTCAACGTGGCCGATCGGGCGACCGAACGCACGCTGCTGGAGAATCTCAACCACGACGACCCCGAGCTGGTCGAGGAAATCCGCCGGCTGATGTTCGTGTTCGAGGACGTGACCAAGTTCGATGACAAGCAGATCCAGACGGTGCTGAAGAACGTCGAAAACTCCCAGTGGGCCGTCGCTCTCAAGGGCGCCAGCCGCGAGCTCAAGGAAAAGGTGTTCGCCAACATGTCGAAACGGGCCGCCGACATGCTCCGCGAGGAAATGGATTACATGGGCCCGGTCAAGCTGTCGGTCGTCGAGCAGAAGCAGCAAGAAATCGTCGACATCATCCGCAACCTGGAAGATACGGGCGAGATCGAGCTGAACAAGGGCAACGAGGAAGAGCAGCTGGTGCAGTAGCTGCTCGGCACGAGGCAGCGCGGGATTTGGGGCCGGGTGGCTGGGGACGACCAGCGGGAGCCCCCAGTGGCGATTCCTGGGGGCTGCGCTTTGCTCCGTCCCCAGCCACCCGATCCAAATTTCTCAGCGGCGCCGCGCTCGCGGTTTGGGCGTCTAGACAGCCCCGGCGTCGACGCCTAAAATCCCTGATTCGTCGGGGCGGTAGCTCAGTTGGGAGAGCGCAGCGTTCGCAATGCTGAGGTCGAGGGTTCGACTCCCTTCCGCTCCACTTGTGTGATTCGGCGACGGCCATGCCCGCCGTCGCCAGGCGCCCGTAGGTCAGGCTTTCCAGCCTGACACGAATTTGCTGCCCAAGGCCCAAGGGCCGTGGCGGAGCCTGTCAGGCTGGAAAGCCTGACCTACTTTGGGCGGCTGGGGCCCATCCCCCGCCACTTCCTTGGCTGTTCTCTCGGCTTCGCCATGCCGGCCGCCTCGCCGCCGCTGAACCTCCCGCGGTCGGCTTACGTGCACGTGCCGTTCTGCCGGCATCGCTGCGGGTACTGCAACTTTGCCGTCGTCGCCGGCCGCGATGATCTGGCCGACGCCTACCTGACGGCCGTCGAGCGCGAATGGCAATCCCTCGGCCAGCCGCGGCCGGTCGACACGCTGTACTTCGGCGGCGGCACGCCGACGCAACTCGCGCTGCCGCAGCTCCAGCAGCTCTGCCAGCTCGCCCGGCAGTGGCATCCGCTGGCCGCCGACGGCGAGTGGACGGTGGAAGCCAACCCCGACGACGTCGACGCGCCGCTGGTCGAGCTGCTTGCCGGCGTGGGCGTCACGCGGATCAGCCTGGGCTCGCAGTCGCTCAACGCCGCCAAGCTCGCCGCGCTCGACCGCACGCACTCGCCCGAAGCGGTGCGCCGCGCGGCGGAACTGGTCCAAGCCGCGGGCCTGCAGTTGGCGGCCGATCTCATCTTTGCCGCGCCGGGCGAGACGCTTGCCGAGTGGCGCGCCGACCTGGCGGAGATGATCGCGCTGGCGCCCGACCACGTGTCGACGTACGGGCTGACCATCGAACGCGGCACGCGGTTCTTCGGCCAGCAACAACGCGGCGCGGTGGTCGAGGTCGACGAGCAACTGCAGCGCGACATGTACGCCGCGGCGATTGATGAGCTGAGCGCCGCGGGACTGGAGCACTACGAGATCTCCAACTTTGCCACGCCCGGGCGCCGCAGTCGGCACAACGAAGCGTACTGGGCCGGCGCCGAATACTACGCGGTCGGCCCCGGCGCCGCGCGGTACGTGGCGGGCGTGCGCGAAACGAACCACCGCAGCACGACGACCTATCTGCGCCGCGTCCTGGCGGGCGAGTCGCCGGTGGAGCTGCGCGAACAACTCGACCCGGAGTCGGCGGCGCGCGAACGGCTGGTCTTCGGCCTCCGCCGCCTGCAGGGGGTGAGCCGCGATTGGTTCCACGAGCAAACGGGATTTCAGGTCGACCAACTCGCGGGCCCCGCGATCGCCAAGTACGCCAGCCTGGGCCTGCTCGCCGACAACGGCGCCCGCGTGCAACTCACCCGCGAGGGCCTGTTCGTGAGCGACGCGATCTGGCCGGATTTGTTGTAGGGTGATTGCTTCGGTCGGCGAGTTCTTTTCTCGCAAGCGTGCCACAGCTGGCTTGTCCAGCAGTGCGAAGCGGGTACCCGGCGCCCACTGCTGGGCGAGGTGAGCAGTGGCACGCAACTCGATGACCGCACGGACTGGCGCCAATGCACGGTGAGTTTTGCTCGGCGTGCAAAACGCGTTTTTTTCCGAGCAAAACTCCCCCCGCTCGCAGCGCGGGGGCCGCCGCAAACCCCGGCTGGGACACGCCTTGCAACGCCCGTCCCCGCCAGCCGCGGGCGCGTTTTGCGAGCAATACTCCCGCGGCTGCCACGAGCGAATCAACCGCCCCGCCGCTCGGCACGGGCGCAACACTTTTCTACGCCAAACAGCGGCCCACTTTCAACGAAAATCCCGTGCTTCGCCGTACTGTTGCGTCCGGCTGCTGAAAAGCCTTGCGCAACCGGCCGAGAGAACTCGGGGCGAGGGCACATGACTTGCCGATGATGGGAACCTCGTATGTCTTTGCGTACGACGCAGGTTTGCCAAGCCCTGGCAATGGACGTCGCGGGCTAGAAATGGTATGCTGTTCGCCTGTCTACCTATGGCGGAGCCAGGCCTTTAGCTGCATGAGCGACGGATCGAAAATCGAGTGGACCGACGCGACGTGGAACCCGGTGCGTGGTTGCACCAAGGTTAGCCCAGGCTGCGCGCACTGCTATGCGGAGACTTTCGCCGAACGTTTTCGGGGAGTGCCTGGCCATCCGTACGAGCAGGGGTTTGATCTGCGCCTAGTGCCGGAGAAGCTCGACGAGCCACTGAAATGGCGGAAACCACGGCTCGTTTTCGTTAACAGTATGAGCGATCTGTTTCACAAGCGGGTCCCGACTGAGTTTATCCAGCAGGTGTTCGCCACGATGGAGAAGGCGAATTGGCACCAATTCCAGTTGCTCACCAAACGGCCGGAGCGGGCTCGATCGTTGGCAACAAAACTCCCATGGCCGGCAAACGTCTGGCTTGGAGTCAGCGTTGAGAACGAGCACTACACCCACCGCATTGATGTCCTGCGCGAAGTTCCTACCGCCAGGCGATTCTTGTCGCTTGAACCGTTGCTCGGCCCCCTTCGTAGCCTCAACCTCCGGGGCGTCGATTGGGTAATCGCTGGCGGCGAGTCAGGCCCGAGATCACGGCCGATGGACGGCGCGTGGGTAGTGGATATTCGCGACCAGTGCATATCAGCAGGAGTGGCTTTCTTTTTCAAGCAGTGGGGGAGCCACGGAGCGGACGGTAAGCGACGCTCCAAAAAAGAGAATGGTCGTCTCTTGGAGGGCCGCACCTGGGACGAGTGGCCGAGCCTCGAACCTGTGGAGACAGCGGGATGAAACGTAAGTACGAATGGGGCGTCGGTCAAACCCCTCCCGACCTAGATCGGCACAGCATCGCCAAGCACAACGTACTGCGCGACTACCTGCAGCTCTACGTCCAGGTGCTCACCGCGAATCCCCGGCGGGACCGGCTAAACCTGACGCTCGTTGATGGTTTTTGTGGTGGCGGGCTGTACCTGGGCCCAGGTGGCGAGTTGCGGCAGGGCTCACCGCTGATCATGCTCGAATCAATGGCTGCGGCAAAAACGCTTGCCCGCGCATCTCGGAAGAAGGAATTTCATTTAGACGCCGAGTATTTCTTTATCGACGAAAACAAAGGGGCCTGCGAGCACCTTCGGCACGTCATCGACCGGTCGGACTATGCGGACGCAGGGGTGCACATCTTGCACGGGACTTTCGGCAATCATCTCCCCAGAATCATCGAGCGGATTCAGCAACGGGGCACGGCCCACCGCTGCATCTTCGTGCTCGACCAGTACGGATACAAAGAGACGCCACTCCCGCTATTGCGTGGCATCTTTGCCACCCTGCCCCGTGCGGAGGTCATACTGACATTTGCGACCGACTTCCTGATCGACTACCTCGGTGCGAACCCGCTATCGCAAGGCATCCTCGATCGACTCGGATTCTCCCTTTCGGTGGAAGAAGTGCAGCGGGCCAAGCAGCAAGAGCCCGCCAACTGGCGTGCAGCTGTGCAGCATTTGCTCCACAGTGAGCTGTTCACGGGCAGCGGGGCCGATCACTACACTCCATTTTTCATTCGTTGTCCCGAGGCGCACCGCAGCTACTGGTTAGTTCACCTCTCGAATCACCACCGCGCGCGGGACGTAATGACATCCCTGCACTGGGCGCACGGTAACGCCTTTGGACATTACGGCGGTTCTGGTCTCGGGATGCTCGGCTACGACTGGACACGCGACCCTGAGCAAACGGGCCAGCGGCTATTGGGTGAGGAGTTTCGGTTCGACAGGGCGGCTCGGGAGTCGACGTACAATTCCCTGCTAATCGACGTGCCGCGTCGGCTACCACAGGGTGTCGCGGCGTCACTCGCCGTAGATGATTTCTTCTCGCGGACCGCCAATGAGACACCAGCCACTAAGGCGATCCTATGCGACGCGATGTCGCAGCTGTCCCGCGAGGGCGAGATCGAGATCTACACGAAAGCAGGCAAACGGCGTAGCGCGGGAGTGAAGCTCGCCCCGACCGATCGTGTCTGCGTACCGAACCAACGTCGGCTCTTTATACCGGAAGCAAATTGAGCCCTTCACGCCGTCGCTCCGACCGGCGTCGGCTCAACATGCCGAGGCATTCCCTCCGCGCCAGGTGTACCGCTGTCTGGCATGTCCAGTGGCGGAACCAAGGTTTTCGCTTCACACTTCTGGTCTAGATAGCTGCTGGCCCGGCGTGTCGCTCGGCACGTTCAGCAAGCGCGCTCGCGGCGTCCTCTTGCGAATATCACCCCGGCCGCGCTCGCCAGCGCCAGCCACATCGTCGCCGGTTCGGGGACGGGCGATTGTTCCGGCGCCAGGTTGCTGCTTGCGCCGTAGTTGGCTTGCCACTCGGCCAAGTCCGACGCGGTGAGCGGGGCGAACGAGTCGCCGCTCTGCCAGAGCAGAAAATCGAGGCCGGCGACCTGGCCGTCGTGGTTGAAGTCGCCACGCGGGGTCAGCCGCGACAGGCGGAAGATCTCGCCTGTGCCGGGGTTGGAGAAAAAGTTGTCGCCGAAGTCGAGGATGTACAGATTGCCGGCGTTGTCCGTGCCGAACGACACGACCCACGCGATGCCGTCGCCCAGCGCAGCTTCCAGATCGAGCGTGTGATCGGTGACGTCGGTCAGCGACGAGCCGTCCCAGGCGCCGCTGTAGACCTCGCCGTTGGTGAAGTCGCCGAAAAAGTACCGCCCGTCGAATAGATAGCCGGCGGTGACCGACTGGCCGCGCAGCGACGTGTCGCCCGTGTAGCCGACGCCGGTGGCGTTGACGCCGGGGTGCAGGTAGTCGAAGAACGGGTCAATGTCGCTGGGGCCCTGGGGCCCGCCGACGCCGCTGGTCGGCGTGGCGATCGTGCCCTCGCGGGCGGTCCAGCCAAAATCTTCGATGGCCGCGGAGGCGAGCTGCTCGGCCGACAGGTAGTTGAGCTCCTCGACCGTGTTGAAGCCGACCTCGCCGAAGAACAGACCGCCGGTCGCATCGAACGACGCGCGGTACGGGTTGCGGTGGCCCAGCGAGATCACCTGGATCCCCGCGTGGGTCGTGTCGGTCGCGGTCGTGGAGAAGTCGGCGGTCAGGTCGAACCGCAGGATCTTGCCGTAGGGCGAGTCGGGGTCCTCGATCAGCGCGGGATCGAACTGCGGCTGGGCGGCTTGCGTGCCGCCGTCGCCGGTGGTCACGTACAACTTGTGCGACGCATCGCCGGGCTGAAAGCCGACCCAGTTGATGGTGTGAAAGTTGTTCGCCAGCGAGCTGTACTCCAACAGCGTGCGCGTGAGCGTCGGGGCGCCGCTGCCGGAGTCGTGAAACTCCAGCAGCCGGTTCTTGATCCCCGCGCCGTTGCCCGAGTTGAAGTTGGCCGTCACGTAGAACAAGCCGTTGTCGGCAAAGTCGGGGTGAAACGCCATGGTGGCGATGCCGCCGTCGGAGACCAGAGTGCCGGACAGGTCGAGATACGTACTGCTGGTGTTGGTCGTCTGGTCGAACTTGATGATGCGGCCCGCCTCGTTGTTGATGCTGGAGGCTTCGGTCCGCTCGATGATGTACAGGGAGTTGTCGTCGTTGGGCGCCTGCGTCACGTAGGTGGGCTGCGTGAAGTCGCCGGGGTCGTTGAAGGCGCCGGGCGCCTCGACGCCGCCGATGCGATCGACGAAGTACAGGTTCTCGCCGATGTGGACCAGTTGGGCGTCGGCCGCGGCGGCGGCGAGCGGCAAGCATAACAGCGCGAGAAGGGGGGCGCGGCGGGGCATGGGTGCTCTCTCTGTTGCGGGCAAGTCCGAATAGATGGGCCCGTCGCGGCGGCGCGTGGTTGTGCGCTGGACGCGCCGCGGCAACCGGGGGCGGCAATCACAAGGCAATTTGTCTAGAATAGCAATCCTGCATTGTCCATGCGGGCGAAATCGATCGCAATCCGCTGGTTGTTAAGATTCTGTGAGGCGGCCGCACCGACGGGGACGAGGACGGGAAATCGCAACCTGTGTGGAGGAAGGCGCTCAATCCGCGGTGCGCCGCGTCGTGAGGACGGCTCGCGAAGACAGCGTTGCCGGGCGGCGAGCCGACGCACAGCGTCTAACGACGCGGCCCGAGAGGCAGTTTCAAAACCCCTTTCCCCTGAGAGGCGAGGGGCGAGAACTCCGGCGGTGGGAACCCCCCCTGGCCCCTCCCTTCGAGGGAGGGGGATTTGCAGCCAGCTTTAGCGAATTTGCGCGCCTTCGATTTCTTCCAGCGCGAGGTACGCGGCGGCGATGCTCTCGCCGGCGAGTTTCCGCCGCCACGACGCGGACGACGCATCGCCGGAGGTCAGCATCCGCCAGAACAGCCACACCGAGACCGCGAAGCCGACGATCCCGACCACCAGCGAGGGAATCAGCGAGTAGGGATGCAGCACGTCGTCGAAGCCCAGCGCGACGGCCACCGGAATCCACATCAGCCACCAGACGAACCCAACGAGGACGCCGGCGCGGAGGTAGCCGGTGCGCAGGCTGTCGAGTTTCTCGCGGATCTCAACCACCGGTCTGGAGTAGTCGATGCGCCGGATCCTGGTGATCACCAGCAGCGCCTGCGCCATGACCAGCACGCCGTACACGTGCAGCGTGACTCCGCAAACGACGCGATGCGGGACCTGCGTGTTGCGCGCCCAGCACTGCACGCCCAGGGCGATCAGTGCGATGCCAATCAGCACCTGCAGCGCCTGGCCGCGGGCGAGCGGTCGCAGCGCGTTCTCGACGCGGTCCATCAACTGGCGACGCGTTAACAGCATGCGTCCGGCGAGTTCCTGCTGCGCCAGGCTGGCGGTTGTCGTTGCTTGCTCAGGCGCGTCGCGCGGCGGCGGCTCGTAGGCAACGGTTGGCTGCTGCGCGGCATCGGTCGGCGTGGTGATCGATTGCACGTCGGACTTGACGTGGCTGGCGTGCTGGTAGCGGCGCTGCGGCTCCTTCTCCAGCGTGCGGAGAACGACTTCGTCGAGCCGGGCGTCGATTTCGACCTTGTGCGACGGCGCCGCGAAGCGCCCCAGCGGCAATTCGCCGGTGAGCATTTCGTAAAACACCACGCCCAGCGAGTAGATGTCCGCGCGGTGATCGACGCCGCGGGCGCCCTCGAATTGCTCCGGCGCCATGTACCGCGGCGTGCCCATGATCTGGTGCGTGCCGGTGAGCATCTCCTGCTGCGTGTCGGCGCCCAGAATCCGCGACAGGCCGAAGTCGGCGATCTTCACCACGCCGTCGGCGGCGATCAGGATGTTCTCGGGCTTGATGTCGCGGTGGACGATTCCCTTGTCGTGCGCGTATTGCAGGGCGTCGCACAGGTGCGGCACGATGGCCAGCGCTTGCGCCGGCGCCAGGCGCCCCGCGCTCACCACGTCGCGCAGCGTCGTGCCGTCGACGAATTCCATGAGAAAGTAGTAGGTGTCTTCGACGTGCCCGAACTCGTACACCGAGACGATGTTGGGGTGGTTGAGCTTGGCCAGGGTCCGCGCTTCGCGGGTGAACCGCAGGGCGAATTTGACGTCGTGATCAAATTCCGCCGGCAGGATCTTCAGCGCGACCAGGCGGTCGAGGCCCGCTTGGCGCGCCTTGTACACGGCGCCCATCCCGCCGGCGCCGATCAGTTCGATGATCTCCAACGCCGGGAACAGCGCCGCCAGACGGTCGACCGGCGGCGGTTCAAAGGCGCCGGCGCTGCGGGGACCTTCGTGCAGGGCGTCCTGAATGGCTTGCGCGTCGTCGGGGAAGCGGTCGAGGTACTGCTGCCTGGTCGGCGTTTCGCCGCGCCGACGCCGATAGTCCGCGTCCAGAGCGATCAGCTCCGCCAGCAGCACGTCGCGCACGTCGGGAGAGACGTCGGCGGCCAGGACCGACTCGATCGTCGGCGGCTCGTCGTTGGCTTGCCACTGGCGCTCAAACTCGGCGCACAGATCGTCAATGCGCTCCAGGGCGGCGATCGGCAGTTTCTTCTGGCGGATGCTCATGGGGTTCGACCAATTCCTGCTGACATTTTTCGCGAATCAGGTGCAAACGACGCTCGATTGTCCGCTCCGAGCAGCGAAACCGCTGGGCGAGTTCCGCGTTCGTATGCCCCTCCAACTTGGCAACCGCCAATTCCCCGAGCTGCCCGACACCCAAATGAGAAAAAAGCTGCTCGACCGATTCCTGCATCATGAGCACCATTTCGGGCGACGGTTCGTCGCCGATCGCCTCGAACACCTGCTGGTCGTCGGCCGCGCGGTCCAGCGAATGGAGCTGCACGCCCCCGCCGCGTCGCTGCCGCAGGTCGTGGCGGCGCTTGTCGACGACCTTCCGGGCGGCCATCCGCAGCAGCAGCCGCCACAGGTCGTCGCGATCCGCCAGATCCGGGAAGCGGCCGTTCTCGGCGGCGTTGTAGAAGCTGTCAAAGACGCTCAGCACGACGTCTTCTTCGTCCGAGACAGCCCGATTGTGCCCCCGCAGCCGGGCCCGCACCGCCCCCGCGAGCCGGCCGAAATAGTGCTGCCAAATTCGCGCCGCAGCCGCCGAATCGCCCGCCTTGACCAACTCAATCCAATGGCTGACGTTCGTGCTGTCGGACATGCGAGGCGGCCGGCCGGTGCGAAACGAGGCGGGAGATAAGAATTCCGTCAGGAAGATGATACCACATCCGCCGGCCCGTTCGCGGGGAGCGGCGGGGCGGCGAGCCTGAATCTCCGCTCCCAAGAAGCTGACAAACACAGGGACCGGTCCTGAACTCGCGTGGGAATCGACACCGCCTGGACGAGCAACGGCACTCCTGCCTTAGCGGTGAATGGCGCTCTGTCGGATCACCACCGCCTGAGGGGCAGTGCGGGGCCCGCTGCCCCCGCTCCGCACCCCGTTGGCTACGAGCAGAATCAGCCAGGGGCGATGTCACCGCCGTCAGTTCGGAATCGTCGCAAATTGCAGCGGTCTCTGGAACGAAGAAAGCTCCGTCGACGACAAAGGATACGCCCTCCTCGGCGGCCGAACGTGGCGCCGTTGAAAGGACGCGACGACGTCCAATCGAATCACGATAACGTTCCGTGGATGCGATCAAGTGCAGCGGTTCGTTCTCGGGCCGGTCTAGGTCAGGTGCAGTCGCTATCGAGCCGCCTATTGCGGATTGGGATAGGCCGACTTCAGGCGCTCCAGTTCATCCTTCGTGATCGCCAGCACGGAACCATGGCGAAATGCGTATGGGAATTGGAAGTCCGTGGCGGGCGCGAATTGCCCCGTGCTGAGATCGTTGCTGAGAAAAGGCATGTAGCCGAACGCGCCGGCGCCGATTCGATCGCTGACGTTGTCCAACAGCAGAGACCAGACCGGCGTTTGACCGTCAGCGGCCGCTTCCAGCTGATAGCAGATAGGACCTTCAAAGTTCTTTCCCGTCCCCGCCGTGAATTGCTCCATCTCCTGCCAGGGTCCCGTCAATTTCTTGCTGCTTGCCATGCTGACCGACTTCGTCTTGTCGTCCTTGATAAAACGATAGTAGACGTCGCCGTCTCGCGCGATATGGATGTCAATGACATGATAGGGCCTTTCGATATAGACAAAGGGTTTGTCGAATTTGCGAAAGTCCCTGGTGTGGGCAGCCCAGATGCGCTGCTTGGCGTAGTTGTCGCTCTTGGTCGTCGAGGCCCAGTAGACCAGATAGTCCCCGGCCTCGTCATCGTAGATTGCCTCGGGCGCCCAGACACAACCGGCTTCCTCGGGGGCGACCAGCGCTAATCTTGGCGGGGACCAATGCACCAGATCGGTCGATTCCCAGATGACGATAGACCGGCTGCCCGCATGCGTGGCCCGATGCCAGTCGCGATTCCTGTTGATGCACAGATCGGTGGCGATGAGCCAGACCTTCGGCCCGTTGTGCGATCGCAGAAGAAATGAATCACGCACGCCGTATTCGCCCACATCGCTTACCAACACGGGATTTCCGCCGTTGAGCGAGTTCCACTTCTTGCCATCCCGGCTGACGCCAAAGTAGATTTGCTCGGACATTGGCGTCGTCTCGTCCCTGAACGTCGAGAACAGAAATCCACCCTGCGCTGACAACTCGGTGGTGAGAGACATCGCAGCCAAAATAGACGCCAGCAAGATCTTCATTTTTCGTAGCCTTGGCTCTCACCATCGATCCGAACGGAGGTCCACGAGACGGAGGGCCTCGCCGTTGTCTCCATCTTACGATCGACGACTGCGGGAGCAATCAACTCGCCACCGAGCGGGCCGGGTCGACTGCTTACGGCACGCGTTGCGAACCTGTCTGGAAGTTACGCGCCGCCAAGTGCGGGAGTGAGTCAAACCTCCGCGAACTCCGCGTCACCACCAGATGTCACGCGGCACGCCGCGGGACCTGCGCACTGCGACGGTCCTGATTCCGCGAAGGTTGCAGAAGCGATCGCGCTCGCGCCGAAGCGTCCTATGCCCGAAGCGTGACGAGACCAGGCCGCGACAACTCGGCAAGTTCTGTCTTTCCCAAACCCGCCCAAGCTGGGCCAACCGCCCCTTCGCAGCCTTGAGGCCATCTGCCGGCGGTGAAACTCACCTCGTTGAAATCGGCCACCAGCCAACTGGGGCCGTCAAAATGACCTTGGCAAATTCGCCATGGCCCGGATCGGTCGCGGCGTGAAGCGCCGGCGCAGGACTCGCTCGCGTGAGGCCGGTTGCAGCGCCACGCTTCCTGCACTTCCGACCCGATCTCTTTACCCCAGCGCCGGCGGCTTGGGCAGGTCGGCGAGGCAAGCCGTGTAGCGCTCGAGATGCTCGTCCGACAGGCTGTGGTCGGCGAGTTGGCCATCGAAAAACGCCTGGTAGCCGGCGAAGTCCATCAGGCCATGGCCCGACCAGGTCAGCAGGATCACGCGCTCCTTGCCCTCCTCCTTCGCCCGGTTCGCCTCGCGGATTGTCTGGGCGATCGCGTGCGAGGTTTCGGGGGCGGGGATGAAACCTTCGGTGTGGGCGAACGTAACGGCGGCCTGGTAGCACTCCAACTGATGCAGAGCGGCCGCTTCGATCAGTCCCTCGCGCAGCGCGTGGCTGACCAGCGGGGCCATGCCGTGGTAGCGCAGGCCGCCCGCGTGGATGGCGGGCGGGATGAAGCGGTGCCCCAGGGTGTGCATCGGCAGCAGCGGGGTCATCATCGCCACGTCGCCCGAGTCGTAGGCGAATGGCGCCCGGGTGAGCGTGGGACACGACTCCGGCTCGGTCGCGACGATCCGCACCTGCGACGAGCCGGCGATCTTGTCGGCGACAAACGGAAACGCCATGCCGGCGAAGTTTGAGCCGCCGCCGGCGCAGCCGATCACCACGTCGGGGCTGTCGCCGACCAACTCCAGTTGCTCCTTCGCCTCCAGGCCGATGACCGTTTGGTGCAGCATGACGTGGTTCAGCACGCTGCCCAGCGAGTAGCGAGTCTGCTCGTCGGCGACGGCTTGCTCCAACGCCTCGCTGATCGCGATGCCGAGACTGCCGGGGGTGTCGGGGTCCTCGGCCAGGATTTGCTTGCCGACTTCCGTTTCGGTGCTGGGGCTGGCGACGCAGTTGGCGCCCCAGGTCCGCATCATGATTTTGCGGAACGGCTTCTGGTCGAAGCTGATGCGGACCATGAAGACCTTGCACTCGATGCCGATCAGCTGGCAGGCGAACGCCAGGGCGCTGCCCCACTGGCCGGCGCCGGTTTCGGTGGTGAGCCGTTTGATGCCGAATTCGCGGTTGTAGTACGCCTGGGCCACGGCCGTGTTGGGCTTGTGGCTGCCGGGGGGCGAGACGCCCTCGTGCTTGTAGTAGATCTTGGCCGGCGTGCCGAGACGCTGCTCCAGCCGCCGCGCGCGGTACAGCGGCGTGGGGCGCCAGATCTTCAGCAGGCCGAGGACCTCTGCGGGGATGTCGATCCACCGCTGGGCGCTCATCTCCTGCTCGATGAGATTCATTGGAAAGACGGCGGCGAGCGCCTCGGGGCCGATGGGCTGGCCCGCGGCGTCCACCGGCGGGGGCAGCGGGTGCGGCAGGTCGGCCGCCAAGTTGTACCACTGCCGCGGCAACCGATCTTCGCCCAAGACCACCTTGACCAATTCGCTCATCGAGACCTCCGCCCTGTGGGGCCCGGAGGCGGCAAGACGCAAACGCGATCGTCCGGGCGCGCTGAAAAGTATGTCCCGATGATAGCGGTGCGGGCTGAAGGTCGCTAGCGAGGGGGGGCCGCGGGCGGCGCGCGGGCAGCTCGGTGGAAGTTGCTTGGGAGAATATCGCCGAAGCAGCTTTGATGAACCGGAGGGTGGCAGCGACATTTGTCCGGAGTGGAGGTCGCCACTTGCTGGGCAAGACGCGGACACGTGTCGGTGTCGCCTGCGACACGAGGTGAAACGGATTGCCTCTTGTGCGATGCACACGGACAGTCAGCCGAAAACGCTCTATTTGCAGGCGACGTCAACTCCGGCCGACTGTCCGTGCCACCCGCGCAGGACAATGGAGCCGGTGCAGATTAAGAGCTTCTCTGGTCCGTGCGAAGCAGGACAACACTTTGCCTGCCTACTTCCTGGGCAGTGCAGATTGTTCCCACGCAAAGAACGCCGTCGACATTTAGTCCCAGGAGCCCGCCATGGCTCACTGCGAAATGGCCTAAAGCCATGAGGAGGCTCAAACCAGCAACCGTCGCAATGAGTGTACCAACTGCGCTCCGCCCGAACTTGCGTGTTTTGCGAGAGAAACCCATGACCATACCGGCTATCGTTCCAAGTCCAGCCGCGATCCAATAGCTATTCCCCGGTTGGTGCTCCGTATGCTCATAAAGGTAGCCCCAAAACGCCAGAAATGCAGAAAGCGTCGTAAGAGACAGAAGTCTGGCTACAGACACTTGAAAGCGTGGCGTCACAGATGAGTCTCTGCACACATGCTGAAGGACTACAAGATGTATTTTAGCAGATCGGTATCCAGCACAGGAGTGAAAGGCCTGCGCGGGTTCGCCGGGACGTGGGAGCCGTCGCGGGCGGCTTCTCCAGTCCCGCAGGGACGGGCCTATCGCAGCCCAGGGCGAGTCGAGGCGTCAGCCGCGACGCTGCCCTGGGGTCGAGGGCTGTTGTGTGTCGTGAGTCCCAACGGGACGGTGCTACCTCAGTTTCCCGAGGTTCAGCCGTGTGCGCGGCACACGCGGCAGACCGGTTTGCCGCTTGGTGCGAATGGCACAGAGACGGCGGCGAGGCGTAGCTCGCCGGCTGGGGTGTTTGAGTGTGTCGCGGTGAGGGCGGCGCCCCCCGCAGAATCAGACGCCATTCCAAAGGTGGTCTTCCGCCGTGGACCTGCGGAATCACCACCGCCGCATGCCCACGCCTGCCGACAGACGTGGGCTGGGGGCGCGGTGGAGGGTGCGCCGGGCAGTGAAGCCTGGGCGTCTTGATTTCGCGGTCAGCGAAGATGCTCTGTTGCGTATGAAGGAAGCTGCACTGGCGCCTTTTCTCTCAGCGCACGCTCCAGGTCGGCCCGGAATGCTGCCTCGTTTCGGTGGTCGATGCCCTGTGCTTCGTAGATTTCATCAGGGTTGCCGGCGACCGTGAAATACACCCATTCGACCTCAAGCTGCACGTCATCGTTCGTGATGAACCAAACTCTGTCTATTTCGGGAAAGCCAGCAAGCACTCTATCCGTGGCGATGACTTGTCCCTGCTGAAAATCCCAAGCCGCGGATAAGAGCCAGCAAACGATAGCGATGACTGCAACAAAGAAGAGCAGCCTGCGTAGGCTGAATTTCATTTGAACTTGCTCGCGGCTTGCGGCAGTTTGACTCCGACAGCGTCACCGCATTCTAGTTTCGTCTTCCCAGACCGCAAAAGCAACGTACCCCAGTTTCCCGAGGATTAGCCGTGTGCGCGGCACACGCAGCGGGCCGGTTTGACTATTGGTGCGAATGACACAGAGAAGGCGGCGAGGCGTAGCTCGCCGGCTGGGGTGTTTGAGTTTGTCGCGGTGGGGGCGGCGTTAGCGGCGCGCCGCGTCGAGTTGGCGTTCGACCGTACCGGTGCGGATCAGTTCGATCATCCGCTGGCCCAGGTCGGTCGAGTGGAACGCGCCGCGGAAGGCGTCGACGGCGTCCTCGGGGCCCGCGCTGGCGACCAGCACGGGGGTGGCGGTGTGCGTGCCGGTGCCCCAGACCACGTTTTGCCCCGCGGCGACTTTGCGGCCCAGCACGTTCATTCGGCCGTTCTCGCCGTACACATAGAACGCCTCGAAGTCCCGGACCGCCGGCACGGTCGGCGTGCCCAGGTACGAATGGCCCGCGCGGTAGTTGCGGTTGGGGGCGCGGGTGAGCACCTCGACCGCGTCCTCCAGCGTGATCTTCACGGGCGAAGCGGCGTTGACGATCTCGACCAGCCGCTCGGGCGTCTTTTCACGCTCGTCGAGCGAATCGAACTCGAGCATCATGCTGTAGAAACTCTTCGTCTGGCCGTGCAGACGGTCGAGCATCTCCGGCTGGGCGAAGTTGAAGTTCGGCTCGTACGGCACTTTGTCGGCGAACGCGGCGCCCGGCAGGCGTCGCGGGGCGGGGAGCGGGCGACCGGAGTAGCTGAACCCGAACGAGCCCGTTTCGTGGTCGGCGGTGATGATCACGATGGTATCGTCGCGCTGGCGGACCCAGTCGTGGACGGCGCGGATCGCGTCGTCGAACTGCAGCAGCTCGTGCAGCATGTCGCCGGCGTCGTTGTTGTGGCCGGCCCAGTCGATCTGGCCGCCTTCGATCATCAGAAAGAAGCCTTCGGGGTTCTGGCTGAGCAGCTGCAGCGCTTTTTCCGACATTTCGACCAGCGTCGGCTCGGTGCGGCCGTCGCTTTCGAGCGCTGCGCGCTCCAGCAGCGCGTCGCTCATTTCGGAGTTGGCGAACAATCCCAGCACGGGCGCCTGCTCGACCCGCTCCAGCGCGAAGCGATCGAACACGAGCGCGTAGTCGCTACGGGCTTCCAGCAGCAAGTTGCGATTGTCCTTGCGCTTCGAGGAGACCGGGAACGTGCCGCCGGTCATCTGCAGCAGCGCCGCGTAGGAGGCCGACTGCTGGTTGTTGACCGCTTCGGGGACCCAATGTCGCAGGCCGCCGGACAGCAGCACGTCGACGCGGTTCTCCAACAGGTCCGCGGCGATTTCGTTTTCCATCGACCGGTGCGGTTGATGAGCGCCAAACGCGGCGGGGGTGGCGTGGGTGAGGCGGGTGTCGCTGACCAGCCCGGGGCTTTTGCCGAGTCGCTTGGCGATCTCCAGCACGGTCTCGGCCGGCTCGCCCTGGTAGTTGACGCCGATCATTTCGGAGCCGGCGTATTGGCCGGTGGCGATTTGCGTGGCCGACGCGGCCGAGTCGACGACCAGCGCGCCGTGCGGCTCGGTGAACATGACGCCGACGCCGCCGTCGTTCATGACCTGCTCGATGGCCGCCATGCGATTGGGAACGTTCGAGCTGGGCGCATGCCGGGCGTACAGCGTGAGCAAGCTGACCTGCTGCGGGCCCATGCCGTCGCCGATCATCAAAATCACGTTCTTGATCCCCGCGGGAAAGTCGCGGGGACTGGCGGTGGTGGCCGTCGTGCCGGGGCCGACGATCAGCGTCGACGCCGGCCCGATTTCGATCGAGTCGGGAACGACGGCGCCGTCGGGGGCGATCAGCACGTCGCGCGGCAGCGGCTCCTCGGCGACCGCCAGCGGGGCGGCCAGCAGTACAGCCGTCGTGGCACACTGTGCGGATAGCAAACCAGACAGGAGCGAGAGTCGGCGGGGCGAGGGGCGCAGCATCGGATCAAGCGAACGGCTAAGAGGACCAGGAGCAGGTGGCGACAGGAGGACGCTCCAGTATAACTTGCTACCAGCAAGATTGCGTGAGGGGCTCGCCCCCATGGCAGGGGCGAATTGCCCGGCCTGCGTCGCCTGCGGGCGTCTTTTCTCCCGAAAACGAGGTGTCACCATGCCCCGTCGCGTGTCGCACAGTCTGCTCGACCCGTGGCTGACCAAGCCGCTCAAATCGCTGTATGGGGCCCTGAAAATCCCGCCGCGGGTCCCCCCGGAGGCGATCGTGGGCGTGGGACATCTGGCGGCGATTGCCGGGGCGGTTGGGTTCGCTTTCAGCAGCTCGGCGTGGTGGGGCGGGCTGCTGGCGGCGTTGGGCGTGGCTGGCAATCACACGGCCGACGTGCTCGACGGGACCCACGCCCGGGCGACCGGCCAGTGCCGGCATGGGGGCGAGTTGTTGGACCATTTTGTCGATCCGCTGTCGTTCACTTACTGGGTGGCGGGGCTGGCGGCGGCCGCCGCGGCGCCGTGGTGGGCGGCCGTGGGGATCACGATCATCTACGCCACCAGCGTGCTGACCAACATCCGGGCCAAGATGATTGGGGAGTTCACGCTGGCGCGATTCGGGCCGACGGAATTCAAATCGCTGCTGATCGCGTTCGGCCTGTGGCAAATGGTGCGATTGCTGGGCGACCCGGGCGCGACGCCCGCGGCGACCGTCGCGGCGTGGTGGTTCGTGGCGGCGCTCTCCACCGCCGGGGCCGTGCAGCTGTTGATTAGCTTGGTGAAAGCTGTGCGAGAGGTGAACGCCCAGGGATCGCCGGACGTGGACACGACCGAGTGGGAAGTGAAGTAGCGGAGTGCGGGCAAGGCAGCGCTTCGGGAGGGCGAGGCTCGATCCCGGGATCGCTACTGGTACATCCAGAACAGCAGCGTGACGACGGCGACGCCGATCAGGTTCAGTGCAAACCCCATGCGGGCCATCATCGCCAGGGGCACCCGGCCGCTGCCGAACATGATCGCGTTGGGCGCCGTGGCCACGGGCAGCATGAACGCAAAGCTGGCGCTGATCGCCGCGGGGGCCATCAGCCGGCGCGGTTCGACGCCCAGCTCGATCGACAGCGCCGCGAGGATCGGCATCAACAGCGCGGCCACGGCCGTGTTGCTGGTCACTTCGGTCATGAACGTCACAGCCAAACAGATCGCCGCGGTGAGCAGCACCACCGGCAAGCCTCCGGCCGCGGCGAGCTGCTCGCCGAGCGCTTCGCTGAGCCCCGTGGCGCCGAACGCGCTGCCGATGACCAGGCCGCTGCTGAACAGCAGCAGCACGCCCCAGGGGATGGCGCCGGCGGCCTCCCAGGTGAGCAGTTGCCCGCCGCGGCCGTTGGGAATCAGAAACATGGCGACCACGGCCAGCAGCGCGACCGACGCGTCGTTGGCGTCCGGCGTTCCGAGCAACTCGCTCCACCCGCCATACGGTTCGCCGCGGGTGATCCACAGTGCCGCGGTGATGGCGAACACGACCATCGTGCGGATCTCCTCGGCGCGCCACGGGCCGGGCTCGGGCAGATCAATGGTGATCTTGCGCGGCAATTTGCGCGTGACCCACCAGGCGGCGATCGGCACCATGGTCAGCACGACCGGCACGGCGCGGATCATCCAATCCAGGAAGGTGACCTCGCGGCCGGTGGCTTCCTTGTACGCATCCATGAAGAACAGATTGGGCGGCGTGCCGACGGGTGTGCCGCCCCCGCCGATGCTGGCCGCGTAGGCGACGCCGATGAGCAGCACCGGCGCAAT
The DNA here is from genome assembly GCA_002702655.1 of Planctomycetaceae bacterium. Classification (GTDB taxonomy): domain Bacteria; phylum Planctomycetota; class Planctomycetia; order Pirellulales; family Lacipirellulaceae. The sequence continues at coordinate 30,572 of PABB01000009.1, forward strand.
CCGTTCGTCGGACGACTTCTCCACCGCCGCCAGGGCGATCGGCAGCAGCATGAGCGTGGTCGCCGCGTTGGAGATCCACATGCTGAGCGCTGCCGCGGCGATCATGAACCCCAGCACCAATCGCCGGCTGCTGTTGCCGCCCACCAACCGCACCATCGTCAGCGCCAGTCGGCGGTGCGTCCCGCTGCGCTCCATGGCGGTCGACAGCATGAAGCCGCCCATCAGCAGCAGGATCATCCGGTTGCCGTAGGCGGCGCCGACTTCCTTGGCGGGCAGGGCGCCGACGACGGGAAATATCGCCAACGGCAGCAAGGACGTGGCGGGGATGGGAATCGGCTCGAGCACCCACCAGATCGCGCACAGCGCCGTGACGCCGCCGCACCACGCGGCGGGCGCGCCGAGTCCCGATGCGGCGATTTGCCAACCGACGAGAACGGCCGCCAGCGGGCCGGCGACAAACGCCCCGCGGCGAATGGCTTGAGAGGAGAGACCGAGCATGGATCGAGTGTAGCAGCCGCGTGGCATTGCGCCACGCCCGGATCGGCCCCCGCGGCGGCTGAAGTTCGGCGGCGTGAATTCTCCGGGGAAACCGCCCGATCTTTGACGAGCCGGCCCGTGGGGCGATACCCTCATCGCTGTGGGGGGAAGCAGTGCTTGTCGACTGGCGCTGCCGCATCGCCGACTTTTGTCGTCACTCGTTTCACCGTTCGCGCAACCGAGAGGAGGACCCGCCGCTGATTGCATCGCACGGCGAGCGCATGCTGCGTCGACATGGCTGAACTTCCGCTACCGGAACGCGGAAGCTGACTTCCCCGCAGAACAGGGGAGTTGCCATGACACTCACGAATCGAAGAGGCGTTTCTGAAACCGCGGGCTTCACGCTCGTGGAACTGTTGGTCGTCATTGCCATCATCGGCACGCTGGTCGGGATGTTGCTGCCGGCGGTCCAGGCTGCGCGCGAAGCGAGCCGCGGCAATCATTGCCGGGCGAACCTGACGCAGCTGCATCGGGCCATGGCGCAATACGAGTTGAGCAACGAGGAGCTGCCCGGCTATGTCGAACCGGTGCCGATGCTCGTGGGGCAGGCGTCGGCCAGTTGGTCGACGATGCTGTTGCCGTTTTTGGAGCGGTCGGACCTGTGGGAGGAGTTCAGCCAGGGCGGTTCGTTCGCGGCGCCGTTGGAGCTGTTCCTGTGCCCCAGCAACCCGCCCGACACCGAGGGGGCGCCGGCCATGTCGTATCTGGCCAACGCGGGGTACATCGGCAACGAGCGGCCGCACGACCCGGGCGATTGTGCACCGGTCGAGAATATTGCCAACGGGGTGTTCTTCGACCGCACCCGCGACGGCGGGACCAGCTTCTCCGACATTCGCGACCTCAAGCCCGACTGCAAAGAGCCCGGAGCCGACGCGGTCTTCAAGATGACCATGGGCTACATCCAGTCCAAAGGCGACGGATCGACCGGCACGCTGATGTTCTCCGAGGGGCTCAGCGCGCTGTATTGGACCTGGGTGGGCGGACAGTCCCCCAACAAAAAATGGGATTTCGGGTTCTGCTGGGAGCAGCCGGGGGCGATTGCACAGTCGGCCCGCGACGGGCAGACCGACGTATTCAATGCTTCCCGCTACATGGCGATCAACGGCGTCCGCGAGAACATCGGCGGTGCGTCGCTGAAATCGAAGACGCGCAACTCGGCAATCGCCTCGAGCAACCACCCCGGCGGCGTCAACGTGGCGTTTGTCGCGGGCAACGTGCGCTATTTGAGCGAGAAGATCAGCCCAGTCGTGTTCGCGCAGTTGATGACCTCTAATCGCAAGGCGTCCGAGCTAGTGGTCGGCGGGGTGCGAGATCGCGACTTGCCGCCGCCGTCGGATGACGCTTTTTGAGTCACGTGCGTTGGACCACGACGCCGTGAGACGCGATGAACACGGTCTCGCCGCCCAATGATCACAAGCGGCGTCCCGTTGGGCGCCGCTTGTTTCATTGGGTCACACGACGACCGCTGCCGTAGGCTGCATGCGAAACAGTTCGCGGAGCGTGGCCTGTCGGTATTCGAAGATCTTCTGCACGTCGCGGCCGACGACCAGCCGGTGGACCAGCGCGCCGCCGGGGACGCCGTAGTGGACGCGGTCGATCACTCGCGTGCCGGCGTCGCAGAACTCGAAGAGATGCTCGTGATGCCACCAGCGGTACGGGCCGCGGAGCATTTCATCGACGAACCGGTGCTGCGGCTCCCACTCGGAAATCCTGGTTCGCCAGCGAATGGGAATCCCCCGCAGCCGCAGCTTGTAGTCGATCAGCGCGCCGGCTTGCATGTCGATCTCGCCGGGGGTGACGATGCGAAAATCGAGCCACGGCGGGGTGATCTGCTGCAGGTTATGCGCGTCGGCGAAGAAGGGAAAGACCTCCTCCAGAGTGCGCGGCAGGACGCACTCGGCTTGCAGCAGGAAGCCGCCGCGTTGGCGGTCGGGCGTGATCGTGACCGAATCGGACATGGCTACGCGGAAGCGGGTTGGAGCGAATCGGCGACTCCCGCGAGCCGCCTCTCTGCTACGAAACCGCGATCCGCGGCCAGGGGTTCACTGCGTGGCCGTGTCGTCCTTCGGCTTTGGCTTCTCGGCCAGCTTGACCGGTTGCTTCTTGTCCTTGTCCTGGTGGGGCACGTACGTGCCCGCGGGGCCGATGAGCTTGGTCGGCTTGAAGCCGGCCGACTGCACGGCGGCCCAGGCCTTCAGCGGATCGAGCGGCTGCTTCGGCTGCGAGACGACAATCGACAGGTTGGCCTTCACGTCGTGACGGACGTCCTTGACGCCCTTCAGGGCGAACACCTTGCGGGCGATTTTCCGTGCACAGCTTCTGCAGTGCATGTCGGTCACGTAGATGGCGGTCTCGTGCTTGGCGAGTTTGAGCTTTTTCTCTTTGGCTTCCTGCTTCGCGGTTTGCGAATCGCCCTGCGATGATTCTGCGGCCTGCGACAACGGGACAGCGGTGCAGAGCGAGGCGGCAATGATCGAGGCCAGCCAGAATTGTCTGTGCATAATTGTTTGCTCCATCAAGGTTGGCAGGTGCGGACCTGCTTGTTCACGATTGCTTGTTCGGCGCCGAGGTTAACGCGCCCGCACGCCGTTGTTCGAGTGACGGGGGCGTTGAATCCGTTTCCGCTACTCGCGGATGTAGGCGCCGGTCGCATCGACGATCAGCATGTCGCCGGCTTCGGCTTTGGCGACGCCTTTGACGACGAGCGTTTGGCCCGGTTTGAGGCCCAGCAGGTCGCGGGCGTCGATTTTGATCGGCTTGCCGGCGTCGTCGACGAACCGCACCAGGGCCACAGCGTCAGCGGCATCGGCGGCGTGGGCTTCGCAGAACGCACACTCCTCGCCAGGGGCGTGTTGGTGGGCGTCGGTGTTCTGTTCGGCGACGAATCCGGGGTCGGACAGGAACACGGTCGCCTGACCTTTGACGAATGGGAAGTCGGGCTGGGTTTGCGAGTAGGGGTTGGTCACGGCGCCCACGATGCCGACCATCACGACTTCCAGCGAGCCGCCGGCCGGCGCGGCCTCGTCGCCGTGGTCGTGGTCGTCGCCCTCGTCGTCGCCGTGGTCGTGTTCGTGATCATGATCGTCGGCCGCCGCGGCGTCGTGATCGTGGTCGTCGCCGGAGTGGTCGTCGTCCGCCACGGGATGTTCGTGCTCGTGCTCCAGCGCCTCGATGCCGTGGTCGTGCTCGTGGTCGTGGGTTTCGACCTCTTCTTCATCGTCGCCGACGTCCTCGGCATGATCGTGGTCGGCCTCGCCCGCGGCGTGATCATGTTCGTGGTCGTGCTCGGCCGGCTCGCCCAGCAGCGCGTAGCGGACATCCAGCACCGTTTGGCCGCCATCCGGCTCCTCGGCCAGCATGAGAGAGGTGCGGAGCTGCTTGGTTTGCTCGCTGTCGCCAGCGGGTTGGTTGCAGCCGGCCAGTGCCGCCAGGGCCAGCAGGGCAGAGCAGATCGAGAGACGCTTCGTGGGAGCCATGGCAATCACCTGGAGGCGGGCGCCCGAGCCGGACCCGGCCGAGCGGATGTTTGTTGTTGAGGGGCAACAGTTTACGGCAATTTGCAGCAATCGCCAACGGTGCTACGCAGCGGGAGGGGCGTTGGTTCGCGCTGCTCGCCACGCGAGTTCGGCGGCCATCCGCGGACCTGCAGCGCGAAACAACGCCCTAGCCGGCGGCACACTTGCCGCCGGGATCGTCGCGGGGTGCCAAGTGCTACTGTCCGCCATTTCCCGGCGGCAGGCGTGCCGCCGGCGATTGGCCGCAATTGAGCAATTTGTCCGACCGCATGGCCGGCAGCCGCAATTCGACAAAACGCTCCAAGATCCCCCGGCAGGCCGCGAAGACCTTATCAGAGGGGAGCGGTTGCTGCGGCGGCGGCGGATGGTCGCCGCAGGGGGAGACGCCCTCCGGTCAATTCTCGTTTGTTCTCAGTTTGCCCAGCTTGCCCCGTGTAGCAGCCGGGCCCGTTGTCGCGGAGGCCAAAAGCCATGTTCAAGAAAATCATCATCACGTCGTTGGCCATGTTGCTGGTGGGGGGCGTCGTCATCGGCTCCGGCCTGAAGAGCTACGTCAGCACCGGCTACGAACGCGTGGCCGAGTCGGTCAAGGACACCGTTCCCACAGAGTTTCAAATCGATCGCGCTCGCAAGATGGTCCGCGATCTGGATCCGGAGATCCGCCGTTCGATGGAAGTGATCGCCAAGGAAGAGGTCGAAGTGGCCGAGCTGACCCGCCGGATCGAAGACGCGCGCACCAAGAGCGACAAGGACAAGGGCGACATCATGCGGCTGCAGGCCGACCTGCAGACGGGCCGCAACGTGTTCCGTTACGCGGGCAACACGTATTCGGCCGAGGAAGTGAAGGACGACCTGTCGCGGCGTTTCACGCGGTTCAAGACCGCCGACGCCACGCTGGAAAGCCTCGAGAAGATGCGTGACGCCCGGCAGCGGAACCTGGATGCGGCGCGGCAGAAGCTGACCGCCATGATGAGCGCCCAGCGGCAACTGCAGGTCGAGGTCGAGAACCTGCAAGCCAAGCTCAAGCTGGTGGAAGTCGCCGAAGCGTCGAGCGATCTGCAGTTCGACGACAGCCAATTGGCGCGGGCCAAGCAACTGATGGCCGACATTCGCACCAAGCTGGACGTGGCCGCCAAGTTGGCCAACGCGGATACGAACTACCATGACGAAATCCAGTTGGACGAACCGAGCTCGGACAACATCGTCGACCAGGTGGCGGAGTACTTTGAGCTGTCGCCGCCGCATGTCGGCGAGATCGCCACGGCTTCTTACCAGGAGTAGTCTTCCCGTCGCGCACCCGGCGAGCGGGGCGAGGTGCGCCCTGCTTGCCGGGCGAGTGCGTCCGTTTGGCAAGTTGCCCCGTCGCATCGGCTGCGGCCGACGCGGGTCGCCGGCGCCGTTGTGGCCGGCCCACGAAATCGAGGTCGAGGGTGTGCAACATGTTTCCAGCCTGGCGAATGGAACTGCGAGGCGCCCGCCGCGCCATGCGGGAAGGCCGCTGGGACGAAGCGGCGGCCATGCTCACCGCAGACAGCCTGCGCGAGTTTCTGCCGGCCAAGCGGCTCTCGCAGAAAGTGGCCGCTCACCTGCTGGCCCGTGCGGCCCAGCGGTTGGGGGGAGCCGGCGAAAGCTCGGCCGGTTGGCGCGATCTGCGGCAGGCGGCTCAGCTTGCCCCGGTGGACGCCCAGATCGAGCAGTTGCGACGGTCGGAGGCCCAGCGTCGGATGAACCGCGTCTACGAACTGCTGCTGGCTGGCTCGCCCGGCGACGGACTGGCCGAGTTGGACCGCATGGAACGCCGCAATTTGGGCGGCGACGACCGCCGGCAGTTGCAGCTGGTCGCCCGGCGATTGGCCGAGGCCGACGCGGCGACTCGCGAAGGTTCGTTCGTCACCGCCGCTGACGTTGTCGACAAAGCGGCCGGCATGCTGCCTGGTGCAGCCCCGGCGGCGCTCGGCAAGCGCTTGCGGCAGGTGGCGGCGAACTTCCGCGCTCAATCAAAACAATGCGATCAGCTGTCCGCCGACATGCACGCGGCGGTCAGCCAGGAGGATTGGCAAGGGGTGTTGAAGCTGGCCACTGAGTTGCTGGAAATGTCGCCTCGGCATGCGGCCGCCAAGCGTGCGCGTCGCAAGGCTTGGCAGGCGGTGGGCATGGAGGTTACACAAGCGTACATCCCCAGTCGGCTCGCACCGGTGCGCGACGCCGGCGCCAATCGACTCTCCGTCAAGCTCTCACCCAGCACGCGCCCCGGCGCGAAAGGCTCGCACGTGGACACCGCCGTGAGTACCCGAGACCGCGGACCGCGGTTCATCGCGTGGATCGACGGCGTGGGCGGCTACCTGGTGTGTCTGGGCGACGAAATCGTATTGGGGCAGCCGTCCAGCACGGGAGAGGCCGACGTGCCGATCCTGGCCGATCTGTCGCGGCGGCACGCCGTGATTCGCCGCGACGGCGAATCGTACGTGCTGGCGCCGATCCACAGCGTGTCGCTCAACGGCGCCGAGATCACCGGACCGACCGTCTTGCGGCCCGACGACGTGATTCGCCTGGGCGACAGCGCCGAATTCCGGTTCCGCCGCCCGCATGCACTGAGCAGCACGGCCGTTTTGGAGCGGCAGTCGGGACACAAGATCGAGCCGGCCGTGGACGGCATCGTGCTGATGGGCGAAAGCTGCATTTTGGGACCCCAGAGCCACTGCCACGTGCACTGTCGGCCCTGGGACCACGATTTGGTGCTGTTCCGGCGCGGCCGGGAACTTTCGTTCCGCGCGGCGGGTCCCTTTGAGATGGACGGTCGCACGTTTGCGGCCGACGCCCCGGTTGTGTGGGGCGCACGGGTCGAAGGGGAAGATTTCGGGCTCTGTTTCGAAGAACTGGCATGAAGGGCCCACTCCCCGCACGGGGAGGGGCGGGGGAGGGGGACCGCTCACACCAAGAAACCGGCCGAAAAATCGTTCTCTCTTGCCACTTTCCTCCCCGACGGGGGGAGGAGAACTCCCCGCGGCCGCCTGAAGACCGCAGCCGATGCGGGTACAATCAAATCAGTGAGCGCGTCGCTTAAAGGACGCCCGCCATGACCGCACTACTGGAAATGAACACCGAACATCGCGAATCCGAGCCTGTCGAGAAGCCGCCGGGGAAGCTCCGCTTCACCTACGGCAGCGGCTCGCGGCCGCTGGACGGCTATACGATCAAGCGGGGCGTCGGTCGCGGCGGCTTCGGCGAGGTCTACTACGCCGTGAGCGACGCCGGCAAAGACGTCGCGCTGAAACTCATTCGCCGCAATCTGGAAGTCGAACTGCGCGGCGTGCGGCACTGCTTGAATCTCAAGCACCCCAACCTGATCGACGTCTACGATATTCGCACCGACGCGAACGACGACCGCTGGGTGGTCATGGAATACGTCTCGGGCGCGTCGCTCGACGACGTGATTTCACGCTATGACGACGGCATGCCGGTCGACATGGCGGTCGAGTGGTTTCGCGGCATTTGCGAAGCGGTCGCTTACCTGCACGATCACGGCATCGTGCACCGCGACCTGAAGCCGGGCAACATCTTCATCGACGATGGTCGCGTGAAGATCGGCGACTACGGCCTGTCGAAGTTTATCTCGTGCAGCCGACGCAGCGGGCAGACCGAAAGCGTCGGCACGGTCCACTACATGGCCCCCGAGATCGCCAACGGCCGCTACGGCCGCGAGATCGACATCTACGCCGTGGGCATCATTCTGTTTGAAATGCTCACCGGCCATGTGCCGTTCGAGGGCGAGAGCGTGGGCGAGGTGCTGATGAAGCATCTGACCGCCGAGCCGGATCTGACGATCTTGTCCGATCCGTTCCGGGGGATCATCGCCGGCGCCATGGCCAAGGACCCGGAGCATCGCACGCAAAGCGTTAACGAAATGCTGCAGCGGATCAGCGCGTCGGGCATTGGGGCGGGGACGTCGACTGTGACGACCCCCAGCCTGGCTGCGGCGTTGGCCGGCGCGGCGGGCGGCGGCGCGGCCGCTGCTGCCGCAGCCGAAGCGGCCGCGGGCGCTGCTCAACCCGACACAATCAACCACGTAGGGCCGCGACCGGTCGGCGGAAGCCCCGCCGCGAATGGCGCCGCGACCAGCGCACCGCAAGGGCCGGCGAGCACACGCGAAATGCCGCCGGAGCCGATCGCCGAGTTCGTCGCCGACACGGTCAAAGAGATTCGCCAATCGCTGCGGGTTCGCGATTGGCCGCGACAAGTGCGCATCGCGGTTTTCGTGGGCGCGATTTTCTTGTCGATCGGGTTCATCAATGAAACGGGCGGCGATGGCGTCGCCATGCTCATGATGCTGGCCGTCGGCTACTTTGTCTATTGCGGCATCCGCCGGCACCTGTTCAAGCGGGATATGGCCCGATTATCGCCCGTGGCGACCCCTTCGACGCCGCGTCCTGGGCAGTCGGAACCACAGGCCTCGCCGTCGGGGAGCACTCCGCCGGTGGCGCGAATGGCCGGCGCTGCCGATCATCAGCGTCGCAAAGTCGGCATCAGCCGACCCTGGCGGCGGCGGCAGCCGACATGGCAGACGGCCGTCCGCAAGCACCTGCGCGGCATGTCGTGGCGCGACCGCAGCAGCCAGTTGTTGGGATCGCTGATCGTGGCGGCCGTGGTGGCTTCGCTCACGTCGCTGATTACCGGCTCGTTCGCCGCGCCCAATTCGCGTGCGGAACTGTTCGTGTGGATGGCCATTGTGACGACCGCCGGCAGTTGGGCCGTGCTGATCCCCTCCAAACTGTGCGAGGGCACGGTCGACGATCACGCGCCGCTGCGATTTTGCCAGCTCATTGGCGGCGCCCTGGTGGGGGTGATCGCGTTTGCCGCCGCTTCGGAAATGACTCTGCAGGTGCCGGCCAGCACGGAAGTCGCTCCGGGGCCGCACGATTCGCTGGGATATAACGTCTTTGGAGTCAGTCCGGTTTCCGCCGTGGCTTTGTCTCCGCAGATGCACGTCGCTTACTTCTCGTTCCTGTTGCTGCTGCTGCGGTGGTGGCGGATGACCGAACTGACCCGCACCGTGCGGGTGAGCGTGTGGTCGATCGTGGTGGCGGCGTTCGTGGGGTGGCTGCTGACGTTCTTCTGGTGGTATCCGCAACCGGCCGGCATGCTGATTGCCGCGGGGATTGCGTTCACGGTGCAACTGTCTTCGACCTGGATGTCGCCGGAGCGACGAATGGAATTGGCGGAAGAAGCGGTGGCATAGCATCGCGGCACGAGCGGCGAACAGTCGCCGTGCCACGGACGCCGCGATGTCACACGCCTCGCACGGCCCGCCGTAGGGCGGCCAAGGAACTCGGTCACGGCTATGGAAACTCGCCCCGAATCTGTGATTTCGCTGGTGCTGCTGCTGGGAGGCGTTGTCGCCTTGCTGGCCGCGGCCAAGCTGATGCTGCAGTACGGAGTGGGGCGGTTTGCCGTCGCCGGGGTCGTGGTCGCCGCAATGGCTGCGATCTTGGTTGCCAACTTGCGCCAGGACTTTCACCGTGGCGATCGTTTCGCCACGGCGCACGGACAGTTCATTGTCGATCGCTACGCCGAGGATGGTCCCATTGGCAGGTTTGCGAGTCCGCCCCAGGCGGATTGGCAGCCGATCGGGCAAGTGCCCGTGACGACCGGCACGCGCGTCGTCCGCCACCACCGCGTGACGTGGATCGTGCTCATGCCGCTGATCGGCATCGCCGCGTGGGCGCTGTTGCGGCGTCGACGTCGCGACGAGCGCCAGCAACGCTCGGGATTGGGACTGGCCGTGCTGGGAACGTCGCTGTGCGTCGGCGGCGCGGCGTTTTTCGTATCCTCGGGATCGCATCAGGAGGCGATCGTCGAGTCGACCAATGTGGCCCCGATAGCCGTGCCCGCGCCCGCCCCGAGAAGTGCGGATGAGATCTACGACCAACTCACCTCGCCCCGGATTGAGTTGGACGAACAGTCCGCCCCGGTGCAGATGACGCCCGACGGCACGCGGTTTCGCGCCGTGCAGGTTTCGCCCGAGTACGCCGAGTTGATCGGCGAGGTGCTGGACGCCTACAACGCGGGCGAGAGCGGGGGCGAGAGTGCGGGTGACGATGCGGACGGTGTTGCGGAGGACGCGGCGGCAGCCGATGCGGAGGGCGAGGATGCCAAGCCATCCTCGGTCGCGCAGATGGGCCGACTGGCCAAGGACGCGGTGGTCATCATGTGGCTGGGCGATCCGCAGCCGCTGGCGGCGCTCCGCGAGCCCCGTGAGCAGGCGGAGCCGCCGTCGACCGCGTCGCTGGCCAGTGCCGACCCCGCGGTGACGGGCGTGACGAGCGTTGCCGGCCACACGCCGGCCGAGGCGGACGACCGCTGGACGCCGCGCGAGCGGCCGCTGGACCTGCAGCCCCTGCCCGCTTGGGTCAGCGAATCCTACGCCGGCGATGACGAGCGGCTGCTGCTCACATCAGATCCGTTTTCCACCGAACGCCAATGCCGACTGTCGCTGGAGGCCGAACTGGGCGTCATCGTGCATGATCGGATCGAACAGCTCATCACCGACACGTTCGGCACGCGCACCTACGTGCCGCCCATCGAGGCGCTGGGGCTCTCTCCCAAGCAGTTGATGCGCCTGTTGGGCGAGAAGACGCACCAAGAAACGCTGGCCACATCGGTGGGGGCGATGAAGCGGTCGCACGTGTTGGTGCATTTCACGTCGTCGGCCGACGAGTTGCTGCTCAATGCGTGGCGTGATTACGCGCTCACCGACCGCATCATCGCCACGGGGGCCCTGGCCTCGGGCGTGGTGGGGCTGGTGGCGCTGGCGTTCGGGCTGGTCAAGCTCGATACCTGGACGCGCGGTTACTACACAAAGCGGTTGTTTCTGGGCGTGCCCGCGGCGATAATCGGGCTGGTGTGCTTGCTGGCGATGGTCAGTTGACGCCGTTCGCCGCGCACCCTGCTCTGCCCGTCCCCGCTCACCGCACGCTCGATTTGATGGCCGAATCCGCCAATCCCGACGTTCTCCTTGTTGAGTCGATTCGGCGCGGCGAGCCGCAAGCGTGGAACGACCTGATCGCTCAGTACGAGGGGCGATTGTTGGCGTTCGTCGACAGCCGACTGCGGCGCCGGGCCGCCAGCGAGGACGTGGTCCAGGAAACCTTCATCGGGTTCTTGACCAGCCTGCCCAACTACGACAAACGGCGGCCGCTGGAGAGCTGGCTGTTCACAATCGCCGCCCACAAACTGACTGACTACTTGCGCCGCGAGGGACGGCGGCCGGCGGTGCCGCTGTCGACCGCCGACGGTTCGGGCGACAATTGGGAACCGGTTGGACCGGCCCGCCGGGCCAGCAGTCTGGCCCGCAGCGGCGAGCGCGCCGACATCGAGGAGGACGCGCTGGCCGAGGGCGTCGCCGAGCAGCTCGACAACTGGCGCGAAGCGGGCGACTGGACCAAGGTGAAGTGCATGGAACTGCTGTTCGTTGCCGGCTGGGGCAACAAACAGGCGGCCGAGCAGTTGAACCTGAGCGAGCAACAAGTCGCCAACTTCAAACACGATTTCCTCGCCCGGCTGCGAAAAAGCGTCCGCCGTCAGCGGCTCAGCGAGGATGTGTTTCCTGAACTGTACGAGTGATCCGCGGGGTCGCCGGCGAGGACGCCGCGACTTGCGCCGCCTGAACCCCGACCTCCGGCCTCTCACCAATCTCCATGTACTCCGACACGCAACTCGACGCCTTTTTGGACGAAGCGCTTCCGCCGGAAATGATGGCGGAGATCGAGGCGGCGATGCGCGACGACGAGAGTCTGAAAGAGCGGCTGGCGACGATTGTCGGTCGCCGGGATGCGGGGCTGCACTCGCTGGGCGCCATTTGGCGGCGGCGGCGTCTGACCTGCCCCACCCGCGAGCAACTTGGCAGCCGGCTGCTGGGCGTGCTGGACCCGGCGTTGGACGAGTACGTGACTTTTCATTTGGAGGTCGTCGGGTGCCGCGTGTGCCAGGCGAGTCTGGCTGATCTTCAGCAGCGGTCCGCGGCCGAGGAGGCGACCGGCGCGGCAGCGCGGCGGCAACGCTATTTCCAGTCGAGCGCCGGCTTGCTGCATGCGGACGACGACGATTAGCCGCGCGCCCGCGAGCAGGCCGCGCTGGCGTTGGCGCCGCGGCGGCGATCACCAGGCTGCGTCGTCCAACTCGATTGCCCCGGCTTGAATCTGCCGTTTGGCGGCCAGGGCGATCTTCTTCAACCGCGCGGTCTCGCCGTCGGTTAGCGCGGCCTGATTCACGTCGGCGAGTATTTCCAAGGCTTTGTGCGGCCGCTCGAGGGCCTGCAGACAGATCTGGGCCAGCTTAATTCGCACCGCGTCGGCCTTGGCGGTGAACTGCTGCAAGTAGTCCGCCATGACCGGCGCGGACTCGGCCCAGGCGCCGGCGTGATGCAGGCCGCCTATCAACCGCAACGTCTGCTGCTCGTTCAGCTCGAGCGGGCAATTCAGATCGGCCATGCGGCGTCGCACGGCCAGGGCTTTGAGCGGCTGTCCGATTTCCAGATAGGCGTCGAACCGGCGTGTTTCTTCTTGCCGTTTCTGCTGCCGCTTCTCGGCGGCCTGCTCCTCGGGAATGGGGATGGCCTCGCGTTTTTCCTTGGCGTATTGTCCGTAGTCGCCGCTGAGCACAGAGAACAAATCCCAGTCCTCGCAGTCGACGACGCCCCGTTTGAGCATGACGATGGCCAGGGGAGCGCCGATCAACGCGCCCAGCAGATGCAGCCACGAACTGCTGAGCGTACCCAGCAGCAATGCGAAAAGCGTCTCGATGCCGAGGTAGAATGCCGACAGGATGCCGACGCTGACGTCGAACGAGAAGTGGATGATCCACCCCATCCAGACCCACACGGACACCTCGTTGGCGGGGGCCCAAACGCAGGCCATGGCCATCAGGCCGAAGATCGCCGCGGACGCGCCCATACAGCCCGGGACCTCGCCCGAATAGCCCAGCATGATCGTCTGGTTGATGGCGCCGAACGCGATTCCGATTGCCAGATAGCAACTCAGAAACCGCGCGAATCCCAGCTTGCCTTCGACCACCAGCCCAAACACCCACAGGAACACCATGTTGCCGAGCAGGTGCCCCAAGCCCTGGTGGGCAAAGTTGCACAACAGCCACTGTTGGGGGTGCAGGCCGTTGCCGTACTGGAGGATCCACGGCTCCTGCGGAATGGCGCCCGACAGATGGGCCAGCGCGATGGCGACATTCAGGACAATCAGCAGCACCGTCCCGATCGGCCGGTAGTAGAGCGGGGCGTCGCAGCTGTACGGAATGAACATGGCAGTGCAACTGGGCGGCTGCGTCAGCTCGGCAGGCGCAGCACTTCCCAAGGCGATTGCCATAGTTGCCGCGGCGGCAGCAAGCCGCGGACCAGCCGGGCCCGCTCGTCGTCCAAGGGCGGCAGAAGTTGCTCGCGCTGAGCGCGGGCCAGCGAGAGATTTCCCAGCAGCAGATCCTGCAGCGTGGCGGCGGAGCAGGCGATCGCGTCGCCGTCGTCGCCCGCTCGCTGCTCGAGCCGTGCGCTGCGGCGGGTGAGCACCAGCGCGATCAAGCGCTCGTCGACGCGAAAGATGATCTCCGCCGGCCGATCGATGTCGGCGGCGACGGCGCGCTCGCGCAGCACGCTGTACAGCCGCTCGACCCAGCGATCCGGGGCGATCAGCCGGGCGAGCCACAATCCGTGCGCCGGTTGCGACGCCCAATTGCCGCCCGCGGTCACGATCAACTCGTGCAGCGGATCGTCCGACGGCGTGTGCAGCGAAATGTAGTGGTGGCCGCGGTCGATCGCGTCGCGGCACGCACGGGTCAGCAGGGCGGTGCTTGCCGCGGGACAGTCGGGGTCGACATACATTTCGATCACTTCCGAGTCGCGCAGCACGGCGTAGCCGACCAACTGCTCGTTGGCGGCGGCAAGCTCGGACTGCGGCGCTTCGGCCAGGGCGGGGACGTAACCCGTAGTGCGCGGGCTCACGGCCAACAGAATCGCATCGTGCACCTTGCGCCCGGCGAGCCACCGCCACGCTTCGGGCGAGCGGAGCAGCACGCCCCAACCGTGCGGCGCGAGTTGGGCGAAGAATTGCTCCACGGCGTCCAGATCGACCAATCGCCAGGTGCGCACGCTCGGTTCGGCCCGCCGGCGCCGACGCCGGTGCTGCTGCAGCGCGTCCAGGTGAGCCAACACGGCGCGCGTGCGAGCGCGGGTGTGACCCTGCCCGCGAACGCGGCTCCAGCCCCGCTGCAAGAACGGACGCGGATCGGCGGCCAGCGCGGTGAGCACCAGCGCCCCCTCGCAGGCGGCCGACTCCTCCGCCGCGGCCAGCAACGCGTCGCTGCTGCCGTTGGCGGCGTATTCGGGCAGCACCGCCAGGTCGTCGAACCGGGCCACGGGAATCCGCTCGCCGGCGAACCACGCGATCCGCCGACATGCACGGACATGGCCGATCAGTTGACCGCGGCGTCGTAGCAGCAGGCGATCGGCCCACGAGTGCCCCGGTTCGTCGAGCCGGCTCTGCAGGTCCTCCGAAACGGACGACTGGAGCGTTTGCATTAACAGGGCGAGCGCCTCCGGCTGATCGCCGGGGGTGGCGGGCAGTACGTCGCCGGCCACGGCACGCGGATCAGGGGGACCGTCGAACCGGTCGGCAGCGAGTCGGGCGTCCTCCGGAGAGGGAAAATGCATGGCGATCTCGTCTGAACTCCGCGAACCGCGGCAGCCGCGACTTGCCCAGGCCGACGGCGCTCGTAGTGGCTGGCTACTGGGTGCTGTTGGCCTCGCACCCTGCTGCCCCCCCGGTACGAGCCTGTGGGCGGCAGCCAAAATGGCCGCCGGTTCGCTGAGCCTACGGCATTCTGTCCGGGAAATCCAGCAAAAACCGTTGGAGCAGATCCTGGGGGAATAGGCAAAAGGCGTATTCTCGCGATTCGAGCACAGCGGCTGCGCGGCTTCGCACACGCGCCTCAGATAGGCGGCGGCGGGCGTCGTCCGCCAACGGCTCGAGCAACTGGCCGAGCCGTGCGTTGGCCGACTCGATGGCCACGTGACGCTGGTGCGCGTTGGCGGTCGTCTTGGGCTCGGCGATCCACCGGCGCTTTTCGCTGACCGCCTGCTCGGCGGCCCGGCGGTCGGCGTCACCTAGGTTGGTTTCCGCTAGGAACCGCTCGGGGTGGAACCGCAGCTCGCGGAGGGTTTGCCGCAAGCGGCGTACGTCGTCGGGGCCGACCTGATCGTGGGCGATTGGCAGGCGCAAGGTGCCGGAGATCGCCGCATAGGGCGACAACTCCACGCCGAAAAACGCACGGCCGATTTCGTCGGTCACCTCGTCGTAGCGAGCGCCGCCGATGCCGTGGACGAACAGATCGCTGACCGCCAGCCGGGCAAACAGCGTCGTGACCAGTGCGCGCGAGCGGATTTTCACGCCGCTGTCTTCCAGCCGCGCCAGTTCGGCGATTGCCGCGGCCGGATCGGCGTCGGCTGCCAGCGGCAGCGTTGCCTGAAACCCTTGGCCGTCGGAAATCTCCACCTGACCGGCGCTGCCGCGAACCAGCAGGGCCCGCCGCGTGGGATCGTCGTGCGACCAGATCCACAGCGGCGCTTCGAGCCACGCCCCTTCGTCAGCCAGGTTGGGCATCGGCTGAGCGTGATTGCTGATGCCGTGCCGGCGGCGAAAGTCAGCCAAAGCGCCGTTGTACGCCTGGTTGAACCGCGGCAGATGCGCCAGCAGATGGCAGAGAAACCTGCGGAACGATTCCGTTTGGCATACGGCGCTTTGGGGCAATTCGCGCGTCGCGGCGCCCCACTGCAGTTCCGTGAGATGCCGTGCCTGCGCCAGGGCTAACCCCGGCGGCACGCCGGCGCGGCTGCGCGCCAGCACCGTGGGCCACCATGCCGTGATCAGCGGCGCTATGGAAAACGGCTCCAACTCGGCGGCGACCCGCTCGGCGAACGACTCCCACAGCCGCTGGTCGATGACGCGTTGCTGTTCCCACGCCATCGGTCCAGCCGGAGCGTCGAAGCGAATCGATCGGGCGACCGGCGACGCCGGCGAGCCGCTGGGGACGCGCGTGGCCGCGGCGTGGGCGCCGTCGGTGTCGATGACCAGGTGCAGCGCCGTGCCTCCTAGCTCCTCTGCCAGCGCGGCCGCCGCAAAATTCTTCAACCACACGCCAGGGTGAACCAAATCGGGCTGATGGCCGACGACAATCAGCGGACGATCCGCGGTCGCGGGCGCCGGCGGCGGGGCGTAGCTCGCCACGTAGCGAGCGGCCGCTTCCAGCAGTTCCTGGCGGGCGGCCGCTTGAAATTCGGCCAGCTGCAACTCGCCGATGGTCGGCTCGTCGGCGGCGTCGCGGGGCGCCGCTGATGCGGTCAGGATCGGCAGCGTCTCCCACGCGGGATACGACACGCAACCGCCGTCGGCCGCGGGCGTGCGGTACTTCGGCGGAGTCGCGGCCTGGCTCAACAGCATTCCTGAATCTGCTCGCCGCGACAGCGGCTGTGAACTTGCTGGCGGAATTCGGGCCGGCATTTGTCGATCGCGCGATCAATGACCTGATGATAGTAGGCCAGTCGTTTGGCTGCGTCGTCCAGCGCGCCGCCAAAGCTGCGTTCTTCATCCAGGTAGACTAACGGCACCGCCTGCTCGACGACCTTCAGGTTATGGTGCGCAGCTTGCACCCACAATTCCAGGGGCATCGCGTAGCCGGACTCCGTCAGTTCCAAATTGGCCAGTGCTTGCACGCGGTACGCTTTGAATCCGCAGAACGCGTCGGTCAGATGCAAGCCCAGCCGGCAGTTGAGTTCCTCGGTCACCTGCTGGTTGATGCGGCGGCGGTCGGCGGGCGGGGCGCCTTGGCCGCTCGCGTCCAGCGCCAGATACCGGCTGCCCGACACGATGTCGACATCGTCGGTGCACGCCGCTGCCAACTGGCCGATCAATTGCGGTTCGTGCTGGCCGTCGCAGTCGATCGTCACCAGCACGTCGTAATGGTGCAGGGCGGCAAACTCGAACGCCGTAATCAGCGCGGCGCCGTAGCCGCGGTTGACCTCGTGGCGGATCACCTGCACGTCGCCGCGCTCGGCGAGCAGGTGCGGCGTGGCGTCGGAGGAACCGTCGTCGACGACCAATACGTCGGCCGCATTGCGAACGACTTGATCGAGAACTTCGTTGACGTGGGCCGCTTCGTTGTAGACCGGCAGGGCCGTCAGGAACCGGGTATGCGGCAGCGAGGCGTCAGCAGCGTGGGCGGAGTACATATGCTTTTGTGGGGAGGGGCGCGGGCAGGGGGAGGTTGGCCCGGCGGAAGGGGCTCACTGACCGGATCCCGCAGTTTCGGCCGGCTTTCAACAGCCGGACGAGGCAAGGGGCGGGGCGAGATCGGTCGGAATCACCGTGGGCGGCACGCCGCTGGCGGGCGGCGCGCCGCGACGGCGGCACTCCATGCTGCTCGCAGCATTTTAGATCGGCTGCCGCGAGGGTCAACTTGGGGCGCCGGGCGGTACGCACAGGCAAACGCGCTTTCGCCCTGCCTCATGGGCATTTTCTCGCCGGCGGGCGCCCTTGCCGACGGGCGGCGTGCGGATCGCGTTTCGCTCGTGGTCGGCCGGCGCAAGGGCACTGCCAAGCTAGACCCGCTGGAAGGGGTCGCTGTCGCGTCGGCTCGGCTGCACCTTGATTCCAGCGAGTTGATCGCCCAAATAGTCGGCCAGCGACTCCATGGCGAAGCGTTCGCTGGCGAAATGGCCCAGCAGAACCAGCCCCACGTCCGCGGCGGCGGCCGACAGGCAGCTATGGAAGGTGGCCTCGCCGGTCACAAAGCCGTTGCAGCCCGCGCTGACGGCGGCCCCCAACAGCGAGCCGCCGCTGCCGCAGGCGACCGCGACCCGCGAGACGGCCGCGTCCTCCGGGCCGACAATGCGGGCCGAATCGAGTCCCAGAAACGCTTTGGCCCGCTGGGCCAATTCGCGCAGCGTGAGCCCTTCGCTCACATCGCCAAAGCGCCCGGCGCCCACTTCCGGGTCGTCGGCCGAGGGCGTCAGCGGGGCGATCTGCTGCAGGTCCAACCCGATTGCCAGGTGTTGGTTAATTCCCGCGCGGGCCGAGTCGAACGCAGTGTGAGCGCTGTACACGGCGATCTCGTGGCGGATCAAATCCAGCAGCATCCGCCCGACCGTCGTGTCGGCGGTGATCGAACGCAGCGGATCGAAGGGCAGGGGATGATGCGAGACGAGCAGACTCGCCTGGGCCTCGATCGCCTCGGCCACGACGTCGGGAGTGACCGTCAAGCAGGTCAGCGCGCGCTCGACGCGCGCCGTGCGATCGCCGATGAGCAAACCGACGTTGTCCCACGATTCGGCAAGTTCCGTCGGCGCGAGCTGCTGCATCACGCCGACCACGTCGGCGACGGTGGTCATGGGATGTCGGTTCCAAACGGGTCGAAACGGGGGGCGAAATCGGCGACTTCGCGGCCGACCCGCCATGGTAGTCCGGGCCGCGCGGCGCGGGCAAGAGCGGGGGCCGCGCCGGCGGCGCGACGTCGCCGCTACTGCTGGGCGAGGAACCGCCGGTTGATGACCCGCAGGCCGTTGACCTCCTCGGCCCGCAGCCAGAACTCGGTGCCGACCAGCTCGGCGCCGTTGGGGTACTCGTAGATTTTCACGTCGGCGCGGCTCCCCAGGCGGAACACCTGCGTTCGTTGTCGGCGGCGACCGCTGGCGTACAGCATGCATTTGAAGTCGACCAACTTCGGCCCGCGGTTGATCATTCGCTGCTCGACCAGCAGCGTGCCGTCCTCCTGCAAGCGGGTGTGCATCTCGCACTCGACCAGCCCGTCGCCGACGTTCAGCTTGCGGTAGACGCTGAACTGGTAGTGTCGCTCGGCATCGACCTGGAAGTCGATCTGCACGGGCGTGTCTCCGCTGTTGGCGTCGAACGGCAGGGCGATCTCGAACGCCTTGGCGATATCGTGACCGTCGCCCAGCTTGAACTCGATCTTCTTGGGCGCGATTTGCCAGCCTTCGGGGGCCCGCACGGTCGCGTACCCGCCCACCCCCTGGGGAAATGTGTTGGCAATCTGCAGATGGTTGATGTGGGACTTGCCGAATACGCTGGGCACGTGCGGCGAAGCGAAGGCGACCTGCATTCTCCACCGCGCGATGCTTGGATTGACGCCCGTGACAAAGCAGGGCAGCGGCGCCGCGGGGATGATTTGACGGTGTCCCAGGGTTCTGGGCTTCTGCTCGCGCCCCCACACGTCGATGACCCGCACGTCGTCGCCGAGATAGACGACTTCGTCGGTTTTGCTGTGGTTCCACAGCACCATCAGCACGTCGCCGCTGGGCATTTCAAAAAGGCGGTTCTCGCTGTTACTGGGCATCTGGATCGAGCCGATGAACTTGGCGCCGCTGAGCAACAGGGCCGTCGTACGCCACGGCAGCAGCAGTTCCCCGGGCGAGCCCGAGTCGGTCATCAATCCGTGCTCGTCGTCGAACGGCCGGGCCGCAAAGATGGCGTCGGCGCCGCCCATCCGCGCGGCGAGCATCTGCTCGACCAGATCGCGGGCGCGGGTTTCCAGGTCGTAATGCTCGCGGGAGAGCGGTTCGATCAGCGCCCAGCGCGCGACGCCCTTGCGGCGGGGGAGCTTCAGGTACTCGGCCAACTCGGCCCCGGTCAGCGCTGGCGATTCGGAGTACTGCTGAAAGTCCCACGAGGCGGGCAAGTCCAGGGGCGTCGAGCGCGTCCATTGCCAGCCCAGACCCACGTTCACGTCTTGTCCAAAGCGGAACATCTGCCCGCGCAGGTTCGCGATCTCCTTTTCCAACTGCGGAAACGTCGAGAAACTCGTGTCGTGATCGTTGCCCAATTGCCACCACCGCACGCGCAGCGACAGCCGGCTCAGCACCGGGTCCATCAGCGGCAGCCACGACGAAGTTTCCAGCGACAGCGTGTCGGCGATCGTCGCATCATCGGCAAGACGATTGGCCAATTCGCTGTCGGCCGGCGGGCGGTCGACCACGCCGACCAACTCGATGTCCTCGGCGGCCAACTGTTCGGCGAACACGACCAACCGATCGCCGCGCTGCGATTCGCTCTCGCCGTACCACACCGGCAGCTTGACCCAGTGAACGGCGGTGCGCGGCAGCAACTCGGCCAGATCGTCAAACGACAGCGGCACCTCGTCGCCGGCCAGCGACCAACCGAACTCGCCCATGTCGGGGCGGACCAGCGGCGGCACGACCGCGATCGAAACCGTCTTTTCGTCCTGCAAGCCGTTGGCCGTCCGCATGGTGACCCGGACGCTGTAGAACCCAGGCTCGCGGATCGGCGGCGGCCACGAGGTGCTGCCCGCATACCCGGCGGGCAACTCGACCGCATTGTTGACGATGTCGGAGGCCTTGCTGTAGCGCTCGGTGATGAGCCGGCCGTCGAGCTTCTCGCGATTGTCTTCGATTTCGTTTTCGCCCGCGTCGAGCAGTTCGAAGATGATGTCCGGATCGCGTTCGCGAATGCCCGACAACTCGCACTTGACGACCACGTTGCGGGGGTCGGTGTAGACGTTGTAGGGGCTGTTCGTGCTGACCTTCATTTTGGGCAGGCGGCCCATCCACACGTCGTCCAACGCGATCGTGCCGTCCAAATCCACACGGTCGCCGCGCTGGACCTCCAACACCACGCGGGCCAGCGCCACCGCGGCCACCTCGGGGCTGACCGGGTCGACGCGGATGTCCTGCCAGTCGCTGGTTGCCGTGAACCAGTCGGTGGGTTCCGACTGCAGCACCTGGCGGTCTTCGTCGCAGTACTCGACCACCAGCCGAGCGCGAGCGAATTTGACTTGTTGCAGTCTGACCCGCGCCTGCACCACGTAGCTGTAGCTTGCCGAGACGGCCACCAGCGGGCTTTCGACCCGGGCTCCGCCCCCGTTGATGTGCACCGCCAGGCATTTGCCGGCCACCGCGCCGTCGTCGTCCTGAATCCCGACTTCCACGTAGCGCGGCCGAGCGGGGCCGTAGACGCGGTTCCAGCTGTCGGGCCAGCCGTCGTAGTTCACGTCCCAGGGGCCGTCGAACGTGCACGAGAAGATCTCGATCGCGTCGGGATGGCGCGGAGGGGGCGCAATCCCTGCTGCGCTAGGCGTGCCCGCGGCAGCGGCTAAAATCACGAGCGAGGCGATCGCGTTCATAGAGTTCGTGCGCAGGCAATTGGCCCGTCGAATCGCTGGCCGCACCGCGATCCGTAGATTCCAAATTGCACAATGGGGGAGTTGAGCCGTGATTGGCGTCCGGATTGCCGCGGCGACGCGTCACCTGAAGCAACCCTTTCGAAAAGCATTGCACACGGCAGCGTCGCTGGGCGTGGAGGGCGTGCAAATCGACGCTCGCGATGAACTTCGCCCAGCTGACATAACCGGTACGGCCGTACGTCAGGTGCGGAAACTGCTGGACGATGCGAATCTGCGGGTCGCCGGGGGCGTCTTCCCCACCCGCCGCGGGCTGCTGGAGGCCCAGGACGCCGAGCGCCGGTTGGCAGCGGTGCGGGCGTCGATGGAGATGATCGCTCAGTTGGGCGGCAGCACGCTGGTAACCAACGCCGGCGAGATTCCCGCGGGCGACTCGCCCTTGCGGAGCGACACGCTGCAGATCCTGGAGATTGTCGCCGCAGCGGGGCAGCGGTTGGGAGTGACCCCCGTGCTGGCCGTGGCGGAGTCGCCGCCCCGCGATGTCGTCGAGTTGCTGGCGGAATCAGCCGAGGGCACGGTGGCGGTGGAACTCAACCCGGCTGATTTGATGCGGCACGATCAGTCTCCGACGGAGTGGCTGGACGCGCTCGGCCCGCATGTGGGGGCGATGGCAGCCACCGACGCGGCGCGGGGGCTGGGCGTGGATCGCGTGCTGGAAGTCGAGTTGGGGCGGGGAGCAGCGGGCGTCGATGAACTGCTGGCCCGACTGTGGGAGCAATATCGCTACCGCGGGTGGATCGTCGTGGGCCGCAGCGGCTCGCCCCGGGCCGCGGACGAGATCGCCGATGCGGCCAGCTACGTCCGCGCGTGCGGCCAATGACCCACGCTCGCGTGTTGCGGGCGCGCAGCGGCGGCGCTGCAATGCTCAGCGGCTGTGAGATTCGGCCCGAACTCGGCCCCATCTCAGGGCAGAATGGCGGCAAGGCCCATCGGCCCGGCCGCGCGGTCATCGGCAGAGATTATTTCTTGCGATGACGGATCTTGGCCCGCATGCGGCGCTTCTTGCGACCCAGCTTGCGACGACCTTTGCCAGATTTCTTGGTACCCAAGACGCTTGACTCCCAGTGTTCCGCCCGAGGCGGCAGGTGAAATGAGGTGCGAAGTGGGCGATGCAGGGCTCGAACCTGCGACCCCCAGCTTGTCGAGCTGGTGCTCTAGCCAACTGAGCTAATCGCCCGGCGTGGTTGCCGGCCCCGGCTGGGATGCGGCAGATTCGCAAGTATAGCACTCGTCAGAACATGCGCGTAGGGGGCCAGAGCTTCCCGCTGGCCCTGATTTTCCGCGAAGGTGCGAGAAAAAATGTCCTTGTCGCCTGCGGGCCGCTGGGGTCTAATCTCCGATTGCTCGGATGCAGCCGACCGATGTCGGCCTTTCTCGGAAGATTTTGCTATGAGATACGACTGGCGCCACATTTTGTCCTGGAGCGAAGTGCTGTGCTTCGTTCTGGTTTGGAGCCTGGGGCTCGGCTCGGCGTTGATGCAGCTCTACGGCAGCGACCAGGATGCGTTGGCCGCCGATGTCGCCTCCAGCGACGCGGCGCCCGGACTGCCGGCCGTCGACTAGCGCCTGCTGCCGAAAACCGCGGGTTCGCCTGCGCCGCCTCATGCGCGTTCTGCGTCGCGCTACGCGGAGGCGTCGGAGGTCTTGTCGATCTCGTTACGCTCGTCGCTCGATTGCCGGCGCCGCAGGTACAGCTTGATCGGCACCTCGGCAAACTCCAACTGATCCCGCACGGCCCCCAGCAAGTATCGCTGGTACGGCCGGTCGAGCGCCTGCGGGTCGTTGCAGAACAGCACCAGCGTCGGCGGTTGGACGCCCACCTGCGTGCCGTAGTAGATTTTCGGCCGCCGGTTGCGAAACAGCGGCGGCGGGTTGCGCTGCACCGCGTCGCGCAACAACCGGTTGAGCTGGCCCGTGTTGAGCCGCTGCCGCGATTGCTTGAACAGCATCTGGGCGTGATTCAGCAGCGCTTTGACGTTCTTGCCCGTCTCGCCCGTGATGAAGGCGATCGGCGCGTACCGCATGGTGCGGAACGTGTCGTTGAGATACCGCACCCATTTTTCGGTGGGCATCGACTTGGCCAGCAGGTCCCACTTGTTGACCACGAAGATGACCGGCTTGTACTGCTCGCTGATGTAGTCGCACAGTTGCTTGTCGACTTTGCTGATCGATTGCGACGCGTCGAGAAATAGCAGCACCACGTCGGCGCGGCGGATGCTGCGCTGGGCGCGGTGGGTGCCGTAGAAGTCGACCGACGCGCCCCGGCTCTTGGAACGTCGCAGCCCTGGCGTATCGATGGCCACGAAGCCCTTGCCATCCAATTCGAATCGCACGTCGACGCTGTCCCGCGTCGTGCCGGGCACCTCGCTGACGATCATTCGCTGCGCTTGGGCCAGCGTGTTGACGAACGTGCTTTTGCCGACGTTGCGGCGGCCGACGATCGCCACCTTCATCTCCGGCTCGGCGACCATATCGCCCTCGGGCGACTCGGGCGGCAGCCGTTCGAGGATCAGGTTCAGCAGTACCGGCCGATGGCGATTTTGCTTCGTGCTGATCGGCAAAATGTTGCCCCGGCCCAGACGGTAGAAATCGGAGGTTTGGTTATCGTGCTTCCCGTCATCGGCCTTGTTGGCCACGCAGATGACGGGGACTTCCAAATCGCGGAGGCGGCGCCCCACTTCCTCGTCCAAGGGGGTCAGCCCGGACCGCACGTCGACCACAAAGAGGATCACCGCGGCCGAATCGATCGCGGCGTCGATCTGCGCTTCGATGTGCTTGGTGAGGTTGTCTTCGTCCTCGATGCCGATGCCGCCCGTGTCGACCAGCTCGAAATACCGCTCCTCGTGCTGCATCAGGTAGTCGACCGGATCGCGCGTGATGCCGGGCTGATCTTCGACGATCGCCAAGCGGCGGCCGGCGAGCCAGTTGAGAATACTGCTCTTGCCGACGTTGGGGCGGCCGACGATGACGACGCGAGGGACTGGCATGGAGGGGAGGGGTGGTTGGGGCGGGCGAGCGGGGCAATCCTTCATCATACTCTTGCGGCGGGGTCGCATGCCACTGGTGACGGACAATCGCGTGCCGGGCGATCTGAAGGCGAGCCGGGGGCGTCAGGCACAGCTTGGTTGATGGTGCGGCGTTCTCGGTTGGAGCCTGGCCGGGCAGGGCGGTGTTCGCGGCGGCGAGAATCCCTACACTGACCCTGTTGGCTCCCGCCAACGGCCCGTCCTGCCCTGCTCCGCCCCGCACCGCCATGTCGGACGCCGATCGCTCCCGAACTCTGCTCGCTCAGCAGTTGGAAGGCCTGCTGGCCGCGGGCGTGTCGTGCCTGCCCCGGGCCGACGCGGGCCGCGTGGCGCGGTGGTCGTCCGCAGCGCCCGCCGCCGAGGAGACTTCTCCGGCCGCGGTTGCAGCCGCAGCTCCCCCTGCTCCGTCATCCGAATCCGCCGCCGCCGAGTCCGCCATGCCCCGCTCCCGCAATCTGCTTGATGACGCCGGCCCCACGGATGATGCGGCCGCCGCGGCGCCCACGCTGGACGCCCTGCAGCAGTTGGTGGTCGGCTGCACTCGGTGTGAGGAGCTGGCCGCCAAACGCACCCAGACCGTGTTTGGCGTTGGCAATCCCAACGCCCGGCTGTGCTTTGTGGGCGAGGCGCCGGGGGCCGACGAGGATCGGCTGGGCGAGCCGTTCGTGGGTCGCGCGGGGCAGTTGCTCAACAAGATTCTGGAAGCCTGCAAGCTGTCGCGGGACGAAGTTTACATCCTGAACGTGCTGAAGTGCCGCCCGCCGGGAAATCGCAATCCCGAGCCCGCCGAGTCCGCCAATTGCCGCGGCTTTTTCGATCGGCAGCTCGATCTGATCCAGCCGGAATTCATCTGCTGCCTGGGGGCGGTCGCGGCCCGCAACCTGCTGGACACCCAGACGGCGATCGGCAAGCTCCGCGGCTCGGTGCACGACTACCGCGGCATCAAGGTCGTGTGCACGTATCACCCGGCCTATCTGCTGCGCAACCCTGCCGCCAAGGGGGCGACGTGGGAAGACATGAAGCTGCTGATGCGCGAGATGGGTCAGCCGGTGGATTGAGCGGTGACTGGTGACTGGTGGCGAATTTGCTCACTGCCCACCGCCTGTTGCCAAGTCCGCACGGCCGAAGCGGGCATGCTACGTAGCGCGCAGCGGGCCCTCGTGCGTCCGATTTTGCTAGCAATTCGTCGCCGAAATTGGCGAACCTTGCGGGTCGTAACGATTGTGTTCTAAGCAATTCGGCAACTCGGCGCAGAACGCGCTCAAAACCGTTTTCTCGCGCCCCGCCCGTTGATAAAGTGCGAGAAGCAAGGGCGGAGTCAGCCACGCAGCGGGCGACGCCAGGCGGCCAGTGTGCGGGTCGCTTGGCGTCGCTTGCTACGGCCGGCGTTCCGCCGCTTGCGGGACTCGTTGCCGACACGTCGCGTTTCTCCCCACGGAGGTCGGTCGCCTGCCGCAGCGGTGCGACCGACCGCGCGAACTTTGCCCTCGACTGCCATGATTCACCCGCACCTGCCGCACTCTGACGACGTCGATCGCCTGCTGCTGAACGCCCAGTTGCGCGACGCGCTGGAACCCCTGTACGACGAGTCAATCGGCCGGGTGAACGCCGAGTTGATGTCGACCGGGGACGAGAACGAGTTCTTGCAATCGATGCTCGATTGGGAACGGGCTCCCATGCTGCCGATTTGCGAGTGGTTCGCCCCGAAGCTCGATCTGCCGCATCCGGACGATTTGGACGACGAGGACCTGCGTCGCGAGCTGTACACGGTGATCGGCCGGCTGTTCGAGAAGCACATCGTGCTGGACTTCACCGACCACCTGAGCGATCGGCAGCTCTACACGCTGGTGTACCGCGACATTCTGCCGGCGCACGAGAAGCTGATGCACCGTCGCAGCAGTTACCTGCACTGGGACTGTGCGAACGTCGACGGCGATCCGGAGCTGTGGCTGCGCTACTACGCGACCGAGGCGGAGCGGCAGACCTGGGCGGCGGAGAACGACGACTACCTGCCGCAGATCGACGACCCGCCCTATCCGCGGGATTTGCCGCGGGCTCCCCTGTGATGCGGCGCTCCGGCCGCAACTGATTCTCGCCGACGCGGCACTTACTCGCCGGCCAGCTCTGCGAGCTTTGCTCGCAGTTGATTCACCGCCGTGGCGGCCGCCGAGTTGAACGGGTCGAAGCCTCCCGCGGGATCGTCAGCCGCCACATCGACAGCGGCCGCCAAACGCCGGGCCGTTGCCGCCGGCGAGCGCGGCTGATCAACGCGGACCCGTTCATCGTTCGTGAGCGACTGATAGTACAGCAGCACGAACTCGTACTGTGCGGCGAGCGATTCGAGTTCCGATACCGCGCGTGCCACGTCGGCCAGCGTGAGGGCGTCGCGGGCGTTTGTGACGGCGGCTTCCAGGTCGCGCAATCCGGCGTGGTAACCGGCGATTTGCGCTCGCAACTCCGGCAGGTTGACGGTCACGACCGTCGGCTGCACGGTTGTGGCGGTCGCGGGCGCCGATGGCGCGGACGCGTGAATCACCTGGACGGGCGTTTCGACGGCGGGCGCCGCTTCGCCCGGCGGATCGGCGAGCGTGGGGATTGGTCCGGCCGCGACGGGGGACTGCGGCGGGGCCGGCTCGATGATGTCGGTTCCCGCGGCAGAGTTTTCGTCGGCGGCCGGCGGGGCCGCGGCGATCTCCGGCGGCGCGGCGGATTGGGGAGCAGCTTCGAGCAACACCGGCGTGGCGCCGGGGTTCGGGTTCGGGCCGTGGGCGTCCGTCTCTTCCTCTTCGGCTTCAGACGCGCCGAATTGCGGCGTCGCCGGCAACGGCTTCAGCCGGCCCGGCATCGTGCGACGGATCGCTTCCTGCAGCCACTCGGCCAGCAGTCGCTGGTCGGCCGGAGAATGCGACGAGGCGTCGAACGCCGCGGTCGCCGCTTCCAACGCGGCCACCCGCCGCTCATACGCGGGCAAATCGTGCCGCAGCGCCAGTTCGAATTGCAGGCGAACGTCGGCCTCCAGGCTGCCGAGATTAACGACCGGCGCGTCGCCGGTCCGTTCGGCAATGCCAAAGACCGCCACAATAGCGACCGCGACAAAGGCGCTGACCATCGCGATCAGCCGTTCGCTCGTACTGGACTTCATTGTCGGAAGTGCTCCGTGTCTGCAAATGGGGTCAGGCGCGCACGGGTGGACCGGCTCGGCGCTGACGCCTGTGAAAACCTAGAATGGCAGGCTTTCAAGTCAAAACCGCCCGGGGCGAAACGGCGATTTAATGAACCGCACTCTGCTGAAGCCCTTGTTGATTGTGGCGGTCGTGCTGGTTCTGCCGCTGGCGTTGCTGGCTGTGCGGGGCGAATCATTTACGACGCAGCTCCAGCGATGGCGCGACGACCCGCCAGCCCGCGCGACAATGGCCGCGTTGGTCGTGGCGGTGCTGGCGAGCGACGTGGTGCTGCCGGTGCCGTCGGGGCCCGTGGCGACGCTGGCCGGAGCGCAATTGGGAACGGCGCTGGGGGCCGCTGCGTCGTGCGCGGGCATGACCGTCGGCGCGGCGATTGCCTTCGCCCTGGCGCGACGCTGGGGCCGGCCGTTGGCGGAGAAGATGTCCTCGCCGGAGAGCCTGGCCGAGTTGGACGACGCCTGCGCTCGCCACGGCGGGTGGGTGCTGGCGATCACGCGGCCGTTGCCCGTACTGGCCGAGGCGGCGGCGCTGCTGGTGGGCGCGCTACGCATGTCGTGGGGCAGATTCCTGCCGCCGGTGTTGCTGGCCAATGCCGCGCTGGGCGTCGCTTACGCGGCCCTGGGCCAGTACGCGGCAAAGCGCGAGTGGCTGCCGCTGGCGGTGGGGCTGGCCGCCGCGGCGCCGCTGGCGGCCTTTGCCTGGCGGCCACGGCGGGAGAAGTATTAGGCAGAAGGTGGTAGGCGGTCGGCGGTGAGCAGCGGGCAGTCACCAACTCACAACTCACCAGTGACCAGTGAGCGGGTACATTTTCCAATCACAGGTCACTGGTCGCCGGTAACTGATCACCTCACCTGCACCCCGCACGGCCGGAGCGGCCATGCCACGAGCGCATACAAAAGCCGGGCGTTCTCGCGGTTGGCGAGAACGCCCGGCGGTTAATTCCGGCGCTCGAAACTCTGCGTGACCGACAAGGCCGGCGAGGAATCCGTCCCCAGCGACCGCGAATCATTCGCGGCCTGCGCCGGTCTTCAACATCACTCGTCGTGCACGTGATGTGCGTCCCAGTGCTTGGGGGAACGCCACAGCCCGGAGAGCAGCAGCTCGCGGACAAACAGCATTTCCTTGGGCAGCCGGTCGTACATCTTGAAGAACAGCTCGTCGTGCGAGGCGATTTCCTGCAGCCACTCGCCGCGGTCGGCGCTCATCAGCAGGTCGAACTTCTCTTCGGGGAAGTCCAGGCCGCGCCAGTCGATGTCCTCGTACTTGGGCATTTTACCGAGGGGGCCTTCAATCGCGGCCGCTTTGCCGCGGACCCGATCGACGATCCACTTGAGGATCCGCATGTTCTCGCCGAAGCCGGGCCAGACGAAATTCCCGTCCTCGTCGCGGCGGAACCAGTTCACGCAGAACACCTTGGGCGGCAGAATCTGCCGGCCGAAGTTGAGCCAGTGATTCAGGTAATCGCCGACGTGGTAGCCGCAGAAGGGCAACATGGCGAACGGGTCGCGACGGACCTGGCCGATCTTGCCGAACGCGGCGGCCGTCATCTCCGAGCCCATGGTGGCCGCGGTGTACACGCCAAACGGCCACGAGGGAGTCTCGTGCACCAGCGGCACCACCGTGCTGCGGCGACCGCCGAAGATGATCGCCGAGATCGGCACGCCCTTCGGGTCGTCGTAGGCCGGGTCAGCCGACGGGCACTGGCTGATGGGGGCCGTGAAGCGGCTGTTGGGGTGCGCCGCCTTGGCTTCGCTTTCGGGCGTCCAGTCATTGCCGTGCCAGTCGATGCAGTGCGCCGGCGGCTCGTCGGTCATGCCCTCCCACCACACGTCGCCGTCGTCGGTCAGAGCCACGTTCGTGAAGATCGTGTTCTCGCGAATCGACGCCATCGCGTTGGGGTTGGTCTTTTCGTTCGTGCCGGGGGCCACGCCGAACAGACCGGCTTCGGGATTGATCGCGTAGATCTGCCCGTCATCAGCCGGCTTGATCCAGGCGATGTCGTCGCCCACCGTCGTGACTTCCCAGCCCTCGTCGGTGAACGGCTTGGGCGGGATGAGCATGGCAAAGTTCGTCTTGCCGCAGGCGCTGGGGAACGCGGCGGCGACGTAGGTCTTTTCGCCGTCGGGGCTCTTCACGCCGGAGATCAACATGTGCTCGGCGAGCCAGCCTTCTTCGCGGGCCATGTTCGAGGCGATCCGCAACGCGAAGCACTTTTTGCCCAACAGGGCGTTGCCGCCGTAGCCGGAGCCGTAGCTCCAGATCGCCCGCTCTTCGGGGAAGTGGACGATGTACTTGTCCTTGGGATCGGGGCTGCAGGGCCACGCCACGTCTTTCACGCCGGGCCCCAGCGGCATGCCGACCGAGTGCAGGCACTCGATGAACTCGCCGTCGCCCAGGGTGTCGAGCACCTTCTGGCCCATGCGGGTCATGATCCGCATGTTGACCACGACGTAAGGCGAGTCGGTCACTTGCACGCCGATGTGCGAGATCGGCGAACCGATCGGGCCCATGCTGAAGGGGATCACGTACATCGTGCGGCCGAGCATCGAGCCGTCGAACTTGGGCCGCAGCGTGGCCTTCATCTTCTCGGGAGATTCCCAGTGATTGGTCGGTCCGGCGTCGCCGGGATCAATCGAGCAGATGAACGTGCGGTCTTCGACGCGGGCCACGTCGCTGGGGTGGCTGCGGGCGAGGAAGCAGTTGGGGCGCAGTTCCGGATTCAAGCGGATGAACGTGCCGCCCTCGACCATGAGTTCGCACAACTGGTCGTATTCCTCCTGCGACCCGTCGCACCAATGGACGTTTTCCGGCTTGCACAGCGCCGCCATCTCTTCGACCCAAGCGACAAGCTTTTCGTTGTTGGTCGCAGGGGGCGCTTTGGCTGTGGTGGCGGTCATCAACGTACTCCTTCCTATGTTCTGCGTAGCGATTGCTAGTCAGTGCGCTGCGGCGGCGAACCCTGGGCGCCGTAACGCTCAGCAGACTGACTCGCAAAAAGGGGGCGGATGCTCGCCGGAGCGAAAGTCGCGGCAATGACGAGCGATGCGATGGGTCCAGTGTCTCGAACTGCGAGTTCGCGGCAAGTCCTTGCCCGCTGCATTAGCAAGAGTCGTGCCAATGTTCGTGGTCCGGCGTTGCGCGTTGCGCGCATCGGCGTTCGCAGTGCGAGATCGCTCGCGCGCCAAAAGTCGCCCCCATGCGCGACTGTGCCGTTCCGCTCAGTGTGCGGCGCGACTGCGGGCAAACCGTCATAACGGTTGTGCCGTTGGAATCAGGGCTCCGCCGCGGCGCCGGCGTCGTCCGCTTGCTGCGGCTGCGGCTGTGGTTGCGGCTGTGGTTGCGGCTGTGGTTGCGGCTCGGGCGGAGGACCCTCCGCGTTACCGTCGCCGCCCGGTTGGGGACGCAGCATGGGCGCCGCTGCGCCGTCGGCGGGAGCGGGTTGCACGGCGGCCGCGGGCGGGACTTCTTCAATTGCGGCGTCGTCCTCCGGCTCGGGCGGGCGCCAACCACTGTCCACGACCATGTAGCCGGCCCAGAAGAAGGGGTGATCGCCCGTGAGCTGCTGGTCTCCCTTGCCCGGCTTGACGCGCATTTCCGTGAGCGGATCGAGCGGCGTTTCGCGCAGCAGCCGCACACTGCGTTGCCACGACTCGGCCGCGGGGGCGTACGGGGCCTCCTGCAAAAAATCGTGCGTGAGCTGCAACGACGACTGCCCGCCCACGCGCCAGCGTGATAGCAGCATCGTCTCGGCCCCCGCGGACATCAACGAGCAGGTGGCCAGGAACAGCTCGTCGCCCGGGCGGTCGCCGCGGCGGCGACTGCCGCGGCCGCCTGACTCGGCGAGTGTGCGGAGCCCCGGCGCTGCGATCCGCTGCGGTCCGCCCCCCGCGAGGGTCAGCCAATCGGCCAAACTGGCGTTACGCTCGCCGGGCAGCGGCGCGGGGTCCCAGTCGCCGCCGCCGCGATTGGCTTCCACGTCGGCCAGCACGACCAGCGCGTCGAGGAGCGAAGCGGTCAGCGCCGCGGGCGTGCGAAACTCCTCGCCCAGCGTGACCGGGTTCTCCACCGCGTCGGTCACGTCGGCGGCGGCCGCGGCGCGCTCGGCGGCATCTTCCCCCGGCGGCAGATCGCCGATGATCACCCCGCTGCGGCGCACCCGACGCCACCGCTCGACGTTGCGAAACGCCGCGCCCAGCGTCGGTGCGTAGCGGATTTGAGCGAAGTCGGTCAGTGGGCCGTCCTGCTCTTCGGTGTGAATCCACAACGCTTCAAACGGCACGTACCAGACGGCCCCGTCGGGAATGATCACCAGCTCCTCGACCTGCTCGGGCGCCAGCGACGAACCGTCGAACAATGCGTGAAAGAGTTTTTGCGAAGCCTCCCGCCACTCGGTCTCGGCGAGCTGGTCGGTGGCGATCTCTCGGTTGCCGTCATAGTTGCCGATGGCCCGCAGCAATTCGGTGATCGTGGCGCCGATGCGGTTGGGGGGGCCGCAATTCCATTGCGTGGCGGCTTGGCCGGTGACGAGCATGCCCAGCAATCCCGCGGACGATTCGTGGAACATGAGCACGGCGCGGCCCGGGGGAAGCTGTGCTGCGATTTCTTCGACCGTGGCGACCGGCGGGAAGGCAAAGTCGGCCTGAACGCGCTTCAGCGCCGCGGAGGCGAGCGCCATTTCGCGGTCGTCAACCGCCGAGGCTAGCTCTTTCCACAATTTGGTCGCCTGTTGGCGGGCGGCGTCGGTCATCGCCGGCGACCACAGGTCATCCAGGCGGTCGCGGATGGCCGACTCGGCGTCGAATGCGTCCTGCAGGTCGGGGAACCGCGACAGCATGTCGCGGCGCTGCTGCAGTGCGGCCGGCTGCAAAGCCGAATCGGGCGCCACGGTCGCCATCCGCATCGCATCCAGCCGTCCGCCCCAGCCGAGCTGCTGGTGCAACTGTCGCCGCTTGGCCAGGTCGGCCACCTCCATCGACGCGATGACGTTCTCGCGCTCCAGCGTGGCCGTGAGCCAGCGGTCGAACGCCGGTTGATTGGGCGTGCTCAGACAGGCGAGCGTGTCGGTCAGATCCAACGCCACGTCGGCCGGCGTGGGATCGCGAAGGATCAGCCGGTACAGGTCGACGGCCGAACGGGATGGCAGCGTTTGGTCGTCAAACATGCCGTTGGCCAGGGCAATGCGGTAGTTTCGCGGCGACGCGGCGGCCTGCACGGCCAGCACTTTGTCGACGGCCGCAAAGCCCGAGTTCAGCCCGGCGGCCAGCTTCAGCCGCGCGTCGAGCATCGCCGCCTCGATCCCCAGCAGCCCGGCCCGCGCGTCGCGCAGGCGGGTCTGGGCGTCTTTGAGCGCCGCGGCGGACGCCTCGAACTGCTCGCCTTCGAGCAAGTCATGAGCCGCCGCCAGTCGTGCGCGCGAGTAGATGTGATTGAAGCCCTCGCGCCGCGCCCAAACGGCAATGGCATCCCACGCCGGGTTGACGTCCTTCACCCGCGCTGCGGCGCGATTCCGCGCGATCAAGCGGAACGCTTCGTCGACGGTGCGCACGTCCTCGTACTGATAGGCGGAGTAGCTGGCCTCCCACAGCAGCCGGTCGGCCTCGGCGACGTCGCCGGCTTCCATGGCCAGACGG
The DNA here is from genome assembly GCA_002702655.1 of Planctomycetaceae bacterium. Classification (GTDB taxonomy): domain Bacteria; phylum Planctomycetota; class Planctomycetia; order Pirellulales; family Lacipirellulaceae. The sequence goes on from PABB01000009.1 coordinate 63,724, forward strand.
CCCTCTTCCAACAGCGCGTAGCAAGTGAGCGGATGGTCGAACTGGCGCGAGGCGAGCAGCCCGTCCTCCAGGCTTTTGAGCGCCGCCTGATTGTTGCCGACGCCGGACTCGGCCAGGCCGCGGATCACGTTGCCCCAGGCGACCGACCAGTGATTGGGCGTGGTCGTGCCGCGGGCCAGCGTGCGGGCCTGGTCGGCGGACATGGGGTCGTAGCGGCCCAGCGGGCCGAGAATGTCGTTGCGACGCTTGATGGCCCAGGCGCAGGTCCGGGCCACTTCGATCGCGTCCATTTCCCAGAAGCGCGCCTGTTCGACGACGCCGCCTTCGACCAAAACATTGGAATTGTCGAGTCTCCCCTGCGACACGAGCATGTTCTCGCGGAAGGCGCCGGGGATGCTGTTCCGCGTGCTGACGCCCCAGGGAGCGCGACGCGTGCCCAGATCGCGGTCGGGCAGCACGGCTGGGTTGAACCGCACCCGCAGCATCCAGTTCGCGTTCTGCAGAATGAGGCTGCAGGCGGCGTCCAGCTCGCGCAGCGCCGCATCGAGCTGTCCGGCCTGGTAGTACGCCTCGCCCAACATGGCGTAGTAGCAGACGGTGTCGATCCACCGCGTGTTGAGGATCCTCAGCCCCTGATTGGTCTCGCGCTGCAGGGTGCGGATCGCGTCGCGGTAGTCGCCGCGATACATCTGCTCGACGCCGGCAAAGTAGTCGGGCGTGGGCAGAGAGCCGCCGATTCCGACTTGCCCCCGGGCCGCGTCGACTCCCCACGGGGCGAAAAGCAGGAACACGAGCGTCAGCCGCGCGGCCGCTCGTCGCTGAAAGGGTGCTAGCATGGCGCTGTGCCGTTGTCTGTTCCGAGAAGCGGCGTGCGACGGCACGCCGAGCAGCGTTGGTGGATTGTACCACTGCGAGCAGCAAAAGCCCCGATCTGGCGGCAGTTTCTGCAGGCGTTGCGACGCAGCTTGCCCGCCGGCAGGTGTGACAGCGGCCCCGCGGCGGCACGCTGCCAGCGGCGCCAGCGGGACAGTTTTGCAGACGAGCGAAAGTTTGCGGGTTGGGCGGCCGATAACGATTCTAACGCCCCAGTCGCGATCGCGCGCGGCGGCGTTGCCAATCGATCATCCGGCCGCGTCGTCGGCAGTCGCCGTCGACCGCGGGCCGCACTTTTCCGTCAGGAGCCGTTGTTGTGAACACGACTTCGTCCACTTCGCGTCGTTTGCCGTTGGCGGCAGGGGCCTTGCTGGCCGCTTGCTGTCTGGGCGTCACTGGTTGTCAGATTGACGTGGCCGGCCAGACGCTGCCCAGTCCCTACCACTTGGAAGACGACGTGCAGTTCTACGCACCGGGTCCCGAATTCAAGCTCGCTCGCGAAGCAGCGGCCTTGGAAGAGATGAACGCTGAGAACATCAGCGAACCGCAGCGGTAACGGTCCGCGTCGAGGAGTTTGTCGCCGCCGGTCCTCACGACCGACGGCCCGCGCGGACGGTGCGCATCCAGCCGGCCAATTGGAGCCGGTTGCGCGAGCCAACCACGTACACGCGATTCTCTCCCCTTTTTGCGCTGCGGCATCCTTGGTTGCCCGCGCCCGATGAAATCATCGCCGCCTGCGGTGCGTGTTGCCTGGTGCAGCACCCGCGGCAGGATCCGGGGGGGACGGCGCCTGGCGAGGCAGGCGTCTGAGGCGAAATTGACGCGCGCTGCAAACGTAGCCCGTCGATCGCGCCTCAGGCGCCCCGCCCGCAGGGGCGATCATCTGCAAGAGCGGCCGACATCTTTCACGACGTCGAAACGGCCGGGCTTGCGTCGCCGGTCTTCTTCTCGTCGCCCTTGGCTGGCTCCGCGCCCCACTGCGATTTGAGCCACCGCGCCAGCCGAATGCCTTGCGACCGCAGCGCCAGCGGCGGGTAGTGGACGACGCGGCTGCTGTGTTGCAGGCTCGTGCGAAAATGGCGTTTGTAGGTCCGCTCGCCGACGCCCAGATCAATCGAGCGATCGCCCCGCCGGATGCTGTCGCGGACCACGTGCAGCAGCAGCGTCCGCCCCAGTCCGCGGTTGGAAATTGACTGGTCGAACCCAGTGCGGAGCCCCGAAACGTAGCCGCCTGCGTGGTAGTTGTACGCGAACGCCGCGGGCCGACCGTTCAGGCGCAGCAGGCACACGTCGACCATGCCCAGGCGGGCGGCGGCCTCGTGGGCGTCGGCCAGAAAGTCGCGAACTGCCGGGTGCGTCAACGTGTTGCCGGAGGTCGAGTCGCCCTGCCAACTGGCGGCGGCGACTTGGCGGCACTGCTCGAACAGATCCCAGCGCGGATCGCCGTCGCCGCAAGCGGCGCTTTGCGGTCGGTGGCGGACAAACTCGACATTGCCTTCGCGTTTGGCGAGCCGCAGTTGGCGACGGAACTCGTGGCGGCGTTTCGTGTCGCGACTGGCCAGGTAGTCGTCCCACGTGTCGGGCAATTCGATCACCGACGTGGCGTCGTAGGGGCTCAGTCGCGCCGGCAGACCGGCCGCTCGCAGCGCCGCGACCGACGCGGCTCGGTCGGTCGGTGCGGCGTCGATCCAGCGGAGCTCCAACAGATCCCAGTCGCGCTGGGCGGCGGCAATCCAGTGCGCGGCGACCCACATGGTGGCCGCCTGGTTGGGTCCGATAGGGCCGTACCAGGCGCCCCAATTGTCCAACGGGTAGGTCAGCACCCGGATCGAGCCCAGGCGGTGCGGCTCGGTCCGTACGCACAGCGGCACGATGCCCACCACGTCGCCAGCGGCGCGAACGACCAGGGCCCGATAGTCGCGCCCCTTGCCCGCGAAATGCTTCCACTGCGTGGCGAACCAGTCGTAGGTGTGGAAGAACGAGGCGCGGGGCGTGCCGTGCCACAGGGCGTTCCAAGCCAAGCGGTAGTGGGACAATTGATCAGGGTCGTCGATGGCGACCACGTCGGCCATGCGAAGCCAATCTGCGAATTCTGGCGAGGCGGCCCGCATGAAATCGAGTGGCTGCTGGGGACGACGGGGCAGCGGCTCGGGGGCGGGGCGAGATGAGGTAACCCGCTGACCGAATCCGCAAGGGGCGTGCCGACGCGGCACTGGCTCCCCGTCGGAAACCTACTATGCTGCAGAAAACGTGCAATGAAGTTGCCGGCGCGTCATGGAGTCTTTCCCGGCGATCGCGGGACGCGTTGATTTTCCGCAACGTTTCGGCGACATGGTCGCGCTGAGTGTTGTCGATTCGCAGCGCCGGGGGCCGCGTCGCGCCAAGCGATCGCAGAACCATCGGGTCGGATTGTGACGAACCTAGCGAATAGCACCGCCGCGCAGCAGGCGATCGACGCCGTGCTCGCCGGCCAGCGTCAGCTTGTGCTCGCGTGTACTGGCGGCGGCAGCGGGGCCGTGGCCGCGCTGGTGCAGACGCCAGGCGCGTCGCGCGTGGTGCTGGAGGCCGTGGTGCCGTATTCTGCAGCGGCGTTGACCGAGTGGCTGAACGCCGCCCCCGAGCAGGCCTGCAGCGCTGCGACCGCGCGAGCCATGGCGATGGCGGCCTGGCAACGAGCGCGGCAATTGGCGACGGATACGCCTCCTGAGGACTTGGTCGGCGTCGGCTGCACGGCGAGCCTGGCCACCGATCGCTCCAAGCGCGGCCCGCATCGCGTGCACGTGGCCGTGCAATCCGCCGTGGCGACGCGCTCGTTGTCGCTAACGCTGGAAAAAGGCGCTCGCACGCGGGCCGAAGAAGAAGCGGTCGCCGCGGCGCTGGTGCTCGACGCCTTGGCGTGGCGCCAAGGGCAGGGCGATGCGGCGCTCACGACAGAACTGCTGCGGCCGGGGGAAGCCGTCGAGGTGCAGATGACGCACGCGGCCGGGCCGCTGGCCGAGTTGCTGTGCGGTCGCATTTCTGCGGCGCTGTATGAGCGGGGCGAGTGGCTCGTCGGCGACGCCATGTGCAGCAGAATCGCCAACGCGGCATTGTTTCCCGGAGCGTTCAATCCGCTGCACGAAGGCCACCGGCAGATGGCGGCACTGGCGGCTAAGCGGCTGCAGCGGCCCGTGATCTTTGAGATGTCAGCGGCTAACGTCGACAAGCCGCCGCTCGACTTTCAGGCGATCCAAGAGCGGCTTTCGCAATTCGAAGCCGACGCCGTGCTGCTGACTTGCAGTCCGACGTTTGTCGAGAAGGCGCGACTCGCCCCGGGCGCCCCGATGGTCGTCGGCGCCGACACGATCGAGCGGATCGGGCAGGCGCGCTACTACGGCGACGACCCGGCCGCGCGCGACGCCGCGCTGGCGGAGTTGGCCGCCGCGGGGCGTCGATTTTTGGTCTTCGGCCGCGCGAGCGGCGCGGGCTTCCAGACGCTGGCCGATCTCGATTTGCCGCCAGCGCTGGCTGCCTTGTGCGACGGCGTCGACGAAGGCGAGTTTCGCAACGACGTGTCGTCGACCGCGCTGCGAAACGGGGGGAACGAGCAGTAGCTACGCGCGGGCTAGGTGTGCGCAGCTTCGTGCGGACTCGTGGCGATCAGATCAGCCCAGCTGTCGTGCTCATTCCCAGCGGCTCGCGACTGGCGAACGGTTCGCCGTACGCCACGCCGATCGTCTTGCCCCAGTACGCGGCTTCGTCGCGCAACCGATCCAGAAAAGTCGGCGGATCGGCGGGGCGGCCGGTGACGAACTGGCTGTGGTACGCGGCGATCGCGGCGGCTTTTTGTTCCCAGTGCTCGGAAATGTCCAGCACGAACGCCGGCTGCGGCGCCATCTTCAGGTGCACGCAGTAGTAGTTAAAGATCCGCTCGGGGTGAAACGGTTCGCCCGGCATGTCGGTCTTCGTGAGCTTCGACCAGAACCGGGCCGCCTCGATCAACTGCGTCGCCGCGACGTGGTCGGGGTGCGCATCAACCCAATACGGCGCCAGCAGCCACCGCGGTCGCTGCTGACGGATTACGCCGGCCAGTTGGGCCCGCGCTTCGAGCGTTGGTTCCAGACTACGGTTGGGCAGCCCCAGGTTGTCCCGCCAGTCGAGCCCCAGGATTTCGGTGGCGGCCGCCGTCTCGCGGGCCCGCGTCTGCGGCGAGCCGTGCGGCGTGGGCTCGCCGCTGGTCAGATCGAGCACGCCGACGCGCAGCCCCTCGGACTTCCATTTGAGAATCGCGCCGCCGCAGCCCAGTTCGGCGTCGTCGGGGTGCGGGGCGATGACCAGAATATCGAGCATGGCAGGTGGGTGGGCGAGTAAATGGCGGGCAGGGGCGGCGCCTCGGCGTCGTTGCGCCGACAGCGGGTGATCGCAACGTAGCATGGCCGCTACGGCCGTGCGAGACGCCGGTGATCGGTGATCAGTTACCAGTTACCAGAGATTGACAACTGGTCGCCGATCACTGGTAACTGGTAACCGGTTCCTCGCACGGCCGGAGCGGACATGTCACCCGCCGCGAGTGCGATCAAGCGGGGTCGCGCACGAAGCTCATGTGCAGTTCGGCGTGGCGGAGTTGCAGCTGCTTGGTCTCGTCGGGCGTCATTTGGTCAAACGCCGGGTGCGGGGCGTAGGCGGTGGCGGATTGAAAGTGGTCGATCGCCCGCGCCAAGTTCTCCACCGCCGTGGGGGCGTCGACATCGGGGGGCGTGAGCGCCGGCGCGGCCCGGGCGGGCAGCTTGATGCCGGGCTTCATGCCATTGGCCAGCACGCTCTTTTTCACAAAGTTCCGGGCGACGAACCGAATGGGCCAAGGCATGGTGAAGCCGAACCCGTCGACCGACGCGTTGAGCGCCATGGCGAGGTGCTGGAGGATCTGCCCCAGCGACCACTGCCCGGTGGTGCGGGCGTTGGCGTCGACCAGCCGGCGGGCGTCAGCCAGCACCGCGTCGAGCGATTCGTAGCTGACCTGGCGGCGGGCGGGAGCGGCGGCGGACATCACATTCTGAGCAGCGGTGGGAGGCGGCGGCGACGCGGCCAGCGGGGTTTGCGCCGGCCGCCGGGTGCGGTCCAATCTGGCAGCAGCCGCGCGGCAGGTCAACTCGCCGCCGCGATCTGTCAGCCGACGCGCAGCCGTTTCCACTCACGGCATCTCACTCTGTCCCCCGCAATCTGTCCCCCGCAAATCTCGACGACAGCCATGACCGCATCCCCACAGTCTCCCGCTGACTTGTACGACCTGCTTTGCCACCGCGCTCGCGAGACGGGGCAGTTCACCGCGATCCTGGGGCTGCTGGAGTGGGACGAGCGGACCAAAATGCCGCCTGCCGCAGGCGAGCACCGAGCGGAGCAAATCGCATTTCTCGCCGGACAGATCCACCGGCGGCAGACCGATCCTGAGTTGGGCGGGTGGCTCGCGGAGCTCGCCGAATCGGACTTGGCCGCCGACCCGCACAGCGACGCCGGCGCGAACATCCGGCTGCTGCAGCGCGACTACGATCGCAAGACGAAGCTGCCGCAGGAGTTGGTCGAAGAACTCTCGCGATTAAGCGTGGTGGGCCAGCAGGTCTGGGCCGCTGCGCGGGCCAACGACGACTTTGCGGCGTTTCTGCCCGTGTTGGAAAAGACAATCGCGCTGAAACGCGAGGAAGCGGCCGCCATCGGCTACGACGATACGGCGTACGACGCGCTGCTCGACGAGTACGAACCGGGCGAAACGACCGCCAACGTCGCCCGGGCGTTGGAAGGGCTGCGCGACGCGCTGGCGCCGCTGGTGCAGCAGATCGTCGGCAGCGAACACGGCCCGTCGGACGAGATCCTGCGTCGCGAGTTTCCCGTGGACCAGCAAGACGCCGTGGGTCGTGAGGCGGCCGCGGCGATTGGCTTTGATTTCATGTCAGGCCGGCTCGACGAAACCGTGCACCCGTTCTGCGCGACCGCCGGGCCGCGCGACGTGCGGCTGACCACGCGGTACCAGCCGCACGATTTCGGCGACGCGTTTTTCAGCACGCTGCACGAAGCGGGGCACGGGCTGTACGAGCAGGGGCTGCCTCCCGAGCAATTCGGCTTGCCGATCGGCGAGGCCACATCGCTGGGCATCCACGAATCGCAGTCGCGGATGTGGGAAAATCAGGTCGGGCGCAGCCGCGCGTTCTGGCAATTCATGCTGCCGCGTGCCGCCAAGGCGTTCCCTGCCGTGTTAAGCGGCGTGAGCGTCGACGACTTCTACGCGGCGGCCAACACGGTGGCGCCGTCGCTGATTCGGGTCGACGCCGACGAGGTGACGTACAACTTGCACATTTGCATCCGCTTTGACTTGGAGCGGCAGCTGATTGACGGCAAGCTGGCCGCGGCCGATCTGCCGGAGGCGTGGCGGGCGGCGTACCAGGATTTGCTGGGCGTCACCCCGCCCAATGACGCCCAGGGCGTGCTGCAGGACGTGCATTGGAGCGGCGGTTCGTTCGGCTACTTTCCGACCTACGCGCTGGGGAATTTGTATGCCGCGCAGTTTTTTGCTCAGGCGGCTCGCGATCTGGGCGATCTCGACGCGATGTTCGCCCGCGGCGATTTCGAGCCGCTGTTGGGGTGGCTGCGGGAGAAAATTCACCGGCACGGGCGGCGCTATTCTGCCGCGGAACTGGTCCAGCGCGTCACGGGCCGGCCGCTGTCGCACGACGATTGGCTCGCGCAGAATCGGACCAAGTACGGCGAACTCTACCGGTTATAGCGGGTGCGCCGGACTGCGGCGGTCGTGAGGCGCATGAGCGTGCTGGCGCCGCTTGGATCGCCCAGTTTCGGGCCGGACGACCGGGGCGCAAATTGCTAGAATATCGAGGGCCCCCGCCCTGACTCTGCGCCGCTCTCGCCGACTGCTGAGGACGTTTCCCGATGACGATGATTGCAGGATGCCCGCGCTGTTCGACGGAACTGTTGTTGCCCGACGCAACGGAGAGCGAATCGTCGCTGGAGTGCCCGGTTTGCGGAGCGAAGTTTGCCCGCACGGCGGCGGTAACGCGTCGTCTGCCGCAGGCGCGCGTCGTGGCGGAGCCGCTGGGCGACGCCGAGCCTGCGGTCGCTCCATCGACGGGCTCGGCAGGCGAACCAGCGGGCAAATACGCGGGTGACGAAGCCGATCAGTTGGAAAGCCTCTCGGCGCGGCTGCGGTCGCTGCAGGCCCCCGCGTCGTTGCACTTGGGCGAGGAGCACGGCAGCAGCATGGAGCGGCTGCTGGGCGGCCGTCCGGCTGCTCCGACCGAGGCGGTTCCCGATCTGGAGCCGGCCCCCGACGAGACCGACTCTCGACCCTCACGAACGTATGCCGAAGCGGCGAGGGACGATGACGCCGCCGCCGATGTTTCCGCCGGCGAAATCTCGGCAGAAATTGACTCGATGCTGAAAGCGGCGGCCGACGAAGCGGAGGCGAGCGCGCCGACGCCAGAAGCCCCTGCAATGGCTGAGTCGCCGGTGCAGTTCGCGGACGAATCGCCGACGGAACGAACCGAGTCCGCGCCTGTCCCGCCGGAATCTACCGAGTTTCTACGCGCAGCCGACGAGTCCGCCGAGCCGCCGGCCGACGACACGCTCGCGCCGGAGCCCGAGACGATGCAGGCCGACGACGAAACTCGGCTGCAGCAGCTTATTCAACAGTTCATGGTCGAGCCGCCCGCGGATGCTGCGACTGCCGACGAAGCGACGCCCGTCGCGTCGGTCGCATCCGGCGACGACGCGACCAGCGACACCGAAACGGCGCCTGAGCCGTTCGCGCTGCCCGACTTTGCGGACGACGCAGCGCCCGCTGCGCGGTCCGCGGCCAATTCGCCGCCGCCCGCCGCCGAGTTGGCGTCGGCCCCCGCGTTGGAGACGCGGCCTCGCCCGCGCCGCCGTCGCGGTCGCCCGGTGCGCATGGCCGCGGGTATTGTCGGCTTTGGCGCCGCAGGGGTCCTGGCCGGCGGTTACGCCCTGTTGTGGCTCGCCGGGCCGCGGGGCGATGTGTTGCACTTGGCCAGCGTGTTGCCTGAGGCGATGTTGCCGGCCGGCATGCGCAGCGAAGGGACGCTCGCGGATCGCTCCGCAGCAGATCAATCGGCGGCTGACCTCGCCCCGACGAACGACTCGGGCGGTCTCGCCAGCGCCTTGGCGGATCGATTCGACGACAACGACGTCGACCGGATTGTCGAGGCGGAGCCGCCCGCGGTCGACGAGGCGCTTGATGACGCGGCGCCGCTGGCGACGGCCGATGCGCCCAGCTATGACACTCCGCGCCCCGACGCCGCCGTCGAGCCGGCGTCGGCCAGCGTGCCGGTCGCACCGCCCGCGGCGACAGATCACGTTGCGACGGTCGCTGCGAGCCTGGGGATCGTCCGCCCCGACTTGGAGCAACTCACCGCGGCGATCTCGCAGGGCGAGACGGCGGCGGCCGAATTCGCCGCCGGCAATCTCGCCGATCGCCAATCGGTCGCCCGCATGGGGCGCGCATACATGGACCTCGCCCAGATGGTCCAGGCCGTGACGCTGGCCGCAGCCCAGTCGGACGCCAACACGGCGGTCACGCAGAAGTTATTGGGGCGGGAACTCTTTCACGCCGTCGCGCGACCCGATTCCTTGGCGCCCACGCTCAATCAGATCGCAGGTCGCTGGTTGGAGTATGCCGATCGAGGCAACCAGGGCGTGATTCTGCGCGGGCGGGTGCGCGACATGACCGCCGTGGGCAAGCAGACGATGTACGAGCTGGAATTCTCGGCCGGCGAAGAGGTTCGCCGCGTGGCGGTGCTTTCCGACGAGACAAATTATCCGCTCGATGCCGGAATTGCCGTAGCGGGCGTGATTGTTCCGCCCCAGGCTTCGCTGGAGGGCCTGCCGGCCGAGGGCGAGCTGCCAGTCGTGCTGGCCGGCATGACGTTGCAGGTCGAGGACCCCGCCCCGACGGCCGTGACGCGGGGGCTGCTGAGCCGCTAAGTCGGCCAGCGGACCAATCGCCCCCTTTCGCCGCGGGCCTCGTTTGTGAAAGAATGGGGGCCAATAGCAGCCGGCCGTGAACTGCGCGATTGTCCGCGCCGTGGGAGCCGCCTGCCGCCGGATCGCCGCCCACGCCCGCCCTTCGCGATTGATTAGTCCATGAAAGCCGCCGTCCTGCGCGAGACCTACCCCGGCGAGCGCCGGGTTGCCCTTATCCCCTCGGTAATTCCCGCGCTGGAGAAACTGGGGCTGTCGGTTGTTGTCGAGTCGGGCGCCGGCGACGCGGCCGACATTCCCGATCAGCAGTTCGCCGAGAAGGGCGCCGAGATCCTCCCCGATCGCGCGGCGGCCGTCGGCGCCGCGGACATTGTCCTGCAGGTTCGCGCGCTGGGCGCCAACCCCGAGGCGGGCCGAGCCGATCTGGAGCTGTTCCGCCGCGGGCAAGTGGTCATTGGCACGTGCGACCCGCTGGGCAACGCGGCGGCGGTGAAGGACCTGGCCGACTGCGGCGTGACGCTGTTCGCGCTGGAGATGATTCCCCGCATCACCCGCGCCCAAAGCATGGACGTGCTGTCGTCCATGGCCACGATCGCCGGGTACAAGGCCGTGTTGCTGGCGGCCAATCATCTGCCGAAGATGTTCCCCATGTTGATGACCGCGGCGGGCACGCTCACCCCCGCCAAGGTGCTGGTCATCGGCGCCGGCGTGGCGGGGCTGCAGGCGATCGCGTCGGCGCGGCGGCTGGGCGCCGTGGTGCAAGCCTACGACGTGCGACCAGCGGTCAAGGAGCAGATCGAGAGCCTCGGAGGCAAGTTCGTCGAACTGCCGCTGGACACCTCCGAATCAGAAGACAAAGGCGGATACGCCAAGGCGTTGACCGAAGAGCAGCAACAACGCCAGCGCGAGTTGCTGGCCGACGTGATTGCCGACTGCGACGTGTGCATCTCCACCGCGGCGATTCCCGGCCGGCCGTCGCCGCTGCTGATCACCGACAACGCGGTCGAGCGGATGCGGCCCGGCTCGGTGATCGTCGATCTGGCGGCCGAACGGGGCGGCAACTGCGGGCTTACTTGCGCGGATCAGACGACGGTGGTCCACGGCGTGACAATCCTGGGCCCGACCAACCTGCCCAGCGACGTGCCGCAGCATGCCAGTCAGATGTTCGCCAAAAACGTCGCCACGCTGTTGGGCTTGTTGGTCAAGGAGGGCCGCGTCGACGTGGATTTGAACGACGAAGTCATCCGCGACACGCTGGCGGCCAAGGACGGGCAGGTGCAGAGCCAACGTCTGCGCGACATGCTCGACCTGGGCCCGCTGCTGCTGCCGCCGGGGCAAGCGGCCGACAATCACCTGGCGGGCGAGTAGTGATCAGTGACCGGTTACCAGTGACCGGTGACAGGAATCCGGATATGGCGAGAGCCCTGTTGTGCTTCATCACTGGTAACTGGTAACTGGTAACCGGTAACTCCCCCTGACCTCTCACCTTTTCCACCGCCATGGACATCATTACCGCGTTGACGATCTTTGCTCTGGCCGTGTTCGTCGGCTTCGAGATCATCACCAAGGTGCCCCCCACGCTGCACACCCCGCTGATGAGCGGCTCGAACGCGATCAGCGGCATCACGCTGGTCGGCGCGGTGCTCGCCGGCGGCACGGCTTGGTCAAACATCCTGGGGTTCCTGGCCGTGCTGTTCGCCACGCTCAACGTGATCGGCGGCTTCTTGGTCACGCATCGCATGCTGGAAATGTTCAAGAAGAAATAACCGCGTCAGTTGTCCGTGGTCCGTTGTGGGATGAGCGCAACGTGAAACCGAAACGACGCCCTGGCGGGCGTCGCCAACAGGGCCCGTCGAGACAACTGACGACTGACAACTGACCACTGACAAATCACCGCCCGCCCGAGGTCGCCTGTCGTGTTGGATTGCTTGAATCGCTTGCTGCTTGCCGCCGAGGACCTTGTGGAGACGTCCGACGGGGCGCTTGAAACGGTGCAAGAGGCGGCAGCCGCCCTCGGCGGCCCCGAGCGGTTGGCCAATGTCGGCTACCTGGTCGCCTCGGTGCTGTTCATCCTGGGCATCAAGGGCATGACCCACCCGCGGACCGCCGTGCGCGGCAACATGCTCGGCGCGCTGGGCATGCTGATCGCCGTGGTGGTCACGCTCATCAAATCAGGCGCCCCGCAGTGGGTTTGGATTTCCGGCATGCTGGCGGGGACGGCGGGCGGCTTGTTTCTGGCCCTGAAAGTCCAGATGACGCAGATGCCGCAGCTGGTGGCGTTGTTCAACGGGTTCGGCGGCATCGCGTCGGTGCTGGTCGCCGGGGCCGAGGTCCTGCGACTGGCCGCCACTCCCGAAGACGAAGGAACCGCCGGGCTGTTCGCCGGGCTCACCGGCCTGATCGGCGCCGTCACGTTCACCGGTTCGCTGGTCGCCGCGGGCAAGCTGCAAGAACTGAAGCAATTCAAAAAGCCGTGGAGCTTCGGCGGGCAACAACTGGCCAACGCGGTGATGGTCGGCATTGGCGTGCTGTTGTGCATCAGCATGGCCGACGGCACGGCGTGGGAGTTCTTTCCGATCGTGCTGTTGTCGCTGGTGCTGGGAGTGTTGCTCACCAGTCCCATCGGCGGGGCCGACATGCCGGTCGTGATCGCGCTGCTGAACAGCTACTCCGGCTTGGCGGCCGCGGCCGCGGGGTTTGTGATCAACAACAACGTGCTGATCATCGCCGGGTCGCTGGTGGGCGCCTCGGGGCTGATTCTCACCTCGATCATGTGCAAGGCGATGAACCGCTCGCTGGCCAACGTGTTGTTCGCCAAGCTGGAGCCCGCCGCCGACGGCCCCAGCGCCGACGAGGTGTACGCCGGCAAGATCAAAGCCACCTCGCCCGAGGAATTGGCCATGCTGCTGGACGGCGTGCAGCGGGTGATCATCATCCCCGGGTACGGCCTGGCCGTGGCCCAGGCGCAGCACACAGTGCGCGAGCTGGCCAACCTGCTGGAAAGCCGCGGCGTGACGGTCGAATACGCCATTCACCCCGTCGCTGGCCGCATGCCGGGGCACATGAACGTGCTGCTGGCGGAGGCCGACGTGCCGTACGACCAGCTCAAGGAAATGGACGAGATCAATCCCACGTTCAGCCAATGCGACGTGGCGATCGTCATCGGCGCCAACGACGTGGTCAACCCCGTGGCGAACACCGACCCGACCAGCCCGATCGCCGGGATGCCGGTGCTGAACGTGGGCGACGCCCGCACGGTGGTGGTCGTCAAACGAAGCCTAAGCCCCGGCTTCGCGGGCATCCCCAACCCGCTGTTCGCCGCCGACAACTGCCTGATGATGTTTGGCGACGGGAAGAAAGCGATGGTGGAGTTGGTCGCGGCGCTGAAAGAAGCGTAGGCAAATCGCCGGGATTGGATTGAAGGATTGGGTAGCCCCGCTTCTCGAAGCGGGGTCGCCGCAGGCGTCAAGAGGCGTCATGCCACGGGCAACGCCGCGGCGAGTGACGAAGCAACCGCAGGCGCCTCTTGCGGCTACGCCGCACAGGTTCAAGAACCTGTGCTACCCGCTCGCGCGGTGTTGCTAGCTCGCCAAGCCGTACGAGGGGGGCATGCTGCGTCGGTGCTCAGCATGCCCACGGCGGAAGACCGCCGTGGGCATGGCGCCCTCCATTCTTGCACGCCGCACCGTCGCTCCTACTCCGTCTTCAACCGCAGCACGGTGAACGACCAGGCCGGGAAGTCGCGGGTGAATTTGGGGCCGCTGACCGTTTCGGTCGTCTCGCGGGGGGCGACGTGCTGCGGCTGGGCGATTGAGTTTTCCGCCTCGGGGTCGTCGCCGGTGAGGGTGATCACGCGGCAGGCGTCGGACGCTAACTGGGCGCCGGCCAGGTCGATTTCCACGGCGCACGACTTGGCGGTCGGATTGACGACTTTCACGATCGTTTCGCCGGCATCGGTGTCGACGCTGCCGATGGCGAACAGCCGCGGGATTTCCGGGCCGGGCATCGCGCGGGCGTGGATCTGCTGGCCGTCGAGGTAGCAGGTGACGTTGCCGTCGGCCAGTTCCACGCGGACGTCGTGCCACTGGTCCGATTCGAACTCGCCGGGCTGCTCATCGGCCACGGCGGGCACGTCCCAGTGGGTGGCCTGCCGGCTGAGCAGTTGGTGCTTGCCGGAAGCCGTGCCCAGGTTCCACTCGATCCGCGAGCCGCCGTCGGTGTTGCGGAACAGGATCATCGGCCCGCCGCGGCCGGCGAGTTGGCGGACCTGCAGCGTGAGCGTCCCCTCGCCCCAGCCGTAGTCGCCGATCATCGCGCGGGCGTACCCGGTGGGGCGGGATTGGCTGATCACGTCGCCGCCGACGTCCCAGCGGCTGCTCAGGCCGACCTTCAGCACGGTCTCGGGATCGATGTCCTGTTGTTCGAACAGCACCTCCCCGTCGCGCTCGTACTTGATGTTGCGAAACTCGACGCTGGCGTCGACGCTGCCCACGCCAATCCGGCCGCCCAGCGGCGGCGCGGGGCGCGAGTCGGCCACCTGCGTCGGGCGGGTCTCGTCGCCGTGGTGGTGGCTGAACAGCAGTTGCGTATAGTAGCTGGGCGAGCCGTACGAGTGCAGGTTGTCGAACCACAGCAGATTGGGGCGCCACTGCCAGGCCTCCTCGTGGGCCATCAGCGGGGCGTACGCGCTCATGTCGACAATGTCGCCGTTGCGTTCGATGCCGGTCAGGAAAGCCGCCTCGGCCAACGCGCACCGCAGCGTGTTACGGTTCTGCGGGCAGACCAACTGCACGGACTGCGACGCGTACTCGCCCATGAACACCTTGGGGCCGTTGCGGTCGTAGTTGTCGTACCGCGTGGCTTCGCGCATGAACCAGTCGGGCGTCGAGTAGCAGTGTTCGTCGACGATTGGCACGTCCAGCTTGCGCAGAATCGGCCAGGCGTAGTCGAACCGCTCGCCGGCGGGGAACGGGCCGGAGGTGGAGATCAGCTCGACCTCGGGGTGCTCGCGCTGGAGCACCTCGGCGAACTTTGGGTAGCGCTCGAAATACTCGGGGCCCCACTGCTCGTTGCCGACGCCCAACAGCCGCATGTTGAACGGCTCGGGGTGACCCATCGCGGCGCGGCGGGCGCCCCACTCGCTATCGACCGGGCCGTTGGCGAACTCGATCAGGTCGAGCGCGTCCTGAATGTACGGCTGCAACTCGTCCAGCGGGACCAACTCGCCCGAGTTGAACTGGCACGCCATGCCGCAGTTGATGATTGGCATCGGCTCGGCGCCGATGTCCTCGGCCATCTGGAAATACTCGAAGAAGCCGACGTCGAACGACTGGTAATAGTCGGGCGCGGGGCGGTGGGCGAACTCGTAGTTCCAGCGGTTGATCAGCAGTCGCCGTTCGTCGCGGGGGCCGATGGTCGTCTTCCACTGGTACCGGTACTTCAGCTCGCTCCCCTCGACGATGCACCCGCCGGGAAAGCGAAAGAACGCCGGCTTCAAATCGGCCAGCAGTTGCACCAGGTCTTTGCGCAGGCCGTGCGGGCGACCTTTCCAGGTGTCGGTCGTGCAGAGCGACAGCAGATCCAGGTCGACCGTGCCGGGGCTGCGCATCAGAAGCTGTAGCCGCGCTTTTTCCGCCGTCGTCTTGGGCGCCAGCTCGAGGTCGACCCCATGCCACGCGGAGCCGGCGATGTCGACGGTCTGCTCGGCCAGCACCTGATCCTCCTCGTCGACCAACCGCACGGCCAATTCGACCGTGGCGCCGGCGGTGGAGCGGCCCTGGGCGGTGAAGCGGTACGTCTGGCCCTGATGCACGCCCATGCCGCGGTAGCCGCGGTTTTCGACGCCGCTGTCCGGGGCTTGTTCGTCGGCCGTCATCCGCAGGAAGGTCGGGTTGGTCGTTTTGAAGGGCGACTCGGTCTCGGCGGAAATTGCCGCGTGCTGGCCGACCTTCGCCCAGCCCAACAGCGGTTTGGGGATCTCCAGCGAGCCGTTGATGATTTGCTCGGCGCTGAAGCCGCCATCGGCGCCGAAGTTGATGTCCTCGAAGAACACGCCGACCAATCGCGAGCTGATGGCGTGGCCCTCGGCTGCGCAGTCCACACGCACCGATGCGTCAGCCGCCCAGGTTGGCGCGGCGGCGACGCTAGCGAGAAGAATGATCGCGAGAACACAGCGTGTGGCAGGAGAGGACATCTTTTGCTCGGCGAGAGAAGACGATTGCGGAAGAGACAGCGTCGAAGAGCTTCGAGCTTCGATCATAAGTGCCCGAAAATGCGGGGGCAATCAGACGCTTGCGCACGGGCAATTGGGATTGTGCGCACCTGCCTCCGGCGCCCGAGGTTAGCGACCGGTCGCTAGCACCGACCAACGACCGCGCTTGACGCCCCGCGGCGGTTTTTCTATTCCTCTCCGCGAAACCTGCGGGCGCTGCACCCGTGCGCGCCCGGTCCGCTTGTCCGGCGCCTTTGCTTGCGAGTATGCCAGTCATGGCCGAAGCGATCATGAATACGCCCCCCCTGCCCTGCTCTGTTACCGAACTCTCGCGGCGTCCACGCCGGCGGACCGGCACGTTGCCCGTGCTGCTGGGCCTGACGATTCTCGGCGCCGTCGGTTGTCGCAGCGTCGACAACGCGCAGGTCGACATCATGGAGCGCGAACTGCGGCAGCAGGAAAGCTACATCTACGAGTTGGAAGACTATCTGCTGGAATACTCCGAGAAGCTGCGCGCTTGCCGGTGTGAAAACCCGAAAATGTCTGACGAATCGACGGGGCCATCGCTCCGGCGGTCAACGACCCCCAGCCAACGGCGCACGCCGTTGCCCGAGCCGGAATTGGCGGACGATCCGTTGCCGTCAGAAACAACGCGGCGCCCGCCGCCGGCGCCCGAACCGGAGCCCGCCGAGTTGGACGAACCGCTCACGCCAGAAACCGACGCCGACGAATTGCCGGCGCCGGGCGTCGACGAGATGTCGCCCGAGGATTTCTCGCCCGAAGAGTTGGATGTTCCCGAGTTGGACGTCGAGCCGCTCGGCTCGGCGCGTCCGCTGCAACTGGCGCCGCGGTACGCGGACGCCGATTTGCCGCTGGATGCCGGGCCGGAGTTGGCGATCCCTCATCCGGCCGGCTACGAAGAGACCGCGGATGAGGAAGCTGAGTTTGCCGATGCGCTGGCGGACGACGAGTATTTCAACGCGGTCGCAGACGACGACATGCAGCCGGCGATGCCGCTGGCTGAGGCGCCCGCGGCGGAGGTTGCGCTGGGGCCGCAGGCGGGCGAGCCTGTCGAGGTCCATATCCGGCAACTTCTCCGTGGGGCCGAGCCCGCCAGCGACGGCGGCCCGGCGAATCTGTTCGTCGTCGTCGAGATGCTCGACGCCGCGGGCGAGCCGGTGATTGCGGCCGAGCAAACGTCGATCATGATTCTGCGCGAAGACGCCCCCGGTTCGCTGCAGGCGGTACAGCGGTGGGATTTCACGGCCGAGGAAGCCGAGGCTGCCTGGCAGTCGTCGGCCCTGGGCGACGGGTTGCACTTTGAGCTGCCGCTGCGGGGAGCCCAGTTGCCCGCCGGGCCCGTGCAGGTGTGGGCGCGCGTGGTGCCGGCCGCCGGCGAGAAGCTGCTCGCCAAGACGACGATCGATGCGACCGCGGCGCCGACGCTGGAGGAAGCGCTCGCCGCGGTGCTGCCGGACGACCTGGTCGAATTGACCACGGCCGAAGTCGAACAGCCGCCTGCCGCACAGCGAGCCAAGGCATGGCGCGAGTCGGCCCAGCCGGTCGGCCCGGTGGCCGAAGGATTCGCCACCCCCGTCGGCAACGGCGACGGTTGGAAAACAGGCGGCGGAACGACCGCCTCGCAGGGACAGCCCGCGGGTGCAGCCGCTGCGCAGGGCGGCTCGTGGCAGCGTCGTTGAGGCGGCTTCCCCCGCGCTGCACGGCCCATCAAAAAAAGAGAAACGGCGGAGTCGGCTGCGTGCCGACTCCGCCGTTGACGTTTCATCCATCAGTTTGGGGCGAAGTGCGTGGTCGCTTCGCGACCGATCGCACCAAGCTGATCTCGCTCAATTAACGGCCGCGCCGCCGCAGGGCAACGAGGCCCAGGCCAGCCAGACCCGCAAGCGCGACAGTCGCCGGCTCGGGGACGGTCGACACGACCACGTTGTCGATGATGCCGAACGTCAGATCAGGCCGCGGCGAGATCGACGAGAAGAAGTCGGCATAGAACAGCGAGATGTTGCCGTCGGTCGACACGCCGGCCGAGCCGTCGGACGTGTCGGTCTTGTCGTAGCGGACGATCAAGTGACGCTCGCCGCCCGGCTTTTCCAGCCAGAAGTTGACCAGGTTGCCGATCGTGTTGACCTCGAAGGTCACCCACTGGAAGCCGGGCGAGCCGGCGGCGCTCAATGCGGTCTGCCCTTGAACGGCGGGGGCCGCCACTTCGGGGAAGAAGTCGGTGTGGTAGGCGATGGCGCCGTTGCGGCTGCCGCCTTCCATCGCCGAGCCGTCAATGAAGAACTGCGGCGGCGATTTGAAGGCGCGGTAGTCGCTGCCGGATCCGCCGTCGCCGGTGACGATCAACTGGGCGCCGCTGGCGACATCAGCCGTCACGTTGTCGTAGCCGAGGCCGCCGCCAAGAAACTCGGTCGTGCCGCGGGCGGCGCCGACGCGCTCGTCGGCGTCGTGGTTCATCCAGGCGTCGAACCGCAACTGAATGTTGCCGGAGAAGCTCTGCCCCGTCGGGTAAAGCGTGAAGTACGAGCCGATGTCGTTGCCGTCGCCGTTGTTGGCTTCCAGCTTGACGCCAGTGGTGGCGGGGCCGCCAACGGAGTTGGGCGCCTCGGGAATGCCGTCAGCGCTGTAGTCATAGCCGAACGTGGCGGCGACGTCGGTGTCGGGGCTGATATTCATGCCCCAACTGGCCCCATTCGACATGTCGTCGGAAAAAAGTTGTGCCTGCGCCGGAGCATGGCAAGCGGCGGCCAACGCCGCGGCGCCAAGTAGGATCCAGGTGGACTTCATGAGCTCTCGTCCTTTCGTTGCGTTCTCGGTGCAAAAGATCTGCGGGGTGAAAGTTGCCGTGGTCAGCGGCATTGCGACCACGCCGGTTGCCTCGATCTCCGCCTGGAATCTCTCTCTTCCGATACTCTGCGAGCGATTTGAGCGCGCGGCTGTGCGGTTTCGATGCGCTGGCTCGCAAGGACCGATTCTATCAACCCAAACTTCCCGGCGTGTTTCGGCGGCGGCGGTTTCGGCCCTTTTTTGCCGATTTTTCCGCAATCTCCCGCGCCGAACCGCGGTTGATTCATCGTTTTGCGTATGTCACTATCGCTGAAACGCAGCGAGTGCTGTGGGATGCCGAAGGACCGCGACGGCGGCCACAGCGGCAGAGCTTCAGGTTCCATTGCCGTGACGGCCAGCGAGACTATCGTTGCAGTCGGTCCGCGCGGCCGCCGCCCGCGCTCGCGCCTGGTCGTCTGCCACGACGCGGCAACCGCCCCTGGGAACGATTTCGCCACATGTCAGACGCCGCTCTACCAACTCCCGCCGAGCGCCCCGACGCCGATGTCGTGCTGTACGACGGCGCGTGCGGCATCTGCACCGCCCAGGTGAGCAAGCTGCCGTGGTGGGACTGCCAGCACAAGCTGGCGTACCTGTCGCTGCACGACCCCGAGGTCCGCCAGCGATGGCCCGATATCTCGCTGGAGCGGCTGCACGAGGAGATGTGCATCGTCGATGTGCGCGGCCGTCGGCATTGGGGGGCGTACGCCATTCGCTACCTTACCACGCGACTGCGACGGCTGTGGTGGGCGGCGCCGGTGCTGTACTTCCCGGGCAGTATGCTGCTCGCCAAGCCGCTGTACCGCTGGGTGGCGCGCAACCGCTATCGGCTGAGCGGCACGGAGTGCCCCGACGGGGCATGCAAGATCCACGGCGGGGATTAGGCGCGGCGCGGATGTTATTGTGCCGCCGGGGCAGGACAGCTCACGCTTTACGGAGAAACGTCCTCAGGCGTTTCACGCCGGCGCGTCGAAGCGAGGGGCTCAAAGTCGCTGAGGTTGGGCACACCGCTGCTGCCAAGGAATCTTCGAAACTGCACGAGGTGTGTCATCGAGCGAGTCAGGTCGTACTACTTCACCAGGACCACGGGCGGTTCGCGTCCTGGGCCAACGTAGTCCTTTCTCCTCACGAGTCAAAATCCATCAAAATAATTCGCGCGCCGCTGCGCGGCGAAAGGGTTAAAGGGAGAAAGGACAAAGGGTTAGCTTACCGCCTTCTCCGCATCAAAAGTCCTACGCTTGCTAACGTCCCTAGCAATACTGTACTTGGCTCAGGGATACTTGCGACGCGGAACCCAACGCTGCCGTTCTCGAGCGACGGGATGCCGATGTTCCGGCTCGACGAGAGCAAGAGGTTGGAGTTGAAGTCCCAGAAGCCCCCGCGAACGCCGCGAGCAGACGAACTTGAGTCGTTCAGCAAATCAAACTCGGTCTCTTCCCATTCCCACACATTGCCGCCCTGGCCCATCGTGCCGTAAGGGCTTAGCCCGCCAGCGAGCGTGATGTCGGCTGGGCCCTGGCTAGAGTTCTGACTGTAAACCGCCGTGTCTGCTGCCGTTCCGCTGGCAACCGCCGCGGGGGCGGTGTCACTGCCCGTAGGATAATTGAAGTAAGTACTGCTCGATGCGTCAAAGTAAGCGGCCTTGTACCACTCGTCCATGCTGGGCAGAAAGTAGAAGGCGTCTTTGTGGCGGAACAGGTTTTCACCGCCCGTTTGCCACGCCTCGGCGCTCGTCCAAAGTTGGAAGTTGCCGCCCCCGTCGAAATTGTAGGCAGCCTGGTGGCCCTGGCTCGTGTTGAGCCAATTGACGAATGTCGCGGCCTCGAACCACGAGACACCCGTGGCCGGCATGTCGTCTCGCGCGCCGCCGGCAACAAAACCCATTGAGTCCATCGTGATCCCCAGGCCACCTTCATTGTTGGCCTTGGTAATCATGTCGCGGCTGATTTCAAACTTACCCATGCGGTAGGCGTACTCGACCTTGCCGGCCGGGTTGGGCTCGCC
>PABB01000010.1 GCA_002702655.1 Planctomycetaceae bacterium
GCCGCTAGGTCGTGTCATGAACAGAGGCCTCCTGTCCAACTTTGACCACCCAAGCTCCTTCGTTGCTGGGCTTTGTGTGTGGTCCCAAAACGGCCGCATAGTGCTACCAATCCTATTGTCTCCGCCCAAATTCGACGTGCTCGGCACCCCCTGAGGCATGTCCACCCACTCGTAGTCGTTGATTTGCCCAAAGCCGCTGTTGAGCGCGCCCGATGGAGCGCCAAGCACCTTCCCACTCGGGTTGGTGGGCACTGCCGGGATGCGCATTTCGTGCCCGTAATTTGCTGTTTTAACTAGGTGGAACTCGCGTGCGAAGGAGGCCGTGCCCGCGTCCGTGCCGCGGCCCTCTTGTCGGTGTGCATTCCAATCCGTATCCGAAAGATTTGCCCACGCCGACGGAAGGCGTCCAGTTGGCTGTGAGCCATATTGTGGCGTTGTGTCGTTGTGGTAGCCATGCCTGAGGTTCCAATCTGCCGTTCCCGTGGTATTCACTTGGCTAAGTGGCGTGACCGCGGGGTGCCACTTGTAGACTAAGCGGTTTTTATGTGGCGTTAGACTTGTGTCAACGTCATTCGTGGCGCACAAGACGAACGGTCCGGGCGAATACCCACTACTTAGACTTGTTGCGCCAAATATAGCACCCGTGTTAGGGAACGTAGTGGGCTTCTCGACCCACTCCATCTTCCTATGCGCATCACCACCAACACCATCAACGACACAAGCAAGAATGTGACCGCTTAGCCCAAACGCTTCGGTAATGTGCGGGATCACGGGCAACTCCTTTGCCACACCACTTGGTGTCGTCAGGTTGAAGGACTGTGTCGTATCATCATACCCGTCATCTTCTTTGCATTCGTACGCGGCGGTGACATACCTGGAATACTTACCAAAGCCTAAATTATTGTTCGGGAAACCACTCGGTTTTGGGTGATCTACGGTATCCGCGGTTGTGTCTGTCCACTGCGCTACTAAAGCATTGTTTACCCTCAAAACCTTGTTCTCGTCGGTGGATTGGATTGTTGGGAGCCCGCCCGTGATCCCGGCGCTTTCCCACTGGCCGTCTTTACGCAGGAATTTGTCATCATGTGTTGCATTCCCCGCTGGTACTAATCCAGGATCGTATGAATTAGCGCTCCCCATAACCATGGGCTGTGCTGGTTCTGTGTATGAGATGGTGTTAAGGGAGCGCGAGAGCGAGCCCGCAAACGTGAGCTTGTCTTCTTTGTTGTCCAGTGCTGTTTTCACCACAGAACTCGTCGGTGCAATGTCAGTCCTGTTGCTTAATGAAGTATCAAGCGTTGGTGTATTCCACTGGCCGTCTTTACGCAGGAATTTGTCATCATGTGTTGCATTCCCCGCTGGTACTAATCCAGGATCGTATGAATTAGCGCTCCCCATAACGCCTATGTCTATGTGATTAGAAGTCAGTTTGTCCAATTCGAAAAGCCCCTTGATCTCAGCAGCGGTTTGGTCATCTTTTGCGTTCGTTTCTATATTAGTTAATTTGCCTAGAAGTTGGTTTGTAAAGACGTTACTATCGGTAGCGCTATCAACAAGAACCCTTATCTCATCAGCACTTGGTGTTGTTGGAATCCACTGGCCGTCTTTACGCAGGAATCTCTTTTCATGTGTTATATTCCCCGCTGGTACTAATCCAGCAGCGTATGAATTAGCGCTCCCCATAACCGCTGGTTCTGTGTATGAGATGGTGTTGTTATTATCGCGCGAGAGCGAGCCCGCAAACGTGAGCCTGTCTTCTTTGTCGTCCAGTGCTGATGTCACCGCAAAACTCGTCGGTGCAGTGGAAGTACTGGCGTTGGTGGCGCTTAATGGACCATTATCAAGCGTCGTCACGAAGGTTTGGCTGATCAATTTCATTGACGCGCCGTGCAGGTCGTTGGCAGGATCAAATGGACCCCCGGATGTGCTTTGAATGGTGTCGCCACCACCGTTACCACCACCACCACTGCCCAACCCGGCCGCGGTGCTCAGCGACGTCCCGTCCCCAAAGTATAACCTATCTACCTCCGCCACGTCAGCTGAGATAAGTTTGCTCGTCAGCGAGCTCTGGAGACCCGCAGTGTCACCCGTGGCGCCACGACTCAGACTCGCCATGTTAGCCACCCCTTGGAATTATTGCACCTCAGCCACCTTAGCCTCAAGTGCCTCGACACGCTCTAAGAGCCGCTGCAAAACACGTGTGTTAATGCACGTTAAGGAATCGTACCGAAACTGCCACAGCCCTTCTCCGTTGTTTTCCACCATGAACTTTACGGCGTCCACGTTGTAACAATCCTGCGCCACGACACCAACCTCTTCAAAAAGCGCATCTTCTGGCATCTTCTGGTTGTCCTTTCTGCCTTCCTTGCGTTTTGCGAACCCATCACCCCCGCTTTCAAAGATGTCCTCTTCGTCTTTAGTCATTGGGGTTTGCGTCTTCGTATAACGCCTGATCGGCACCTTCTTTACGATACTTTCCGCATCCTCTAACTCCCTCTCGTTGAACTTTAGGCGATCGTCACTATAGTTACCGGCCGCTGTAGTTATCAGCGAAGG
Organism: Planctomycetaceae bacterium; assembly: GCA_002702655.1. GTDB lineage: Bacteria > Planctomycetota > Planctomycetia > Pirellulales > Lacipirellulaceae. The sequence continues at coordinate 2,557 of PABB01000010.1, forward strand.
ACTAGACGTTGAATCCGTCTCTAGGTAAGCCCCTGAACTCGAGGCACCGATCATACGGAATTGTATGTATTTGCCGTCTTTATTGGTTGATCTAAGAAACATTCTGGCTGTGTTCCTGCCCGACCCGGATTGAAAGAATTGAAAGAAGTCGCTCGTGCCACTCTCATATCCACAAGATATTTGATACCTGCCGTTTGGCGCACTCGTGTCGATGCTGTTTTGTGACGCGTGTTTTACGCCATACAGTGCGCCGTGGTCCCAACCGTATCCACCGCTTCTGTCTCCCAAAAAGACTGTTGTTGGCAGTGTATCCCAGGTGCTACCATCAGCCCCATCAGCCCCAGCGGGTCCCTGCGGTCCTTGCGGTCCCTGCGCCCCCTGCGCCCCCTGCGGTCCTTGCGCTCCCTGTGGTCCCTGCGGTCCTTGTGGTCCTGCAGCTCCATCTGAACCGGTTGCTCCAGTGGGTCCAGCGGGTCCTTGTGGTCCCTGTGGCCCTACTGTAAGAACTGGTGGCGTGTACGTGATCGTGTTACCCGAGCGCTGGAGCGAACCCGTGCCCGCAGCAGTCGCTTGGTTAAACGTAAGCACTGCCTCTTTCGCCGCTAGCGAATTGACAACGGTGCTTGCAAAATTCGCGTCGTCGTTGAGCGCGCCTGCAAGCTCGTTCAGTGTATCGAGCGACTGTGGTGCGCTGTCCACGACCGCGGCAATGGCTGTACTCACCGCGCCAGAGGTGACCAGATTATTGCTCCCGGCCGTGACCTGTGAATCGACTGGTGTCAGCGGGTGTCGTTGAGACACCGCTACGTGAACGGCGTTCGACGTGACGAGGTTTGTCGAGGATTGCACTATGTTGTGGTCAACAGTTGTGAGTGGGTGTTTCCCGTTCAGTTGTGTTTGAATATCCGATGAGACGTCCTTCAAATGCGCAAACTCTGCCGCAGTCACACTCCCGTCACCGACAAAGGCTGGGTCGAGGCGATCATCCGCATTATAGCGCGGGTTGGACTTCAACGTCGTCCCATCTTCAAACAGAAGGGTTGTGACGCGTGCGGCGACGGAGCTGAGGGACGATTGTTGTGCCTCAGTGCCCCCTTGTGCACCGTATCCAAGACTTGCCATCCCTCACCACGCGTTGGAATTAGTGCACGTGGTCCGCTAAGACGCGCGCGTCGTTGAGTAACGCCATTTCTTTCGCGGCCAAACGGTCGTTCTCCGCCGCGACTACGTTCATCCTCTTTGCCGCCCAACCACCGACCAGCATCAGAAGCAGCGCGCCAATTGCAATGCTCATTGCTTACTCTACCTTAGAAGATCATTGGCGCTTTTGCTTTGCAGCACGCACACGTTCCATCATGACCCTGGCCTCTTCAGAGCCCTTTACCGGCCGAGTCGTCGGAGGGTGGGTCGTCGGGGCTGGTGGCTCCGTGGTCGTCCGGGTGAGAATCCAGCTGTTCTGCGTCAACTGTCCCTTCGCTCGAACAACCGCTTCCATCCGAGACGCTCGTCTCTGTGTCAGAAGAATAGCTCAAGTCGTCGCTCTCAGTGTCGGCGTTGGAATCGTCACCCTCCTCACCCTCCCCGTCGCACCAATCTTCGTCTTCAAGCGCCGCGTGTCGTTCTTCTTCCGGAACATCTGCAAGTAATTCGTTCAAATACCACTCGTCTGTTGCAACATACTCTTCCCAGTAAGTTCGCGGTGGTGGTCGGCGCGCCCGCTTCGGGCGTCCGTTCCAATCAAGCACCGCATTGGGATCGATGTCCATTGTTTTTAGTAGCATCAGAAGATCTTCGACTTTCGTAAAGGCTCACCATTTGTGATTCGCGTAGCAGTTTCTCGTAAAGATGCCCACCGGGCGCCCACGCGTACGGCGCATCACACGACAGCGTCAATTCTTGCACCAGGCGATGTGCGGCTTGGTATTCGGTCAAGAGAATCTTTGGTGGGAGAATTGGCGCGGCCCTCAGTATGCCTTCGTAGTATATGGGGAAATCTGCCACACTTCTTCTGCGTCCACGTTTGTGCTTAATAGAGTAACGCGCGCCGCGTAAGCAGATCCTACTGTCCGGTACACTGATGGCCCACGGCCTGCCCCAATGTTTACAAACCGTCTCAAAGTTGTACCACGCAACGTCTTTAAGCAAGCGCCCAATGCGGTCTTTCTCCTCTATCGCGCGCTGTAGCTCGGATACGAAGTGAAAATAATAGGCATCTTTCTCCTTCTCTTCCACCGCACTCATGCGACGTTCTCACTGTACACGAGAGCGGTTGCGACACCCACACTCAAGAAAAAGTGTGGCAGGTGGCAACTGAGTGTCTTTCTACAAGGACATTTTACCGTGATATAGGTCGCATAACCCAGGAGCGCAGCCACGAGAGGTTGTGTGCGCATTTCCCTGGGGATTAGTCAGAAGATGTCAGTCAGGCCGCTTGAGTACAAAACTTTTTGACGGCGGTCGCGCCGCGAGTGGTGCGCCCATGTGGTGCTTGCATCAACAACGCGTGGGTGTCGGGGTTGTGACGGTAGTCCGACCACTCGAGCGCGTGTTCGATGTCGCAAAAATAGAACCAGACGGGTCCGCTCACGAGCTTGAACATGTTTTTCTTCTTCTTGCGCGACGCGCACCAATAACAAGATGCCAGGGTCGTGTGTTTCATCACTCGCCGCTCCTTGGGGAGAAAGACCGACATCACAACAGTGTGTCTAGAAGATATGCGTTACATTTTTACTTAGCAATCGCAGCAAAAGCAACCTGCGCCGCGATACCCGCAATTCCACCCATCGCACCCTGACTCATCGCATCCAGAGAAGACTGGTCAAACGGCGAAAGCAATTTAGCCTGGCACCCCATCTCCGCAACGTAACCCGCGAGCGCACCACCCATAATAACGCCAAAGTTGCCAACCACTGGGAGATTGATCACAGAGCCAACAGCCCCAACGAGAATTGGCACAGAACCCGAGCTGCAGCTCATGTGGCGATTGTAAAACTTGACCGACTGATCGATCATTTCCGTTTTACGACAACACCAGAAAAAGTGCTTGATTTTCCAAACTAGTATCAGCTACGCTATGGAGCACGCCTTGCACAACATGACCCTTGATTTTCGGGGGGGGTTGCAAAATTACTTCATCGCTATGCAGTCACATTATGGCGACCCGAGAATCTACGCACTGCAAGAGGCGGAGCGCAACGCCGACGAGGCGCTTTTGCGACACCATGAAGCCGTTGGACAAGCGAACGCAAACGCCGCGGCGCGAGAGAATCAACTTAATGAGATGATCAATCAACACCGGCTTAGAATGGAAACACTGTTGCGTAATGACCCTCCACATGGACAGCCTCCCCCTCATACGCCCGAACCTCAGCCTCCTGCTCCTTAGCGGCCGACCGGGCCGCCTCACGGTCCTCGGGGCGCGCCCACACGTCCCAGCGCGCCTCGGCCGTGCCCTGCCCACTTAGCTCCACCTGGGATGACGTAAGATTCTCACTGGGCGCCTCTTTGTAATCATTTTGCGTATCCTTGAGTGCCGCGATCTGGTCGTAAGCACGGTCGCGCTTCAGCATAAAGTAGCCGATACTCGCCCCGAGACCCAAAATCCAGAGGGACATATTTGTGTCACGCCATGGAATCAGAATTAGTCGTGTGTCTGTGGTGTGCGACCGGGCTGTAAACCGTCATAGACGTGGCCGGCAAAAGTCACAAAGGTACCATTCTGGTAAAATGCCCGACCGAACAATTGCCTACCCACCTGCAGATAGGCGTTGTAAAGCTCCAGTAAAGCCTCGTAGTTGTCCTCAAGCCAATCTCCGGTCGGGGGCACGTCGTCCACACGTTCGTCGTCACTCGTCGGCGAGCACGGGCGCATCATTGAGGATGTGGAACACGAAGGGCTCGTCATCTACCATGTTGGAATAAGTGTCAAGAAAGTAGCAGACGAGCAGCAACGCATCCGCGAGGTCGTCCTGTTTCTTCTGGACGTGAAAAACGTCCGCCACGTGCGGGTCGAACGCGCTTTCGCGATTCACCTCGACGAATTTCGCGGCCCACTCCACGGCGCGCTGTTTATTCATTCTGTAGTTCTTCGTGCCCAGGTTGTAGTGCGCCTTCACACAACGCGCGTTGATTACAACACACGTGTCGAAGAAGAGCGCCTGAATCACGGCCTCGACAATGCGCATATTGCACCGCATTTGCCGCTCGACTATCACATGGCTCGCGTCTTTAAAGTATCTGTCAAACCTCTTCACAAAGTTGCGGACGTACTGCACGTTGTTGCAGGGTATGTAACGCCCATTCGGAACGAGGCTGACGTTATCCCAGTAAACAAATTTAGCTGTGGTGAAGTCAAAGACGCACAGACCCAGATTCTTGATGCCGACGTCAATTGCTACGGCATAACGCATGTCTTTACTCGGGTTTAGAACTTTGCGACATGTCCACACCCACCTCATCACTATCCAGTTGCACCACCTGTCGCTCCAACTGCAGACCACAACACTTAATCTTGCTACACCTGCTCTTGAGGAAATAGCTCAGAAGACCACCAAAGCACCCAACCACCACACCGACAACCGTGAGCAGCCACGCCCCATTGCGCTCAATGAAGTCCGGCTGGGGGCACCCAACACCGACACACTCGATTGGACACGCAACTTGCGCCATTGCGCCTTTCCATCAGAATTAAACTTACGCGAAGGAAAGCATCGCGCGACCCTGCTTGATCGCCAACCAGTTGAAGTACTGGCCATACACGTCGACCTGGTAGTCCACATTGGGGGTTCCAGAAGAGCTGAAGCCATCCACCTTAATGTCCAGGGAGGCGTGCGAGACCTTGCTGAAGTTAACGTGCCCCGACGGCGACGGCGACTCCGGCGCGATCGAGAAGGGGAAGACGTAAATTTCCTTCTGGTCCATCATCTGCGAAAGCGCGCGGATGTCGTCCGCGGGCTCCATCAGCGATGCGCTACCCTCGGTGTCAGTGACCATCTTCATCGACGACCGGTGGATGTTTTCGAAGTGCCTGCCCTTGTTCGAGTGCAACATCGGCAGCATGCGCTTCATCAGGTAATCGCGGTCGATGCCCTGGCCGTCAAGGTGGCGCGTCTGCCCGTTGATCGTCAGCTTCAGGTTCTGCGTCTTGAGGTACGGCAGCGACTTAAGCGTCCTAGGATCACTACCAGGGTTTTCCTCCGTGTCGTGATCGGGGTTCTCGAGGTTCGGGTCGCGCCCGCCACCGTGATACGCGAACAGGTTCTTACCACGCGCCTTCTGGTCAAGGTCAAGTGGCTGAACGTTCGAGGCAGTGCTATTAGACATCTCCGACACCTTGCGGATCGTGATGATCAGCTCCTGCACTGGGTAGAGGAAACTCAGGGGAATGCTCAGCACGTTCTGCGCTCCGGTGGTCGAGTGCGCGACCGAGAACTGCTTCGACACCGAGTTGCCAGTGTACATCTTCATGAGACGCACGTGCTCGCGGTTCATCAGCGACGTCGCCTCCGGGCCGGTCACGTGATAATAGTGCACACGCAGCTGGCAGGTCTTGAATGCCACGTTACCGTTGTCAAAGGTCGGGGCTGAAGGAAGGCTGCCAGCAGTCCCGGCCGCCGTGCCGGCAGTAGCCACACCCTTTCCAGATGCAACCGCGAACTTTGACTTGAGGACAATGAGCTCGTTCAGCGGGCGGAACTTGATCTGCACACGGATGTCGTTCACGCCCGCAATCGCACAGATCGGGAAGGCCGCGGACGGGTGCTTCGTAAAGAAGAGGCCCAGCGGCACGATGAGTTTCTTGCCATCCTTGTGAACCACGCCGCTGCCGTTATGATAAGAAATGATGCGGTCGTAAGAATCCGAGCCACTGTCGGAATCAAAAAATGCGGTCGATGCACCATTGTTCAACTGCGAGCGCACAAGCGGGCGCCCAGTCTTGCCAATAAACTCAAAGCCATAGCGGTGCTTGTCATCGCGCATGAGCTCGTTAATAATGTGGAGCTGCTCGCCCGTAAGCTCCTCGAGCGGCGTGGTGCCGACCGAGAAGGTCACCTTATCGATCATCGCGTGCCCAATGGAGTCGACCCAACCAACAAAATCACCAGCACTCTCAGCACCACCACCAGTTGCTTTATTGAATTCCACCATAAGATCCAGCTGGTTCATGAGGTCCGCGCCCTTCGGAATCACGAAATTGACCGTAGCGCCAAGGTTGGCCGTGTTCTGCGGATCAACGTCCTTCAGCTCCATCTGGAAGCACGAGGTGCGCGTGTAACCGACGTTCTGAAAGTAGGACTTCGAGTTGTCGATGAGGAGCGCATCCTCGGGATTAGTGTTCAGGTTGCACTGCAGCATTGCGTATGCACTCCTGCAAAGGGTTCAGAAATTTAAAAGACGCCCGAATCGGCAACCAACAATACTCCGGGATGCCTCTGCGCGATACTCGCGCGCTTCTTGGCCTGGTACGCGCGAATTCGGTCCAGTGCGAGCAGCGTGTCGTCGGGCGCGGGCGCGTGCACGACCCCATCGACGCGCCCAAAGAGCTCCGACGCGTCATCGCGCATCGACACGCTCTGTGCCTTATCAGGCACCATCCCCCACGGCTGCGCTGTCGTGCACTTCTTCTCCAAGTCCTTGTGGGAGTTCCGGATCGAGGCCGTCACGCGATTGTTGTGGTACGTCGCCATTCCCGCCAGGGTCGCTGCTGCCGCTATGACCGCCATGGTTTTGTGTTGCGTCAGAAGAAGATTCTACTTGCTCTTGCCGAGCATCAGTGTGAGTTTGCACGGGAGGCACCACACTATGCCCGTCACGACCGACGTGGTCACCACCATCGCCGTTAGTGCCTGCACGATCATCTTGACGCGGTGCACTGTTGGCTTGGAATTTATTTGAAATGTAGAGCGCAAAGTCCTCGCGCTCGCGCTCGACCTCAGAGAGGTGCCTCTTTGTCATGTCAAGCTCTGCGCGTAGCTCCCCGAGTTGCCGCTCAAGCCCCGAAACGTGGTCGCGCTCGACCCGTCGGTGCTCTTCAATGCGCTGTACGCGGTGTGGGTCGGGTCGTGGGAGGCGCACCGGCTCTCCACCGTTGCCGTATGTCTTCAGGAGCTCCCTTGCATATGCGACGTCCAACGGCACGTTGGGTGGGATGCGGTTTTTTATGTTATGGTTTGCGGCGAAGAAGGGGTCCATCGCGTGTATCGTGCATGGGTCAGAATTATTGAGTAACCTCATTTTCAAGTCCTTTAATGTCTTCAAGGGTCATATCTGCAAATAACCCCAACGCTCTTTCAAGACCACCGGGATAATTTGGCATATCCTGTGCAAAATTAGTTCCTAACGCCGCAGCCATGTTCCGGCGACGTCGTAGGACCTCTGACGCTAACCCCTCACCCGAACCACCCGAACGATCCGCTTTTTTGACCGCGTATTTTTTGTATACGCGGTCAGTGACGGGGGCGGCGGCGCGCAGGTCGGACTGCTTTTTCGCCTTGCCCGGGACCCTACTCCCCTTGCCCAAGCTGGGCTGCTCGCGCCGTCTGGGTTGCCCGCGCCGTCTCCGCAAGGCGATGTCGTCTGTGAATATCTTCACGGCACGCGCCATCAAGTCGCTCCAAAGCGTTGAGTGTCTATGAAGCCCAGCCGCGACCCACCTATTCAATTGTTGGTTTGCGTGCCACTGTGGGTGTGCGCGAAGCCACGCGCTTACCTCCGTCATAATTTTAGTCGTCAGAAGAAAATTCCCACTTGCGCTTCAACGAGTCGTTTCCAGCGTCATCCGAGGTTGTCGGGGACGGGGGGGGTGCTTCGGGGTCTGTATTCTTCCAGAAGCTGTAATCGACGCACTTTGCCATCGACGACACCACGTTGCTGCGTATGCTCTCAAGCTCATCTTTCGTCAGAGGTGGGGCCTTTGCGGCGCCCCGCTGCATTGCAGCAAAGAAGTTGCTGTAGTGTGGTAACATTGCGTCGTGCAGTGCCACGTCGGTGTGGATTCGATACACCGCATAGCCCTCTGGCGTCCACGAGATGAAGTCACACCACTCGCGCGCCGTTATTGCGAGACACAGATTTACCTGCATGTAGTAGTGTGCAGGCACTTCGCGGTGCACGCGCGTTCCATCCTTCTTGCGCCAGTATGGGCACTTCACCTCGATGAGCCCCACGTCGCCGACCAACCCGTCGGGCGACCCGGCCAACCACGAAATGTTTGGGTGCACGTGCAAGCCCGTACTCTGCACGTAGTTTCCGGTGTGGGCCGTGTAGGCGAGAATGCCGTTCGGCTCGTTCTCCGTGCCCCAGCGTGTAGCTTCATTTCCAACGAAGGACTCTTTGCCGAGTGCGCGTTCAAAGGCCTGTTGACGAGACGTCCACGGACAGAGTCCTAATGCAGCGCCAATATTCGATGCGGTGAGCTTTCCGCGGCGCGCGGCGTGCCATGCCGGACTCCGCTGTGGGAGGGTGGAGGTCATTTTTTTGGATACTTAACACTTGGAAAAAGATTCTGATCAATGAGCAATTATGATCTGGGGTTGGAACTCGGGAGAGCGCCGCACGTGGCCCGCATACGAGGCGGGGTATCTCGCAACAGCTTTGGGAGGCTCTGTCAACGGGACGCAGGGATCTCAAGAAAAAGAAGTCAGCAAGGCCCCCTATGCATACAAGGGCCTTGACGGTGAGGAGAAGGAAGAGCAGAAGCAGGTGTACTTTGATAATATTTCAAAGAACTACGAGGCGGACGCGGACGAGTGTCTGAAACAGGAGTTTGCTATGTGGCTTGAGGGCAGGCACCAAGACAACAGAGATCCACAAACATATAACAACGAGCGAACAGGGGTGCAGACGCGACTAGCCTCTAACGGCGAAAAGCTGGACGACTGGGTACCGACTTGGTGGGGTACGAGCCAGCTCACCCACCTCGACGGCGTGCGGCCGTTTTTGCGAGATATGGAACAACGGCGCATGCAGAAACAATTTGAGGACAACTTGCTTGCGGAATATGGCCCGCAGAACATCGAACAGGCGTGGCAATATTTCAAGACCTGGGTGAAGGGACACAAGTCGGGGCCCGACGTGTGCATGGTCACCAAGACCCCCGATGATGATGGGGATCATGAGCCGGCCCGATCTCTTGGATATAGCATGCAATTCGACCGCGATCGGTATCTTTTTGTGCCCGGTGCAAGCCCAGAGCTCAAGAATGCACGTGATATACTTCAAGCGGACGAGGTGGACGACGAGACGCCCCCGACCCCGAAAGCTACCCCGAAACCTAGGCGCAGTGCGCGCCTCAATGTGCGCCTCAAAGAAGCTGGGACGGTTGGACCAGCTGATTACAAGTATTAGCTGTATCTTTGATGAGGCGCTCGATAAAAATTCTGAGCAGGGTCTAAAGATGTCGGGGCAACGCAAGTTTGGCGAGACGCGTAACTTCGACGGACCA
>PABB01000011.1 GCA_002702655.1 Planctomycetaceae bacterium
CCCGGCGCCGGCTCGGCAGGAGCCTCGCCCTCCCGAAATTCAATGTCCTACGTGCATCCGAAGAAGCACTTCAACTTTCCTCAACATCGCGGCGGTAGCGGCGCCTGATCCATCCGGCAAACAACCGCAGCAGCAGGACGCTGACCACCAGGGCGACCGCGCCAGAAAACAACATCAGAATTGGCATGAACGTGTCGTTCGGATTGGTCGCGGCGGCCAATCCCAGGCACACGCCGCAGAAGCTTCCCACCGCGGCGACGCTCACGACGGACATGATCACGCCTGACACGACGACCGAGCCGGCCAGCAGCGACACCTTGCGCCCCAGCGACACGTCCTTGCCCGTTTCTTTGCGTTTGCTGACGACCATCGCGGTGCGGACCAGCGCGGGCGCCAACAGCACGCAGAACGGCACCCCCAACCCCGGCACGGCGGCGGTGAGCGCGAGCACAATGGCCGTGAGCGTCATGATCAGCAGCAACGTGCTGATCGAAAACGAAAACCCCGGATGCACCACCGGCGCGTGGCCGGCGTGCGCGGCCCGCGCAGGCGCATCGGCGAGACGCGCTTCGCACAGCCAGCAGGACGTGGCGTCGAGCTTCACGGCGAAGCCGCACCGCGGGCAAATCCGCGGGGCGACGTCGGGTCTGGTGCGGGGTGCGTCAGTCATGCGGCCGCGGCTGATTTCGCGTGAGAGGAGTCGTGCGTTCGTCAGAACGACGGCGCGGGGCGCTCGCCGAGAGGGCGAAGCTTTGCTATGCCCGTGCTGGGGCGTCATTGCACAGCCCGCGCATTCTCGGCTGTCGGGCCGCAAAAAGCGAGACCAGACGACGAAACCCGACCCCGGCAGCCTTCCGCCGCCCGCGGGGCGTCAATCCTCCGGCAATTGCGTATCACGCCGCCAACGGGCGCGGATCCAGCGCACGCACCACCACAACGCCACCACCGACAGGGGCGCAGCGACGACAGTGGCCGTGATGAACAGGAACCCCAAATCTTCCAGCCGGGCATCGATGATCGCGGCCAAACCGAAACAAACGCCCGCAAAGGCGCCGGCGGACGCCGTGCACAGCACCACCAGCACCGTCGCTGCCACGCCAAACGACGTGGCGAGCAGCTGGGCCTTCTCGCCGCGCGACGGCGGGCGCCCCTGTTGGCTGCGACGACGAATCACCAGCATCGTGCGCACAAACACCGGCACTAACAGCACGCTAAACGGAATCCCCAACCCGGGCGCCGCGGCGATCAGCCCGCAGCAAATGGTGACGAGCGTCACGACCAGCATCAACGCGCTGAACGAAAACGAGAACGACGCGTGCCGGGGCTGCGCGGTCGCGGAGGTCGGCGCGGCCTGCAGATCGCCCAACGCGGCGTCGCACAGCCAGCAGCGCGACGCCGCCGGGTCGACGGCGGCGCCGCAACGGGGGCATGCAGCAGCGCCGCTTTGCGAATTGTCGTTATCGACCGTAGCCATCGATTCGCAACTCCGTGATTGGCCTGCGCGGGGCACGCAGTCCGGTCAGAACGGCAACTCACCTTGTTCGCGTTTGGCTTTCATCCAGCGGTTCAATGCGATGGCAATCGCGGCGAACACGGTTCCCGCGACGGCCAGCACCGCGCCACTTCCCAACTCGTCGCTGCCGCCCGGGCGCGACGCGCCGGCCATCAGCGCGCAAACGGCAATCAGCAGACAAAACGCGGCGCAGCCGGCCACAATCAAGAACGCCACGGCCGCGATGAAGGTTACGCCAATCATCGACGCCTTCTGCATGGTGGTGATTTCCTCGCCCGCGCGCTGCCGGCGCCGCACCAGCAGGACCGTCTTGATGCACACCGGCAACAGTAGGCAAGCCAAGAAAATCCCGAGCCCCAGGTTCGCCGCCATCACGCCGCACACAATGGCGACGATCGTGGTGACCAATAGCAACGTGGCAATCGAAAAGGAGAACCGCTCGGCAGGCGGCGCCGACGGCGAGTGCTTGGCGGGCGTCAGCGACTCGGCGCACAGCCAACAGCGCGTGGCGCCGGTGCGCGAGGCCGCCCCGCAATGCGGGCAGGCGATCGCGCTGGCGGCCACTCGATCGTTACGAACTCTCGGCTTCACGTCCGACACTCCGGCGACTCCTCGCGACAGCACGTAAAAGGCGAACGCGGCGAGATGGCAAGGCGTTGTTGGGGCATTGACCAGAATGGCTCCGCCTACTTTCGCGACCTATGCCAATCTCGCACGCTATCGAACAACAGAATTGCTCCCAGGACGACTCCGGCCGCAATCGCAGCGTAGAAGAGCACCTCCAGGACTGTATCGACGAGTTGTATCAATTTCGGGTTGCTGGCAAGCGCAACGGGGCCAATGCACAACGCCAGGAAGCCGCCGAATGCGGAAAGGACTGCGACGACTGCGCCAAGGGAGCCTGCAACGAGCATCGACCCGATAAAGGCCGCCTTCTCGGCTGTGGATATCCGTTCGCCCCGTCCACGCGCCTCGCGCGATTGAGACGCGAGGACCACGCCAATCGGCGCCAACATAACGGCAATGACGATCGCGAGCCCCCGAGCCACCGAGGCAATCCCGGCAACGATGGCCACCAGCGTCATGAGCAAAAGGAGGCTGGAAACGGAGAACGAGAATGGAACCGCTGGCTTCGAGTTGGCAGCGGGCTCCCGGCCAACGGACCGAACCGTGGACTCGTCGCGTGGCGATTCGCATAACCAGCATTCGTCTCTCGCAGGCTGATTGAGAACATCGCAATACGGGCATCGCCACTGCCGGGACGGAGCAAGCGAACTCTGTCCGCTGTGATCCCGCGCCTTCGTCACGCCGGGTCTCCCGCCTCGCCCAGGCGCTGGTCCACCTGTTGGGCCAGCGCTCGGACGCGGCGGATCACCTGGCCGATCACCACCCCGGCGACCGCCAGCGCCGCAATTGTGACCAGTTGCTCGTACCGCGGCACGCGCATGGCGACGTCGGCGGGGCGGCCGAAGGCGCCCGGCCACTTGGCCACGCCCAGCACGCACACGTAGCCGACGATCACCCCCGCGGTCGACGCCCACACCAGCGGCAGGCTGAACCGCAGCGCGGCCAGCGCGACGATCAGAAAGTAGCCGACGACCAGCGGGCTTTGCGGGCCGCGGCTGATGATCAGCAAACTGGTCAGCATGACGATGTCGACCGCCGTGGCCGCCAACGAGATCCAGCGCGGGAAGATCCGCCCGGTGAGCATCAGATGGATCACGCCCGCGGCCGACGCCCACGCCCCGGCCAGCAGCGTGGCCATGATGTGGAAGCGGCGGTCGATCGTGCCGGCCTCGGCCAGTTGCAGAAAGCCCCATTGGGGCAGCTTGCCCTCGCTGGCCAGGTAGGCCCACAGGTGGATCAGGTAAAACACGCCGATGGCCGCCAGCCGCAGCACGTTGGCGCGGGCTTCGCCCTCGTACTGCAGGCGCCGCTGGGCGATGAACCAGAGTCGGTCGGGAGTCATGGCGGATCGCAATGGGGAAGGCGGAAGGGGGAGTGGGGAAGGCAAGTCGCCGGCGGCGCGAGTATAGCCGATTGGCGCCGACGGGCCTGCCCCGGCCGTAGGTCAGGCTTTCCAGCCTGACTTGGCGCCAGGCGCCGCCGCTGCGCCGCTTTGGAAGCAGATCGAAAGCTGACGGGTCCCCAATCGCCGGCAGTCTTTGCGGACTTGGGGCGTTTCCCGGTCCATCCCAGGCTGGAAGCCCTGATCGGTCAGGTTTTCAAAAGGAGGCAAACTAGCCGGCGGCACACCTGCCGTCGGGCGGGTCATCGTGCCGGTATTCCCCGGCGTTTCCCGGCGGCAAGTGTGCCGCCGGCTAGGGATCCCACGTGAGCAGGTCCTGCGACTGAGGGACCCTGCCGGTGGCCTACGGGCGGTTGACGATTTGGCCGCTGCTGGGGTAACTTGTCCGATTCGTTTCTTCCGACTTCGACCCGGCTGGGCAACGCCCCGGCCACCACCGAGGGCCCCGGCCATGGCCGTTCCCAAACGCAAACACTCCAATTCCCGCACCGGCAAGCGTCGTTCGCACGACGGCCTGAAGGCCAAGCAGCTGCAATCCTGCCCGAAATGCGGCCACGCCACCCCCTCGCACGTCGCCTGCGGCAACTGCGGCCACTACATGGGTCGGACCGTGGTCGAGGTGGAAGAGTAGGGAGACTTGAGACGTGAGTCTTGAGGCTTGAGGAACGGCCGGTTGCGCCGCTCCGAGGGGCTGCCATTGACTCACGCTCAGCATTCGCTCCCTCACGACTCACGCCGCAAGCCTCACGCCTCTCATGAAAACCGCCTTTCTGTTTCCCGGCCAGGGCGCCCAGACCGTCGGCATGGGCGCGCAGTTGGCCGCTTCGCTGCCCGCCGCCAAGGCGCTGTTCGACCAGGCGGCTGACATTCTCGGCTACGACCTGCTGGACCTGTGCGTTAACGGCCCGGCCGATAGTCTCGACGCCACCGATCACAGCCAGCCGGCGCTGTATGTGTGCAGCTTGGCTGCGCTGGAGCAACTGAAAGTCGATCAGCCCGAGTTGGTCGACGCAGCCGCGGCCGCCGCGGGGTTGAGCCTGGGCGAGTACACCGCGCTGACGTTCGCTGATTCACTCGATTTCGAGTCCGGCCTGCGGCTGGTCCAAGAACGCGGCAGTGCGATGCAGGCCGCCTCGGAAGCCGCCCCCAGCGGCATGGTCAGCGTGCTGGGGCTCGAACGAACGCAAGTCGAAGAACTGGTCGAAGCCTGCCGCGGCGGCGACGTGCTGCAGGTAGCCAACCTGCTGTGCCCGGGCAACATCGTAGTGTCGGGCGACAACGCCGCCTGCGAGCGGATCGTGTCGGCGGCCGAAGCGGCCGGCGCGATGAAAGTGATCCCGTTGGCCGTCGCGGGGGCGTTCCACACGCCGCTGATGGCGCCGGCGCGCGAGCGACTGGCCGCCGCGCTGGCCAACGCCGACATTCGCCCGCCGCGGATCCCGGTCGTTTCGAACGTGGATGCCCGCCCGCACGACGATCCCGAGGAAATCCGCGGCCTGTTGGAGGCCCAGTTGGTCAACCCGGTGCTGTGGAACGCCTCGATGACGTGGCTCATCGACGAGTTCGGGATCGAGCAATGCTACGAAATCGGCCCGGGCCGCGTGCTCAAGGGGCTGCTGAAACGAATCAACCGCAAGTTCCCTTGCGAGAACGTGCCGGCGTAAGAACCTCACGATTGCCAAATCTAAGAAACAGGATCAACAGGATTAGGCAGGATCAACACGTTGACTTGCAGCGGCAAACGACCGCGGATTCGATCGGGCGCCTGGGATCATGGTGATCCGGCATATCCTGTGATCCTGTTGATTGGACTCGGCATCCTCGCTGGTTCGTGTTTCTCCGGGTAACGATTGAAAACGAACGCAGAAAGCAATTGATATGAGCGACGACGCAAAACGGATTTCGGCGGATCTTTCCGGGCAGGTGGCGCTCGTGACCGGCGCTTCGCGCGGCATTGGACGCGAGATTGCCGTCACCCTTGGCAAGGCCGGCGCCGCGGTCGCCTGCGTGGCCCGCAACGAAGAGAAGCTGAAAGAGGTCGTCGCCGAAATCCAGGCCGCCGGCGGTCAGGCGGGCGCGTTCGCCTGCGACGTGGCCGATAGCGACGCCGTGCAAAAGGTGTTCGACGCGGTGGTCGAAGCTCACGAGCGGGTCGACATCGTCGTGAACAACGCCGGCATCACCCGCGACACGCTGATCCCGCGGATGACCGACGAAGACTGGGACCAGGTGATCGCCACCAATCTGCGGTCGGTGTTCCTGCTGACCCGCGCGGCGACGCAGGTGATGATGCGGCAGAAGACGGGCCGGATTATCAACATCTCCAGCGTGTCGGGCCTGATGGGCAACCCAGGGCAGGCGAACTACTCGGCGTCCAAGGCGGGCATCATCGGCTTCACGCAAACGGTGGCCCGCGAAATGGCCAGCCGCAAGCGCAAGATCACGGTCAACGCGATCTGCCCGGGGTTCATCGCCACGGAAATGACCGACGCCCTGGGCCCCGCGCTGGACGAGGAAGTCAAGAAGCGGATCCCCGCACAGCGGCTGGGCGAAGCGAGCGAAATCGCCGACGCGGTGCTGTACTTGGCAAGCGGCTCGGGCGCTTATATCACCGGGCAAGTGATCACCCTGGACGGGGGCCTGACGGCCTGAGCAAGCGGCGCGCCGCAGGCCGAGTTTTCCCCCGTCTCCCGCCGAACTGGGGCGACCTGGACAGCCCAAACGGCAAACGCTACAACTTGACCTCCTTCACACAACCGCTCTATTTTAAAGGGCTTGTGCTGATCGCCGGGGTGCCGCCGAAGACGACGACCCGCGGCGAATTCACGACAAAACACCATGCCGGCTGATGCCCTGCCGTCGCTGGCTTAGCTATCCAACTATCATTCTTGGGTTCCAAGGAGGACCTGCACCGTGGCCTCAGTCCTAGAACGCGTCATCGACATCGTGTCCGAGCAATTGGGCGTCGACAAGGAAAAGATCACCGCCGAAACGTCGTTTGTGAACGACCTGGGCGCCGACTCGCTCGACACCGTGGAACTGGTGATGGAGCTTGAGGAAGAGTTCGACATCAATATCCCGGACGATGCCGCCGAGAAGATCCAAACGGTCGGACAGGCCGTGGAATTTATCGAGCAGAACCAGGGCGGCTGAACGCCGCCGTGGGTCGTTCGCCGCACGCCGGCGCCAGCTTGAAGTCAACGCCCGGCGGCGCGAGCAATCGCGCCGCCGTTTTGTTGCATCGCCGCCCGGCGCCACGCTTGAGTTGACGGGACAAACCGGTTCGCACTCTGCAGACGCCCCGTCGTCACGATTACCGCTAAACCTCTCGATGGCATCATGAAGCGTCGCGTTGTCATTACCGGCATGGGCTTGGTCACTCCCTTGGGTCACAAGGTCGAGGAGGTCTGGCAGCGGTGCCTGGCCGGCCACAGCGGCATCACGCCCCTCACGCTGTTCGATTCGACCGACTACAAGGTCAAGTTCGCCGGCCAGATCCACGACTGGTCGACCGACGGGTACGTCGAAGCGCGGGAAGCCAAGCGGATCGACCGCTTCACCCAGTTTGCCCTGGTCGCGGGAATCGACGCCGTGACGCAGTCGGGCATCGACTTCTCCAAGGAAGACCCCTTCCGCTGCGGGGCCATCGTCGGCTCGGGCATCGGCGGGCTCAATGAAATCGAGGACCAGGAACGTCGCTTGATCCTCAAAGGTCCCGAGCGGGTCAGCGCGTTCACCATTCCCAAGCTGATGCTCAACGCTGCCAGCGGGCATCTGTCGATCCGCTTCGGCCTGCGAGGGCCCAACTACGCCGTGGCCACGGCCTGCGCCAGCGCGACCAACGCCATGGGCGACGCGCTGAAGGCCATCCAGTACGACGACGCCGACGTGATGATCACCGGCGGGGCCGAGGCGGCGGTCACGCCGATCGGCTTGAGCGGCTTCGCCAACATGAAGGCCCTGTCGGCCCGCAACGACAACCCCCAGGCCGCCAGCCGGCCGTTTGACGCCGATCGCGACGGATTCGTGCTGTCCGAGGGCGCCGGGATTTTGGTATTCGAGGAGTTGGAGCACGCCAAAGCACGCGGCGCCACCATTCTGGCCGAAGTGCTCGGCTATGGCGCCAGCGCCGACGCGGGGCACATCACCCAACCGGACAGCGAGGGGACCGGCGCCGGCCGGGCGATGAGCGCTGCTCTTCGCGACGCCAAGCTCAATGGTTCGGACATCGACTACGTCAACGCCCACGGCACCAGCACGCCGCTGGGCGACAAGGCCGAAACGATTGCCGTGAAGCGGGTCTTCGAAGACCACGCCTACAAGCTGAATGTCTCCAGCACCAAGAGCCAAGTGGGCCACCTGCTGGGCGCCAGCGGCGGCGTCGAATTGATCGTCAGCCTGGTCGCCCTGCGCGAGCAGGTCTGTCCGCCGACGATCAACCTGGAGACGCCCGATCCAGACTGCGATCTGAACTACACGCCGAACGAGCCGCAGCAGCGCGCCATCAAGCGCGTCATGAGCAACAGCTTCGGCTTCGGCGGGCACAACGCGTCGATCGTGGCCGGCGCTCTGTAGCTGCAGGCGGCCGGCACGGGAAGACAAGTTCGCAGAGCGCCCGGGTCGCCGTTCCTGCCCCGGGCGCAGCGACCGTCCAGCGTCGCGATTCCCGGCTACCGCTGCTGGCTCTCGATCCCTTTCGAGGTGCTCGCATGTCCGTCGACGGGCGTGTAACGGACATCCGCCCCGGTTCCACATTGGGGGCACGGGGGCAGTTGATCGCGCGGTCCCGTGAGGGTCAATTCGCCGCCGCACTTGCAGCATCGGTACTGGCCTGTGCCGGCGGATTCGCCGATGGCATGTGTTTGAACGTCGCTGGCCATGGAAACCTCCTCCAAATGATGTTCCAACCGCTGTTGGCGGTCCTTGTTCAGAAAGACTCGCCGCCCAAGCCGTTCACTCCGTCAGAATTTACCGAGTTTCGCTCGTGAGGCAAATTCTTGATTCGAGGAAAATGGAATCCGGACTTGCTTCGCGGAGCCCTCGCGGGCGTCACAGAAAACAGCGGCCGCAAGGCGTCAACCGCCTTGCGACCGCTGCTGAACCTCAGCGAATCAGCGCTTCGCTAGGTCGATCGGTTACCGCTGGACCGACGTGGCGCCAGTCCGACCGGGCTTGCGGGCGCTGGACACGTTGCCGGGCCAGCTGTTCTCGCTAAACGGTTGCTGCGAGTCGAACCACTGCTTGTCGGCCGTCACCTTGGCGGTGATGTCGCCGTCGGAGCTTTTGGTCACCTGCAGGGCCTTGGGGGGCAGGGCGTAGTACTTGCCGTCCAGAGTCAGGGCGACGTACTTCACCTTGCCCGAATCGGTGGCCAGCACCACGTCCTGAATTTCCGCGGTCTCATCCAGCTCAGGCATGTCGATATTCAGACCAACCAGTTCGCTGGCGCGATACGTGGCGTAGGTCTTCATCGCCTGACGGTCCGCGGCCGCTTCGCGTCGGCGCTGCTCGGTCATGGCCGGATTGTTGGTCGCTCGCATCCGGCTGTCGCGCGACTTCTGATAGGCCTGGTCGTTCTTCTGACGCCACTTCGGATCGGCCATGTTCGGCCATTTGTCCTGGTTGAAGCCTTCGGCGTCTTCGAACGTTTCTTCGTTGGCATCGATCACCGCGACGAATTCGCCCAGATCGTCGGCCACCTGCGAATTCTCGCTCGTGGCGTCGGCCTGCTCGTCTTTGTCCGCCGGCTTAATGGCAAAGGCGTCGTAGGGAACGGCGAACATCTCGTCGCCGATCCCCAACAAGCCGCCGACCGACATGGCAATGTAGGCCGTCTTGCCGTTGTCGGTGTTCATGACCAGATCGTTGATTTCGCCGATCGATTCGCCCTTAGGATTCTCGACGTTGAGGCCCAGCAGTTCGCTGGCGCGAATCGCAGGGGCGTTGATTTCCGAGCGCTGACCGCGGGCTGTCGTTTGCGCGACTTGGGCGCCGGTCGCGGCGGGCTGGTAGCTTTCGGTCGTCGCGCCAACCTGGGCCAGGCAATTCACGGCCAGACAACCGCCGACGCCGAAGGCGGTAATGGTGGATAGAAACTTCATAGCGAAACTCCGGGAGAGGATGGTTAGCGTGCGGTAAGAACCGGCGTTGCAGCTGTGCAGCGCCGAGATCGCGATCACACCGATGTCGCGGGTGCAACCTGGGAGGAGAACGGGGTCGCAAATCGTTTGCAGCAATATCTCGCGTCCCCCCGAACGCGAACCAGCGACGCTGCCATAGGGCCGCCGGTCGACCTCGTTGGCCAGTGCATTGACGCAAACGTGATGCCAACGGCCTGCTATCACGCCTTGCAGGCCGCCAAGCGAGCGTCGCCGCAGCCACGTGCGTCGCCGGGACATCCTCGCGAATTCCCGATGAAGCGACGGTCCCCGCACGGCTCGCGAGCCGACCTTGCACCACGGTCGCCGGCCCCCTACAGTCCCGCCCGCGGAACATCCGCCCGGGCTCCGTCGTGCGCGCAGCGACCACGAGATGCGCGACGGCGAACCAGGGTGACGGTCGAACGGGCGGACTCGCCCACGGAGAGTGATGTCATGGACTGCAAGCGAATTGCATGGGGACTATTAGCCTGTTGCAGCGGGGTTTGTTGCACGGCGATGCCTGCTGCTTCCCGCGCCCAGGGGCCCGATTCGGCTTGGCGCGCTACCGCAAGCGAAGCGATCGTCGCCGACGCCGGCAATCGCTATCAGGGGGCGCCGTCCGAAACGCCCTATCAGCAGACGTCCGCTCCAGCCACCGATAATACGATTACGCCAACTCCTCAAGCGCCTGCGGGCCCGCAGCCGACGCACGCCCAAGTGACCAAAGGATCGGGCCAGCTGCCCAACGATCATGGTCAGGTGTGGCGCGAATACGACATCACCCCCTACACGCTGCGGGTGACCGACACCGCGCAGCCCGAACAGGCGATCGTCGACTGGATCTTGCGCGAAACCGGCTACGAGGCGTGGCACTCATCCCCCGTCGGGCTGTTGAGCGCCGATCGCAAAACGCTGCGCGTGTACCACACGCCGCAGATGCAGGCCATGGTCGCTGACATTGTCGACCGGTTCGTCAACAAGCAGGCCGAGAGCCACGGCTTTGGCCTGCGGATCATGACGCTCAAGAACCCCAACTGGCGGGCGCGGGCGTTGCCGTTGATGACGGCCGTTCCCGTGCAGTCGCCCGGCGTGCAGGGCTGGATCATGGCCCGCGAGGACGCCGCCGTGTTGCTGGCCGAGATGCGCCGCCGCACTGATTTCCGCGAGCACAACTTGCCGCACATGGCGGTGCTCAACGGGCAATCGACGGTCATTTCCACTATGCAGCCGCGATCGTACGCCAAGGGCGTGATCCAAACCCAAAACGCCTGGCCCGGCTATCAGCCGGAACTGGGCCAGCTGGACGAAGGCTTCTCGCTGGAGTTCAGCCCGCTGCTGACGCTCGACACGCGCACCACCGACGCGGTGGTCAAGCTGCGACTGGCGCAGATCGAGAAGATGTTGCCCGTGCAGTTGGAGGTCCCCTCGCCCATGTCGCCCAACCAGCGGGCGCAAATCGAGGTGCCGCAAATGACAATGGTGCAAGTGCACGAGCGGTTCCGCTGGCCGACCGACAGCGTGTTGCTGCTGTCGATGGGCGTCGTCGCCGCGCCGGGTCCGGAAAAGCCCAACTTGGTCACCGATCTGCTGCCGCTGCCCAAGTCGGCGCCCCGCGCCGATGCACTGCTGATGGTCGAGAGCATCGGCCCGTCGACCGCCATCCAAGCCGCCCCCGGCGCGACGCCGCCGAGCGGCACGCCGTCGACGGCGTTCCGCAACGAACGGACGTTCCACGGGCGGTATTGAGTCGTCCGGTTCGAAAAGTCGACGCCTGGTGCGTGACTTGCCCCGCATCGTTGCCTAAAGTGACGCGGAGACGCGCAGCAAAGTCTGCGTAGACCAACTCCCCGTCGTATTTGCCGCCGCGCAAGGCGTACATCGTGCAAAAGCAGACAATCAAGTCGCTGCTCGACTCATTCCCAGAGGACGTCGATCTCGACGCATTCCTGGAGCAGGTCATCCTGCTGGAGAAGTTGGAGATCGGCGAAAGGCAGATTGCCGCGGGCAACGTCGTGAATCATGAGCAAGCCAAAAAACGCCTTGCCCGCTGGCTCAACTAAACGAGATGTGTCCTTACCCTTGCCTGACAGAGTCGCCGCTTTCCAAGAAATGACCTGTAAAACGTCTCGGTCAGGTTGTTGTGAGTCCGTCGGTCATGACGCCACTGCAAGAACGGTTTCCGCCAACGATGTTCTGCGTCGGGCTGCTTGAATGCCCGCTCGATGCTGTCGTCGAAGCGGACCGCCACTGGCGAGCACAGATCGGACGCTCTGAGTTCTGCAAACTCCGCTGTGATCTGCCGCAGATGCTGTCTCGCCTTGAACCGCTCTCGGGGCCGAAAACTCGCCACCTATGGATCGCCACACACTCCAAGTGGACGACGTACGTCGACAACTTCGTCATCGGCAGCGATCCGCAGTCGCCGATCGCATATCTGTCCGAAATTCTGGCGTGTCGCGGTCTAATCCTCTCTTGCCGACCTAATCTCAATAACCGCTTGTTTGGGCAGGCGCGGTTCGATCTCTACGGGCAGCCGCCCGTCGGGCTCTACAACTTAAGTCGCTCCATTAGCGCGACAAATGATGGCGGACGCTGGTCCTGGGACACCTACGGTGATCCGCTGCCGTTTGAGGACCTGCAAAGTTACGAGAATAAGTCGATCCGCCATCGCCTGACATCTGAAATGGTCGTTCGGTATGCGCGGACGCTCGGTGCCAACCCGTTTACCGAGGACTACTACTGCTCCGTCGGATGCCTGGTTTCCAAGTCCAACGGCTTTCCCTCGCGAACGCGCGAGGTCACCTTTGAAGAATCGCGGAAGAGCATCGGAATCGTGCGTAACGGGTAGTTGCAATTCCGATGCAAATGGAGTGCAGGCCGAATGACCAAGGCGTCGCTTGGCCTCTGGCACGTACCGTTCGCCGCGAGCCGCAAATCTGTCGTGTCAGCGTGTTGCCAACTTGCCGACCGTTTGCGCCATGGCGATCATCGCCGCTTCCGCTTTGATTGAGGCTTGCCGGGCCTCAGTTTCTTCCACGCTTGCCGACCGTACTTGAGGTCGAGTCGCGCGAAGCGCACCTGCCGCAGGTCGAGCGTGCGGCACTGGCCGTTGGGCGTGGCGACCAGCACGAACGGCAGGCAGGCGGCCTCCACGCGCAGCGGGGTCAGGTGCTCGCTGAGCGGCAGGAGCCGCACCCGCACCACGTCGTCGTCATTCTGCCAGTCGTCGCTGCAGCACCATAGGAACGAGGGCGCCTCGTAGGTCCAGTCGAGCACGGCCACGTAGTCGCCAATGCGCACGTCCTCCGGCGCCAGCGGTTTGGCGAGCGTCGGCTCGCTGCTGGCGGACTGTCGGTCGGTGTTGGCGGCGGACGATCCCATGGGAGGGGGGAGTGCGCAGCCGGCCCGCAGGTTCGCGCAATCGCCGCCTCGCAATCAGGAGCCGTGCTCCCTGTTAGTCCCGCGGCCACCTATTTCGCCGTACAGTAGCGGGCTGACGCCCGCCGCTCGCCGCACCATCGCGACCTAGCCGCAGCGATTGGGCCCCGGTATCCTGGGTGGTTTGTGGGCGGCGCTGGCCGCTCCACGTGCTCCGCCGCCCTGCCCCGCTCGCCTGCCATGTCCGCTGCCGCAGCTTCTCGTCGCGTCGTCATCACTGGCCTGGGCGTCATTTCGCCGCTGGGCAACTCGGTCGAATCGATGGCGACCGCCATCGCCGAAGGGCGCAGCGGCGTGGCCGCCCTGCAAACGCTGCCCCCCATGGAAGCGCTGGCCACGTACGGCGGCGAGGCGCGCGACTTCACCGGTCACATCGACGATTTCGGCGAGCTGGAGAAAGACGCCAAGAAAGCGATTCGCAAGGCGCTAAAAATGATGTCGCGCGAGTCGATGATGGCCGTGGCCGCCGCGCAGCAGGCGATCGGCGACGCCGGCGCAACCGGCGCAGCGCCCGAGCGGGCCGGCGTGGTGTTTGGCTGCGACTACCTGCTGAGCCCGCCGGAGGATCTGCTGGCGGGCATGCTGAAATGCGGCGTGGCCGAGGGCGACTTCCAGAGCGAGCGGTGGGGCGAGGACGGTCTGGCCGAGATGAATCCGCTGTGGATGCTCAACTATCTGCCCAACATGCCGGCCAGCCACATCGCGATCTTCAACGACTTCCGCGGGCCGAACAACTCGCTCACCATGCGGGAAGCCGCCGGCGTGATGGCGATTCGCGAGGCGGCCCAGACGATCGCCCGCGGCCACGCCGATGCGATGCTGGCCGGGGCCACGGGCAGCCGGATTCACTCGTTCAAGACAATCCACGCCCATCAGACCGAACAGCTGGCCGACCCGTCGCTGCCGCCGGCCGAGGCCTGCCGACCGTTCGACGCCCGACGGACCGGCATGGTCGTGGGCGAAGGCGCCGGGGCCGTGCTGCTGGAGGAGCGCAACGCAGCGCTGGCCCGCGGGGCCACCATTTACGGCGAGATCATCGGCACCGGCAGCGCGACGGCGACTGACGGCGACCTGCACGCGCGACGTGCCGACGCCCTGGCTTTGGCCGGCCGGGCGGCGCTCGACGAGGCCGAGCTCGACACGGCGGCGCTGGGGCATGTCTCGGCCCACGGCCTGGGCGACACCGCCTGCGACGAGGCCGAAGCGGCCGCGTTGGCCTGCATTCTGGACGGCGCGGCGGCCGACACGCCCGTGGCGGCGGCGAAGAGCTACTTTGGCAACCTGGGGGCCGGCAGCGGCGTCGTCGAGCTGATCGCCAGCCTGCTGTCGCTGCAATCGGGCGCGCTGCTGCCCACGCTCAATTTTTCCGAGCCCGACCCCAAGTGTCCCGTGAAAGTGTCGCAGTCCGGCGACTTGGCGGGCGATTCTTTCCTGAAGCTGACCGTGACGCCCCAGGGACAGGCGGCGGCGCTGGCGGTCAGCCGCGGCTAATCGCGACGGCGCAGGCGGCGAAACCGGCCCAGTTGGTCGCTGGCGCCGGTTGACATGCGCCGGCGCGGCCGATACCTTAGCCAGATTCAGGAAGTCGCTAAGTTGGCTAGCTACAAGTAGTTTCGCCAACTGGCGGCGGCCCAGCGGAGCCCCGGCGGCCAGCGGCGCTGCGAAACGCTCGAGTTGTGCAGACAGCTCGACGCTCGTTTTGCGCGCTCAGCCCTGGCGGCCTCGCGGCGGTCGCTTACAACTCGGACAACTCGGTATGCCTGCGCGGCGGGCGACATACGCCGCGGGAAAGAACCACACGTCATGAATGCTGCCGAAGTGCTGCGGATCGTCGATGCGATCCACCGCGACAAGAACATCGAGAAAGAAATCGTCTTCGAGGGAATCGAAGCCGCTCTGGTGTCTGCTGCGAAAAAGCATTACGGCGAAGAGGCTGACATTGTGGTCGACATCGACCGGGAGAGCGGCGAGATCAGCGCCTCGTGCGACGGCGAGCCGCTCGATTCGGAAGAGACCGTCGGGCGCATTGGCGCGCAGACCGCCAAGCAGGTGATGATCCAGAAGATCCGCGAAGCGGAGCGGGACGCCCTGTTCGACGAGTACACCGAGCTGGTCAACGACATGATCAGCGGCGTAATCCACCGCTACGACGGCGGCGCCGCGACGGTCCAATTGACCAACGTCGAAGCGATCCTGCCCCGCAGCGAGCAGATCCCCGGCGAAACGCACCATGTGAACGAACGCATTCGCTGCACCGTGTACGAAGTCCGCAAGAGCGGCAGCCGCGTGAAAGTGATCCTCAGCCGGGCTCACCCGTCGCTGGTGCAGCGACTGTTCGAGCAGGAGATTCCCGAGATCGCCGACGGCGTCATCGAAATCAAGGCGTTGGCTCGCGAGCCGGGCTACCGCTCGAAGATCGCCGTGATCAGCAGCGACCCCCGCGTTGACTGTGTCGGCGCCTGCGTCGGCGTCCGCGGCAACCGCATTAAGAACATCGTCGACGAACTCGCCGGCGAGCGGATCGATATCGTTCGCTGGGACGAAAACGTCGAGTCCCTGATTCCCAACGCCCTGCAACCGGCCGAAGTCGAGCAGGTCATCCTGTGCCGCATGCTCGGCCGGGCGATCGTGCTGGTCCGCGAAGATCAGCTGTCGCTGGCCATTGGTCGCCGCGGGCAGAACGTCCGACTCGCCACCAAGCTGTCGGGCTGGGACATCGAAATTATGACTCAGGAGGAGTTGGCCGAGTCGATCGATCGAGCCGTCACGGGCTTCAGCGCCCTGGACGGCATGACCATCGAACTGGCCGAGCGGCTCGTGGAAGAAGGCTTCCTGAGCTACGACGACCTGTCGATCATCGAGCCGGACCACCTGATGGCCATGGGCGAGTTGACCGAGGAGCAGGTCGACGTGATCGTCTCGCAGGCCGAGGAGAAGGCCGAAGAGGCCGAGGCCGCTGCGGCGGAAGCTCGGCGGATGAAGCGGGAGCAGGAACGCCTGGAGGCGATCGAGGCGGAAATCGCCGCTCAGGAAGCGGCTGCGAAAGGTCCGGCCGCCGAGGCGGAAGCGCCTGCGGAGGACGAAGGCGCGGCCGCAGAATCGGAACAGCCGGAAGAAGCCGTTGCCGAATCGGAGCCCAAGCCGGGCCCCGATCAAGCGACCGGCGAGGAAGGGTCGTAAGCTACAGGAGCGTCGCCCCCCGACGCCGCAGCTTTTGGAGGACGCCTTTCATGGTTAGTTGAAAGTCACGTAAGTAGGTTCGCCCCGCCGATGCTCGTTGCAGCGGCCCGGCGGGCGACATGGAGAGATCAACTTGGCGGTTCGCATTTACGCACTCGCGAAGGAACTGAACGTCGACAGCAAAGAGCTGGTCGACGTCTGTAACCAGATTGGCATCCGGGGCAAGGGCTCTGCGCTGGCCAGTCTTGATGAAGATGAAGTGGTCAAATTGAAGGACCACTTCTCCAAACCGCAGGGCGGCGGCGCCGCGCCGCGCGGCGAGAACCAGGCCCCGCTGGCCCCCGAGCGGCCGCGCCAGCCGGCGCGCACCGGCAAGGTGCGGGTACTGCCCACTCCCAAACCGGCGCAGCCTGAGCCGACGCCCGAGCCCGCATCCGAGGCTCCGCCGGAACCGGCGGAAGTCGGCGAAGCGCCGGCGACCGAAGAGGCCGCTGCGGAGGCGCCCGCTGTCGAGGAAACTTCCCCGCCAGAAGCCCCCGTCGAGGCGGCTCCCACGACGCCAGGTCCGCTGGCTGGCGTGATGCGGCGCGACGACTACATCGGCCCCGGCGGCGCCAAGCCTGGCAAACCGCCGGTGCTTCCCGCCGACGGCAGCAAGCCCGGCGGCGGTGCGCCGCGCGGCGGCAAGCCGGCCGGCGGCAACCGGCCGCGTCCCGCGATCAAGCTGGCGCCGTTGCCGTCGAAGGAGCCGCCCAAGCCGGCCGCCAAAGCCAACGAACCGCCGGCTCAGAAGCCGGACATGAAGCTGCCGGCCGACGCGCTCAAGGCGAGCAAAGCCGGCTCGAAGCCGTTGGCCGCCCATCTGCGCCGCCATGAGGACGCGCTAGAAAAAGAGAAAGCGGATCGCGCCGCGGAGACCGAACGCGGTCGCGGCGGTCGACGCGCTCGCGGCGGCAAAGACCGCAAAGACGGCGACGCCCCCATGCTGGGCGGACGCGAACAGCGGCAACTCAACCGTCGTCGCGGCGGACGACGGGGCGACGACGACGGGCCCGCATTTCGGCCGTCGCGCCGCCTGACCAGAAGCCGGCGCAGCGGCGTCAACACCGCGGCGCCGCGGAAAGACGCCGTGCAGTTGCAGTTGCCCTGCACGGTGCGCGAGCTGTCCGAGGCGGCCGGCGTGCCCGCGGCGCAGATCCTGCGAATTCTGATGCAGGAAGGCGTCATGACGACCATCACGGCGGTGCTCGACCCGGAACTCACCGAGTTCATCGCGGCCGAGTTGGACGCCAACGTCGAATTCATCGCCGAGAAGTCATTCGAGGACCAAACGCTCGAAGCCATTCTCCAGCAAGAGGATGATCCCGCCGACCTGCAACCCCGGGCGCCGGTCATCACGTTCCTGGGGCACGTCGACCACGGCAAGACGTCGCTGCTGGACAGCATCATCGGCATCAACGTGGTCAGCGGCGAAAGCGGGGGCATCACCCAGCACATCCGCGCTTACCAGGTCGACAAGGACGGTCGCAAGATTTCATTCGTCGATACGCCGGGCCACGAGGCGTTCACCGAAATGCGCGCCCGCGGCGCCAACGTGACCGACATCGCCGTGTTGGTCGTGGCGGCCGACGACGGCATCATGCCGCAGACCGAAGAAGCGATCAGCCATGCTCGCGCGGCCGAAGTGCCGATCGTCGTGGCGCTGAACAAGTGCGACCTGCCGGGCGTCGACATCAACCGCGCCATGCAGGGCCTGGCGGCCAATGATTTGCTGCCGGTCGAATGGGGCGGTGAAATCGAAGTCATCAAGACCAGCGCCATCACCGGCGAGGGGATCGACGATCTGCTGGAAACGCTGCTGACGGTGGCCGAACTGCACGAGTACAAAGCCAACCCGTCGCGCGCGGCCATTGGCACCTGCCTGGAGTCGCAGCAGGACGCCGATCAGGGCGTGATGTCGAAGGTGCTGGTTCGCAACGGCACGCTGCACGTGGGCGACGTGGTCGTCTGCGGCACCGCGTACGGCCGCGTCAAAGCGATGTACGACACCCTGCAGCCCCGCGAGCGTCATGAAGAAGCGGGTCCCAGCGTGCCGGTCACGCTGTCGGGCCTCGACACGGCGCCGGGCGCCGGCGAGCATTTCTACGTGCTGGACGACATCGCCGCGGCTCGCGAAATCGCGGAAAACCGCGCCGACGCCGAACGCGACCGAGCGCTCAGCGGCGGCCCCGTGCATGTGACGCTGGAGAACCTGTTCGACCGCCTGGAAGGCGCCGACGAGGTGCAAACGCTCAACATCATCCTGCGGGCCGATGTGCGCGGGTCGATCGAAGCGATCCAGAAAGAGTTGGGCAAGCTCGATCATCCCGAAGTCAAAGTCAAAATCCTGCAGGCCACGGTGGGCGGCGTGACCGAAGCCGACGTCACGCTCGCCGACGCGTCCGACGCGATCATCATCGGCTTCAACGTGGTGCCGGACGAAAAGGCCCGCGCACTGGCCGACGCCCGCGGCGTGCAAATTCGTCGCTACGAGATCATTTACAAGATCACTGAAGACCTGAAGGCCGCGCTGGAGGGCATGCTGAAGCCCGAAGAGCGCGAGATCGATCTGGGCCGTGCATTGGTGCAGCAGATCTTCAAGATCAGTCGCATTGGCACGGTGGCCGGGTGCCGCGTCCTGGCCGGCAAGGTCGAGCGCAACGCCCGCGCCCGTTTGATTCGCGACAACACGATCGTGGGCGACTACGTCATCGACACGCTGCGACGCGAAAAGGACGACGCCAAGGAAGTTCGCGAAGGCATGGAGTGCGGCATCAAGTTGGGCGGGTTCAACGACCTCAAAGAAGCCGACTTGCTGGAAGTGTATCGCGTCGAGGAAGTCGGCCGAACGTTCGACGATTGATCGCTCGCGTCCCCGGGCGGCGACCGCTCGGACCGTCCTCCCGCACCTTCCCCTTGGGGGCGACGTGCTCGCCCGCACCAGTGCCATGAGTTCCCGCCGGACCCTCAAAGCCGCCGAAGCCATCCGCGAAGTCGTCAGCATGGCGATCCTGCGCGACTTGCGCGATCCCCGCATCGCCGGCGTGACCGTCACCTCCGTCGAGGTCGCGCCCGACATGCGGCAGGCCAAGGTCAACGTGTCGATCATGGGCAGCGATCAGCAGCAGAAGCTGTGCTTGCACGGCCTGCAAAGCGCCGCCGGCTTTCTGCAGCAGAAGGTGGCCGCTCGCATCGATACTCGCTACACGCCTCGGTTGACGTTCGTGCTCGACATGGGCGTGAAACGCTCCATTGAAATCGCTCGCCTGCTGGACGACGTCCTGCCGCCCGACGCCGAGTCGGACGAAGACGCCGATGACGGCGCCAACGAATCCGTCAGGGACGACGACGCAGCCGGCGCCTAAGCCGGCGCCGCTTGAACGTATTGAAACCGCAGTTCCGCATTCCATCGCATCACGCACTCACTGACTATGGCCGCCAAGAATCGCGCGACGCTGATCAATCACGCGCTAAAAGTCGTCAAGAAGCACTTCAAACCGGCCGCGCCGCCCAAGGACCGGACGGTCTTGGACCACTTGATCGTGGCCTGCTGCGTCGAGAACTCGCCGCAGGACGCCGCCGACAAGGTGTTCGATTCGCTCAAGACCGACTACTTCGACTGGAACGAAGTGCGGGTCAGTACGCTGCGCGAGCTGGCCGACGTGATGAAGCCGCTGAACGACCCGGAGGAGTCGGCCACGCGACTGAAGCGCGTGCTGCAGAGCGTGTTCGAGACGCACTACAGCTACGATCTCGAGCCGATGCGAAAGCAGAATCTTGGCCAGGCCGCCAAGCAGATCGAGAAGTACAACGGCAGCACGCCGTTCACAGTAGCCTACGTCACGCAACACGGCCTGGCGGGGCACGCCATCCCGGTGAGCCCCAGCCTGCTGGAGTGCTTCCGCATCGTGGGCATCGTCACTGACAACGAAGCGGCCAAGGGCCAGTCGCCCGGCTTGGAGCGGGCCGTTGCCAAGAGCAAGGGCGTCGAAGCGGCCAGCTTGCTTCATCAACTCGGCGTGGAATTTTTCCGCAGCCCGCTGGGGCCGAACATCCGCAAGCTGCTGCTGGAGATTGATCCCGACTGCAAGGAGCGCCTGCCGAAGCGTGCGGTGAAGGAGGCCGCCCCGGCGGCCGAGCCCGCCCCTCCGGCGAAGTCCGCATCGAAGCCGGCCAAGCCGAAGACCAGCGGCGGCAAAAAGCAGGCGGCGACCAAGACGCCGACCAAGAAGAA
Organism: Planctomycetaceae bacterium; assembly: GCA_002702655.1. GTDB lineage: Bacteria > Planctomycetota > Planctomycetia > Pirellulales > Lacipirellulaceae. The sequence goes on from PABB01000011.1 coordinate 20,574, forward strand.
GCCAGCCGCTGCGGAGAAGAAGAAGCCGGCAGCCAAGACCAGCGGAGCCAAAAAGGCGCCGGCGAAGAAAAAGGTCGCCAAGAAGAAAGCGGCCGTGAAAAAGAAGGCGAGCAAAACCTCCGCGACGGCGAAGAAGAAAAAGAAGAAGACGCCGACCAAGAAGGGCGCCAAGCGCAAGCCGCGCTAACGCGCCAGACGGCAACCCATTCGACCGCCGCGTCGGGCCGCCCGCCGCCCGTTCCTCTCTCCCGCGACTCAAGACGCTGATCAGCCATGGCAGGACATTCCCACTGGGCAAACATCGCTCACAAGAAGTCGGCGATTGACGCCAAGCGCGGCAAGCTGTGGAGCAAGCTCTCCAAGGCAATCATCGTCGCGGCCAAGCACGGCGGCGGCGACCCGGAAACGAATCTCAAGCTCCGCTACGCGATCAACGACGCCAAAGCGGTCAGCATGCCCAAAGACAACATCGAGCGCGCCATCAAAAAAGGAACCGGCGAACTCGACGGCGGCAACCTCGAGTCCGTGCTCTACGAAGGCCACGGCCCCAGCGGCGTCGCGGTGATGTGCGAGATTCTCACCGACAATCGCAACCGCACGGCCCCCGAGGTGCGCAAGATTTTTGAACTCAACGGCGGCAAGCTGGGCGCCACGGGCTGCGCCGCGTGGATGTTCGACCGCAAGGGCATCGTACGAATCGACGACGACAAGACGAACGAAGAGTCGCTGCTGGAGTTGGGCATGGAGGCGGGGGCCGACGACGTCCGCCATGAAGGCAGCCAGTTCGAGATGATCACCAGCACCGAGGCGTTCAATGACGTCTGCGACGCCGTCGAGGCGTCCGGCCTGGAAATCGAGTCGCGCGAGATCGCCTGGGTTCCCAAAGACAGCGTCGAACTGGGCGGAGACGACGCCCGCAAAGTGCTCAAAATGATGGAAGCGCTCGACGACCACGACGACGTGCAGTCGGTCGCAGCGAACTTCGAGATTCCCGACGAAGTGCTGGCGGAGATTGAGTAAGCGTCCGTGGTCCGTCGTCAATTGTCAGTTGTGCGGTGATCTGACGCACGGCTACCAGCAGCTGACGACTGACAACGGACCACTGACAACCCGCTTCAATCCACCCCGTAGTGCTCGACTTCCGGCCAGTATTCCTGGAAGTCAAAGTCAGGGCTGTTGTCCAGGTCGTGGCATTCCATGCAATTCTTGACGACCGGTCCCAGGACCTGTCCTTCCATGTTGCCTTCGTTGTCGACCAGTCGCAGCCGCATGTCCTCGCGGAGCTTGTCGATCTGCTCTTCGGTGGCGTCCACGTCGCCGCTTTCGGCCGCCACGTGAGCGGCGCCGGGGCCGTGGCAGTTCTCGCAGCCTTGATGGAACATCTGGGGCGTTTCTTCAACGCCAAAATACCCCGACGAATACGGGTAGTACTTCTGCGGATTCCACCCGACGACGTGGCAACTGACGCACTCGGGATCGAAATGCCGCGGCGGGTCGAGATTCCGCAGCGTGTCGAGCGCGTGGGCGTGAGGCGTCTCTTCAAAGACTTCGGTCGCTTCGGTGTGGCAATCGGCGCACGCGGCTGAGCCGATGAACTCGCCGTCCGGATGCGGGGTGCCCTTGAGCCCCAAGCCAGCGAACGTGAGCAGCTTCAGCTCCTCCTGGTAATCGACCATCTTCTGCTGCATCTCGGGAGCGTCGGAGAATCGCACATCCAGCGGCACGCGCTGGTATCGCATGGGCGTTTGGGCGTCGTTGAAGTACAAGCCCACCACGACTGCGTACATGCCTTTGTGGCCCGCGTCGATGAGCATGGCCGTGCTGCCGTCGATCTTGCCAGGCAGCGCCGGCGGCTCCTCAGCCCCCCCGGCGGTGGCCACGTACTGAAACTGCGGGAACTGCACCGCGAGCTCGCGGGCTTCTTGCGGCGTACCATGGACCAGCAGCACTTGCAGATCGCAATTCTCGGCGTTGAGCTTCGGCGATACCTCGACCAGCGCCTGGCCGGGCTCTTTGACTTCAATGTCAGCGGACTTGGCGATCTCTTCGCAGTGCTTCGCCCCCAGGACGCTGGTCACGCCAATGCGCTTGCCGCCCGCTTCGATCACGCGGTAGTCAGCGGTCATGCCGCTGTCGAAACCGTAGATGCCCACGTTGGCTGCGACGAAGGGGTTTTTCTCCGGATCAAGATTCGCCAGGGCGAAGGCGACCGCGTCGGCGTTGAGCTGCAGCTCCTGGGGACCCAACCCGATTGCCGAGTATCCCATCTGAACCAAGCCGGCAGCGACAAAGCGAAATTTGATCTCAGCTTGCGGTCCCAACCGCTTCGTCAGACCGCCCACGTCGAACAGCGCAACAGGCCAGCCCTGTTTCTGAAGGCCCTCGATCATTGCCATGCGGCGTTTCAAGCCGCCTTTTTGATTTTCCAGGCCCGAGCAGCCGCACGGTTCCATGTAGCCGTCCAATTCGCCAGTAAACACCAGCGCCAAGTCCGGTTTGGGCCAGTCGACGAAGATGGGACCGTTCACTTCGATCGGGTCGATCGTCGAACTTCCGCTGGCCACCAGAGTCACCGGAGCCGTCAGCGGCAGTTGCGACGGGCGCGTCGCGTAAACCACGAAGGTCAGCAGTACGGTCAGGGCTAGAAACAAGCCTCCCCAGAGGCGACGAAAGGTGCGATCCATTGTCGGTGTATCTCTACTGGAAAACAGAAGTTGCGAGCTGTGAATTACGGGCGAGACAAGCAGCGGGCAAAGGCGGATTCGGCCCTGCCGCCCCGACCCGCAATCGTACCGACTGGCGCGGCGGGAAGCTACGTCGTTCCGCCCCTACGGCGTGACGCGGAACTGCACCCGCATGCGGAATTCCGGGGCGTCCGGCACGGTCGATTTCAGGACGATTAGCCCGTCGCCGCCGTGATCCTCGCCCATCCGGACCATGGGACGAGCCCCCTTTGGGATGGACACTTTCAGCGGGTATTGCCTCAGCTCGCCCCGCAATTGCTTGGGCGCGCCCAATTCCGCCTGCAGCGGTTCGGGACTGACCTCGGCAATCTGCAGTTCGCCCTGCGCCGCCAGATCGCCGCGGACATTGACCAGCAGATCGACCTCGCCGCCGGATTGGGCGGAGATCGTCGGCATTCGCAACACGCCCCGTTCGCGGGTCCAACCGACCCCGTAGATCGACACTTCGCCCCGCACCAGCACGAAGGCGGGCACAACCAGCTCGGGGGCCTTCTTGAGATTTGTCTTCAGATGCAGCCCGCTGAAAAACTGGCCGATGACGCCGTTCGGGTGGTACTCCACACGAACGCGAGCCGCGGCCGACGCGTCCTCGGGCAGATCCTCCTTGGCGACGGGCTCCACGGTCACCGTGGTCCGCGCGGCGAAGTCGGGGTCGTCGAACTCATACGACTCGATCACGACCTCTGGCTCCATGTAGGCAACGACCAGGATCTCGGCCGTGCCGGTCTCGGCGACCGGTACCGCTTCGAACCGCAGCAGCGGCGGCTGCAGGGTCGTCGACTCGACCACGTCGCCTTCGACGATCAATTCAATCCGCGAATGCGCCGGATCGTTGGTGTTGAACGTGCCGCCATGACGGAAGGGCCCCGCGGCGGTCTTCGCTTCCCATTCCAATGCCGCCACGGCAGAGTCGCCCGGGGCCACGTCGATCTCGGCGCCGGGCTCGACCTCCTTGCCGTTCAACTCGACCTTGGTGCACTTGCAGGTGTGACTGACGTAGTCGATCGACAGCGTTGCCTCGCCTGTGTTGCGAATCTCGAACTCGTGCCGCATTTTCGTGCCGCGTTCCATCTTGTCGAAATGGAACGTCGATTCATCGACGACAGCCCGCGGGCCGTCGGCAGGCGCCGCGTCGGATTGCGGCTCGTCGACGGGTTGCGGCGTGGCTGAGGGCGTCACGTGAAACGCCCACGGGCGAGCGTCGTAGTACCCCAACGCCGCGCCCAGGCCGACGCCGGCGACAAGCGAAATCACAATCAGCGGAAGCAAACGTTTCATAGGGCAACGCGGTCCGTTGGTTTCGAAACGAGGGGCAAGCGGCCGTCGACAAAACGCCAAAGCGGCAAAGCGGCAAAGCGGCAAAGCGGCAAGCGACTTGGCCGAACGTTTCAGTTTACGAGCCGCCGCCGCCGGGCGTCAAACTGCCCCCGCCGCCGCCGCGGAGCAGTTCCCGGCACTGCGAAAAGAACTCCTGAAAGTCGTCGCGGCGATAGTCGGGATAGGTCCACGGATGCGGCTGCCACTGGCGACTGCGGTAGCTGAGCGTCACCTCGGCATAGATCCCCTGGCCCAGGTAGATCCGGTGGGCGTGGTCCTTGGTACTCCCCAGCACGAGCTTGGCAAGCGTGAGGTATCCGGGGTCGAGATTCAGCGGCCGCGACTCGGGATGGCCGGCCGCCGCGGCGTACTCGGCTTCCCACGCGTTGGTCGCCCGCTTGATCGCCGGCAGCCGCCCGGGATCGATCAGCGGAGCGTGGACCCAGAATTGCTTCTTCAGATCGCCGCCCATCTCCGCGGCGTAGTAGTCGGTCTCGGTGAAATCGAACGCCGGGCTGGTGGCGGCCAACGGGCCGAAATCACCGGCTGCGCGGTCGCGCGCCCAGTCGAGCGCCGCCGCGTAGCGACTGCTGGCGGCGACGAGCAGCAGGGCCGGTTGAGGGGAGTGGATGGCGCCCATGGTTTGTTGTGTTTGGCAGGGGCGGACCGAAGCGTCCCGGACCGCGTGGCGGTCCGGCTAATGTCTGAAGTCTGTATCAGCGCACCACTAGCCGGAGGGCCACCGCCCTCCGGGACGCGCGAGTCGACGGCCTACAAAAAGTATCCACGCTCAGGCAACCACTTCCACCCCGTATGCTTAGGGAGGTACTCCGTGCGCAGGTGGTCGAAGTGCCGTCGATCGCGGACCTGCTTGCGGCTGCCGCCTTCGGCAAGCCAATTGCGCCGACCGAACTCGGCGTTCAACGCGCGCGTGACCGAGCCTTTCAACAGGGCTCGCATCTTCACGGCATCACGACTATCGCGCCAGCTCAGGAGCGCATGCACGTGGGTCCTATCGGTTGCCATCGCGTGCATGTTGAACCGCTGCGGCTGTTGCGAGTCGAGCAGCGCGGCAATCGCCGCTCTCTGCAGCGCCCCGTTTAGCACAACTGGCGACTCGGCCATGTCGCGGCGGTAAAGCTTCGCCACGTGCGTGTCCGCCGGAATGATGCCGCGATCGCGGCGGACGTAGCCGCGCCGGCGATCGGGCAGCCACGAACCGTACGCGTGGTAAGTGAAGAGGTAGCAGGGCATGGCGAGGCTCCTGCGCGCGGCGTCCCGGACCGCGTGGCGGTCCGGCTAGGGGGAGAACTCTTGCAGCGACCACATGTATACGCATATACATCATTCAGTGCAAGCAGATTCTCCCCGCGTTTCCAGCTGGAGCAGTGCCCACTAGCCGGAGGGCCACGCCCTCCGGGACGCGACGGCTAGTACGCCTTGGCAAACACGCCGCGGCGCGCACTCGGCTGGCCGGTGAAGATGCACTTGCCCGGCTCGTCGTCGCCGTCCAGCGGCACACACCGCACCGTGGCTTTCAGTGCCTTGAGCTTCGCCTCCATCTCGGGCGAGTCGACGAAGTGACAGTAGGCCAGGCCGCCGTGGATCTCCGGTTGCTCGGCATTTTTAGGCGTGAAGAACTTCTCGAACTCCGGCAGGCTGTCAATCTTTACGGTCACTGCGTCACGCGCGGCGGCCGCGCGGTCGAACAGCGACTGTTGGATCTCGGTCAGCGTCGCGGCGATCGTCGCCACGAACTGATCGCGGGCGATTTTGGCGGGCTTCTCGCTGCTGTCGCGGCGGGCGGGCATGAGTTGGCCGCCGGCGATGTCGCGGGGGCCGACTTCCACCCGTAGCGGCACGCCGCGTTTGACCCACTGCCATTTCTTATCGCCGCCGCGGAGGTCGCGATCGTCGACGCGCACGCGCACTGGTTGGCCGTCGTACTGCTGGGCCGAGAGGTCGCATTTGAGCTGCTCGCAGAACGGCAGCACCTCGGCGCGTTCGTCGTCGTTGCGGTAAATCGGCAGAATGACCACGTGCGCGGGCGCCAGCTTGGGCGGCAGCACCAGCCCGTCGTCGTCGGCGTGCGACATGATCAACCCGCCAACCAGCCGCGTCGACACGCCCCAACTGGTCGTCCAGGCATACTCCAGGTCGCCGCTCTCACTTTGGAACTTAATCTCTTGGGCCTTGCTGAAGTTCTGCCCCAGGAAGTGGCTCGTGCCGGCCTGCAGCGCTTTGCGGTCCTGCATCATCGCTTCGATGCTGTACGTGGCCACGGCGCCGGGGAACCGCTCGCCGGCGGTCTTCTCGCCCTTGATGACCGGCATGGCCATGGCGCCTTCGGCGAACTCGGCGTACACGTCCAGCATCTGGCGGGTTTCCTGCTCCGCCTCCTCGCGGGTGGCGTGCACGGTGTGGCCCTCCTGCCACAGGAATTCGGCCGTGCGGAGGAACATGCGGGTGCGCAGCTCCCAGCGGACCACGTTGGCCCACTGGTTGATCAGAATCGGCAGGTCGCGGTACGACTGCACCCAGCGGGCGAAGGTGGCGCCAATGATCGTCTCGCTGGTGGGGCGGACGATCAGCGGTTCTTCCAGCTTGGCGCTGGGCGCCGGCTGCAACCCGCCCTGCCCGTCAGGCTCCAAGCGGTGGTGCGTCACCACGGCGCACTCTTTGGCAAACCCCTCGACGTGCTCGGCTTCCTTTTCCAGGAAACTCATGGGGATGAACAGCGGAAAGTACGCGTTCTCGTGCCCGGTCGCCTTGAACATGTCGTCCAGGCGGCGTTGGATGTTCTCCCAGATCGCGTAGCCCCACGGCTTGATGACCATGCAGCCGCGCACATCGGAGGTCTCCGCCAGGTCGGCGGCCTTGACGACTTGCTGATACCACTCGGGATAGTTCTCTTCGCGGGTGGGCGTGATCGCGGTGCGAGGCATACGGAGGATGAGGCTTGAGGCGTGGGGCGTGAGGTGACAATCAGGGCGAGCCGCGGCGTCTTCGCCAGCGGCCAACCCGTCAAACAAGCCCGACATTCTAGCCTCCACGGCGGTTCGGCGAAATTGCACCGCCGCGGCTGCGAATTGGCCCCGCGTCCTGGCAGGCCAATTCTGGTAGGATGCCCTGCAGCCCCCGCCGCCGGCGACCCGCACGGTCGCGGCTGGACCCCGCACGACTCAAGCCTCACGCCTCAAGCCTCCTCATGCCTACCGCGACCGAACGCAAATTTGTCAGCCAGCTTGGCCACAACGAACAGATCCACCAGGTGTTTCTCGCGTCCGAGAAGCAGCTGCGGCCCAACCGCAACGGCAACCTGTACCTGCAGGTCGATCTTTCGGACCGCTCGGGCAGCATCAACACCCGCATGTGGAATGCCAGCGAGGACGACTACAAAGCGTTCGAGAATGGCGATTACGTGTTCGTCGAGGGCGCCACGCAGTTGTTCCAGGGCAACATGCAGCTGATCGCCAACCGAATTCGCCGCGCGCGGCCCGACGAGGTCGACGAGGCGGATTTTACGACGCTGCAGGCGGGCGATGTGGAGAAGATGCGCGCCCGGCTGGTGGAGATCCTCAGCGGCATCAAGACCGCCCCGCTGGCGCGACTGGTGCAAGCGTTTATGAGCGACGAGTCGTTCATGGACAAATTCTGCCGCGCCCCGGCCGGCATGAAGAACCACCACGCCTACCAGGGCGGGCTGTTGGAGCACGTCGTCAGCCTGTGCGAGCTGGTGCTGGTCGTGGCCCCGCGGTATCCGCAACTCGACGGCGACAAGTTGCTGGTCGGCGCGTTCTTGCACGACGCCGCCAAGGTCGACGAGCTGACCTACGACCGCGACATCGCCTACAGCGACGAAGGGCAACTGCTGGGGCACATGGTCATGGGCGTCACGCTGATCGACGACAAGGTGCGCGAGGCGGTTCGCAAAGACGGCCTGCCAATGCCCGAGCGGATCATCACCGAAGTGAAACACATGATCGTCGCCCACCACGGCGAGTACGCCTACGGCAGCCCCAAGCTGCCGATGACGCTCGAGGCGATCACGCTGCACCTGTTGGACAACCTGGACGCCAAGATCGCCAGCTTCAGCCAATTGATGAGCGACTGCCCCAACGTCGACAGCCCGTGGACGCAATACTTCCAACAGATCGGCCGCAAGCTGTTCAAGGGCGACGCTGCCGATTAGCTGCGATGCGGCAGCGGAGCGCGGCCTCTGACCTCTGACCTCTCGCCACTGACCTCTACCTCCATGTCTCAACTCCGCGACGCCATTCTGCGCTATGTCACCCAGCCCGGCTATAAGCCGGTCAAGCCGAAGGTGATTGCCAAGCGGCTGGGACTGGAACCCGACGAGGCGTCGGCGGTCCGCAAAGAGGTCAAACGGCTGATCAAGGAAAAGGTGCTGAAGTGGGGCCCCAGCCATCAGGTGGTTCCGGTCGACGGCTCGTCGCCGGCTGATGAGGACGCGACAAGCGGCCGGCCGGCCTCCGACACGCGGACCCCGCCCCTGCCCGAGGAAGGCAGCGGCAAGCCGCCGCGCAAGGGCCAGCACATCGTCGGCGTCTATCGCAGCACGAACAAAGGCTACGGCTTCCTGCGGCCCGAGGGCACGGCCGCGTCGGTTGGCCGCGACGCCGACATCTTCATCCCCGCCAAGTACGCCGGCGACGCCGCCAACGGCGACACCGTGCGGATTCGGCTGGGCCCCGTCGGTCGCAAGGGCAAGCCCGAGGGCCGCGTGATCGACGTCGTGGAGCGGGCGACCAACAAGTTCGTCGGCGCGTATTTCGAGCAAGGCGGCATGGGGCTGGTCGAAGTGGACGGCGCCGTGTTCGCGCATCCCGTGCATGTGGGCGACCCCGGCGCGAAGGGCGTGCAGCCGGATGACAAAGTCGTGATCGAGATGGTCCGCTTCCCCTCGCACGTGCGCGACGGCGAGGGCGTGATCATCGACGTACTGGGCGCCCGTGGCGAGCCGGGCGTCGACACGCTGTCGATCATTCACGAATTCAACCTCCCCGGGCCGTTCGCCGAGGACGCGCTGGACAACGCCCGCGAGGAAGCCCAACGGTTCGAGGCGGAACTCGACGCGCAGGCGTGGGCCAGCGACGACGCGCCGGAGCAGGCGGGCAAGAAGCAAGCCCCGCGTCACGACTGCACGGGCGAGACGGTTATCACCATCGACCCGGCAACGGCGCGTGACTTTGACGACGCGATCTCGCTGGAGCGGTTGGAGAACGGTCATTGGCTGTTGGGCGTGCACATTGCCGACGTGTCGCACTTCGTGCAGCCGAAGACGGCCCTGGATCGCGAAGCCCGCGACCGCGCGACCAGCGTTTATCTGCCCGATCGCGTGATCCCGATGCTGCCGGAGATCATCTCGAACAACCTGGCCAGCCTGCAGCCGGACCGCGTGCGGTTCGCCGTGACGGCGCGGATCGAGTTCACCGAAGACGGCCTGCGGGTGGGGGCCGACGTGTTCAAGAGCGCGATCAAAAGCTGCCGGCGGTTCGCCTACGAGGAAGTCGACAACTACCTGTGGACCAAGGGCTTGGTCGACGTGCCGGCCAAGCAGAAAAAGGCGGGCGTCAAGGCCACCGGCCAACCGCCGGAAGAGCTGCAGCTCACCCCGCAGGTCGACGGCCTGCTGGAGCGGATGTTCACGCTGGCGATGCAACTGCGCGGCCGGCGGTTCCGTCGCGGGGCGTTGGAGCTGTCCATGCCCGAGGTGGAAATCGACCTGGACAAAGAAGGCCGCGTCTCGGGCGCCCACGTCGAGGTGAACACCGAGAGCCATCAGATCATCGAAGAGTTCATGCTGGCCGCGAACGAAGCGGTCGCCGAGAAGCTGCGCGACGAGGGGCTGCTGTTTTTGCGTCGCGTTCACGGGGCGCCCGACCCGCGCAAGCTGAAGGCGCTGACCAACTTTGTCAAAGAGCTGGGCTTCAGCGTCGAAAGTTTGGAAAGCCGCTTCGCTCTGCAGAAGCTGCTGGCCGACGTGGACGGCGACCCGCGCCAACACGCAGTCAACTTCGCTGTGCTGCGGTCGATGCAGCGCGCCGTCTACAGCCCGGAGGACGAGGGGCACTACGCGCTGGCGAGCGAGTGCTACTGCCACTTCACCTCGCCGATTCGTCGTTACCCGGATCTCACGGTGCATCGGCTGATCGAGGCGCTCGCCGCGGGCCGCAAACCGCAGCAGGACCTCAACGCCATGTTCCTGCTGGGCGATCACTGCAGCGAGCGCGAGCAGCGGGCCACCGAAGCCGAGCGCGAGCTGAACAAGGTCAAGTTGCTCAACTTCCTGGTCGACAAGATCGGCATGGAGATGGACGGCGTGGTGACCGGCGTGGAAAGCTTCGGCATGTTTGTCACCGGCAGCGAATTGCCGGCCGAGGGGCTCATCCACATCAGCGGGCTCACCGACGACTACTACAAGTTCGATCGCGCCGGGCACGTGATCCATGGGTTCCGCACTGGCAATTCCTTCCGCCTGGGCGATCCGGTGCGGGTGGCGGTGGCGGCGGTGGACGTCGATCGCCGCGAATTGGATTTCCGGCTGCTAGGCCGCCGCGCCGGCGGCAGCCCCAGTCCCAAGCGGGGCTCGACCGGTCGCCCGGCTGGCGACCGCTCCAAGGGCAAACCGGCCAAGAACCGCGACAAGAATAAGAAGAAGGGCCGCAAACGGCGAAAATAGCCCGCCGATATTCTCACCACGAAGGTCAGGGCCGCTGAATGACCAATGTCCAAGCACCAATGACCAAGACGTTATGTTCGCCAAACCAGTTGGTCATTGGGACTTGGTCATTTCATTTCCGTGCCCTCTGTGCCTCCGTGGTTTGTTCCTCTCGCCCCGCCTGCCGCTCGACCCTGGCGGTGCTCGCTATGGGCCGTAGAATAACGGCTTTGCCGCTCCAGACGACCTCCCGCAGTCGGACGCCAGGATGACCGCCGAGACGCTTCAACGCACGCCGCTCCACGACTGGCACGCCGCCCATGGCGGGCGGATGGTCGACTTTGCCGGGTGGTCGATGCCGGTGCAGTATTCCTCGATCGTCGAGGAGCACCAAGCGACCCGCACCGCGGTGGGGCTGTTTGATATCTCGCACATGGGCCGGCTGCTGCTGGACGGGCCCGATGCCGGCGCCCTGATCGACCGGCTCGTCACGCGGCGCATCCTCGACATGAATCCGGGGCAGGTCCGTTACGCCCTGGTCTGCAATGCCGACGGCGGCGTGCTGGACGACGTGCTCGTGTACCAGGTCACGCTGCCCAGCGGCGAACTGTCCGGCTACGGCATGGTGGTCAACGCCAGCAATCGCGAAAAGATCGTCGGCTGGATCGCCCAGCAGCGCGGCGACATGGACCTCAAGGTCCAGGACGCCACGCACGAATACGCGATGATCGCCGTGCAGGGCCCGCGGGCCATCGAAATGCTCGACGGCCTGTGCGAGTGCGAGCTGACCGCCATGCGGTACTACACCGGCAACATGACCACCCTGTGCGACTGCCGGGTGTTCTTCAGCCGCACCGGCTACACCGGCGAGGACGGCGGCGAGATCATTTGCGACGCCGGCAGCGCGGTCCACATCTGGGAACAACTGGCGGCCAAGGCGGCCGAGTTGGGCGGCGGTCCGGTGGGACTGGCGGCCCGCGACACGCTGCGGCTGGAAGCCGGCATGCCGCTGTACGGCCACGAACTGTCCGAAGAGATCAACCCCATCCAAGCCGGCCTCGACTTTGCCGTGAACTTGCGCAATCGCGAGTTCATCGGCCGGGACGCGATCGCCGCCGCGCAGCGCGACAATGGCCAGCCGGTGCGCGTCGGTCTGCTGTTGGACGGCAAGCGAGCCGCGCGCGAGGGAGCGGCCATCCTGCGCGACGACGAGCCCGTGGGCCACGTGACCAGCGGCACGTTCTCGCCGACGTTCGAGCGGCCCATCGCCATGGGCTACGTCAAACCGACCGCAGCGGCGCCGGGCACGACGCTCACCGTCGACATCCGCGGCAGCCGCCACCCGGCGCAGGTCTCGCCGCTGCCGTTTTACCAGCGCGGGAAGTGAGTTCAGCGCCAAAGAGTTGCACGCAGAGAATCAGGAAATGTCCAATGACCAAGCACCAATGACCAATTCTTGCATGGCGGCTTCGTCATTTGGTCATTGGGACTTGGTCATTGGTCATTCAACCGACTCCGCGCCTCTGCGTGAGATATCCAAACTTCGTCATTCCGCTGCAGGGAGCGAAACATTGAAGCCTGAAGATCTAAAATTCGCCAAAACGCACGAGTGGGTCGCCCTGGACGGCGACGTGGCCACGGTGGGCATCTCGGCGTTTGCCGTCGAAGCGCTGACCGACCTGGTGTTTATGGAACTGCCGGCCGTCGGTAAACAGGTGGAACCCGAAGAGCCGATGTGCGAGGTCGAGTCCGTCAAGGCGGTCAGCGACGTCTACGCCCCCGTGGCCGGCGAGGTGATCGAGGTCAACGAATCGCTGCCGGACAACCTGGAAGTGCTGGGCGAGGATCCGTACGAAAAAGGCTGGATCGCCAAGATCAAGCTCGCCGCCGGCGCCGGCATCGATCACCTGATGGACCACGCCGCATACGAAAAGCAGTGCGCGGAAGAAGGATAGGCGAAACGATGAGCGATGAACGAGAATCGATGAACTCGTTCGTTGTCGTCGTCCGCCTCGCTTCGTGTTTCAGCATTCATCGTTCATAGTTCATCGCTTCGCCCATGCCTTACCTCTACAACACCCCCGAGGATCAGCGGGAGATGCTCGCGGCCATCGGGGCCGATTCGGTCGACGACCTGTTCGCGCCGATCCCCGACGAGCTGAAGCTGGGGCGCGAGCTGCAGCTGCCCGCGGCGCTGTCCGAGTTGGAGCTCGATCTGCACCTGCGCGAACTGGCCGCCCAGAATCAGCACGCGGGCAACAGCGTCTGCTTCCTCGGCGGGGGCTCGTATGACCACTTCGTCCCCGCGGTGTGCGACGCGATCGGCTCCCGCAGCGAGTTCTACACCTCCTACACGCCCTACCAGGCCGAGGCGAGCCAGGGCAACTTGCAGGCGATGTTCGAGTACCAGTCGCTCATCACGCGGCTGACCGGCATGGAGGTCTCCAACAGCAGTCTGTACGACGGCGCCAGCTCGGCGGCCGAGGCGGTGCTGATGGCCCTGCACGCGGGGGGCAAGCGGACCAAGATCGTCGCCCCCGCCACGCTGCACCCCGAGTACCGCGCGACGATCGCCACGTACCTGGAGTGCCTCGACGCGGAACTGGTGACCGTGCCCTGCCCCGCCGGCGTGATCGACGCCGACGAATTGGCTTCGGTCGTGGATGATCAGACCGCGGCAGTCCTGTTGCAGCAGCCGAACTTTTTTGGCTGCGTCGAGGATGCGGACGCCGTGGCCGGCGTCGCCAAGGCAGCCGGCGCGCTGCTGATTTCGGTATTCGATCCGATCTCGCTGGGCGTGCTCAAACGGCCCGGGGACTACGGGGCCAACATTGCCGTGGCCGAGGGACACACGCTCGGCACGCCCATGTCCTACGGCGGGCCCTATCTGGGCATCATGGCGTGCGATCAGAAGCTGGTCCGCCGCATGCCCGGCCGGATCGTCGGCGAAACGACCGACCGCCGCGGCAAGAAGTGCTTCGTCCTGACGCTGCAAACCCGCGAGCAACACATCCGCCGCGACAAGGCCACCAGCAACGTCTGCAGCAACCAAGCGCTGTTCGCCGTGCGAGCGGCCGTGTACCTGGCGCAAGCCGGCCCGCAGGGGCTCAAGGAAACCGCCGAATTGTGCCTGCACAAGTCGCGCTACCTGGCCGAGCAATTGTGCGCCAGCGACCGATTCTCGCTGGCATTCGAGGCGCCGACGTTCAAGGAGTTTGTCATTCGCGACGCCGAGAACGACGTGGCGGGCTTGCTGGAGAAGGCCCGCGCCGCGGGTTTCCTCGCCGGGCTGCCGCTCGCGGCGTGGTATCCGGAACTGAGCGACTGTGTGCTGATCGCTGTGACGGAAAAGCGAACCAAGAAGGAAATGGACGCCCTGGTCGGCGTGCTTGCCGGCGTCGAGGCCAGCCAGATGGCATCGGCCAAGTGACGGAACCGCCAGGAGTTCCAAGAAGAGAAGATCAAACCGCGGATGAACGCAGATAAACGCGGATCGATTGCCCTTCAGCATCTGCATACATCTGCGTCCATCTGCGGTTCAATGCGTTAGTAGCTATGCCACCCTGGCGCTCTTGGCGACCTTGGCGGTTCAAAACAAACGACTCGCAAAGATTTCATGCGTAATACCCGCGACACCCAACTGTTGTTCGATCTCTCCAAGCCCGGTCGTCGAGCGGGGCGTCTGCCGGCGTGCGATGTGCCGGCTAAGCCGCTAGCGGAGCTTTTGCCGTCGAGCGCGGTCGCCGCTGCGCCGCCGGCGTTGCCGGAGGTGACCGAGCCGCAGATCATTCGGCACTTTGTGAATCTGTCGACGCAGAACATGTCGGTCGACACGCATTTCTACCCGCTGGGCAGTTGCACGATGAAGTACAACCCCAAGCGGAACGAACGGGCCGCGGCGATGCCCGCGTTCGCCGAACTGCACCCGCTGTCCCCCGACGACGCCGTGCAGGGCATGCTGCACGTGCTGCACGAGATGCAGCAGTACCTGTCGGAGATCTCGGGCCTGCCCGCGTGCAGTTTGCAGCCGGCGGCCGGGGCGCATGGCGAGTATGCGGCGCTGCTGGTGGCGGCGGCCTACTTCCGCGACCGGGGCGAGGGCGCGCAGCGCACGCGCGTGCTGGTGCCCGACAACGCCCACGGCACGAACCCGGCCAGCGCCGTGATGGCGGGCTTCGACACCGTGGCCGTGAAGACGCTGCCCAACGGCGGGTGCGATATGGAGGACTTCCGTGCGAAGCTGGACGACCGCTGCGCCGTACTGATGATCACCAACCCCAACACGGTGGGGATTTTCGAGCCGAACATGCGCACCATTGCCGACGAGGTGCACGCGGCGGGCGGGCTGGTCTACCTGGACGGCGCCAATATGAACGCGATTCTGGGGATCACGCGGCCCGGCGATTTTGGCGCCGACATGCAGCACTACAACCCGCACAAGACCTTCAGCGGCCCCCACGGCGGCGGCGGCCCCGGCGCGGGACCGATCTGCGTGACCGAAGCGCTGGCGCCGTATCTGCCCAGCCCCATCGTCCGCCAACGCACCGTTAACCGCGACGCGGACAGCGGAGCGAGCGGCACGCCGGGCGACTACTACCTTGACTTCAACCGCCCCAAATCGATTGGCCGCGTGCGCAGCTTCTTCGGCAACGTCGGCGTGCTGCTGCGGGCGTACTGCTACATCCGCACGCACGGCCCCGACGGTTTGAAGCGAGTGAGCGAGAACGCGGTGCTCAACGCCAACTACCTGCTCGCGCGGGTGAAGCACATCCTGCCGGTGCCGCAGGGCGATCGCTGCATGCACGAATTCGTGGCCAGCGGCTCGAAGCTCAAGAAAGACAAGGGCGTCGCGGCGATGGACATTGCGAAGCGGCTGCTGGACTACGGCTACCACGCCCCGACGGTTTACTTTCCGTTGACCGTGCCTGAGGCAATCATGGTCGAGCCGACGGAAACCGAGAGCAAAGAGACGCTCGACGCGTTCGCCGAGGCGCTGTTCCGGATCACCGAAGAGGCCCCCGATCTGCTGCACGAAGCGCCGCACAGCACGGCCATCAGCCGCCCCGACGAAGTGCAAGCGGCGCGCAGTCCGTGCCTGTGTGCACCGTGGACCGAACAGTGAAGCACCAATGACCAAGTCCCAATGACCAATACGGCCGGTGGGGTCCACTGGTCAT
Source organism: Planctomycetaceae bacterium (assembly GCA_002702655.1). Taxonomy (GTDB): domain Bacteria; phylum Planctomycetota; class Planctomycetia; order Pirellulales; family Lacipirellulaceae. The sequence goes on from PABB01000011.1 coordinate 36,494, forward strand.
TGGGACTTGGTCATTGGTCAGTCGATTTCACGATGAGCGTGCGAAGCGACCGCATCATGCCAATGACGACCTGCTTGTTGCTTGACGACGCACCGCAGTCGGGCGCGTGGAATATGGCGGTCGACGAGGCGTTGCTCGCCGCGGCGGACGACCGCGGCGAGGCGGCGATCCGGTTTTATCGGTGGAACGAGCCGACGCTCTCGCTGGGGTACTTTCAGGCCGCCGCGGATCGCGCAGGACACGCTGCCAGCAGGGACCTGCCGCTGGTGCGTCGTCAGAGCGGCGGCGGGGCGCTGGTTCACGACCGCGAACTGACCTACAGCATCGCGCTGCCGGCAACGCATCCGGTCACCCGGCAGCCGCCGCAGTTGTATCGGCTGACGCATGACGCGCTGACGGCTGCGCTGGGCGCGCAGGGAGTGGCGGTGCGCCCCGTCGGGTGTGGCTGCAGTGACGAGGCTGCGACAAGCTGCGGCGAGGCGCCCGCGGCCGACTCCCCCGAACCGTTTCTCTGCTTCGCGCGCAGGCACCCGCTCGACTTGATTGCGGCGGACAATAACGGCGACGTAGCCGCGCCCAAGTTTGTCGGTAGCGCCCAACGCCGCCGTCGGGGGGCATTGCTGCAGCACGGCTCGCTGCTGCTAGCCAAGTCGGCCGCGGCGCCCGAGCTGCCAGGCGTGCAGGATGTTTGCGGGCGGGATGTCGATGTTGCCGCGCTTGTCGACGCAGTGGCCGCGCAACTGCTCGACTCGCTGCAGCTAGCCGTGACAGCGACGGCGCCGCCGCGGGAGACCAAAATGGCAGCTGAAGAACTAGCGGCTCAGAAGTACAGTTCGAGCGGGTGGAACCGGCGTCGGTAGTTCCCGTCGGGCCAGGCGACTTTCCGCACAACCCCTCCGCAGAGGGGCTCTCCCCCAGCGTGCCGCCGATAGAATTCTGCGCGGAACAGAACCCAACTTTTCGCTATTCACTCCGCCTCGCGGCTGTTATGCTCCGAAAAGAAGTCTGTGGGGGGCTTCTTGCGAGAGCGCCCGTTGCCGCGGCGGCCTGCGCTGGCAGCCCGATTTTCGACAGGCAACGCTAGCTGCGCTTATGATAGCGGCAGTGACGCGCCCGGCGCGTCTGCGCAACAGGGAGTGTTTGCGATCAGGTTTAAAGCAAGTAGGCAGGTCGATGGACGTAGTGCTTAAGGTCCTCGAAGGCGCCAAGCACGGCGCGAAAGTCGCGGTCAAGAAAAGTGAGTTTACGATTGGACGCAGCCAGGAATGCTCGCTGTGCGCGGGCTCGACGGCTGTCAGTCGGAAGCACTGTTTGATCACGCGCGACGAGAATCACGTGGCCGTGAAAGATCTCGGCAGCCGCAATGGAACGCTGGTCAATGGCGAGAAGATCGAAGGAACGGTTCAGCTGCAATCCGGCGACGAATTGACCGTCGGTCCGCTGAAGTTCCTCGTGACGATCTCCACGGGAATCGCCAACGCGAAGAAGCCGCAGGTCAAATCGGTCGCCGAGGCCGTCGATCGGGCGGCCAACGGTTCGTCCTCGTCGGTCGGCATGGAGGACATCTCCCAGTGGTTGCTGGGGCCCGATCTTGACGATGCGTCGGCGGTGGCCGAGACGCAGACGATCATGATGGACGACACCAACGCCGGCAAAGTGGCGACGCCGCCGACCGAAGAGCCGCAGGAATCGCCCGGCGAAATTGTCGCCGACAACGAACACGACAAGCAGGACGAGCACGACGGCCTCGACGAGCAGGCTGAAGGCGACGAAGACGCCGAGACGGCGGAGACGAACGGGGGCAAGAAAAAAGGCCCCGGGAAGCTTCCCAAGCTGTCCGCCAAGCCGGCGACGAAAGACAGTCGCGAAGCGGCCGCCGAAGCGCTACGGAACTGGAATCGGCGTCGGTAACTTGGTCCGGGCTAAATCGTGCCATGTTCCGGCAGGTGCCCGACGTCCGCCGCCAAACCCACGTAATCGACCATGGACGCCGCTGGCCGCCAACCGCAGAAGAAAAAGTCACCGCCCAAGGTCGCTGGCCTGCTGGGACTAGGACTCGACGGCGACGACGGCACGAAGCGGATCACGCGCGGCAAAAACTTTCTCCTGGCCGGGGGATCGGAAGAAACCCACGGCAAGATGCAGGAGACGGCGATCAAGCTCAATGAGCGCCTGGACAAGCAGGGACGCCGGTTGAGCGACGTGCCCGTCAATGAACTGCGCGATATGATCGACGAAGTGCGACCGCAGTAGCGGGCACGCCGCTGCCCCGACAGTCGATGAGTACAAAAAAATCCGGCCTGACGCGCCGCCGCGCGCCAGGCCGGTTTCGTATGGCGATGCGGAGCGCGGCGACTCAGTCGTCCAACTCGGCGGCGACAAGTTCTTCGGCTTCGTCGTCGGCGCTCTCCGCCGCGGCGATGGCGGCGGCTTCGGCGGCTTCGCTCTCGGCGTCGCGGCCCAGCAGTTTCTGCTCGGCGGGGGTCAGTTGCACGTAGCCCAGGCCGCGGATCACCTCCAGCACCTCGCTGCACGTGGGGAACATCCGGCCGCTGGTCCGCTTGTAAACGTCCAGGGCGTTCATGAACTCGACCTCAGCCTCCGAGTAGTCCCGCTCGCAGGTGGTGGGGTCGATCTGCCGGCGACGCTGCACCTTGGCGCGACGCTCCAGCTTGGGGGCCGGCTTGGGCTTGGCCGGGCTGTCGACAGCTTCTTCGCTGCGGCGCGACTTGCGGCGACGGTCGATGGTCACTTCCTCGTCGCCGGCTTTCTTGGTCTTGCGGCTGGCGGCGGGGCGCTTCTTGGGAGCGGCGGTCTTGCGGTTCGCTTTGGAGCGGCCGGCGGCCTTCTTGGCGGTCTTGGAGGGGGTCTTAGCGGCGGAGGACTTCTTGGCAGCCACGAGGGGAGGTCTCCTGGGGAGTCGGGCCCGGCGGTCGGGCAGAGGCGGGGAGAACGCGGCCGCGGCAAACCTTGACGGCGCCGGCGACGCTAGCAGTCATCGGAACTCTGCCGCGCAAAATGGACCAACTACGAAAGAAACCGGGTTTGCGGGATTTTTCCTGTCAGTACGGATTGTTCGGATTGGACAAAACTCACAACGGCGCGGCGGCCCGCGGACCGTTTGTGACCTATGGATCGATTCGCAGGCAGCGGGTTGTCGCAGCAGCGGCGTGTGCCAGCAGCCGGCGGCTCACAGCCGCCGGGACGCGGGGTGGGTAGGTCAAGCTCACTGCGGCGGCCGTAGGCCGCCGGCTTTCGAGAGTCCGCGACGCAGGCGGCGGCGGGGCGATCTGTCTTGCCAGGGGGCGGGGGCGTTGGTACGGTCCCGCGACAAATTCAGGCGCCCACGCTCCCCGTTTGGCCGCGCGGCGGCCCACTCGACATGATGCGAACCCCTTCCCGCCGCCCGATCTCCTGCCTGCTCGCCGCGGCCGCCGCCGCGACGTTGCAGTCGGGCTGCACGCAAATGACCTCCACGGCGCTCAACTCCGAGGGCGTGCGGCTGTATCAGGCAGGCGACTATCGCGGTTCGCTGGAGAAGTTTGACAAGGCGATTGCGGCGGATCCCAAAGAGGCGACCAGCTACTACAACATGGCCGCTGCGCTGCACAAGAACGGCAAGCTGTACAATCGGCCCGACGATCTGCAGCGCGCCGAGCGGCTGTACAACCAGTGCCTCGACTACGATGGCGATCACGCTGACTGCTACCGCGGCCTGGCCGTGCTGCTGACCGAGACGAACCGCCAAGACGCGGCGTTCCGCCTGCTGGAAGGCTGGGCCGGCCGCAGCCCGCAAAACCCGGACGCCCGGATCGAATTGGCCCGCCTGCTGGAAGAGACTCGCAACTATCCGCAAGCCACGACCAAGCTGGTCGAAGCGCTGTCGATCGATCCGCAAAACGCGCGGGCGCTGACCGCGTTGGGCCGGCTGCGCGAGATGGCCGGCGATTCGGCCCAGGCGCTGGCGAACTACCAGCGGTCGCTGTCGGTGAACCGATTCCAACCCGAAGTGGCCGCGCGAGTCGCGGCATTGCAGGCGGCAGGCGCCGGAGCGCCGGCGATCATGGCCGCACCGCCAGCCACCCGCACCGTCGAGCGTTGGAACGGCGCCGTGCGATACTGAGCGCGTGCCACTGCTGGCTCTGTCCAGCAGTGCGAAACGAGAACATGGCGCCCACTGCTGGACGAGCCAGCAGTGGCACACGACGACCATGCGATTCTCCCGCAGTCCGCTATCGAGGGAGCGAGACTGCTGCCGAGCCGCGTGCGGCTGTTGACGTCGCCTCCGCTTCGCTCCCGCTCTGCTGCCCCAACTCCTCGAGCAGATTGCACGCCGCGTCACGTGCCGCCGCGCCGTCGCATCGGCTGGCGATCTCGCTGCACTTCCCGCGCACCGCCGGATCAGCCAACAGCGGCTGCAGCGCCTCCACCAGCCGGGTCGCGTTAACGCGCTTGCCCAGGACAACCCGGCCCACGCCGAGTCGCTCGATGCGGCGGCCGTTGTCGAGTTGGTCGTACGCCAGCGGCGTGATCACCTGCGGCACGCCGGCCGCGAGGGTTTGCCCGCTGGTGCCGATCCCGCCATGGTGAACCACCGCAGCGGCCCGCGACAACAGTCGGCTGAACGGGACAAAGCCAAACGCCCGCACGCCGTCGGGGAGCGTCGGCGGCAACTGGTCGTGGTACTTGGTGACCAGCATGCCGCGGCGCCCCAGGCGCCGGCACGCCTCGGCGGCGGCGGCGAAAAAACTGCTGGCCTGCACATTCGCCGATCCAGGCGCAAACACGATCGGCGGCGCGCCGGCGTCGAGGAACTCGGCCGCATCGGTCGGCAACACGGCGTCTTCGGCCCCGTCGTACAGCGGAAATCCGGTGAGCCGCGTCTGCGGCGGCCAATCCCCCGGCGGCGGCGCGAACCACTCGGGGAACAGCGCGATCACGCGCTGCGGCGAAAGGGCCCATTGCGTGAAGATGCGTTTGACGGGCGGCAGCCCCAGCTCGCGCCGCAGCCCGTTGAGCGTCGGGCCGACCACGCGGTCAATCATCACCCGATCGGCCAGCCACAGCGAGCCGCGCCGTAGCCATTTGGGCGCGCGGTGCATGGCCGGCATGTTGAAGAACGCCGGCGGATCGTTCACGCTGCACAACGAAATCGGTGCGTAATGAACCGTGGCCAGCGGGTTGCCCCGCGTTTCTTGCAGACACCGACTGGCCAGATCCAGGCCGTGCGCCGCGTGCACGGTCTCGCCGGGGACGGACTGCGCGGCAAGCGTGCGGTACAGTTCGGGCAGGCACTCGGCCGTGTAGCCGAACACCAGCCGAAAACCGCGCAGCGGATCCCACAGATCGGGATGGCGGATCAGCGCGCGGTAATCGTCGATCGTACCCAGCGGCAACAGTTCGGCGCCCGCGTGGGCGGCGACCTCCTCGAAGTAAGGATTGGCTACCAACTGCACGCGGTGGCCGCGACGGCTGAGCGTGGCCGCCAGACCCGCCATCGGCAGCACGTCGCCGTAGCTGCCCAGACCTGTGAGAATGCAGTGCATCGTGGCGAAACCGTGGACAGAGGACGGGACAGGCGCCGCGACGCCGCATTGGGGAAATACTCGCACCGGCACGCCGGCCCGACAAGGGCCCAAGGTGAGCCGGGGCGCCATGCCCACGGCGGTCTTCCGTCGTGGGCATGCCGAACTCGCACGGCCACAGAGCGATCGCACCGTGGCCAAGGCGCCCTAACTTACTGAAGTGAGCGGCCCGTCCCGGCGTTGCGGCGCCGGCTCCCTCGTCGCACAATGAAGGATCTCCACTCCTACCCGCGGGGCGTCGTCCGCGGCCAAACACGATTTCACGCCGCACAGGTCGAGGCCCATGGGCAACGCCGACTTCCCCGATGACGATGACGACGAACTGGAGTTGGAGCCCGTCGATCCTGAGATACTGGCCTACGAAAAGTCGCGCGCTTCGGCCAAGACCGACGAAGCGCTGAAGAAGGTCGAGTTCGACGAAATCTACGAAGATCCGGAGCACGATCCGCTGCTGGACGTGGACAAGCTGCGGCAATTTCGTTTCCAGACGAAGCACCTCCTCATGCTCACCGCGGCGCTGGCGGTGGTGCTGGCGTTGTTCCAGATTGTGGACAGCGCGTGCTCGGCGATTGCCATTCTGGTCGTAGTCGTGCTGACTGCCGGCTGGGGCTATGTGATCCGGCGGGAACGGGCCGAACGGCGGCGCAAGGACCGACTGCGGGCGGAGTTTGAAGCCGGCCGGACGCCCGCCGATGTCCCGTTGCCGGACATGCCCGAAGACGTGGAGCCGCAGGCGAGCGAGTTTCGCTTCTCGTTCTCGACCAAGCAGTTGTTGCTCACAATCACTGGCGCGGCGATCGCCATGGGCATGCTGACGCTGATTCCCAACAAGGGCGCCGTGGCGATGCTGCTGGGGCTGGTCGCGATTCTGGGATTGGTCATCCACGCCGTGGGCTTCGAGCCGCCGGCGATCGTGGTGCTCGCCTGGTGGATGCTGCTGGTGTGTTACCTGCTGCTCGGGTTCTGGATCGCGGTGTTTGGCGACGGCGACGAGGGCGCTCGCCGCAACATCGCGCCCCCGCCGCAGGCAACCTGGGCTAGCGCCAGTGAACCTGGGGAGCACTGCGCGTGAGCCGCCCTGTCCCATCCGTTGCCGTGCGCCCGCACGTCTGCACCGCCTGCAGCCTGCTGTGCGACGATGTGCAAGTGCGTGTGGACGGCGAGCGGGTCGTGAGCGTCGAGCCCGCTTGCCCTAAAGCTGTCGAGCGGCTGACATCGACCGCAATCGCAGCGACGTGCGCCGTCGGCGGAAAGGCGGCCGATTACGAGCGGGCCGTTGCCGCCGCCGCCGAACTGCTTGCCGCCGCAAAGATGCCCGTCGTCACCGGACTGCAATACGCGACAGTCGCGGCGATGCGCGCCGCGATTGAGCTTGCCGAGCGGTTGGGCGCGACCATCGACCCCATCGACGACCGCGGCCGCAGCGGGGAGTTCGCCGCCGTGCAATCGGTGGGCGCCGTGACCGCGACGCTGGGCGAGATCGCCGCCCGGGCCGATCTGGTCGTCAACTGGTTTGTCGACCCGGTCGCGACTCACCCCCGGCTGCGCGAACGGTTAGGCGATTCGCCAACGCTCGGCGCCGCGACGGGCGCAACGCGACAGTGGATCGATGTGGCGACCAAACTCCAAGCGACGGACGCCGCCGAATCGGCACGCGTCCTGCGCGCTCTGCTGCAAGACGCTCCCCTCGACGAGCAGCGTGCCGAAACGACTGCCGGCGTGCCTTTGGCGAAGTGGCGCGACCTGGCCGACCAACTGGCCGCCGCAAAGTACGTCGCGTTCGTCTTCGACGAAACAACGCTGGGCGTCGACGACAGAGACGACCAGCGGCGGCTAGCGAAGGTGGCGTTGGCCGAGTTGGTCGCCGCTCTGCACCAGCACACGCGCTGCGTCGCGCTGCCGCTGGCCCCCGGCGGCAACCTGGCGGGCGTCCGCCAGACGCTGACCTGGCAAACGGGGTTTCCGGGAGCCGTCACTTTCGCCAGCGGAGCGCCGGAGTACCACCCCGACGAGGCGACGGGCCAGCAGATGCTCGCGCGCGGCGAGGCCGACGCCGTGCTGGTAGTCGGCGGCGACCCGCTGGGCAAACACTCGACTTGGAGCCCGACCGCCCGCGATGCGTTCTGCTCGACGCCGACAATCGTCATCGACAGCACCGACACGGCGACGAGGCAAGCGGCCGCGGTGGCACTCGCGGTACGGCCGTTTCACATCGCAGAGGCGGGCTCCGTGTTTCGCACCGATGGCGTTGCATTGCCGTTGGCGGCGGCGGTGGATTCGCACTTGCCGAGCTGCGAGCAGGTGCTTCGCGACATCGCCGCGGCGCTATTGTCCCGCGGCGGTTGAGTGTCCCGACTCGGCCTGCTGCTCGTCGATCCACCCCTGCACGTTCGCTTCCAGCACGTCCAGCGGCACCGATCCGGCGCCCAGCACGACGTCGTGGAAGCCGCGCACGTCGAACCGCGTGCCTAGCGCCGCTTCGGCCTGTTTGCGCAGGTCCACGATTTTCAGCTGCCCCGTCTTGTACGCCAGCGCTTGGCCTGGCCAGCCGATGTACCGGTCCACCTCCGCCTCGATGTTGTGTCGCGACAGGGCCGAGTTGGACGCCATGTACTCAATCGCCTGCGGGCGGGTCCAGTTGAAGTAATGGATGCCCGTGTCGACCACCAGCCGGCAGGCCCGCCACATTTCCATCGAAAGCCGGCCGAAGTTGCTGTAGGGATCTTCGTACAGCCCGATCTCCAGCCCCAGTCGCTCGGAGTACAGCGCCCAACCCTCGATGAACACGGTGAAGCCGGAGAACCGCCGGAACATCGGCAGGTCGTCCATCTCCTGCTGCAGGGCCAGTTGCAGATGGTGGCCCGGCACGGCTTCGTGCGCGGCCAGCGACTCCAGCGCGTACAGCGGCCGCGACTTCAGGTTGTACGTGTTGAGGTAAAAGAACCCCGCCTTGGTCCCGTCGCCGGTGGGAACCATGTAATACGCGCTGGTCGTGCGGGGTGCGATGTAGTCCGGCACGGGCCGCAGTCCGTACGGCATCCGCGGCAACTTGCCGAATAGCGCGGGCAACTCGCCGTCGATGCGTTTTAGGATGGCGGACGCTTCCTTGAGCAACTCCTCGGGCGACTCGGCGTAGTATTTGGGTTCGGTGCGCAGGTGCTCGAAAAAGTCGCCAAGATCGCCCTCGAAGCCGACTTCTTGCATGATGGCTTCCATTTCGCCGCGGATGCGGGCCACCTCGGCTTCGCCCAGGCGGTGCACCTCCTCGGGCGTCACGTCGAGCGTGGTGAACCGCCGGACGCGGTGACGGTAGAAGTCCCGCCCCTGCGGCAACGCCGAGGCGCCAATCGACCCGCGCGCCGTCGGGACGTACTCGTCGCGCAGAAAATCGCGAAACGCCTCGTAGCCCGGCACGATTCCCGTGCGGATCGCGTCGGCCGCCGCGGTGCGCAAGCGGTCGTGCTCGGCGGCGGGGACCGTGGCGGGTAACTCGACCAGCGGCTCGTAGAACAGGCTCTTGGTCGGATCCTGCACGATGTGCGTGTCGACCGCCGGCTCCCAGTCCTGCAGGATCACCGCGGGCAGCGTCTGCTCGCGGCGAATCCCCTCGCGCATCAACTCGATGTGCCCCTGAGCGTAGCCGGCGAACGCCTGCAGCCGGGCGATGTAGTCTTCGAAGTCGTCGGTCGTGACCAGCGGCGCTTGGGTCCGGTAGTCGGGAAACTCGACGTGAAACCCGCTGCGGCTGGTGATCGGCGTCAGGTGCGTGCCGAACTCGTACTCGGCGATCCCCTCGCGAAGTTGCCGCGCCAGGATGTCGTAGTTCACCCGGTCGGCGGGCGCGAGTTCGGTACGCGGAATCTCTGCGAGCCGCTGCTGGAACTGCTGGTCCGCTGCGTTGCGCCGCGCGCTGGCGGCCAGCGACACCTCCGGCAGTTTGTCATTGGCCCGATGATCGCCCACGCTGGTGGCGAATAGGGGATCTTGCTCCAGGCCGTACTCCCACATTTCGTCGATGAGGGCGTGGAAGTCGGACGGTGCGTCGGCGTGGACACGCGCGGGCGGACCGGCCAGAAGCGCGAGTAGCAGCGTGAAATTGCAGGCGAGGATCAACGGACGATTGAGTTGGATTTTGGGCATGACTCTATCGTGGTGGACTGCCCCAAAACCTGTTCCACAGGTTGTGAGAGTACGGATTGGTTAATTCCACTGGCCCCGCGGCGTGGCGCTGCAGCGTTCCTGGTTCGGCCACGAGGTCACTCCGGTCATTTGGTTTTCTCGACGAACACTGTGAGGGTGTTTGACAGAGCAAAGGCGTCCTTCAGCGCGATCGTATGACGTCCGGCCGTCAAGAACTCCGCTGGAACAAGATATTCCGATAGAGAAAAACCGGTGCGCCAAGACGACTTGGGAATGATCTTCCCAGGACCATTCCACGCTGTGGCGTGCTTGGGATCTCGCTTATACTCCCGCCCGTCCCAAACGACCGACAGCCCCCAGTAGAGGTCGGGAGCAACCATTTCCTTCACTCCCAAGTCGCGTATGACTATCTGGCTGGATACGGCGTCAGCTTTGTCAAACACGACCCTATCGCCGACCAGAACAATTTCATAGGGCGAAGATGAACCGGCGGGGCTTCCTGACTGGGCAAGAGCCAGAGGCAGCAAAACGAGAGCAATGAATACCGTGATCTTCATGGTGCGCGGGGGTGCTATGGCCTAACTTGTTGATTTGTTGAATGGCTGATCAGTGCACTGCAGCGTAGGCTGCAACCTGGCTCGCAGTCGTTCGATCGAGGCTAACTCAATGGCATCCGTCAGTTGCGTGCATGTCACGCGATTCCATGCGTGCCGGACGCCATATTCTCTTGGACCTTTCATGCCCACGCCGGAGGACCGGCGTGGGCATGGCGCCGGCTACCGCAGCGGCTTCTTGCCCATCAGTCGCCGCAGCATGGCGATCTGGCCGGCGTGGATTGCCTCGTGATGCGGCGCCATTTCGATTGCTTCCAAATTGGTCTTGAACACCGGGTGCGGCGGATCGACCGGCTCGGCCAACTGAGCGGCCGAGTACTTGGGCACGGCCTCCACGGCCCGCTCGAACACGCCATCGAAGACCCGCTGGATTTCGTCGACCGACAACCGCCCGTCGTCGTCCGAACGCGGCGCGCTGCCCACGCCAAACTGGGCGAGGTAGTCGGCGGGGCACCAGGCGTCGTCCTCAGGCAGTTGGCCACGGATGCGGCGAAAGCATAGCGAATACTGCGCCACGGCCACATGCATCACCTGCCAAGCAACGTGCGTCGGATACTGCGGCGGCGACCAGTACCACTGGTCGGGCGTCAGGTCGGCCAAAAAGTTCTGCGTGGCGCGGCGGGCGAACTTCAACCGCTCGACGATCATCAGCATGCGAGCGGCATGGTCGGCCGGCGAAACGTCGCGCACCGGGGCATCATGCGACATGGGGGGCAACTCCGTCTGTCGTGGCGTGTCCAGAAGGTTGCGGTTAGCATAACGGTCGGCGGCGATCGTTTGGATATTGGGAACCGCGAAAGCCGCGAAAAGTCGCGAAACGGACGTAGGTCAGGCTTTCCAGCCTGACGTGACGCACATGGTCCCATCTCCCGAAAGGAGAGTTGACAAGAGCCCAGCGATTTACCGCTGGGACAGGCGGCAAGGACACACGTAGTCCCGCCAGGGACGGCTGAACTCCCGGCAGCCAATCGCCGCGTCAGTCGTCCCTGACGGGACTCGCGCTGATTCTGCCTCCGCTACCCAGCGATGAATCGCTGGGCTATTGTCGGCCGTCCCTCCGGGACGCGTTGGGCTTCGGACAAAGGTGGTGAATCAAACCTTGACTGCGCCAGGCTGGAAAGCCTGGCCCACGGTGAGTATGGATTATCTGAAGATCACCGGCGGCGCCGTTTACGACCCGGCCAACGGCGTCGATGGCGAGGTGCGCGACCTGTGGATTGCCGACGGCCAGATCGTCGCGGCGCCGACCGATCCGGCCGTGCGGCCGGCGCGGACCCTCGACGCGACCGGGCTGGTCGTGATGCCGGGCGGGGTCGACATGCATTGCCACATCGTCGGCCCGGCGGTGAACGCCGCGCGGCTGATGACGCCCCAGGCGCGCCGACCGCCGCACGTCGACGCGGCGCGCCCCGGTCTGCGGAGCGGGACGCGGGGACTCGTCCCCAGCACGTTCACGACCGGCCACCTCTACGCCGGGCTGGGATACACCACGGCGTTTGACGCGGCGATCGCCCCGCTGGCCGCCCGGCACGCGCATCTGGAAATGGCCGATACGCCCTGCCTCGACAAGGGCTTCTACGTGCTGGTGGGCAACAACCGGTACGCGCTGCAGTGCATCGAGCGCGGCGAGCGCGAGCAGCTGCGCAACTTTCTGGCATGGCTCCTCGAGCGAGCCGGCGCGTACGCGCCCAAGTTGGTGAACCCCGGCGGCGTGGAAGCGTGGAAGCGCTCTCCCGACGGCGCGAAGACGGGGCTCGACGATCCAGCGCCCGGCTACGCGATCACGCCGCGCGACGTGATTCGCGAGTTGGTCGCCGCGGCCAACGACCTGGGTCTGCCGCACCCGGCGCACATTCACTGCAACCAACTCGGCATGCCGGGCAATTGGACCACGACGCTGGAGACGATGCGGGCTATTGAGGGCCGGCGGGCCCACCTCACGCACATTCAGTTCCACAGCTATGGCGGCGGCGAAGAGCAAGCCATGTGCAGCCGCGTCGCCGAGTTGGCCGAGTACGTCAACGCCCATCCTGAGCTGACCGTCGACGTGGGCCAGGTGATGTTCGGCGACGCGCTGGCACTGACCGCCGACGGCGGGGCCGGCTACTTTCTGCACAAGCTGTACGGGGACCGCTGGACGAACATCGACGTCGAATGCGAAGCGGGGTGCGGCGTCACCCCGATCAAGTATCGCCGCAAAAGCGTGGTGCACGCGCTGCAGTGGGCGATCGGACTGGAGTGGTACCTGCTGGTCGACGACCCGTGGCAGGTGATGATGAGCACCGACCACCCCAACGGCGGCTCGTTCCTGGCCTACCCGCAGATTATCGCCCTGTTGATGGATCGCGGTCTGCGCGCCGACATGCTCGCCCGCTGCCCCGCGGCAGTGCGCGAGCGCTGCCAACTGGCCGATTTGGATCGCGAATACACGCTGGGGGAAATCGCCACGATTACCCGCGCGGCGCCAGCCCGGGCGCTGGGGCTTGCCAGCAAAGGCCACCTGGGCGTCGGCGCCGATGCCGATGTGACGATCTATACGCCCTCGGACGACCGGCAAGCGATGTTCGAACTGCCGCGGCTGGTGCTCAAGGCCGGCGAGATCGTGGTCGAGCAGGGCGAAGTTCGCACCGCCCCTGCGGGCGCCACGCTGCGCGCACCGACGAAGTGCGAGGACGCGACCGCCGAGGCAACGATTGCCCGCTGGTTCGAGACGAACTATTCGCTCCAGTTGCGTAACTTCGGCGGCGCGCCGGCGCCATAGACTTGGCTGGCGAGCGTCTCGACGCTGCGGTCGGACTTCATCCCCGGAATCGGCGCCAAGGTCGGCTGCGGGCAACTGTTGTCGTGCACCAGCACCTTCTGCCGACCGACAAAGTAAGTGTGGAAGTCGTCAACGACCAGGTTGAACGCGTCCTCGCCGTCGAACTCGTCGACCGCGGAGATTTCTAATGCGTCGCCAGCGCCGACGAGTCGCAGTTGCGGCTGCAGAAACTTGGCCATGCACCAGCCCTCGCCGACGACCCAGAACCGATGTCCACGGGTCGAGCGGATGACTTCGCCCCCCGGCAGCGTGAGGGCGACATACGCGGTCGGCGGTCGCACGGTGGTCTGCATCACGGGGCGGTAGGCCAACTCGCCTGTGAGCGGATTCTGGCTGAGCACCAGCTCGCCGGGGGTGATCAGCTCGATCGGCGTCGGCCCGCGATTAGTCCACACTGGCGTGCCGGCGGCGAAACACGACATGCCCCCGAACCCCACCGGCGGGCGAATGTAGGTGTACCGGTAATCGTTGTACTCGCTCGCTTCGGTCGGCCGATCCTCGGGGATGAACAAGTCGTTGAAGTCGGCCCACTGCTGGCGCCAGATGGCGGGGTCGCTGCCGAGATCATGCCCGGTAATGATCTGAAACGCTTCGGCCGCGCGGTCGTTAATCACCAGCCGCTGCTCATTCTGGGCGGCGACGACCTCCTGGCGCTGGGCGGCCGCCTGATTGGCCAGCTGCCATTGTCGCGCAACGGTCGGCTCAAAGCGGACGGAAGTGAACTCTTGCACATTTGTCGGCGAGATCGTGGAGTGAACCAATCGCTCGACGTGGCTGCGGTCCGCCTCGGCGCCTTCCTGCCGATAGACGGCCGTCATCCGCACCGTGCCGCTGTTGTCTTGCTCGACTTGCACGTCGACCTCCACCGGCGACTGCATCGCGGCCATCATCATCGGCATGTAGTCGGTCGGCCGGCGGTCGCGCAGCCCCGCGGCGGCGGCTGCGCGCAAGTCCGCCTCGTCGCCATGAATTGCCCACTCGGCCAGCAGTTGCGTGGCGGCATGCTGAGGCATCGCTCGCACCGCGGACACGATCGCCAACGCCAAGTCGCGACGGAAATCATTCGCGGCGGCCGTGCTCCCCAAGCGGCGCGCCAGGCCGCGCTCGAAGGAATCATCCATTCTGATCGTTTGCCGCAAAGCGGGAATTGCGGCCGTGTCGCGGACTGCGGCAAACCGGCCGAACACTTCAGCACGCTCCGCACCGTTGCCGGCGAGCGCTTCCTGCACCCACGCATCGAACTGCCGGCCGTATTTGCGCAGGTCGAGTTGCCGTTGTTTCTCCGCCGCCAGCTCCGCGTCGATTTGCTCCCGGGTCGCCAAGCCGCCGCGGAAAGGTTGCAGTCCCAGCCGGCGTTGCGAGTCGCGATCGTCGGGCTGCTGCCACAGGATCGCCGTGCGATGGTACCGCTCCTCCTCCGGCAAATCGTTGCGCGCGCACCAGTCGGCGAGTTGCCGGTGGTACTCCAGCGACTCCGGCGCCGAGCCGCGCAGGTGCTGATACTCGTCGCGCCTGGGATCAAGATTCACGACGCCCGCCACGTACTCGGGGGTGCGCCACGCGCCTTCAAACAGGACCCGGCCTTGCTGCCACTGCACTTCGGGCTGCCGCGGAGCAATCGCGTCGGCCGCTTCGAGCAGCTCGGCATGCCGGGCGTCGTCGCCCGCCAGTTCCGCCGACAGGGCCGATTGCACCAGATCTTCGGCGCGCGACTGCTTCGATTCGCCGCGACATGGGGCGACCGCAACTGCAAGCGTCAGCAGCACCGCCGCCGAAGTGCGCAAGCACAGTTTGTGGGAGCGGAGACGGCGGCGCAATAAATGCGCACAGACCAACCTGAACTGCACGTTCACGACAATCACCTCTGTTCCGAAGGCCAATCGTGGAACGCCAACGCGGGACTTCGCACTTGGCTGCGCGGTCCCAGCGCGGCCCGCCCCTCCTGAAAAATGGTCGCACGAGCGACTACGCGGAATATACCCGCTGCGTCGGGGGGACGGCAAATCTTTCGCCGCGGCAGGCGGAACGCGGATCGTCAAACTGGGGCGAATGGGATGAATTGCCCTACATGAACCGCTTCAGCACCTCGTCGGGCGCCGGCGAGTAGGTGCTGGGCTGCATCGAGCAGCTCGCCCGGCCCTGGCTGAGGCTGCGCATCGCGCCGCTGTAGCCAAACAGTTCCGCCAGCGGGGCGTCGCAGTGGATGACCGTCGCGGCGCCGCGCGATTCCTGGTCGTGAATGATGGCCCGCCGCTTCTGCAAGTCGCCGATCAGGTCGCCGACAAATTCGTCGGGGGTCGCCAACTCGAGCTTCATGATCGGTTCCAGCAGCACGGGCCCCGCCTCGCGGAGCGCGGCGTCGAACGCCTGCGAGGCTGCCGTGCGGAACGCGATTTCGGTGCTGTCGGTTTCGTGGACCTCGCCGCCGGTGACAGTCGCCTTGAGTCGCAGCAGCGGGAAACCGACCACCCCGCCGCCGCTGACCGCGGTTTCGAGTTCCTCCAGGACCACGTTGAGGAACTCCTCGGGCAACCCGTTGTCGGGCGCCACCGACACGGTCGTCGGTCCCAATTGCGCCGCCAGCGGGCCGGTCGGCGCCCACGGTTCAACCCGCACGCGGACCTGGGCCGTGTGCTGGACGCCGTTGATGTTGCGGTTGCACTCGCCGGTGGCCTCGGCGGCCGCGGCGACCGTCTCGCGGTAACTGACGCGCGGGTTGTGGACTTTGACGTTCAACTTGAAGTCGCGCTGGAGCCGGTGCTGAATCACCTCCAGGTGCAACTCGCCCATGCCGCTGATCAGGATCTGCCCCGTCTCTTCGTTCTCCTCGGCGGCGAAGGTGGGGTCCTGTTTGCGGAGCATGTCGAGCGCTTCGGCCAGTTTCTTCTTGTCGGCCGTGCTCTCCGGCTCGATGGCCATCGAAATGACTGTCTCGGGAAACTCGATCGATTCGAGCACGATCGGCGATCGAGTATCGCACAGCGTATCGCCGGTGACCGAGTCGCGCAGGCCGATCGCCCCCACGATGTCGCCGGCGACGACCTCCTCCAACTGCTCGTCTTTCTTGCTGGCGTGGATCCGCCAGAGCTGGGCGATGTTTTCCTTCGTGTCTTTGCCGGGATTGAGCACGCGGCTGTTACCTTTGAGCGTGCCGGAGTAGACGCGAATCCAGCACAGGTCGCCCGTTTTATATGGCTGCACCTTGAACACGAGCCCGCAGAACGGCTCGTCGGGGTCGGGCTTGCGCTGGATCTTCTTTCCTTCGCCGTCGTCCTCGTCCGCCGACTTGCGTTTGCTCTTGCCGGACGACTTGCTCTTGCCGGCGGGGTCAATGCCGCTGACCGGCGGCACGTCCAACGGGCTGGGCAGGTACGCCGCCACCGCGTCGAGCACCGGCTGCACGCCCATCCCATGCAGCGCCGAACCGACCAACACCGGCTGAATTCGCAGGTGAATCGTCGCGTCGCGCACGGTGCGACGGATCAGTTCTTCGGGAATCGGCTCCTCGGCCAGCGCCAGCTCCATGAGCTTGTTGCTGTAGTCGTAGAGCGACTCCAGCAGCTTCTCGCGCCACAGCGACGCTTCGACGGCCAAGTCTTCGGGAATGTCCTCCGCGACAATCTTGTTGCCCTCTTTCCCCTCGGGAAAGGTGAGCAGCTTCATCCGGACCAGATCGATCACGCCGCGGAACGGGTTGTTTACGTGCGGGGGGCCCTGGCCCACGGGAATCTGCAGCGGCACCGGCGTGGCGCCCAGCCGCTGTTCGATCTCCGCGAACACCGCCTCGAAGTCGGCCCCCTCGCGATCCAGCTTGTTGATGAACGCCAGCCGGGGGACCTTGTATTTGTCGGCCTGTCGCCAGACCGTTTCGCTTTGGGCTTCGACCCCCTCGCGGGCCGAGAACACGATCACCGCGCCGTCCAGCACGCGCAGGCTGCGTTCGACCTCGGCCGTAAAGTCGACGTGCCCCGGCGTGTCGATCAGATTGATTTCGACATCGTTCCAAGGGAAGCGAACGCACGCGCTGTAGATGGTGATGCCGCGCTCGGCCTCCTCGGCATCGTCGTCGGTCGTGGTCGTGCCGCGGTCGACCTCGCCGGCGCGATGCTTGGCGCCCGAGCAAAACAGCATCCGCTCGGTGACGGTGGTCTTGCCAGCGTCAATATGGGCAATGATGCCGAGGTTGCGGATGTGGGAGAGCTTGGCCGCCATGGCGTGGTCCATCAAGGAATTTGACAGGATAACAGGATTCTCGGGATGAACAGGATCGTCGACAACCCGTGAAGCGATGCCGGCGGCGCTTATCCTGTGAATCCTGCCAATCCTGTGATCCTGTCAATTTGTCGTCGCGAGGTTTCAGACGCCGACAGATCAATCAGCGCACGAAAAAAGCCAGGGGCCGGGGACTACGGCGCTCGCGGCGCCGCGGTCCTCAGCCCCTGGCTTTGCTGAGCGGGTTCTTACCAACCGAAGTGGGCGAAGGCCTTGTTCGCGTCGGCCATGCGATGCACGTTCTCGCGGCGGGACATGGCGACGCCTTCGCGATTGAAGGCGGCACACAGCTCGTCGGCCAGCTTCTGGGCGGTCGGACGGCCCTTCTTCTCCCGGACGGCCATCAGCAGCCAGCGAAACGACAGACTTTGCTGCCGATTGCGGTTCACCTGCATCGGAACCTGGTAGGCGGCGCCGCCGACGCGCTTCGAGCGGACCTCGATGGCCGGCTTGACGTTCTCGACGGCCTGATTGAAGACTTCAATCGGCTCCTCGTCGGGAATCCGTTCCTTGATGATGTCCAGTGCGTCGTAGAACACCTGCTGGGCGACGCTCTTCTTGCCGTCCCACATCAGACAGTTGATGAACTTGGACGCCAACAGCGATCCGTGCACGGGATCCGGCTTCAGTTGCTTGCGACTTGCAGTGATTCGGGCCATGAGGGGCTTTCGGCTATCAGCTGTCGGCTATCGGCCAAGAACGATCGTCCGCTGGCGACGCTTCGACGAAAACGATGGGATCTGTAATTTCACTCAGTCAAGCTTAGCAAAGCATTTAGCCGACGGCCGAGAGCCGACAGCCGCTAGCCAGCTTACTTGCTCTTCGCACCGTACTTGCTGCGGCTTTGCTTGCGGTCGGCCACGCCCAGGGTGTCCAGGGCGCCGCGGACGACGTGGTACCGCACGCCCGGCAGGTCGCGGACACGACCGCCGCGAACCAGCACGATGCTGTGTTCCTGCAGCGTGTGGCCTTCGCCGGGGATGTACACGGTGACTTCCTTGCCGTTGGACAGCCGCACGCGGGTAATCTTCCGCAGGGCGGAGTTCGGCTTCTTGGGCGTCATCGTCCGCACCTGCAAGCAGACGCCCCGCTTGAACGGGCACTTATCGAGCACCGGCGATTTGCTGAACTTGCGCTTCGCCTTGCGATTCTTGCGGACGAGTTGATTGATTGTGGGCATGAAAGTGGGTCTTTGCGGTGGAACCGGTCTTCGGCGGCACGCCCGCGGGGGCCCAGAGTCGGGCCGACCGGCGCGAGGCGCATCAATAGTCTGGCGGCCGCAAGCCGCCGAGAATCCACCAATTTACCGCAGCGGCCCGGGTGGTCAAGGGCGAGAATTCTGGGGAAACGGGGCGGGATGGCGCCGCCTCACGCCGCCCCTCGGCGCCGCCGGCATAGGTCGGCCGCAGCGTCCGACCAGCCCGGGAAATCGAACTGAAATCCCGCCGCCGCAAGCCGGCCCGGCACGACGCGGCGGCTCTTCAGCACCAGCTCCGTTTCCGTGCGCAGGACCGCTGCCCCCAGTTCCAGCATCCACCGCGTCGCCGGCAACCCGATCCGAGCCCCCCAGGCCCGACGCAACTCCCGCATGAAGTCGGCGTTGGGCAACGGATTCGGCGCCGCCAGATTCACCGGCCCAGCCAGATCCTCCCGGGCGATGAGCAGGTCGACGGCCCGCACGAAGTCGGCCTCGTGGATCCACGACACGAACTGCCGCCCGCTGCCGCACGTCCCGCCCAGGCCCAGCCGAACCAACCGCAGGAGCACGTCGAACACGCCGCCGCGGTCGGGACTCATGGTCATGGCCGAGCGCATCAGCACCAGCCGCGTGCCGGGCGGCGTCGCCGCGGACGCCGCGGCTTCCCAAGCCTTGGCGACATCAATGCTGAACCGCCACGTAGCAGGCGCGTCGGGCTCGTCGCCGCCAAGTTGCCCGGTCGCTTCGTCCTGGTCGCGGTCCAGCGCGTGGCGGTAAATCGTCGCCGTGCTGGCCTGCAGCCACGTTCGGGGCGGCGCGGCGGCCGCAACGATCGCACGCCCGACCGCGCGGGTCGAGTCGACGCGCGAGTCCATTATCTGCCGCCGGTTCGCGGCATGGTACCGACAATCAACGCTGCGGCCGGCAAGATTAACGACCACGTCGGCGCCGTCGAACTCACGCTGCCAGGGGCCGTCGCTCACGCCGTCCCAGGCCACGCACCGACAGCCGGGCAACGTGCCGTCGCGGCGGGAGAGAATCACCACTTCGTGTCCGCCCGCGACGAAATGCCGCCGCAAGACGCCGCCCACCTGCCCCGTGCCCCCGGGGATGACAATTTTCATCGGTGATGTGCCGTTGCTGTGCTTGGCGAAACCGCTTGGCCGTGGGCCAGGGCGCGAACCGCAACTCGGCGGCCGGCGGTAACGCGGACTGCACGACGCACCGCTGCTGCCCGATGCTGCCCGATGCTTGCGCGATAGCATCGACGCGGCTTCCCATCGGCGTCCTTTTCATCCGCGACGGCGCTCCGCAGGGGCCGGCGACAATGCCGTGAAGAGCACTCCGCTCTTTGCGGTTCATGCCAGTTGGCAATGCCCTCGACGAGGCGATCAACTCGGGAATTTTCGGTTTTTTTGGTTTCAACACGCACTAGATTCCAGTTCAGCACCGCAGAGACCGCACGTCAGGCCTGGCACGCGACCGTCTCAGCAAGAATCGATCCGCACGACATCCAATCACCGCTGCTCGACAGAGCAGCAACGAGAAAGAGGAACTAGAAATGCAACAACTTCATCTCTTAGCTGCGATTGCCAGCCTTGGCGTCATCAGCGTCGGCACGCCGCTCGTGGCAGGCCAATGCTCGGGAACCGCGACCGTTCACCACGTGACCGTCACCCAGCACGTTTCGACATCGCAGCCGACGATCGTCGAGGCGGCTGCGGCGTCGAAAGACTTCACCACGCTTGTCGCCGCCGTGAAGGCCGCGGGGCTGGCAGAGACGCTATCCGGCGACGGCCCGTTTACTGTGTTCGCCCCCACCGACGCCGCCTTTGGCAAATTGCCCAAAGGAACGGTCACTGAGTTGCTGAAGCCGGAGAATCGCGAGAAGCTCACGGCGATTCTGACCTACCACGTCGTCCAGGGCGCCGTGCCGGCCAGCGACGCGATCAAGTTGGATGAGGCCAAGACCGTCAACGGCTCCGCACTGCCGCTGAAGGTCGTGGACGACGCCCTCACCGTGGGCGGCGCCAAGGTCGTGAAAGCGGACCTGAATTGCTCCAACGGGGTGATCCACGTCATCGACACCGTGCTGCTGCCGCCGCAGAGCGAAGCCGCCGCCAAGACGCCTGAGAAGAAGGACATCGTCGACACGGCCGTCGGCGCCGAAGGGTTCAAAACGCTGGTTGCGGCCGTCAAGGCGGCGGGACTGGTCGAGACGCTCAAAGGCGAGGGTCCGCTGACCGTGTTCGCACCGACCGACGAAGCGTTCGCCAAACTGCCGAAGGAAACGCTGGCCGCGCTGCTGAAGCCCGAAGGCAAGGATCAATTGACCAAGATCCTGACCTACCATGTCGTACCTGGGAAGGTCCTGGCTGCCGACGTGGTTAAGCTCGACTCGGCCAAGACCGTCGCCGGCGAGGCCGTGAAGATCGAAGCCGGCGAGGAAGGCGTGAAGATCAACGACGCCAAGGTCATCAAGACCGACATTGACTGCTCCAACGGAGTGATTCACGTGATCGACTCCGTGCTGCTCCCGTAGTTGCGACGACAATCTCTACCGATGCACCGGACGGCCCTCAATGGCGGGGGCCGTCCGGTTGCTTATTTACTGACATCGTCATTTCATCACACGCTGACCATTGCCTGGACCTTGCGTTGATCCGCGCTGCGGTTCGGCAGGCCCGTCAGCGGGCAGCCAAGTGGCCGTGGCCGCCGCCATTCCGCGGTGACGCTCGACACTCATTCGCGATTCCCCGCTCCATGGCCCATGCCATGCTGAGCTCACCGCTGACCGAGCCACTGCGGGCTTGCAGTCGCCGGGCTGCGGGAGTTAGGTCAATCGACTCGCCCCGTCTGCGCGTTTGACGGCCAGGGCGAGCAGTCGGAAGCCGCCGCCATCGCCGCCGCGTACTCCGCGGGCGTATTGCAGCAGGCGAACATCGCCAATTGCGGGTCGACACGGCGAAGCACGGCTTCGTCGACTGGCGTCACGGCCAGAGACTCCAGTGCGCGGCGGACCGAACGCTCGCCGGCGGCAACGGCCGCCTGCAGCCGGGCCGCGGCGGACGTTCGATACGCCGCGGTCAACGGATGCGACTCGCCCCCCGCCACCGGAATCAGGGCTGCGACCTCGGGCGACTCGTTCGCCAGGCGGCAACACAGAAACTCGACGGCCGCGGGGGTCAACCGCGGGACGTCGCAAGCGGAAACAAACGCGACGGCCGCCCCCTGGGCCGCCGCGGCCAAACCGGCCGCCAGGGCGGGCAGCGGTCCCGCATCGTCGATCTCGTCGCGCACGACCCGCACGGCCGGCGGCAGCTGCGGCAAGTCCTGCCCGGCGGCCGCGACGACCACGACTCGCGCTTCGGCGGTCGCTTCAGCCGCGATGCGCACCACGCGCTGCAGCAGCGTCTCCTCGCCGAAAGGGAGCCATGCCTTGTCGCGACCCATGCGGCGGCTGCGACCGCCGCAGAGGATGACGGCGCCGGAGCGAGGCGGAGCAGTGCGTGACGACGGCGTGGGCATGGGCGGCGTGCTAGTTTGCGGAACCTAACTCGCGGGACGCTTCCGCCGCTCGCGGCGGAGTTCAATGGCCTGCAGCCGTGGCGCCCTTCACGAATCGACGCGGGATGTCAGCCGGGATAGCATGGCGGGTGATGACCATGGGCACTGTCGCGACTCGCCGATTAATTCACTCATCCCATGCCGCTTACCTTAACGCTCCGCGCCGCCGACTGCACGCCGCTGGATTTCCGCGGCGTGACGCCCGATGCGGTGCGCGGGATGACGCTGGCTGAGTTGCTACGGCAGCGGGTGCGGTGCGGCAATCGAGCGCTGGCCCTGGGCAACGTCGTCGAAGCGGCCGGAGATCCGGCGGACGCACTCTGGCGCCTGGAGGGCGACTGGTCGCACGTGCACCACTTGGGCGAGGGAATGGCCGCTGGCGAGATTGTTGCCGCGGAATCAATTGGCCGGCATGCCGGCGCCGCGATGCGGGGCGGGTCGATCACGATCGCCGGAGAGGCGGGCGACTGGCTCGGCGCCGAAATGCGGGGCGGACTGATCCGCGTCACCGGCGAAGCGGGCGACCACGCCGGCGGGGCCTACCCCGGCAGCCACCGGGGCATGCGCGGCGGGGTGCTGCTGATTGACGGACATGCCGGCGCGTGGCTGGGCGAGCGAATGCGGCGTGGGTTGATCGCGGTCAGCGGCGACGCCGGGGTGGGGCTCGCCGCGGAAATGCTGGCCGGCACCGTGCTTCTCTGGGGGAGCTGCCAGGGCGCGCCAGGCGTCGGCATGCGACGCGGCACGCTGGGACTGTTTGGCCCGCCGCCGGAATTGTTGACCACCTTTGTCTCCGGTGGCGAGAATCCGCTGCCAATGTGGCCGCTGCTGCAGCAAGAGCTCAGGCGCCACGGCTTTGCTGCTGAGATCCCCCAAGGCGCCGCGATGCGGATTGTGCATGGCGATTCGCTCCACGGGGCGCGCGGCGAGGTGCTGCTGGCGAGGTGACAATCGCCAAGTCCGCATGCGTTCGACGCCGTGGCCGGCGTCGCCAAGGGCGACCCAAGTGCGCGCGTCACGCCACGCGGCGCGACTGCCGTTGTTCGGTCAGCGCGCGAGCGTTCCTGCGCTGGCGACGGCGATACGCGCGGGCCTCGCACAGCAGGCACGGCATCCGGACCATGCCGCCGCACGTGGGGCACCGTTGCGGGGGCTGGCCATCCCAGTCGGTCGGATCGGCTGCGCGCGGCGTTTCGCGGCCGTAGATTCCCCGTTTGCCGCTGGCGATGGCGCCGATGACGCCGCGACTGACGGACAGCCTCTTCGCAATCGCCCGCTGCGACAGCTCGCCCTCGGCCAACAACCGACAGATCTCTTCGACGACCTTCACTGACAACATGGCGGCGCCCCGACGCAACTGAACCACGATCTGACGACACGACCTCGCACGCCCCAACCAAACGACTCACCACTCGTCGTCATGGGGGTCGTCCAGCCAGAAGTCGCCCGGCTCGGGCAGGGCTTCGTCGAAATCGTCGGGCAGAAAGCAGTCGTCCAGCGGGTCTGCGGCCTCGTCGTCGTCCCACTTGCCATGGCCGTCGATTTCGGCGTACCAATCGGGCTCTTCCAGGGGCCAATCCGACTCAATGACGGTGAATGAGCGGCGATGCGCGGAGACGGCAGGGGCTGACGGACAGGCTGAGTTCATGGCAGGGGACCTCGCGGAAGAAACCACGAATCGACAGCGGTTCGAGCCGAGAAAACACGGCTCGAACGACCAATTCGCCGTCGAATCAACACCTGCGAGAATAGCACTCGGCGCGGCCAAATACTACACTTTTGTACACTAATTATTTACATTTACTTCACATCCGAAACCGCCACATTCCGGTGCTCTGCGAGGTCGATGTGACAACCGCTGCGTTCGTTGCGGGGGTCGCCTGCGGCCCCGCAGAAGCTGGCAGCTGGGACGTGAAAGAGAGTGGGTGGCCCGAGAAGCCGTCGAACGGACGCCGCCGGGCGTCGTCAGTCGTTGAGCGCCGTCTCGCTGGCTTGCAGCAAGGCGAAGAGCTGGGGATCGGCGTCCTCCAGCGCGTCGCGCATTTCGGCGGTCATCCCGGCCAGCGCTGCTCGCGCCGGCTCGGCTTGCCCCAGACGCTCAAGCGCGACGCAGCGCGCCGCGTGCATGAAGGCATCTTGCTGCGGCAGAAAGTCGGCGGCGGCGGGGCTGCTTTGCAGCACGTCGAGTTGCTCGAGCGCCTTGGCCGGTTCGTCGCCCTGCAGCAACAAGTAGCGAATCAGCCCCTGCCGGGCCACGCCCAGCACGTACGGATCGGCATCGGCAAAGTTGTCGAACACGGCCTGCCACGCCGCCTCGCTCGGCGCCAGCTTGGCTTGAAAGATCTGCGCCCAGGCGGTTTCGCGCGGCTCGACCTGCGCGGGCTGACTCACCGAGAGATACGAACGCGGCCGCGCCACGCTGGCCAGCAGCACCCCTGCCAACACGGCCCCGCCCCAGAGCATCCACCGGCGACGCTTGCGGGAGTGCTCTGCATCCAGGTTTGCGCTGGCGCGCATCAGCTCCGAGAGCTTGCCCGCCGTCAGCCCCCCGGCGGAGTCGGATTGCATCCACTCGGCCAACGACCATTGGTCGGGCCCGTCGCCCCAGCCGTCCGCGGCGGCTTCCTGGGCAACCGCGCGCAGCTCGACGAGCAACTCGGCCGCGGTCGCGTAGCGGCCGTCCGGTTTCTTGGCCATCAACCGATGCACGATCCGCGCCAGTCCGCTGGGCACGTCGTCGCGGACGTTCTCTAACGGCCGCGGGGCCGAGTTGACGTGCTGCATGGCGATCGCCAGGGCCGTCTCACCGCCAAACGGCGGGATCCCGGCCAGCAGGTGGTAGCAAGTCACGCCCAGCGCGTAGAAGTCGCTGCGGATGTCGACGGGGCGGCCCTCGATCTGCTCGGGGCTCATATACAGCGGCGTGCCCATTGCCACGCCGACTTGGGTGAGCGTCTTGGAGTCGGCCGACACGACCCGGGCCAGCCCAAAATCGGCGACCTTCACCTCGCCCGAGTCGCTGAGCATGACGTTCTCAGGCTTCACGTCGCGGTGCACGATGCCCAACTCGGCCGCCCGCCCCAGCGCGGCGACGACCTGCCGGAGCACGTCGAGCACGAGCCGCGGCTGCAGCGCGCCCTCGCGCCGCAGCACCTCAGCCAGGTTCTTGCCGCGGACATATTCCTGGGCGATGTAGCGGACCCCGTCGGCTTGGCCAACCTCGTAGATCTGCACGATGTTCCCGTGCACCAGGGCCGCAGCGGCACGGGCTTCATTGAGAAACCGCTCGACATACGTCGCGTCGCCGGCCAACGTGGCGGGCAGCACCTTCAGCGCCACCTGCCGGCCCAGCGAAAGCTGCTCGGCCAGGTAAACCTCGGCCATGCCGCCCGAGCCGATCTTGCGCAACACGCGGTAGTCGCCGAGGGTGCGACCGACGAGATCGGCTGCGGAATTGGACGACGAATCAGGCATGCGATCGCAAGACTCTTGAATGAACAACCGCAGAGTTCGCTGAGAGCGCGGAGCAAAGTCGCGAGCGACGCGATGCGACCTGGACTCTGCGTCCCCTGCGGACTCTGCGGTGAGTATTCACGATTTCGCTTGCACCGGCGCCGGCCAGTTGAGGGCCGTCAGCACGCGGCTGGTCGCTTCGGACTTGTTGAGCACGTAGAAGTGAATTCCCGGCACGCCGCTCTCCAGCAGATCGGCGGTCTGCCGGGTCGCGAATTCGACGCCCACCTCGAACTGTGCGTCGGCGTCGTCGCCGCAGGCGTTCAGGTCGTCGACGAACTTCTGCGGCAGCTTGGCCCCGCAGAGCGATGCAATCCGTTGGATCTGGGCTCCGTTGGTCACCGGCAGCAACCCAGGCACGATCGGCGTCGTGATCCCGAGCCGCTCGCAGTCGTCGCGGAAGCGGTAGAAGTCGTCGTTACTGTAGAACAGCTGGGTGATGACCACGTCGGCGCCGGCGTCGCACTTGCGTTTCAGGTTGGCCAGATCGACCTCCAGGCTGGGGGCTTCCTGATGCTTTTCGGGATACCCGCCCACGGCGATGCCCAGCTGCGGCAGTTCGCTGCGGATGAAAGCGACCAACTCGTTGGCGTAGGAAAAACCGCCGTCGACGGGGCGAAACTGGTCGTCGCCCTGCGGCGGGGCCCCGCGCAGGGCCACCACATTGTTCACTTCCAACGCGACGCCCCGATCGAGATATTCCCGCAGCTGCTCGCGCGTGCGACCAACGCAAGTCAGGTGCGTAGCGACAGGCAGTTTGTGCTGACGCCGGACGCCGCCGATCACTTCCAGAGTTTTATCTTGCGTCGAGCCGCCAGCTCCGTAGGTGCACGTGATGTACGACGGGCTGAACTCGGTCAGTCGTTCGACATGCCGCTCGAGCGCCTGCTGACCCGCGTCGGTCTTGGGCGGAAACAGCTCGAACGACAAACCAAAGCGGCCCGAGCCGTAGGCGGCGGCAAGATCGTTGGTGGCGGGCAAGATCGGTATTCCTCGACGGTTGACAATGCGAGTCCAGGCCGCCTTGACGCCGCAGTCTACGCTGCTGCGGCTAAAGCGCCCAAAATCTCGTCGGTCTTGAGTTTGCGATGCGGCGTCGCGCCGCAACAACTCACTCTACGCGCCGGGGGCGGCAATCGCAATTGACGCTCGCCGACGCTGGCAACATTGCAGTCGCGGCGAATCGGTCGAAACCCCATGCGAAGCCCCGCGAATTACGACGCCCCGTGCCGAGGAAAAAGCCGTCGCCCTGCCGGCACGATCCGCTATAATCCCGGACTTGCGGCGAGGACCGGCGGGGAAGGCCGGCCGCTGCAAGTGCCAGGCGGCGTCGACTCGGACCTCTGCGCTATGCAGAGGACATTGCCATTGTGTCCGCAGAAGCTGTGAGGACCTGTTGCCGCGGCAGCACCGCCCGCTGGGAAGCGAACGGCGATCAGCTTGCCATGCAGCCAGCCGCCCCGGCTAGCCCTCAGACGATAAGGAAGGTTGCCCGATGAGCCAGACAGAAATCCCGCCCTCCGCCGAGCCGTCGCGCAGCACGTGGACCGATGTGACGCCTCAGGCGTTGTACGACAAGTGCATGACCGTGGCTCGCAACCTGTGGTGGAGCTGGCACCCCGAGGTGATCAACCTGTTCCGCGACCTCGACCCCGTGCGGTGGCGGCAGCTCGATCACAATCCGATCGCGTTGCTGTCGGAGATGACGCCCGAGCAGCTCGCCCAGCGGGCGTCCGAGATGGTGCTGTACACGCGCATCAATCAGGCCCATCGCCGGCTGAACGACTATTTGAACAATACCCAAACGACCTGGGGCGCTCGCAAGGCCGGCGTCCTGGGCTCGATGCCGGTCGCGTACTTCTCCGCCGAGTTCGGCATTCACGAATCGGTGCCGATCTACAGCGGCGGCCTGGGCGTGTTGTCCGGCGACCATATCAAAAGCGCCAGCGGACTGGGCGTCCCGCTCGTCGCCATCGGCCTGTTCTACGACCAGGGCTATTTCAAGCAGCACCTGAACGCCGAAGGCTGGCAGCAGGAAGAGTATCTCAACACAAACGTGGAAGAGATGCCGATGGAGCCGGCCCGCGATCCGCAGGGGCGGCCCATCACGGTAGAGATTGACACTCGCGACGGCCGCCTGCTGGCCAAGGTGTGGCTGATGCGGGTGGGTCGCGTGCCGCTGTACCTGCTGGACTGCGACGTGGAAGGCAATCGCCCCGAGGACCGCGAGCTGACCTCGCGGCTGTACGGCGGCGACCTGCGAACCCGCATTCGCCAGGAATTGGTGCTGGGCGTCGGCGGCGTCAAGGCGCTGCGCGCCATGGGCATCAAGCCGGGCGTTTACCACCTGAACGAAGGTCACAGCGCATTCGCGACCCTGGAAGTGATGCGCGAGCGGATGCACGACGACGGCCTGCCGTTCGACGACGCCCTGCGCGAAGTGGCCCGCCGCACCGTGTTCACCACGCATACGCCCGTGCCCGCCGGCCATGACCGGTTCGACGGCAAACTGATGGAAGAGCATTTGGGCCCGCTGCGTGAGAAGCTGGGCATTTCCTACGAGCAACTCATGGGCCTGGGCCGGGTCGAGCCGCAGAACGAAGGCGAAACCTTCTGCATGACTGTCCTGGGGCTCAAACTGTCCCGCCGCGCGAACGCCGTGAGCAACCTGCACGGCGTCGTCTCGCGCCGGATGTGGGCCAACCTGTGGCCCTGGCGGGTCGAGGAAGAAATCCCCATCGGCCACATCACCAACGGCGTCCACATTCCCTCGTGGCTCGCTTACCCGATGGCTCAGTTGTACGACAAGTACCTGGGCACGGGGTGGCATATGACGATGGGCGAGCCGGGCGTGTTCGACCGGGTTTACGAAATCGACCCGGGCGAGTTCTGGGAAACGCACAACGCCCTGAAGAGCCGGCTGCTGGAGTTCGTCCGTCGCCGGGTCAGCCGCCAGTGCCGCCGCCGCAACGAGGACGAAGCGTCGGTCGAAGCGGCTCGCAACGTGCTGGATCCCAACTCGCTGACCATCGGCTTCGCACGTCGGTTCGCCACCTACAAGCGGGCGAATTTGTTCCTGCGGGACATCGACAGCATTGCCGAGTTGGTGGCCGACAGCAATCGCCCCGTGCAGTTCATCTTTGCCGGCAAAGCGCATCCCGCCGACGAGCCGGGCAAGAAGTTCATCCAGGAAATCGCCAATCTGCGCCGTGACCCGCGGTTCGCCGGGCGGATCGTGTTTGTCGAGGATTACGACATCAATGTCGGCCGGCACCTGATCCAGGGCGTCGACGTGTGGATGAACAACCCCCGCCGACCGCTGGAGGCCAGCGGCACCAGCGGCCAGAAGGTCGTGCTCAACGGCGGATTGAACTTCTCGGTTCTCGACGGCTGGTGGGCCGAGGCCTACAACGGCATGAACGGCTTTGCCATCGGCAAGGGTTCCTCGCACGTCGACGTGGAGAAGAACGACCAGCGCGACGCCGAGAGCCTCAGCCAGGTGCTCAGCGAAGAGGTCATCCCCTGCTTCTACGATCGCGATGCATTCGGCATTCCGCTGCAGTGGATCGACCGCGTGTTCAACTCGGTGGCCACGTTGGGCGCCCAGTTCAGCGCCCACCGCATGGTGATCGACTACACCGAACAGGCGTACCTGATCGCCGCAGGCGGCACGACCAGCGAAATGAGCCTGCGGTAACGCCGTCGCTGTGACAGCAATCAGCTTTATTTAGCCGGCGGCCAATGGCCGCCGGCTTTTTTGTTGCCCCGTGCTGTGGCGCTCCCTAGGATCAGTGCGAATCCCTGGGGTCACGGCCTTGGAAACGACGACACAACGGACGACGCCCGACAATCACGACGAACGTTTCGGTCCGCGGTTCAGTCTGCGCCACTTCCTTATCGCAGTCTCAATTAGCGCGATCGTCCTGGGTATGTCGGTGAGGTTCATCGGGGATGCACGGGAGAACGCGCTACGTCTTCAACAGGCCAACGCATTTCGGAACGTGGCGATCGCTCTCCTCAACTACGAAACGGTGAAGAACGCTTTGCCGCCCCCCTTCTACAAATCGGAACCTGCGAGCAAACCGAGCAGTCCCTCGACAGATGCTCGTCAAAGGGCGCTGTCAAGCTGGCGCTTTGGCATCATGCCGTTCATTGAGTCCACGAAAACTCCGTACGACCATCAGCAGTCGTGGCGGGCGCCGATCCACGCGACCTGGGCCGCCAGGTACAATCCGGTCTTTTGCGATCCGCGTGAGCGGGCAGGTTCGCAGCGTGGTTTGGAGACTACGATCTTCGCCATCACCGGTCCCGGCACGGCGTGGGGCGACGGCGATTCCGAGCCGCCGCACCATCTGGTCGAACTGCCCAACGACGTGATTCTGTTTGTCGAAGTCCGCAACTCCGGCGTGCACTGGATGCAGCCGGGGGACTTTGACATTCGCACCATGCCGCGCACGCTCAACGCGGACGATGGCCGGGGCATTTCCAGTCGCTTTCGCGGGGGCTTTCACGTCGGCTTTGCCGACGGCGAGGTCTGGTTCATCTCGAACGACGTCGGTTTCGACCGTCTGTCGCAGTTCTTCACAATCGAGGGCGCCCGCCAGCACGACCGCGAGGCCGAACTGGGCCCGTTTCGGCAATGAGTTGCAGCGCCGCGGCTTACGATTTTTCGCAAAACCGTAACGATCCGCACCGACGCTTTTTGGCAGCGACCGTCGAGGCGGGTACATTAGCGCGAGGATCGATTGGGATCCTGCGTCGACTCTTCACCACCACGGCCACAGTCAACCGCCGCGGCACAACCGCAGTGGCGAAGCGGCCTGCCTTCCTGTTCTGATTGCCGAGGCGTAGCCATGTCACGCTCGCTGTTGTCGCTCACTGCGGCCGATCGCCGCGATTTCCTGAAGTCCGCACTCGCCTCGACCGGGTCCGTCGCGGCACTGGCCGCCGCGCGGAAGTGCGCGTTTGCCGGGTCGGCGAACGATCGGCTCAACCTGGCCTTCGTCGGCACCGGCGGCATGGGCACGGGGCACCTGGCGTGGTTCGCCGGGCGCGACGACGTGCGCGTGACCGCCGTGTGCGACGTGGACGCGGGGCACTTGCAGGGCGCCAAAAACCACGCCCCCGACGCGTTCGCTTCGCCCGATTTCCGCGAGGTGGTCGGTCGCGACGACGTCGATGCCGTGTTGGTCGCCACGCCCGATCATTGGCACGCGCTGGTGTCGGTCGCCGCGGCGCGGGCGGGCAAGCACATCTACTGCGAGAAACCGCTGGCCAACTCGATTGGCGAGGGCCGCGCGATCGTTGACGCCGTCAAGCAGTCGGGCGTCGTGCTGCAGACGGGATGTCACGAGCGATCCAACCGCGGCGCCGCCATCGCCAAGCAAGTCGTCGACAGCGGCCGGTTGGGCAAGATTCACACTGTGCAAATCCGCCTGCCCAACGCCGACGGGCATTTGCAGGAAGTGGAGAACTTCACCACGGCGCCGCCGGATCGCGACCCGCCGGCCGGGCTCGATTGGAACTTCTGGCTCGGCCATACGCCCGCCGTGCCGTACAACGACAAGCGGTGTCACTTCTGGTGGCGGTTCCACAGTGCGTACGGCGGCGGCGAAATTACCGACCGCGGCGCCCACGTGATCGACCTGGCGCACTACCTGCTGGGGCTCGACGGCTCGGGGCCCGTGCGGGTGAGCGCCGAGGGCAAGCCGCCGGCGGGGAACTTCTTCGACGCCTTCATCACCTTCAAGTTCGAAGACGAGTACCCGGGCGGCCTGAAGATGATCGGCGACAACTCCGGCCCGCGGGGGCTGTCGCTGATCGGCGAGGGGGGCAAGCTCGACATCGCCGTGCATGGCTGCGGACTGTCCGCCGAGCCGGCGTCGCTGCTGGAGGGGCTCGACGCACCGGCAATCGACGACGCCCACGCCGAGCACCGCCGCGGGTGGCTGGCCGGCATTCGCGGCGACGGCAAAGTGGCCGCGCCGGTGGAAGCCGGGCATCGCACCGCCACGGCGTGCCACCTGCACAACATCTCGATGCGGCTGGGCCGGCCGGTCGAGTGGGATCCTGCTGCAGAGCAGTCGCCCGACGACGAGGTCAATTCGCAAATCACCCCGCCGATGCAGCCGCCCTGGACGCTGTCGGCGTGAGCGAGCGCAGGTCAGACTTTCCAGCCTGACACAGGTGCTTCATACGCGATTGGATTTCACACGGTTCCCAGCCGGCGGTACACCTGCCGCCGGGATGGCGCTGCCGAACCGCTCTGGCCGTCCCGGCGGCAAGTGTGCCGCCGGCTAGGTCGACTCCGTGTTAGCGTGCGGGGGCGGCTGCAGAGGCAGGGATGGCGCGCCGATTGGTGAGCCCGTGTCAGGCTGGAAAGCCTGACCTACGGCGCCGCCATGCGTTAGAATGCTGCCATGGCACGCTACACAATCACCTCGCCCGACTCCCCTGCCCTTGCGGAACTCTGCCAGCGATTGGCCGCCGGCGCAGCCAGCGTCGACTCCAGCGGCGCCTGGCCCAGCGAGCAGCTGCGCCTGTGCGGCGAGTACGGCGTGTTCGAATGGTTCGTCGGCCGCGATTGGGGCGGGCAGGCCTGGGTGCAATCGGATATCGTGCGGGGGTACCTCGAACTGTCCGGCGCGTGTCTCACCACCACGTTCGTCATCACGCAACGCACCGGCGCGTGCCGGCGGATTGAGACCTCCGACAACCAGCGGCTCAAAGAAAAGCTGCTCCCCGGGCTGGTCACGGGCGAATCGTTCGCCACGGTCGGCATTTCGCACCTGACGACCAGCCGCCGCCACTTGACCAAGCCGGTGCTGCGAGCCCAGCGAGTCGAGGGGGGCTGGCTGCTCGATGGATTCAGCCCCTGGGTCACCGGCGCCGATCACGCCGAGCACGTGGTCGTCGGCGCCACCGTGATGGCCGGCGACGAGGCGACCGACCAGCAACTGCTCGTGTGCGTCCCCACGACGCTGCATGGCGCCAGCGCGCCGCCGCCGTTGGAGTTGGTTGGCCTGACCGCCAGCCACACGGGTCAGTTCCATCTGGACAAGGTGTTTCTCGCCGACGAGTGGGTCGTGCTCGGCCCGGCCGAAAATGTGATGACCCTGGGCAGCGGCGGCAACACGGGCGGTTATCAAACCTCCACGCTCGCCCTGGGACTGGCGAAGGCCGCGATCGGGCTGGTCGAGAAGGAATCGGAAAAGCGGCCCGAGTTGAAGCCAGCCCTGACTGCCCTGACCGACGCGTACGAGCCGCTGCAAGCCGATTTGTTCGCCGCGGTCGACGGCGAGGCCCCATGCAGCACCGAGGAGCTACGCACCCGCGCTAACAGCATTGCCCTGCGTGCCGCGCAGGCGTCGCTGGTGGCGGCCAAAGGCGCGGGCTACGTCACCGGCCACCCGGCCGGCCGCTGGTGTCGCGAGGCGCTGTTCTTCCTGGTGTGGAGCTGCCCACAACCGGTGCTGGAAGCCAACCTGTGCGAGCTGGCAGGAATCCTGGAGTAAGGGGGAAGGCGGACGGCGGAAGGGGGACGGAACTGGCCAAAGCCGCCGTCCCCCTTCCGCCCTCCCCCTTCGCATCACGATCACTCTTACCGAATTCAATAACGCGATGCCCAATCAAGACCCGTCCGACCCCATCGTCGTCTGGCACGATCATGCCGTGACCCGCGCCGACCGCGAGCAGTTGGCTGGGCATCGGGGGTGCGTCGTGTGGTTCACGGGGCTGAGTGGCAGCGGCAAGAGCACCGTGGCCAACGCGGTCGACCGGCTGCTGTTTGAGCGCGGCGTGCGGACCTACCTGCTCGACGGCGACAACGTGCGGCACGGGCTGAACGCCACGCCGCAGATTCTCGCCGAACGGTACGGCGACGAATTCGCCCGGCGGTTTGGGCTGGGTTTCGGCCAACAGGACCGCGAGGAAAACATTCGCCGGGTCGGCGCCGTGGCCAAGCTGATGTGCGACGCGGGGCTGATCACGCTCACCGCGTTCGTGAGTCCCTACCGCAGCGACCGCGACGCGGTGCGGGCGAGCATGGACGCGGGCGACTTTGTCGAAGTGTTCGTCGACGCCCCGCTGGACGTGTGCGAGTCGCGCGACCCGAAGGGCCTGTACCGCAAGGCGCGGGCCGGCGAGATCAAGGATTTCACGGGCGTCAGCGCCCCGTACGAAGCGCCCGAGTCGCCCGAACTGCAACTGGCCGCTGGCAGCGCGACGCCGGACGAGTTGGCCCGGCAGGTGATCGCGCACTTGGAGTCGGCGGGCATCCTCAGCTAGCACTGCTGGCGGCGGCGAACAGCATGCGCCGCGCGCCGCTTGGCAAACGGGGCGGTTCACGCAAGCTGCCGCCGATGAGTTTCGCTTGCCAAACGCGCCCGCAGAAATTTTCTCGCGTTGACGCGCGGCGCGTAGCGCGCATAGATTGACAGTGGAACAACACTTTTCGTGCGTTGACTCTTTTCTCGACCGCCGGCAACTCGCCCGCGACCGGATGTCGCAATCCCCTGGCGTGCCCTGGCGCCATGGCCGACGGTTTGGGAATTTCTTGCCGCGCCAACGCACCGACACGGAAGGATGGCCATGATCATAACGGCCGCAGAAGGCGCTGCGCGGGCTGGAACGATTCGCGAACGCTTGCTCGCCGAGGCGCGCAACGGACACGATGCGGAAACGGAAACCTCGGCTGAGCTCTCCGCTTCGCCGCCGGTCGCCGGGTGCGAAGCGGCCGGCGAGATCCGCCGCCGCTTGCCCAGCGAGCAGGTTCGCACCGACGGGCAAGCGCTAGTGCATGAGATCTACCGCCAACTCGTGCAGCGGCTGCCGGGCCGGATTCACGACTTGCGCGTCGAACCGCTGCTGGGCAACGCCCTGGCACTTTCCGGCGTGGCAAGTTCGTACTATGTCAAGCAGGTCGCGCAGCATATCGCGATGGATATCGCGCGTCTGCAGCGGGTGATCAACCGCATTGAAGTCCGCCGCCCGCGGTAGATTCCGCGTCAGCCGCCATCGTCTGCTGAAGGCGCCTCGTCGAATTCCGCCAGCAGATCTTGCTCGAGCGCCGCAGCCGCCAAACGGTCCAGTTCCGCTTCCATCTCCCGCTGACCGGCCAGCCAGTCGATCTCGATGCTCACCGCCGCCAGCGGCACGCCGCCCAGTCGGTCGGTGCGCAGCTTGACCAGGTCTTTTCGCGTGCAGAGCACCCGCTGGGCGCCCGAGGCCTGCACCCACGCCGCCAGTTGGTCGACATCGCCACGCGCGTAGTCGTGATGGTCGGGAAACTCGCGCACGTCGAGCACTTCTCCTGCCAAGCTGTCCAGCGTGTGGCAAAAACCTGCCGGATTGCCGATGCCGCAGAACGCGACGACCCGCTCGCCCGCGATGGCGTCCAGCGGACTCGCTTGCCCGCGGGCGTCCAGCAGCGCGGCCGGACGATGCTGCACCTCGCCCCACAACGCCGTGGGGGCCAACGCGGCGACGCGCTTGTGAATTGCGGCCCGCTCGTGCGGAGCGAGCATGTCCGCGCGGCTGAGAATCACCGCGCTGGCCCGCCGCAGTCCCGCAACCGGCTCCCGCAGCGTCCCCGCCGGCAGCAACCGGTCGAAGCCAAACGGCTCGCTGGCATCTAGCAGCACGATGTCGAAATCCCGCGCGAGCCGCCGGTGCTGTAGCCCGTCGTCGAGCAGTAAAAGCTGCGCCGCGAGTTCCTCGACCGCCACGGCCGCCGACGCCGCGCGATCGGCGTTCTGCAGGTGCGGCACGTCGGGCAGCGCCAATTCCAACTCACGGGCTTCGTCGTTGCGGCCGTCTTCGCCGGCGCGGTAGCCGCGACTGAGGATCGTGACCCGCACGCCGCGCTCGCGTAGGCGGCGGGCAAACCACTCGACCAGCGGCGTCTTGCCGGTGCCGCCCACGGTCAGGTTGCCGATGCTCGCCACCGGGACGCCGGGGTCGAAAATCTCTCGCTTCCCGCGGTCAAATTGCCGATTCCGCATCCGCACGGCCCAACCGTACGGCACGCTCGCCACGCGGAGCGCACCGCGCAGCAAGCTCGCCCCGATGCCGCGGCGGCGACCACTGACGAGTTCGCGAAACTGGCTGGGATTGATGGACACGCGGGCGTGGTCGAGGGGGACTGTCCAGGGCGAATGCGGGTCGCACCGCGGCGGCACAGGGGCCAACCAACCGGTGCGACCGTGATTCTGGGCAAAACGGGTCGGTTTCACTAGTCCGGCGCCCAGAACGCCCGGGGAAGAAACCGATCATCCCCCCAGGCCGAGGCCGTATAATGAGGGGAGTTCGCCGCGGGGGGCGGGGAACTCCGCAGCCGCCGCTGTCGTCGAAACTGCAGGGGCTCCCCAACGATTGCGCTCCCTCTGCAACTCAAACCTCCTGAGTACGCACCTCCCGCTGATTGGCGAGAGCCGACAGCTTCCGAATGTCCACCGTCGCCCCCAAACCGCCGCCGCCCCCCGCCCCGCCCCGTGCGACGGCGGCCCATCGGCAATTCATCGACGAGCAGATTGCCCACACGCGGCGCAGCCTGCAGTGGACCGACTTTGCCACCGGCGCCATCGGCCTGGTCACCGGTCTGTTGGCGTTCCTGTTGGCCGCGGCGCTACTGGACCATTGGGTCTTCCGCGGCGGGCTGAGCATCCCCGTGCGCGGCGGGTTGTTCGCGCTGCTGGTCGCGGGGGCCGCCGTCTACGGTTGGCGGACGCTGGCGCCGTTAGTTCGACCAATCAATCCCGCCTATGCCGCGCAAACGATCGAACGACACGCCCCCTCGCTCAAGAACAGCCTGCTGAATTTGCTGATGTTCCGCAGCGGCCGGCAGCGGATGCCGACCAAGGTGTACGACGCCATCGAACAGCAAGCGGCCGAGCGGCTGGCGCTGTCGGACGTCGACGATGCGGTCGACAAGTCGACGGCTCTGCGACGCGGCTACGTGCTGCTGGGCGTCGCCGTGTTGTGCGCCGCCTACGCGCTGCTATCGCCCAAGAATCTGGCGACCTCGGCCTCGCGCGTGCTGCTTCCCTGGGCTGACATCGCGGCCCCCAGTCGCGTGCAAGTCACCGACGTCACGCCCGGCGACGGCGAAACCGCTCGCGGCGATGTGGCCAAGATCTCGGCCCTTGTTGCGGGGCTGCACGACGACGAATCGGTCACGCTGCGGTATCGCGATCGGGCCGAAGGCCGCGGCGACAACCGCACTTGGCAATCGATCACGCTGCACCCGACCGGCGATCCTGACACGCTCGGCCGGCAACGCTTCGACGGACAGCTGCCGCCGCCGGGCGCTCGCGGCGCCAGTTTGGGTTTGCAGCAGCCGGTGGAGTATTGGATCGAAGCGGGCGACGGCCGCACGCGACGGTTCCGGCTCGATTTGTTCGCCAAGCCGACGATCGTGGTGCAGCGGGTGCGCTACGAACCGCCGTCGTACACGGGGCTCCCCAGCAGCGAGGCGGTCAACACGGGCGACGTCGAGGGGCTGGAAGGCACGCGCGTCACGGTCTCGGCCCTGGCCAACCGACCGATCCGCTCCGCTCACATCGACTTCGACGCCGACGGCACGCGCGACGTCATCATGCAAATCGACGGCGACCGGGCGACCGCGACATTCACGCTCGCACTGCGCGACGATCGCCGCACGCCCTGGCACAAGAGCTACGTGCTGCGATTCACCGACGACGGCGATCGCACCAACAGCGATCCGGCGCGGTATCGAATCTCCGTCGCGCCCGACTACGCCCCCGAAGTGCAGATCACGGCGCCGGAGGAGGCGGAGAAGGTCGTTGCAGTGAATGAGGCGGTCAGCATTTCCGTCGATGCGCGTGATCCTGATTTTGCCCTGGCGACGGTGCGGCTCGACGGCGAGGTCAAAGGACGCCCTGTTGATATCGGCAGCCTGCTAGCCGGCCGGCACGAAGGGCGGTTCCAAGCCACGCTGCAATTCACGCCGGCCGAAGCGCGGTTGCAACCCGGGCAAGTCTTGGAGTACTGGGCCGTGGCCGAGGACAACCGCCGCCCGCAGGCCAACGCGGCGACGTCCGAGCGGCGCCGACTGCGGATCGCTGCGCCCCAGCAGCAGCCGCAGGATAATCCGCGCCCGCAAGATCAGCCGGGGCAAGAGGACGAGAACCCGCAAGGCGGCAACGAGGGCGGAGCGCAGCAAGACTCCGGCGAGGGCAGCGGGCAAGGCGCCGGCCAGAATCAAGCCAACGGCCAGGGCGGCGACAACAAGGCCGAGTCAGGCGAATCGGGGGCCGAAGGCAACCAGAACCAGCCCGGCGGCGAGCAACAATCGGGCGAGAACGACCAACAAGAGGGCGAGGGGGGCGCCGAGGGCGGCATCCCGGGCGCGGGAGGCGGCGGCGATACGTCCGAGGCGGGCGAGCAGGACCCCAACGCCACAGGCGGCCAAAGCGGCTCAGGCGAAAGCGAGGGCGACCCATCGCAAAACCAATCGCCCAGCGGCAACGGCGATTCACAGAGCAACAACAACGACGCCAGCGAAGGGACGTCGGAATCTGGCGGCGCCGGCAATGGCGGCCAACCCGGCGACGACTCCGCTCAACCGGGGCAGAACCAACCCGGCAACCAGGGCGCCGGCGGCGAGGGGCAGCCGAGCGAGCCCGTCTCGGCCAATGGCGACGACGACGGCACAGCGTTCGATCGCATCGCCGAACATTTCGCCAATCAGGATCAACAGAACCCATCCGGCGGCCAGCAAAAAGGCGGCGAATCGACCGGCGCCAACAGCGACACGAATAACACTGAGGGCGGCCCCGACAACGGCGCCCAATCGGGCGACCAGCCGAATGCCCAGCAGAACAACGGCGACAATCGGGGGTCCGGACAACCGAACAACGCGGTGCAGGCCAACCCCTCGCCCAACGGCCAAGCCAACGACGACCCTGGGCAGCAACAACCGGCTGGCGGGCAGTCCGGCCAAGGCCGGCCCAAGCCCGGCGAGAACACGCCCGGCGAGGGGCCGCAGAATCCGCCCGATGACACCACGTCCTCCACGCCCAGCGGCCAGGACAACGAGCACTTCGCCGACGAGAATGCCGGCCGCGGCAACCCGGAGCAACAGTCCGAGAGCGATCCGGCAGGCGTGGTCAACAATCCAAATCAGGGCGAGGGGGGCAGCGGTTCCTCAGCGGGCGAAGCCCAGGCGCCTCACGACGCGGATCGACGCCCCAACCAACACGACAAGCACGACGCCGACGGCTCGAACAACGAGCGGCGGTCCGAAGAAGCCACCCAAGGCGGCCTGAGCAAGGAAGAATCTGACACGACCGGCGGACCGGCCGGCGAAGAGTCGGGCGGCGGCTCCGAAGGCGCCGGGCAACGGGCCAACAGCGAAGGTCGCGGCGCCCCGGGCGAGAACACGGCCGCCGAAGAAGGCGCCGGCGCGGCCGACGAGCACGGCATGGGCGAAACCGGTTCGCAGGCCGGCAGCGACCAACTGACCGACGGGCAGACCGGGCAATCAAGCCAAGACCAACCCGGCGCGGGGAGCGAGTCGCGCGAATCCGGCGACCCCGGCAGCCAAACCGGCGGTCCCGACGATCAGGGCGACGCCGGCGAGGGCGGCCAAAATCCAACCGAATCCGACGCCCAACAACAACCCGGCTCCCCGGAAGGCCAGCAACCGTCTGATCCCAGCGGCCAGCGGCCCGAGGCTCAGCCCGACGGCCCCCAGCAGCAGCCCCAGCAAAACGAGGCGGGCGAACAATCGCCGCAGTCATCGGAGCAAGGCGGCAGCCAACCGGGATCGGCCGGCGCGGCACAGCAGCCAGGGGGCGCGTCTGGCAGTTCCGGCGGCGCCCCGCCCCCCGGCGGCGAAGGCTTGGGCGGCGACGAAGCCAACCTGCAGTACGCCCAGCAACAGACGGACCTCATCCTGAACCGCCTCGACGAGCAACTCGCCCAGAACAAGGTCGACGAAAAGCTGCTCGACAAGCTTGGTTGGTCGGCCGACGATCTGCAGCGGTTCGTCAATCGTTGGAAGGCGCTCAAAGAGCAAGCCCAGGCGCCGGGCCAGGAGGGCATCGACGCGGAGGTCGAACTCGACGACGCGCTACGCAGCTTGGGCCTGCGACCGGGCGGCGCCCAACGGATTCGCGGCGGGGCAGCGGCCGACGATCTGGGCGATTTGAACGACGCCTATCGAGAGCGGGCGCCGCGCGCGTACCAGGAGCGCGTGCGGGCGTACGTCCGAGGCGCCGCGGCGGCCGGCGACAGCGCGGACGACTGATGCGACAAGTGACTCCCGCTGGGCAACCTGCTACTCTGGTGGGCGTCCCAGCGCGGTCCGCAAGCGGGCCGGCTCAATCCGGGGAGTGCAACATTCGATGGCTTTTGTTCCGCCGCGGTATCTGATTCCGTTTCATCCCAAGTGGATTCCCCACCACTTCGTCGACGTGATGATTATCGGCGGGGGCATCGCGGGGCTGCGGGCGGCGATGGCCATCGACCCGTCGCTCACCACGCTCATTGTGACGAAGGACCGGCTGCAGGAGTCCAACAGCAGCTACGCCCAGGGCGGCATCGCGGGCGTACTGTCGCCGGAGGATTGTTTTGAAGACCACGTCGACGACACGCTGACCGCCGGCGCTGGGCTGTGCGACCGCGAGGTGGTCGAGATGGTCGTCCGCGAAGCGCCCGAGCGCATCCGCGAACTGATCGCCTGGGGCACGACGTTCGACGCCGATGACGGCGAGTTGGTGTTGGGGCGCGAGGGGGGCCACAGCCACCACCGCGTGGCTCACGCCCTGGGCGACGCCACGGGTAAAGAGATCATGCGCGCCATGATCAAACAGGCCCAGGACGTGCTGAAGGCCCAAATCTGGCAGGACACGTTCACCATCGACCTGCTCACCCACGAGGGCGTCTGCCGCGGCGCGCTGGTGTGGAATCCCCGCCACGGCAAGACGTTCGTCTGGGCCAAGCAGACAATCCTCTGCACCGGCGGCGCAGGGCAGGTCTACCGCGAAACGACCAACCCGCTGGTCGCCACCGGCGACGGCCACGCCGCCGCGTATCGCGCGGGGGCGGAACTGGCCGACATGGAATTCATGCAGTTCCATCCCACTGTGCTGTATATCGCCGGCAGCAGCCGCAGCTTGATCACCGAAGCGATGCGCGGCGAGGGCGCGCTATTGGTCGACTGCAACGGCCATCGGTTTATGCCCGAGTACGACGATCGGGCTGAACTGGCGCCCCGCGACGTGGTCAGTCAGGCGATCGACCAGCAGATCACCCGCACCCGGCATCCGTGCGTGTACCTGGACCTCAGCCACCTCGATGCCGAGTGGGTCCGCGGGCGGTTCCCCGGCATCACGAAGCGCTGTCGCGAGTTTGGCATCAACCTGCCCGAAGATCGCATTCCCGTGCGTCCCGGCGCCCACTACATGATCGGCGGCGTGCGGGTCGACGAGCAGGGTCGCACCACGCTGCCCGGCCTGTGGGGCGCGGGCGAAGCGACTAGCAGCGGCCTGCATGGCGCCAACCGCCTGGCCTCGAACAGTCTGTTGGAAGGACTGGTGTACGGAGCCCGTGCGGGAGAGGGCGCGGCCGCGGCGGCGCGATTGATGCCCGACTCCTTCACCGCGGTCCCGCTGGAGAATCCGGCGGTCGAGCCGCTGAGCGAGTGGCTCGACTTGCAGGACGTGCGCAACTCGCTGAAGAGCCTCATGTGGCGCGCCGCGGGCGTGCGCCGCGACGGCCCCGAGTTGGCTTCAGCGCTCGACTCGGTGGAAAAATGGTCGCGGTACGCGCTCACCCAACAGCTCTCCGACCCGCGCGGGTGGGAGTTGCAGAACATGCTGACTGTGGCGGGGGTGATGCTGGTTGCGGCGCTGCGCCGCGAGGAATCGCGCGGCGTGCATCTGCGCAGCGACTTCCCCGAGACAAACGACCGCCAGTGGGGCCAACGACTGGGCGTCAGCCGCACGAGTTAGCCGCCACTGGCTACGGTTGCTCGCGAATTTCCGGCGTGGGGGGGATCTGCTCGATCAGTTCGCTCTGGCCATCGGCCGACTTGAGCAGCGTGAAGCCGTCATACAACTCGCCGGTGGCCAGGCGGGCTTCGTAGCTGATCCGCTCGGACGACACGTGGATGATCTGAAACAGTTGCACGCCCGACGCGTTGCGACTCACGTCCCACGCCTCAGCGAGGGGGTACTGTTTCGGGCCGCTAACGCTGACCACGTACACCGTGTTGCTTTCCTGGCGGCGGACGCCTTCGGCCACGTTCTTCGGGCCGCCAAGAGCGCTGCGGGCGTAGGCGTGATCGTGTCCCTGCAGCACCAGGTCGACGCCCCCTTCCTCCAGCACCGCTTGCCACTGCTCGCGCAGCTCGGCGTTGTCGCGCTCTTTGGCGGCCGAGTAGATCGGGTGGTGGAACGTGACAATCGTCCACTTCGGCCGCTCGGGATCGTCCAGCAGCGACTTCAACCAGTGCCGCTGCTGCTGGAGCCGCTCGTTTGAGTTGAGCGAGATGATCCGCGTGCCCTGGTAATCGAA
Source organism: Planctomycetaceae bacterium (assembly GCA_002702655.1). Lineage (GTDB taxonomy): Bacteria > Planctomycetota > Planctomycetia > Pirellulales > Lacipirellulaceae. The sequence continues at coordinate 78,743 of PABB01000011.1, forward strand.
CCAGTAGGCCGTTTCCTCCAGCCCGGGCGGTCCATTCAGCGGGAAGGCGAATTGCGGCCGCCAGTGGTCGTCGACATGCGCGCCGCCGCCGTACTCGTGGTTGCCCGGCGTCGCGACCGAGGGAATCGTGCCGTTGATCCAACCGCCGGCGCCGAACCACTCGCCCCATTCCGCGTCGCTGTTGCGCGAGTTGATCAGGTCGCCCGCATGCAGCATGAACGCCGCCCGCGGCGCTCGCAGGTTCGCTTCGCGAATCACGCGCGACCACAGCGACCGGATCGCGTTCTGCGCGTCGCCGAAGTAAATGAACGTAAACGGCTTGGCCTCGGCCGCGGCGGTGCGGAATTGCAGCCACTCGCTCCAGAACTGGCCGTTGCCGACGCGGTATGCGTACATCGTGTCCGGCCGCAGGCCTTCCAGATGCGCGGTATGCATGCGGCTTGGCCCGCGATCGCTCGCGAAATCGGCGGATGTGCCCTCCACCGTACAACAGATGGGCACATTGCCGTGTTCAAGATTGCCGACAATGTCCGCTGCGGGGACAAACTCGACGGTCGACTTCTCGACCGTGTCGTCGGTCCGCCAGGTGACGTCGATCGACGTGGCCGGATCGCCGCTCCAGGTGAGCACGACCCGATCGGGCGCCGGCGTGGGCTGCTGCAACATGTGCATCTCGAACGCCGGCGCATCCTGCTCGTGGCCTTCGTGGGCCGCTGCCGAGCCTAATCGCAGCGCCAAGCAACAGCCGGCGATGGCTGCCGCACCCGTCCATTTCGTCATTTTCAATTGTTTGTCTGTCACGGTCGCCTGCAAGCTCATGGTCGCGTGGGGCCTTCTTCTCGAAGCCTGGCTTCTCGATACCTGGACGCTGGCGGCACATCCTCCAGCAAAACGAAACCACCATTATGCCTGGAATCAGCCGGCGTGCTGAATTCCCTCGCCAGGATTCTGGCCACGTGCCATTCGCCGGCAGCGCCCCCCCCAATTCGGGCGGCCGGCGATGCCAAGTCGGCCGCCGCCTTACTTTCGCCGAACCGCCCGCGCAGAACCGGCGCCGCGGCGGGCCGTCGCCCCGCAAGACGACCGCCGCACTCGCGTTTTCCCTGTTTTTTGACAGTCGCGCGAACCGGAGCCCGCCGCGGGGCGTAGCGGCGGGTATAGACACTCGCCAGCCGCAAAGTTAGGCTGCTTGGTTCCGTTTGCCCCACCGGAGCATTCGGCACGGAGTGTCCTGAATCTGGCTGAATACAAGCACTGAGACGCTCCGGCGGGGCTGCCCCCAGCGGGCCGCGAATCTGGCGGCCGCAGCAGCCGAACCCGAGGCCGCGAGCCCGGGCCGCATGCAGCGAGCCGCTTCACAGCAGGGAGTTTTGCGTATGTCGACCGAGGCCGCCCAGACGCCCGCCGCCCCCGCGGCCGAGGCGTCGACGCCGATGATCGAAGCGATCGGTCTGTCCAAGTTCTACGGCGATTTCGCCGCCTGCCGCGACGTGAGCTTCGCCATCAACAAGGGCGAAGTGGCCGCCTTTCTGGGGCCCAACGGCGCTGGCAAGAGCACCACGATGAAGTTGCTCACGGGGTACCTGGCCCCCAGTTCGGGCCAAGCCCGGATCGCGGGCTGCAACATGGGCAGCGAGCGACTGCTGGCCGCCGAGCGGCTCGGCTACCTGCCGGAAAACGGCCCGCTGTACCCCGACATGTCGCCCCGCAGCCTGCTGACGTTCTTCGGCAACGCGCGGGGCATCACGGGACGGGAACTCGACGAACGGCTCGACGCCGTCATCAACACGTGCCACCTGGAAGCGGTGATCGGCAAGCCGATCGGCAAGCTCTCCAAGGGTTACCGCCAACGCGTCGGCATGGCCCAGGCGCTACTGCACAATCCTGACGTTCTGATTCTCGACGAGCCGACCGCGGGACTTGACCCCAACCAGATTCGCGAAGTGCGCCGCATGATTCGCGAACTGGGCGAAACGAAGACCATTCTGCTGTCGACGCACATCCTGCAAGAGGTCGAAGCGATGTGCAACCGCGTTGTGTTCATCAACGAAGGCCGCCTGGTCTTCGACGGCACGCCCGCCGACCTGGCCGCCCAGGATCACGACCTGGATAAGCGATTCCACGAACTCACCGGCCGCACGGAACTGAACTAACCAGCTTTCGGCCGACAGATCACGCATACATTTCACCGCGGAGGACGCAGAGAGCGCAGAGACGGTTAACTTGTTCTTCTCAGCGATCTCAGCGTCCTCCGCGGTGACAAAACCACACTGCTTTACCTGACGACTATGAACTTTAACACGCTCAAGGCGATCTTTCGCCGCGACTTCGTCAGCTACTTCTCCAGCCCTACCGGATACGTGTTTATTTGCGTGTTCGTGGTGCTCAGTTCGCTGGCCACGTTCTGGCCGCCGGAGTTTTTCGCCAATAACCTGGCGAACCTCGACCAGCTAAGCCGGTGGCTGCCGTTCATCATGCTGGTGTTCATTCCGGCGATCACGATGAGCATGTGGGCCGAGGAGCGCCGCCAAGGCACCGACGAACTGCTGCTGACCATCCCGGCCAGCGATTTCGACGTGGTGCTCGGCAAGTACCTGGCCGGCGTGGCGATTTTCACCGTGTCGCTGCTGTTCTCGGCGTTGTCAATTTTCATGGTGTTTCAGTACGGCCTGGGTTCGCCTGACCCCGGGTTGTTCTTCAGCACCTACGTCGGGTACTGGTTCATCGGCATCGCGATGATCGCCATCGGCATGGTCGCGTCGTTCCTGACGTCCAACCTGACGGTGGGCTTCATCCTGGGCACGTTGTTCAACCTGCCCCTGGCGCTGTTCGGCGTGGCGGACTGGTTCATCAAAGACCCGGCGCTGGCCCAGAAGGTCCGCCAGTGGAGCGCTCTGGAGCAGTTCCACGACTTTGAACGCGGCGTGATCAGCATTGGCGGGATTTCCTACTTCGTGCTGCTGGCAGCGGTCATGCTCTACATCTGCATGGTGCTCATCGGCCGCCGTCACTGGCAGTCTCGCGAGGACGAGCAGTCGCTGCTGGGGCATTACCTGATCCGCGGGCTATCGCTGCTGGCGATCGCCTTTGGCGTGACTGCGGTGCTGCAGGAAAAGAACTGGCTGCGGGCCGACGTGAGCAGCGCGCAGCTCAGCTCGCTCTCCGGCGACACGATCAAGCTGATTCGCGATTTGCGCGACGACCCCGAGGTGCGGCCGATCAAGATCGATGCTTACGTCAGCCCCCAGGTGCCCACCGAGTACGCCGGCACGAAGCTCAACCTGCTGTCGACCCTGGAAGAGTTAAAGGCGCTGGGCGGCGGCAAGATCCAGGTCGTCAAACACGAAATCGAGAACTACGGCGCCGAAGCCGAACTCGCCGAGAAGAACTACGGCATCACGCCGCAGCAGCAGCTTGTGGGCGAAGGCGCCCAGATGGACACCGCCGAGTTCATGATGGGCGTGGCGTTCCGCTCAGGCCCCGACAAAGTCGTCGTGCCATTCATCAACAAAGGCATTCCGGTCGAGTACGAGTTGGTGCGGTCGATCATGACCGTCGCTCAGAAGGAGCGGTTGCGGTTGGGCGTCGTCGACACGGGCATTCCAATCATGGACCCGTCGCTCTCCTCGCGGCGTGATTGGGCCGTGATCAGCGAGTTGCGAAAGCAGTACGAGCTGACGCTGGTCGACCCCGCGCAGCCGATCAGTACGGAATTTGACGCCTTGTTCGTCATGCAGCCGTCGATGCTGGGTCCCGATCCCATGGACAATCTGATCGACGCGGTCAAGGCGGGCGTGCCCACCGCGTTGTTCGAGGACCCGCTGCCGTTCGTCTTCCCCACGCAAATGGTCCCCGGGACCGATCAGCCCAAAATGAACCCCATGATGGGCCAGATGGGCATGTTCGGCGGCGGCGGCATGGAACCCAAGGGCAACATCCAGGAACTCTGGGAATTGCTGGGCGTGGAGTTCAACGGCAGCCAGGTCGTGTTTCAGGATTACAATCCTGACGTTTCGGTGCGCACCATCTGGGATGAGCAGTGGGTGTTCATCGACGATGGCAATGGCGCCGCGGAACCCTTTAATTCAGAAAACCCCATTTCGTCTGGCCTGAACCGGATCCTGCTGCTGTACCCCGGTTCGGTTCGACAGGCGATTGACTCCGATAGCAAGTTTTCGGCGCTCGCCGTCACGGGCGCCAAGAACTCGGGCACGCTGGCGACCCAGCAGCTCGCCCGCGCCGAACAGGGCGAAATGGGTCGCGTGAACCGCGACGTCTTCGACCGCCGCGACACGTCCGACAGTTACATTGTCGCCGCGGAGGTGACCCGCCTGGCTCCGCTGGATGAACTCCTGGACGAGGGCGGCGACGAAATCGACCCCGCCGACGACCCTGAGGCAATCGCCAAGCGCAAGGAAGCCGAAGCGAATCGCCCCACAATGAACGCCGTGATCGTGGCCGACATCGACTGCTTGATTGACGGCTTCTTCGCCATCCGGGAACGGGGCGACGAGGCGTTCCTGCCCGGCACGCAGAACGTGACCTTCGCCCTGAACATCGTCGACCAGCTCGCGGGCGACGATCGCTTTCTGGCGATTCGCAAACGGGCCCGCGAACACAGCACGTTGACCAAAATCGACGAGGCCACGGCCGACTATCGCGCCAAGGCCGCCAAGGAAGAAGAGGACGCGATCGCCGCCGTCGAGGAGAAGATCGACGCGGCTCAGAAGCAGTTCGAAGAGCAGATGGCCGCGATCGACGAGCGAACCGATCTGTCGGCGATGAACCGCGAGATCCTCCGTCGTCGCACGGAGATCGACGCTCAGCGGAAGCTGCAGCGGGACCTGGCCGCCTACGGTCGGGAACGTTCGCGCACCGTCAAGCGGATTGATTACGAACTGGAACAGAACGTCGCGACCGTCGAGAACAAGTACAAGATGATCGCGCTCTTGTTGCCCCCGATTCCGCCGCTGCTGTTGGCGGTGTGGGTGTTCTTCCGCCGTCGCGAGGCGGAACAACAGGGCGTGGCCCGCGAGCGGCTGCGTTAGTCGCGCTGCTTTGAAGCCCGCCAATCACGATTCAACCAATTCGATCTCCTACCTGCTCCCTCGGCAAGCCGGGGAAGACTGCATGATGAACGAAGCCAATAAGACACTCGCCTTCCTGCTGGCCGGCGTCGTTTCGCTGGGCGCCGCCTACGTGGTGACCTCCGCCCCCAGCGACTTCGATCCGGCGGAAGAGGTCGGCACGATCCTCAACGCCTACGATGTCGAAGATCCGAAGAGCCTGCGAATCATCAAGGTGGCGCCCAACGGCCTGGAACTCGACGAGTTCGAAGTCGCCGAGCAGAACGGCACCTGGTCGATCCCCTCGAAGCAGGGCTACCCGGCCGACGCCACCGAGCAAATGGCCGCCGCGGCCACGGGCTTGCTCAACCGGGAGAAGCTGCGCGTGCAGGCCAAGAGCGCCGAAGAGCACGCTGACCTGGGACTGCTGAATCCCTCAGACGCCGACCTGGACGGCAATGCGACGGGCGTTGGGATGCGCGTGGTCATGACCGACATCGACGGCAAGACGCTCGTCGACATGATCATCGGCAACGAGGTCAAAGACAACCCGGGCCAATACTACGTCCGCAACACCAACCAGGACATCGCGTACGTCGTCGACGTCGACCCCGAGAAGCTGACCACCAAGTTCGAGGACTGGATCGAGGACGATCTGCTGAAGCTTGATCCGTTCAACATCCAGGAAGTCTTCATCAACGATTACTCGGCGGAGCTGACGCCGGTGCTGGCCGGCGGGCGGATTGAGATGCGCATCGGTTGGGACCGCCGTAGCCAGATGACGCTCGACTACAATAATGACGACGCCAAGTGGGAAGCGGTGAAGCTGGTCAAGTTCCCCACTCCCGAAAGCGATCCCGAGCCGGTCGAGTTGGGCGCCGACGAGGAACTCAACCAGGACGCGCTCCGTGAGCTGCGCAACGGTTTAGACGACTTGCTCATTGTCGACATCGAGCGCAAGCCCGCCGGGTTGAGCGCCGACCTGAAAGCCGGCGACGACTTCCTCAACAACAACGAGAGCGTCAACAACCTGGTGTCCAAAGGCTTCGCGCCCGTGCCGCTCACCGCCGGCGGGCCGCTGGAGATTCTCTCCAGCGAGGGCGAGGTCGTTTGCACGATGAAGAACGGCGTCGAGTATGTCCTGCGGTTCGGCAAGCTGTCGGTCAACGACGGAGCCGAAGCGGAAGCCGAGAACGAAGGCGAACAACCCGCCGGCGGCAAACTGAACCGCTACCTGTTCGTCTCGGCCCGATTCAACGAGGACGCGGTCGAGACGCCAGACTACGCCGAATTGCCGCCGCTGCCCGAGGGCGTGGAAGAACCCAGCGAAGAGGAGGAGTCTGACGCCGCAGGTGCGAACGAAGCTGGAGCCGCCGATACGGCCGACGCCGAGGATGCCGAGAGCGACGAGGCGGTCGAAGAGGAGGAGGAAGAGGACGAAGTCGCTGACGAAGAGGAGGCTGTCGCCGAAGAATCGGCCGCTGAGAAAGAGAGCGCCGAAGAAGAGTCCGCGGCTGAGGGAGAACAAACAGCCGACGCGGCAGCGGGCAATGACTCTGCCACGGAATCGGCCGCACCAACCGACGATGATTCGGCAGACGCTGAGCAAGGCGACGAGCCGATGGCGGACGAGGCGACCGGCGACGACGCCGCCGCGCCAGAGGTCGACGCCGACGCCATTATCGCCGAGCGGAAGGCGATCCGCAGAGACAATGAGCGGCTGAAGGACGAGTATGAGGACACTCTCGCCGAAGGCCGCGAGCAGGTGGACGAACTCAACGCCCGGTTCGGAGACTGGTACTACTTGATCTCCGAAGACGTCTACAAGCAGATCCACCTGAGCCTGGACGACGTCGTTCAGAAGAAAGAGTCGGCCGAGGGCGACGCCGCGGCGGCCGACGAGAATCCGCTGCGGGGTCTGCCGAGCCTGCCCTTCCAAGACGACAGCGAAACGGGGGACGAGACCGACGCCCAGTGACGTCGACTGCCGCGCGCGTGCCACGGGCCTGGGAGCCGTGCGAATATTCAGAACACAATCCCCTCGCGCACATCACGGCTCGCAGAGCCGTGGCACAGGGATGCTCACAAAACCTCGCCCAGTTCGCATAGCTGCTCCAGCGTGAACAGCCCCGTGTCGTGGCCGTCGCTGAAGTGGATCGCGTACGCGTAGCGACCCACCGGCTGCATGGCGGTGATTCGCAGCGGCTGGGCCTCCTCGGGCGAGAGCACCGGCAGCATTTCCGGCGTTGCCGGCCCGCTGCGCTTCTCGCGGCACGTGGCGCAGGGGCACGCGTCGCGCAATTCGCGCACGCCGTACTCGCGGCGCTGGCCGTTGGACCAGGCGATTTGCAGGCGATCGGGGGCGACCATTTTCAGGTCCGTCGGCTGCGGTGCGGAGCTCATCGGAAAACCTGCGGGGCGTTCAGCGGCGTTTGTCGATAAAGCGCCGGCCTTTGCCCTCAAATCGCGGCAACGACATCGGCGAAGCTAGTCGCACGTCGACCTTCAGTCCCAACCGCAGTCGCAGTTCCTCGGCAATTCGCGCCGGCTCTTGGGCTCGGTCTTCAACCTCGACGATCAGCTCGTCCATTTCGCCCCGTTTGCGGGCGGTCAACCGGTATTCGACCACCTCGGGAAAGCTGCGCAGGATTTGCTCGACGGCCGTGGGGAAGATGTTCACGCCCCGCACGATGAGCATGTCGTCGGCCCGACCGAGCACGCCGCCCCTCAGCAACACGAACCGATTGGGGCCCTCGGTCGGCCACTCGGGACGGACCAAGTCGCCCGTGCGGTAGCGCACGACCGGCATCCCCCAGCGACCCAGCGAAGTCAGCACCAGATGCGACAGTTCGCCCGCAGCCGCGGGCTGCCCCGTTTCGGCCGACAGGAACTCGGCGATGAACTGCGATTCGATCACGTGCAGCCCGCGGCCCGCCGCGTCGCCGTACCCCCACGGCCCCACCTCGCTGGCGCCGCTGTGGTCAATCACCTTGGCCGACCAAGCGTCCTCGATCCGCTGGCGAATCGCGGGGACCGAGCCGCCCGGCTCGCCGGCGACGATGATCCGCTTGACCGCCGTGTGCGCGAGGCTCAGCTTGTGCTCCTCGGCCACCTCGACCAAATGCAGTGCATAGGTTGGCGTGCAAAGCAGCACCGTCGTCCTGGTGCGCTCGATCAGGTCAAGCCGCGCCAACGAGCTGAGCCCGCCGCCGGGAATGGCCATCACGCCGCGACTGGTGAGCGCGTCGTGAGCGCTCCAAAAGCCAATGAACGGGCCGAAGGAGAACGCCAACAGCGCCCGATCCGAGGCGTCCACTTCTGCGGCGTCAAGCACGTACTGCCAGCACTTCACCCACCACTGCCAGTCGTCCGCGGTGTCGTACACGGCCAGCGGACGGCCGCGCGTGCCTGAGGTTTGGTGGAAACGCACGTAACGTTCCAAAGGCCAAGTCAGATTGGAGGGTCCCACGTGGTCGGGCGAGTCGACCAGCAACTCGTCCTTGGAGGTCAACGGAAGGTCGGTCAGCTCGTCGAGCGACTCCAGCGGGAGCCGCACGTTGGCCAGCTTCTGGGAGTACAGCCGATTGACCGGCCGCAGCGCCGTCAGCATGTCGTTCAGCTTGGAGAGCTGAACATCGGCCAGCGCCGCTCGGTCGAGCGCTTCGTACCGACGACGTTGCTCGGCGTTGCTGCGTAGCATGATGAGAGAAGTTCCGAGAGGCAGGCCGGCGGCGCGAAGTCGCCGTCCCCCCAGGGTAGCGGAACTTCGCCGCCAGGGAAACGGCTGCGGCAGAACCGCCGGCTGGCGGCGGGCGAGCGATTCAGCGCGCCACGTCGTACAGCTCAATCTTGCGATACAGCGTGGCCCGCCCGATGCCGAGCAATTTGGCGGCGTCGGGCACATTGCCGCCAGTGCGCCGCAGCGCTTCGGCAATCAGCTTCTTCTCCCAATCTTCGATCTTCAGCGAGTCGAGCACGCCGCTGCCGCTGTCGCGCAAGCCCAAATCGTGGGGTTCGATCGAGTTGCCCTCGGCCAACACCACCGCGCTGTCGATGACGTTGCGCAGTTGCCGCACATTGCCGGGCCAGTGATAGCCCAACAGCTTCTCACGCGCCGCATCGCTGATGGCCAACTGCGGCCGACCGCGCTCGTGGCGGTAATGATCCAGAAAGAAATCGACCAGCAGGCCGACATCCGGCCCCCGATCGCGCAGCGGCGGGATCATCAGCTCGAACACGCTCAGCCGGTAATACAGATCCTCGCGGAACTTCTTCTCGCGAACGTACTCTTGCAGATCCTGGTTAGTCGCGGCGATCACGCGCACATTGACCGACACCTCCTGCGTGGCGCCCACCGGCAGGAACGGGTGTCCCTCCAGGATGCGCAGCAGCTTGGCTTGCCCTTCCAGCGGCAACTCGCCCACCTCGTCCAGGAACAGGGTGCCCATGTCGGCCTGCTGGAAGTAGCCCTGGTGGTCGCGGTCGGCCCCGGTGAACGAACCAGCCGTGTGCCCGAACAGTTGGCTCTCGATCAGGTCGGCGGGGATGGCCGCACAATTGACGGCAATAAGCGGGCGGTCCGCGCGGGCGCTGCGGCGGTGAATCGCGCGCGCGACCAATTCTTTGCCGGCGCCGCTCTCGCCGCGAACCAAGACGCAACCGGGCGCACGGCTGACGCGTTCAATCTTGCTCTTGAGCGCCAACATCGGCTTGCTCTCGCCAACCAACTCGGTAAAACCTGGCGACGATTTGAGCAAGCTGCGCAGATCGCTTTGCATCCGCAGGTGCGCGCGGGCGCGAACCAGGGCAATCACCACCTGGCTGGCCACGGCGATGACAAAGTCAAAGTCGGACTGCCGAAACCGCCCGTTCTCCAAATACACGTGGATTGCGCCCAGCGTCGTCCGCTCGCCGGCCGCGTCTTTGCGCACCAGGGGTGCGCAGACCGCATCGGCGAAATGCTTCACGTCGGCCGCGTCGGCTTCGGAGTTCTCGGCCTGATTGGCAACCCACACGGCATGTCCCTGGGCCAACACCAACTCAGTCAGGCTCTCGCTGAGCGCCACCCGGCTGGCCGCCTCCTGTGGAATCACCAGTTTGGGCTTGAGCTGTCCCTCGTCATCGACCCACAGAAAGCCGATGATCGCTGCTTTGGTGCGCGCTTTCAGCAACTCAAGCGCGATGCGGACCACTTCGTCAGGATCGTCGCAGCCCATCAACCGGATGCTCAGCTGATACAACAGCATCAGTTCCTGCACCTGCTCGGGCGTGGGCAGCGCGGCGAGCACTTCCTCGTTGGTCTGCTGCACAGCCAGCGGCATGTCCTGCACGATGGTCTGCGTCAGACTGGACTCGTCCGCCTCGGCAGTGGCAGGTTCCTCGGACAGATGAAACTCGAATTCGTATGAACCGAGCCGCAGGCGGTGCCCTTCGCCCAGGGTCGCCTCGTCGATCTTTTGTCCATTGACAGTCGTACCGTTGCGACTTTGCTGGTCCGCGACGGTCCAACTTCCCTCGTCGCTGCGGATAATGGCGTGAACGCGCGAACAAAGCGGATCGAGCAGCGTAATATGGCAATCCGTACCGCGACCGATGAGGGTCTCGCGCGCCGCGTCGAGCGGGTAATTCGTTCCCGCGCGTTTTCCGGTGAGCAGGGTCAAATACGCGTACACGGCGGACTCGAACAGAGGAGCGGCGGCGGCATTTCTGCGGGCGTTATCCTACCGTAATCTGCGTAGGCAGGGGAAGCGCCTTGCGGGTTCGCTGGCCCGCCTGCACGGTGCATGGGCAGTTCTGCGTTGACGCCTGCGGGGACGCCGACGCGCTGTGAACGGTTTGCGGCAAGTGCGGTCCTGGAAGCGGTCAGATCGTCGCTTTGCCAGATTTGCATTGAGATGCTGCGCGAGAGCACGTAGGCTAGTGGGCTCCGCACTGGCCGCTCCCTCTTTTACTCTTTTGCCGCTGATACGTCGCCCTTGCGCTTGCCGGCTTGCTCGCGCGCACTATCTGTTCAGCCGATTCGAGGATCGAAACCGTGCGTTCCACACTGACAATCCAGGGCGAGGACGGCCGTGCAGCCTCCCCGACGCCCGAGTGTTCGTCCCCCGCCGAGACGCCGGAGTTCCGAGCCGATCTGGTGGCGGGACTGACGCGGCAGCCCAAGCGAGTTCCCAGCAAATACTTCTACGATCGGCGCGGCTCGTTGCTGTTCGATCAAATCTGCGAGACGCCTGAGTACTACGTCACGCGGTGCGAATTGGAGATCATGGAAACCTACGCCGGCGAAATGGCCGCGGCGTTGGGAGAAAGCGTGCTGCTGGTCGAGTACGGCAGCGGCAGCAGCATCAAGACGCGGTTGCTGCTGGACGAGTTGAACGCGCCGGCCGGCTATGTGCCGGTCGACGTGTCGCGGGAGCACTTGCATGCCAGTTGCGTGCGGCTGCGCCGCGAGCATCCGAACATCGAAGTCGCGCCCGTTTGTGCCGACTTCACGCAACCGTTCGCCCTGCCCCGTCCTGCGCGGCCGGTCGACCACGCCGCGGTCTACTTTCCCGGTTCGACGATCGGCAATTTCACGCGCGCCGAAGCGGATCAACTGGTTCGCCAAATCGCGCACTTGTGCGGCCGCCAGGGAGGACTGCTGCTGGGCGTCGACCTGAAGAAAGACCCCCAAATCATCGAGCTTGCCTACAACGACGAGGCGGGCGTCACCGCGGAATTCAATCGCAACCTGTTGCATCGGGCGAACCGCGAGTTGGGCGCCGACTTCGACGTCTCTTCGTTTGCCCATCTGGCCGAGTACAACCGGGGGCAGGGCCGCATTGAATCTTACCTGGTGAGCCAACGCGAGCAGCGCGTCTCCATCGGTTCCAACGAGTTTCATTTCGCGGCGGGTGAAGCGCTCGGCACGGAATACTCGCACAAGTACGACCGCGCGGACATCGAGCAGTTGGCCGCCGCGGGGGGCATGGCTCTGCGGAAGATCTGGACCGACTCGCGCGGCTACTTCGCCGTCGTCCACATGGTCCACGACGATTGATCGTTGAGTGACGCCCCGCTGACGGTCTGTGGGTTTCAGCTCGAGGCCAAATAGCGATTGTCACTTTGCCTCCTGCCATCGCCTCCAGCCGACTGCCTGCCGCCTCCGCATGTTTCGCGTCGAACGACTGACCAAACGATTCGCCAACGGCGCCGGCGCGGGGCCGCTGACGCTGCAACTGCCGCGCGGCTCGACCTACGCTCTGATCGGCCCCAGCGGCTGCGGCAAGTCGACGTTTCTGCGATTGCTCAACGGTCTGTTGACCCCGGACGAGGGAACCGTCGAGTTCGACGGCCAACGGCTCACGCCGGCCAACCTGGCCGCCATCCGCCAACGGATCGGCTACGTGATCCAGGACGGCGGGCTGTTCCCCCACCTTTCGGCCCGCGGCAACGTGAGCCTGCAAGCAGAATTCCTCGGCTGGTCGGCTCAACGCATCGCCGCTCGGATGGCCGAGCTGCGCGAGCTCGTCAAACTGCCCGACGACCTGCTCGACCGTGAACCCGCCCGACTCTCCGGCGGACAGCGACAGCGCGTGAGCTTGATGCGGGCGCTGATGCTCGACCCGGCAGCGTTGCTGCTCGACGAGCCGCTGGGCGCGCTCGACCCGATGATTCGCGCCGAATTGCAGGACGACCTGCAGCGAATCTTTGCCGAGCTGGAAAAGACCGTCGTACTGGTGACGCATGACCTGGCCGAGGCGAGCCACTTCAGCCGCGACATCCTGCTGATGGACGACGGCCGCGTCGTGCAGCGGGGATCGCTGCGCGATCTGACGCGACAGCCGGCCAACGAGTTTGTGGAGCGGTTCGTCACAGCCCAGCGGACGTTGCACGCGGAGGCGCCGGCGTGAATCGTCCTCTCGCATTGCTCGGTGCAACGACACTCGCCGTCGCCGCGCTGCTGACTGGCTTCGCAACGCCGGCCGCTGCTGCCGAGACCGCGGTCGCCGTGGCATCGAAGATGTTCACCGAAAGCGTCGTGTTGGGCGAGGTGCTGAAGCAAGCCCTGGAAGCAACCGGCCTAAGACAAGTCGAGCACAAGGCGGAGCTCGGCGGCACGCGGGTGCTGTTCGACGGACTCGCGGCGGGCGAACTCGATGCTTACGTCGAGTACACTGGCACGCTCCGCGAGGAGATCTTCTCCGGGGAAGACGTGGCGACGGACCGGATGCTGGCGGACGCCCTGGCCGAGCGCGGGATCCTGATGTCCGCGCCGCTGGGTTTCAACAACCCCTACGCCATTGCCGTGCTGCGAGAGACGGCCCAGCGGCTCAATCTGGAGCGCGTGTCCGACCTGCGCGAGCATCCAGAACTGCGCGTGGGGCTCAGTAACGAATTTCTGCAGCGAGGCGATGGCTGGCCGGCGTTGCGCGCCGCCTATCGACTGCCGCAACGGGCCGTCGAGGGCATGGATCACAACCTGGCCTACCTGCGACTCCGGGCTGGGGAGGTCGACTTGATCGACGCCTACGCCACCGATGCCGAGTTGAGCCGAGATGACATGGTGGTGCTTGAGGACGATTTGGCTCATTTCCCGCGTTACGATTCGGTGGTGTTATTTCGCGAAGCGACCGCCGACGCCGAACCACGCTTGGCTGCGGCGATAGATTCGCTGGTGGGAAAAATCAGCACGCAGCGCATGGCGGCCATGAACGCCGAAGTGAAGTTCGATGGAAAGACCGAGGCGGAAGTCGCTGCGGAATTTCTGGCCGACGAGTTGGGCGTCTCGCGTTCGACGCCGCTGCCCAAGCAAACCGTGGCGGCCGCGATCGCGCGCCGCACATGGCAGCATCTGGGTTTGGTCCTGGGGTCGCTGCTGCCGGCGATCACCGTGGCGATTCCGTTGGGCATCGTCGCCGCCAAGTCGCCGGCCATTGGACAAGTGATTCTCGCGGCCGTGGGCATCGTGCAGACCATTCCCTCGCTGGCGCTGCTGGCGCTGCTGATGACCGCGGCGATCCGGCTGGAAATCAAGACGCTGGGCGAGTGGTCGCCGGCGGCGCTGGGAGCACTGTTCCTCTACAGCCTGTTGCCGATCGTCCGCAACACGGCCGCAGGATTCAGTGGAATCGCTCCCCAGTTGCGAGAATCGGCCGAGGCCCTGGGGCTGTCGCCTGCGTACCGGCTGCGGCGGATCGAACTGCCGCTGGCGGCGCCGATGATCCTGGCCGGCGTCAAAACGGCCGCGGTGATGAATATTGGATTTGCGGCCCTGGGGGCGTTGATTGGCGCCGGCGGTTACGGTCAACCCATCATGACCGGCATCCGGCTCAACAACATCGGTATCATCCTGCAGGGCGCCATCCCGGCAGCCGTACTGGCGATCGTCGTGCAATTGGGCTTCGAGCTGGCCGAAAAACGGTTGGTCGCACCAGCCCTGCGGCAGGCGGCGTAGCGCGCGGTTGCGAGTTTCGCCGAATCAACCCATCTCCAGCTTGCGAGAGCTTCACATGGTTCAAGCCATCTACCAGGGCACAGTCATCGCCGAGAGCGACGACACGGTCGTCGTGGAGGGCAATCACTATTTCCCGGCCGAGGCGGTGCGGCAAGAGCACCTGCGCAGCTCGACGCACACGACCACCTGCGGGTGGAAAGGAACCGCCGGCTACTACGACGTGGTAGCGGGCGAGGCCGTCTGCGCCAACGCGGCTTGGTTCTACGCCGATCCCAAACCGGCCGCCGCGGAGATTGCCGGGCGGATCGCTTTTTGGAAAGATGTCCAGGTGAGCGACTCCACAGGAGCCGCCGCCACTGCTCCGCCCATCGACGAAGGCGCCTGTCGTGTCGACGATCGCTAGTTCCCTGCTCACTGCCGACGACTACCTGCGCGTGCGGCAATTCACGGACCTGTTGTGCGCGCCGATTGGCCCCGAGGACGCGACCGCGCAATCGATGCCGGACGCCAGCCCGCTGAAGTGGCATCTGGCGCACACCACGTGGTTCTTCGAAACGTTTCTGCTGCGGCGTGACGACGGCTATCGCCCGCCCTATCCCCAGTACGAGTACCTGTTCAACTCGTACTACAACACGGTCGGCAAGCAGTACCCGCGCCCGCACCGCGGCCTGGTCACTCGTCCCACGCTCGACGAAACGTATGCGTACCGCGAGCACGTCGACCGGTGCGTCACCGAGTCGCTCAACAGCGGCCTGCTCGAAAGCGACGTCGACGCGGCGGCGATCGTCGCCCTGGGGCTGCAGCACGAACAGCAGCATCAAGAATTAATGCTGACCGATCTGAAGCACCTGCTGTCGCACAACCCGCTCGATCCGATCTATCGCCCCGACGAGTTCCCGGCGAGCGAAACGGCCGGCGAGCGGCAGTGGGTCGAGTTCCCTGCCGCGTTGTACGATGTCGGCCACGCCGGCGCCGGTTTTGCCTACGACAACGAATCGCCGCGTCATCGGGTCTGGCTCGATGAGTTTGCACTCGCCTCCCAGCCGGTCACGTGCGGCGAGTACCTGCAGTTCATCGACGACGGCGGCTACCAGCGTCCCGAGTTGTGGCTCTCGGAGGGCTGGGCCACGGTGAATCGCGAAGCGTGGGCGGCGCCGCTATACTGGCGGTGCGACAACGGCGCGTGGTCGGAGTTCACCCTGGCGGGTCGCGGGGCGGTCGACCCGGCGCGTCCCGTGTGTCACCTGAGCTACTTCGAAGCCGACGCCTTTGCGCGGTGGGCGGGCTGCCGGCTGCCCACGGAGTTTGAGTGGGAAGTCGCTGCGGCCGCTCAGGCGCCCGAGGGCAACTTGGTCGACGCCCTGTTGGGGGCCGACGAACCCGTACACCCCTCGCCGCGCAAGCGCGACGCGGGCCCCATCCACCGACTGTACGGGGACGCATGGGAATGGACCTGCAGCAGCTACGCCCCCTACCCCGGCTATCGGCCGGCGGCCGGCGCGCTGGGCGAGTACAACGGCAAGTTCATGTGCAACCAGTACGTGCTCCGCGGCGGTTCATGCGCCACCAGCAGCGAGCACATCCGCAGCACATATCGCAACTTCTTCCCCGCCGCCACCCGGTGGCAGTTCTCTGGAATCCGGCTGGCGCGATAATCGCTGCCGTGACTTCCCCCCGGCCAGAAAGAAGATTGGGTGCGTGACCGCCGCAGCGATCACGCACCCAGATCACACATCAGGGGATTCTCCAGACAAGCCAGACGCGTTGACCCGCGGCCCGGCATGCTCCGCTAATAACGCAGGATCGCATCGACCGTCAGCCGGTTCTCCAGCACGTCGCGACGCTCGGTCAGCGGCAATTCCCAGGCCACGCCGAATTCCAAATTGCCGTTGGGCTTGTACTTGGCGCCAAACGCCCCGGTCACGATGTCGTTGCCCGTGACGCCGGTCGAACCCAGGTTGAACAGGTCGCCGCCTTCGACGCCATTGATGCCGCCGGCGCCCGAGTCAATCCAGTTGTACCAGTTGAATTCGGTCAGGGCGTAGATCCCATCGAAGATCTGATAGTCGAAGTGGTTCGACCAGTACCACAGGCTGCTGTCGTCGCCGGAGTCAGCCGCTAAGCGCAAGCCCGAGGCGCTCAGCCAGTGGCCGTAGTCCAAGAACTCCGTGCCGCCGGTCAGGAACAGGTGGAACTCGCCGTTGCCGTTGCCCTGCAGCGTGCGCCTCGAACCGACCGGCATCTCGTAGGTCAAACCCGCGCTCAACAACCGCTGATCACGCACGTTGCGGATCAAGTTGTATTTCAAACCGGCGGCCACGTCGGCCCAACCATCGCGGATGAGCGGGTTGCTCGACACGGCATAGCCGTCTTTGGTGGCGATGATCGACAGCCGGTCCGTCAGCGCGGCGCGAATCTGCAGCGCGTACACTTGAATGTCGCCGCCCGCGGCCGGGACCAGCGGAACCTTGTGCTGTAGGAAGATGCCGCGCAACTCGGTCAACGTGCGCGGGTCCTCGAACAGCGTGGGGTTGGTCATCGGGCTGATGAAGTCGTCGAAGCAGTGGTCCGACGGCTTGATCAGTCCGCACAACAGCCCGTCGCTGCAGGAGCTGCCGCAGCAAACATCGCCGCAGCAGGGGTCGCCACAGCAATCGTCGCCGCAACAGACGTCGCAGCAAGACACGGCGGTGATGGACTCGTCGTACTGAAAGTCGCTGAGCGACTGGGCATAAACGGTCGTGCAGCACAGCAGCGCCGCGCTCCCCAATGTCCGCCCGAGATGTGTCAAGATTGCCTGCATTGCGAGGCCTCCGTGCTTGTCATGCTTACGTGCTTGCGGCCTAGTCCTTGCGCGCACGCGCTCGCCGCCTATTGGCAGCGTTCGGCGATTGGCAGCCTCCTACCCTACTTCTTGGGGGCGCCCGTGCAGATCCCCACGAACCGCTACAACCGGACGGGCTCAGCGCGCACAATCGCACACCGCACACCGCGTTTGTAGTTTCTGCACTCGCCCGGCGAACGCCTGTGGCGGCACGCCCTTGTTGTGAGATTCCCAAATCTCTTTCCGATTGTGGCAACTCACACTTGGCGACCGCGCCAGCCCGTAGAGTTGACGCCGACCACGCCGCCGCAAATCTGGGGGAATCGCCGGGAATTGGCTCACGGACATCTCGTCAGATAACGATATATCGATTATCCAACTGGCACGTGGCGAGTCGCCCCGCACGCGGCCACCGCCTCCGGACGCCCTGCCCTCGGGCGAGACCGCAAAATACAAACCAAAGCATGAGGTCGACAATGAATCTCGCATCCAAACTCACGCTGGCCGCCACGATGCTTGCTGCAACCGGCGCCAGTGCGCAGACGCCGCCGTCGCCGGCCGCCCAGGCGCCCCGCTATGCCGCCCCGCGCGATGCCGCGCCGCTACCGACCCCCAATCGCAAGCCACTGTTTCGCCACCGCAATGTGCCGAAGGCTTGGGAAGCGGTGCAAGGCAGTCGGCGGCCCATGTTCCTCTACGTGACCTCTGAAAACTGCGTCTACTGCAAGAAGATGATTGCCGAGACATTCGCCCATCCGCAGATCCACGCGGGCCTGGCGGCCTACGCCGAGCCGGTTCTGCTCAACGCCACCGAGGATCCGAAACTGGCGAAGAAACTGGGAGTGCGCGCTTTTCCCACGACGCTGGTGATTTCGCCCGACAGCAAGTTGCTGTGTCGAATCGACGGGTTTGTCGAGCCAGTGGAGTTCGCCGAGCGTGTCTGGCCGGTCTTGCAGCAAGCTGACGCCGATCGCCGCATCGCCCTGCGGACCGCGCCGGCGGATCGCTCGGGCTCCGCCGCTGGTCGCGGCGACCAGGTCGCTCGCTAGCGGGAAGGGCCGCAGAAGAGGCTTTTTCGAGCCTGAAATGGATTCAGAGCGGAACGCGGGGACACGGATCAGACGCACCAGAGCCCCGCCCCGCCCTGAAAATTCTAGTTGACATATCGAAACCTTTCGATATATTTATACAACAAAGGCGGCCGTCCTCAAGCGTGACGCAGTCACTGGGACGGGAGCCTTCTCAGGCGCTCCAAAAGAATTGTCCGAGGGCAACTCAACTCGGGTCCTGTGCGTTCGCATTGGTTGCCCCGCTCTTTCCGCAACAAAATATCGTATAATCGCGATCTGTTTACATGATATCCGTTCACCGAAGAAACGATCGTCAAATCGCCTGCTCGACGCTCCACGACGGCGTCGAGTTCGTGCAGGCCGCCCACATTCGGCACGCCGGCTGCTCGTGTTCGCAGCTGACCAGCTCAAGGAGGCCGTCATGATCGCCCTGGCTATCACCGGCGGCATTGCCATCGGATTCGCGCTAGGACTGACCGGCGGCGGCGGCGGCATCTTTGCGGTGCCGTGGCTTGTTTACGCGCTCGCCCTGCCTGCCCGCCAAGCCGTAGGCATCTCGCTGGCGGCCGTGGGAGCGACCGCCTTGGTCGGCGCCATTGCGCGGATGCGGCGCGGCGAGACCAACGTTCGCGTCGGGCTGCTGTTTGCAGTGGCCGGCATGGTCGGCGCTCCGCTCGGGCAACGGCTGTCGTTGCTGCTCCCCGAGAGCGCACTGCTGCTGCTGTTCAGCGGCCTGATGCTCGTGGTCGCCGTGCGGATGTGGAGCAAATCGAGAAGCGCCCGCGGCGATGAATCGTCCGAGGACGTGGGCCGGTTTGTGTGCCATCGCGACGAACATGGTCAGCCGGCCCTGGGACCACGGTGCGTCGCGCTGCTGTCGGCGCTCGGTCTGGCCGCTGGCGTACTGGCCGGGACGTTCGGCGTCGGCGGCGGATTCGTGATTGTCCCGGCCCTGGTGCTGTTTGGCGGGCTGGCCATCCACACGGCGGTGGCGACTTCGCTGCTGGTGATTTTCCTGATCAGCGTGTCGGGGGTCACTTCGTACGTCGTGGCGGGCGACGACATCTCCTGGCGACTGGCGGTGCTGTTCGCCGTGGGAGGCGTCGCCGGCATGCAACTGGGAACGCGACTCGCCGCCAAGCTCTCGGGACCCACTCTGCAACGCGTGTTTGCGGTTGCGATGGTCGCCGTGGCGGCGTTCGTCGTCGCGAAATCAATTGCTTGAATCGAAACACTCACCAACACCCAACTCGCAAGAACGGAGAGATAGCCCCATGTTGCTTCGCTACTTCTACGACCGAGCCCTGGCCCACGCTTCGTACATGGTGGGCTGCCAGCGCGCCCAACAAGCCCTGATCGTCGACCCCGGCCGCGACATCCAGCAGTACCTCGACGCCGCCAAGCGCGACGGCCTGAAAATCGTCGCCGTGGCCGAAACGCACATCCACGCCGACTACGTGTCGGGCGCCCGGGAACTGGCGGACCGCATCGGCGCCAAGCTCTACGTGTCGGACGAGGGCCCCGCGGATTGGAAATACCAATACGTCGACCAGTACGACCACTGCCTGTGCAAGGAAGGCGACAAGTTTGAGCTGGGCAAGATCGCATTCGAGGTGCTGCACACCCCCGGACATACGCCCGAGAGCATCTCGTTCTTGCTCACCGACCACGGCGGCGGAGCGAACGCGCCGATGGGCATTTTCACCGGCGACTTTGTCTTCGTGGGCTCGATCGGTCGGCCCGACTTGCTGGAACAGGCCGCGGGCATGGCCGGCACCGCGGAGACGGGGGCCCGCGCGCTCTTTGCCTCCGCCCAACGGTTTCGCGATTTGCCCGATCATTTGCAGGTCTGGCCCGCCCACGGCGCCGGCAGCGCGTGCGGCAAAGGATTGGGAGCCATCCCTTCCTCGACCGTCGGCTACGAGAAGCTATTCAATCCGGCGCTGCAATTCAACGACGAAGAAGAGTTCGTCCGCTACATTCTCGACGACCAGCCCGAAGCCCCCAAGTATTTTGCGTTGATGAAACGCGTCAACAAAGAGGGACCGCAAGTGCTGGGCGAACAAGCGGCGCCGGCCCAACTGGCCGCCGACAAGCTTGCCGCCGCAGTGGCCGAAGGGACGGTTGTCGATCTGGCCGCGCCAAACCGCTACGCCACTGGCCACGCCGCCGGAACGTTGAACATTCCGGCCGGCATGTTGGCCGCATGGGCCGGTTGGATTGTCGACTACGACAAACCCGTGTACCTGATCGCCGACGGCCAGCAGTCGGACGAGGCGGTCCGCGTTCTGCAAAAGATCGGCGTCGATGAAATCCAGGGGGTCTTCTCGCCGGAAGAGTTGAAGAAGTCCGGCGCGATGTCGAAGACGCTCGCCACCGAGCGCCCGCGGGATCTCGCCGAATTGATTGCCTCGGGCACAGTCAACGTGGTCGACGTCCGCTCGCAGAGCGAATGGAACGGCGGGCACATTCCCGAGGCCCGGCATCTGTTCCTCGGCAAACTGCCTGAAACGCTCCAGCAACTTCCCCACGACAAGCCGGTGGTCACACAGTGCCAAAGCGGCATGCGGTCGGCCATCGCCGCCAGCGTGTTGACAAACGCCGGGTTCCAGGTGATCAACCTCTCTGGCGGGTTTGCCGCGTGGCAAGACGCCGGCCTGCCGGTCGCCAGCGAACCCGAGCCATGCACCGCGGGCGCCTGTCACTGATCCCAGCAACCGCAACACGCCCGCTGTTTGGCCACGTTGCGTATCGAGACGTGACGCCGCCCGGTCAGCCCCTGCTGATCGGGTGGCTTTTTTTGTTGCCGACGATCCAGGTCACCCGGGTGGTCTCGATCGCGGCGCGCATTGATCGACCTGTCGATCATGAACTCGATTGCTGCGATTCCTTGGCGACAGTGGCGACAAAGTCGGTGAATCGTTCGCCTTGAATCAACACATGATTCTTTAAGCGCTGCTCTGCCCCGATCTCGTCGCCAGCGACAATGGCGTCGACGATCCCTTGGTGTTCGTCAAGAGAATCGCGCATCCGCTTGGGATATCGCAACTGCATCCGGCGATACGCCTGCAGGCGACGACGCAACGCTCCGGCCTGTTCCGCAAGAAAGTTGTTGGAACAACCGCGATAGATGACGTCGTGAAACGCTTCGTTGCGGTAGTAATACTCGTCCGCGTCCCCTTCCTGCTTCGCGGAGCAGCACGCCTGGTGGGCGGATTCCAGTTCTGCTCGCAGCTCCGCCGTAATGCGGCGAGCAAAGAGGCGGCCGCACATGCCTTCCAACTCGGCCATCACCTCGAACATCTCAATCAGTTGAGGGACGGTCATTTCGACGACAAACGCGCCGCGATTGCGAATCAGCTCAACCATTCCCCGTTCCGAGAGGATCCGTAGCGCCTCGCGGATGGGCGTCCGCGATACGTCGAAACGGCGACACAGGCCCGCCTCGTCAAGCTTGGCCCCGGGCGGCAATTTACCCGTGACGATGTCGTCCTCGACGGCGTCGCAAATGGTACGCGCAGTTTCCGCGGCGGCTGGCATGCGTCCGCATCTCCTTTTTTTCCGAGGGAACAACCGGTCGGCTTTTTTTGTATACGTTTTCCTTGATTTTAATGTCAAACCGTGAGCACAATATCATCTAAATTGTATACCGCCAGCACTTCTTTGTATCCTCACTGTCCGGTCCACGGTGAAAATCAGCTGAGTCTGCCGACCGGCTGGCCACACCGACGGAACCTCTTTGATCTCACAACTTGTTGGCCTTGCTTCCGAGCAAGGCGTCCTTGTCCGTCTTCTGTAGGAGTTCGATCTCATGAAAACGACCGCTTTCTCCCTCCTCCTGCTGGCCGTGCTGGGTTCGAGCACGCCAGCCGACGCCGCCCGCTACCTGATCGATTTCGGCCGCGACGACGTCAACACGGCTGGCGGCAGCCAGGGCGCCATCACGCCTAGCCCCGACGTCAATGGCCACTATTGGAACAACTTCAACAAAGAAGATTTCAACGCCAACACGGGCAGTCTCGATGTGCCGGATACCGCGGCGATCAGCGGCCTGGTCGACGACGCCAATGTGGCCAGCGGCATCGGCATCCAACTGCTGGATTCGACCGGCAACAACGAGTGGGAAGCCAACGGCGCCGTCAATGGCGGCTTGCTGGGCCCCGACTCCGGCCTGCTGGGCGACCTGGCCATTGAAACGGCCACGCGCGACTACTTCTTCACCACGCAGGCGTCGGCCAGTTTCGTCGTCAACGGTCTGAACCCGCTGTCGACCTACGACCTGGAATTCTTTGCAACGCGCGACACCGGCAGCACCCGCGAGACGCAATACCGCGCGACCGACGCCAACGGGTCGGTGCTTTCGGCGATCCTGCAAACTTCCGGCAGCGGCGCCGGGTCGGCGGCCCACCCCAACGGCAACGACGACGACACCGTCGCCATCATGGGTCTGGTCCCCGACGGCAGCAATTCGATCACCGTCGACATGCTGACCGTCTCGGGCGGCTTCTCCTACGTCGGCATTCTGCAGATCACAGAGAACCCCGTGCCCGAGCCGGCCACTGGCCTGCTGCTGACCCTGGGTGGAGTGGTCTTCGCCGCAATGCGCCGTCGCGTCTAGCAACGGATTCGTCGCGATAGCAACGGCCCACCGGCCGCATTGCGAGACTCTCCAGCAGTTTCGCGATTGCGGCTCGGTCGGAGCGCGCGGGGAACGTTCGACACGCGTGCGCAGCGGTATTCTACAGCTGTTGCGCTGCCAGAGGCTTTCTGTCTGTCCAATCGTGGCGTCAGCCCGCAGGGCTCTTCGGCTGACGCATGGAGAAGAATAATGATACGAATCAAATCTACCCACCGAGGGCGCCGGTGCTTTGCATCGTTGACATGCGGCGTGGTGCTTGCGATGGCATGCGCGACGTCCACCGCTTTGGGACAAGCGTACTCGTCGGAGGTCGGCCGCTGGGTCGTGCAGGATGCGAATGACCCGCTGCCAACCGACGGCATCGTCTTTGCCGGCAGCTCTTCGATTCGTCGGTGGGAGGAACTGACGCTTGATTTCTCCGACTACAACGTGCTGCAGCGCGGCTTGGGGGGCGCCACGTTCGCGACCTATCAACCCCACGTCCAAAACGCGATCATCGCCAATTCGCCGCGAGCGGTGGTGCTATGGCTGGGGACGAATGATATTGCCGGCGGGCTGCCGGGCAGCGGCGTGGTCAGTGCGTTCAACACGTTTGCCAGCACGATTCACGCGTCGCTTCCCAACACCGAGATCTTCTACCTGGGCATCATGCCCACGCCCGGGCGGGCGGGAAATCGCGCTCAGGAAGACGCCGCCAACGCCGGCATCGCCGCAGTGGCCGCGGGCGACGGCCGCATTCACTACATTGACTTACCGGCCGTGTTCGACGGGCTGGGCGCTTACGCCGGCGCCAACTTCAACAACAAGTTCGTCGACTCAATCCACTTGAATCGCGACGGCTACAACGTGTGGGAATCGGTCATTCGCCCAGCCGTGATGGCCGAGTTCGCCCCCGATAAGGTCTATACGCCCAATCCGCTCACCCTGCAGCCGGGCGAACGCATTCTGTACGACTTCGGCCCCAGCAACACCGCCGACGGTGACATCACCACCGGCCCCGATGCCAACGGTAATTATTGGAGCAGTTGGACCGGCGGCAGCGGCGGCGTGCGCGCTGTCAGCGGCGAGCACCAACGCAACCTGGTCAACACCGTTGGGAATGACACGGGCATCGGTTTGACGATCACCGCGGACTTTGATTCCAATGGCAAGCGCAATGGGGGCCTGTTTAATCCCAATCCTGCGCTGTTGGGCGACTTGGCGGTCGAGTCGGCAACTGTTGATTTCTTCTTCAGCACCGCGAACGGGCAACAGGGCGGCGGAGACGACGATTTGGGCGGCGGGTTTATGCTTGACGGTCTCGATCCGAACTTGACCTACGATTTGAAGTTCTTCGGCAGCCGCTCCACGACCGAGTCGCGCATCACCGAGTACACGGTCACGGGCGCCAACAGTCAGTCGGTGCAGTTGGAGACCTCGGGCAATAACATCGCCGCCGACGGACGCTACGACGGCAACGACGACGAGGTTGCCGTGGTCCTGGGAGTGCAGCCCGACGAGTTTGGGCAAGTGTTCGTCGACCTGACGCTCATTCAGGGCAGCTTCGCCTACATCAACGCGATGGAGATCAGAGCAGTCCCTGAGCCGAGCGCCGTGGCCCTGGCGGCGATTTGCGTCACGGCGCTGGCAGCATTTCGCCGCCGCGCCGCGTAGTGGTTCAGCACATTGGTTTTATCTGTCGAACAAGCTCGGGCCGCCGGAACTCTGTTCCCCGCGGCCCGAGTTGTTGGCATGGAGCCCGCGGACTTGCCTCGCGACTCCGCGCAAATGACGATGCCGTCTTCGACGGAAGCGATTCTCGGCGCCAGCAACTGGGTTCCCGCAACGACGCCGGCTCGAACCCGAGGGAGTCGCAGTGCACCATCGGCCCCTGTAGCGCTCGGGCAAACGACGCTGATTCTCCGGCAAACGCTTCCAGTGTCTCTGCCCCGCTTGGCGAGATGTTTCCCCTTGGCAACGCGAGTGATTGAGACGCGGATGCCCGGTGTGGTAGACTGCTGAGACGTCCGCTCCGCGCGCTATTGCGATTGCGGCATCCAGCGACTCCCCGTCGAGTTTCTCGGCGTCATGGGACGAACCGGCAACTGCATCGGGCGCACCGGGCGGCTGACTTCTGACTCAGCCGGGAGGACCGTGCAGGCGTGCGGCATCCGACGGCCAGGCGACCCAACTGCTGCTGGACAGCACCAACGGCGACGCCGATGCCGCGGACGCGCTGTTCGCACTTGTCTATGATCACCTCCGTCGACTGGCGCGCTCCCTGTTTCACTGGAGCGGCTCGCCGCACGTGCTGGACCCCACCGAGTTGGTGCACGAGGCGTATCTGAAGCTGATTCGCCAAGACGCCGTGGGAGCGGTTGAACGCACCCATTTTTTCGCCTCGCTGCGCGCGTGATGCGGCAGATCCTGTGCGATCATGTCGCCGCGCGAAAGGCGGCCAAACGGGGCGGCGACTGGGCGCGAATCGACTTGACTGTCGCCGATCCCGCCGCGCCCGCACAACTGGTCGACGCCGTCGAGATTCATGACTCCCTGGAGGAGTTGCGGCGACTGGACGACCGCAAGGCCGACGTGGTGACGCTGCGGTTTCTGGCCGGATGTCGATTGCCGAGACGGCCGACGCGCTCGACGTGTCAGTGCGCACGATCGAGCTAGATTGGAGGTTTGCCCGCGCATGGCTCCGCAAGAGACTGACCAACACGACCAGGAGCTAGCGAGAACCGGGTACCAGCGGTTCACAAGACGGCCTCCAACTTCAAGGGGCCGTCTTGAGCGGCCAGGGAGTCGAGTTCGTCCGCCGTCGCGCAAATCCGATACGCGACTTCGTACCGCTTTGTCTCGCCCGGCGCAAGCATCGTCGCGGCGCTGGGATGGTCGTCCGCCGATTGGCCGAGAATGGAGCCGCAGAACGGTTCCAGGGACGCCACGTAGCTGCCGCGAGGACCGTAGTGCAGCCAACTGGCAAGCCGCGGCAGCGCGCTAGCCGGATACTTGAGTCTTAGCCCCAGCCCCAGACTCTCGTTCAGAATTCCGGCATGCACGTTGCCCGCCGCATCGGCTGTCGGCTCGACGATCAGCAGTTGTTCGCGCGCGGCCCGGTACGACCCGCAGGGCGCGGGAGCGCGCTTGCATTGCTCTGCCGTGGTGGGCGACGCCAGATCGCCGCGGGCGTCGCGCAGTTGTCCGCGGCCTTGGTACACCAGCCGCGTCCCCTCGTCCAACAGCGGATACCCAAAGTTGACGTGGTAGAGCATTGCGTGGGGCGAGCGCTCGTCGCCCCGATTGGTCACCTCGTCGACAATGGCGAACTCCGGCTCGCCGAGGCGGCAGCGAATCTCGCGGCGGACCTCCAAGCTTGGGCCGAACATCCGCGTGTCGCGAATCAGCAGCACGAGCCGCATGTCCCAGCTGCTCCGCTGCGGGTCGGGATTGGCGACTTCCAGAACAGCCGCCGGCGTGTTGGAAAAATGCCCGTGCAACGACGTGGTGACGCCATTCTCCGTGCGCGGCACGCCCATCAGGATGGGGCCGGTGGTGGTGACCAGCCCGCCCGGCCACGCGGCCAGCCATTCGGCGTCGCGGTGGTACGCATGACTGGGCGGCTTGTAGTCGTTGGGCGTCAGGTAAGCGAGGCCGTGCTGGTTGTAGCTGGCTTCGACGATGTCGCCGCCGCGATCCAAAGCGACGGTCAAGCGGAGGCCCGCACCTGTGTTCACATGCGCAACTCGGCACGCCTGCCCGCCGTTGGGGTTGGGAAAGTCGAGCGTCCCGGTGCGAATGCCTCCGACCTGCAACGGGTTCTCGAACTTCGCCGGGTCGCACGGTGTGCTGGTCATGGTCCGACTCGATATTGAGGACAAGGGCCGCCGCGGCGGATGCGATTCGAACGCGGCTGTTGATTCTGTTGTCAGGGTTCCTGCGAAGCGCTCTTGTTCAGCGCCCGAAACTCGCCCGGCGTCTGTCTCATCGCCACGCGGAACTGCTTCACAAAATGGCTGGCATCGTAGAATCCGACGCGTTCGGCAATGATTTCGACGCTCAGCGAGGTCTCTCGCAACATGGTACACGCGGCGTTGATCCGCACGCGGCCGAGGTATTGGGTCGGGGTGACGCGAAAGTGCTGCTTGAACACCCGTTTGAACTGGCTGACGGACAAGTGCGACAGTTCAGCCAGCCCTTCCAGCGTGATCTTCTCGTCGTAGTGATTGGTGATGTGCGTGATTGCCGCGTTGAGCCGTTCGTAGGGCGCCAGCATCGCGCCCGCCTTCTCCAGGTCGTACATCACGCCGGCAACGCCGATCGTTTTGCCGCGCGCATCGACCAGCGGGATCTTCGTCTCAACGTACCACCGCAACACCCCCGCGGCGTCGGGCACGGCGCAAACATGATTGGTGAGCGCCCGGCCGGTCTGCTCAACGGCATGGTCATGCACTCGGTACTGATCGGCCACCTCCGGCGGAAACAGGTCGTGATCGGTCTTTCCTATCACGTCCGCCTCGTGGTGCAACCCCAGCACGTCCAACAGCGACTGATTCACGTGGACGAACCGACCCTGTAAATCCTTGGCAAAGAAGTAAGTTGCCGGCAAATGGTTCAGCAACTGCAGCAACTGGTCGGGGCTGGCCAGCTTCTCGAAGAAGCTGCCCGGGGGGGTCTGCACGCTGTGTCGCCGTTTACCCATGAGCCGATTCTACCATAGTTCGGCTGCTTCTTACATTGTCGCCGGCGGGATGCGGATGGAAACTGCAGGCACTCTTCAACAAGCGGCGACTTCTCATCACCGGCCCCACGGGCGTCACTCAGGCAAGACGAGGCGGTCATGTCGGATTCCACTCTGGCGGGCAATGTGCATCAATCGCTCGAACGAGCGCTCGATGCGGGCGAAGGTTTGTTGCGACTGTCGCCGACCTGGGTCCCCCGCAGTTTCTTGCACCCGGGCAAGCGGATTCGCTTGCGGCCCGAGGATTACTATGCCTACGGCGCCGAGCGCGGCGGCATCGACGAACGCTGGTTCGCCAGCACCACCGACGCGGCCAACGAAGGCCGCGTGTGGCACGAAGGCCAGAGCTTCGTCACCTTCGGCGGCGAGCGGTTCCTGCTGAAGGACGCCGTCCAGGAGGCCGGCCCCCGTCTGATCGGCGCAGCGATGTGGGATGCGTACGAGCGCTGGCCCGTGTACTCGAAATTCTTCGACAACATGGGCCCCATTCCGCACCACATGCACCAGCGGTTCGAGGACGCCAAGCTCGTGGGCCAGGAGGGCAAGCCCGAAAGCTACTACTTTCCGCCGCAGTACAACAACTGCGACAACAACTTCCCCTACACGTTCATGGGGCTGGTGCCCGGCACGACCAAGGCGCAAGTCCGCGCCTGCTTGGAGCGTTGGGACCAGGGCGAGAACGGCATCCTCGACCTGTCCAAAGCGTACCGCCTGAAACGCGGCAGCGGTTGGCTGATCCCCCCGGGCGTACTGCACGCCCCCGGTTCGCTGTGCACGTACGAACCGCAATGGGGCAGCGACGTGTTCGGCATGTACCAGAACCTGGTCGAGGGGCGAGTCGTGCCGTGGTCGCTGCTGGTTAAGGACATGCCCGCCGAGAAGCATCAGGACCTGGACTTCATCGTCGAACAGCTCGATTGGGACCGCAACGTCGATCCCAACTTCAAGGCGAACAACTACCTGGAGCCCATCACGGCCGACTCCGGCGACGGCTGGCGCGACGACTGGATCGTCTACGGCCTGGTTGACGGCCGGCAGCTGTTCAGCGCCAAACGATTGACCCTCGCCCCCGGCGCCAAATGCACGGTGCGGGATCCCGGCGCCAGCGGCTGGATCACGGTGCAGGGCAAGGGTCGCATCGGCGCCCTCCCGCTGCAGACGCCCACGATGATTCGCTTTGGCGAGGAGACCGAAGACGAGGTCTTCATCACCCACGAAGCGGCCACCCGGGGCGTCGAAGTCGAAAACACGGGCAGCGAGCCGCTGGAGAGTCTGCGGTACTTCGGCCCCGACACGTTCGACGC
Organism: Planctomycetaceae bacterium; assembly: GCA_002702655.1. Lineage (GTDB taxonomy): Bacteria > Planctomycetota > Planctomycetia > Pirellulales > Lacipirellulaceae. Next base: position 107,802 of record PABB01000011.1, read on the forward strand.
GGTTCCCAACGTGGGCGACGCATCCGCGTCGGCCTGACTTGTCCCGGTCCCGTTTTTGCCGCTACTAGAAAAAGCTATGAGCAACGCGCTACCCAAGTTGCACAACGCCATGTGGCCAGGTTTGGTGGGCAAAGGCGACGGTCCCGGCGAGGAGCCGCCGCTGAGCCTGGACCGTATGCTCGATCTGACCGCCGCTGCGCGGTGCAACGGCGCCACGTTTGACGGCGTCGACCTGTTCCTCTACTTGCCGCACATTGATCCCCGCGCGGACGACGCGGAACTGAATGAACTGGCCGCCGCGATCCAGAGTCGAGGACTGTCGATTGGCTCGCTCGTGGCGCCTGTGTGGCCCGGGACGGTTGGCGATTCGGCGATGGGAGACGAGGACGCCAGGGGGCGATTCCTCACGGCGATCGAACTGGCTTGCCGCGTGGCAGGGATCTTCGACGCGACGGGGGTCAGAACCTCGGGCGTCATCCGCATCGATTCGGCGGAGTTCGGCGTCGACCAGTGGCGCACCGCCCCGGAAGCGAGTACGCGGAAGATCGCGCAAACATTCCGCGAGGCGGGCCGCATCGCCCGTGACGCAGGGCAGCGATTGGCCGCCGAGGGCGAGATTTGCTGGGCCGGCATGCATAGCTGGAAAGACATGCTCGATCTGCTGGAAGAGACCGACATGCCCGACGCGGTCGGCTTTCAGGCCGACTTGGCGCACACCTACCTGTACGTGCTCGGCTACAACGCGCCGCAGCACGCCCTGTTGCCGCCGGAGCATACAGAGGATGAATTCTACGCCGCCTACGGCGAAATGGTCGCCAAGCTGCGGCCCTGGACGATCGATTTTCACGTGGCCCAAAACGACGGCGAGGTGAAAGGCGCCGGCAGTCACGACAAGACCGGCAAACATTGCCCGCCCGACGATCCGCGCGGCAAGCTCGACATCGTCCGCTGCTCGTCGTACTGGCTCGCCGGCGCCGCCGAGCGCGGCATGCAGCATATCTGCTGGGACGGTTGCATGTTTCCCAACAACGTGCTCCAGGAGCAGCGCACGTGGGACTCGATTCTGGCAGTCATGACACAAGTGAGAGACGCCCATGGCTGGAACTGATGGCGGCAAAGAGCGGTTGCGGATTGGACTGATCGGGTGCGGCTTCATGGGACGCGCCCACTCCAACGCGTACAACCGGGTGGCCAATTTCTTTGATCTGCCCTGCGTGCCGCACCTCACAGCGGTCTGCTCGCGCAACGCCGAGCGGACGCGCGCCTTTGCGTCCACCTGGGGCTACGAGTCGATTGAAACCGACTGGCGCGCCATGGTGGCGCGCGACGACATCGACGCGATCGATATCTGCGTCCCCAACAAGTTCCATTGCGAAATTGCTACCTCGGCCGCTGCGGCCGGGAAGATGGTGCTGTGCGAAAAGCCGCTGGCCATGAGCGCCGCCGAAGGCGAGCAGATGTGCCAGGCGGTCGAGACCGCGGGCGTGGCCAACATGGTGTGGTACAACTACCGCCGCGTCCCCGCCGTGACGCTGGCCAAGCAGCTGATCCAGGAAGGCAAGCTCGGCAAGATCTTTCACTACCGCGCCAACTTTCTGCAGGACTGGACCATCGCCGAGGACCTGCCCCAAGGCGGGACCGCCCTGTGGCGACTCGACGCGGCCGAAGCGGGCTCGGGGGTCACCGGCGACTTGCTCGCGCACTGCATCGACACGGCGTTGTGGCTCAACGGTCCAATGCAGGACGTCACCGCGATGACCGAGACGTTCGTCAAACAGCGGGTCCATCAGGCGACCGGCGAGGTGGCGCCGGTGAACATTGACGATGCTTGCGCGTTTTTGTGCCGGTTCGAGAACGGGTCGCTCGGCGTGTTCGAGTCGACCCGCTACGCACGGGGTCACAAAGCGCTCTACACGCTGGAAATCAACGGCGAGCACGCATCGCTCCGCTGGAACTTGCACGACCTGCACCGGCTGGAACTGTTCAGCCACGACGACGAAGGCCGCCTGCGCGGCTGGCGATCAATTCACGTGACCGACCACGACGGCAGCCAGCCCTACATGGACAAGTGGTGGGTGCCGGGCCTGCAGATCGGCTACGAACACACGTTTGTGCACCAGGTGGCGGATTTTCTGGAAGGGCTCGTGACCGGCCAGCCCGCGGCGCCGACGTTTCGCGACGCGCTGGCCACCCAGCGCGTGTGCGACGCGGTGCTCGACAGCGCCGCCAGCGGCCGCTGGACCAGTCTTTCGCAACCGAGCCGCTAGATCGCGAGGAGACAACTCATGATTCAACGCACCACTTTGCGGCGCTGGCTGGCGGCGGGCACGCTGCTGCTGACCTTGGCGCCCAGGCTGTCCATGGCCGAGGCGTCCGACACTGCCGCTGACCGCAAAGACGGCTTTGTCGCGCTGTTCGACGGCAAGTCGCTCAAAGGCTGGGACGGCAGTCCCAAGCTGTGGAGCGTCGCCGACGGCGTGATCCAGGGAAAGACGTCCGACAGCGACCCGCTCAAACAGAACGAGTTTCTCATCTGGGAAGGTACGGCGGCCGATTTCGTGCTGCGGCTGGAGTTTCGCGTGGCCGATCGGGGCGTCGGCAACTCGGGCGTTCAATATCGCTCGCAGCGATTCCCCGACGCCGGGCGATGGGCGGCGGGCGGCTACCAGGCAGACATCGAACGCACCAATCAGTATATGGGCATCCTGTACGAGGAGCGCGGCCGCGGCATTCTCGCCCTGCGGGGCGAAGAGGTGATCCTCAGCGAGGCGCCCGAGCGGTTCAAGAAACAGGTCGTAGGCTCCGTGGGCGATCCGGCGGCGATTGTGAAAGGGGTCAAAGCCGGCGAGTGGCAGACCCTGGAGGTGATCGCGATCGGCAACAAGCTCGAGCACAAGCTCAATGGCCGCACGACCGTTCGCGTGATCGACAACGACGCGGCGCACGCCGCCACGGAGGGGCTCATCGCCCTGCAATTGCATCAAGGGCCGGAGATGCAAATCGACTTCCGGAACATCCGGCTCAAGAGAATCTCTGACGGCAAAGCGAGCACGGGGCCCTAGAACTGGTTTCAAATCCCCCTCCCTCGAAGGGAGGGGCAAGGGGAGGGATTCCCAACTCCGGAGCTTTCGTCCCTCTCCCAGCCTCTCCCCTCAGGGGAGAGGGGGATTGAAACTGGCTCAAGGCGTCTCCGCCGCCTCAACTCCATTGCACGGAGCTTACGATGGCAAATCTCAACAGATCGACCAGCCGACGCGGGTTTCTCAAGACAACCGCGAAAGCGGGCGCAGCGGCGCTGGCGCCCATGTTTGTCCCGGCAGCCGTTCTGGGGCGCGAAGGCGCGACGCCTCCTAGCGAACGCATCGTCGTAGGCGGCCTGGGGATCGGCAACCGCGGTCGGACCGATCTGGCCTGCTTTCTGTCGGAGCAAGACGCTCAGTTCGTCGCCGTTTGCGACGCGCAACAGTCGCGGCGGGAGCAGGTCAAGGAGATCGTCGACAACCACTACCAATCCAGCGACTGCGCGGTGCTCCGCCATCCCGACGAACTGCTCGGGCGCGACGATATCGACGCGGTGCTCATCGCCACGGGCGACCGCTGGCACACGCTGGCGTCGATCCTGGCCGCGCGCGCCGGCAAGGATATTTACTGCGAAAAGCCGTGCTCGATGACGATCGAAGAGAGCTTGCGGCTGAAAGAAACGATCGGCCGGTACGGCCGCATCTACCAGGCGGGAACCCAGCGGCGAACGATCCCCAACTTCCAATTCGCCGTCGAGCTCGCGCACAGCGGAAAGCTTGGCAAGTTGCACACGGTGCATGCTCACACGCTCAACCCCGGATTCCGGCGGGATTGGCTCCCGGAAGTCCCGCTGCCCAGCGAGGAGGTCGTCGACTGGGATCTGTGGTTGGGCCCGGTTCCTTGGCGCCCTTACAACCCGACCTACACCGCCGGCGGTTGGCGTGATCACTACGATCTGCACAGCGGAGGCATCCTGGAATGGGGCGCCCACACCGTCGACCTTTGCCAGTGGGCGACGGGAATGGATCACACGACGCCGATCCAGTACGAGCCGTGGGACACCAACGTCACGGCGACCTACGCCAATGGCGTGAAACTCGTCATGCGCGACCGCGACACCGGTTGGCTCGGCCTGGGCACCTGCCCCGTGCGATTCGAAGGCGACGAAGGCTGGGTCGAAACGGGCGACAGCGGCAAGATTGCCGTCGAGCCGGCGTCATTGCGATCCGAAATCGAGGTTGTGGAAATGCAAGGCACCGATCCGAAAAATCACGTCCGCGAGTTCCTGGATTGCGTTCGCTCGCGCAAGCCGTGCTCGGCGAACGCGAGTGTCGCGGCACAATCGCACATCGCGTCGCACGCCGCGACGATTGCCTGGCGGATGGGAACCACGCTGCGGTTCGATCCGGAAGAGAACGAGTTCATCGACAACGCGGACGCCAACCGGTTTCTGGCGCGCGCCGTCCGCGAGCCGTGGCGTATTTAGTTTGACGCTGTCGCCCCCACTGCCTAAGCTCAGCCGGCGCGCAAGTCGGATGAGGATTGCGGAGGAAAATCCCGTGTCTCGCACCTTCACTTTGCGTCGCCGCTGGCTGCCAATCTTGCCGCTGGTCGTGCTGTGCCTGGCCTACCCGGTCGCCGGGGATGCTTCGCCGGACGAGTCGACTCTGCTGGCGCGCGTTCAATCGCCCGACGCCCCGCTCCACGACAAGGCGACGGCGTTAGAAGAGCTCGCGCTGCGGGGCGGCCCCGCCTCGGTGGCCGCATTGGCCGAGCTGCTTGATGACGAGCAGTTGTCGCACTACGTGCGCTACGCCCTGCAAACCAACCCCGCCCCCGAGGCGGGCGCGGCGCTGCGAACCGCCCTCGATCAAACTCAGGGCGAGCACCTGATCGGCGTGATCAACTCCGTCGCGTCGCGCCACGACCCCCAGGCGGTCGACGCGCTGGCCAAGCTGCTGAAGTCGGAAGACCAGGCGGTCGCGATCGCCGCGGCCGGCGCGCTGGCAACGATTAGGACCGACGCGACGCTGGCCGCGCTCGAGGCCGCCCCGCAGGATCGGACCGCGGCGTTTGCGGACGCACTGCTCCAAGCGGCGCTGGTCCACGAACAGCGGGGCGAGCAGGGCCAAGCGGCCGCGCTGCTCAAGCGGCTCGCCGGCGCCCAGACGCCAGCCAGCGTCAAACAGGCCGCCACGCTCGCGCTGCTGCGAGTCGTCAATCCCAACCAGGCCAGCGCCATGATGGCCGACCTTCTCTCCAGTACCGTGGATTGGGAATTTGTCGTCGGACTGCAGGCCTCGGCCCTCGCGGGCGAATCTCGCTATGCCCGGGAACTGTCCGCTGCTCTGCCAAGACTCGCGCCTGATCGCCAGGCGCGGGTGCTCGCCGTGCTCGCCGCCAAGCGCGAGGGCGTTTCGCTGGCCGCTGTTCGCGCCGCCGGCGGCAGCCCGCACGCCGAGGTCCGCGCCGCCGCCGCAACGGCGTTGGGGGCGTTGGGCAACAGCACCGACGGCCCCTTGCTCGTGGGGATGGCGTTGGACGATGCCGAATCTCATGCCGCCGCGATTGAAGCGCTCGTGCGGATCAAGGATGCTGCGCTCAACGAGTACCTGATTGGCATGCTCCGAGGCTCGGAAACCTCCGAGCAGGTTCTGGCAGCCGAGGTGATCGGCCGCCGGCAGGCGGACAACGCCTTGCTGGTGCTGTTGGAGCAAGCGAACGATGCTCAGTCCGCAGAGGTCCGGTTGGCGGCGCTCGGCGCCTTACGGCGGATGGCGCCCGGGACCGCGCTCGGCCAGATTCTCGACCTCGCCAAGGATGCGCGTCACGCCGACGAAAAGCAGTTGGCGCGACAAGCAACGATTGAGATTGCACGCCGGTCGGCCGACAGAGCCGCCGCCGTGGCCGCCGTCGCCCAACGTTTCGAGAGCTGGCCCCCCGAACAGCGCGGCATGCTGCTCGACGTCCTCGCCCGCGTGGGCACTCGCGAAGCGCTGCAGCTCGTGGCCCAAGCTGCCGAGGCCCCCGATCGCGTAACTCAGAACGAGGCGACGCGCGTCCTGGGCTCCTGGCCATCGGCCGACGCGGCCCCGATTCTGCTGAAACTGGCAGGCGCCGATCATCCGTTTGCCGTGCGATCGTTGCGCGGCTATCTGCGGATTGCGCGGCAATACAAGGCCGGTGACGCGCGACTGGCAATGTGTCGCCGCGCTCTGGAGGTTGCGAAGCGCGACGACGAGCGAATGCTGTCGCTTCAGATCCTGGCGCTGACGCCGACGCCCGCCTCGCTCCGGCTGGCCGCAACGCAGTTGTCGCCCGACGCCCTGGGCGCGCGGGCCGGCGACATCGTCGTTGCCATGGCCGAGGCCGTCGCTGCAACGGACCCCGACGCTGCTGCGGAAGCCGCCGCGGCGGTCTTGGAGGCGGGCGGCAGCGACGAGCTTTTGGCCCGGGCCCGCCAACTGACTGAGAGCCGGTAAGCCGCGCGTTTCAGATCCCCCAGTGAACCGGCAACCCAGGCCATCACGCCGAATACTGCTCTCTTACGGAAGGCCATGACTGTGGCCTGCTCCCGGAACATCGATCCACCGATCACCTCTCAAACAAACCACTGTTGGATTCACCTTGATTGTTGAATTCCCACACTGAGAGGCGTCATTCCGAAAACCGAAGATCACGGCCAGCCCGGCCTCGGTCGGCCGTGAGCTCATCAAATCGCTCGCGGGCCCCATCGCGGTCTTTGCCCAGCGAAATCTGCCGTCCGGAGATCGAGCAGTACCAGCTGCGGGTCTGCTTGCGGAAAAACGGCTTGGACGGACGGGCCATGGCGTCGGCTCCATTTCGTGCATTGAATCGCGCATGTGCCGATTCAATGATTGGAGCCAAGCCCGAGAGAGTCTAGATTTTCCAAGTCGGGCTGAAAGGATTTGAACCTTCGACCTCTGCGTCCCGAACTCGTCCAACGTTCCAGCGTAAACGTGTTAACTAGAGTGTAGCAAACACGTTGGATTGATCAACGAGTTGCCATAATTTGACGTAACTGCAATAGATTCATCGGATCCCACGAATTCCGGGTACGTTTCGGGTACGAATAAACTGCACTGCACCTGCTCCTCGGTTGCCCGGGCTAGGCTCTCACGTAGCTACCGGAACGGTCGCGGAAGGCATGCACTACAAAGCAGTTAAACGTCCACGACGTTTACCACGACAGGCTTGTCTTTTGCCTGCGCCGCTTGCTCTCGTATGGAAACCGGTAACGCCGCGCCCCCGAATCGATCGCTGCATATGCGCCAATACGCAGTCGGAACGTCTCGGCGCGGTCGTGGCCCGGACTTGAGGAGGCGCGATAGCAAATAGTTGTTCAGCTGCGAAGTCACTGAGGCCAGCGCGACGTCTCTTGTGGTAGACGGACAACGGGTCTACCCGTGTTCGGCCGCTTTGGACATCACTCCACTGTCAAGTGGTTGCCTCCTGCCAAGAATTCTGATGCGTGCGTACTGCACCTGCTTGTGGCAAACTGCAGTTATGGCGAGGCAAAAGAATTGGGATGAACAATGTGAAGCCGCGCTCCGCAAAACGATTGACCAGCTGATGCAGCATCCGGACGTTGCGGAGGCCATGGTCGGGCAGTTTCGAGCCAGCCGACACACGTATCGCCCACGCGGATTGCGAATTTTCCGTGGCGGTCTCAAGAGGTACACGGAAGCGGGCGCTCACGCCCTGTTTGTCCTGCTCAAGCGACAATCCAAGGGTGCAGTGCGTGACTTGCGAACAGCAATCATCAAAGCCATCGGATGCTAGGTAGGCCCTCAATGGATCGCGGACACGACGCGCCCGCTTGCCGCAACGCGCTCTGCACGCGGCTGATCATTTCTGTGACTGGTCACTGAAAAGCGAAGTGCATGGGGTCGTAAATGTGTAGCGCCAAATCGAATCGGGCGATGATGTCAAGCGTCCCCGCATTGGCGTGACGCACTGACTGCTGCATTGTGGATCGACGCCGAAGACCGGCGTCCTGGAGTCGATAGCTTTAGCCGCGGAAAACTCCAAACGGCGGCAGGTGCGGGTCAATTGGTTGACGGCGGGGTATATCGTCGTCCGCATGACTGCCACTAGCATGATGAGATCGCTTCCAAGTCTGCATCAGAGACGCGCTGCTCCAAGACACAGAAGACGACCCCCGGATCACAATCCGCGGGTCGTCAAAGGGACCTTCTTGAAGACAGATCGATTGAACCTGCCAAGCTACCTGTCTTTCGGACCGGAAACGGCCGGCTTCACCTCGCGGGTGCCACGATCCGTACTTTCCCCAGATGACTCGCGTGACGGCGCCTTGACGGACTCGCGGGTCACAGCGCCGCCATGGTCGGATCCATTGGTCATAGTGGATCTCCTTTCACTCGGTATGGTTAACGAAACCAGCGAACGGGCTCGCTGGTAGTATTTCGCGAGCGCATCCCGCGAGCCCACGAACAACAGAATAATCACCGCCCCTTTGGGCAGCGGCTGCAGCCAGGTTGGCGCTTCAGAGAAGGTTAAGAGGCCGAGATCCGACTGGGGTATCACGAGCAACACGACGAGGGTGTTGCCGTAAAACTGGTAGTAGCGATAGTGGTGTTGGACCGCCACATCGAACGCGTCAATGTTCTCTTGCAGCCTGGAAAAGTCCCAGTCGGGTGCCCGAACGCCGGAGCGGTGATGGATCCTGTCGAGCAGCAGCCAGCGGAGCGTGCTCGCCAACAGCCCTGCGGCGATGGAGGCCACCGAGACGTAGAGAAATCCGCCCACCGTCGGGGATGCGGAGGGATTGGCACCGAGCCACTGACTGATCGTTGGCGAGTGCGGCTGCATGGCGTGAAGCGTCAGAAACCCCGGGATCAGGTAGGCGATGAGGATGCCAAAGTTGCGATCGGTCAAGGTGCTCACGGGCAGTCGTTGTCACGGGCCGCCTCGTTCGACATCTCGTAGCGGATGGCCCGTAGATTCCAAAATGGAATATCCAAAATAGATATACACGCGTACATTTCCTGGGGCAAGCGATGCGTCAAAAAAAAACGATCAGAAATCGAAGAATCTTGGGCGAGCTGCTTCGAGAATTGAGGGAGAGCGCGGGCCTCAAGCAGTCCGACGTCGCATCGCGCCTACAACAAACCCAGTCATTCGTCAGCAAATGGGAGGCGGGGCAACGTCGCGTCGACGTGCTTCAGCTGCGGGCATTCTGCGACGCCGCGGGTGTGTCACTCGGACGGTTCGTTGTCGAACTGGAAAGTCGGCTCGAAAGTTGACACGGAGTGGCAGTCGAGATTACGACAAGTGCACGACGGTGCCAACGCGCGCCGGCCCGGAGCTTCGGGCCCTTGGTCCACGGAACTGACATGACATTGTCCTCGAGCCGAATTATGCAGAATCGCATTTGATATGGACATCCATCCTCGGACTTCACGCGTCCGCCGACGTCGAAACGGCTTTGGCCAGGAACGAGGAGATCGCCAATTCTCTGTTGTCCTGCTGAGTATAGACCGGCTCGCTGCGCAGTTTGCGTTGGAGCGATTCCCGTCGCAGGGCGTCGGTGGTCGCTTCGGTGAACCGCGTCGTGATGGCGATGTTGGCCCAGCCGGCGGTCTGCTCGCGTGCGTCGAGGCGTAGTTGGCAGGTTTGCCGTCGCTTCGGGGTAGTACCCGTTAAGATGCGCACATTCCGTTTGGGCTGCCCGTCGCACTGTGCGCAATATTCAGGACGTTATCCTACCTCATGACGACGGACGAGCACTTCGCAGCGCACGCAGCGAGTCGCAGCCGACACTGTCGACGCATAAAAAAGCCCCAGTTCTGCTGGGGCGTGCGAAATACTGCAACTTGGTGCAACTCCCCGAAGTGGCGGGGGGCCGCATTCGAACCGACGACCTCGAGGTTATGAAGCTAGCCCGCGGACTTCAATAAACGCCCTATTTTGCCGATGTTTTTTGAATCGCACATCCCTCTTTGCACTCTTGCAACCTTGTGCATTTTTTTCTTGATGAATACCATCGTTTGGCGATTTCCCTGTCGCAAAGAGGGATGTCGAATTGTTCGTGGGAGGCCCTCCACGGGAATCGACGTGTTCATCAACTTAGGGTTCAGTGAGGCTAATGAGAATACGCGATAGCGGAATGCCGGACGAAGAATACTGGGAAACGCTCTTCGACGTTGAGCTAATCCTTTGTCGGCTCGGCATTGAACGTTTCCACGATGTGGCCGAGTTGGGATGCGGTTATGGCACGTTCAGCATCCCCGTCGCCCAATCGATCAGCGGGACGCTCTACACGTTCGACGTCAACCCCGCAATGCTTCATCGCACGCTCGAACGGGGAGCCGGATTGCCAATAGTATGCCAGCGGCGCGACGTGATGCAGGAAGGTTTTGGGGTGCCTGTCGACGCCGTTCTGCTATTCAACATCCTGCATTGCGAGGCACCGGTGAAACTGCTTGCTCACGCAGCTCAGGCGCTCCGTCCAAACGGCGAAGTGCTGGTGATTCACTGGCGGCACGGCGAGACGCCCCGTGGGCCAAGCCTCGATATTCGTCCGCGTTCCGAGCACGTTTTGCGGTGGGCAGAAGACGCTGGACTACATGCTCTCAGCGCGAGCATCGACCTGCCGCCCTGGCACTACGGACTGCGACTCGGCGAATCGGGATCGCGTTTCCCAACTCAGGATCGAGTCTCTCACCGAAGACAATAACGCCAGCATTTTCCGGAAGGTTGAATGCGGGAAGTGGATCATGCCGAGCGATTCCACGCGAAGCTCAACTGCGAACGATGCCAGCTCCATCTGCCCCAGCCCCCGTTGAATCAATCGCTGACCAGCGACGGCTCTACCAAATTGACTGCTTTTTCATTGCCTGGCAGCACGAACGCCAGAATTCCATAGCCTAGTACGCACTCAGGGTCTGCACTTTGCCCCAATGCGGACGGAGCCCCAATGAATCGGTCTTTAGTGTGCTGCGGCGAAAATCGCCAACGTCGCCATCGCGACCATTACGCTATTCTCCACGACCGTTACGGCAGACATGGGTAAATTGAACACGGCGCCCAAGCAAGCGCACTGGATCGCTTGTTTTCTTCGCACCGCGGCCACCACCCCGACGAGCCCGACGCCCATCGCCAGTGCCGTTACCGAATTTACGAACAGAGGCTGAAGCCCGAGCACGTACGCCGCGCCAAGTCCCAATTCGATGAAGGGGTAAAGGACCGCGTACGTCCGGAACTGTTTGGCCACCACGTCGTAGGTGCTAAACGCGTCGGCGAAGGCGGACACGTCGAGCAGCTTGAAGAACGCAAACCCGAGGAAAAAGCCTCCCATGAAGTACCGCATCCAACCGCTCGCGGTCCACACGCCGCTTGCCCAGCACATCAAGACGGAGAAGGCCGCCACGTAGGCGATCACCAGCAGTAACGGTCGATACGTCGCGATGCTGAATGACGGCCGCTCGTCTTCCTGTGGCGCCGGTTCTGAAGCTGATTGCGCGGGGCGTCGAGTCTCCAGCGGCGTGGCGACGTAGCCAGCCCTTTTGACGATACGCTGGAGGACTTCAAACGGCTGATCGGAGGCGATTTTTGCCGTGACGATCTTTCGGGGATCGGACAGATCGGCTGACCAGTCGAGGACCTCTGGCGAGTTCTCAAGCTCGGCGCGAACCTTCGAAAGGCAGGAATTGCAGCGCATGTTCGTCTGCACGGAGACTGTGGACGAACTCGCCGTGGCTTCAAGGGTCGACATAGCTAGCTCCAGAAAAAACTTGTTCTATTGGGGGCGTTCGCTGGCTATTGATTCGAAGATGGGGCAACCCGCCAGCGAACCTCGCCCGCTACATCGCCGGTGCAGATCAGACAGGGTCGATTCAAGGCGCTGCAGGTCGGCGACCTTCTCGCGAATCTCCTGAATCTTCCGGCCGGTGAGTTGCTTGACGTCGGCCCGAGGGTTGTCTTGGCACTGGGTGAGAGCGATCAATTGCTCGATGTCTGCCAGCGAGAAACCCAAATCCTGAGCGCGCTTGATGAACCGGATCCGCTGCACCGTTGCGGCGGGGTAGTCCCGAAATCCGCCGAGCTTTCGCGGCTGCTCGACGAGACCTCGGCGCTCGTAATAGCGAACCGTTTCCACGCCGACGCCAGCTGACCGCGCGACTTTTCCAATGGTGAGTTTGGTCATCTCGTCCTCCGTTGTTCCCCCATTATCGACTCCGTACCACGGTACGGAGTCAAGGCCCTGCGGACAAATTGGCAAACTCGCCTGCCAGACCAGGTGCGAAATTCAGTGACGCCGCATGTCGCGGCATTCGTCAGCGACGGAGCCGCTGCAGCTGTTGGGCAGGTCAACTGAAGCAATGGACGACAATTTGTGCCTGCAGGCTGGGTTCACGTCCGATACTCGTAGATACGCCGCACCGCAAACTTCCACCAAGCCGCATGATGATGCGATTCACTCTCATTTTGCTGTCCGCGTGCATCTCGACGTCGCTGTTACTTGAGGCAAGTAGCGCCCAAGAGTTGCTGGCACCGCCAGCGGCGCGGGTTCCCCCCGCCGCCGGACGGTCCTACACGGCGCCGCCGTCGATTCCTTCGCTTGCGGGGGAGACCGCCGCCATTGACCGGCTTGGCGGCGGCGAGCAGCCAGCAGCGTACGATCTCGCTGCCCTGCTGAGCCTTGCCTCCAACAACAATCCGACGCTGCGGCAAGCGCGTGCACATGTCTCTGCCGAGCTCGGCAAGGCTTTGCAGGCCGGGCTCTATCCGAACCCGGTGTTCTCCTACGAAGCGGAGCAGGTTTTTCTCGACGTGCCCGGCGACAAAGATTCGCCGGGGGAATTTCAGGGAGGGGTCGTTCAGCAGAAGTTTGTGACGGCCCACAAGTTGCAAATCAGCCGCCGCAAGTACCTGCAACGAGCGCGGGTGGCGGAACACCTGACGATGGTCCAGCAGTTTCGCGTCTGCAACGACGTTCGCATCCACTTCTACCGCACGCTGGCCGCGTCCGAGATCCTCTCTATTTACGACGAGTTGCTGAAGACGGCGGAAGACGCCGCCGTCACGGCGCAGGAATTGTACAACATGGGCCAGGCGCGCCGGCCCGAAGTTCGACAGGCCAACGTCGCCCTGCAACGCGCTCGGCTGGAGCGACTTCGGGCTGAGAACCATTTTCGCGACCAGTTTCGGGAGCTCAGCGCACTGGTCGGCACGCCGCTGAGCGACGGCTCGGTGGTCGGCGAGCTCACACCGGAATGCGATCTGCTGACATTCCAGCAAGCGCTCGACCGGCTCCTGTCGGAAAGCCCCGAGTTGGCCGCCGCGCGAGCCAAGCTGGCCGTCGACGCCACGACTGTCCGACGCGAAGAAGTCGAGTGGGTCCCCGACGTCATAGTGAAGGCCGGGCCCGGCTACAACTTCGACGCCCGTGAAACCACGGCGATGGCAGGCGTGTCGGTCGAAATCCCGCTGTTCGATCGCAACCAGGGGACGATTCGGCAAGCGCGGGCCGATTACGCTCGCCAACGTCAGGAAATCCAGCGGCTTGAATACGAATTGCAGCAGCGGCTCGCGGCGACCTACGAACGCTATGCCACGGCCGTCCAGCACGCAATTGAATTTGAGCGAGTGATCCTGCCCGAGTCGAAAGCCGCGTATGCGGAACTCCTAGAGAGCTACAAGTCGAATCGCGTCGACTGGTCCGACGTGCTGCTGGCACAACGCGATTACTTCGATGCCAGGCGGATGCAAGTTGACAACTTGCTGCAGGCTCGCGAGCACGAAATCCTTGTCTACGGTTACCTATTGCAGAACGGCCTCATGGCGGCGTCCGGCGTGACGCCGCCGGGTCACATCGACGCCACGCCCAAGCCTCGCTAGGCGTTTTGTCGCGGCATTTCTTCCCAGCCGTCACTCGACCAGAGCGGACCATGCCTCAATCGAATCAGCATCATCCCCGTCGCGCATTTCTGAAGCATTCGGCCCTCGTTGCCGGCGGCGCAGCCGTGAGCGGAATCCTGTCCCGTGACGCACGAGGGAACCAGGCGCCAGAGGCCCACGACCACGGCGACATGCACCAGTCTGGAGACGCCTCGCTACCGTCGCCGCTCGGCGACCCTAACGCCGGGCATCCAACTGATGCCCGAAATGACTACGACGGGTTTCAACGCTTCACCCCGAGTCGAGGCAACTCGCCCGACTCCGACTATTACCTGGGCAAGCTCGTCCCTGGATTTCGATCAGCGGCCGACGGGCCGGTGCCGTTCGTTGCACCGGATCTCGATAAGCTTCCGTGGTCGATGAAAGACGGAGCCAAGGAGTTTCATCTCGTCGCCCAGCCCGTTGCGCGCGAGTTCCTGCCGGGTTACGCGATGAACGTGTGGGGCTTCAACGGATCGATGCCCGGGCCAACCATCGAAATCACGCAAGGCGACCGCGTGCGTTTCGTCGTGCACAACGAATTGCCTGAGGAAACGACCGTGCATTGGCATGGTTTTGAGTTGCCCGTGCAGTATGACGGCTCGCACACGCTTAATCAGAATCCCATCAAGCCGGGGAAGAGTTTTGCATACGAATTCGACGTTCACGAAGAAGGCACGTTCTTCTACCACACGCACGTCGCCATGCAGGAGGCGTTCGGGATGGTCGGTTTTATCATCGTCCACCCCAAAAAGCCCTGGGACCCGCCGGTTGATCGCGACTTTGGATTAATCTTCCAGAACTTCTTCATCGAACCGACGCAAACGATCGCGGACTCGTGGAGGATGGACTGGAATTGGCACACGATTAACGGACGCAGCGGGCCGTTTACGACGCCGCTGGTCTGCAAGCACGGGGAGCGGGTCCGGATTCGGATCATGGATTTCTCGCCTATGCAGCATCATCCGGTCCACATCCACGGTCACACATTTTGGATCACGGGACACGAGGGGGCGCGCATCCCCAAGAGCGCCTGGATTCCGCGTAACACGGAGTTGATCGGCATCGCACAAGCGACCGATTTCGAGTTGATTGCAAACAATCCGGGGGACTGGATGTTCCACTGCCACATGGTGCACCACATGATGAACCATATGACTCGGCAGGCGGGGCCGCGCATCCGAGAGACGTCGGTCGACCAGTATCTGGCCAACCTCGACGCCAGACCGGCGGTGCAGATGACCAAAAGCGATCCTGGCTTCGCCGTGCCCGGCTACCCCCAGGGGATGCAGGGTATGCACATGCCGGCCGAATTCATGGAGGCGATCTGGAGCCGCCGCGAAGTCCAAGGCATGCGCGGCACGTGGCCCATGTCGGTCAAGGGCCTGATGACCGTTTTTCGCGTCCTGCCGAACGATCTCTATCGGATCGTCATGGAAAGCGACGAGCCCGTACAGCGGGGCGCCGTCTTCGCCGAAATCGTCCGCCGTTTCGGAACGCCGGCGGACTATCAGGCGGCGCCGAAAATGAGGATGTAGGGCCTCGGCTCCCTGGCGAAATCCGCAAACCCTTACCCGGCAACAGATTAATAAATCTGCGTCCGATTGGCCCCTGGCGTGAAGATTCATCGCGGACCGTGCATCCAATCATTTGGAAAGCAGCAGATGCCTCCGTCGGGCAACTGCAGAGGGTCCCGCGATGGACACGTCGATTCATATCGTGCCGAGACTCCTTCTCGCCGGGTATCTGGCGATTTGGCCGAGCTTAAGCTGCGAGGCGGGCGCTGCAGGCTCTGATCGGGCGGGCGATTCGCATTCGAGCTGTCATCAAGTCGTCACGAAACAAGCGTGTCCCGCATGCCTGGACCGCCAGTGCTGCCGGTCGTCAGATTTCACGGCCGAAACACCTGAGCGTTCCCCAAACTTTTCGCGAGGTCATCGCGACTGTCTTAACCTGTCGACGCCTCCGGCCCCGCTGGCCTTGAGTGTGCGTGATCGCACGCCGGACGCATCTTGCCTTGCGCATGGTCACACGCGCCAACAGATTCTTTGCGTGTGGCGCTGCTAAGCCAGACTCCCGACAGTCCCTCACCCATTCAGTGCGGTGAAGAATTGAGCGGTCGAACCCTTTCCATCTTTTCAATATTGATACACGCATGACGCAGATTACATAAGGGACAAGACAATGTTCACTACAATTACCACAATTGCGATTGCAACCGTTGGGCTGAGCTACACAGCCAGCAACGATTCCGTAGCGGGGAACTCCTGCTGTGCTAAGAAAGCATATTGCTGCTCGGTCAACGCACGATGCTGCCGCACGTCGGCGACGGCAGCCGAATCCTCGCTGGTTGTCGCCGCCCCGACGAACGGCATCGCCAAACCGACGTGCTGCGAGAAGCGGGCCTATTGCTGCTCAGCGAACCGATCGTGCTGCGGAAATCTGGCGAATGCCGATGCGAAGGTGACGACCACGTTGACAGCGATCGACCAGGCAGCCGGTCCGACCTGCTGTGCGAAGCACGCGTATTGCTGCACGGTGAAAAAATCGTGCTGCAGGACGTCGTCGAGGATCAACCTCGCTTAAATTGCAGTGCCAATGAGATCTTGTTAGATAATGCCTTTGGCGGCCCTTGAGGTCGCCAAAGGCGTTTTTTGTCTCGATGGCGTGAACACTGCCGGCAAACTAACGGGATTGGCATGAAAGGCGGCGAGTTCCTCTATCAGCTTGGCAAGAGGGCGGTCGGTGCGCTGCCAGAGCGGATGCTGCGCACGCGACCCTACAGCGTTTACGCAATTGACCTCGCCAAGAGCGAGAAGACCGCCGCTGATGCCAACGACTCAAGTTGCGAGGATGTCGTGGTGGGTTGGGCAAAGGCAGTTGCTGAGCGGTTGGCCTTGGCGACGATTGCCGCCCCGGTAAACCTCGAATCATGGAATGGAACGACGCGACGCGCACTCATCGCGTGGCGTTCGAACGCTGCTGTGGGCGGAGCTTGGATCTCGTCGGAATCGTTTGAGGAACACAGTCTCGGACTGCGTTTGGACCTGGCGGCTGACGATGTTTGGCTTCACTCCGCCGTTGTGATCCCCAGTCACCGAAGGCAAGGGATCTACAAGAAAATCCTCAGGTGCGCAATGCAAACGCTCCGCGACAAAGGTTACAGTCGTCTTCTGTTGGGCGTGACAACGGGCAACGAGCCGTCCCGACGGGCTCACGCATCGGCTGGGGCGGTGAAGATTGGGCAAATCGCCGCCGCACGCAGCAACGGGATGAGTGTTTGCGTCGCCACGGGCTTAGTCGCTTACCCCTCGGGGCGCCGCGTCGGATTGGGCAGGTCGATCAACCTGCGCATCAATCGGTAAGAGTACGGCGGCTCAACCCGGCCTCGCGAGACTTCCGAAAGTCACTCAGCTGGAAAACCGAGACCACGTCGCGAAATCTCGGCTCTCAGCGTCTTACGCCCGCAAACCGCCGCAAATCCGGGCATTGAGACGACCGAATCGGGAGTTGCTCTGTCCGGCGGTCAAGTCATGCGCAAATTCGCCATTTTGCGAGCCTCAGAGGCATGCTACGATTTTGCTGGTCGACCTGCTGCACACGAATAGCAGTCGACGGCGGCCAGCCGGTTTCGGACATTCCTGTTATTCAATCAACGAGATTCTCTCGGAGTTTCTTTCAAGAGAATGGCCAGGCGGCGCCGACTGAAGCGCTAGTGGGGCGCCCTTGAGTATGCGGCCCTCACGTCAATCAATGATGCTATCTGCACGTCAACCCGCCGCTCGCCTACTGGCATGGCTCGCGATTGTAGCGATGCCATGGCAGATCGTCCCGTCTTCGGCGTGCGGCTGCAGCCAGGGCTCACGCTGCTCGGCTACCGTCACTTGCAGCGAGGATGACGCCGGATCAGGCTGCTGCGAGACTAAACGTTGCCCTTGCACGGGGGCAAGCGTCTGTCGCTGCGGTCATAGCGGCGGGCGTTCGTGTTGTTATGGTTCGACGACGCGCGATTCTCAAAGGGCGGAGCCATGTTGCGGTTCCCAACAAACTTGCTGCAACGTGCCCGGTTGCTGTGGCGGCGGAGCTAACCGCAGCGAACGCTCATGCTGCGGCGGAGGTTCCGGCTGCTCGTGCGGAAATAATTGTCATTGCGGCGAAGACTCGGCTCCCCCTGCCAAGCCCATCACTCCGCCGACGAACGACGCCCCTGCCGAGCGTGTTCTCGAGGCGCAGGCCATTGCCTCGCCGATCAACGCCAACTTGGCTGTAGCACGCGAG